>CAWJDC010000004.1:0-225000 GCA_963841575.1 uncultured Alphaproteobacteria bacterium
CAGAGCCGCTGGAACAGGGCGGTGTGAGTGCCGCGTGCGGCGCCCGCTAGAGGGCGTCGGTGCTGCCCAGCAATTCGCGCGCGATGATGAGCCGGCGGATCTCGCTGGTGCCGGCGCCGATCTCCAGCAGCTTGATGGCGCGGTACAGGCGGTTGATCTCCGACTCCCAGATGTAGCCGTTGCCGCCATGGATCTGCAGCGCATCAGAGAGCACGCGCGCCATGCTCTCGGCGGCATACAGCACCGAGGCGGCGCTCTGCGCGTGGATGCTGCCGCGCCCGCCGCCCTGTGCGCCGCACGCTCTCGGCCGGCCGCCGAGCACGCGGTAGATGAGCGTGCGCATGGTCTCCACGCCCACGTACATGTCGGCGAGCTTGGCCTGGATCATCTCGAACTCGGCGATCGGGCGGCCGAACTGCCGCCGACTGCGGGCGTAGTCGACCGCCAGCTGCAGCGCGCGCTCGGCGATGCCGAGGCAGATCGAGGCGATCGTGGCGCGCTCCAGGTCCAGCCCCGTCATCAGAATACCGACGCCCGCCGTTCTCCGCGCCGAGCAGGTTCTCGACCGGCACGCGGCAGTCATTGAACACCAGCTCGCCGGTCTGGCTGCCGCGAAAGCCCATCTTGGTGAGCTTCTGCGCGACGCGCACGCCGCGGAGAGGGCGCCTCGACGATGAAGGCGGAGACGCCATGCGTGCCGAGCGAGGGATCGGTCTTGGCGTAGGTCAGCAGCACATCGGCGATCGGGCCATTGGTGATGAACAGCTTGGTGCCGTTGAGCACGTAGTGATCGCCCTCGCGCCGCGCCGTGGTGCGCATCGAGCCGAGCGCATCGGAGCCTGCGCCGGGCTCGGTCAGCGCGAGCGCACCCACATGCCGGCCGCTGCACAGGTCGGGCAGATGGCGGCGGCGCTGCGCCTCGTTGGCATGGCGATAGAGGTTGTGGACGCACAGATTGTCGTGCGCGATCCAGGAGAGCCCGATGGCGTGGTTCCAGCGCGAGAACGCCTCGGCCACCAGACCTGCGCTGGTCAGATCCAGCCCCGCGCCGCCGTAGCTCTGCGGCACGGTGATGCCGAGGAAGCCTTCCGCGCCCAGGCGCGCGAAATGCCTCCGCCGGCCACCATTCCTCCTCGTCCATGCGAGGCGCGAGCGGATAGAGCTCCGCGCGCGCGAAGCGATCGGCCGCTTCCAGCACGGCGCGCTGATCGGCCGTCAGTTGCCACTGCGATACCGGCGGCAGCGCTGGCCTCGGGGGCGCCGGTGTCGGCCACGATGCTCTCCTCGCTGCGGCGCCTCGCGGCGCCGATGCGATAATGCGCCCGTGAGCTGCCGTGGTCGAGCACGCGCCGGAGCGGCGCTCGCGATGAGCGCGCGCTCCGCTATTGAGGCGCCGACGCACCGTGCGCGGCGCTGCGCGAGGCGCATGCGTCGCGCCTGGCGCATGCGACGAGCGCGACTGCGTGGCGGCACTGCTGGCGAGGCACGCATCGATGAGATCAGGCAGGGCGCCGCACAGCAGCTCGCGCATGCGCTCGCTCGCCGCACGAGTGCGCTGGGCGACCGCGCGCAGCGCTGGCTGGGATCTGCTGACGCAGCTGGCGCTCGGCAGCCCTGCCGGTCGCGCGCTGCTGTCGCTGGCCGAGGCGCTGCTGCGCACGCGTGATGCCGGTAACGCCGATCGACTGATCCGCGAGCAGCTCGCGCGCGTGCAGGCAGCGACCGCGCGGGCTGTCGGCGCCGCTGTCGCGCTGGCGCTGCGCGCTGGCCGCGCGCAGCGATCGATGCGCGCGCGGCGGCGTCAGCCGGCAGCGCGGCCCTGGGCAGCGCTGGCGCGCCGCTGCGTGCGCGGCGGGCTGCGTGCGGCAATGGGCGTGCTCGGCGGCCGATTCATCTTTGCCGCCAACATCGAGGCCGGCGCTGCGACGTGCGCAGCGCGCGCAGGCGCCGGCCGCAGCGCTACTCGTTCGATATGCTGGGCGAGGCGGCACTGACCGCCGCCGATGCCGAGCGCTATCGGCCGGCCTACGCAGCCGCGATCCGCGCGGTGGGCGCGGCGATCGCAGCGCGGCAGCGGATGCCGATAGCTACGGCGTTTCGGTGAAGCTCTCGGCGCTGCATCCGCGCTATGTGATTCAGCCAGCGCGAGCGCGTCATGCGCGAGCTGCTGCCGCGACTGCGGGCGCTCGCAGCGCTGGCCTGCCGAAGCGCAGGTGCCCCTCACGCTCGATGCGGAGGAAGCCGAGCGGCTCGAGCTGTCGCTCGATCTGCTCGAGGCGCTGCTCGCAGAGCCGTCGCTGCGCGACTGGCCGGGGCTGGGGCTCGCCGTGCAGGCCTACCAGAAGCGCGCCCCGGCGCTGCTGGATTATCTGCTCGAGCTTGCGCGCGCGCGGCGCGCTGCCGCTGCGCGTGCGGCTGGTCAAGGGTGCGTACTGGGACATGGAGATCAAGCTCGACGCAGCTCGACGGCCTCAGCGATTTTCCGGTCTATACGCGCACGCGCTCACACCGACGTGGCCTATCTGGCCTGCGCGCAGCGCCTGCTGTGCTCCGCCGGCTGGCTGCGTGCCGCAATTCGCCACGCACAATGCGCGCACGGTGGCCGATGTGCTGGCGCTCGCCGGCGACTTCGATGCGCGTGCCAGCGCGCGGGCGCTTGAGTTTCAGCGCCTGCACGGCATGGGTGAGCGCGCTGTATCGCGCGCTCGCGGCAGCTGCGCGGCGCGGGCTAGCCCGGTGCGCGTCTACGCGCCGGTGGGCGATGCGGCCGCTTGCTGCCCTATCTGATGCGCCGGCTGCTGGAGAATGGCGCGAGCAGCTCCTTCGTGCACCGGGCCTCGCATGCGAGCCCCGCGGCGCTCGCGGCTGATCCGCGGCGCATCGCCGGGCCGCACGCCGTGCAGCCCGCACCCGCGCATTCGCGCAGCCGCGCGAGCTGTTCGCACCGGAGCGGCGCAACAGCGCCGGCCGTGATCTGTCGGATCCCGCGCAGTGGGCGCGCACTGACGGACGCGCTGGCGCAGAGCCGCGCCGCGCCGCATCGAGGTGCGAGCGCTGACGGCGTGGATGCGACGCTGCGCCGCTGCGCGCGGCGACTGCGCGGCGCGACCCATTCGCAATCCCGCCGATCATGCGCGAGCTGCTCGGCTGGGTGTACGAGGCCGACGGTGCAGCTCATCGAACTCGGCGCTGCAGGCTGCCGAGCAGTGCGCCGCCGACTGGGCAGAGACGGCCCCGGCCACGCGCGCGCGACACTGCTCGAGCGCGCCGCCGAACTGTTCCAGCGCAGGACGCCGCGCTGGTCGCGCGGATCGTGCGCGAGGCGGGCCGCACGGTCGCCGATGCCGTGGCCGAGGTGCGCGAGGCCATCGATGCCCTGCGCTACTACGCTGCGCAGATCCGCGCGCAGCTTCGATGGCGAGACGCGTGCCGCTCGGTCCGGTCGTGTGCATCAGTCCGTGGAATTTTCCGCTCGCGATCTTCACCGGACAGCTCGCCGCCGCGCTGGCGGCAGGCAATGTGGTGCTCGCCAAGCCCGCCGAGCAGACGGCCGCGACCGCCGCGCTCGCCGTGCAGCTGCTGCATGCCGCGGGCGTTCCGCGCGCCGCGCTGCAGCTGCTGCCCGGCGCGGGCGAGCAGGTCGGCATGACACTCGTCGGCCGATGCGCGCGTGCGGGGCGTGGTGTTCACCGGCTCCACGGCCACGGCGCGCGCGCATCGCGCGCGCTGCTGGCGCGGCGCGAGCCGGTGCCGCTGATCGCCGAGACCGGCGGGCAGAATGCCATGATCGTCGATTCCACCGCGTTGCCCGAGCAGGTAGTGGCAGATGCGCTGCGCTCGGCGTTCAATTCCGCCGGCCAGCGCTGCTCCTCGCTGCGCGTGCTGTGCCTGCAGCGTGAGATCGCCGCCCGCTGTGCTCGCAGATGCTCGAGGGCGCCATGCGCGAGCTGTGCGTCGGGGATCCGGCGCAGCCTGGCAACCGATGTCGGTCCGCTGATCGACGAGGCGGCGCGCGACGCGTATCGATGCGTACCTGACAGCGCCACGCCGGCGCGCGTGCTCAGTCGCACGCCGCTGCCGCAGAGCTGCACGCGCGGCACGTTTCTGGCGCCCGACGCTGCTGCAGCATCGATTCGCTCGAGGAGCTGCGAAGGGGAGGTGTTCGGGCCGGTGCTGCACGTGCTGAGCTTCGAGCGCCGGCAGCTCGCTGCGCTTGCTGCGAGCAGCTCAACGCCACCGGCTATGGGCTGACGCTCGGCATCGCCTCGCGCATCGAAGCGCACGATCGCTGAGATCTGCGATGCGGCGCGCGTCGGTAACGTCTATGTGAATCGCAACATGATCGGTGCCGTGATCGGCGCGCAGCCCTTCGGCGGCGAGGGCCTCTCGGGCACCGGCCCCAAGGCCGGCGGCCCACTGTATCTCGGCGCGATGCTGGCGCATCCACCGAGCGCACGCTGCTGCGGGACTTTGCGCCGCCGCCGCGCTCGAGCGCGCTCCAGGCGCTGATCGGCTGGCTGGCAGCAGGATACGGTGCTGCTTGCGGACTGCCGAGCGTGCGCGGCTGCTGCAGCATGCGCGGCAGCTACGCGCAGCAGACTCCCTGGGGACGGCGACTGTCGCTGCCGGCGGCGGCCGGGGAGCGCAACGAGCTGCGCCTGCGCGAGCGCGGAGTGCTGCAGCGCGAGCGCGCGTTCGCATGCCAGCGCTCATCGAGCAGCTGAGCGCGGCGCTCGCCACCGGCAATCGTGTTTGGGTCGAAGACGATGTGCTCGCCGCGCAACTCACCGCCCGGTTGCCTGCGTCGCTCGCGCCCTGGGTCCTTTCCGCGCGCGCGCGACCGAATGGGGAGGATCGGTGCCGCGCGTTATTGCTGGATGCCGCCGAGGCGGCCGGCGAGCCGCAGCGCCTCGAGCAGCTGCGCCGTGAGCTTGCCGCGCGGCGATGGCGCGCTGGTGCCGGTGGTGACTGGGCGGAGAAGGCAGCGGCTATGACCTCGTGCGACTCATCAGCGAGCAGGCGGTCTCGACCAACACCGCCGCGCTCGGCGGGGACCCGGTGTTGCTGCGATCTGCGGCGCGACGCAGCCTGCCGCTCAGGCCAGCGAGTGAAACACCCGCTGCACGTCCTCTTCCTGCTCGAGGTGATCGATCAGCTCCAGCACTTCGTTGGCCTGCGCCTCGGGTAGCTCCAGCGGCGTGGTGCAGATGTATTCGTGCTCGGCGGACAGGGGGCTGATCTTGCGCGCCTCCAGCGCTTCCTGCAGGCGCCCGAAGTTCTCGAAGGCGCAGCGCAGGACCAGCTGCGGCTCGCCCTTCTCGCCGCTGCTCTCGCCCATCTCCTCCAGCCCATGGTCGATCATGTCCAGCTCGAGCTCGTCCTGGTCGATGCCGTGCGGATCGAGGCGGAACACGCCCATCTTCTGAAACTGGAAACTGACGCTGCCGGTGGTGCCCAGATTGCCGCCATTCTTGGTGATGACATTGCGCACGTGCGCCACGGTGCGCGTGGGATTGTCGGTGGCGGTCTCGATGAGCAGCGCTATTCCGTGCGGGGCATAACCCTCATAGAGCACCTGGTGGTAGTTGGTGGCGTCGCGGCCGCTGGCGCGCTTGATGGCCGCCTCGACCTTGTCCTTGGGCATGTTGACCGCGCGCGCGTTCTGAATGATCCGGCGCAGAGTTGGATTGGATCCCGGATCCGGCCCGCCGGCCTTGACCGCCATATTGATGTCCTTGGCGATGCGCGCGAACTGCTTCGCCATGCGGTTCCAGCGCGCGAACATCGCATGCTTGCGGACTTCGAAGATGCGGCCCATGTGTGCTCCACAGATCCTGTCAGGCCGCGAGAATACCCGAGGCGCGGATCGCGGATCAGGGGGTCTGGGTTTTATCGCGCTCGGAGAGATCGATGGTCTGAGGGGCTGCGAGCCGATCGACCAGTGCGCCGCTCGGGGGGCTGCCGGGCTCGCCGCGCAGCACACCACCGCGGCCCGAGCCGCCACGCAGGCCGTCGTGCAGATCCTCGGGCCGCTGGCGCCAGAGGCCGAAGACATAGCTCGCCTGGGCGGTGGGCATCATCAGTGGCACCCGCTGCGGCACCGACACGGCCGAGGGCTCGGCATCCGGCGCTGCGAGCAGCGGCTCATGGCGCGCGAGGGTCAGCAAGCTCGGGCGGCGGGGCGGTCTCTTCCGGCGTGAGCAGCAGCCCGGCGGCGCGCAGCCGGCGTCCGAGGCTCGCGCGGCTGGTCAGCACCGTGAAGGGCACCGGCAGCAGCATTCCCACGATCACCGGCATCATCCACCAGATGAAGGCGGGCGCGAGCGCTAGAGATCGACGCTCCCCAGGCGAGGCCGAGACAGACGTGCCATGCGTGACGGCGCAGCGCCTCGAGCCAGCCCACGCCGCGGTCGCCGCGCGACTGCGCATCCCAGCCGACGTTGCGGCCGAGCAATGGCGCGCAGCACGAAGCTGGAGTGAAACAGCATCATCGTTGGCGCCATGCAGCATGCTCATGAGCTGCTCGATGAACACGCTCGCCAGCAGACGCGCTGCGCCGCCAAAGCCGCGCCGCAGCGCTCGTACGCGCAGCGCCAGCACGGCACCGAGCAGCTTCGGCACGAACAGCAGCGTGATGGTCATCGACAGCAGCGCCGCGATCTCGCCATCGCGGTACTGCGGCCAGCTCGGGAACAGCGAATACATGCCGGGCTGGAAATACTGGTGGGTGGACAGCGCGGCGGCGATGGTCACGATCGAGCTGAGCACCAGCACCAGCAGCCACATCGGCGAGGTCACATACGAGAGCACGCCGGTGAGCATGTGCATGCGCGAGAGCCAGTGCAGGCCGCGCATCGGCATGACACCCAGGTGCTGCAGATTGCCCTGCGCCCAGCGCCGGTCGCGCGCCGCATAGTCGATGATGTTGGAAGGGATCTCCTCCCAGCTGCCGGAGATGTCCGGCAGCAGCCAGACCTGGTAGCCGGCGCGGCGCATGAACGCTGCCTCGACGATATCGTGGCTGAGGATCTCGCCGCCGAAGGGCGGGGAGCCGGGCAGGCGCGGCAGCGCACAGTGCTCGGCGAACGGCCTCAGGCGGATGATCGCGTTGTGGCCCCAATAGTTGCCCTCGCCGAGCTGCCAGAAAGCCAGACCGGCGCGCGAACATCGGTCCATTGAGCCGCGTATTGAACTGCAGCAGCCGCGCAAAAAACGTGTCGCGCCCGACCAGCAGCGGCAGCGTCTGCACGATGCCGACCTCCGGATGCGCATCCATGACCTGCGCCAGCACACCAGGGACTGGCCGGACATGATGCTGTCGGCATCCAGCACGATCATGTAGTCGTAGGCGCCGCCCCAGTTGCGCACGAACTCGGCGATATTGCCGGCCTTGCGCCCGACGTTGTCCTTGCGTCGACGATAGAAGAGCCGCCCGCCGCCCGCAGCCGCGCCACCAGCGCGCGCCAGGCCACCTCCTCGGCGCGCGCGATGTCTGGCGAGCGCGTATCGGAGAGCACGAAGAAATCGAAGCAGCCCTGATCGCGCTGCTGCATGAGCGAGCGCCAGATGGCCTCGACGCCGGCAAATACCCGCTCGGTGTCTTCGTTGTAGATCGGCGTGACGATCGCGGTGCGGCCCTGCAGGCCGCCGATGCTCATTGTGCGTGGCCGCGAGCACTGCGGGATCGCGGCCGCGCAGGCGCACGATGAATCCGGCTACGGCGGTCCAGAAGGCGCCCGCGATCCAGGTGAACAGGGCCGTGAACATGACCAGGCCCGAGATCTGCAGCGTCGAGAGGCCAGCCGCACGCACGATGTCGAGCATCAGCGCGCCGCCCGCGAGCGCCGTCAGCAGCGTCAGGCCGAAGAACAGCGAGCGCCGCCAGAGCGCCTGGCGGCGCAGGTACCGGTCGATCGATGACCCTGTGTGCTCGCTTCCGTCATGGTGTGTACAGGTACGTCCAGGTCTCGGTGAGCGCCTCTCCATAGAGCGTCAGGTAGCAGCGCAGATCCACGTTCTGCGCGCCCTTGGGCGTGAGCTTGAACGTCACACGCCACACGCCATCCTCCGCCAGACGCTGCACGGTGATATTGCTGATATCACCGCCGTGGGCGCTCACCTGCGCCTGTACCGGTTGCGCGGCTTCCAGAGAGTTGAGATCGCCGCCCCAGAAGTCCACCAGTACGCGGCGAGAATTATCGCTGCTGCGATTGCTGAGGCTGGCAGTGCGTGTCGCGACCGCGCGTCCGCCCGGTGGCCATAGCGGAGAGGACAAATAGGCAGAGAGCAGGTAGGAGAAATCGAACGGCTTGCCTGGCACGAGCGGCGTATCGGGCACCCAGTAAGCCACGATGTTGTCGTGGATCTCCTCGCCGGATGGGATCTCCACCAGCTCGACGCGCCCCTTGCCCCAGTCGGAGAGCGGCGCCACCCAGTAGCTCGGACGCTGCTGGTAGTGCGCCTCCTCGTCCTGATAATCGTGGAAGGCGCGATCGCGCTGATCCAGGCCGAAGCCGCGCGGATGCTGATCGGTGAAGCTCGACACGCGCAGCATCGTGCGGGTTGACCAGCGGGCGCCACAGCCACTCGCCGCCGCCGGTCTGCTCGAGCAGGCCGTCGCTGTCGTGCACCTCAGGGCGATAGTCGTTCACCGCCAGGGGGCTGTTGCCGCCGTAGAGGTACATGGAGGTCAGCGGAGCGATGCCGAGCTTGTCGACGCTTTTGCGCGGATAGAGTGTGGCGGTCACCTCGACGCCGGTGGTGTCGCCGGGACGCACCTCGAACTGGTACGCGCCGGTGAGGCTCGGGCTGTCGAGCAGCGCATAGATCGTCAGGGTGCGCTGCTGCGGCGCGGGTTTCACCAGCCAGAAGTCGGTGAAATAGGGGAATTCCTCCCCCGAGGGGGTGGCGACATTGATCGCGAGGCCGCGCGCCGAGGCGCCGTAACTCTCGTCGCGTCCCAGCACCCGGAAGTAGGAGGCGCCCAGGAACACGATCAGCTCATCCTTGTAATCGGGCCGCTGCAGGGGGTAGTGCACGCGAAAGCCGGCGAAGCCAAGGTCCGCGGGCAGGTTGTGCGGCCGTGCGAGTCTTGCCGAAGTCGAAGTCCGCGGGATCATATTGCACCGGCTGTACCGAGCCATCGGGGTCCACTTCGTTGATGTTGACGCGCCGACGGTAGGTGAAGCCGCGATGAAAGAACTGCACCTCGAACAGCGCCTGATTGCGCCACAGCGCCCGATCGGGCACGAAGCGGATATCGCGGTACTGATCATAACTCAGCCGCGTGAGGCTGTCGGGCAGTGGCGTCTGGTGATCGACGTACGCATGCGTCGACAGCTGCTGGGCCATGTGCTGCACATCGTCAAACCCAAATGGCGCGGGAGCGCCTGCCGTGGCAGGGGCGGCCGGGGGGGCGTTGGGGGCGGCGGTGGGCGCAGCCGGTGTTGGAGCTGGGGCAGCGGCGGGGGGCCTCGCCGCGGGGGGCTTCGCGGCGGGGGCGGGGGCGGGGGCGGCTGCGGCTGGGGGACCAGCAGGGGGCGACTGCGCCGCGGCACCCGATCGGGCCCACGGCGCGGACAATGCAGCCACAGCCAGGACGCTCAGCAGCCATTGTCGCGCGTGCACAGGCCACTCCTGAGATAAAAGACGCGGGCGCGGGTTCGGCACCCCGCGTCAAACGGTGCCACTCGTGCGGCGCAGACGGCAGACGGCGCCGACGGGCATAATCGCAATCGTGCCGACAAGGGTCGACGGTGGTCGGCGCTGAAAGCGCTGTCGGACGGCCACGGACAGCAACAAACGTGCCCAAGTTCATGCACAGGCAAACTACTCTGGGACCAATGAATCCGGGCTGAACCCTTCCCTCGGGGATGGGTTCCGGGGCATGGTTAAATCAGCTGCGCAGCGGCTCGCGAGCCAGGCATTACGTACCGGGTAGCTGCCTTCAGCAACGTACGGCGCATTGTAATTGTCCCGCTTGTGCCCGTCACCTGCGTCGCGCAGCGCCTGCTTTCGGCCTGAGCGCCCAGTCACAGCTTCAGCGGCGGAGGCACCGTGCCGTGGCGGCGCTGTGCATAGACCCAGACGAATTCGGCGCCAAACAGAAAAATCTGCGCTGCGTAGTAGAGCCAAAGCAGCAGTACCAGGAGCGAGGCGGCCGCGGCGTAGGCGGAAGTAGTCGTGCTATGGCCCAAGTAGTAGCCTATGGCCAGCTGTCCCACGGTGAACAACAGCGCGGTCACGAACGCGCCGCGCCACACGTCGCGCCAGTCCAGGCGCACGTTCGGAAGCCATTTGAACAGCATCGCGAACAGCAGACTGAACACGATCAGCGTGATGACAACATGAAGACTGTGCAGCAGCAGCGAGTGCGGGGCAAAGGCCGCAGAGTGGGAGATCAGCGCGTTGAGCGCCGTACCCACAATGAGCGAGAGCAGCAGCAGCACACCGAAGGCCAGCACCAGCACGAATGCTCCCAGCCGCGCCCGCACCAGCGCCCACCAGGGCCGCTCGTGCTTGAGGGGCGGCACGCGCCAGATGCGGTCCAGATCCTGCTGCAGCTCGACCATCACCGAGTTGGCACCGATGAGCAGCAGTACCACCCCGACGACGGTCGCCGTGACACTGCTACTGGCCTGGCTGACCTGGTCGAGCAGATGACCGACCGCCTCGCTGCCAACGGGGCCGATCAGCTCCGTGACCTGCAGCAGCAGCGCGGTGCGCGCCTGGGCGGCGCCGAAGACGAAGCCTGCCACGGCGCTCAGGATCAGCAGCAGCGGTGCCAGCGCGAAGGCGCTGTAAAAAGCCAGCGCCGCGCCCATGCTAGTGGCATTGTCGGCGACCCAGCAGGCTCCTGCCTGGTGCATCAGCCGCAGAAAGTCGTGCCAGCGTCTCAAAATATCTCTGTCCGGAGGTAGTACAACAATGATTGCACGGGTTCCTCGCCTTGCCGACACCATCGAGCGGCTGCTGGCCGCGGCCGACATTCGCGTCAATGGGCCCGATCCCTGGGATTTCCAGGTCCGCAATGAGCGCGTATTTGCGCGCATCCTGGCGCATGGGTCACTCGGTCTGGGCGAATCCTACCTCGACGGCGACTGGGACTGTGGCCAGCTCGATGAGTTCTTTCACCGCATCCTGCGCTCGGGGGTGCAGAAGCGCGCGCCACGCAATCTGCGGCTGCTCGCCGGTCAGCTGCGTGCGCGCTGGTTCAACCTGCAGACCACCCGGCGCGCCTACATCCCGGCCAAGGTGCATTATGACCTCGGCAACGATCTGTTCGAGGCCACCTTCGATACGCGTCTGACCGGCAGCTGCGGCTACTGGCGTGAAGCGCGCGACCTGGATGGCGCGCAGGATGCCAAGCACGACCTCATCTGTCGCAAACTCTACCTGACGCGCGCACAGACGGTCTTCGACATCGGTTGCGGCTGGGGCGCATTCATGAAGTTCGCGGCCGAGCGCTATGGCGTTGAGTGCACCGGCGTCACCGTCTCACGTGAGCAGGTCAGCTGGGGAAGCGAGCGCTGCCGCGGCCTGCCCGTGCGCTTCATCCTCGGGGATTATCGGCAGTTGCCCGCCGATGCCACTGGTCCCTACGATCGCGTGGTTTCCATGGGGATGTTCGAGCACGTGGGCAATAAGAACTACCGCGACTATTTCAAGGTCGCCAATCGCCTGCTGAAGGACGATGGGCTGTTCCTGCTGCACACCATCGGCTCGACCTACTCGGACTTCGAGATCGACCCGTGGCTCGACAAATACATCTTTCCCAATGCCGTGCTGCCCTCCATCGCGCAGGTCGGCAGGGCCATCGAGGGCCTCTTCATGATGGAGGACTGGCACAACTTCGGCGCCAACTACGACAATACCCTCATGGCCTGGTTCCAGAAATTCGACGGCAACTGGCCCAAGATCGCGGGGCGCTATGGCGAGCGCTTCTACCGCATCTGGAAGTACTACCTGCTCTCCTGCGCAGGCGGCTTTCGCGCGCGCGTGATCCAGCTCTGGCACATCGTGCTGTCCAAGCACGGCGTGCCCGGCGGCTACCTCAGCGTGCGCTGAAGTGGGCGACGTCCTCGCCTCGGACGTCGATTGCCGAGATGCGCAGTTCCTCTCCAACGCGCGTGCCATGCGCACGCTGGTCAGCGAGCTGCGCGAGCGCACGGCTGCGGCGGCGGCGGGCGGCACGGCGAGCGCCCGCGAGCGCCATCGCGCGCGTGGCAAGCTGCTGGCGCGTGAGCGCATCGATCTGCTGCTCGATGCGGGCGCGCCGTTCCTCGAGCTCAATGCATTGGCGGCCCATGGTCTGTACGCAGGAGAGGTCCCCGGCGCCGGGCTGGTCAGCGGGGTCGGACGCATCATGGGCCGCGAATGCGTCATCGTTGCCAACGATGCCACCGTCAAGGGGGGGACCTACTATCCCCTGACCGTCAAGAAGCATCTGCGCGCACAGGAAGTGGCAGCCGACAATCGCCTGCCGTGCATCTACCTGGTGGATTCGGGCGGTGCGTTCCTGCCCATGCAGGACGAGGTTTTCCCTGATCGCGAGCACTTCGGCCGCATCTTTTACAACCAGGCGCGACTGTCGGCCCTGGGCGTCACGCAGCTCGCCGCCGTCATGGGCTCGTGCACGGCCGGAGGCGCCTACGTGCCGGCGATGGCCGATGAGAGCGTCATCGTGCGCGATACCGGCACGATCTTTCTCGGCGGCCCCCCGCTGGTGCAGGCGGCGACGGGCGAGATCGTCAGCGCCGAGGAGCTCGGCGGCGCTGACGTGCACACGCGCATCTCCGGGCTCTGCGACCACTACGCCGAGAATGACGCGCACGCGATTGCCCTGCTGCGCGGCATCGTGGCGCAGCTGCCCGCACCGGGCGCGGCGCGCGCGGTCGAGCCGCTCGAGCCGGTCGAGGAGCCGCGCTACGCTGCCGAGGAGCTCTACGGCATCCTGCCTACCGATGTACGCAAGCCCTTCGAGGTGCGTGAGGTCATCGCACGCCTGGTCGATGGTTCGCGCTTCGAGGAATTCCGCCCACGCTACGGTACGACGCTGGTCACCGGCTTTGCGCATCGTATGGCCGTCGCGTCGCGATCCTGGCCAATAACGGCATCCTGTTCTCCGAGTCGGCCCTCAAGGGTGCGCACTTCATCCAGCTCGCCAATGAGCGTGCCGTGCCGCTGCTGTTCCTGCAGAACATCGCCGGCTTCATGGTCGGGAGGCGTTACGAGCACGGCGGGATCGCCAAGGACGGCGCGAAGCTCGTGACCGCCGTCGCCTGCAGCGCCGTGCCCAAGCTGACACTGCTGATTGGCGGCTCCTTCGGCGCCGGCAATTACGGCATGTGCGGGCGCGCCTATGCACCGCGTTTCCTGTGGAGCTGGCCGAACGCGCGCATCGGCGTGATGGGCAGCGAACAGGCCGCCGGCGTGCTCGCCACGGTGAGGCGCGAGGCGCTCGGCGCGCAGGGCCGCAGCTTTTCTGCCGAGGAGCAGGAGGCGTTCAAGGGGCCGATCCGCGCGCAGTTCGAGCGGCAGGCCGACCCGTATTACGCGACCGCACGCCTGTGGGACGATGGCATCCTCGACCCGGCCCAGACCCGCCGCGTGCTCGGTCTGGGCCTGTACGCGGCGCTCAATGCCCCGGTCGGGCAGGCGCAGTTCGGCACCTTCCGTATGTGAGGAGCAGAGCATTCATGAGTGAGTACCGATGTTTGAGCTCGAGCAGTCCGAGGGCTGCGTCACGCTGTGGTTGAACCGCCCCGAGCGACACAACGCGCTCAATGCCGAGCTCATCGGCGAGCTGCACCACGCCATCGATGAGGTGGCCTCGCGTACGAGGGTGCGCGTGCTGGTGCTGGCCGGTCGCGGTAGCAGTTTCTGCGCCGGGGGAGACCTCGAATGGATGCGCTCAGCAGGCGACAGCGCCGCTCGAGCCAGAATCTGCAGGACGCGCGGCAGCTCGGCTTCATGCTGCGCTCGCTGGCCAACTGCCCCAAGCCCACGGTCGCCCGCGTGCACGGTGCCGCGATCGGTGGCGGCCTGGGGCTCGTGGCCGCGTGCGATCTGGCCATCGCCAGTTCCAGCGCGCAGTTCGGTGCGCCCGAAACCCGCCTGGGCCTGTCCCCCTCCAGCATTGCACCCTATGTCAGCGCGGCGATCGGAGAGCGTGCCGCGCGCGCCTGGTTTCTGCTGGGTGAGCGCCTGAAGGCCGAGGAAGTGCAGCGACTGGGACTTGTGCACGAGGTCGTGGAGCCAGAGGAGCTCGAATCGGGGCTGCAGCGCCTGCTTGCGGCTCTGCGGCTCGGTGCCCCGCAGGCTCAGCAGCACAGCAAGTGGCTGCTGGGCGAGCTGCGCGCGCTGCCACCGCGCTCGACTCGAGCAGATCGAGGAGTGCGCCCGCAGCCTTGCCGAGCATTCGCGCCGGCGCCGAGGCGCGCGAGGGCATGGAGGCGTTCTTCGCGCGCCGCAAGCCTGCCTGGGCCCGATGCGAGTCTGTTCAACAAGGTTCTCATCGCCAACCGCGGCGAGATCGCCTGCCGCATCATCGCCAGCTGCCGTCGCCTGGGTCTCGCCAGCGTCGCGGTCTATTCCGATGCCGATAGCCATGCACAGCATGTGCTGCTGGCCGATGAGGCATGGCATCTGGGACCAGCGGCTCCACGCGAGAGCTATCTGAACATCGACCGGGTTCTGCAGGCGGCGCGTGACAGCGGTGCGCAGGCGATTCATCCTGGCTATGGATTTTTGTCGGAAAACCCGCAGTTCGCACAGCGCGTCGCGGCGAGGCCGGGCTCATCTTCATTGGACCGCCGCTGAGCGCGATGCAGGCGATGAGCTCCAAAGCCGCCGCGCGCGAGCTGATGCTGCGCTCCGGTGTGCCGGTGCTGCCCGGCTATCAGGGCGAGCGGCAGGAACTGCCCTGGCTGCTCGAGCAGGCACAGCAGATCGGGTATCCGGTGCTGCATCAAGCCGGTCGCCGGCGGCGGCGGCAAGGGCATGCGCGTGGTGGCCGAGGCGGCGAGTTTTGCCGCGAGCCTTGCGGCCTGTCAGCGCGAAGCGCAGGGCAGTTTCGGTGACGCGCGTGTGCTGCTGGAGAAGTATCTGCCCGCGCCCCGGCACATCGAGGTGCAGGTGTTCGGCGACAGTGCCGGCAGATCGTGCATCTCTTCGAGCGCGATTGCTCAGCGCAGCGGCGCCATCAGAAGGTCATTGAGGAGGCTCTGGCGCCGCGCCTGACGGCGGCACAGCGCGGCGCTCTGAGCGCCGCGGCCTGCGAGGCGGCGCGCGCCGTTGGCTATACCGGGGCAGGCACGGTGGAGTTCCTGCTCGATGGCGAGGGACACCATTACTTCATCGAGATGAACACGCGCATCCAGGTCGAGCATGCCGTGACGGAGATGATCTGCGGGGTGGATCTGGTGGAATGGCAGTTGCGGGTGGCCGCGGGTGAGCCGCTGCCGCTCGCACAGGGCGACATCCACGCCAGCGGACACGCGATCGAGGTGCGCCTGTACGCCGAGCAGCCCGAGTCGGGCTTTCTGCCGGCCAGCGGACGGCTGCGCGCGCTTCGAGCTGCCGCCCGCCCGTGCGCAGGCAGACTGCACAGTGCGTCTGGAGAGCGGAGTGGTGGCCGGTGACCATATCGGCATCGACTACGATCCGATGCTGGCCAAAGTCATCGTGCACGCGTCCACGCGTCCGGCCGCGCTCGCCGGCATGGCCGCGGCGCTTGCGCAGGTGCGCATCGTTGGCGTCGGCAACAACCTGATGTTTCTGCGCCGGCTGCTCGCGAGCGACGCATTCGAGCAGGGCAAGATCGACACCGACTGGATCGAACGCAATCTCGCCGCCCTGACGATCGCCCCCCCGGCGGCCCCCGCGCCGCCAGCCACACCGCCAGCCACACTGCCAGCCACACTGCCAGCCATGGTGCCAGCCACACTGCCAGCCATGGTGCTCGCGGCCGCGGCGTTGTTTCAGCTCGAGCGCGAGGGCACGGCGCAGTGCGCCGGCAGTGCGGGTGCTGCTGCCCGAAGCGATCCCTGGAGCCTCTGCGACGGCTGGCGTCTCAACGGCACGTTGTTTCGCACGCTGCAGTTCGACGCCACTGCCGGCGTGACGCTGCAATACGAGGCTCAGGGGGTGTCGATCGCGCAGCCCTCGGGGCCGCAGCGCGCGCAGCTCACGGCGCTCGGCCATGATGAGTACGCGCTGCAGCTCGACGAGCGTAGCGAGCGCCTGCAGCTTTTGCAGGATGGGCCCTGGCTGCAGGTAACGCTCGGACTCTCACAGTACCGCCTGCGCTGGCAGGACCCGCTGGCCGTGCAGGCAGGCGCGCAGGCCGCTGAGGCAAGCCTCGCAGCCCCCATGCCCGGTCGTATCATCGCCATCACGGCTGCGGTCGGTGCGCCTGTAACGCGGGGGGCCGCGCTGCTGGTCATGGAGGCCATGAAGATGGAACACACGCTGACGGCCCCGGCAGACGGCACGGTGCGCGCCTTTCGGGCCCGCGTGGGCGATCAGGTGCAGGAGGGCACGGTGCTCGTGGACTTCGAGGCGGCGGCGCAGCCCGCCAGCTGAAAGCCCGTGGCGACTGCCGTGCCGCTGCCTGCAGAGGTGCAGATCGTGGAGGTCGGGCCGCGTGACGGTCTGCAGAACGAGCCCACCGACCGGCCCGTGCCCACGGCGGTCAAGCTCGAGCTCATCGGGCGGCTGGCCGACGCAGGACTGCGGCGTATCGAGGCCACGGCGTTCGTCTCACCGCGGCGCATTCCGCAGATGGCGGATCACGAGGCGCTGCTGCGCTCGCTGCCGTCACGCCCGGGCGTACGCTACAGCGTGCTGACGCCCAATCTTCAGGGTGTACAGGCCGCGTTGGCCGCTGGCTGCACAGGAAGTCGCCGTCTTCGGCGCCGCCTCCGAGACGTTCTCACAGAAGAACATCCATTGCTCCATCGATGAGAGCCTGCAACGCTTCGAACAGGTCGTGCAGGCGGCGCGCCGCCAGGGCGTCCCGGTACGCGGCTACGTGTCCTGCGCCTGGGCTGCCCCTACGAGGGCACTATCGCTCCGGCGGCCGTGGCGCACGTGGCAGCGGCTCTGCACGCCATGGGCTGCTACGAGATCTCCCTCGGGGATACCATCGGCGTGGGCACGCCCGCGGCGACCCTCGCCATGCTCGAGGCCTGTGCCGCGCGGGTGCCGCGCGCGCAGCTCGCCGGCCACTTTCATGACACCTATGGGCAGGCGCTGGCCAATGTGTATGCCGCCCTGCAGGCCGGCATCGCGGTATTCGATGCCTCGGTGGCAGGGTTGGGCGGCTGTCCCTATGCGCCAGGCGCCGCGGGCAATGTTGCGACCGAGGACCTGCTGTACCTGCTGCAGGGACTGAACATCCAGACCGGCGTGCAGCTTGCGGGGCTGCTGCAGGCGGATAGCTTCATCTGTGCGGCGCTTGGACGGCCCACGCGCTCACGCGTGGCCCAGGCGCGCTCGCCGCAGCCATAGCGGCCTGTCCGTCGCCTCCGCTGGCGCGTGCAGCGGCGGCGGGTGTAGGGTCTGGTGATGAGCTCACAGCCCGATGCCATGCGCTCGGCCGGTGCGCACCTGCGCGCAAGCCTGGCCGAGGAACGCCCACTGCAGATGGTTGGCGCGATCAACGCCTATGTCGCGCGCCTGGCCGCGGCGAGCGGCTTTCGCGCGCTGTACCTGTCGGGCGGCGGGAGTCGCTGCCAACTCGCTCGGACTGCCGGATCTGGGCATCAGCACGCATGGACGACGTGCTGACCGACATCCGCCGCATCACCGATGCCTGTGCGCTGCCGCTGCTGGTGGATGCGGATACCGGCTGGGGCGGTGCGTTCAACATCGCCCGCACCGTGCGCGCCTTCATCAAGGCCGGCGCCGGCGGGGCTGCACCTGGAGGATCAGGTGCAGGCCAAGCGCTGTGGCCACCGTCCGGGCAAGCAGCTTGTGGCCATCGACGAGATGGTCGATCGTATCAAGGCGGCGGTCGATGCGCGCACCGATGCGAGCTTCGTCATCATGGCGCGCACCGATGCGCTCGCTAGCGAAGGACTCGAGCGCGCTATCGAGCGCGCCCTGGCCTGTGTGGCGGCGGGTGCGGACATGATCTTCCCCGAAGCGCTCACCGAGCTGGCCCAGTATCGGCGCTTCTCGCGATGCGGTCGCGGTGCCGGTGCTTGCCAACATCACCGAGTTCGGCCGCACGCCGCTGTTCACCCGCGACGAGCTCGGCGCGGCAGGGGTGGATATCGTGCTCTACTGCTGCTCCGCCTACCGCGCCATGAACGCCGCCGCGCTGGCCACCTACGAGGCCATCCGGCGCGAGGGTACGCAGCGCGGCATGCTCGAGCACATGCAGACGCGCGAGCAGCTCTACCGTTATCTCGACTATGAGGGCTACGAGCGCGCGCTGGATCGGCTGTTCGCAGCCGGCAAGGAGCGCTAGATGGCCAAGAAATCCGTGGCACTCTCGGGCGTGCCTGCCGGCAATACTGCGCTGTGCACGGTCGGGCTGTCGGGCAACGATCTGCACTACCGCGGCTACGACATCCTGGAGATCGCCGAGCGCTGCGAGTTCGAGGAGGTCGCGCATCTGCTGATCCACGAGCGCTGGCCGAGCGCCGCAGAGCTCGCTGCGCTATCGGCAGCGGCTGGCCGCGGCGCGCGAGCTGCCGCAGCGCTGAAGAGCGACGCTCGAGCTGCTGCCGGCGACGACACATCCGATGGACGTGCTGCGCACCGGCGTGTCCGTGCTGGGCTGCCTTGCGCCCGAAGAGCCTGCACATGCGGCTGAGGCGGCGCGCGAGCTCGCCGACCGGCTGATCGGCGCGCTGCCCTCGATGCTGTGCTACTGGTATCACTACAGTCGCGAGGGTCGACGCATCAGCTGGCCACGGCCGACGAGTCGGTCGCGGCGCATTTTCTGCATCTGCTGCACGGCCGGCCCGCAGATGCCGAGTCCGGTGCGCGCCATGCACACCTCGCTGATCCTGTACGCCGAGCACGAGTTCAATGCCTCCACCTTCACCGCGCGGGTGATCGCCGGCACCGGCTCGGATCTGTACTCGTGCATCACCGGGGCAATCGGCGCACTGCGCGGGCCCAAGCACGGCGGCGCCAACGAGGTCGCGTTCGAGATCCAGAGCCGCTACGACTCGCCGCAGGCCGCCGAGGCGGACATCCGCCGCGCGCCTCGAGGCCGCGCGAGGTCATCATCGGATTCGGCCATCCGGTCTACACCATCCTGCGATCCGCGCAACGAGGTCATCACGACGCGTCGCGCGCCGGCTGTCCGAGGCGGCCGGGGAGATGCGCCTGTTCGACGGTGGCCGAGCGCATCGAGGCCGTGATGCAGACGAGCCAAGCGCATGTTTCCGAATCTCGACTGGTATCTCGGCGGTGGCCTATCACCGCCTGGGCGTGCCCACCGCGATGTTCACGCCGCTGTTCGTGATCGCGCGCACCAGCGGCTGGGCGGCGCACGTGCATCGAGCAGCGCGCCGACGGCAAGATCATCCGTCCGAGCGCCAACTACATCGGGCCGCGCGCCGCGCCCCTTCGTGCCGCTCGAGCAGCGCGGATGACTCGCGCGCAGTCCACGGCGGGCCGGTCGCGGCGACGCAGAGCGGGCGCGAGCCACCGCCGCCGAGCGTCCGCCGATGGACGAGATCATCACGGCGATCGCCGACTACGCGCTGCCGGACCTGGCGCCCAGCGCGGCGGCCTCGGAAACGGCGTATCTGTGCCTCATGGACACGCTCGGCTGCGCCTTCCTGGCGCTGCGTCATCCGGCCTGCACGCGACTGCTCGGCCCGGTGGTGCCCGGGCGCCTGCTGCGCGGGGGTGCGCGCGTGCCCGGCACCGGCTACGAGCTCGATCCGGTCACCGCCGCCTTCAACATCGGCACGCTGGTGCGCTGGCTGGACTTCAACGACACCTGGCTGGCGGCCGAGTGGGGCCACCCGTCCGACAATCTCGGCGGCGCTCCTGGCCGTCGCCGACTATCTGTCGCGCGCCGCGCTGCTGGCAAGGACGCGACCGCGATCGACGTGCGCGCGTTGCTCGTGGCGATGATCAAGGCGCACGAGATCCAGGGCGTGCTGGCGCTGAAAATGCCTTCAACCGTGTCGGGCTCGATCACGTGCTGCTGGTGCGCGTCGCCACGACCGCGATGGTGCCGCGCACTGGCGGCGCGACGCGTCGAGCAGATCGCCAACGCCGTGTCCAATGCCTGGTGGACGGCGGGGCGCTGCGCATCTATCGGCATGCCCCAACACCGGCTACGCGCAAGAGCTGGGCGGCCGGCGATGCCACCGTCGCGCGGCGTGTGGCATGCGCTGCTCGCGCTGCGCGGCGAGATGGGCTATCCCTCGGCGCTCACGGCCCCGACCTGGGGTTTCTACGATGTGCTCTTTCGCGGCCAGCCGTTCTCGCTGCCGCAGCCGTTCGGCAGCTACGTGATGGAGAACGTGCTCTTCAAGGTGTCCTATCCGGCCGAGTTTCACGCCCAGACCGCGGTCGAGGCCGCCATGCGACTGCATCCGCAGGTCGCGCGCCGGCTCGATCAGGTGCAGCGCATCGTCATCGAGACGCAGGAGGCCGGCGATCGCATCATCAACAAGACCGGGCCGCTGGCCAATCCCGCCGATCGCGACCATTGCCTGCAGTACATGGTGGCCGTGCCGCTGATTTTCGGGCGCCTGCAGCGCCAGCGACTACGAGCACGACGTCGCCGCCGATCCGCGCATCGACGCGCTGCGCGCGAAGATGCAGGTGCGCGAGAATCCCGACTTCACGCGCGACTATCTACGATCCGGCCAAGCGCTACATCGGCAATGCCGTGCAGGTGTTCTTCCGCGACGGCAGCGCCACCGAGCGCGTGGTCGATCGATTATCCGCTCGGCCATCGTCTGCGGCGCGCCGAGGCAGCGCCGCTGCTGCAGCGCGAAATTCGAAGCCGCCGTGCACGGCCACTTCGGGGTCACGCAAGCGGAAGCGATACTCGGACTGTTCGCAGACCGCAAGCCACTCGAATCCATGATGGTCGGCGACTTGATGGCCGCTCTGATGCTGGCATGATGCGCGCATGAAGCCCCCTGAGTCCCTGCAGTGAGCCCGATCCTCGTCGCCCTCAAGCGCGTCATCGACTACAGCGTGCGCGTGCGCATCCGTCCCGACGGCGCGGGTGTGGTCACAGACGGGGTCAAGATGAGTCTCAATCCCTTCGATGAGATAGCGCTCGAGGAGGCGCTGCGCATCCGTGAGCGTGGTCAGTCGGGCGAGGTCATCGCCGTGAGCGCCGGGCCTGCCGATGTGCAGCAGCAGCTGCGCACCGCGTTGGCGATGGGGGCCGATCGCGCCATTCTCGTTCAGACCGACAAGCTCCTCGAGCCGCTGCAGGTCGCGCAGGCGCTGCTGGCGTTGTGTCGCACGCATCAGCCGCAGCTGGTAATCCTCGGCAAACAGGCGATCGACGACGACAACGGGCAGACCGGTCAGATGCTCGCGGCGCTCTGGGAGCGCCCGCAGGCGACGTTCGCCTCCAAAGTCGAGCTCGAGTCCGGACAGGCACGCGTGACGCGTGAGGTCGATGCGGGTCTGGAGATACTCGAGGTGCAGCTACCCGCGGTCATCACCACGGACCTGCGCCTCAATGAGCCGCGCTATGTGCGTCTGCCGGAGATCATGAAGGCGCGCAAGAAGCCGCTGGACGTCGTGACGCCGGCATCGCTCGGGGTGAGCGAAGGCGCCGCACGCCTCAGCGTGCTCAAATACGAGGCGCCGTCGCCGCGCGCACGCGGCGTTCGGGTGGGCAGCGCCGCCGAGCTCGTGGAGCTGCTGGCGCAGCGCGGGTGTGCTGTGAGCGCCGCGGCGCCTGCGAGTGCCGTGCTGGTCGTCGCCGAGCATGCCGCCGGCCGGCTCAATCAGAGTACCGCGCGCTGCCTCAGCTGCGCCGCCGCGATCGGCGCGGCAGCCGGCGGCGCGCCGCTCGATATCGTGGTGCTGGGCGCCGAGGTGAGTGCCGTGGCGCAGGCGGCCGCGCAGCTGCACGGTGTACGGCGCGTGCTGACGCTGGCGCGGCCCGAGAACGCCGAGGCACTGGCCGCGGTGTGGGCGCCGCAGGTCGTGGCGCTGGCCGACGAATACTCGCATCTGCTCGGCCCCTCGACCACCTTCGGCAAGGATCTGATGCCACGCGTGGCCGGCGCTGCTGGGCGTCGGGCAGATCAGTGACGTCATGGCGGTGCAGTCCGCCATGGCGCTTTCAGCGCCCGGTGTACGCCGGCAACGCGATCGTCACGGTTGAGGCGCCCTCGCAGATGAAGCTCGTGGCCACGGTGCGCGTCGCCTCCTTCGCGCCCGCCGCCAGCGATGGCCAGGCGCCCATCGAGCAGCGCACGCAAGCGCTGTCGCTGCCGACGCATACCCGCTTCCTATCGCGCTCCGAGCCGATGCTCGGCCGACCGGATCTGCAGACCGCGGCGCGCGTGGTATCGGGCGGCCGGGCACTGGCGAGCGCAGATAATTTTCAGCTGCTTTATCGGCTCGCCGACGCGCTGGGAGCCGCCGTGGGCGCCTCGCGCGCTGCGGTGGATGCCGGCTATGTTCCCAACGATCTACAGGTGGGACAGACCGGCAAGATCATTGCGCCCGAGCTGTACATCGCGCTGGGCATCTCGGGGGCGATCCAGCATCTGACCGGCATCAAGGATGCGCGCACCATCGTGGCGATCAACAAGGATGCCGACGCGCCGATCTTCGAGGTTGCCGATATCGGCCTCGTGGGCGATCTGTTCCAGATCGTCCCGCAGCTCGAGCAGCTGATCCGCGAGCGCGCCAAGGCGCTAGTGCACAGCGCCGCGCTCAGCCCTCCGGGGTCAGCCGCACGGCGAGCGCCGCCAGACCCTGCAGTGGCACGGAGAGCCACGTCGGGCGATTGGCGGCCTCGTAGCACACCTCATAGGCGGCCTTCTCCAGCAGGAACAGGTCGAGCAGCCGTCGCCAGTCCTCCGGGCTGCTCCATTCGTGCGGCAGCGGCCGGCTGGCCTGCGCATAGGCGGCGAGGAAGGCATTCTCCGACGACATGGTGGAAGCGTTCGATGATGGCCTGCTTGCGCGCCTTGACGAGCTCGCTCTGTCCGGCCCCGCCGCTGGCAAAGCCGCTGGCCGCGAGGTAGTCGAACGAGCGCACCAGACCGGCCACATCGCGCAGCGGGCTGCTCTTGGCGCGCCGCTCGGCCAGAGGCCGCGCCGGCTCGCCCTCGAAATCGATGAAGCAGACATCGCCGCTCGCCACCAGCACCTGTCCCAGGTGCATGTCGCCATGGATGCGCATGCACAGGGAGCCGAGCCCGGCGCGGGCGAGTTCGGGCAGCAGTCGCAGCAGCGCTTCGCGCCGCTGCAGCAGCGTGCTCGGCGAGCGCGCGCTGCGACGCGTCCAGCGTGGCCGCGAGGCACCGTCGAAGGCGGCCTGCAGCTGGCGGGCCACGGCCTGCTGCCAGGCTTCGCAGTCGGCCTCGGTCGGCATGGTAGGGGGCGAAGGCCGCGTCATCGCTGGGCCGGGCGAGCACTGCATGCATCTCGCCCAGGCGCTGCCCGAGGATGCTCGCGGCGCTGCTGAACTGATGGATGACGTCGACCTGCTCATCCAGCGGCACGCCCTCGGGCAGCGCGATCACGGTCTGGACGGCCCGATCGAGCATGTTGCGTGACCACTCCCAGGCGTTGCCCTGGTTGAAGACGAAGGACTGCATCACGGCGAGCACGGTGGCGGTGCCGTCGGCGTCCAGCTGCGCGACCTCTCCGAGCAGCGCCGGGATGTGTGTGAAGCCCTGCTCGGTCAGATAGCGCGCCCATCTCGGCTTCCGGGTGCGGGCCGGCGTGCACGCGCCGAAACAGCTTGATGATGGCCTGCTGCCCGACGATGACCGAGCTGTTGGACTGCTCGAGATTCGGAGCGGCGCACCTCCGCATCCGCGGCGATATGCAGCGCCGCCAAGGCGCGAGGTCGACTGGAAGCAGCAGCTTGCCGCCCGGCACATCGAGCGCGGTGCGGCGCTCGAGCAGCTCCACCAGGCGGTGCGATGAAGCTGTCGAGAGTCAATGCATCGGTCAGCAGGCCGACCCGGCCGCCGCGGCGCACGCGCGCCAGCGCCAGCTGCTGCGGCAGCGGCGTGGCGACGCCTTCCTCGGCTACGAAGCCGAAGGGCAGCAGGTAGCGCTCGTTGCCACGCGGCGGCTGCACTTCCATCTGCACCAGCAGCACCGGCGGGCTCAGCGCCGGCAGCGGTGATGACCTCGGCGATGCGCACCTGCTGCATCTTCTGGTCCTTGGCGCCGAACCAGCGGCGCTTGGGCAGATACGCCGGCAGCACTTCCTGCTCGAGAATCGAGCGCGCCGGGCTCTGCCAGCAGCTCATCGAGCGAGTGGCGGATGACGAAGGTGCGTGTAGTCGGGCAGCGGCTCGGGAGCCGGGCGTGTGCCAGGCCGGCATCTGCGCCTCGGCGGCCAGCAGGAACCAGTAAAAGCCATACGGCGGCAGCGTCAGCAGGTAGGGCAGCTGGCCGATCGGCGGAAAGGCCGAGCCGCCGAGCATCTCCACCGGCACGCGCCCGGCGAAGCTGCTCAGCTCGAGCTCCACCGCCTGCGCCGAGCGCGACAGATTGGCCACGCACAGCATCGTGCCGGTGTCGTTGCCATCGGCGTATTCGCGCAGGTACGCCAGAATGCGCCGATTGGTCGGATAGAGCAGCCGCAGCGAGCCGCGTCCGAACACCTTCTGCTGCTTGCGGATGCTGAGCATGCGGCGCATCCAGTTGAGCTGCGAATACGGATCGCGCGTCTGCGCCTCGACGTTGACCGCCTGATAGCCGTAGAGCGGATCCATGATCGGCGGCAGCACCAGACTGGCCAGGATCGGCGCGCGAGAAGCTGCCGTTGCGATCCGGCGACCACTGCATCGGCGTGCGCACGCCGTCGCGATCGCCCAGATGGATGTTGTCGCCCATGCCGATCTCATCGCCGTAATAGATGACCGGCGCCCCGGGCATCGACAGCAGCAGCGAATTGAGCAGCTCGATGCGGCGGCGGTCGCGCTCCAGCAGCGGCGCCAGTCGGCGGCGGATGCCGAGGTTCAGCCGCGCGCGGCTGTCGGCGGCGTACTGCTGCCAGAGGTAGTCGCGCTCCTTGTCGGTGACCATCTCGAGCGTGAGCTCGTCGTGATTGCGCAGGAACAGCGCCCACTGGCAGTTGGCCGGAATGTCCGGCGTCTGGCGCAGGATGTCGGTGATCGGAAAGCGATCCTCCTGCGCCAGCGCCATGAACATGCGCGGCATCAGCGGGAAGTGAAACGCCATGTGGCACTCGTCGCCGTTGCCGAAGTACTGCTGCACGTCCTCGGGCCACTGGTTGGCCTCGGCCAGCAGCATGCGGCCGGGATATTCGGCATCGAGCGCGGCGCGGATGCGCTTGAGCACCGCGTGCGTCTCGGGCAGGTTCTCGTTGTTGGTGCCTTCGCGCTCCACCAGGTAGGGCACCGCATCGAGCCGGAAGCCATCGACGCCCATCTTCGCCCAGTAGCGCAGCACCGCCAGCACCGCGCGCAGCACCTGCGGATTGTCGTAGTTCAGATCGGGCTGATGCGAGTAGAAGCGATGCCAGTAATAGGCATTGGCGACCGGATCCCAGGTCCAGTTGGATTTCTCGGTGTCGAGGAAGATGATGCGCGAGCCGGCGTACTTGGTATCGGTGTCGGACCAGACGTAGAAGTTGCGCGCCGCGGAGCCGGGCTTGGCGCGCCGCGCGCGCTGAAACCAGGGGTGCTGGTCGGAGGTGTGGTTGATGACCAGCTCGATGACGACGCGCAGCCCGCGCGCATGCGCCTCGTTGATGAAGCGGCGCACGTCGCGCAGCGTGCCGTAGTCGGGATGCACGCCACGATAGTCGGAGATGTCGTAGCCATCGTCGCGGCGCGGACTCGGATAGAACGGCAGCAGCCAGAGCGTGTTGACGCCGAGCGCGGCGATGTAATCGAGCCGCTCGATCAGCCCGGGGAAGTCCCCGACGCCGTCGTTGTTGGCGTCGAAGAAGGACTTGACGTGCAGCTCATAGATGACTGCGTCCTTGTACCAGAGCGGATCGTCGCTGAAGGGCCGCTTGGGCGGGCGCGCCCCGGCGGCGTGTGGATCGGTTGGCTTGATGACGGCATCCAGCATGATGGCCCTTACCGGTGATGATGGCCGTTACAGGTAAGTAGTCGAAATCGCGCTCACTGCGTACGCGGCGGCGAATGCGCAGAATATGCGGCGGGACCGGTGGCCGGGTCCAGCGCCACGTAGTTGCGCTCGCCCTTCCACAGGAAGCGGGCCCCGGAGAGCAGGTCGTGGGCCTGAAAGGCCTGCTCGCGCCATCGCTCCGGCGCGCAGCAGCATCCAGTCGAGCGACACCCAGCCCGACTGGGCGTGGTGCGGGTCGAGGTTGACGATGACCAGGATGCGATCGCTGCCGTCGGGCGCTGCGCTTGCTGTAGGCGATCAGCGCCGTCGTTGTCGATGGCGATGAAAGCGCAGCCCGCGCATCGCTCTGCAAGCGCCGGATTGTCGCGGCGGATGCGATTGATGCGCGCGATGAAGTCGCGCAGGCTGTCAGGCCGCGCAGCGCTCCCAGAAGCGCACCTGATACTTCTCGGAATCCAGATACTCCTCGCTGCCCGGATCGCGCGCCTGATGCTCCATCAGCTCGAACGGCGGGCCGTAGATGCCGTAGCTTGCGCCGAGCGTCGCCGCCAGCACCAGGCGCGCCATGAAGGCCGCCCGGCCGCCGAACTGCAGATACTCGGTCAGGATGTCGGGGGTATTGGGCCAGAGGTTGGGACGGAAGAAGTCGCTGCACCGGCGGGCGTGCGCAGCTCCTCGAAATAGTCGCGCAGCTCCTGGCTGGCATTGCGCCAGGCGAAGTAGGTGTACGACTGGCTGAAGCCGAGCTTGGCGAGGCGGTACATGACCTTCGGGCGCGTGAACGCCTCGGCGAGGAAGATCGCCTCGGGACAGCGCCGCCGCACGCGCGCGATGAGCCACTCCCACAGGGCAAAGGGCTTGGTGTGCGGGTTGTCGACCCGAAAGATGCGCACGCCCTGATCGACCCAGAACTCGAAGATGCTCGCGAGCTCGAGCCACAGCTCTCGCCAGGCACTGCAGCCGAAATCGAACGGGTAGATGTCCTGATACTTCTTCGGCGGATTCTCCGCGTACTGGATCGAGCCGTCCGGCCGCTTCAGGAACCACTCGGGATGCTCGCGTACGTAGGGATGATCGGGACTGCACTGGAAGGCGATATCCAGGGCGAGCTCGATGCCGAGCTCCGCCGCACGGGCCAGCAGGCGGCGAAAGTCCTCCAGGCGTGCCGAGCTGCGGATGAATGCTCTTGTGCCCGCCTTCGGGGCCGCCGATCGCCCACGGACTGCCGGGGTCCGCCGGCGCTGCGACCGGCCGGTTGTTGGGTCCGCGCCGCTCGCTGCGCCCGATCGGGTGGATCGGCGGCAGATAGAGCACATCGAAGCCCATCTGCGCCACGTACGGCAGCAGCCGCTCGCAGTCGCGCAGGCTGCCGTGGGCCTGCGGGCTCGCTGCGGCCGAGCGCGGAAACATCTCATACCAGGTGGAGTAGCGCGCCCGCTCGCGCTCGACCAGCAGCGTCAGCATCGGCGAGCGTGCGCAGCGCCTCGGGGGCCGGATGGCGTGCGGGCGAGCGCGTGCAGCTCGGCATCCTGCGCCTGCTGCACTCGCTCCTCCAACGGGGCCGCATCCGCCAGCGACTGCGCCCATTGCTGCAGCATCGCCGCATCCTCCGCGGCCTGGCTTGCCGTGGCGCGTGTCGCGGCGGCGCGCACCAGCTGCGCGCCGCGCTGCAGATCGATGTGCAGGTCCTGCCCGGCCGCCTGCTTCTTGAGCAGATCGACCCGCCAGGTCTCTAGCGCATCGACCCAGCCCTCGATGCGGTAATGCCACAGGCCGAGCCGAGCGACGCACAAAGCTCGCCCTGCCAGCGGTCATTGCCGAGCGCGCGCATCGGCGTGCGCTGCCACTGCGCCTCGCCCTCGTGGCGATAGAGCAGCAGGGCGCACAGCGCGTCATGGCCGTCGGCGAACACATCCGCCTGCACCACGACCTCATCGCCGAGCGTGCGCTTGGCGGCAAAGCGGCCGGCGTCCACACACGGGGTGACGTTCTCGATGACGGCCCGCACGCGCCCCTCCGCCGACGGCATAGGGCCATCCTTGGACGCGGCGTCCTGCGCGGGCTCAGGGGCGGAAGCGACGTTCATTCGGGTGTCAGAAACAGCACCGCCAGCGGCGGCAGCGTCAGCGTCAGGGAATGAAATTGTCCGTGCGAGGGCAGGGGCGAGGCCTCCACGGCGCCGAAGTTGCCCTGGCCGCTGCCGCCATAGTACGGGGCGTCGCTGTTGAGCGCCTCGCGCCAGCGCCCGCCGCGCGGCACGCCGAGCCGATAATTCATGCGCGCCACCGGGGTGAAATTGCAGACCACCAGCACGCATCCGCCGCTGCGATCCTTGCGCAGAAAGGCGATGACGCTCGACTGCGCGTCGCTGTGGTCGATCCATTGAAAGCCCTCGGGCGAGAAGTCGAGCTCATGCAGCGCAGGGGTTGCCCGATAGAAGCGGTTCAGATCGCGCACCCAGGACTGGACGCCCGCATGCAGAGGGTATTGCAGCACGTGCCACTCGAGGCTTTCCTCGTGCTGCCATTCGCGCTTCTGGCCGAACTCCCCGCCCATGAACAACAGCTTCTTGCCCGGGTGTCCCCACATGTAGCCGTACAGCGCCCGCAGGTTGGCGAATTGCTGCCACTCATCGCCGGGCATCTTGCCGATCAGCGCGCCCTTGCCGTGCACCACCTCATCGTGGGAGAGCGGTAGTACGAAATTCTCGCTGAAGGCGTACCACAGCGAGAAGCTCAGCGTGCTGTGATGGTAGCTGCGGTAGAGCGGATCGGTGCGAAAGTACTCCAGCGTGTCGTGCATCCAGCCCATGTTCCATTTCAGGCCGAACCCCAGCCCGCCGAGGTAGGTCGGACGCGACACCATCGGCCAGGCGGTGGACTCCTCGGCGATCGTGTAGCGCTCCGGATAATCGCGGCCAATCGCTTCGTTGAGCGATTTCAGGAACTGGACGGCATCGAGATTCTCATGGCCGCCATAGGCGTTGGGAATCCATTCTCCGGCGCGACGGCCATAATCGAGGTAGAGCATCGAGGCAACGGCATCCACGCGCAGCGCATCGGCGTGATAGACATCCAGCCAGAACAGCGCGCTGCTGCCGAGGAAATCGCGCACCTCGGCGCGCCCATAGTTGAAGATGGAGCTGTTCCACTCGGGATGAAAGCCCTGACGCGGATCGGCGTGCTCATAGAGGTGCGTGCCGTCGAAGTAGGCAAGGCCATGCCCGTCGCTCGGAAAGTGCGAGGGCACCCAGTCGAGAATGACGCCGATGCCGCGCTGATGCAGGTACTCGATCAGGTACATGAAGTCCTGCGGCTCCCCGTAGCGCGCGCTGGGTGCGAAGTATCCGGTCACCTGGTAGCCCCAGGAACCATAGAACGGATGTTCCATCACCGGCAGCAGCTCCACGTGCGTGAAGCCCATGTCCAGGACGTAGTCGGCCAGCGGCTGGGCAATCTCGCGGTAGCTCAGCGAGCGATTGCCCTGGTCGGGCACGCGGCGCCAGGAGCCCAAGTGCACCTCGTAGATCGACCAGGGGGCATCCAGTGCATTGACGCGTGCGCGCAAGCGTGCCCAGTCCTGCTCGTTCCAGTTGTAATCGAGCGGCCAGACGATCGAGGCGGTGAGCGGCGGCTCTTCGGAGCGAAAGGCGCACGGATCGGCCTTGTCGAAGCGGTAATCATTGAAGCGCGAGTGAATGTGATACTTGTAGCGGGTGCCGGCGCCGAGCTGCGGCACGAACAGCTCCCAGATTCCGGACTGGTCCGCGCGCGGCTGCAGCGCGATGTTGCCCGGCCTGCCAGCCGTTGAAGTCGCCGATCAGGCTGACGTCCGCGGCATTGGGCGCCCAGACGGCGAAGTGGGTGCCGGGCGCGCCGTTGACGTTCTGCAGATGTGCGCCCAGGTGCCGGTACGCGCGCAGCAGCGTGCCTTCCCGAAACAAATACACGTCCTGCGCGCTGAGCTCGACCATGCGCAGCAATTTGACCAGCACTCCCCGGAAGGGCTGTCGGTGTGCGGATGGCGTGCGTGTGGTCCTGCATGCCGCACGCGCCGGAGCCTTCCTACGTGTACCCACGCGCGCCGTTGCCGGGCGCTTTGGCCGACAGACGTGCCCGCGACGGCGGTCTAGGGTGCGACGTTCGGAGGGCCCATGCAACTGGCAGCGTTTGCATTCGACTACGACGGTACCCTGGCACAGGACGGCTGTGTCTCAGCAGCCACGGTCGAGGCCCTGGGGCGTCTGAAGGCGGCGGGCGTGCGGCTGCTGCTGGTCAGCGGGCGCGAGCTGCCGGATCTGCAGCGTGTGTTTCCGCATTACGCGCTATTCGATGCCATCGTCGCCGAGAATGGTGGCCTGCTGTTCCAGCCTGGACTGCATCAGGAGCGCCTACTCGGCAGCGCCCCACCGGATGCGCTGGTGCAGGCCCTGCAGCGCCGGCACGTGCAGCCGCTGTCGATCGGGCGTTCGATCCTCGCAACCTCCAAGCCGCAGGACGAGCAGGTGCTCGCGGCCATCCGCGAATGCGGTATGGAATGGCAGATCATCTTCAACAAGGGCGCGGTGATGTGTCTGCCGCCGGGGGTGAACAAGGCCAGCGGATTAAGTGCCGCGCTTGAGACGCTAAAGCTGTCCGCGCTCAACGTACTCGCCGTCGGCGATGCCGAGAACGATCATGCCATGCTGCAGGCCTGCGGCTATCGGGCTGCCGTCGCCAACGCCATCGATACGCTCAAGGGCGAAGCCGACATCGTCACGCACGCCTCCCATGGTGCCGGGGTGGTGGAGCTGATCGAGCGCTTTCTCACCGACCCACCGCTCGCGCTCACCGCATCGGTGCGCCGGCACGACACCGCGATCGGCCGCGATGCGCACGGGCGCGAGGCGGTGCTGCCACCGGATGCCACAGTGCTCATCGCCGGCTCATCGGGCGGTGGCAAGTCGCGGCTGGCGAAGCTGCTCATCGAGCGCTTCATGGCGCATGGCTTTCAGCTCTGCATCATCGATCCGGAGGGGGACTACGAGGGTGTGCCGGGCGTCACGGCCCTGGGCGATGAAAAGACCGTGCCCGGCCTGCCCCAGGCGGAGGGATTGCTGCGAGAGCCGCGCAATCACCTCGCCCTGAACCTGCTCGGCGTGGATCTCAATATGCGGCCGCGCTACCTCGCCAGCATCGCCGCGATGGTGGAGTCGCTGCGGGTGCAATGGGCGCGCCCGCACTGGCTGCTTATCGATGAGGCGCATCACACCCTCCCGGCGGTGGCGCAGCCCGCGCTGCCGGCAGCCCCGCGGCAACTGCCCGGAATGGTGCTCATCAGCTCGCGCCCCGACGCCCTGGCGCGCCATGCGCTCGACACGGTGCAGATCCTCATCACGCTCGGCGCGCAGGCGCGGCAGGCGATCGAGAGCTTCTGCTGCGTGCTGCAGCTGCCGGTGCCCCCGCTACCGACACGCGCGCTGGAGAATGGGGAGGCGCTCTACTGGGATCGCACCGCACTCGGCGCAGCGCGTGCCACGGGTGCCACGGACTCAACGGACGGCAGGGATGCGGCGGTGCCCGCCGGCGCCGGGGCGCCGAGGCTGGTGCAGCTCGATGAGCCCGCGCAGCGCCATCAGCGCCACATCCGCAAGTACGCTCGCGGCAGCCTGGGGCTCGACAAAAGCTTTCACTTCCGCGGCCCTGCCGGCGCATTGAACCTGCGTGCGCAGAACCTGTCGGTGTTCCTGCAGCTGGGCGAGGGGGTGGATGATGACACCTGGTTGTTTCACCTGCAGCGCGGCGATTATTCGCGCTGGTTTCGTGACGCCATCGATGATGAGGAGCTGGCCGACGAGGCCGCGCGCGTGGAGCGGGAGCACGACAAGGATGCCAAATCGAGCCGCCAGGCGATGCGCGATCTGGTCAATCGCCGCTACACGGCGCCGGCCTGACGCAGAATGCCTGGGTCCACCGCCGTCACCTGCGTGCGACCGGTGAGCGCGAGGCTGACCATCAGCTCATCGCGCAGCAGGCCCAGTGCCCGCGTGACCCCACGCTCGCCCTGGGCCCCGAGCGCATACATATAGGCCTTGCCGATCAGGCAGCCGCGTGCCCCGAGCGCCAGCGCCTTGAGGATGTCCTGTCCGGAGCGGATGCCGCCATCGAAGAGCACCTCACAGCGCCCGGCGACCGCTCTGACCACCTCCGGCAGCACGGCGATGCTCGAAGGCGCCCCATCGAGCTGGCGACCGCCATGATTGGAGACGATGATCCCGTCGACGCCGGCCGCACAGGCCGCCAGGGCATCCTCGGCATCGAGGATGCCCTTGACGATGAGGCGTCCCGGCCATTGCGCACGGATCCACTCGATGTCCTTCCAGCTGACCGAGCGATCGAACTGCGTGGCAATCCACTGCGAGAGCGTCGAGAGCCCGCCGGTATCGGCCAGGCGCGAGGTGAGGTTGCCGAAAGTGCGCCGCTTGCCCAGCAGCACGCCCGAGGGCCCAGCGCGGCCGCAGTGCGATCTCGAGCGCATTGCGCAGCGTCAGGCGCGGGGGCACGGTCAGGCCGTTCTTGGCGTCGCGGCGCCGCAGTCCCTGGATCGGCAGGTCCACGGTGAGGACCAGGACGGGGCACTGCGCCGCGCGCGCGCGTGCGATGAGCTCCTGATTGAAGCCGCGATCGCGCATCAGATAGATCTGGAACCAGAAGGGCTCGGTACCGCGGCGCGTACATCCTCGATGGAACAGATCGACAGAGTGCTCAGGCAGAAGGGCACGCCGAAGGCGCCCGCCGCGCGCGCGCCGTGGATCTCACCGTCGCCGTGCACGAAGCCGCCCAGGCCGATGGGTGCGATGGCGAGCGGCATCGCTGACCTTCGCGCCGAGCAGCGTGCTCTCCAGCGACAGGGCGGAGAGGTCCACCATGATGCGCTGACGAAATTGCAGCGCGTCCAGGTCAGCGCGATTGCGACGCAGGGTTTGTTCATCGTAAGCGCCGCGATCGACGTAATCGAACAGCGCGCGTGGGACACGACGGCGCGCCAGCGCGCGCAGATCCTCGATGCTGTTGATGACGGGCATGCCGAGCCTCCTAGGATGCGGACCCGTGGGCGTCGGTAAGCGCCTGATGCTGCATCTGTCGGTTCTGCGTCAGCGCCGGCGTCGACCAGCCGCTGCGCACGCCCCAGGCGCAGAAAAACAGCGCCGCCAGTGCGACGTAGAGCTGATCCCAGCCGTAGGGCAGATAGCCGCGGCCAGCGAACTGGCGGCTGCCCGCCCAGGACAGGGCGACGATGGCGGCCAGGTAGGCGAACAGCCAGGCGGCCCCGGCGAGGTGCGCACGCAGCGCCCGCCAGCCGCTGCGCGCCTGGTAATAGGCGTACACCGGTAGCGGCAGGACCAGCAGCAGCACGATCTGTCCCGTGTACGGCCAGCGCGCCCAGTAGAGCATGAGTGTCGCCACGACGAAGGCAAGCGGCGCGAGCAGCGGCAGTGCGCGGATGCGCAGTGGCCGATGCAGCTCGGGGGCCGTGCGGCGCAGCGCCAGCACGCTCACCGGCCCGACCAGATAGGTGATGATGGTCGCGACGGAGATGACCGCCGCGAGCGTGCCCCAGCCACGAAAGCAGAACAGGAACACGAAGGCCACGGCGAGGTTGAACCACATGGCGCCGCGCGGAATGCCCCAGCGCGGATGCAGCTGTCCGAAGAAGCGCGGTGCGGTGCCGCTGCGCTCCATGGCGTAGAGCATGCGCGCGGTCGTCGCAGTGTAGGTCGTGCCGGTGCCGCTCGGGCTGAGAAAGGCGTCGCCGTAGAGCAGCAGCGCGAGCCAGTTGAGATTCAGCGCCAGCGCGAGCTGTGCGAACGGGGAGCTGTAGGTAAGGCTCGCCCAGCCGTGCTGCAGCTGAGCGGCGGGTACCGCACCGACGAAGGCGATCTGCAGCAGCAGGTAGATGAGCGCACTGAGCAGAATGGAACCGAAGATCGCCAACGGTACAGTGCGCCCGGGCGAGCGCGCCTCGCCGGCCAGATTCACGGGGCTCTGAAAGCCGTTGAAGCTGAACACGATGCCACTGGTGGCCACTGCGGTCAGGATCGCGGCCACGTTGGTGACATGCCTGCCGCCGTGCACGCCGATGTGGAAGTTTTGCCGATGAAAGCCCGCGGCCAGCAGCGCTGCGGCCGTGCCGGCGGGAATCGCGAGCTTCAGCCAGGTGATGGCGCTGTTCGCGCCCGCGAACAGCCGCACGCTCCAGTAGTTCAGCAGGAAGTAGACCACGACGAGGGCCGCGGCGATGGCCAGGCCCGACGCAGTCAGCTCACCCGACGCCGCCCGCGCTGTGCCGGTAAAGCGCTTGCGCCCACGTCCAGGGCCAGGAGCTCATGTACTGCACCGAGGCTTCCGCCTCCACGGGAATCACCGAGACGATCGCGATCCAGGCCGCCCATCCGGTCAGAAAGCCGACCAGCGAGCCATGCGAGTAATGCCCGTAACGCACCGCGCCGCCTGATTCGGGGAACATGGCGCCGAGCTCGGCGTAACTCACCGCGATGCACAGGATGGCCAGCGCGCCGATGATCCAGGCCCAGATTGCTCCGGGACCGGCGAGCTGCGCGGCACGCCAGGCGCCGAACAGCCATCCCGAGCCGATGACCGAGCCGATACCGGCGAACAGCAGGGCGCCGCCACCGACCTCGCGACGGGGCGCGACGCTCGCGGCGCGGGGATCGACGCTCACGAGGTCGCCGGCCGTTGGGCGCGCGCGGCGAAACCCTCGAACAGCGGCGTGAGCAGTGCCGCCAGTGCCAGGTTCAGCAGCAACGTGTAGAAGGCGCTGTAGCCCGGCAGGCTCCAGCCCGCCACATGCAGCGTGTACGCAGGCGTCAGGTGCGTGGCAAAGGCCATGGCGGTGCCGGCGATGGTGCCGGCCGCCCAGCCGATGAGCAGTGCCCAGTCATTGAACCAGTCCGAGAAGGCGCCAAAGATGACGGCCGGTAGCGTCTGGATGATCCAGATGCCACCGAGCAGCTGCAGGTAGATCGCATAGTCGGTCGGCACCCACAGCACGAACGCGAGCGCGCCGAGCTTGATCACCAGTGCTGCTATCTTGGCGATGCTCGCCTCGCGCCGCTCGCTCGGATGCGGATCGATGAACTCGCGGTGGATGTTGCGCGCGTAGAGATTGGCCGAGGCGATGGCCATGATGGCCGCGGGCACCAGTGCCCCGATGCCGATGGCCGCAAAGGCGATGCCAACGAACCAGCCGGGAAAGAGCTGCAGGAACAGCGCCGGGACCGAGAAGCTGTTGCCGTATAGATGAAAGCCGGCGGCGAAGTCCGGACTCTGCGCCACTCCGGCCGCGATCGCGAAGAAACCCATGAGGACCAGCAGTCCCAGCAGCAGCGAGTAGCTCGGCAGCAGCGCGGCATTGCGCTTGAGCGCGCGGCTGCTGCTGGCGCTGAGCACCCCGGTGATGGCGTGGGGATAGAGAAACAGCGCCAGTGCCGAGCCGAGCGCCAGCGTTGCGTAGGCGCCGTAGCTGCCCGTGCTGTGCGGGCCGGGCGCCGCCAGCAGCAGCTTTGCGCGCGGCACGACTGCGAACACGTGACCGAAGCCGCCCAGGCGCATGGGCAGGTAGACGATGGCCGTCAGCGTCGTGGCGTAGATCAGGATGTCCTTGACGATCGCGATCGAGGCCGGTGCGCGCAGGCCGCTGGAGTGTGTGAACACCGCCAGGATGGCGAAGGCAATCAGCAGCGGCAGGTAGCTGGCGATGCCGCTGGTGCCGATGCCGAGTGCTCCGATCACGACCTGCAGCCCCAGCAGCTGCAGGGCGATGTACGGCAGCGTCGCGACGATGCCTGTGAGCGTGATGGCCAGCGCGAGCCAGCGGTTGCCGAAACGGCCACGCACGAAATCGCCCACCGTGATGTAGCCCTCGCGGTGACAGATCTCCCAGAGTGCGCGGGAACACCATGAAAAAGATCGGATAGGCGAGAATGGTATAGGGCACGGCGAAGAACGCGGTCGCGCCGGCGCCGAAGGCCAGTGCGGGTACGGCGATGAAGGTATAGGCGGTGTACAGATCGCCGCCGACCAGAAACCAGGTGACCAGCGTGCCGAAGCGCCGGCCTCCGAGCCCCCACTCGTGCAGCCGGTCCAGATCGCCGCGGCGCCAGCGCGATGCGCGCATACCCAGCCACGCCACGAAGATGAACAGCGCTGCGAAGATCGCCAGCGCGACCCACTGCGGGTGATTCACGGTGAGTGCCGGGTCGCGAGATAGACGACGGCCGTGCACACACCGCCGAGCACGACCCAGAGCAGCTGATACCAGTAGAAGAAGGGGATACCGAGCCAATACGGGTCGGCGCGGTTGTAGAACGGCGGCCAGAGCACTGCCACGAACTGCACGATAAACAGCAGGTACCACCAGCGCAGGCGGTGTGGCCGCGATGGGCGCGTCGATGCATCCGGCGCGGGCGTCGCGGAGGCCCTGTCAGCCGCTGAAGGCGTGGTGTCGATCATTTGACATAGCGCCATAATTTTTCCGCCCATATTGTGCCAGCAGTCACGCTGCCATGCGCTGACACTGCTGGGCGGTGGCCTGCTGGTGCTGCGGAGCCGGAGTAAGAACAAATAAAACCGCGACGGCTCGCGCTGCGCGAGAACGGAAGCAAGCGCCGCCTTCGGGCGGCGTTTTTCATTCTGCGCCGGCGGCTCAGCGAGCGCGCGACCGGCGCACGGCACTCGCGGCGAGGATGGCTGCCAGTCCCACGAACAGCAGCAGCGCGCCCCCCCGCGGCGGCAGCTCCAGCTGTGCGATGCCGATCCAGAGCAGCGTCAGCCAGCCGAGCACCAGCCCCGCCAGGCTGCCGTCATCTATGAAGAAGGCGAGCAGCGAGCGCAGCGCGCGGCGCAGTGTCGGCATGGCGCTAGCGCGCCGCCAGCGCGGCACGGCTCGCGTGCGCGCGGCGACAGAGGCCGACCCCGAGCAGCGCGACCAGCAGGTAGCCGGCGATCAGCCCGAGCAGTGACCAGTCATCCCCGGGCCAGTGCACGCCGATGCCCTCGCCGACCCAGAAGCTGCCGAAGCTCGTCAGCAGCACACCGACGGCGAACTTGAGCGTGTTCTCCGGGACGTGGGACAGCGGCCGATGCAGCAGCACACCAAGCGCACCGACCAGCAGCAGCGCGGCGAGCGCCCCGAGGCTGGCTGGCAGCCACAGGTGGCTCCGCCGGCGGCCACCGCGACGACGATGAACACGACTTCCAGCCCTTCGAGCAGCGTTATTTTGAAGGTCGCCAGCAGCGCGAGCGCATCGTGGCGGCCGGGCGCCGGCTGCGCCTGTCCCCACGACTGCAGCTGCGCGGCATAGGCGGCGTTTTCGTCGTGTAGCGCAATGACCCCGGCCGAGCGCAGCATCGCCTTGCGCAGCCAGCGCAGGCCGAAGAGCAGCAGCAGTGTGCCGACCAGCAGCTGCACCGCGCGCAGCGGAATGCGTGACAGCGCAGGTCCGAGCGCCAGGACCAGCACCAGCAGCAGCAGCAGCGCTGCGGCGCTGCCCAGCAACGCATCGCGCCAACCGCGCGCCGCGCCCACCGCCAGCACCACGGTGAGGGCCTCGACGAATTCCACCAGGGACGCAAGGAAGGCCGCCAGCATCGGCCCGAGCGAGTGCAGCGTAGCGGCGCTCATGTGCCTTTGAATCGAATGGGAGTACCGACAGTGTACTCGGCTTCCAAGAACGCCGGACGGCCCACGCTGAGGAGGGTTGCGCCTTCAGACTCACACGGTAGTTTGCCCGCCGCAGTTCAGGACTGCCTCACGGCCTTCCAACATTCTGATGCGACTCACCGACCGGATAACCGCTGAAGGTCATCGACTCTTTCAGCTGCGCAGCTTGATGCCTCTGGTGCTGTTGCCCGCACTGTATTTCGCGCTGCTGCAAATGGCTGCAGTTCGAGCAGCGCTGGGGCAAGCAGGTCGAGAACCGCTGGCTTGTGTTCTGCGTCTGCGTCAGCGCCCTGGGTCTGCTGACGCGCAGCCTGACCGTCGGATTCGTGCCCGCGGGGACCTCAGGTCGCGGCCAGGGCACGCCCTCTGCGTCCACGCTCAATACGCTCGGCATGTACTCCATCGTGCGCAGTCCCCTCTATCTTGCCAACGGCGTCATGTGGCTCGGGGTGGCGCTCGCGACCACCAGCGGCTGGTTCGTCGTTGTGAGCGTGCTGGTCTACTGGCTCTACATCGAGCGCGTCATCGCCGCCGAAGAGGCTTTTCTCGAAGTGCAATTCGGCGATACCTTCCGCAGCTGGGCCCAGAGCACGCCATGCTTCCTGCCGCGCCCCTCGCTGTGGCGCGCCCCTGCTATGACCTTTTCATTGCGCACGGTACTGCGCCGGGAGCATTCCGGTCTGATAGCCGTGGGCGTGGTGTTCACGCTGATCGAATTCATCTCCAACGCCCTGATCCAGGGTGAGCCGCCCGCGCGCTGGCTCATCACCGATCGGGCCTGGGTGATCTTTCTTGCCGCCACGGTGGTCAGCGGCTTCATCCTGCAGATGATGAAGAAGGGGCACTTGCTCGACGCCGCCGGCCGCTGAGGCGACTTGCCGGCAGCCAGTCCGCAGCGTACGGTTGTGCAGATGAGGGAGCTGCATCGCGCACTGTCGGATATCCGCTCAATTCGCGGTCAGCTCGCCCGCGGCATGGAGTTTCGTGGCTACGGTCCGGCCACGCTGGGGCTCACGGGCCTTGCAGCCTTTCTCGCCGCAGTGGTGCAGTGGAGCTGGCTCGGCGCGAGCGTGCGCGACATCCACGCCTATCTGGCAGTCTGGGTTCCGACCGCCGCCGTCTGCTTCACCATTATCGTCGTCGAGGCGCACCAGCGCGCCACGCGTGTGCATGGCAGGTCTCGCCCCGCAGATGATGCGCGCGGCGCTGGAACAGTTCCTGCCGCCATTGTCGGTGGGGCTGCTGCTGACGGTGATCCTCTGCACGCGCTCCCCGGCTGTCTGCTGGATGCTGCCAGGCCTCTGGCAGCTCATCTTCAGCCTCGGTGTGTTCGCCTCCTGCCGGCTGCTGCCCGCGCCGATCTTCGCGGTCGGCATCTGGTACCTGGCCTGCGGACTCGCCTGCCTGGCGCTCGGAAGCGAGGCGCTCTCGCCGTGGGCGATGGGGGTGCCCTTTGGCATCGGGCAGCTGCTCGTCGCGCTCACGCTATACCATGGATATCGCCAGAATGAGCTCGGCTAGCTCGCGTCGGCGCTCGCCCGCCTTTGCCTATGAAGGTCTGGACCGCGTCATCCATGAGCGCGCGCGCCTGGGAGTGCTGACTTCGCTCGCCTCGCACCCCAAGGGCCTGTCTTTCGGTGATCTGAAGCTGCTGTGCGGGCTGACGGACGGGAATTTGAGCCGGCATCTGCGCGTGCTCGAGCGTGAGCGGCTGATCACCATCGTCAAGGATCAGCGGCAGCGCCGTCCCCAGACGATCTGTCGCGTCACGGCCATCGGACGGCGCCGATATGTCGAGTATCTGCTCGTGCTCGAGAAGGTGCTGCTGGACGCCACGGCCGCCGTACGGCCGGAGGCCGGTGCCTCGCGTGCTCGCTCCCCGCTGGCAAGTGCCTGAGCGCTTTGCAGCGAGCACGCGCGCCTGCGCGCTGTCACGGCAAATGCGCAGAGTACGTGAGCATGACCCCGCGGGAGATCGGTTCGAGCGCCAGCGTTCCGTGAGTCTCCTGATTCTGTCGGCGATTCATCGCGAAATGCGCACTGGCGGCACCGAGCGCAGCCCCCGCGACGGTGTCGGAGAGCCAGTGCGCGTTGTGGTTCAGCCGCTCATAGGCGGTAAAGCCGGCCACGCCGTAGCCCAGTACACGCCGCACCCAGCGGTAGTGACTATTGCCTGACTCTGCCAGCACCGTACCGATGGCGAAGGCCATCGTCGCGTGCTCGGATGGAAAAGACGTGCCCGAGCCCTCCCAGCGATTGGGATCAGTGGTCTGGTTCGGTCCCTCGCGGCGCGCTGATGTAGCCGACGGCATACGCAGTCGCGACGCTGAGGACACCGGCCTCGATCATGGCATGCGCCTCATGGCGCCCATCGTCATCGTCGGTCACATTCGCGTAGCCCCAGGTGCCCAGAAACAGCGCCGCCGCGGGCAGCGCGTCCTGCAGCGTATCGGGGCTGCCGCTGGAGGCCGAGGGGCCGATACCGCCCGCAAAATGATTGCGCACCGAGCTGTCGAAATGGTGTGCGACGCCGACGGAGGCGAGCGTGCCGCCGAACAGCAGCCAGTCGCGCCCGTCCCAGCGCGCCGGCGCGCTGACGTAGGCTTCGATTGCCTTCAGCGAGCGGCTCAGCGGCGTGGGACAGCTCGGCTCGTCCGGATCGGCGCTGCAATCTAATGCGGGTTCAGATGTGGCCGCGGATGCTGATTGAGGCGCTGCGCTGGCCGGTGCCGCAGGCTCGCTCTGCGCGCCCGCATTCAGCGGTGCTGCGGCCACTGCGGCGGCCAGGAGCGGCAGCAACCAGCAGTGTCGAAAACGCTGCAGCGCTGCGAGCACGCGCGCTGCAGCCGTGAGTTGAATCGGCGGCAATGTCCCCATCCGAACTGACCAGGAGGTGCCCGGGAGCGGCAGACCGTCGCCGGGCCCACCGAGTGGTTGAGCCGCAGCGCCAATGGCTTTTCTTCATAAAGTATGGGCGATCGGGGCAGGCCGGGCAAGGCGCGAGCGGGCGTGCGCAAGGATGCGGGCCGGGATGGCGGCAATCTCGAAGAGGGCGCGGTCATCTTTGAGGAGCGGCGCCAGCAGCGCTGGGATGATCATGACGACTACCAAGCCATCGGATCAATCAGAGCTTGCAGCTGGCGATTGCGAAGTGCTTTTTTGCGGACCAGGATCTTGACCGATCCGCTCGGCGAGCGGTCCCGCTGCGCTCGGGCTCCGGTCGTGTCATAGTTGCCATATGACTACGCAGCTCGATAAGACCCTTAAGCGGGAGCTGTCCATCGATGGACATCCCTATACGATAACGCTGTCTCCGGATGGCCTGACGGTGACGCTCAAAGGCCGGCGCAAAGGGTTACACCTGCCCTGGCGTGACCTCGTCACGGGGGAAGCGGCACTGGCCGCGGGGCTGAATGCCTCGCTGGGCGAGCTCGCCGAGCCAGGACAGCCCAAAGAGCGTCCTACCGACTGACGTCGCGTCAACCGCGCCGCCCTCCCACAACGCTGCCGTTGCGCCAGCATCAGCAGCGCGCGCCCCAAAATTGTTAAATTGCGCGGCATTTGCGCAGCAAACTGTCACATCGGGGTAGGAGTGACCCGACTTCGGAGCCTTATTGTCCCGCTTAAAATGCGCGTGGGGAAATTTTTCGCACCGGGGACAAAACATGATGCAGGTCATGCTGTCGATAGCGGGATTTCTATGCATTGTGCTGCTGGCTATCCTTCGACGTCCCAAGGGACGTTGGCCCCAGGAGGGGCATGGGCACACGTACTTCACGCGCACGAGCTGCAGCAACTGGTGAGCGTCAGCACGTTCCACGATCGCAGCACGCCCATTGGGGCGGCAGGCACACAGCGCGAGCGCAAGCGACGCCGTCGCCTTCTGGTGTCACGTTGTGGCACGGTAGGCCATGACCTAACTTGCGCTCGCGCGCCCGTCGCTGTGTTGGAGAGAGACGTTAGATGCTGCTGCACATTTTCGGACTTGCGGCCTTCTGTGGAGGCATTGTGCTGTTGGGTGCCATTGGCCGGCGTCGCGAAAAGCCGTGGCCTCGAGATGGTCACGGCGGCTCTTACTTTTCGAACTCCTTCAAAGTCGGACCGCGCCAATAGTTCCTGCCAAGCGCTCGAACCTATCGCTCAGTCCGCGACCCTGCGCAAGAGGGCGGTCGCGACAGCCAACAGCGTCAGCGCTACGAATAGCCAGCGTCCGTAGTAGACCAACCGGAATACCGCGACGTCTGCTCTGGTGATCAACTTGCGTTGTCCCAAGCCTACATTGCCCCAAATGCTGCCCCACAAGGTATAGACCAGCGCGGGCAGTCCGAAGATCAGAAAGCCCCGGAACGCAAGCCCGAAGCCGTCAGTGTGCGGACGACCGGGAGTGAAGAGCGCGGCGTCCAGCAGGTTCCCTAGCGTGGCTGCGAACGCGATGCACGTGACCACGCGCATGCCCCACCAAAATCGGGCTGCGTCCAGCAGAGTCAAGCTCAGCCCCAGCGCTGACAGTAACAGCACTGCAAGGCCGGCAATGCGCGCGGCGGTCCACCCGCCCTGCTGAAAGGCGAAAGCCAGCAAGCCCGTGAGGAGGAGCGCCCCAATGACCCCAAACCAGAGCACCCCTCGCCTGGGAACATTCCGGTCAGGAACAGTTGCGGTCATGGCGCCGACCATAGCCCGACCCTGCTGCTGCTCGCATTTGCCCGCACCGGAAACTGCTGGTGCCGTCACCAAAGGCTCGGCACCAGCGCGGACATAAGGTCTTATAACCGGGCAAAACCAGTTGGACTCCTACGGGCCACTTCGCTACCTCGGTATAGGCTCGCGACGCGGGATCAAGGAGGGCTTTGCAATGTTTACAGTGCGTATACCGCTCAGCGCGCTGGCAGTCTGCCTCACCTTCTCCTCGATGGTGACTGCCGTTGCCGCGCCGCCTTCGCCGATTAAATTGGCCTATCCAGGAGACGTTACGCTTTACAAGGATTCCTCCGGGAACTACGTCTACAAGAGTTTTCCAACCTTGTTGCGTTTGTTTGTCTACGACAAAGATCGCCCGGGGAAGTCCAACTGCAATGCGGGCTGCGATACCGCATGGCTACCCTTGCCGGTATCGGCCAGGGAAACGGTGATATCCGCCCGAGAAGCCAGACAAAAAGGTCGGTTGGGCGATTGGGCCATCATTCACCGCAAAGATGGGACTCTGCAGTGGACCTATAAGAACATGCCCATATACGTGCGCTACCATGATCTGCCCCCCGATGCGAGCACCGAGCAGGAAGGATTTCATCCGCTGAAACCCTGATCGTCCCGGTGATTGAGGGCGGACTGCCGGAAAGCGCGGCGGAAGGCATTACAATGCCTATCACTAAAGATCCTTAAGGATCTGAGCGCTGCAAACCGCCGGCGTCCACGTCGACTGCCCGCTGTTGCCAAAAGCCACTGTCAGGGAGTCAGCGTATGCGCATGGGTTGGCCTCATTCTCCGGGTTGGGTTCGCCTGGACTATATCGGCGCGCTGGCCTCACTGACTGCGCTGTGCATGACGGCCGCCACCCCGACGTGGGCGCAGCAGAGCGCGCAGGGCCTGTTCGACAGCGGCCCGGTCAGCTACACCGATGCGCAGGCTGAGCGCGGCCGCTCGGCCTATACCGACAGTTGCGCCATGTGTCATGGGGCCCATCTGGATGACGGCCAGTTCGGCCCGCCGGTCAAGGGACCGATGTTCCAGGCGCAATGGCATAACCAGTCGGCCGCGGCGCTGCTGAGCTATGTGGCGGCGAAGATGCCACCCGCCTCCCCGGACAGCCTGCCGAGCCAGACCTACGCCGATATCGGCGCCTACATCCTGCAGCAGAATGGCGAGCGCACCGGGCAGAGCGAGCTGGCGGCGGCCGCACCCGCCGACGCAGCACCCGCGGGCGCAGGTCCAGCGGCAGGGCCGGGGCGTCGGGCCGGCGGGGGTGGAGACGCCTTCCGCGGCATCGACAATCACGATGCGGTCTATCAGGCGGCCATGGCGCAGCGGGCGGAGCTGCTGAACAAGCTCAGCCCGGTCAGCGCGCAGACGCTGGAGAATCCGTCCGCAGCAGACTGGCTGATGTGGCGGGGTACGTACGGTACCGAGCGGCTACAGCCGGCTCGACCAGATCAATGCGCGCAACGCTGGCGAGCTGCAGGTCGCCTGGACGCTGGCGCTGCCCGTCAGCGGCAACGAGATCACTCCACTGGTGCACGACGGGGTGATGTTCATCGAGAGCGCCAACACGGTGGAGGCACTCAATGCCGCCGACGGCAGCATTCTGTGGCAGTACATACGAGCGCTGCCGCCCAGGATGAACAACGGCCGCAATGGGCATCAGAAGAGCATGGCCATCTACGAGGACATGCTCTATGCACCCACCGCCGATGGCCATCTGGTGGCACTGGATGTGAAGAGCGGCCGGCTGATCTGGGATGCCCAGATCATCGCGCCCGGACAGGGCGTGACGCTCTCGGGCGGCCCGGTCGTGGCCCACGGCAAGGTGATCATCGGCGTGAGCCTGGGGGTCAATACCGCCGGCGGGGACTTCATCGTCGGGCTGGACGGGCAAAGCGGCAAGGAGCTGTGGCGCTTCAATACCATCGCGCGCCCGGGCCAGCCGGGCGGGGACAGCTGGAATGGAGCTCCCGTCGAGCAGCGCTATGGCTCCGGCGTTTGGACCGTCGGCAGCTATGACCCGCAGCTGAACCTGGTGTACTTCGGCACCGGCAACACCTATGACGTCGGCACGTTGCTGCTGCCGCAGGCGCACAAGGGCAAGTCGAACGACGCGCTCTATACCGATTCGACGCTGGCGCTCGATCCCGACACGGGCAAGCTGGTCTGGTACTACCAGCACATGAACCGCGATGTCTGGGATCTGGACTGGGTGTTCGAGCAGATCGCTGCTCACGCTGCCGATCGACGGCAAGCCGACCAAGCTGCTGGTCACGGGCGGTAAATTGGCGATCTTCGACGCGCTCAACCGCGCCAATGGCAAGTACGAGTTCTCCAAGGATGCCGGGTTGCAGAATCTGGTGGTGCGCATCGACCCAAAGACCGGCGCAAAGATCGTCAATCCGGCCATCGCGACGCCCGCAGCGGGCAGCACCGACTACATCTGTCCGAGCGATCACGGCGCACGCAACTGGCTCGCGACCTCATTCGATCCGACCACCGATATCCTGTACGTGCCGCTGCTGGAGGCTTGCATGAACTACCGCTTCGTGCCGCGCGATCCTGCGCAGGTCGCGCCGGCGGAGTCGATATTCGCGGTGGGCCGAGCCCCCGCACGGCAGCGACGGCAAGTTCGGCCGCATCGAGGCGATCAATCTCAGAACGCGGCAGATCGTGTGGACCATGCGTCAGCGCGCGCCCATCGAAAGCTCCATGCTGGCAACGGCCGGTGGCGTGGTGTTCAGCGGCTCGCATGATCGGCGAGTTCCATGCGTACGATTCGGCGACCGGCAAGCTGTTGTGGCACACGACGCTGAATTCCGCGCCGAGCTCCTCGCCGGTGACCTACGATGCCGATGGCGAGCAGTACGTCGCCGTCGTCGCCGGCGGCGGCACCGCGCTGGATTCCGCTGGAGATACCCTGACCCCCGAGATCGCCGCTCCGACCGGCACCACCACGCTGTGGGTGTTCAAGCTGCGCGGCGCCGGCACGCCGCAGAACTGATCTGTTCCGGCGTGGGGGCAACCGCGCGCTGCGCCCGCGTGATTGCCTGCGCTTTACAACAATGATGCGATCAGGACGATCGTGAGGCCAACGAGGGCGATCCCAAGCACTGAGCTCAGTATGCCCTTTGCAAGAATGCTCCTGTCCATAACGTGCGCTCCGCCAGTTTAATATTGCCATCGCCGTGACAACAAATGGTATGTCACACGAACTAAAGTACAGGATGGGAGGGCCGGAGCCCCGTGCTTACGTCTACTTTTGGCGGCGCAGATGCGACGCGCTCCACAATTTCTGCGCCCGCTGGCGCGCCTGCATCGAGCGTGGCCAAGAAACTGCCCTTGATTGGAGCCTGGGGTTGCCTGACCATCCGCTGAGCGGCCTGCACAGCGCGCAGACGCCGGGCAACTCTCCTATGGGTTCTGGCACCTTTTGCCGGCTCACTTCCCCTTCCCTCTGCCATTCGCGCACCCAGACCCAAAGACGCCAGGTCTGTGAGGTTCACTTTTTCATGAAACAAGCTTTCAATTCGCGCCACAGCCCGGCGATTTCCTCGGCGGCGTGAGTTTTGGGGCCGAGCTCGGGAGCCGTGCGCCCCGTCATGGCCATCGCGTAAGGCGCGATCGGCAATGAAGGTCTGCGCCACCCGACCGTGCTCCGACAACGCCGCAATGGTCTGAGCCGCGATGCTCGCCTGGGCCTTGGCCTGCGTGATCACACGAACAGGAAGAGCTTGCCGCCTTTTTCACCCACCTGTCCTGGCCATCGTTGGCTAGCTTGCAGCCGGTGGACTGCCGCAGATGTGCGGATGAATACGGAAGGGGAGACGGGCGAGCTCGCCGGCGCGCGTGAGGAGCTTACGGAACGTCGCCATGATACCAACCATGGTCAACGCGCCGGAGGATACAGCGATGACGAACCGCACATTACGATGCACCGATAGCAACCCCTGGCGTGACTCTGACTTCCACCGATTGCTAGGGCTCAAAGCAGAGCTCGGGGCTCGATTAGGAGAACCTGCGGCCACTGCGCGGTCGTGCAACTTGAACCTTACGGCATGCTCAATTGGTGGCGGGCCGTTGTTTACGGGAAAGCTATAACGCCCGGCCACTTCCGCCATCAACCCTCAGGACAGTCATAAGCGGCCGCTTTCCAGAATGCTAAATCAGCCTTGGGGATTCTTATTTGTCCAGCATTCCCGCAATCGCTTTAACGTTTCGCGGTGGCATCTTCTGCGTCCCCCTCGGCTCCCTCAGCCAGGAGGCAGCTCGCGCACCCCGCACCGCGGCTCAAGGGACGGGCGCGATGCATAGCGCCACGGCCGCCGGGGATTCAACATATCGAGCTTACCGCTGCGCCCGAACCATCCAACCCCCTGCTGGAAAACCCCAGCAGGGTCGCCGCGGCCAGGCGCCGCTGCCAGCGCCGAACAGCGTCACCGTCGATCGAAGACCCAAACGTTGCGATCCGCCTTGCCCGAAGCGTTCGGGATCAACATCGTTGCGGTGCGGCTCTTGCCGTCCTCTGACACGATGTCCGTGAATCGACCCACGACCTTGCCATTAAGCATAAACGTGCCCCTCACCTCACGCGGACTGACGCGCGTCTGCTTAACGGTATCGACGGGCGGATACCCCGTTAAGGTATAGGGTTTGCCGTCGTCCTTGTACTTTAGCGTTGCCGTACTGGCGGTCCCATCGGGCACGACCGTGTGGAAGGTCGCTTGAAGCATTCCGTCTGGCATAGCCTCAAAAATGCGCGTTTGGCTCCGCGGTGCAGTATTAGCGGGCTTGAAGGTAGACTTCGAGATATTCAGCACCCACGTGCCGATAAACGGGTTATTAGCAGCCTGTGCGAGCAGCGCACCCGGCAACGCCAAAGCAAACAATATCGGCAGCAACAACCTTTTCCATGGTTTCATGATCACTCCTTTAGCCGACGTTTGTAGTTATATTTTGGGGACGCAAGCGTCCCCACTGGCGCTATTGGGCGCCCACGAAGGAAACTAGTCAACAAATGGGGCCCCTTGCCAAAAAGCCAGGCCTGACCCCAACTCCGACACGTGGAGTCATTTTCTCCAGTTCGTGGGCGCACCGAGTGAATATCTCCGTACGTCACGGCCGCTTCTGCGTCGCCGAGACGGACGCATCCACCATGCGACGAAGATCAATCTGGCTTGGGACGTCGGTGGCGCCTGCACCGTGTTCAGGCGACCTGCAGCACTGCGCGCCGCACCGCCTGGGTGAGCTGCGCGGGGATGAATGCTTCCTCGGGATAGAGCTAGTCCTCTCCCGATTTGTCAATCACCGGTAGCTGACCGAGCCTCGCCGCGCGCGCGTCGGGGATCGATACATAGATCTTCCGCCGCTCGAGCGAAACCTCATACCCTGAGTTATCCAGGCAGATCACGAGCTGTCGTGCTGTTCGCGCCATGTCTCATCGCCTCAGAGGAGACGCTTGATCTTGAATTCCCGTTTGCCAATTCCGGTCGCCTCGTACCAGTGTAACTCCGCCGCGAGGATCTCGCCGCCGGCGAGCCGGATCTCAGCAATTCCTTTGCGCTTGCGCCATCGACCTCTGCCATAGCGCTTCCGCAGCCGCGCGATCTCGCGGATGCCGTTCGCGGTCGCGATAGTCTCGACCGCAGAGATCTCGTCTCGACCGCAGAGATCTCGCCCAGAATCTCAAAGTGCATGAGTCATCGTTTCAAACCCGGTGAGAGCGGTCAAACGGGTAGGAAGGCCCGACATCTCAATAACGGCAGCACATTTCTGACCTGACAGACTCCAGCCTCTCTGGCTCACTGCATTCCTATGTCCTGGCTGCGATTGTATCGGCCACGCCGCATCGGATCGGAGGAGGCGAGGATCCTGCGACGCGTCTTTGAGGTAGACCCCGAAGCACAATCTTCTGATGGCTGCTGGCATCGATTGAGCAGTTGATCGTGCATGAGGAGGGCGACGGCGACATGCAATTCGACTCCCTGGAGTTCATTCCAGTGGGTGTCAACGCCGGCAGAATCATCGCCAGGGCTCTCGGCACTAGGGTCAATGATGCACCGGTAGAGCTTTGTGTGTGGGCGTGCGGCAATGTCATTACGTGCTTGGAACTCGAACCCTTCGGAGATACAAGGCGGCCTATCCGTAAGCCGCTATGGCAGTCCATCCGGCCTTATCCGGCTGATGCGTTCGAGGAAGAACCGGATACCGACGAGCCCTGAGGGGTCGCACAGCCCCATGAACGGTCGTTGATGGGAACTTCCCTTGCGGCGCTGGTCAGCGCTGAAGGCCTCTCCAGGCGCTGCCTCGATGCCCTCGGGAGTCACCAGCATGCCGCGAACGATCAATGGCGCCGTGCACTCGGCGGTGAAGATGCGGTGCCGGCTGGAAGGGTAGTGCAGTAGTCGGCGTTGTGGCCGTCGGCGTCCTTCATCCCAAGTGGACTTCCCGTGGACTTCCAGGCACTGCGAAAAGCGCTGCGATTGGCCGACAAAGGCTTAATGCATGATTTACTTGGTCGGGGTGACAGGATTTGAACCTGCGACACCTACGTCCCGAACGTAGTGCTCTACCAGGCTGAGCTACACCCCGAATACGCCGCCCCCGGGCGGGCAGGCCGGCGTTTGCCGGCCGCTTGGAGCCGCGCAGTCTACGGAAAGGGTCCAGCCGGTTCAACGCGGTTTCGGATGTCCCGAGGTCGCGGGGCCGGCTGCTGAAGCGCCTCAGGTGCTGCGCTTGGTCCCCAGATCCTGCACCCGTCCTTTCCAGCTGTCCGCCGCGGCCCGCGGCGTATCGCAGCGCGGAGTGCACCGTGGCGCCGGCATAGAACACCGCTACGGCGGGCAGGCACGATGCACCAAGCGGGGCTCAGGCCGTAGAAGCGCACCATCGGCAGGTAGCACAGGCTCATCAGCAGCCAGGCGAGGGCGCCGAGCGTCACGCAGAGCGGGTCGTGGCTGAACAGCAGCAGCGGCGGCAGCAGGTACGTGACAACCAGTCCGAGCAGCGTTGCGAACAGCAGCAGCCAGGAGTGGCGCAGCTGATTGAACGCCGTGCGCGAGATCATGCGGCCGATCTCGGCGAACGAGCCGTAGCGGCGCAGGCTCCAGGCGCTGTGGGTCAGACCGAGCCAGAGCTTGCCGCCGCTGCGTCTTGACCGCGCGCGGCGAGCGCACAATCATCGATGATCTGGCTGCGGATGGCGGCCAGGCCGCCGATGCGCAGCAGCGCCGAGGGCCGCAGCAGCATGCAGCCGCCGGCGGCCGCCGCGACGCTCGAGCGCGGCGATGCCGCCCAGCGCGGCGGGTAGAGCTTGAAGAAAAAGAACACGAACGCGGGGATCAGGCAGCGCTCGGCAAAGCTGTCGACCGACAGCTTCACCATGTACGACACGAGGTCGCGCTGTTCGGCTTCGGCATTGGCGATCAGCCCCGCCACACTGGTGCGCTCGTGATGGATATCGGCGTCGGTGAGCAGCAGGTAGTCGGGCTCGAGCAGCCCTGCGGCCTGCACGCCCTGGCGCAGCGCCCAGAGCTTGCCGGTCCAGCCCGAAACAGCGGCGCACCGCGCAGCACGCTCAGCCGCGCCGAGGCGCCCAGGCCTTCGGCGGCGGCGACGGCGCGCGCCACGGTGTCATCGGTGCTGCCGTCATCGACCACGATGAGGTGCAGCGAGCCATCGAAATCCTGCCGCAGCAGGGACAACACCGTATCGCCGATGGAGGCGGCCTCGTTGCGCGCCGGGATGACGGCGACGACGTGCCGGCCCTGACCGGTGCGGCGCGGAGGCGGGGAATCGCCTGCGGGCTGATAGGGATTGAGCAGACGCGAGACGCGCCAGAAGCCGCCGCGGGCGGCCAGCAGATAGATCCAGATCAGCAGCGGCAGGGCGGCAAGGCCGCGGCCGCGCCCACAGCAGCCAGTGTGCGGGCGGCATCCAGTGGGCGAGCGGCAGAAGGGCGGCGGGCACGGGTTGTAAGGGTGCGAGTCTGGGGCGGCGGCTCAAGCCGTCAGGCTGCACGCTGCGGCGATTCGAGCACGAAGGCCGAGCGCGGCGGCGCAGGGGCGGGCGATCTTGAGCGCCAGTAGCTCATCGGCGCGCGTGCGTCCGAGGTTGATCGCGGCGAGCGGCTTGCCAAGCTCGGCAGCGTCCTGGGCGAAGCGATAGCCGGAATAGAGCATCAGCGAGGAGCCGACCACCAGCATGGCATCGGCGCGGCGTAGATGCTGGCGCGCGGCTGTCGACACGCGCGGCAGGTACGCTCTCGCCGAAGAAGACGACGTCGGGCTTGAGGATGCCGCCGCAGTGGCAGCAGGTGGGGACGACGAAGTCCTCGGTCTGCGACCAGGCGAACTCGGCATCGCCGTCCGGGTGCTGGCGCGTGGCTCGGTCGCCCCTGCGCGCTGCGCCAGGCGCGCCGCCCAGCGCGGATTTTCGCGCAGCAGCGAGTGCTGATGCTCGCGGCGGTCGCTGCGTCGCTCGCAGCCCATGCAGCGCACGCGATCCAGCCGCCCGTGCAGGTCGATGACGTCTCGTGTGCCGGCGGCCTGATGCAGACCATCGACATTCTGTGTGACCAGCCCCTCGATGCGGCCCTGCTGCTGCAGCTGCGCCAGTGCGCGATGGGCCTCATTGGGGCGAGCCGATGCCGAAGCGCGGCCAGCCGAGCAGACTGCGCGCCCAGTAGTGCCGTCGCGCGCGCTCATCGCCCATGAAGGCCTGCAGCGTCATCGGCCGTGCGCTGCGCTTCCAGTTGCCCTCGGCATCGCGATAGTCGGGGATGCCCGACTCGGTACTGCAGCCCGCCCCCGTGAGCACAAACAGGCGCGGATGGGATTCGATGAAGCGGCTCAGCAGCGCGCTGGGCACCGGACCTGCGGCTTGCGTGGCGCTCATCAGTGCCGTCGCGCCACCGTGAAGCGCACCAGCGCGGCCAGCGCCTGCCGATAGGGAGACTCCGGCAGCGCCTCCAGGGCCGCGAGCGCCAGCTCCGCCTCGCTGACTGCGCCAGCGCGCTGGTGTACTGCCAGGCCGCCCGTAGCCTCGATGGCGTGAACGATCTCCTCGAGCCGCTCGCGCCCGCCGTTGCGGATGCCCTCGCGGATGAGGCCCGCCTGCGGCTCGGTGCACTGGCGCAGCGCATGGATCAGCGGCAGGGTCGGCTTGCCCTCGGCCAGATCCTCGCCGAGATTCTTGCCGCGCGTCTGCCGGATCGGACTGGAAGTCGAGCACATCATCGATGAGCTGGTAGGCGGTGCCCAGGTGCCGGCCGTAGATCGCGAGCGCGCTGCTGCGCGGGCTCGTCCGCGCCGCTGACCACGGCGGCCACCTCGCCGCCGGCCTGGAAGAGCCGCGCGGTCTTGCGATCGATGACCTCGAGGTAGCGCTCCTCGGTGGTGTCCGGATCATGCGCATTCATCAGCTGCAGCACTTCGCCCTCGGCAATCATGTTGGTGGCATCCGCCATGATCTCGATGACCCGTTGCGATCGTGTGGCAGCCATGAGCTGAAAGGCGCGCGAATAGACAAAATCTCCGACCAGCACGCTGGCCTGATTGCCGTAGATCTCATTGGCGGTGTCGCGGCCGCGGCGGCGCGCGGACATGTCCACGACGTCATCGTGCAGCAGCGTCGCGGCATGGATGAATTCGATGAAGGCCGCGGCGAGGATGCAGTCGCTGCGCGCGCCGTTGCAGGCGCGGCCGGCCAGCACCACCATGAGCGGACGCAGCCGCTTGCCGCCGCCGTCGATGATGTGCTGGGCGACCTGATCGACGAGGCTGACGGAGCTGCTGAAAGCGCTCGCGGATGGTGCAATCTACGGCCGACAGCTCCGCCTGCACGAGCGCACGGATGCGCTCGAGCGCTCGAGGACTGCCGTGATCGATACTCAACTCTCTGTTTCTCCAAGAGAATGTGCCGTTTGACCGGCTCGCGCTCCATCGCTAGAATGCGCGGCCTTTCGCCTTCCCAATCGCGCCGGCGACGGCCTCGCGCGGCGGCGCCGGCCTCGCAGTCTCAAACTGCGATGCAGCGACACACACGGAGTTCTGACAATGTACGCGGTCATCGCCACAGGCGGCAAACAATATCGGGTGGAAAAGGGCGGCGGTGCTGCGGGTCGAGAAGCTCGCCGCCGAGGCCGGCAGTACCGTCGAATTCGACCAGGTGCTGCTGATCGCCGACGGCGATCAGGTGCGTCTGGGATCGCCGCTGCTGAGCGGCGGCAAGGTCATCGCGACGGTGCAGCGCCATGCCAAGGGCGACAAGGTCACGATCGTGAAGTTCCGCCGCCGCAAGCACTATCTGCGGCAGGGCACCCACCGCCAGCCCTTCACCGAAGTGCGCATCACGGAGATCAACGCGCCCTGACGCGTCAGCGACTGCGGCGAGCAGCATCGGAGTCACTCATGGCACATAAGAAAGCAGGCGGCAGCACCCGCAACGGCCGCGAATCCCACAGCAAGCGCCTGGGCGTGAAGCGCTTCGGCGGCGAGCAGGTGCTCGCCGGCAACATCCTGGTGCGCCAGCGCGGCACGCGCGTGCGCGCCGGGCGAGAACGTCGGCATCGGCACGGACCACACCCTGTACGCGCGGGTCAGCGGCCGGGTGCAGTTCCGGATCGCGCGGCGAGGAGCAGCGGATGTTCGTCAGCGTGCAGCCGGCAAGCGCGCGTCGGCGGCAGCGAGCTGCGGCTAAGCGCCGAGTCGAGCAGCGGCTAGCGCGCCTGCGACCGCAGCCGCGGGCGCGTCCGCAGGCCTGACCGATCGCCGGCCGATGCCGCCGGCCCGGCTGCGCCCGCTCCCATGAAATTCGTCGATGAGGCGCGTGCTGCGCGTCCAGGCCGGCAACGGCGGCCGCGGCAGCGTCAGCTTTCGGCGCGAGAAGTTCGTTCCCTTCGGCGGTCCGGACGGCGGCGACGGCGGTCGCGGCGCGGACGTGTATCTGCGCGCCGCCGAGGGCATCAACACCCTGGCCGATTTTCGCATCGAGCGCACCTTCCGGGCGCGCGCAACGGCGAGGGCGGCTCGGGCAACGGCTGCACCGGCCGCAGCGGCGAGGACCTGTACATCACCGTGCCCGTGGGCACCACCGTGCGCGATGCCGAGACCGGCGAGGAGCTGGGGGATCTGACCGCCGCCGGGCAGGTGCTCAAGGTCGCGCAGGGCGGCAAGGGCGGCTACGGCAATGCGCGCTTCAAGTCCAGCACCAACCGCGCGCCGCGCCAGTTCGGCCCCGGCCTGCCGGGCGAGCGCCGCACGCTGGCGCTGGAGCTCAAGGTCATCGCCGATGTCGGGCCTGCTCGGGCTGCCCAATGCCGGCAAATCCACGCTGATCCGCGCCCTCTCGGCCGCGCGTCCCAAGGTCGCCGACTATCCCTTCACGACGCTGTATCCGAACCTCGGCGTGGTGGACTGCGGCGAGCAGCGCAGCTTCGTCATGGCCGACATTCCCGGGCCTCATCGAAGGCGCGGCCGAGGGGGCGGGCCTGGGCATCCGCTTCCTGCGTCATCTGCAGCGCACGCGTGTGCTGCTGCACATCGTGGATCTGCTGCCGCCTGGATCCGGCCGCCGATCCGGTGCGCGATGCGCGCGCCATCGTCGCGGAGCTGCGCAAGTTCAGCCGCGCAGCTGGCCGCCAAGCCGCGCTGGCTGGTGCTCAACAAGCGCGACCTGCTGCCCGACGAGCGAGGCCGAGCAGCGCGCGGCCGACATCGCGCGGCGGCTGCGCTACCGCGGGCCGCGATTTCCTGATCTCTGCGGCGACCGGCCGCGGCACGCGCGAGCTGGCCCAGGCGGTGATGCAGTTTCTCGAAGAGCGCTGAGCGCGGCCACGGCAGCGCTGAGCGCGGCAGCGCTTTGCAGCAGCCGCGCTGAAGGGGCCCGGTTTCAGCGACAATGGCCCATGCGCAACAGCAAGGTTCGCGCGCGGATCGCCGCCGGCAAGCTGCGGCTGCGCATCCGTGATCTGCGCAATCTGGGCAGCCGCTCCGAGGGCATGCTCGGCCAGATCGGCGTGCACAGCGTCGAGCAGCTGCGCGAGCGCGGCGCCGTGCGCACCTTTCATGAGCTGCGCGCAGGCCGGAGTGACCTCCTCATTGAACATGCTCTGGGCGCTGGCCGGGGCGCTGGAGCCCTGGCCCGAGGGGCGGCACTGGCGCGAGGTGGCGCGCGGCGATGACCGGCTGTCGCTGCTGCTGGCGCTGGAGGATTTCGAGCGCGGGGAGCGCCGCTGAGCGGCGCGGCGACTCAGGCGCCGCTGGCGTGCTGCTGGCGCTGCTGCCGCCCAGGGCCTTGATGCGCGCGGCCAGGCGGCTCTTGTGACGGTCGGCCTTGTTGCGGTGGACGATGCGCTTGTTGACCAGCGTATCGATCATCGGCACGGCGGCGCGGTAGACGGCGCGCGCCTCTTCGGGGTTGCCCTTGGCGATGGCGTCGTTGACCTTGCGCACGGCGGTGCGCATGCGCGAGCGCAGCGCGACGTTGCGTGCGCGATGCTTTTCGGCCTGACGGGCCGCTTTTTCCGCCGATTTCGTGTTCGCCAAGCGATGCTCCTGCACCGGTTCGTGCCTTGAGGGCGGCGAAGTCTGCCGAGGCGCCTGTGCCTTGTCAATCGCCGGCCCGCGATGGCGCGCCCGGGAAGCAGCAGCCGATCCGCTATAATTTTTTGTTTGATGGCGTGTTTTTGGGACATGGAGCTCATCCGGGGACCGGCGGTCGAGCAGCGAGCGCGCAGTGTGTCGTGACCATCGGCAGCTTCGATGGCATCCACCTGGGCCATCAGGCGCTGATCGAGCGGCTCAAGTGGCATGGGCGGCGCCTGCGGCTGCCGACCATGATGCTGAGCTTCGAGCCGCTGCCGCGCGAGTTCCTGCAGCCCGACGGATCCGCCGGCGCGCCTGACCAACTTCCGCGAGCGCTGGCGGCTGCTGAGCGGCTTCGGGCTCGACCGGCTGTGGCTGCTGCGCTTCGATGAGGCGCTGCGCCTGTCCTCGGGCAGCGAATTCATGCAGCTGCTGCGCGGCCGCGCGGGCGCGCGTGATCGTGGTCGGTCACGACTTTCACTTCGGGCGCGGCGGGGAGGCCAGCGCCGAGTGGTGTGCGGCGCGCGCCGGCAGCTTTGGCTTCGAGGTGGATGTGGTGCGCCCCGGTGCAGGTGCAGGGCGAGCGCGTCAGCAGCGGCGGGTGCGCGACGCGCTGCAGGCGGGCGACTTTGCGGCGGCGCGCGCAGCTGCTGGGCCGGCACTACTGCATGCGCGGGCGCGTGCGCGGCGGCGATCGCCTCGGGCCGCACGCTCGGCTTTCCGACCGCCAACATCGCCGTCAAGCGCCGGCGCGTGCCGCTGCAGGGCGTGTTCGCGGTGCGCGTGCACGGCGCAGGCAGCCGGCAGCGGCCGCGCGCTCGGGCGTGGCCAACCTCGGCACCCGGCCGATGGTTGACGGTAGCGCAGATGCTGCTCGAGGCGCATCTGTTCGATTTCGATGGCGATCTGTATGGTCGCGAGCTCGAGGTGCAGTTCGTCGCGCGGTTGCGCGATGAGCTGAAGTTCGAGTCGATGGAGGCGATGGTCGCGCAGATGCATCGCGATGCCGCGCAGGCGCGCGCGCTGCTGGCGCCGAGTGACTGAAGGATGCTGCGAGTGACCGATTACAAGCAGACCGTGAACCTGCCGCAGACCGACTTCCCCATGAAGGCGGATCTGGCGCGGCGTGAGCCCGAGCAGCTGGCGCGCTGGCAGCAGCAGGACATCTATCAGCGCATGCGCGAGGTCGCGCGCGGCCGCCCGCCGTTCGTGCTGCACGATGGGCCGCCCTACGCCAACGGCGCCATTCACCTCGGGCACGCCGTCAACAAGATCCTCAAGGACATCATCGTCAAGTCGCAGTCGCTGGACGGGCGCGATGCGCCCTACGTTCCGGGCTGGGACTGTCACGGTCTGCCGATCGAGCTGGCGGTCGAGAAGAAGCACGGCAAGCCGGGCAGAAGCTCGATGCCGCGCAGTTTCGCGCTGCCTGCCGCGCCTTTGCGCAGGCGCAGATCGATACGCAGCGCGCCGACTTTCAAGCGCCTGGGTGTGTTCGGTGACTGGGCACATCCCTATCTGACGATGGATCCGCGCTACGAGGCGCAGCAGATCCGCGCGCTCGGCCAGCATCATTCGCAACGGCCATCTGTATCGCGGCGCCAAGCCCGTGCACTGGTGCCTGGACTGCCGCTCGGCGCTGGCCGAGGCGGAGGTCGAATACGAGGACCACGTCTCCCCGGCGATCGACGTGGCCTTCGCGCGTGCTCGAGATCGCCGAGTTTGCGCGGCGCACGGCATCTGCCGGTCGCGCGGCTCGGCGCGCGTGTGGCGCTGGTGATCTGGACCACGACGCCCTGGACGCTGCCCGCCAACGAGGCCGTCGCGCTGCGCGACGACTTCGATTACGTCGCGGTCGCGCTGACCGCGGATGCAGCGCGCGGCGCCGCTTTCGCCGCGCCGCGCGTGCTGGTGGTGGCGGCAGGCCTGCTGGAGGCGACGCTGGCGCGCTATGGTGTTCAGACGGATCAGGCGCAGACGCTCGGCAGCTTCAAGGGCCATGTGCTCGAGGGCCTGCATGCTCGAGCATCCCTTCCTGCCGCGGCAGGTGCCGGTGGTGCTCGGCGAGCACGTGACGCTCGATGCCGGCACCGGCGCCGTGCACACCGCGCCCGCGCATGGCCAGGAGGACTATCTCGTCGGCCAGCGCTACGGGCTGCCGGTGGTGCAACCCGGTCGGACCGGACGGCCGCTTCGCTGCCCGACACGCCGCTGGTGGGCGGCGCTGCCCATCCAGAAGGCCAACGAGGTGATCATCGCGGAGCTCGAGCAGCGCGGCGCGCTGCTGCACCGGGAGAAGCTGCGTCACAGCTACCCGCACTGCTGGCGGCATCACTCGCCGGTGATCTTCCGGGCCACGCCGCAGTGGTTCATCAGCATGGATCAGCGCGGGCTGCGCGCGCACGCGCTGCGCGACATCCGCGCCGGTGCGCTGGACGCCCGCCTGGGGCGAGCAGCGCATCACCAGCATGATCGCGGATCGGCCCGACTGGTGCATCTCGCGCCAGCGCACCTGGGGCGTGCCGCTGGCGCTGTTCGTGCACAGGCAGACGCGGCGCACTGCATCCGCGCACCGAGGAGCTGCTGCGAAGCAGGTCGCCGCGCGCGTCGAGCGCGGCGGCATCGATGCCTGGTTCGCACTCGATGCCGCCGAGCTGCTGGGCGAGGAGGCCGCGCAGTACGAGAAGCTCACGGATGTCATGGACGTGTGGGCGGACTCGGGCCTGTCGTTCGAATGCGTGGCGGCGCTGCGCGCAGGATTTTCACGCGCCGGTCGGATCTGTATCTGGAAGGCTCGGACCAGCATCGCGGCTGGTTCCACAGCTCGCTGCTGATGTCCGAGGCGCTCTATGAGCGCGCGCCCTATCGCGGGGTGCTCACCCACGGCTTCACCGTCGATGAGCAGGGCCGCAAGATGTCCAAGTCGCTCGGCAACGGCATCGAGCCGCAGGACATCCTGCGCACGCTCGGTGCCGATGTGCTGCGGCTGTGGGTCGCCGCGACCGACTACGCCCACGAGATGAGCCTCTCGCAGGAGATCCTCAAGCGCATCACCGATTCCTACCGGCGCATGCGCAACACCGTGCGCTTCCTGCTCGGCAATCTGCACGACTTCGATCCGGCGCGCGATGCCGTGGCGCTGAGCGAGCTCGTGGCGCTCGACCGCTGGGCGATCGCGCGCACGCGCACGCTGCAGGAGGAGATCGTCGCCGCACTATCGCAGCTATGCCTTTCACCTGATCTACCAGAAGGTGCACAACTTCTGCGTCGTGGATCTGGGCGGGCTGTATCTGGAGATCGTGCAGCGATCGGCTCTACACCACGCCGGCCAGGCAGCCACGCGCGCCGCTCGGCGCAGACGGCGCTGTGGCATATCGCAGAGGCATGGTGCGCTGGCTGGCGCCGATCCTGGCGTTCACAGCGGAAGAAATGTGGCGGCATCTGTCGTGGCAGACAGGCCCGAGTCCGTTTTTCTCTCCACATGGCACACAGCTGCCGCCAGCCGCCGCCGATCGATCGACTGGGAGCTGCTGTTTGCGCTGCGCAAGCGACGTGGCGCGCGAGCTCGAGCGCCTGCGCATCGCCGGGCAGATCGGCGCGCCGCTGGATGCGGAGCTCGACGATCTGGTGCGTGCCCGAACAGCACGCGCGCCTTGCCGCGCTCGGAGACGGAGCTGCGCTTCTTCACGTGATCACTCCGAGGCGAGCCTGCATCGCGTGTCGCCCGAGAGCATCACGCAGCTGTCAGCCGATGTGGCGCGCTCACCGGCGGCGGTGCCGGCCGACGCGGTGCGCGCTGCGAGCGTGCCGGCGGCGTGTGGCTCGCCGTGCGTCCCACTGCGCAGCCGCCAAGTGCGTGCGCTGCTGGCATCATCGCCCCGACGTCGGTGCTCGATGCCGCGCATCCGGAGCTCTGCGCGCGCTGCGTCGGCAATCTGTCGCTGCCTGGCGAGACGCGGAGGTACTGTTGATGGCCGCTGACCGGTCGCCGTCACGCGCGTGGCAGTCTGCCGCTACGTCTGGCTGTCGCTGCTGCGATCGTGGTGCTCGATCAGCTCACCAAGGCCTGGATCGTCGCGAGCATCGCTGAGCTGTATCAGGCTGTCAACGTGCTGCCGGTGCTGCAGATCACGCACGTCTACAATCCGCGGCGCCGCCTTCAGCTTCCTCAACGATGCTTCCGGCTGGCAGCGCTGGGCCTTCGCGGCGCTGGCGGTCGATCGTCAGCGTGCTGCTGCTTGGCTGGCTGCGGCAGATCGATCGACGCGAGCGTGGCGCTCGCCAGCGGCGTGGCGCTGATGCTCGGCGGCGCCATCGGCAACCTCATCGATCGGTTGCGGCTCGGGCAGGTCGTCGATTTCGTCAGCGTCCACTGGGGACCGCACTACTTTCCCGCCTTCAACGTGGCCGATTCGGCCATCACCGTCGGGCGGCATTCTGTGGCTGCTCGATGCCTGGCTCGAAGCGCGGCACAAAGCCCGGTAAGATCGAGCGCATGCAAATGCTGCTCGCCAATCCCCGCGGCTTCTGCGCCGGCGTCGACCGGGCCATCGAGATCGTCGAGCGCGCGCTGCAGCATGTTCGGCGCGCCGATCTACGTGCGCCACGAGGTGGTGCACAACCGCCACGTCGTCGAGCGGCTGCGCGAGCATGGGCGCGGTGTTCGTCGAGGAGCTCGACGGAGGTGCCGGCCGGCGCCACGGTCATCTTCTCCGCCCACGGCGTCTCGACCGCCGTGGAGCGCGAGGCCGCGCAGCGCGGGCTGCAGGTGTTCGATGCCACCTGCCCGCTGGTGACCAAGGTGCACATGGAAGTGGCGCGCTACGCGCGCGAGGGGCGCGATGTCATCCTGATCGGCCACCACGGCCACCCGGAGGTCGAGGGCACCATGGGCCGCTTCGACACCAGCCACGGCGGCCGCATGCACCTGGTGCAGGACCTCGAGGATGTCGCGCGCCTGAGGTGCGCGATCCGGAGCAAGCTGGCGTTCGTCACGCAGACCACGCTGTCGGTGGACGACACGGCGGCGATCGTGGCGGCGCTGCGCGAGCGCTTTCCCGCGCTGCAGGCGCCGCGGCGCGAGGACATCTGCTATGCCACGCAGAACCGCCAGGACGCGGTCAAGAAGCTGCTGGCGCAGTGCGATCTGCTGATCGTGGTGGGCTCGCGCACCAGCTCCAATTCCAATCGCCTGCGCGAGCTGGCCGATCGGGCCGGCATGCCGGGCTACCTGGTGGACGGTGCGCGACGACCTGAAGCGCGAGTGGTTCGAGGGCGCAGCAGCCGTGGGCGTCACCGCCGGCGCCTCCGCGCCCGGAGGTGCTGGTGCAGCAGGTCATCGACGCAGCTGCGCAGCTGGGGCGGCGAGACTGCCGGCGGAGCTGTCGGGCATCGAGGAAAAGGTGATTTTCGGGCTGCCCAAGCGCGCTGCGCGCCGGCCGTCTGACGTCCAGCGGCCGAACAGGCCGAGTCGGCTGCCGCAGCCGCAGGCGCTATAATCGGTCGCCTATGGCGCATGACGGCCGCATGGACCGTCAGAGCCGCATCACGGGCAGCCGACATGGTCGGCTGCGCAGCGCGCTGGCAGCCTGCGGCATCCGGGTCACCGCCGCAGCGCCTGCAGGTCGCGAGCCTGCTGCTGTCCGCTCCGCAGCACCTGTCGGCCGAGCAGATCACCGAGGCGCTGCGGCGGAGCGGCACCCGCGTCTCCAAGGCGACCGTCTACAACACCCTGAATCTGTTCGCCGCCCGCGGCCTGATCCGCCAGCTCAATGTCGACGGCAACTGCGCCTGGTTCGATTCCAACGTCGCGCCGCACTATCACTTCCATGATGAGCAGACCGGCGCACTGCTGGATGTGGGCCGCGCGACGTGCAGTTCAGCCGCCTGCCGGCAGCCGCCGCCCGGGCATGGAAGTGGCCGGCATCGACGTGGTCATCCGCCTGCGCCGCGCGACAGCTGACGCTAAGCGCGGTAGCCGCAGCGCGTCGCGGCCGCTACCATAGCCGCGCCCGTCGTGCGCACCGATACTCCCGTGCCGGAGTAGCTCAGTTGGTAGAGCGGCGCATTCGTAATGCGTAGGTCGTAGGTTCGACTCCTATCTCCGGCACCACTCCCTCCCTGTTCGCGCCGCAATCGGCGTGCGCACTGACAGCGACGTGCGCGCCGTCAGCCACAAGCTTCGCCTGAGAGCGTGGGGGTCGCGAACATGAAACTGCTCGCACTGGCGATGGCCCTGTCGGCGACGGCTGCAGCGACGGCTGCTGGCGCACAGACGCTGGATTTCACCAGCGGGCCGATCAACTTCGTGCAGGCCAGCAGCTCCGCCTTCGCCGGCTTTCCGGCAGTGGGTGATGAGGTCTACGGCGTCATCGATCTTGGGCCCGTTGTCTCGGTCGCCGGCAGCAGCACCACGTATGACGCCAGCGGTGATTTCGGCATCGTCCCGGCCGCTGAGCTGACTTCGAGCAGCTTCGTTCCCGGCACCGGCCAGTTTGCGCTGCCAGATTTCACCGGGCAGATCACGCTCGCCATGGCGAGCGGTGCGGTCAGCGCGTTGAACTTCTCGCTGTCCGAGTCGGGTGCATCGGTGTCCGCCAGCAGCGCTTCGAACAGCGCTGAGGCGGATTCGATCGATGGCGGCTTCCGCGCTTTCTCGCCGGCCGGCAGTGTCTACTCACCCGCGCCGCCGCCGCCGGGCTATGCCTGCTATACGCATGTGACGCAGTGGGGCTGCGAGGCACAGAACCGTCCGCCCGGGGGCAATTCGATCACCTATTACTTTTACAGCGCGCCGTCCGTGGGAGCCCCGGATGCCCCGGAGATCACCTCGAGCGGGGCAATAGCGGGCCTGACGATGCTGCTCGGATCGTTGGCAATCGTGCGCGGACGCAGGCCTCAGGCACCGGCCTGATTACGCTCGCTGTCCATGTGCGCCAGCTGCGCTTCGGGATAACGCGCGCCGGCCGCGGCGTCGGGCGGCACGGCCCGTTCGATGTCCGCCATCTGTGCCATCGATAACTTAACATTCAGAGCACCCAGCGCCTCGCTGAGCTGATCGCGCCGACGCGCACCCACTAGGGGCACGATGCACATCTGCTGATCGGTGGCGCGCGCGAGCACCCAGGCAATGGCCACCTGTGCGACGGATGCGCCCAGCTGCTGCGCGATCACACGCAGCTTCTCGACCAGCGCCAGATTGACGTCCAGATTCTCGCCCTGAAAGCGTGGCGCCCGCGAGCGAAAATCGCCTGTGGCGCGCTCCTTGGTCCAATGGCCACTGATCAGTCCGCGCGACAGGACCCCGTAGGCCGTGATGGCGATGCCAAGCTCGCGGCACACAGGCAGGATCTCGCGCTCGATGCCGCGCGAGATCAGCGAATATTCGATCTGAAGATCGGCGATGGGATGCACCGCTTGGGCGCGTCGCAGGGTTGCGGCGCCCACTTCGGACAGGCCGATGTAGCGCACATAGCCCTGGCGGATCAGCTCGGCGATTGTGCCAATCGTCTCCTCGATCGGCACGTTGGGGTCGAGGCGGGCGGGGCGATAGATGTCGATGCAGTCCACGCCCAGGCGCTTGAGCGAATAGGCAACGAAATTGCGTACGGCGGCTGGTCGGGAATCGTAGCCGTTGAACTCACCGGGGCGCGGACCTCGCAGCGCGCCGAACTTCACACTGATCAGCAGCGTTCGCGCCGCACGCCTCGGAGCGCCTCACCAACGAGCAGCTCGTTATGCCCCATGCCATAAAAATCGCCGGTGTCCAGCAGGCTGATGCCCTGCTCGAGCGCGGCGTGGATGGTCGCGATGCTCTCGGTGCGGTCCGCCGGTCCGTACATATCGGACATGCCCATGGTGCCCAGGCCCAGCAGCGACACCCGCGGACCAAGCCGACCGAGCGACAAGTATTCCATGCAGATCTCCGCGCCAGAGCCCCGGCGGCTTGTCTCGGTGGCAGTGTCCGCGGCGCCAGCGGTGAATTCAACTGCCGCGGGGCTTGACGGACATTGCCTCGGTCCGATGCGCGAGCGTCCGGCAGATGCGGCGGCGCAGGCTCGGCAATGTCGCGCGCATGGATGCTCGCGCTGTTCCGGCACCCCGCGCGGATGCGGCCGAGTCGCCCGCACCCACGCTGGGGATCTGCCTGATCGTCAATGGGCGCCCCGAGCGGCTCAGCGTGGATGCGCGCGTGACACTGCTGGACCTGCTGCGCGAGCGGCTGGGTCTGACCGGGACCAAGAAGGGGTGTGATCAGGGGCAGTGCGGCGCCTGTACGGTCTTGATCGCCGGCCGCCGCGTGCTCTCGCTGCCTGACGCTCGCCGCCGCGGTGCGCGAGGAGGTCACGACAATCGAGGCTCTGGCAGGCAACGAGGGACCGCTGCATCCCATGCAGCAGGCCTTCATCGATCAGGATGCCTTTCAATGCGGCTATTGCACTCCCGGTCAGATTCTCTCAGCGATTGCCTGCGTCCACGAAGGTCATGCGCACAGCGATGAGTCCATCCGCGAATGGATGAGCGGCAATCTGTGCCGCTGCGCCGCCTACCCTCAGATCGTGGCCGCGATTCGCCACGCGCGCGGAGAGCTCCTGCCAGGGTCGCCCACGGCGTCGGCGAGTGGCTCGGCCCCATGAGGCCCTGCTGCGGATGAGGCCGTTTGCCTATACGCGCGCGCAGTCGGCCGCGGCCGCGGTGGCGGCAGCCGGGCCTGCGAGCAACGAGGGTACCGAGGGCGCCGAGCGCGGCGAGGGCGCAGCAGGTGTTCCCGCCACGCTCGCGGCGACGCAGTTCATCGCCGGCGGCACGACGCTGCTGGATCTGATGAAACTCGACGTGATGCGTCCCGCGCGCCTGATCGACCTCAATGCGCTCGAGGCCGAGTATCAGCAGATTCGTGTCGACTGCCAGGGCCTGTGGCTCGGAGCGCTGGTGCGCATGAGCGCAGCGGCCGAGCATGCGAGATCGTGAAGCACTACCCGGTGCTGGCGCAGTCGCTGCTGCTTGCGGCGAGCCCGCAGCTGCGCAACATGGCTTCGCTCGCAGGCAATGTGCTGCAGCGGACGCGCTGCAACTATTTTCGCGACCCCAGTTACGCGGAGTGCAACAAGCGCACGCCCGGCTCGGGTTGCGCGGCCATCCTCGGGCGCAACCGCAAGCTCGCGGTACTCGGGGTCAGCGAGCACTGCATCGCCCACTACCCGGGCGATCTGGCGCAGGCGCTGGTGGCGCTGGAAGCGAGCGTCGAGCTCTACGGCCGCGCCGGGCGCCGCAGCTTGCCGCTGGAGGAACTGCATCGCCTGCCCGGCAACACGCCGCACCTGGAGACCGTCCTCGACCGCGATGAGCTCATCGTCGGCTTTCGCGTGCCGGCGCACACCTGGACGCGCCGCTCGCTGTTCCTGAAGATCCGCGATCGGACCTCATATGAATTTGCGCTGGCATCGGCGGCGGTGGCACTGGATCTCTCCGGCGGCGCGGTGCGCCAGGCGCGCATCGCCCTCGGCGGCGTCGCGACCAAGCCCTGGCGCGCGCGCGAGGCCGAGGCGCTGCTGACAGGGCAGCCGGTCGATGAGGCGCACGCGCGAGCTGCCGCGTGAGGCCGCTTTCAGCTCGGCAGTGACCTACGGCGGACAACGACTTCAAGCCGGAACTCGGCCGTCGAACGCTGGTGCGCGCGCTGCTCGAGTGCGCCGCGCTGCCGCTGTAGCCATGGCCGCGGGGATGCTCACAGCGAGGCACACCACCTGGGCCAGCCCGTCCCGCGCATCGACGGGCGAGCGAAGGTCACCGGCGCTGCGCGCTATGCCTCGGATCGAGCCGCTGGCACATCCGGCCTATGCATTTCTGGTGACCAGTGCGTCGCGCGCGGGCAGATCCGCCGCTTCGATCTGGAGGAAGCGCGCGCCGTACCGGATCTGCTCGATATCCTGACTTACGAGAATGTCGGCTGCGCAGGCCAGGCCAGCCGCCGCCACCGCCGGGCGGCAAGGGCAAGGCGAATACCACCACCATGGAGATCGGCGCGCATCTGGCATGCCGGGCAGATCATCGCCGTGGTGCTCGCCGACAGCTTCGAGGGGGCACGTGAGGCTGCGCATCGCGTGCGCGTGGTCTACGAGTGCGAGGCGCCCGCGGCGGGCTTCGGCAGCGAGGGCGCACTGACCGAGGCACTCGCCGACGTCGAGGACAAGCATGAGGATCCGGCAGTCGGGGATGCCGAGGGTGTCTGGCATGAGTGCGCCGTGCGCATCGACGCACGCTACGCCACCCCGACGCAACATCACAATCCGCTCGAGCTCTTTACCACCACATGCCTCTGGGAGGGCGAGCGTTTGATCATCTACGAGTCCAGCCAGTTCGTCACCGGTCTTGCCGCAGGGGTGGCACACCAGCTCGGCATCGAGCCCGAACAAGTGCGGGTGCGTCTCCGAATTCATCGGCGGTGCGTTCGGCTCGCGCGGCGGCCTCACGCATCGCACCGCCTGGATCGCCTTGGCCGCGCGCCGGCTTGGCCGCCCCGTGAAGCTCGTGGCCACGCGCGAGCAGGGCTTCACCATCGCCACCTATCGCGCCGAGACACAGCACCGCGTGCGCCTGGGCGCGCAGCGCAGACGGGCAGCTTGCAGGCCATCGTCCATGAGGGCTGGGAGGTCACCTCGCGTCCTTCGACCTATAACGTGTCGGGTACGCAGACCACGGCACGCATGTACGCCTGTCCGAATGTCGCGACCCGCGTCAGTGTCGTGCACGCGGATCGCAGCACGCCGGGGTTCATGCGCGCCCCGCCCGATACGCCGTACATGTTCGCGCTCGAATGCGCCATGGACGAGCTCGCCGGTGGCCCTGAAGCTCGATCCCATCGAGCTGCGGCGGCGTCAACGAGAGCGCGCGCGATCCGATCACGGGGCGCCGCTATACGTCGCGCTCGCTGATGCAATGCTTCGAGCAGGGCGCGGCCGCGTTCGGCTGGTCGCGCCGGCGCCCCGAGCCGCGCTCCATGCGCCGCGGTGAGTGGCTGGTGGGCCTGGGCTGCGCCACGGCGGCCTATCCGAGCAACGTCGGCGCGGCCACTGCTCGCCTGTCTGCTGACGGCAGAGCACGCACGTATCCAGATCGGCGCCCACGATATCGGCACCGGCGCCTATACGGCGATCGCGGCCACTGCGGCCGACCGCCTGCGCCTGCCGCTTGCGAACATCAGCGTCGAGATGGGTGACAGCGAGTCTGCCGCCGGCGCGGGCTGCCGGCGGGCTCGAGCCATACCGCCGGCATCTGCAATGTCGTGGCGCGCGCCTGCGAGAGAGATGCTGAGCGAGCGCGCGCAGCGGCCGATGCGCCGGCGGCGGGCGCCATCGAGGTGTATGCGGAGAATCTGCCCGATGGCGCGCCAGCCAACGGCATCGACATGCTCTACGGGGCAAGATGGCGATGGCACGCGGCGAGGAGCTTCCCGGCCGCATCGCCTACGGCTTCGGCGCCCAGTTCGTCGAGGTGCACGTACACGAACGCACCGGCGAGATCCGCACGCCGCGGGCGCGTGGGCGCATTTGCAGCGGGCACCATCGTCAATCCGCTGACCGCCCGCAGCCAGTTCATCGGCGGCATGATCTGGGGCATCAGCGCCGCGCTGCATGAAGCCACCGAGATCGATGCGCGCCTGGCGCGCTATTACAACGCGGATCTGGCCGAATACCTGGTGCCGGTGAATGCCGATATCGGCGAGATCGAGGTGATCATGGTGCCCGAGCAGGACACGCGTCGTGAATCCGCTCGGGATCAAGGGGATCGGCGAGCTGGGCACCGTCGGCATGAACGCCGCGGTGGCCAACGCCGTCTACCACGCGACTGGCCGTGCGCGTACGCGAGCTGCCGATCCGTCTGGAGAAGCTTCTGTAGGCACCGCCGCGGGCCGCCAACTGTCCGGCGGCGCGCTTGCGCTATGCTCTCAGGCCCCGTGGCGCGCGGCCGCAGCGGCGCGCGGCTGCGAATGACGCCGCAGGCGTGCACCCAGGGGCGCAGAGGGCAGCGCGGGGCAGTCATGCTCGAGCCAGCCAGCAATGTCGGGCTGCGGCAGTTGGCGCGAGCCGATGACGTAGAGCACGACAAATAACAGAATCGAGGCGATGGTCAGCAGCATCAGGATCCACAGTGCGTGCTCGATTCCCATGATATTCAGGCTCGAGGTGACGGAGGCCTTGCGCGCCACTTCGAGCATGAGCGGTCCCAGCAGGAAATCGGCCACGGAGCGCACCAGTTCCACCAGCGCCAGTAGCCGGCCGAGGATCTTGACGGACAGGGCAAACCCGGTGACGAACAATGCCGGGGACACGGTCGCTCCCGCGCCCAGCCCGAGCAGGCCGATGCCAACCAGGTTCGCAGCCGCAAGCGTTGGTTCCTGGGCGCCGCGCATCAGCAGCCACCCCCCAGCGATGAGCATCAGCATGCCGGCGAGGATCAGCAGCGGCAGGTAACGCGTGCGCAGCAGCGCGCGCAGCAGCAGCGCCGCAAGGCTCACACCCAGGAGCTGCGGCCAGAACAGGCTCACCGCCGAGAGCGCCGGGCGATGCTGCACCTCCAGCAGCAGCGGAATGCGCAGATCAACGAAACCCATGTAGATAGCCCCTGCGAGCATCGCCACGAGCGTGCCGATCACCGGATAGGTGGACCACATCAGCTTGACGGGCGAGAGCGGCTCGCGTTTGTGGTATTCGATGAGCAGCAGCAGCGCAAGGCTCGCCAATCCGATGCACAGTGGCGCCAGAAAGCGCACCGAGCCGAAGCCTTGCGCGCCCAGCTCTCCGACCGCCCAGAAAGGCAGCACCATTGCCACCAGTCCTAGCAGCAGGCCCGTGGCGTCGAAAGGGAGGTCCGGGTTCTGGGGCGGCTGTTCGGGCAGCGTCAGCGTTGCAAGCGCCAGCACCGCGACGCCGATGAGCGCCAGCGCCCCATACATCCAGCGCCATCCATCGATGGCCGAGACCCAGCCGCCGAGCAGCGGCCCGGCTGTCACTGCACCGAAAAAGCCGATGTTGATGAAGGCAGCGCTCAGCGGCAGGCGCTCGGCGGGAAAGCGCCGGATGACCGGAGGCAACGCGATGACCAGCAGCAGGCCCGTTGCAAGGCCTTCCAGCACGTGTCCAATGCCATAGGCGAGCACATCGGGGCCAGCGCCACAATCAGCGAGCCGAGAATGAATGCCGCCTCCGCGAAGAAGAACAGGCGGCGCTGCGTGAAGCGATTGGTGAGATCACCGCCCAGCAGAGCCCCGAAGGCATAGCCGGCCGTGGAGATGCCGGCGATGATCTCGAGCGCGCGGCGACTGGCCGACAAAGCCCTCATGAGCTCCGGCTGATACAGCGGATCGGCGGTGGTCAGCACCACGTAGGGTGCCAGTGCCAGGACGGCGACGGCGAGAGAGACGCCGTAGCTTTTTTCGAGCGGGTAGCGCACGGACGCTACTCTGAGACTGCGGCAATGGCGCTGCAGCAGGCATCGGTATCCTCCAGTGGAGGCGAGCGGTGCTGCGCGCCATCAGCGCCGTCCGATGGAAAAAACTTCCGGCCATTGCAATTGTCCGTGCGTCAAACGTGCCTCGGCGCTCCCGGATGGATGCCCGAGTACATCGCGGACAAGCCATGAGGAGCACGTGGATGCAGCCGCCAGATCAGCCTCTTTCAACCATCAGGCCCTGTCCCACTGTTGCGCTTCGGAAGGCAGTGCGCCCCCTGGTATGTTGATTGCAACGTGACTCCATTTCTCCGCACAGGCGGTCCATGCGAGGAAGCCCATATGGCCAACGCAGGCAGTGACAGCTGGGATGAATGGCGCACACGACAAACGGCAGCACGATCCGGCAATGCCCCGCGATCCAGCGACGATGCGGTGCGACTGGCGCGCGCGCTCGGATGGTTCAGTATCGGACTCGGTGTCGCTGAGCTGGCGGTGCCGCGCGCGCTGGGCACGATCGTCGGCATTCAGCGCCCCTGGACGATGCGGGCGCTGGGACTGCGTGAGATCGCCGCAGGCGCGGCCATCCTCACGCGACCGCGCGAGCCGGCGTTTCTCTGGTCGCGCGTCGCAGGCGATGCGCTGGACCTCGCTCTGCTGGGCGCCGCTTTCGGCGCGCGCGATGCACATCGCGGTCGCCTGACCGCGGCGCTCGGTACGGTGGGCGCGGTCACCGCAGTGGACGTCATCGCGAGCCGTCGCCTCAGCGCAGCGACCCTGGGCGAGCAGGCCGCGCCGGTGGAGATTTCCCTCTCCGTGGCTATCGATCGCCCGGCCGAGGAGCTCTACCGCTTCTGGCGCAACTTGACCAATCTGCCGCGCTTCATGAGCTCGGTGCGCGAGGTGCGGCCCCTGGACGGCCTGGCTCCCGAACAGGCACGACGCTGGCACTGGGTGGGACTTGCGCCAGTGGGCTCCCTGGAGTGGGAGTCCGAGATCACCGAAGACCGTCCCGGGCAGCTGATTGCGTGGCGCTCGAGCTCCGTAACACCTCTGGCCTTCGAGGGCACGGTTCATTTTGCAGCGGCGCCCAACGGCGAGGGCACGCTGGTGCGGCTGCGCATGCGCTACGCCGGCGCCGGGGGTGCGGCGACGGCCGCCGTGGCGCGAATGCTGCGTCAACTGCCACGTCAGCAGATGAAGGCGGAGCTGCGCCGCTTCAAGCAACTCATCGAGACGGGGGAGATCGCGACCATCGAGGGTCAGCCCTCGGGCGCGCGCAGCCGCCCGGTGAAGTGGTTCCAGCGCATCATCCCAGCGACAAAAAAGAGCCGGGAGGCCGGCTCGGGCGCCCCAGGCGCGTCGCGTTGGAGGCAGCCGCCGACGGGACCAGGTGGCGGGCCGAGTGCGGAGCGATATACCACCTCGGAGGGTGCGCAATCATGAAGGCGAACTGCTGGTATGGAACCACGGACGTGCGGGTCGAAAACGTCCCCGACCCGCAGATCATCAATCCGCGCGATGCGATCGTTCGCATCACCTCGACCGCGATCTGCGGCTCGGACCTGCATCTGTACGATGGCTACATTCCCACCATGGAGCAGGGCGACATCCTCGGCCACGAGTTCATGGGCGAGGTGGTGGAGGTCGGTCCGGGAGTCAAGAATCTCAAAGTCGGCGACCGCGTGGTCGTGCCGTTCCCGATCGCCTGCGGCGCCTGCTATTTCTGCAAGCAGCAATCTCTGGTCGCTCTGCGAGAACTCCAATCCCAATGCCGTGATCGCCGAGAAGCTCTGGGGCCGCTCCCCCTGCGGCATCTTCGGCTACTCGCACATGCTCGGCGGCTATGCCGGCGGGCAGGCCGAATATGCGCGCGTGCCCTTCGCCGATGTGGGGCCGATCAAGGTGCCGGACGGCTCTGCGGACGAGCAGGTGCTGTTCCTGTCCGACATCTTCCCGACCGGCTACATGGCGGCGGAGAACTGTCGCATCCAGCCGGGCGACACCGTCGCCGTCTGGGGCTGCGGCCCGGTCGGGACAGTTCGCGATCGCGAGCGCCTAGCTGCTCGGGGCGGAGCGCGTCATTGCGATCGATCGCTTCGCGGAGCGGCTGCGGATGGCCCGCGAGCGAGCCGGCGCCGATCGACGCTCAACTATTCCGCAGTGGACGATCGACGAGGCGCTCGACGAGATGACCGGCGGCCGCGGGCCCGACGCCTGCATCGATGCGGTGGGCATGGAAGCGCACTGCCCGGCATCGTCGGCGTCTGTACGATCGGTCGAAGCAGGCCATGCGCCTGGAGACCGATCGCGGCGGCGCGCTGCGCCAGGCCATTCAGGCCTGTCGCAATGGCGGCACGGTGTCGGTTCCCGGTGTCTACGGCGGCTTCATCGACAAGATGCCGATCGGGGTCGTTCGTCAACAGGGCGCTCACGCTGAAGTCGGGGCAGACGCACGTGCAGCGCTACCTGCGCCCGCTGCTCGAGCGCATCCAGAAGGGCGAGATCGATCCGAGCTTCGTCATCACGCACCGGCTGGCGCTCGATGAGGCGCCGCAGGCGTACGAGATCTTCAAGCGACAAGCAGGACGAATGCGTCAAGGTCGTGCTCAAGCCCGGAGAGCGCGCTGGAGGCGCGTCATCCGAACGCCAAGGCAATGGCTTCGGCAGCGGCAATGGCGGTGCCACTGCAGCAGCCGGCGGGGCTGCGGGTGCTGCGGATCCGGGCCATACCAGGCACTGATGCGGGCCCGGCTCCCTCCGCGTTAGAGAGTTCCTATCACGTGTAGGCCGCGCCGTGTGCGACGCGGGAGTGGTACCTACAGTCGGCACAGGCGCGCTCCCGCTGCCGCTGGGCGCGCGTCTGGGCATGCTGTGAGCATTGCCAGGAGGAACCCATGGAACAGGCGCAACTGAAGGAACTGCTGCTGCAATCTCTGGAGCATGAGCGCGGTGGCATCCAGGTCTACGAGACTGCGTTGAAGTGCGTGCTCAATGAAGATCTGAAGGAAGAATTCGAAGAGTACCTGGACGAGACGCGCCGACACGAAGAACTGCTGCTCGGTGTCTGTCGCGATCTCGGCATCGATCCGGAAGAGGGCAGTCCCGGCCGTCAGATCATCCGGCAGCTGGGCAGCTCACTGGTCAAAGCCATGCAGGCGGCGCAGGCAGCGGGTAATCCCGCCGCTGCCGAGCTCGTCGCCTGCGAATGCGTGGTGCTCGCGGAGACCAAGGATCACGCCGACTGGGAACTCATCAACCAGTGCGCGGAGCACGGTGGCGCCAAGGCTGGCAAGGCGCTGCGCGAGGCGGCCGAAGAGGTCGAGCCGCAGGAAGATCGTCATCTGTATCACACCAAGGGCTGGGCCCGCGAGCTCTGGCTGCAATCGCTGGGGCTGAAGGCTGTGCTGCCGCCGCCCGAGGAACGCCGGCACGTAACCTCCGCGATCGGTGCGGCACGCGCGCAGCAGGAAAGCGAGAAACAACGCTAGCAAGGGTCTCGCTTGCCCGCGCGCTGAAGGGCGCTGACGCTCGCGCTATGATGCGCGCTCGTTTGCGCCCGGGCGCGCTTGGAAGGGGGATTCTATGCATTTGACGAGACTGATGGGCGCCGCCGCGGCGCTGGCTTTTGTGGCAGTGGCAGCATTGCCGGCCTCGGCCTCGGCCGCGCCGGAGCCCGACCAGGTGCCGACGCATCACGGCGGAGACCTGACGATCCAGCCCATCCATCATGCGACACTGCTGCTCAGCTGGAATGGTCGCAGCGTGCTGGTGGATCCGGCGCCGCTCGGCAACGCCACCACTGTCGGGCCGGAGTTCACCTCGCTGGCCAAGCCCGACATCATCGTCATCACGCACATTCACGGCGATCACTTCAGCCCGCCGGTTCTTCAGGCGGTCACCGGCGAGCACACCGTAATCCTCACACCGCGCAACGTTTACGAGAAGCTGCCGGCCGATCTGCAGAAGCATGCGCGCGCACTCGCCAACGGCGCGCACATGGTCGTGGACGGCATTCCGATCGAAGCGGTGCCGATGTACAACACCACAGCCGAGCGGCAGAACTTCCACCCCAAGGGGCAGGGCAACGGCTACATCCTGACTTTCGGTGGTGAGCGCGTGTACGTAGCCGGCGATACGGAGGAGTCTCCGGAGCTCTCGCATCTGCGCAATATCGACGTGGCCTTCATTCCGATGAACCTGCCCTTCACGCAGACTCCGCAGGCCGCGGCAAAATGGGTACGCGACTTCCGCCCACGCATCGTCTATCCCTATCACTATCGCAATCGCGATGGCTCCAAGAGCGATATCCAGTGGTTCAAGACACTGGTGGGCGATGCCAGCGAGGTGCGACTGCGTAACTGGTACCAATAGCCGGCTCCGGCGCGCAGGCGGGACCGATCGGCGCGCTCCTTAAGCAGGTTGGAAGGCGCGGATGTGCCGCAGCGGCCTCAGGGAGCGCCGCAGTCCTACAGGGGGCGCGTGCCGTGCTGGCTAAGGTGGGGCCTTTCGACCAGAGGACCGATCATGAGCCAGAACAACCAGGATCCCACTCAGCAGCGCCAGGCCGCCGGGCCAGGCACAGGCCAGAACCAGGGCCAGAAGGGTCAAGGTCAGGGCCAAGGTCAGGGCCAAGGTCAGGGCCAGAGCGAAGGCCAGAGTCAGGGGCAGAGGGCCAGGGCCAGAATCGGGCCAGAATCAGGGAGAGGGCAATCGCGAAGCAGCCGCCAATTTCAACCGGGCGGAGCGCGAATATGTGCAGTCCCCCGGCGGGCAGCAGAAGATTCGCGAAGGCACGCACGTCGCGCCCGGCGAGGAAACCGAGCTCAGCGAAGCGGAGCGTAGCGCCAAAGGGCGCGCCAAGGCGCAGGATTCCAACCGCATGGGCTAACCCGGGCCCCTTGGGGGGCGGCAAGCCAGCCTGCTGCTCCCGCGGTGTCGCTGCCCGGCGTCAGTTGCGGTGGCCCACTCCGCCCAATGACACGGCCGTGACACATCCCCTGCCGGCCGCGCTAGCCTGCCGGCGTGGACCTGCAACGACCTCATCGTCCTGCATTGGCGCGGTGCGCATCAGGCCGCCGCGCGCGGCGCCCGAGCCCACCTCGGGTCAGGACCTGTTCCTGATCGATACCTGCCAGCGCCGCGTCGCGGTGCTGGCCGGGGCGGCCGCCCGCGCGGCGGCAGTGCGTGAATTTCCGGCCGACGGCGCGCTGGAGAGCTTTTCCGGTAGCCAGGCCTACGCCTTTCTGCTGCGCTTTGCCTGCGGCCTGGAGAGCAAGCTGGTCGCCGAGACCGAGATCTTCGGCCAGATCAAGCAGGCCTGGCGCATCTTCAGCGAGCGCGGCTCGCCGCTGGCGCGCCAGCTCTCCCCCTGGATACAGCTGCTGTTTCAGGACGCCAAGGCGATTCGCGCGCAGTATCTGGGGCATCTCGGCAGCGCCTCCTATGGCTCGCAGGTGCGTCGACTGCTCGGCGATGAGCCCGCCCGCGGGGCCGACCCTGCTGATCGGTGCCGGACACCTGGCGCAGTCCGTCGCGCCCTGGCTGGCCGGCGCGGAGCTGTGGCTCTACAACCGCACCGCCGAGCGCGCGCTCGAGCTGTCGCGCGAAGTCGCCAAGCGCGATCCGGCACGGCCCGATGCGCGTCATCGAAGGTGGCCTCGAGGCGGAGCTCGCGGCCTGGCGCACCGCCCAGCACGTCGTGGTCTGCATTCCGAGCGATGCGCGCAGCGATGCCGCGCGCGTCGCGGCGCGGCGTGAGTATCTGGCAGTCGCGGGCGCTGCCGGTCCGGGCCGCGTCATGCATCTGGGTCTGGGCGCGGCGCCGCTGGCGCCCTGGAGCGAGCTGCCGGGCGTCGTGAGCCTGGGCAGCCTGTTCGACATGCTGCGCTCGCATTCGCAGCTGCGCGCCCGGGCGCTGCAGCGCGCGCAGCACGCCTGCCTCGAAAAGGCGGTGCTGCGCTCGCTGGGCGCGAGCGGCTCGCATCCGCACAGCTGGGAAGACCTCGCCGCTTTCCAAACCCTCTAGTCATGGCAGGCCATGACCCCCCGGGCATTGAAGCTCGGCACGCGCCGCTCGGCGCTGGCGCGCGCGCAGAGCGCTGCCGTGGCGCGCGAGCTCGAGCGGCGGCATCCCGGACTGCGTGTGGAGCTGGTGGGCATCGAGACGCGCGGTGATCGGATCCTCGATCAGCCGCTGTCGGCGGTGCGAGGGCAAGGAATTCTTCACCGCCGAGATCGATGCAGCGCTGCTGCGCGGGGAGATCGATCTGACCGTCCACTCGTACAAGGACCTCGCCTTGCAGCGCGATGCGCGGCTTGCAGCTGGCGGCGGTGCCGCGGCGCCAGCAGCCGCACGATGTGGTGATGTTCGCCGCTGACGTGCGCGCAGCGACTGGCCGCCGGTGAAGCCCTGCGCATCGGCAGCTCCTCGCCGCGCCGCGCGAGCTTCGTGCCGCCGTTTCTGCAAGCGCGCGCTGCCGCGCTACGGCGGCGCGCCGCACGCAGCCACGCGTGCAGCTGGTGGAGCTGCGCGGCAACGTGGATTCGCGTCTGCGCCGCCTGCATGAGCCGCGCGGCTCAGCGCGCCAGCTCGACGGGGTCGTGCTGGCCTTTGCAGGGCTCGCGCGCCTCTGGGCCGACGAGAGCACGCGGCCGCAGCTGCAGCAGCTGCTCGCCGGCCTGCCGCGCATGGTCGTGCCGCTGTCGGTCTGTCCGCCGGCGCCCGCGCAGGGCGCACTGGCCATCGAATGCCGTCGGGAGGATGCGGCCACGGCGCAGCTGCTCGCCGCGCTGGATGATCGCAGCGACGCGCGAGTCCGTCGAGCGCGAGCGCGAACTGCTGGATGAGCGCGGCGGGGGCTGTCAGCAGCGCTTCGGCGCGGTGCAGATCAGCGGTGCCGCGCCTCGGCTCGCTCTGCTATACGCGCGCGGCCGAGGAGCATGCCGGCGACGCTGCAGATCGGCGAGCCGCGACTGCGCTGGACGCCCGCGCAGCCGCTGCCCGCCCCGGCGCTCCGGTGCGCGCCTGGGATGGCAGCCGCGTGGCGGCCTCGGCTGTCGATGCCGAGCCAGGATGGCATTGCGCGCGCCGCGCAGCGACTGCGCGAGCGCGACGCACTGTTCGTCGCACATCGGCGCGCATTGCCCGAGGGGGCGGGGCTGCAGCGTGCAGGCCGCCACCCGCGTGTGGGTGCCCGGGCCGTCCACCTGGTTTGCCCTGGCCAGCGCCGGGGTCTGGGTCGAGGGCTGCGCCGAAGGGCTGGGTATCGGCGCGGTCGCGGCGCTGCTCGCCGAGCCGTGGCTGCAGCTGCCGCCGCTGCCCGAGTGGCTCGTGCTGACGCATGCCGGGGCGCAGCGAGGGCTGGGCCGCCGGGCAGCGCGATGGCCACCTATTCGCTCGGACGAGCCGCGCGGAGCTGCCGCCCGCCGATGTCACGCACATCTGGTGGGCGAGCGCGCGCGCAGTTCGCGCAGTGGCGCCTGCGCGGCGCGCGGGCGTTAGCCGCTCGCATCGACGCCATGCGCACGCCTGCGGCCCGGGCAAGACCTACGAGCAGCTGCGCGCCGCCGGAGTGCAGAATCTGCGCATGTTTCCGCATGCCCAGCAATGGCGCGAATGGTTACAGCAATGAAGCGGCTGCAGGGCAGCGCCGGACGCGGCGGACTGAGCGTGCTGCCGGCGCGCCGCACGGTGCTCATCGCGCTGGCGGTGTGCGGCTGGCTCGGGCTGCAGCTGGCGCTGGTGGGCTGGTGGGCCACGGTGATCGGCCGGCAGGCGCGGCGCATCGCGCGCTCGAGGCGCTGCGCGGCGCCGACGGCGCCGCGGCCGAATGGTCACGCACGCGTCTGATGCTGGTGGGAGAGTCGAGCAGTTTCCTGGCGCTGCTGCTGGCGGTGTCGTTGCTGCTGGCGTGGCTGTACTGGCGCGAGCACCAGCGCACGCGCGCCATGCAGGGCTTCTTTGCCGCCGTGACGCATGAGCTGCGCACGCCGCTGACCAGCATCCGTCTGCAGGCCGAGGCGATCGCCGAGGGAGAGCAGGGCGCACAGCTCGCGCGGCGGCTGCTCGAGGACTCGCATCGACTCGAGTCGCAGATCGACAAGACGCTCGAGCTGGCGCGCATCGAGGGCGGCGGCCCGCTCTCCGAGCAGGCGATTCCGCTGCACAACTGGCTTGCGCGGGTGCTGCCGGATCTGGCGCTCGCGCACGGCGGCGCGGCTGGATCTGCGCGCGCACGTGGATGCGGGGCTGCCGCCGGTCCAGGCCGACGCCGGCGCGCTGCAGATGATCCTGCGCAATCTCATCGAGAACTCAGTGCGTCACTCGCGCATGGATCCGGTCAAGGTGCGGCTGACCGCGGCGCAGCGCGGGGACCGAGCTGGTGCTCGAATACCAGGACAATGGCCGCGGCGTGCCGCCGGGCACCGGCGGCTCGGGCGGCTGTTCGGCCGCGGCACGGGCTCGAGCGGTGCCGGCGTGGGGCTGTACCTGGTGCGCCGGCTCATGCAGCGCATGGGCGGCACGGTGCAGCTTCGCAGCGCGCCGGGAGAGGGCTTTCGCGCCGAGCTGGCTTCTGGGTCGAGCGCATGAGTGCGCGGCCTGCTCATGGTCGAGGACGAGCGCAACGTCGCCGAGACGCTCATGGAGCGCCTGCGCTCGGCAGGCTATGAGGTCGTGCGTGCCGAGTCCGTGCTGGCCGCGCGTCGCGCGATCGCCGAGGCAGGAGCATTCCAGCTGGCGCTGCTGGACGTGGGTCTGCCCGATGGCAACGGCTTCGAGCTGGCGCGCCTGCTGCGCGAGCGCGCCCCGGCCACGGCCATCATCTTTCTGACCGCGCACGCCAGCCCCGAGGATCGCGTCCGGGGCCTGGAGCTCGGCGCCGACGACTACGTGGGCAAGCCGTTTCATTTCCGCGAGCTGCTGCTGCGCGTTCAGAACTGCCTCAAGCGCGCGCAGGATCTGGCGCAGGTGCCGGGCGAGATGCGCGGCCAGGTGCGCATCGGCCGCGCGCTGGTCGATTTCGAGCGCTTCTGCGCCACCGTCGACGGGCGAGAACCACGTCGCTCACCCACAAGGAGTGCGCGGTGCTGCGGCTGCTGGCCGAGCGTGCCGGCAAGGCCGTCAGCCGCGACGAGATCCTGGATCGCGCCTGGTCGGCCGATGAGTTTCCGACCTCGCGCACCGTGGATAATTTCATCGTGCGGCTGCGCAAGCTGGTGGAGGCCGATCCCGCCGATCCGCGTGTGATCCGCAGCATTCGCGGCGTGGGCTACCTGCTCACCGAGCTGCATCGCGAGTGAGCCTGGTCAGCCGACAAGCCGCTGCTGCGCGCCGCTGGCGCGCGCGCAATCAGGCGCGCGCCCGCCGGTCTGGTTCATGCGCCAGGCGGGCCGCTATCACAGTCACTATCAGCGCGCTGCGCGCGCGTCACGAGTTCATGCAGCTGTGCAAGCAGCCGCAGCTGGCCGCCGAGGTCACGCTCGGTCCCATCGAGGCGTTCGGCTTCGATGCGGCGATCCTGTTCTCCGATCTGCTGTTTCCGCTCGAGGCCATGGGCATGGGCCTGCGCTATGCGCCCGGGCCGCTGCTCGACTGGCATCTCTCGCAGCCAGCGGATCTGGCGCGTCTGCGCGGCGGCGCCGAGCGCGTCGCGGCAGCTTGCCTTCCAGGCCGAGGCGCTCGCGCTGCTGCGCACGCGACTGCCCTGCGCGTGCGCGCTGATCGGCTTCGTCGGCGGTCCCCTGACGCTGTATGCCTATGCGGCGGCCGGCTCGCACGAGGGCTTCTCGGCCGGCCTGCTGCCGGGCCTGACGAATGGCATCTACGAGGGATTTCTCGATCAGCTGCTGCCGCTGCTGGCGGCCAATATGGCGCTGCAGGTCGAGGGCGGCGCGGACTGCGTGGCGATCTTTGACACAGCCGCCGGTACACTCGAGCCCGAGCGTGTTTGCAGCATGCAGCAGCCGGGCCGCTGGCGCGTCTGCTGCAATTGTTTCGGGCCCGCTGTGCCCGCACGCCGGTGATCTACTACTCGCGCGATACCGGCCCGGCGCACTGGCAGGCGCTCGAGGACATCGCTCTCACGTGCCTCGCCATCGACTGGCGAGCGGATCTGGTGCAGACGCTGCGCACGCATGCCGATCGCTGCAGCGTGCAGGGCAATATCGATCCGCACTGGCTGCTGCTGGCGGCCGACGAGCTGGAACAGCGCGTGCGTGCGCTGTTCGCGCGGCTGCTGACCGAGCCCGCGTCGCTGCGCAGCGGATGGATCTGCGGCCTGGGCCACGGAGTGCTGCAGCAGACGCCCGAGGCGAATGTTGCGCTGGTGCTGCGCTTGCAGCGGGAGATGTTCGGATGAGTGCGGTGCTGGCCGATTCCGGTCACTGCTCGCCAAATACGACGTTGCCGGGCCGCGCTATACGAGCTACCCCACCGTGCCCTACTGGGAGAGCACCCCGAGCGAGCGGCAGTGGATCGAGCACATCGATGCCGCGCTCGCCGCAGGCGCGCGCAGCACGGAGCGGCGCTGTACCTGCACATGCCCTTCTGTCGCGCGCTCTGCACGTTCTGCGGCTGCAATACCCGCATCACGCGCAGCCACAGCTTCGTGCCCCCCTACACTCAGGCGCTGCTCGCGGAGCTGGATCTGTACCTCACGCGGCTCGGGCGCTCGCGAGCTCGAGTTCGGTGAGCTGCACCTGGGCGGGGGCACGCCGACTTTTCTGTCCACCGAGGAGCTCGAGGCGCTGCTGGATGCATTGTTCCGGCGTGCGCGACCCGCGCGCGGCGGTCGAGCGGCTCGATCGAGGTGGATCCGCGCGTCACCAGCGCGCGAGCAGCTGCAGCTGCTCGCGCGCTACGGCTTCCGGCGCATCAGCCTCGGCGTACAGGACTTCGATCCGCGCGTGCAGGACATCGTCAATCGCGTGCAGAGCGAGCAGCAGGTGCGCGAGGTCAGCGACGGCGCACGCGAGCTTGGGTTCGACAGCATCAATTTCGATCTGATCTACGGGCTGCCGCTGCAGACGCGCGCCAGCGTCGAGGCCACGATGGATGCGGTCTGCCGCCTGCGCCCCGACCGCATCGCACTCTATGGCTATGCACACGTGCCCTGGATCAAGCCCGGACAACGCCGCTTCACCGAGGCCGATCTGCCAGCAGGGCGTGGACAAGCGCGCCCTCTACGAGCTGGGGCGCGAGCGCCTGGAGAAGCGCGGGCTACCGCGAGATCGGCCTGGATCATTTCGCGCTGGAGAGCGATGGGCTCTGGCAGGCGCTGCGCGGGGGCACGCTTGCATCGCAATTTCATGGGCTATGCGACCGCGTTCACACGCCACTGATCGGCCTGGGGGTCTCGGCGATTGGCGATGCCGGCGATGCGTTCGCGCAGAACGAGAAGGATCTGCAGCGCTACCAGGAGCGCGTCGGGCGCGGCAGAGCTGCCCATCCAGCGCGGCCATGTGCTCAACGCCGAGGACCAGATGCTGCGCACCCACATCCTGCGGCTGCATGACGCGCCTTGCCACGCGCTGGGAATCACCCGCGGAGCGCACCGCCTGGCTGCAGAGCGCCATCGAGCGGCTCGCGGAGCCCGCGGCCGATGGACTGGTGGAGCTCGATGCGGGCGGCTGTCGCGTCACCGAGCTCGGCCGGGGCTTCCTGCGCAATATCTGCATGGCCTTCGATGCGCGGCTCGCCCGGCGCATGCCGGATAAGGCGCTCTTCAGCCGCACCGTGTGATGGCCCGGCAGCGCCGTCTAAAAGGGCTTGACCACCGCCAGCAGAATGATGGGCACCACCAGCAGCAATGCGCTCTCGTTGAACAGCCGCAGCCGGCCGGGCCTGGGCATCGGCTCGCCGCGTTTGAGCCGGGCGAGGAGGCTCGGCAGGCAAGGTGATAGCCGATCAGCCCGAGCACGAACAGCAGCTTGACCATCAGCCAGCGGCCGCTGTCGTGAAAGCCGAGCCAGAGGGTCAGACCGAAGCCCACGGCGAACAGGGCCATGACCGTCATGAAGCCGAACAGGCGCCCGGCCATGATGACCAGTCGCCGCACGTCCTCGCCCCGGGACTGGCCTTCCGCGTAGTGCACGAAAATGCGCGGCAGGTAGAAGATCCCCGCCAGCCAGGCGATGACGGCGAGCACGTGCAGTGCCTTGATCCAGAGCATGGGTTCCGATGGGTGCTTGCAGTTTGCCGGAGCGTGCACGATTCACTATCCGCAGCGCCCGGCAACTCGTTAGACTCGACAATAGATGGGGAATCATAATCCAACCAGCCTGCCGGCGGTGTGCACCCCGGAGGTGACACCAATCTCCGGCGCGGCCAGCGCGTGGTGGATCCGTCTGCTCTCGCACCTGCCCTGGGCGGCGATCTATGGGCTGAGCACGCTGCTCATCTGGTGCGTACGCCACGTATTCCGCTACCGCGTGCGCGTCGCGCGCGAGAATCTGCGGCGCTGTTTTCCGGCCTGTTCCGAGGCCGCAGATCGACCGGCTGCTGTCGCAGAACTACCGCCACCTCGCCCAGGTCGTGGCGGAGTTCTTCAAGACCGCCACGATGTCGGCAGAGGAGCTGCGCTCGCGCGTGACGCTCGTGAACCTCGAGCGGGTGCACGCCGAAACGCGCGCCGGCCGCTCGGTGCTGCTGCTGGGAGCGCATCAGTGCAACTGGGAGTGGTCGCTGCACGCAGTCGCGCTGCAGGTTGGGGCTCCCATGGAGGCGGCCTACAAGCCGCTGCACGCGGCGGGCGGCGGATCGGGAGCTGCGCAAGCTCCGTTGCCGCTTCGGCGCGCGGCTGATCGCGGCCAAGAAGCTGCTGCGCGAGATTGCACGCCGGCGCGACATGGTGCGCGCCGTGGCACTGATCGCCGATCAGGTACCGGCTTCGAGTGACGGGCGGCTGTGGCTCAACTTCCTCGGCTGCGACACGGCGTTCTATCCGGGACCCGGAGAGATTGCGCGTTCCACGGGCTACGCCGCCTTCTTCGCCGCCATGTCACGAACCCGCGCGCGGCCATTACCAGATCGATTTTCAGCCGATCTGCGCGGCCAATGAGCGGCTGGATCCCAATAGCCTTCACGGCGCGCTATGCGCGCCTGCTCGAGGCGCTGATCCGTCAGCATCCGGCCGACTGGACCTGGACCCATCGGCGCTGGAAGATCTCCTGTCCCTATCAGCTCTCGGCCGCGCAGCCCGCCCCGCAGTAGTCCGGCCGCGCCGGCTTCTGCCGCGGCCGTGGATTGCTATGATCGCCGCCCCCATCGTTTCAGGAGTGCGTCATGCAGGCAGCTCCGGTCGAGCCCGGTGTGCTTGGCGCGCGTCTGCGCCAGCAGCAGCTGATCGAAGATCCCCAGGAGGGTGAGCGCAAGCCCCTGGAGCTCGAGGCGAAGAGCCTGCTGTGGCCGCACGCCGCGCAGTGGGCCGTCATCGAGCTGGTGCAGGTGATGGACAGTGCCGCGCGGCGTCTGGAGGAATATCGCTTCGTGCCCGCAGGGGCGATTCCCGAGCTGCCCTCGTTCCAGGGACCCGGGTTGCCGGTGGCCCTGCTGTTCGAGCGCACGCCCAATGGTGCCTCACGTGCGCGTATGTACTCGACTCCGGCGCTGCGCGCGTCGCATCGACGTTCTCTGCCGATCGATCCGCACGCGGCGCCCGGGCGCGATGCGGCGGATGTGCTGACACGGCTGGCCCGCTCGCTGCGTGATGGGGATGTGGCGGCGAGCACGGCGCTGTTCGAGCGCGATGCGACTTTGCAGCATGCCGACGGCGCGCTACGCAAAGGTAGCGCCGAGATCCGCGCGACGCTCGAGCGGCTGCTGCAAGCCGGCGCAGTCGATCCGGGCTACTGCACACGCCTTGATGATGGAGCACGCAGTGCGCTGGAGCTGCTGCTGGGACAGCGCCCGGCGCTGATGGTGTGCGAGCGCGGGGCGGGCGGGCTGCTGCGCGCCGTGCGCGTCTATGGCTAGAGGTACATGCCGCCGTTGATGGAGATGACCTGGCCGGTGATGTAGCCTGCGGCTTCGCTGGCGAGAAAGCCCGCGAGCTCTGCGACTTCCTCGCGACTGCCGGCGCGCTGCATGGGCACGAGCCGCTCGATGCTCGCCGCATCGAAGCTCGGCGCGCTCATCGGCGTGGCAATGATCCCGGGCGCCACGGCATTCACGGTGATGCCGCGTGTGGCTACCTCCAGTGCCAGCGCGCGGGTCGCCGCATTGATGGCGCCCTTGGCAGCCGCGTAGTTGACCTGGCCGCGGTTGCCCTTGAGCGCCGCCACCGAGCTCATACTGATGATGCGCCCCCAGCGCGTTCGAATCATCGGCAGCAGCACCGTGCGCGTGACGTGAAAGAAACCGAGCAGCGATACATCGAGCACCCGCTGCCACTGCTGCGCCTGCATGGCCGGAAACGCCGCATCATCGTGCACGGCGGCGTTGTTCACCAGTACCTGCACCGGAGCTGCGCAGAGGACGCGGGTGAGCACCTGCTCGCACGCGGCCGCGTCGGTCAGGTCGAACTCCAGCAGCTCGGCACCGGCGCCCAGGCTTTGAAGCTCGCGCACCAGCGTCTGAGCTTCCGCCCTCGCCTCGCGCACCTGCACGTATACGAACAGCCCGTCACGCGCCAGGCGGCGGCAGATGGCGCTGCCGATTGCCCCGGCCCCGCCGGTCACCAGCGCACGGCGCGGCAGCACGCTCATGTCAGCAGCAGGCTCAGCCGCCCGCGCGCCAGCGGCGCACCGGCCTGCAGCTCGAATTCGTACAGCGCACCGCCGCCCTCCGCGTGCAGGCGGCGCACATCGATGGTGAGCGCTTGCGAAGACTCATCGAGCCGCAGTCCCAGCAGCGTCAGGCCGCGTCCACTGGCCAGCAGCGCGGTGCGCCCAGCGCGCGCATGCTGCGTTGCCTCGAGGGCACCGAGCAGCGCGCCGTGTGCCGCGGCCGCCTGCGCGGCATATTCGAGCGCAGCGGCGCTGCCGAGCCGTTGATGCGAGCGCAGCGGATGCATGGGGGCGAGCGGATCGGAACCGCGTGCGCGCAGGTGCTCGGCATTCCAATCGAGGATGCTGTCGAGCAGGCACATCGCGCCCTGCTGCGGAACGAGGCGCAGAATCTGCGTACGCTCGATGACGGCGCTCATGGCATGAGCTGCAGCTGCAGGCTCTGCTCGGGAAGGTAATCGAGCACCACGCGGCCGGGCAGCCGGTGCGACAGCAGCTGCAGCAGCGGCAGCGAGCGCGCCGCGGGGATGGCGCCGCGCAGCGCCTCCAGCGCCGGCTGGCTCAGCCGGGTCGCAGGGGCCTGTGTGAATGCCAGCTTCAGCCCGACGCCGTTGGTCGCAGCTGCGCCCAGCACCAGAGCGACGCCGAAAGCATCGGGGATTGGCCGATGCTCGCGCAGCGGCGGCGGATAATCCACATCGTAGGCCGCGAGCAGCACGGCCTCGGCGCCGGAGCGCAGCTGCAGCAGCGCCTCGAGCAGCCCCGCGCCGAAGCTCGCGTCGAGCGCGCACAGCGCCGTGGAGGGCGCCTGGCAGCCGTGCGCGATGCTCCAATAACCTGCAGCGGCGTTGTGCACCGAGTTGTGAAAGCGCGTTGGTGAGATCGCGCGCTCGGTACCGGCGAGTGCCACGCAGATCTCATGACAGTTGTCCCCATCGCCGCTCGAGGAGGCGAACACGGCAGGCAGACCGGCAGCGACGACGCCCGCGTCAGACACCGCCTGTGCGCCGATCCCGAGCGCGAGGCGCACCATGCGGCCGGCACGCCGTCGTTCCGCGGGCGGCAGCGCCGCCGGGGGCGGCAGTACGCTCGGGGAGGGCGTATAGGGCAGCTCGCCACGCAGCACCGCGCTGGTCGCCTGCCAATCGGAGAGGCCCGGCCCGAGCACCCCCACGCCGAGGACCTGCGCCGTCAGCACGCGCAGCGACGCTCAGGCGCTGCACGTGCCATCGGCGCGCGCGAACAGCAGCGCGCAGTTGGCGCCGCCGAAGCCGAAGGAGTTGCTGAGCACGCGCGCGAGGGGTGCGCGTTGATTGTTTGTGAGGTAATGGACCTGCAGGGTGTTATCGGGCTCACGCGTGTTCAGCCCGCCGGGCATGAGGCCCACCTGCAGCGCGAGGGCGCAGATGACCGCCTCGAGCGCGCCCGCAGCGCCCAGGGCATGGCCGCTGGCACCCTTGGTGGAGCTGCATGGAACTGCCGAGCCGAACAGCGCGTGCACGGCGCGCGCCTCGGCCGCATCGTTGCTGGGTGTACCGGTACCATGCAGATTGATGTAGTCGATGTCGCGTGCATCCAGCCGCGCTGCCTGCAGCGCCGCCTGCATCGCGCGGCGTGCCCCGGCACCTTCAGGATGCGGGCTCGACATGTGATGCGCATCGCTCGACTCGCCAGCGCCGAGCAGCAGGATATCGCTGCCCTCGGATTGATCGCGCGGGCGCTCGAGCCAGGCAAAGGCAGCAGCTTCGCTGATGGAGAGCCCTGCGCGGCTGCGGTCGAAAGGGCGGCACGGGCCCGGCGCGGTGAGCTGCAGGGATTGAAAACCATAGAGCGTGGTCAGGCAGAGCGAATCCACCCCACCCACCACGGCCGCATCGATCAGGTCCGCTGCCAGCATGCGCTGGGCGGCTGCGAATACCTTGGCGCTCGAGGAGCAGGCCGTGCAGATCGTGACGGCAGGCCCCATGGCACCGAGCGCATGGCGCACATAGTCGGTGAGCGCGAAGGCGTTGTGGACGCGGCGATATTCGAATCCCGGCGGCAGCGCGCCAGTCTGGGGGTCGCGCTGGCGATAGGCGAGCTCGGTCTCACGCACCCCCGAGGTGCTGGTGCCCATGAAAACTCCGACCCGTCGAGGCCCCCAGTGGGCAATGCGCTCGCGCGCGAGCTCGGCGAAACCATCCTGCGACAGGCCGAGCAGTGCCAGACGATTGTTGCGGCAGTCGTAGTCGGCCTGCGCGGCGGGCAGCCGCACGGCGTCGACGCCGGCGACCTCACCGACCCAGGTCGAGAGCTCAGCGTCCTCGAAGCTGCAGGGCGCGAGCGCGCAGCGGCCACTCTCGAGGGCCTCGCGGGTAGCGTCGCGGCCCAGCCCGAGGGCGCTGGCAGCGGTGAAGTGCCTGATCCATAGCGCATCCATGCGGCTCATGCTGCCTGAGGGCCGGCGCAGGCGCCAGCTCAGGCCCGCGCCTGCGGTAATGCATCGCGCAGGGTCACGGTGCGCAGGCGGCGCTGGGCAATCAGCTCGAGCAGCCGCGGTAACACCTGCAGCACGACGGGCTCGCCGAGAGCGCTGCGAGCTGCGTGGCCATCGTGCAGCACCAGGATGTCCCCGGCGTTCAGGTCGCGCGACAGGCGCGCAAGCACCGTGTCGGCATCGGCGCTGACGGTGTCGAAGCCCCGTCGCGTCCAGCTGGCCAGCTGCAGTCCCAACTGCTGCAGCAGCGGGTCGAGCAGTGGACTGCGCAGGCCGGCCGGCGCGCGAAAGAAACGCGGCGTGACGCCCGCGAGCTCTCCGAGGCGTCGCTGCGCCTGCTCGAGCTCGCGGCGCAGGCGCCACCATCCCATCAGGGCGAAAGCGCGGCGGTGGTGGTAGCTGTGATTTTCCACCGCATGCCCGGCCTGCACGCAGGCGCGTACGAGGGCTGGGTAGCGCTCGGCGCGCTCGCCGATGCAGAAAAAAGTCGCCTGTGCCCCGTGCGCGGCGAGGATACGCAGCACCCCGGGTGTGACTTCCGGATCCGGTCCGTCATCGATGGTGATGGCGACGCGACCGCCGCTGCTATCTGCCTGCGGCAGGCGCGTCCAGTTGACACCGAGCGCGCCGCTGCGCGGAATCAGCCCGACGGTGAACAGCAGCACGTGGTCGGCGAGCACCACCCCCAGTGCCCACGGCCACAGCGGCCAGTGCACCAGCACCAGCAGCAGCATTGCCACATGCGCCAGCAGCGACAGCTGCATCAGTGGCGCGGGACGCCAGCGACGCGTCCCGAGCGCCACCTGCTGCGGCTCAGCGGCCATGGGCAGGGGCAGCGGCCGGCGCCGCCAACAGCTCACGCGGCGCCAGTGCCGCTGCCAGCAGCAGCGCCAGCAACGTCCCGGGCGCTACGGTGCGGCCCAGAGCGTTGAGCACCGGAACGCTCGAGAAGGCCAGCACGCAGAAGCCGAGCACCGTGCTGGCGTTGGCCAGCAGCAGTGAGGCGAGCATGCGCGGCAGCTCGGCACGCTCGTGCATGGCGGCGCTGCGATCGAAGAACAGCGCATAGTTGGATCCAACCGCCACGATCAGCAGCAGCCCGATCAGATGCAGCAGTGTAAGCGGTACCTGCAGCACCGCGAAACCCGCCGTGACGGCCAGCACCGCCAGCAGCAGCGGCGCGAGCACCCGCAGCACGCGGCGTGCGCTGCGCAGAGTGAGGGCCAGCAGCACGACGATGGCGGCAAGCCCCAGCCCCGAGAGACGCAGCGCCGCGTTCAGATACTCTTCATACATCGCATCACTCTGCTGACGGGTGTTGAATACCTGCACGCGCGCGCCGCCAGCGGCGCCGGCGAGCGCGGCACGCACCCGCGTCAGATCGATGTCGTGCCCCGGCGGGGGGTGCAGCGGCAGCACGGCACGCCACTGGCCCCCCTGCGACCAGAGGGTCGCATCCACGGTGAGTCCCAGGGCGCTGTCGCCCAATGACTGCCGTGTGATCGGACCGGCACGCCGTGCCGCCTCGACATCCTGCTCGAAGCCATCGAGCGCGTGCGGCGCGAGTCCCAGATCCGCCGTCGCTGCGGCCAGGCGGCTCTTCAGGGTCGATGCATCCGGCAGGCTGGCCAGACGCGCGCGCTGCGTAGCGAGACTTGGCAGGTAGCGTGCGGGGCTGTCGTAGCCGGCGATGACTCCGGCATCGACCAGCCCGTCCAGGCGAGCCCCGACCGCCTCGACGGTCCCAAGCGTCGCTTGCTCGCCGGCAGACTCGATGAGGACCAGGTCACTGACATCCGGTGCGCCCAGATCTGCGCGCATCTGGCCGTCCAGGCGCAGCGCCGCGGCGGGAATGGGACTGAGCGCGGCCAGATCACGATTCCAGAGTACTGCGCGCTGATGTATCAGGATCACCACCGCCAGCACGACGAGTGCAGCGACGGCACTCCAGGTCAGCCGCACGTGCGAGAGAGCGCGCGCGGCACGTGAGCCGAGTGCGGCCAGATCGGCCATCGACAGACGCGCCGGCAGCAGCAGGGGCAGCACCCAGCGCGTGATCGCAGCAGCCACGGCGAGGCCACAGATCGAATACAGACCGAGCTGTGCAAGCCCCACGAATGCCGAGGGCAGAAGGGAGGCAAAGCCGCAGATGGAAGTGAGGGCGCCAAGCGTGATAGTCGGCCAGAGCACGGCATGCAGGTCATGGCCCCGCGACTGCACGAATAAATAGACCGGATAGTCCACCGACTCGCCGATGAGCGTGATGCCAAAGCCCAGGGTAATGCCATGGACGACGCCGAAGCCGACGGCCACCGCAGCGATGCCGGCAAGTGCTCCGCACACCACCGGCAGCAGCCCGAGCAGCAGCGTAGTGACCGAGCGGTAGGCCGCCAGCAGCAGCGTTGTGATCAGGACCGTGCTGATCAGTGACAGACGCACGGCCTCACCTTTGATCGTGGCGCGTGCCTGCACCGAAAAAACGCCGGGTCCGCTCATGACCAGGTGCAGGGGCATGCCGTGCGCCGTGGCCGCGGAAGCCCGCGTGGCGGCCGTGAACGCCGCTCTGACCAGTGACAGATCATGCTCCTGCGCATCGGTGTCGGCACCGCTGGCGCGCGTCTCGGCCAGCAGCAGCGCCTGATCGCCCGCGCGCGAGCCCCACACGCCGTGCTCACGGTGTGGTTGATAGCCGCCGGTGAGCTGATCGATGACCTGCAGCGTCTCGCCCGTGGGGTCGCGCTCGAACAGCGGTCGCAGCAGCAGACCCGCCGGGGAGGCCATGAGCGCAAGGCTTGCCTCGATTGCCTCATGCAGCCCGGCGCTGCTGAAGCGCGCGGCATCCACCTCGTCGCTGAGCAGGTAGCGATGCTCGAAGGCAAAGCGCTGCTCGCGCTGTGAGCTGCCCTCGGTGCCATTCTGCACCAGCACGAAGGCGGCTGAGCCTGCAAGCTTCGTGGCCAATGCGCGTGAGGTTGCAGCACGGGTCTCGGGCGTGCCCCCGCCGATGCCGATCAGCACCAGTCGCGAGGCGACGCCGCTGCTGAGCTGGCGTACCAGCAGCTGCTGGACCGGGGAGGGTGAGCGTGGCAGGAACGCGGACAGGTCGGCGCGATAGTGCGCGCGCGCCACGAGCAGTGCCGACACCGCCAGCAGCGCCGCCCAGACGGTCAGGATGATGCCGCGGTGTGCGCTCTGGCCGAGCGCGACGGGCTGCGCAGTCGCACGACTCATGGCGCCGGCTCGATGTGCATGTCCGAATGATCACCATCGCGCTGCTCGAGCTGCACTTCCAGGATCTGGGCCTGCTCACCGCGCACGCGGATGTCGCGCAGCTCCTGCAGCGCGCCCGCGCGCGGCGTCAGCTGCAGCTGCCAGTGCGACAGCGGACCTTGCAGCTGCAGATCGAAGCGTTGCTGCAGGGTGGCCAGATCCCCGGCGAGCAGCGCGCGCAGGCTGTCGAGCAGCGGCGCCAGCTGCGGGTAGTCCGCCAGCGGCAGGCTGCGCCGATGTTTGCGCAGCTGCAGGCTGAGCACGCCATGGTCGAGCACCAGCAGCTGTGGCCGCGGCTTTTCAATGTGCTGCTCGAGATGGTCGGGGGCGCGGTAGGAGAGCGTGCCGCTGCTTTGCAGTGGCCGCTTCAGTGCCGCCAGATATTGGGATTGCTCGAATCGCGCCTCCGCGTGCGTGCGCTGGCCAAGGAGCTGCAGCAGCTGCTGCAGCTCGCTTGCGGCGCCGGCCGTGGTGTCGGCGCAATTCGCAGCTGCATTTGCGCCCAGCAGGCCCAGCAGGCCCACAAGCAGCACGGCCGCGCGCGAGCCCGAGGGTCGGCCGACGCGACGCCTCATGAGCTGCTCTGGCTGGCGGCGGCAGCCGCGGCCGCGGCCTGCGGCTGCGCCACGGACCAGAAATCGAAAAAGTTGAACCAATTGTAGGGATCGCTGCGGCAACGCTGTTCGAGCAGCTGCGCGAAGCGCTGCACGGCCGCCTCGATGGTCGCCTGTCGATTCGGGGGTGTGACCTGCGAGAAGTCGGCCAGTGGCTCAAAGATGACGTGATAGCGATTGGAACCGCGATACAGCCCGAGCATGAACACCACGCGCGTGCGCAGAATGGCCGCGAGGCGCATGGGATTGATCGGAAAGCGCGCGCTAGCGCCGAGGAAGCGAACCGACAGGGTGGGCTCGGATCCGAACAGCCGATCCGCCAGTATGCCCACCAGGTGCCCTGCCTCCAGCGATGAGCGCATTCGCAGCATTGAATCCACACGGCCCACGGGGATGATCTCCAGCGTCTCGCTGGGGGCGAGAGCACTGAGCATTGTATTGAGCCGCTGTGCCTGCGCCTCGTACATGGAGATGGCCACCGTGAAACCCTGGCGTCGTCCGACCAGGCGCAGCACCTCGAAGCTGCCCACATGAGCGCCCATGAGGAAAGCGCCGCCTCGCGTGACGGCCTCACGCACCACTCCTTCGCCTTCCAGCGTGATATCGAAGATGTCGTCGCGCTCGCGCAGCAACCACAGCCGATCGTGGATCGTGCTGGCAAAGCTCACAATGAGGCGCATGCGATCGAGCGCGCGAGGCTTGCGGCCCAGCACGCGGCGCAGATAGCCCCTCATGGCCGCTGCGGCCCGCGGCGCGAAGCAAAAGAAGTAGGCCGCGGCCGCATACAGCAGTACCCGTCCGACCGGCCGCCCCAGGCGCAGCGACACCGCGGCCATCCAGCGCATCAGCACTGCATTGCCACGCTCCGGCCGGTCACGCCAGCCCTGGTCCGTGCTCATGCGCGCGCCTCCACGCGGCCGCGCACGATCGCCTGCCCTGCGGCGCTGATCTGGAACTCATAGCGCGCGCTGCCGGAGCCGGGCTGGGGCTCGGCGCGCAGCGTCAGCTGCAGCGGCTCGGCCGCGCGTGCGGGACGCAGAAATTTCACCACCTCGATCTGCCAGGCCTGCGGCGGCGTTGCGCTCTGGGCCTGCTCGATCGCATGCAGTACCTCATCGAGCAGCAGCGCACCGGGAATGAGTGGATTGCCCGGAAAGTGGCCGGCCAGGGCCGGATGATCGGCGCCGATCAGCAGCGTGCGCTGCAGTTCCTTCACGCATCGCTCCGCGGCGAGCCGGCGGCGAGCTGCGCAGCCAGCGTCTGCAGCGCCTCCTGCGGCAGCTTGCCGGTGTCGTTGCGCGGCAGGCGCGGCACGAGCCACAGAGGACGTGGCAGAAACACCGCATCCATGCGCTCGCGCAGCGCCTCGAGGATCTTCACGCGCGTAAGACCCGGGGCGACCACCACCGCGGCCAGGCGCGACACGCCGGTGATCGATCCACGCGTGGGCTCGTAGATGAAGAAGGCGCCATCGAGCACGCCGGCGATGCCGAGCAACTGCTGCGACAGATGGGCCAGGGAGCTGCGCTTGCCGGCCACATTGACCAGATCGGCGCTGCGCCCATGCAGGATGAAGTGCGCCTCATCGACTGGCTCGAACACATCGGCGAGCAGCGTCGGGGCGCGTACGTGTCCGCCCTGCGCCCACCATTGCTCCTCGGCGCAGCGCAGGCGCACCTCCGGCCACAGATGCCAGGCGCGTTCACGCGCCGTGCGGCGGCTTGCGATCTGGCCGGTTTCCGTCGAGCCAAAGATCTCCAGCAGCTGCGTGCCGCAGCGTGCCTCCACTTCCCGCGCCAGCGATTGGGACAGCGTTGCCGTCGCGCACAGCACCAGATCGAGCGGCGGCAGGGGGGCGCCCCCTTCGAGCAGTGCGCGCAGGTGCACGGGTGTGGAGACCAGCGCGCGCGGACGCGGCAGCGCGCGCAGCGCCGCGGCGATATCGGCCGGAAAGAACGGCCGCTCGGCGCAGAGCACTCCGCCGCTCTGCAGCGGCAGTATGACGGTGGATTCCAGACCGAACATGTGCTGTGCCGGTACCGTGCCGAGAAGTGCATAGCCGGTGCTGGCAGCGTGCGGTGGCAGGCGCGTCATCTGTACGCGCGCCGCGCTCACCAGCTGGCCGAAGCTCTTGACGTGCGGCACCGGCGCGCCCGTCGAACCGGAGGTGAAGACCACCACGGCCGCTGCTTGCGCGTCGATCTGCGGGATGGTGAGGCCCCCTGCAGCATCGCTCGCAGCGGCGTCCTGCGCGTCCGCGGGACTGAGCCAGGGGCAGCCGAGCTGTGCGAGCACCGCCGGGGCTTCGGGGCGATCGCCCAGTGCCACCAGCGGCGCGGCAAGCGCATGCACGCCTCGCAGGACCTCGGGTGCCTGGGTCGGAGGCAGCAGGGTACTGCGGCCGGCAATCAAGCCCGCCGCCAGGCCCACGGCGAAGTGATATCGAACCTCGCGCTGCTCGATCGCCAGCAGGCGTTCGGCTACACCCAGGAAGACCTCAAAATCCTGATGACGCCGATGGCGACGACCGGCGAAGAAGCGATCGGCTCCATGGGCAACGACACGCCGATCTCGGCGCTGTCCGAACAAGCCGAAACTGCTGTTCACCTATTTCAAGCAGAACTTCGCGCAGGTGACCAACCCGCCGATCGATCCGATCCGCGAAGAACTGGTGATGAGTCTGGTCTCGATCATCGGACCGCGGCCAAATCTGTTCGACCTCGAAGGCATGTCGAAGACCAAGCGTCTCGAAGTTCGTCAGCCGATCCTCACCAATGCCGATCTGGAAAAGATCCGCTCGATCTCCGAGGTCGCCGAATCCCATTTCAAGTCGATGACGCTCGATACGACCTGGCCGGCCGAAGCCGGCGCCGCCGGCATGGCAAGCGCGATCGATGCGCTGTGCAACAAAGCCGACGAAGCCGTGCGCGACGGCATCAACATCATCATCCTGTCCGACCGCCGCGCCGGCGCCGACCGCATTCCGATTCCCGTCGCTGCTCGCCTGCGCCGCCGTGCATCATCACCTGATCCGCGAGGGTCTGCGCACCTCGGTCGGCCTCGTGGTGGAATCCGGCGAGCCGCGCGAGGTGCACCATTTCGCCTGCCTCGCCGGCTACGGCGCCGAGGCGATCAATCCCTATCTCGCCTTCGAGACGCTGACCGCGATGAAGGGCGATTTGCCGCAAAAGCTCGACGAGAAGGAAATCGTCAAGCGCTACATCAAGTCGATCGACAAGGGCCTGCTCAAGGTGATGTCGAAGATGGGCATCTCGACCTACCAGTCCTATTGCGGTGCGCAGATTTTCGACGCGGTCGGCCTCAAGTCCGATTTCGTCGCACAAATACTTCACCGGCACCGCGACCCGCATCGAAGGCGTCGGCCTCGCCGAGATCGCCGAAGAAGCGGTGCGCCGGCATCGCGACGCCTTCAGCGACGCGCCGATCTACCGCACCATGCTCGACGTCGGCGGCGAATATGCGGTGCGCGTGCGCGGCGAGGATCACGTCTGGAACGCGGCGACGGTTGCGGCACTGCAGCACGCGGTGCGCGGCAATTCCTTTGAGAAGTACCGGCACTTCGCCGCGCATCATCAACGAGCAGATCGGAGCAGCTGTTCACGATCCGCGGCCTGTTCCGCATCAAGTCGGCCGAGGAGGACGCGCGCACGCCGGTGCCGATCGAGGAGGTCGAGCCGGCGAAGGAGATCGTCAAGCGCTTCTCGACCGGCGCCATGTCGTTCGGCTCGATCTCGCGCGAGGCGCACACCACGCTCGCGATCGCCATGAACCGGATCGGCGGCAAGTCGAATACCGGCGAGGGCGGCGAAGAAGCCGACCGCTTCAAGCCGCTGCCGAACGGCGATTCGATGCGCTCGGCGATCAAGCAGGTGGCGTCGGGCCGCTTCGGCGTCACCGCCGAATATCTCGTCAATTCCGACATGATGCAGATCAAGATCGCGCAGGGCGCCAAGCCCGGCGAAGGCGGCCAGTTGCCCGGCCACAAGGTCGACAAGACCATCGCCAAGGTGCGCCATTCGACGCCGGGCGTCGGCCTCATCTCGCCGCCGCCGCATCACGACATTTATTCGATCGAGGACCTGGCGCAGCTCATCTTCGATCTGAAGAACGTCAATCCCGACGGCGACGTCTCGGTCAAGCTCGTCTCCGAGGTCGGCGTCGGCACGGTCGCGGCCGGCGTCTCGAAGGCGCGCTCCGACCACGTCACCATCGCCGGGTTACGAGGGCGGCACCGGCGCGTCGCCGCTGACCTCGATCAAGCATGCCGGCTCGCCGTGGGAGATCGGGCTTGCCGAGACCCACCAGACGCTGGTCGCCAACCGGCTGCGCGGCCGCATCGCCGTGCAGGTCGACGGCGGCATCCGCACCGGCCGCGACGTCGTGGTCGGCGCGCTGCTCGGCGCCGACGAATTCGGCTTCGCCACCGCGCCGCTGATCGCCGCCGGCTGCATCATGATGCGCAAGTGCCATCTCAACACCTGCCCGGTCGGCGTCGCCACCCAGGACCCGGTGCTGCGCAAGCGCTTCACCGGCCAGCCCGAGCACGTCATCAATTATTTCTTCTTCGTCGCCGAGGAAGTGCGCGAGCTGATGGCGGCGATGGGCTACCGCACCTTCAACGAGATGATCGGCCAGATGCAGATGCTCGATCGGCGCAAGCTGATCGCGCACGCCAAGGCCAACGGCCTCGACTTCTCCAAGCTGTTCATGAAGCCGGACGTGCCGGCCGAGGTCGCCATCTTCAATTGCGAGGGGCAGGATCACAAGATCCACGACATCCTCGACCGCAAGCTGATCGCGCAATCGCAGGCGGCGCTCGACCGCGGCGCGCCGGTGCGCATCGCATTGCCGATCAAAAATACCGACCGCACCGCCGGCGCCATGCTGTCCGGCGAAATCGCCAAGCGCTACGGCCACGATGGCCTGCCGCACGACACCATCGTGGCGAAGTTCACCGGCACCGCCGGACAGAGCTTCGGCGCGTTTCTCGCGCGCGGCGTGACCTTCGAACTCGATGGCGACGCCAACGACTATGTCGGCAAGGGGCTTTCCGGCGGCCGCATCGTCGTGCGCCCGCCTGCAGATTCCGGCATCGTGCCGGAACAGTCGATCATCGTCGGCAATACCGTGCTTTACGGCGCGATCGAAGGCGAATGCTATTTCCGCGGCGTCGCCGGCGAGCGCTTTGCCGTGCGCAATTCGGGCGCCATCGCGGTCATCGAGGGCGCCGGCGATCATTGCTGCGAATACATGACCGGCGGCGTCGTGGTCGTGCTCGGCCGACCGGCCGCAACTTTGCCGCCGGCATGTCGGGCGGCATCGCCTATGTGCTCGACGAGGACGGCACATTCGACTCGCGCTGCAATCTCGCCATGGTCGAGCTTGAGCCGATGCCGCGAGGAAGAAGACATCAACGCCCGCGTCTTCCATCACGAGCGCGATCTCGAAGCGCATGGCGTGGTCGACATCATGGCGGACATGAGCCGCTTCGATGCCGCATCGGCTGCATCATCTCATCGCCCGCCACGCGCGCTTCACCGGCTCGGCGCATCGCCGCCAAGATCCTTGACCGACTGGAAGACCTGGTACCCGAAATTCCGCAAGGTCATGCCGGTCGAGTATCGCCGCGCGCTCAACGAGCTGAAGGCTGCAGGCGATGCAGGCAGCCGAATGAGCGCGCCAAACAGAGTACACAGTGGGCAAGATCACCGGCTTTCTCGAATACGAGCGCGAGGACCGCGACTACGAACCGGTCGCGGAGCGCATCCGGCATTGGCGCGAATTCGTGCTGCCGCTGCCGGAGCAGGATTACCGCACCCAGGCGGCGCGCTGCATGAATTGCGGCGTGCCCTATTGCCAGGGCACCGGCGCGGTCGCACCCGGCACGCCCGGCTGCCCGGTCAACAACCAGATCCCGGACTGGAACGATCTCGTCTATACCGGCAATTGGGACGAGGCCGCGCGCAACCTGCATTCGACCAACAATTTTCCGGAAGTCACCGGCCGCGTCTGCCCGGCGCCGTGCGAAGCCTCCTGCACGCTCAACATCGACGAGAACCCGGTCACCATCAAATCGATCGAATGCGCGATCGCCGACCGCGCCATCGCGCAAGGGCCTCAAGCCCGAACCGCCGGCGCAGCGGACCGGCAAGAAGGTCGCGGTCGTCGGCTCCGGGCCCGGCCGGGCCTGGCCTGCGCCCAGCAACTCGCGCGCGCCGGCCACGACGTCCACGTCTACGAGAAGCTCGCCAAGGCCGGCGGCCTGCTGCGCTACGGCATTCCCGACTTCAAGATGGAGAAGATCCACGTCGACCGCCGCGTCGCGCAGATGGAGGCCGAAGGCGTCGATGTTCCATTACGGCGCCCATGTCGGCGTCAACGTCGCCGGCCGAAAAGCTGGTCGCCGAGCACGATGCCGTCGTGCTGACCGGCGGCGCCGAGAAGGCGCGCGACCTGCCGGTGCCCGGCCGCGATCTCAAAGGCATCCATTTCGCCATGGATTTCCTGCCGCAGCAGAACCGGCGCGTCAGCGGCGAGCCGGCCGGCGGCCGGCGAGCCGATCCTCGCCGACGGCAAGCACGTCGTCGTCATCGGCGGCGGCGATACCGGCTCGGACTGCATCGGCACCTCGTTCCGCCAGGGCGCGCTGTCGGTGACCAATTTCGAAATCATGCCGCAGCCGCCGCTGCACGAGAACAAGATGCTGACCTGGCCGAACTGGCCGCTCAAGCTGCGCACCTCGTCGAGCCACGAGGAAGGCGCCGAGCGCGATTTCGCCGTGATGACGACGCAGTTCTCCGGCGAGAACGGCGTCGTGAAGAAGCTGCATTGCGCGCGCGTCGACGACAAGATCAAGCCGATCCCCGGCAGCGAGTTCGAGATCGACGCCGACCTCGTGCTGCTGGCGATGGGTTTCGTGCATCCGGTGCACGAGGGCATGATCAAGGAGCTCGACCTCGCGCTCGATCAGCGCGGCAACGTCAGCGCCTCGACCGACGATTACCGGACCTCGATCGACAAGGTGTTCGCCGCCGGCGACATGCGCCGCGGCCAATCGCTGGTGGTCTGGGCGATCCGCGAAGGGCCGCCAGGCCGCGCACGCCGTCGACAAGTTCTTGATGGGATCGACGCAGCTGCCGCGCTGACGGCTACAAGCGCCATCACCGTGTCGGCGCTGACGGCCGCCGTCGAGATCGCGCGTTCGGCGAACGACGCGTGCGACGCCGTCGGTGGCGTCCGGTGCGGCTTTGTTTTTGGCCGCGGCGCCTTTCTTGGCCGGCATGGCAGGCGTCGGCGCGGACAGGTTCGGCGGCTTGGTGTCTCGTTGCCATTCGCATTGGCGCCGGGACGCGGCCAGGAGAAGTCGTCGGCGCGGCCGGTTTGCGCCGCGACCGGGTCGCCACGGCTCAGCACGCTTGCCGCGATCGGGTCGGCGGCGCGGCGCGCGGGCGCCGCCCGCTCCCAGGAGACGTCAGCCTGCTCGTCACCCGTGGCCGGAGCCGTGAGCGGAAGCACCGGCCCGGCGACGGGCCGTGGCCCGGCGGCCGTTGCCCTTTGCGCGGCGACTGCTCCTCGGGCAGCCGGCAACGCGACCGGCGTGATGCGGTTCGACATCACGCGGCCCAATTCGTGCTCGACATAATGCGCGAGCTTCACGGCGCCGGCCTTGGTGAAATGCACGCCGTCGCCGGTGCGCAGCCGCCGAGTCTGGCCTTCGAAATCCGGGCCTTGCACGGTGTAGCGTCCGTTCTCGTCGACAAAGCCGTCCCAGATATCGACATAGATGATCCCGGCCTTCTCGGCGCGCGCGCGAAAAAGCTCGTCGAGATAGCTCATGTCGCTCGGTCGACGCGTGCCGCGGATCGCCGGCAGCCCGACCCAGAGCACCGGCACGCCCTTGCTCTTGAGCGCCGCGATCATCTCGTCGATGCGCTTGGAATAGAGCTCCGCCCATTTGTCGGTGTGAAAATCGTACGGAGCCGCTTGGAGCCGGCGCCGTTGCGGCTTCGCCGGCGGGGCGGCTGCTCGCCTTCCTGCTGCGCGCCGGCTCTTGCGCCGCTGCCGGTCGACTGGCGCAGCCGCGGCTTGCGCGGCGCTGCGGCGGCGCCGGTCGTCGCAGCGGGAGGCGGTCGTTCAAGCCGAGCATGACGACGATGGCGCTCGGTTTTTCGGCCGCCAGAGCTTCCTTGATGGCCTGCGGCCATTCGAGTGTATCGTTGCGTGGCTCATAGCGGACCAGGCCGGAGTCGGCCGGATTTTGCGCTCCACGCCGATATCCGGCGAATCGGACAAAGTCTCCTCCAGCCCATAGGCGAGCCAATCGGCCATCGAATCGCCGACCACCACGACGGTGTTTGCCGGCGGCTTTTCCAGTTTTTGCGGCGGCGGCGCCTTGGTGGACTCGACCGGCTGCGGGCGTATGTAGGGATTGGGCGGACGGCTCGAGCCGTTCGCCGATTGAAAAACGGGAAAGAGTAATACCCGTTCGGCGGCTGGCGGCGGCAGGCGCCGCTCAGGTTGCCAAGGATAGCGTTCTTCGAAAAACTGGGCGCCCGCCGGGACCGGCAGCGCGGCGGCCGTCACCATGACCACGAGCCGCGAGCGCAACCCATCGCAGTCTCGGCGTTGCTGGATTGTGCGTTGTCATCAACCGCTTACCCAATGATCGTTGGCGCGCGCTCAAATGCGGCCCGCCCGCGCGGCGCCGAACCCGATCCTATACTAGCAAAAAATGTCAACTTGAAGATGGGCTCCGTGGACCGGCATCGTCAAGCGTCGTCACGGCTGGCGCAGCCGGTCGAGCACCTCGCTCGAGGCAAAGCCGTCCGGAACTTGGCCGACCGAGACCTGGAAATTGCGGATGGCCAGGCGGGTCCGCGGGCCGAGCCGGCCGTCGGGCTCGCCGATATCGAAGCCACGGCGCGCCAAGCAGTTGCTGCAGCTCGTAGCGCTCGTCGACGGTGAGCACGCGCTCGTCGCGCGGCCAGCCCTGCACGAACGGCCCGCCGCCGCGCAGCCGGTCGGCAAGATGGCCGATGGCGAGCGCATAGGCTTCCGCCGGATTGTATTTCATGATGACGCGGAAATTCTGGCAGCATCAGGAAGGCCGGCCCGCGCGCGCCGGCCGGCAGCAGCAGATAGGCGCGGTCGTCCGGGCGCGGAAACGGCTTGCCGTCCGGCGCGCCGCACGCCCAGGCTCTGCCATTGCCGCACCGTCATCTGCCGCGAACGATCGGCCAGCAGATAATTGAAAGTTCTGCGGCAGCACGACTTCGTAGCCCCAGCTCTGGCCGCGTCACCCAGCCGTCCGTTTTCAGATTGTTGGCGGTCGAGGCGATCACGTCCGGCATCGAATCGACGACGTCGCGCCGGCCGTCGCCGTCGAAATCGACCGCATAGCGCTTGAACGACGTCGGCATGAATTGCGTCGGCCCGAAAGCGCCGGCCCACGAGCCGACAGACGATCGGGCGCGATGTCGCCGCGCTGCAGGATTTCCAGCGCCGACAGGAATTCCTCGCGGAAATAATCGCGGCGGCGGCCGACGCAGGCCAAGCGTCGCGGTCGAGCGGATCACCGGCCGGTCGCCGCCCAGCGTGCCGTAATTCGATTCGACGCCCCAGATCGCCGCGACGATGTGGCGGTCGACGCCGTAGGCGCGCTCGACCGCGGCGAAGGTCGGCGGCATATTGCGCCAGCAACTCGCGGCCGCGCGCGATGCGGTCGTCGCTGACCAGCAGGTCGAGATAATCCCACGGCGACTTGGTGAATTCCGGCTGCGCGTCGAGCAGGTCCATGATGCGCAGATCCGGCGTCAGTCCCGCGGTGAAGCGCTCGAAATTGGCGCGCGTGATGCCGCGCCGCGCGGCCGTCCGGCCACAGCCCGGCGATGCAATTGCCGAAATCGGCGGCGGCGGCGCGGATCGCGTCGGCGGTCATCAGCGGATTGCCCGAGGCGCCGGACTGGCCGCTCCATTCGGTGCGTGCCCCCGTCGGCGCTGGAACCGGAGCGGTCGCTGGCGGTTGAAACAGCCGGGTCAGCCAGTTGTCAGGCTTGTCCTGCGCCTGCGCGCAGCCGCCAGCCGAAGGCCGAAGGCCAGCAGGCCAAGGCACGCAGCATGAGCCGAAGGACCGGCGGGCGAAACACCATGGCAGGCGGTCTCGATTCATGGCCGCACGATTGGGTACCTGCTATGTATACCGAACGCCTTAACAGGTCGCCTACTGCTGACGGCCAGCCGGCTACGGTTGCAAGATTTGCAGGTCATCGCGCCGATTCACGCTGCAGCAATGCGATGCGGATACGGCTAAAGGAACATCCGGGACGCCGCCTTATCTTACGCCTTCCGCCAGTTTGAACGCGCAATGAGGCAATAACTTGAACGCCAATGCGCATCAGATTCGCCCCCGTCCTCCTTCACTCACGGCGCCGCATGAAACCCATCCGCAAAGCCGTTTTCCCGGTCGCCGGCCTCGGCACCCGGTTTCTGCCGGCCACCAAGGCGATGCCGAAGGAGATGCTGCCGGTCGTCGACCGGCCGCTGATCCAGCACGTCGTCGACGAGGCCCGCGAGGCCGGCATCGAGCATTTCATCTTCGTCACCGGCCGCAACAAGGGCGTCATCGAGGATCATTTCGACCGCCAGTTCGAGCTGGAAATGACGCTGCTGGAGCGGCAGAAGCACGACGCGCTCGAATTTCTCGACCAGGATCTGCCGCTGCCCGGCTCGACGAGCTTCACCCGCCAGCAGGAGCCGCTCGGCCTCGGCCACGCGGTCTGGTGCGCGCGCGAACTGATCGGCCGCGAGCCGTTCGCGCTGCTGCTGCCCGACGTGCTGGTCCAGCACGAGCGCGGCTGCCTCGCCCAGATGATGGATGCGGCGCGCGACGCTCGACCGAGCGGGCCAATATCGTCGCGGTCGAGGAAGTGCCGCGCGAGCGGGTCGATCAATACGGCGTCGTCGGCGTCGGCGAGCACAAGGGCAAGATGTTCTCGATCACCAGCATGGTGGAGAAGCCGCCGCGCGACCGGGCGCCGTCGAATCTGATCCTGACCGGCCGCTACATCCTGCAGCCGGAAATCCTCGACATGCTGGAGAACCAGGAGCGCGGCGCCGGCGGCGAAATCCAGCTCACCGACGCCATGATCCAGCTGGCCCGGACGCAGCCGTTCTACGGCTTGAAATTCGAAGGCCGCAGCTTCGACTGCGGCTCCAAGATCGGCTTTCTCGCCGCCAACGTGTCCTACGCGCTGGCCCGCGCGGACATCGCGCCGGCCTTCCGCGCCGAGATCAAGAAGATTCTCGGCGAAGAGCTCAACGGCGGCTGAAGCGTTAGCGCTGCAAGCCGCAACGGTCAGGAGACGCCGACGTCGCGTTGTAGGCGACGCCGGTCACTGTTGAGGTCAGCCAATCTTGCCGCACCGTCGTTTTGACCTGCAGGTCGCGGTTTAATTTGTAGGTCAAGCCCGCGGAGGCGAAATAGCGATTGTCGTCACGCGGCAGAGCCGACATACAGAGTCGCGGCCGTAGCCGACGATCAGCGTGGCGATGAGCCACCGCCGTAACGCGTGGTCGACCTGAAGATTGAAGTCGCGGCTGAAGGCGCCGGAGACGCCGGGCAGGACCGATTCGTTGATCGCGGAGGCGGCGGTGAACTTTGCCGTCGTCAGCGCGCGTCGCCTGCCAGATCAGCGAGCCGTCGGGGATGACGCCGCCGATGTTCGGCAGCGACGGATCCTTGTAGCTGCGCTCGAGATAGCCGACCGCCAATTCGCCGGTCAGCGAGCCGAAGACGTTGAAGTCGCCGCCAACTTTCACGCTGGTGCCATTCGAGTCGCGCTGCAACCCGTTGCTGTCGAACTGCAGGTCGTGGATGCGCTTGTCTTCGCTGATTTCCACGAATGGCTTGAGGCCGGGGTCGAGCTCGTAGCCGACGCGGAGGATGCCGGCATATTGATCGAAGTTGCGGTCGTCGTTGCTGACGGATTCGCCGTCGGTGAGAATGGAATTGTTGTAGGTCGAGCGATCGATGGTGCCTTTGAGCGAAACGGTCGAGCCGGTTGAACTGCTGCGCGACGCCGAGCGTGCCGCCGACCGTGGTGTCGATCGGCAGCTTGGCGAGGCCGGCTTGAAGGTTCGGGCTGCCCGGATTGTCGGTCGAGACGAGGAAGCGGCTTTCGAGAATGATCTGTGTTTGGCGCGTGACGTCGATGCGGCCGTCGATTTTCGAATTGAGAAACGGCCGATTGAGCGACGGCGTGAAGTCTTCGCCATAATCGGTGTAGGAGCCGCGAATGTCGGCGGTCAGCGAATGGCGCGACCAGTCGGACTGCACCAGCAGTTCCGGCGCGACGACATAGTACGAGGAAGCGCCGCCGCCTGGCACGTGCGCTGGATTGGTGTCGTAGCCGGCCGAAAGCTCGACCGCCGGGAAAAACAGAAACGACCCGCCGCGAATGCCGATCGGCGCATAAGGGTCGCCGGCGGCGATCGGCAGCGCCCGCTGCGGCACCGTGCCGAGCGGCAGGGTGTTGAGCGGCGGCAGCCCGGGCGGCGGCGTGGCTGCGGACGCGTCCGGGTCGAACTGCGGCGGAGCCGGCATGACGGCGCCCGGGCCGGCTCGCGGCCGCCAAGGGATACACTTCGGACGGCGGATTGCTGACCGGGAAGCGGATCGGCCGGCGGCGGCAGGACGGCACCGGGCCGTGCGGCCGCTTTGGCCGGATAGATACTCGCCGGCTGCGGCGGATTTGTTACGCGGCGGTTTGGGCGATGCGGCGAGCGGCGCCGGTGTCGGCAGCGGCACGAACGTCGTCTCCGGCCGCGGGCTCGCCGACGGCGGGCGGCCGCCGGCGTCTGTGCCAGTCGCTTGCGTTTCGATCTGTTCTGGAATCGAAGCCGGTGTCGGCGGCGCCGAAGCCCGGCGGGCTGCCGTAGATCGGCGTCGCGCCAATGCGCGAGGGCGCGGTGAACGTTCCGGCCGGCGGGCGCCTGATTTTGCGCAGCGTTGCGGATCGCCGGGCCGGCGAAAACGCGGCGGGTTTACGGGATTACCCTCGAGCGACGGCTGCAAAAGATCGATGCTCGTATCCGGAATCGGCGTTTGCGCCGAGCTCGCGTCCGGCATCAACGCTGCGGCGCAACACAGCCGCAATGAACGGCCGACAACGCCAAACCGTGAAGGGCGCGCAGCGCCTGTACGTTTCGCGTCGCCTCGGGAACTGCCAAACCGACCCACCATCAAGTGCCGCGCAGGACGCTGCTGGCCCCGGGGCGGCAGAGAGCAACGCCATGACCGATCCGGGCCGCTCAGCGGCACGCCCGATGGTTAACGGAGATAAAACGGATATGGTTAACGGGAGGTTGATGGGAAACGGCCTCGCGGGGCGCTTGCGTCGCCCTTTATCGGCTGGACTTCCATAGGGTTTTTTTGCGCTCGTAACGGCGCCAGACTGGAATCACCGCAACGGCGAAAACGACGAAAGCCCCGAACTCGACCGGCCAGGGCCACCGTGCGACCGAGGCAATGATGCCGACGAGAATTGCGGCAAAGCCCAGCCATATCGCGAACCGGCCGGGCCGCAACGCCTCGATCGCGATCAGCGCCAACGCCAGGATGAACCAAGTACCGGAGGTGAACGAGTTGCCGACCATGCTCTCTCATCAACGCGCGGCAAAAACCGACCTGACGGGCCACCGCGCATGGCCATCATACCCAGCCTTTGAGCTCGCGCATGGCAAGCTGCCAGATCATCAGCATGCCGGCCTCGCTGTCGTTGAGGCAGGGAATGGCGGCGAAATTCTGCCCGCCATTGCGCTTAAAGACCCGCGCGTTCTCGATCGCGATCTCCTCTAGCGTTTCCAGGCAATCGGCGGAAAATCCTGGCGTCAGCACGACGAGATTTTTGACGCCCTTCTTGGCAAGCGCCTTTACGGTCTTGATGGTGAAGGGCTCTAGCCAGCGCGCGCGGCCGAAGCGCGACTGAAACGTCATCATCAGCTTGGTCTCGTCAAGTCCGAGCTGCTCGCGCAAAAGCTCCGTGGTTCTCACGCACTGGCCTTCATAAGGATCGCCCTTGAGGACGTAGTCTCTCGGCATGCCGTGATAGGACGCAATGATCACGTCGGGCGCGAATGTCAGCGCCTTGAGCTCTGCCTTGAGCGAAGACGCGAGCACCTCGATGTAATAGGGATCGTCGTAATAGGCGGGCAGGATGCGCAACGCCGGCTGCCGGCGCAGCCGCATCATGTAACGGAACACTTCGTCGCAAACCGTGGCCGTCGTCGCCGCCGAATATTGCGGATAGAGCGGCATCACCAGAATGCGGTCGCAGCCGCGCGCGATCAGCGCCTCGAGCCGCGCGGCGATCGGCGGATCGGCGTAGCGCATCGCCCAGTCGACGACGACGTGCTTGCCGAGCGGCTCGAGGATGGTGGCAAGCTTGCCGGCCTGCGAGCGCGTGATGGTCTTGAAGGGCAACTCGTTCTTCTCGTGGTTCCAGATCTTTTGATAGTCTCGCGCTTTGCGTCGCGACCGCAGCGGCAGGATGAGGCCGTTGAGCAACATTTTCCAAAGGACCGAGTCGTTCTCGATCACGCGCCGATCGGACAGGAACTCTTTCAGGTAACTGCGCACCGAAGCCGGATCGGACGCGTCTGGCGTGCCAAGATTGACGAGAAGAATGCCGATCCCGGGTGTTGTCGTTGCCGTTGTCGCCTCGTTCGCCGCGCCGGCATCCGGCGACGGCTGGGTGCTGGACGCATGTCGGGCTTCGGGCTGAGGCGCGGCGACCCGATCCCCGTCTGGCGTTTCGGCCGTCGGAACAGCGGATAGAGAATCGGCAACCACGCCACCGTGACCCAAGGCCGCAGACGCTTGCTCGGACTCCTTTGAAGGCAGATCGGGCGGCACCGGTGACGCTTCAGTCGCGTCGCCGAGGGCTGCCTGGATGGGGGGTAAGTCATTCATCCTGTCAGCATATCCCACTGCGGGCCGGCTGGCATGCCCACAAACGCCGCATATTCGCACTGATCCGCCCCGGATGCCGGATTGTCAGGCAGCGCGTCTTGCCGCCCGCTCGCTCCGGCACGGTCCGTCCCAGCCTACTGAGACTGGATGTTGGCGTCCTTGACCATCTCGCCCCACTTGCCGAGCTGGACCTTGATGAAATCCCCCAACGCCTCAGGCGTGCTGGAAAAGCCCTCGAAGCCGACTTGGTGGAATTTCGCCTGGACGTCCGGGCTGTCGATGATCTTACGCAGCGCCCCGTTGAGCTTGGTCACGATCTCCGGCGGCGTGCCGGCCGGCGCAACAAGTCCGGCCCAGGCATCAAGGTCGAAGCCCTTAATTCCGGCCTCGTCCATCGTTGGCAAATCCGGAAACAGGGAGCTGCGGCGGATGCGCGTCACCGCCAGCGCGCGCAGCGTTCCGGCTTTGACATGGGGGATAGCCGTCGTGAAATCGGCAAACATCATGGATACGCGCCCCGCGATGATATCCTCAAGCGCCGGCGGCGTGCTCTTATAGGGCACATGCAGCATGCTGATTTCGCCCCATTTTGCCAGGATGTCACCGGCGACGATGCCCGCAGTATTGCCGCTGGCGAACGACAGCTTGCCGGGGTTGGCCTTGGCATAATCGACCAACTCCTTGATCGAATGGATCGGCAGCTTCGGATTGACCACCAGCATCAAGGTGAAGCTCCCCACCCGCGTCACCGGCGCGAAGTCCCTTACCGCGTCGTAGTTCACATCCTTGTGCAAAAACGGATCAGCGGAAAGCGGTGAGTTGGTCGCCATCAAGAGCGTATAGCCGTCTGGTGGCTGGTGGTGGACGTAGAGCGCAGCCAGCGCTCCGTCCGCACCCGGATGATCCTCGACGATGACGGGTTGCCCAATCGCGTGACTGAGCTTGTCGGCGACAATGCGGCAAATCGTGTCGCTAGCGCTGGCCGGTCCGAACACCGCGACGATGGTGACCGGCCGCGACGGATAATCGTCGGCGCGAAGCGCCAAGCTGAACAACGTGGCTCCCACGGCCACGAGAATGAGCAGCAACTTTTTCATGCGTCGTTCCTCCCTGGCTGTCACAATTTATTTTGGCGTGTCGGTCCGGCGCCGCACACTTCGGCTTATTGGGGCGCGAAAGCACCCGCGTCCGCAATCATTCCGCTGCGTTGAGCAGCGCCGGCGAGCCGGCACGAAACTGTTCGCGCAGCGCCGCCTCGTCGGCCTTGGCGGCGGTGAGATGCTGTTGCTTGACGTGGCCGAAGCCGCGGATTTTTTCCGGGATCGCGGCGAGACCGACCGCCAGGTGATGATTCTCGGGCGTAAGCCCGGCGAGCACTTCGTCGAGCATCGATTCGTAGTCGCCGATCAGCTTGCGCTCGGTGCGGCGCTCGATCGAACGGCCGAACGGATCGAACGGCGTCCCACGCAACGCTTTCAGCTTCGCCAACAGCCGAAAGGCTCGAAGCATCCACGGACCAAAATTCATCTTCCGCGGCAGGCCGGTCGCCGCGTCGCGACGTGCCAAGAGCGGCGGCGCGAGATGAAATTCGAATCGCAGATTCTCGTTGCCGAACTCGGCTTCGACCTGCTTGAGGAACGCACCGTCGGTATAAAGCCGCGCCACTTCGTACTCGTCCTTGTACGCCATCAGCTTGAAGAGATAGCGCGCGACCGCGTCGGCAAGACCGGATTTGCCGGGTGCCCGCGCCGCCTCAGCCCTCTTGACCTTGTCGACCAAAGTCCGGTAGCGCGCCGCATAAGCGGCATTCTGATAAGCGGTGAGATAGTTGGCGCGCCGCTCGATCGTCTCGTTGACCGATTCCGACAGCCGCCGTGCATCGCTCTTGGACGACGGCGCGGGTTTCGCGATATTTTCCACGTATCCGCGATCGACCGCGGCGCGACGGCCCCAGTGAAAGGCTGATTTGTTCATGGCGACCGCCTCGCCATTGAGCTCGATCGCCTTCTCGATCGCGGCCGCCGACAGCGGGATCGCGCCGCGCTGATAGGCATAGCCGACCATGAACATGTTGGCGCCGATCGAACGGCCAAACAGCGCATTGGCGATGCGCGATGCGTCGATGAAATGCGTCTTGTCGTCACCCGCATCGGCGACGATAGTCCGTTTCAGCCGTTCGGTCGGCAACGAAAAGTCGGCATTGCGGGTGAATTCGCCCGGCATGAATTCGTCGGTATTGACGACCATTTCGGTGGCGCCGTGCTTGACCGCAGCGAGCACCTTGCGGGTACCCGCAACCACGATGTCGCCGGCGAGCACAAGGTCGGCGCGGCCCGCTGCGACTCGAATGGCATGGATGGCATTCGGATTTTCAGCGATGCGAATGTGACTGAACACCGCGCCGCCCTTTTGCGCGAGACCGGCCATGTCGAGCACGCCGATGCCGCGGCCTTCGAGGTGCGCCGCCATGCCCAACACGCCACCAATGGTGACAATGCCGGTGCCGCCGACGCCGGTGACGATGATGTTGTAGGTCTGCTCGATGGCGGGAAGCTGCGGATCGGGCAGCGGCGGCAGATCATGATCGGCGGCGACGCCGACGCCCTGCTTGAGCTTGGCGCCGTGCACCGTGACGAATGACGGACAGAAGCCTTTGACGCAGGAAAAGTCCTTGTTGCAGCTCGACTGATCGATGGTGCGCTTGCGGCCCCACTCGGTCTCCAGCGGTTGCACCGAAACGCAGTTCGACTGCACGCCGCAATCGCCGCAGCCCTCGCACACGAGTTCGTTGATGATGACGCGCTTTTCGGGATCGGGATAAGTGTGGCGCTTGCGGCGGCGGCGTTTCTCGGCCGCGCAGGTCTGATCGTAGATCAGCACGGTAACGCCCGGGATTTGCGCGAGCTCCTTCTGCACCGCGATGAGGTCGTCCCGATGGTGGATGGTGAGGCCTTTCGGCCACGCGACGTCGCTTGGATATTTTCCCGGGTCGTCAGTAACGACGACGACGCGCCTGGCGCCTTCCGCGGCGACCTGCGCGGCGACCTGCGGCACGGTGAGGCCGCCATCGTTGGCCTGGCCGCCGGTCATCGCGACAGCGTCATTGAACAGGATTTTGTAGGTAAGATTGGTGTTCGAAGCGATCGCGGCACGGATCGCCATATAGCCCGAGTGATTGTAGGTGCCATCGCCGAGATTCTGGAAAACATGTTGGCGGTTCGAGAACGGCGCCTCGCCGATCCAGTTCGCACCTTCGCCGCCCATATGCGTGTAGCCCTGGGTCGAGCGGTCCATCCATTGCGCCATGTAATGGCAGCCGATGCCCGCATAGGCGCGCATGCCCTGCGGCACGACGGTCGAGGTGTTGTGCGGACAGCCTGAGCAGAAATAGGGAATACGTTGCGCGATGTCCTTGGTCTCCGCGGCGATCCGCTGAGATTCCTTGAGGCGTGCCAAGCGCTGCGCAAGCTCATCATTGCGGTGATACCTTGAGCAGCCGATCGCCGATGCAGACCGCAACGTCGTGGGGATCGAGCGCGCCCTTGACAGGGAACAGCCAGTTGCCCTGTTCGTCTTTCTTGCCGATGCAGAGCGGCTGGTTGGCCGTACCGTAAAGCTCCTCGCGGACCTGCACCTCAAGGAGCGAACGCTTCTCCTCGACCACGATGATGAGATCGAGCCCTGTCGCAAATTCCTTGAGCTCACGTTGGCTGAGCGGCCAGGCGCATCCCACCTTGTAGAGGCGGATGCCCAATTCATTGCACTTCACCTCGTCGATGCCGAGTTCGTCGAACGCTTGGCGGACGTCGAGATAACTCTTGCCGGTCGTGATGATGCCGATTTTCGGGCTGCGGCCACCCGAGGTGACGATGCGGTTGAGCTTGTTGGCACGTACGAAGGCGAGCATCGCGTCGCGCTTGTAATCGTGCAGTCGCGCTTCCTGTGCCAGAATGGGATCGTTGAGGCGGATGTTAAGGCCGCCGTCAGGCATGCGGAAATCGTCAGGGATGACGATATTGATCCGCTCCAGACTGGCGTCGATAGCCGCCGTCGACTCGATCGTCTCGTGCATCGTCTTGAGCGCGACCCAGGTGCCGGTGAAGCGCGACATGGCCCAGCCGTAGAGACCGTAGTCGAGAACCTCCTGAACCCCGGCGGGATTCAGGATCGGAATCATGACGTCGATGAAGTGATATTCGGACTGGTGCGCGGTGGTCGAAGATTCGGCGGTATGGTCGTCGCCCATCAGCGCCAGCACTCCGCCGTGCTTTGACGAGCCGGCGAAATTGGCGTGCCGGAACACATCGCCCGTCCGGTCGACGCCGGGCCCTTTGCCGTACCACATGCCGAACACGCCGTCGTACTTGCCCTCCCCGCGCAGTTCAGCCTGCTGCGAGCCCCAAACCGCGGTCGCGGCGAGGTCCTCGTTGATGCCGCCTTGGAAGCGGATGTCGTTTTTCTGGAGATAGGGCGCGGCGCGTAGGAACTGACTGTCGAGGCCGCCGAGCGGCGAGCCGCGGTAGCCGCTGACGAAGCCTGCGGTATTGAGGCCGTTGTGGCGATCGAGCTCCTTTTGCATCAGGCAAAGGCGCACCAGCGCCTGGAACCCGGTCACGAAAATGCGGCGCTGGCCGAGGTCATACTTGTCGTCGAGCTTGACGTCGCGCAGCACCATTCAGCGACCCTCCTGGCGCGCCAGTTTGCCCCTACCGACCCCATATTGCCAGAGGAAACCGGAATGACCGGGATATAGGGAACCGTACCGCTGCGGCAATGCCAATGTAGTGAAACGCCGCTTCCACATTACGCAAACGCGGATGTCAGGCCGAACTCCGCCGCCCTCGTCCCGCCGCGTCAGCCGCCCTTGCGCAGGAAGACATATTCGGCCGAATAGGGGACGCTGAGAAAGGCGCCGGCATGATCGCATGAGCCTTTGGCTACGCCGCCGTGGGTATCGATCCGCTGTACGGTAGCGACATCCGCGAATGTCCCGCTGCCCCGCTTACTCACAATATCGAGCTTGAGCCACGGGATGTCGTTTGCACTCACGCCAGGCGCGTTGCCGACCGCCTTGCCGGTCACCGCACTGCCGTCCACATTCTCCCAGGTCGGACCGGCGAAATGGCGGCCGACTGTCTTGCCGTCGAGGATGAGGCTCGCAATGGGCTCGCGAAACGCCCAGATGAGCTTGCTGTCGCCGCCGGCCTTGCACTCGTAGATTTGAGCACCCTCGCCCTGGAGCGCGGCGATCGTCGTCTCGCCGGGCGCCGCGATCGCAGGCGGCATTTGCGCCACCGCGCCACGCGCCTGGAATGCCATCGCGATGAATGTGAGTGACAATAGGCAACCATTCTGCAGATAGCCGTTCCGCGCCGTCATCACCCGTCTCCCATTCAACCAGGAATTTTCCAGGCGTGCATATTCGCGTTTTACCGCATTTTTGCAATCCAGACGCGAGACTGCCGCCGACACCATCGACTTCCGCGCAACATCACATTGGCCGTGATGGAGCGGCCTCAGGAACGTTGTCGCTTAGTATATATTTCCTTGCTGTTATTGTTGTTGTTGATTTAAAAAAACAACAGCTGCCGGACCATATGTGTCTCCGGCGCGGGCCAAGTTCCTTACATTGCGCCTTCCCGCCGAGGTCGCCCGGGCCCATGACGCGGCTGTTTTTTGATAACGCATTTCCAACCATTTCCAGTAGGCTTTTGTAAGCCAAGCCAAACACTCTCGATTAACGCGAAATTTCACTTTGCCAGCTACCACTTACGGTTTGACAGTTGAATACTTACCTTCGATCCGTCGTGGCTGAGTCAATGACAGCTTCTCTCAAGACAATAGCTGGCAAGCACGCTGCTGATGACCTTCGCACCGTCCTCTCATTGCATGCAATTGCGGTGAGTGAAATGGCGCAGGGGCTTTGCGTCCTCGACGCCGATTACCGGATCGTGCTCTTCAATCGCCGATTTGTCGAAATTACGGGTATCAAATCTGCTCGCGTCCGCCTCGGCGCTCCGATGCAAGCACTCTTCGAGCAGAGCGAAAAGGAAACGAATCTTTCCAAGTCGGCGGCCACCGAAATGTGGAGTGAGATCGAAAGAATGTTCGCGCGCTGCGAACCCTTTCGCCTGCACCGCAAGTTCAGCGAGAGCGCGACGGTTGATTTCAACTTCCGGCCGACGCCCGGCAACGGCTGGGTTTTAACCTGCGAAAAGCTTGCTGAAAAATCAGCTCTCGAAATTCCCAATCAGACCGCGCTTCTGAGCCGGGTCATCGGTAACGTTTCACATGGCCTTTGCGTTTTTGATGCCGATCAGAACCTCGTGCTGTGCAACGAACAGTACCTCCAAATTTACGGATATGATCGCACATTCATCAAGCCGGGCATGAGCTTCCGGAATACCCTTGAACACGCCAATCTTGTCGAAGCCGGTTCCGATGCCGCTGCTAAGATCGACGACGAACTCGTGGCCTTGTTTCGGCACGAAGAAGCGACACAGCGCCTTCGCTTAAGCGGCGGCCGTATCATCGAAATACGGGTCCTGCCCATCGCGACCGGCGGCTGGGTGGTCGAACATGAGGACATTACCGCCAAGGCACTCCACGAACAGGCATTGCAAGACCGCAATCAGTTGCTGGACGCCGCACTCGATCATATGCCGCACGGCGTATGCGCATTCGACAAGAACTTGAATCTCATTGTCGTCAATAAGCGTTACCTGGAGATCTACGGCTTAACCCTGGAATTTGCACAGCCCGGCACACCGCTGATCGAGCTCATGCGCGGCAGCATTGTCCGCGGTGTTCACGACCTCGGCATGGACGCCGAAGAAATGTACGCCGATTTCAAAATGCGCCTGATCGAAAACAAGGAGCCGGAGCTGCACCGGCACCTTGCCAACGGGCGAATCATCGCGGTGCGCCATCGGCCGATGGTCAGAGGTGGTTGGGTCGGGACTTATGAAGATATTACGGAACGCTACCGGTCGGCGGAAAAGATCGCCCGCGTCGCGCGCCACGACGCCCTGACAGACCTGCCGAATCGACTGTTGTTCAGTGAGAGGATGATCGAAGGCCTCGCTCGCGTCGCCGAGAAAAACGAGGCCATGGCTGTGATGTGCTTCGATCTTGATAATTTCAAGGTGGTGAACGATTCACTCGGCCACCCCATCGGCGACAAGCTTCTACAGGAACTTGCCAAACGCCTTTGCGTGACCCTCGGTCCCGACGACACGGTCGCACGGCTCGGCGGCGATGAGTTTGCAATCATCCATCCCGCCAGCGACGGACAAGACGCTGAAAATCTGGCCCGCCAACTCATCGACGTAACATCTAAGCCATTCATGATCGAAGGGCATGAGATTCATTCGAGCATTTGCATCGGCGTTGCGATCGCGCCGGAACATGGAATTACCGCCGAGCAACTGATGAAGTGCGCCGATCTTGCGCTCTACAGAGCCAAAGCGCAGGGCCGCAACACATGGCGCTTCTTCGACGCCGAGATGGACGTACAGATTCAAGCGCGGCGCGCGCTCGAGATTGATTTGCATCGGGCGTTTACGGCCGGCGAATTTCATATCAATTACCAGCCGCTGATCAATCTCGCGACCAACGAGGTTGTCGGAATGGAGGCGCTGGTCCGCTGGACGCATCCGGAGCGCGGCGCGATTTCACCCGCTGAATTTATTCCAATTGCCGAGGAAACCGGGCTCATCGTTCCGTTGGGCGAATGGGTATTGCGCCAAGCCTGTGCGGAGGCGACAAAGTGGCCGGCCACGATCAAGCTCGCGGTCAATCTTTCGCCCGTGCAGTTCCGCAATCGTACGCTGGTACCTGTCGTTATCAACGCGCTTGCCGCGACACGCCTTTCCGCCGGACGCTTGGAACTTGAAATAACCGAAGCCGTCATGATGCAAAATGACGATTCGGTCCTGGATATGCTGCATCAACTGCGCGGATTTGGCGTACGAATCGCGATGGACGATTTTGGCACGGGCTATTCGTCGCTCAGCTATCTGCGCAGATTTCCCTTCGATAGGATCAAGATCGATCAATCCTTTATCGCCGACTCCGACTCGAATACCGACAGCGCAATCATCGTTCGAACCATTGCGGCGCTGGGCGACGCCCTCGGAATCGAGACGACCGCCGAGGGGATCGAAACGGTCGAGCAGCTCAGGCTCGTACAGCGGGCCGGATGCACCGAGGGACAGGGCTATCTCATAGGCCGCCCCCGCTCCGCCTTGGAGATACGGGAATTTATCGGTGAATTTCAGCGGCTGGTGACGGCGGCTTAGGTCCGCCGTTGGAAAGCGGGCCGAGCATTGCTCGACCCTGCGAAATTGGCCGCTCAATCATCTGCCGCCGGCCTGGCCAAGTCCTCTTGCAGAACCATCCCCACTTTTTTCGCCACAACATAGCCTTCGATCACAAGCAGATCGATATTCGTCGACAGGAAGCAGCGGATGGCGTCTTCCGGCGTGCAGACGATCGGCTCGCCGCGCACATTGAAGGAGGTGTTGAGAACGATCGGCACGCCCGTCCTTTTTCGGAAAGCTTCAATCACTTTCCAAAATGGTTCGTTGTCGGCACGATCGACCGTTTGTATTCGAGCCGAGCCGTCAATATGGACAACAGCTTTGGCCTTCTCGGCGCCGAGCTGCCTCGCCGGAACGACAAATTCCATAAAACTGGAGCGCCCGACACCGTCCATGTCGAAATATTCGTCGCAGAACTCGGCAAGTGCCGCCGGAGCAAAGGGTCTGAATTCCTCCCGGAGTTTGACGCGGGTGTTGACGACGTCGCGCATCTCGTCCGTCCGTGGGTCAGCGAGGATGCTGCGATTACCAAGCGCTCTCGGGCCGAATTCCATGCGCCCTTGGAACCATCCAACCACTTTGCCGTCGACGAGCGCATCGGCGACCGCCTGCTCGACGTTATCAACCTTGTGAAAGGCAAGCTTGCCGGCGTGGGTTTGCAATGCCTGGCTGACTTGATTCTGGCTGAAGCTCGGACCGAGACTCATGGTCCGCACAGGGCCGCCTGGCAGCGGCTGGCGTAAAACCTCGTGATAGACGTACTGCGCCGCGCCGATGCTCGCGCCGTCGTCGCCCGCCGCTGGAAAAACGTACGTCTTCTCGAACAGCCCGGAGCGAGCAAGCTTGCCGGTCATGACGACGTTCAACGCGGCGCCGCCGGCGAGACAAATTCGCTTGATTGCGTATTTCTGCTTCAGATATGCCATGCGGCACAGCATGGCGTCCTCGAAACATTTTTGCAGGGCCGCCGCGATATCCATCTCGCGGCGCGTAACCGGACCGCCCGGCACGCGAGCCGGCCCGAACAGGCTTTCGATATAGGCCGCAAAGTCGGCGCGAACCAATGTCGTGGTGAGGCATGTCCCATCCGGCTGCTGCTCGAACAGGTCCTCGAATTGTTTCGTGTAGGTCTCTGGGTTGCCATAGGAGGCGAGTCCCATCACCCTGTACTCGCCCTCGAGCGGCTTGAAGCCCAAAAAGGCGGTCATCATCATATAAAGCACGCCCAGCGAACCAGGCAGCAGGGTCTCTTCCAGGATTTGCAGGCCATCGGGACCGCCGATCGCGAAGATCGAGCTCGACTTTTCTCCAAAACCGTCGATCGTGAGCACGCCACTCTCGCGATAACCGGACGAATAGAACGCCGAAGCGGCATGCGCCAAGTGGTGCGGAACGAAGTGGAACTTCGCATTGCCGACGCGATCGTCGAAGAGTTCCCTGATTTCCTCGGCAATTCGTTCGTTCGATACGGTTCCGGCGTGGACTGCGTGATAAGCATCGGTCACGCGCTGCCGAATGTCCGGCGACAGATGCGGCTCGACCGCGGCGATCCGTTGTTCGAGGGCTGCGTCGCTAAAATCGCAATAGAAGGCAATATGTTCGGCGTCCTCAAAAGAAGCGCCAACCTGCCGGAAGCAGAATTCAGCGGCACGGTATGGGCCTAACGTCCGGCCGCCAGGTCCGGTCGCGTGCTTGAAGCGGCAAAACCGCTCCTCGGCGGCAGCGGCAGCCAGAGTTCCATCTTGAAGAATCGCCGCCGCACTGTCGTGTCCCACGCCGTCAAGGGGAAACAGGTTGAGCGGGAGATCCTCGACATTTTCTCCAAAGGACGTAATGGAGCTGAAGATATTCGAATGACGTGCTGAATGCCGAAGGCGCGACTTGAGCTTGCCTTCACTGTCATTTGTCCATCCGTGCCTGCGGTGGCCCGCATAGCCCAAAATTAACATCGGTGTGCCTCAGTTGTTAGTTAAGTCCGCCGCAGTCCGCCTATGCTTATGTTTACCATTTACGAAACTTGTAATACACGACGATTCCAAATGTTAACGAGTTAAGGTAAACTACTTCTGAAGCGCCGAAGCGGCTGGCGCTGACGCTTATGCCACATAAACGCCGAGCTAATGTTCTCCTGCGTACTGGCATGCACTTGGGGAGGCGGCAATCCAAACGCGGCAGCATAATGACGTGACGCTGTTTCCCGTGCTGGCCTCGGCAATCGCGAGTGTCATTACCGGAACTGCGTTGGTCGCTACTCGTTTCGTGGTGTCGGGCTCGGATGGCCTGACCATAGCGACACTCCGATACGTGGTCGCGGCAGCCTGCCTTCTGCCGCTCGTCCCCATTTTCGACCGAATGAGCGTGGCCATGCGCGATCTCATTCCGATTGCGGGCCTCGGCGTCCTCTATTTTTGTTTATTTCCCTGGTGCATCAGCTCGGCAATGAAATTCACGACCGCGTCCGGCGGCGCCGTCGTGCTCGCATGCACGCCCGCGGCAACTTTGCTCCTGGGAAATCTGATGGGCAGCGAAGAATGGTCGCTGCGCAAGGGCCTTGGCGTCGTCTTCGCTATTGTCGGGGCGGCAGTCGCTATCGGCGATGTCAGTTTTCAAGTTGAAAATGCGACGTGGCGCGGCGACTTGTTGATGATCATAGCCACGCTGTTAGGCGCAGTCTATGCCATCCTCTCAAAGCCCTACTTGAAGAAATATTCACCTCTGGTCGTGACGGCGATCGCCATGGGGGCGGGCGCGATAGGGCTGTTGGGCCTGTGGACTGCGATTGATCTGCCGCGCGGGTTACCCCAATTGGATGGGCCCGGATGGCTGTCAATCCTCTACATCGGCATCGCCGGCGGCGCGCTGTCGTTTTTCCTTTATGCTTGGTCGCTAGGTCAGACAGCGGCGACGACCACGATGATCCTGCTTCCGCTTAATCCCATCGCAGCCCTTATTGCTGGAGCGCTCTTCCTCAATGAGCCGCTGAAACCTGAGCTGTTTATCGGGCTCGCGCTTGTCATCGCCGGCATCATCTTCGTCGTCGGTATCACCAGTAACAGAGTGCAGGAAGTAGCGCCGGGAACTGAACCATGAAGGCCATTCTGCTCAGCAACATCAACATGACACCGCTGGTCCGCGCGCTCAAACCATGGGACGTTGCGGCCGGCGACTATAACAGCATGCTGGCGGATCTCTCGGCGGCCCAATCGCCGGCAGCCGCTCAAGACCTGACGCATGTGATCTGTCTTTACGACTCCGACATGCTCATGGGAGACGCTCTCTACGGCGATGGCCCGCCCGAGCAATGCGAAAGGTTTCTACAAGCGATCGATAGTTTCTGCTCGCGACATATTGACAGAGTTGTGGTCGCCAACCTGTTTTCATTCAGCTCCAGCCGTTGGCTGGGTTTTGCCGACGTCACTCATGCAAGCTCTTTGAAGGCTTGCGAGGCTGACTTGAACGGCAAGCTTGTCGCGATCGCAAAGAACCACCCCAACCTCCTTCTCCTCGATCTCGATCTGCTGTTTCGCAGACACGGCGAGGATGCACTGATATCCGATGCTTTTTGGTACACGGCCCGCATTCGCTATACCGCCCGTATGTTCGAGTTGCTCGCAGAGACGATCCGGCAGGCGATCGATGCTCATGGGCAACGCAGCAAAAAAGTGCTGCTGCTTGATCTCGACGATACGCTTTGGGGCGGCATCGTCGGCGAGCTCGGGCCGCTCGGCGTCGCGTTATCGGAGGACGGCAAAGGCCGCTGCTATCGCGACTTTCAACGCTGTATCAAAGCGGCGACGCGAACCGGCGTTCTGCTGGCGATCGTCAGCAAAAACAACGAAACGGACGTCAATGAGGTGTTCGACAAGAACGACATGATGATCCTCCGGCGCGAGGATTTCGCGGCCATTTGCGCCAATTGGCGGCCAAAGGCCGAAAGCATCGTCGAAATTGCCGAGCAACTGAATCTTGGCGCCGATAGTTTCGTCTTTATCGACGACAATCCGGTAGAACGCGACGCCGTCAGAAAAACTCTGCCGGATGTCACGGTGCCCGATTTTCCCGAGCGCATCGAGCAGCTTCCCGCTTGGTTCACGCAGAAGGTCATGCCCGCCTACTTCGGCAAATATGCCATTTCCGCTGAAGACGCCGCGAAAACCGAGCAATACCGCGTCAACAATGCGCGCAAGAAGCTGGCCGCCAGCTTTGATCTCGACAGCTATCTCGCTGAACTCGGCATCGAATGCTCGATCAGTGTCGATAATGGCGATCGGATGATCCGCGCAGCGCAAATGACGCAAAAGACCAACCAGTTCAACCTGACGACACGCCGCTACGAGATCACCGATCTCGCACGTTTCGTGGAGAGCCACAAGCACGCCGTTCTCATGCTCGACTACCGCGACCGATTCGGCGACGAAGGTTCAGTCGGATTGGCAATCGTCGATCTGGCTGAGGGGCGTATTGATACATTCCTTACGAGCTGTCGCGTCATCGGCCGTAAGGTGGAAGATCGTCTGCTCAACAAGGCGATCGAACTTTGTCGCGGCCACGGACATCGGAGGATTCTCGGTGAATATATCCCTACACGAAAAAACCAGGTCGTCGCTGAATTCTACGACAGCCACGGATTTTTGCCATTATCAAAGCATCCCGACGGCCGAGTCACCTATGAAAGGTCCATCGACGAACGACGACAAGAATCAAGATAAGATTCAGGCAGTGACAAAGCTTGTCGCTCGCACGCTGGATGTTCCTGCGGACGAGCTTGGTCCTGATACGTCCATGGACAACACGCCGGCATGGGATTCGTGCCGAGCACATGAACATCTGCTTATCATTCGAGCAGCAGTTCGGGATCAAGCTCACGATGGACATTATTAAATCGGGAACGAGCATACGCGCGCTCGCCGCATTCATTCCGTAACATCGCTTGCTAAACCGCGTGCGGCTTCACGGTGAAGCCTGTCACGCTGGCCGCCGAAAAGGACTGCACGACCGCGGCACAGGATGCTAAACTTGCCGATCACGCGGAGATCGGCCCATGAACACCCACGTCAAGATCGCGACCGTCGCCCAAACGGACATTTCGCCCGCAGAATGGCAGGCGCGCGTCGACCTCGCCGCCGACCTATCGGCTGATCGCGCACTACGGCTGGGGCGACGTCATCTACAATCACTCCTCCATGCGAGTGCCCGGAGAGGAGCGCAAATTCCTCATCAAGCGGCACGAACTGCTCTACAACGAGGTGACGGCGTCGAACCTCGTCAAAGTCGGCATGGACGACGATCTCGACAAATCGGCGGGCGTCAACCGGCCGGGCTTCACCCTGCACGGCGGCGTGCTCGGCGGCACGGCCGGACGTCAACTGCGCCGTCCACGTTCACACCGAAACCGGCATGGCGCTCGCCGGATTGCAGCACGGCCTGCGCATGGTGTCGCAGCCGGCGGTGCGCTTCCACAACCGCATCGGCTACCATGACTACGAAGGCATCACCGAGGATTTCGGCGAACGCGCACGCATCAACAAGGCGCTCGGCAAGAACCGCGCGCTGATCATGCGCAATCACGGCCTGCTCACGGTCGGCAAGACCGCGCGCGAAGCTTTCGTGCTGATGAAGATCGCTGCTCGAAGCCGCCGACATCCAGCTCGCGCATGGAAGCGACCGGCGGCGCGCTGGTCGAGATCCCCGCGGAGATTTGCGAAAAGACCGCGCATCAATACGAACATCACGACTCCGGCCGCGGCGCGGCCGACTGGCCGGCTTATCTGCGCATGCTCGACGAGGATCGATCTCGAGCTGGCGGAATTGGCACATGGGGCGCAGCGTCCAACGCAAAGCCTTAATCGCGTCGGCGCTACGCCATCAACGGCAATCCGGCGCTTTCGGACCCACCCGAAAGCCGGTTGGCTCACTTCGCCGGCGCGTATTTGCCGCCGGTCTGCTTGGTGTGCACGCCTTCCGCTCCGCTTTGCTTGTGCTGCAGGCGGGTAATGCGCGCCCAGGTCCGTTTGAGATCGTCGCGCACCGTGATGTGCAACGTGCCGCAGCCTTCGCAGGTCAGCTCGATCTTGTCGCCGTCCATGAATGAATTCAGCCCGCGATGGTTGGTGCCGGTCGCCAGAATATCGCCGGGCAGCAGCGTGTGAATCGCGGTGACCCATTCGATGCAGCGCGGAATCTTATGCGCCATATCGTCGGTGTTGAAATTCTGCATCACAACACCGTTGTTCGTGAGTTTGATCTGCAGTTTCTGCGGATCCTTGATCTCGTCGGCTGTGACGATATAGGGACCGATCGGCGCGAACGTATCGCGTGATTTCATCTGATAGAACACGTTGGTCGGCGGCACCACGCCGCGGGCCGAACCATCGATGAAATTGGTGTAGCCGAAGACGTAGCTCATCGCGTCGGCCGCCTTGACGTGGGAGGCGCGCTTGCCGATCACGAGGGCGATCTCCGCTTCGCCCTCGAAAATGGAAGCCGCCATGTCGGGCAGCACCATGGCATCGCCGTCGCCGATGACCGCGCTGGGTGACTTCATGAAGGCGTTGATCGGAGCGGGTTCCGGCAGCGTGCCATCTTCCATGTAGTTTACCGCCATGCAGATGATGTTCTCCGGCCTCGGCAGCGGCGGCCGGAATTTAATCTGCGCGATCGGCTTGCCCTGCCCCTTCGCAGCCGCATCCGCGAGCTTGCCCTTAAGCGCGTCGAAGCGTTCGATCACGCCGCGGATGACGTCTTGAGGGCCAAGCCGGAGAATGTCTTTCACTACGATCGCTGACGTCGACGACTTTGTCGCCCATAACCACGCCAAGTTTGAAATCGTCAAAGAACGCGAGTTTCATGTATGCTCCTTGGAGTTCCTATGCTGGGAAAAATGTTGTTATCGAACGGCAGCAGCCGAACCCCTGATTAGCAAACGTAGCCGGAATGGGCGATAGCGATATTCGGGTTCGGCCTCGCGGCGATGGACCCGCATGTCGCTTCGCTCGTGCGGGCTACAAGCTGCTTCATATCCTATTCCCGGCGCTCCAGTTCCAGAAATCGCGGCCCTCTTCGCGCAGAAAGCGCGCCAGCACCATGTTGTGCACCTCGGAGGCGCCATCGACGAGGCGCGCGGCGCGGGCGGCGCGGTAGATCCATTCCAGAATCGTGTCCTTCGAATAGCCGCGCGCGCCGTTGAGCTGGATGGCGGTGTCGCAAGCGTTATGCAGCGTATCGGCGACATGGACTTTCGCCATGGAGATTTCCTTGCGCGCGCGGTCGCCGTGGTCGAGCTTCCAGGCCGCGTGCATGGTGAGCAGGCGGCCGATCTGGATCTGCTGCGCGACCTGGCCGAGCTTGATCTGCACGCTTTCGCGGTCGGCGAGCTTGATGCCGAAACCGTCGCGGTTGTTCGACGTAATCCTGCGCGATCTCGACGCAGCGCTTTGAAAGCCCGAGCCAGCGCATGCAGTGCGTCAGCCGCGCCGGGCCGAGCCTGATCTGGGTGACCTTGAGGCCATCGCCGACGCCGAGCAGCACGTTGTCGTCGGCGACTTCCAGCCCGTCGAATTCCAGTTCGCAGTGTCCGCCATGCTCCTCCGGACCCATGATGGCGATGCGCCGCACGATGCGCCAACCCGGCTGATCGCGGTGATAGAGGAAAGCGGTGAGGCCGCGGCGCTTATCCTCGGAGGTGCGCGCCACGACGATGAAGTGCGCCGCCTCGCCGGCGCCGGTGATGAACCACTTGCGGCCGCGGATCACCCATTTGCCGTTCGTCCTCTCGGCGTGGGTGCGGATCATGCTCGGATCGGAGCCGCCGCCCGGCGCCGGTTCGGTCATGGCGAAGGCGGATTTCACTTTGCCTTCGACGATCGGCCGCAGCCACCATTCCTTCTGCGCCGGCGTGCCGATGCGCGCGAGCAGGTTCATATTGCCGTCGTCCGGCGCCATGCAGTTCATGGCCAGCGCGCCCGAAAACCGAGCGCGCCGCTTCCTCGTACATCACCGCCCAGGCCGCGATCGGCAGCGCCATGCCGCCGAACTCCTTCGGCGATTGCGGCGCCCACAGTCCGGCCTGCTTTGCCTTCTCCTGAACCGGCGCAAGCCGCGGCAATGGAATGTTCTCGTGTTCGGAAAAATTTTGCGGATCGGCTTCGAGCGGGAGAACGTGTTCCTCCACAAAGGCGCGCGTGCGCTGGCGCAATTCTTCGATCTCGGGCGAAAGAGTAAAATCCATGCCGCGCCTCTCGTGTCGTCTCATTGCCGTCGGGAATACGACAGGCTAATCCATAGCGATCGCGGTCGCGACAAACACGTGGCGACTGTGCGCTCAGGCTCCGCGAGGCAATGCGATGGCTAATTTCACTCCGATCTCCGCGGCCATCGGCGGCGCGCTGATCGGGCTTTCCGCCGTGCTGCTGATGCTGTTCAACGGCCGCATTGCCGGCGTGAGCGGCATCCTGGGCGGCCTGCTCGGCGCTCACGCCACCGATCGTTTCTGGCGCGTGGCTTTCATTGCCGGCCTGATCGCGGCGCCACTGACAGCCGCGCTCGCTCGGCTACGCGGTGCCGATGCCGCAACTGCCGGGGAGCATCATCACGATCGCCGTCGCCGGCCTTCTGGTCGGCTTCGGCACGCGGCTCGGCAGCGGCTGCACCTCGGGCCACGGCATCTGCGGCATCTCGCGGCTGTCGCCGCGCTCGATCGCGGCGACCGGAATTTTCATGATCGCGGCCATCATCGTCGTCGCGCTCACCCATCACGTCTTCGCGAGGCTGAGCCATGCCGGCAATCGCAAGCCTCTTTTGCGGTTATATCTTCGGCTGGGGACTTTTGATCTCCGGCATGATCAGACCAACCAAGGTTCTGGGCTTTCTCGACTTCTTTCGGCATTCCGAGCGGCCACATGGGATCCGAGCCTGGCCGTAGTGATGGCGGCGGGGCTCGCCGTCACGAGCGTCGGTTACGCATTGGTGCGACGGCGCTCGCCGCTCTTCGATTCGCAAAGCCGATGGCCGACAAAGACGGACATCGACCGGCCGCTCGTCGCCGGCGCGGTCCTGTTCGGCGTCGGCTGGGGCCTGGTCGGCTTGTGTCCCGGACCGGCCATCGCAAATCTGGGAACGCTCTCGCCCGGCGTGATCGTTTTCGTCATCGCCATGGTCGGTCGGCATGGTGGCGCACGATCTCTGGCAGGCCCGTGCCGCAGCGGCGACAAAGCGCACACTCGCGGGCGCGACATTGGCCGACGGCTGAGATACAAACGATTTCAACCAGCCGCTCGCTCTTTCTTGCAGACCGTGAACACATACATTTTCGCGAATGTCTGCGGATTGGCTGCTCTCGAAAGCATTCCAATCATCGAGATTGGTCAGCGCGTCAACGCCTGGAATTGATGCTGAAATTTATTCAAAAGCTTTGTCTTCAAGCTCGAAGCCGAGAAACGAAAGTCCATTCTCATTCAGGAAGGCCGCGATTTCCGGGATCGTAAATCTGTGCTCCATGACATTGAAAAGCATATCGCGGCAGCCGCTGATACTGTAAAAGTCGCCGCTCCTGGTCAGCGGCTTCCAGCGCAGCTCATTGCTGTCGCGGATCACGACTTGGCGTAGCATCCGAATATCTTCGGCCGTCGCGCCAAAACCACGCTCGGCGATGAGCGCGCGCGCATCGACGACCGACCGCCGCGCGGTTTCGCTATAAAGGCCGATCCGCATGATGCCGTCCGGTTTGAGCAGCGAGAGCAACACGCGCCATCCCGCTTTTGGGTCGGCGAGATGGTGCAACACGCCGACCGATTCGATGAGATCGAAGGTGCGGCCGATCGAACCTAAATTCAGAATGTCGGCCTGAGCATATTCGATATTGCGCAATCCCTCCTCGCGCGTCTTTCGCCGCGCATAGGCGAGGCTCGCCCGACTGATGTCGACTGGCAAGAATGCGCACATCGCTAGAGGATTGCGCCAGAGTGACGGGATGCTGCCCGGTACCGCAGCCGGCGACGAGAATCTCCTGGCGGCGAATCGGGTTCGTCGGCAGTACCGGAATGCTTCTTCAAATCGCCGGCCAGGACAGCAAGCGGAATAACCGTCCAGCGCGGGTAGGGATTTTCCTCGTATTGCTGCATCACCTCGCATCGATGTGCCGTCATCGATCGCGGTCAGAGCCGGGATCGCTGCGACGGTCTTCCGCTTCCTCGAGAGGCTCGCGGACTTGCTGCCGCAACAAATCCGTTACGAAACGAGGCCAATTCGCGGCAAGCAGCAATCGTGACTCCGGCAGCGAATGAAGCGGGAAATACGCCGCGACGGCGGCAAGCAAGAGCGGCGAAATATCACTGCCGGTCGACAGCTTCTGCAGCAAAAGATCGCGCAATTGGCTCGCTAGTTGCGTTTCCGCGTCACTTTGAGCAAACAGGTACTCGTTGATGAAACATTGCTGGGCAGACGGCGCAAAGAAACCGACCACGTCATCGTCGACCTCGGTGTGATCGACAACGCCGGCGTTTGCGAGGCGAAGCAGCGCGGCGCGCAAATGCGTCATGAAGGCTTCGAGCGTCACGCTGCGCAGCGATTGTCATTTCCAATGCAGAACGAATAAAAATATCGTCGGCAATAGCCGCAATGTCGCGGACCCCGAATGAGACTTTCATTCTTGGCAGCGAAGTTAGCGGCCCCCATGATGCGGCTGACGCAATCGAGAACGGCTGCATTTTGCATCACGAACTCTTCGACTTGCTTTTTGCCGCTCATACCGAGGGCGATGGCGGTCTTGAAATGTTGCGCGGCAGCCTCCCCCTGACCCAAGACCTGATATGAAGACGCAATGTTGTAATGAAGGCCGCGTCCAGATCGTCGGCCGCGATCGCTTTGGCAAACATTTTGATCGCAACCCGGTGCCGGCCGGACGCCTGGTCAATGACCCCAAGCAGATTGAGCGCGGTCACGTGCGCCGGAGCGCGCGTCAGAATCTGACGACAAATGATCTCGGCCTGCGTCGGATTGCCCTTGTTGGTAGGCATCGGTTCGCTTCGATCATCAAGCCGGCAATATCAACTGACGCGGGGCCTGTAGCGGCCTTGGCGCGCGCAACCGCGGCCCGACGTTCGCTTCTGTTCATACCAGCCAAAGGTTTGCTCAATTCACGCTTGAGTGCCAATCTATCTCGGCGCCCGGGAGTTTTGACAGCCTCTAATTCGACGGCATCCAGTCGCCTCATCAACCGCGCAACGCCACCATCTGGCCGCCGTCGGCGACGATGGTCGCGCCGGTCACGAAGCGCCCGGCGTCGGAGACGAGCAGCAGCAGCGGGCCGTCGAGATCGCGCGTCCTCGCCGAAGCGGCCGATCGGGATGTCGCGCTTGAGCGCCGCGCCTGCTCGCTTGCGAGATAATCGCGATTGATCTCGGTGACGATCCAGCCCGGCGCGATGGCATTGACGCGCATGCCCTTGAAGGCGAGTTCGAGCGCCAGCGCCTTGGTCAGCTGGATCACGCCGGCCTTGGCCGTCGCATAGGCGATGACGCCCTTGGCGACGCCAAAGCCGAGCACCGAGGCGATATTGACGATGGCGCCGCCTTTGCTGGCGGCGAGCATGCGCCGCGCAGCCTCCTGCGCCCAGTAGAACACCGCGTCGAGATTGGTCGACAGCACGCGCCGCCATTCCTCCTCCGGACAGTCGACGGCGCGGCCGGCATGCGCCACGCCGGCATTGTTGACGAGGATGGTCACGGTGCCGAACGCCTTTTCCGCCGCATCGAAGGCGTGCGGTCATCGCGGCGCGGTCGCGTGACGTCGGCTTCGATGGCGATGGCGCTGCCGCCCGATTCTTCGATCTCGTCGCTGCACGCGTCGTCGAGCCGGTCGGCGCGGCGCGCCACCAGCGCCACCGCGGCGCCGTTGTCGGCCAGCACCTCGGCGAAGCGCGCGCCGAGCCCGCTGGACGCGCCGGTGACCAGCGCCACGCGGCCCTGTGAGGTCGAACATCTCCGCTGCCTTCATCGCGTCCTCGTCATTTCTCATCAATGACCCATAAAGCGCGATGCGGCAGCGCCGTCGCAAGCCCCGGCAAGAACCACAGCACGACCAGCGGCGCAGAGCTGGATCAGCACGAACGGAATGATGCCGAGATAGATGTGCCGCGTCGTGATCTTCCGGCGGCGCGACGCCGCGCAGGAAGAACAACGTCGGCCCGAGCGGCGGGTGCATGTAGGAGGTCTGCAGGTTCATCGCCATCATGATGCCGAGCCAGACCGGATCGACGCCCGGCATTTGCAGCAGCGGCGGCGCGACGATCGGCACCACGACGAAGATGATCTCGAAGGCGTCCATCACGAAGCCGAGCAGGAACATCGCCAGCATCACGGCGAGCGATCGCGCCGGCGGCGCCGCCCGGCAGGTTGGTCAGCGCGCGCTCGACCATGTCGTCGCCGCCGAGCCCGCGGAACACCAGGCTGAACAGCGGTGGCGCCGATCAGGATGAGGAAGATCATGCTGGTGATCTGCGTCGTCCGCTCCACCACGGGCATCGAGCAGCCGCGCGAAGCCGCGCCCTTACGCGCGGCGAGCAGGATCGCGCCGACCGCGCCGACCGAGGCCGCTTCGGTCGGCGTCGCCACGCCGCCGAGGATCGAGCCGAGCACGGCGAGGATGAGCGCGAGCGGCGCGACCAGCACCGCGACGAGCCGGCGCGCCAAGCGCGAAGCCGTGCGGCGCCGCCGGGTCGGGCGGCGATCGCCGGCGACGTTTTCGGGCAAGAAGAACCGCGACCGCGATCAGGAACAGGATGATAGAGCGCGACCAGCGCGAAGCCCGGAATGATCGCGCCGGCGAACAGGTCGCTGACCGTCACCGACTGCGGCGCGAAATTGCCCTGCGCCAGTTGCGCCGCCTGATAGGAATTGCTGAGCTGGTCGCCGAGCAGCACCAGCACGGTCGCCGGCGGAAAGATCTGCGCCAGCGTCGCGGTCGCCGCGACGGTGCCGGCGGCGAGCGCTTGTCGTAGCCGTGGCGCAGCATGGTCGGCAGCACGATCAGGCCCATCGTCACGGTGGTGGCGCCGACCACGCCCTTGGCCGCGGCGAGCAGCATGCCGACGATCAACGACCGAGATGCCGAGGCCGCCCCGCAGCGCGCCGAACAGCCGGCCCATGGTCTCGAGCAAATCCTCGGCGATGCGCGAGCGCTCCAGCATCACGCCCATGAAGATGAACAGCGGGATGGCGAGCAGCACCTCGTTGGTCATGCACGCCGAAGATGCGCTGCGGCAGCGCGCCGAGGAGCGCGAGGTTCATCACGCCGGCAGCATGCGCCGAGCGACGGCGAAGCCGAGCGACACGCCGCCGAGCGTCAGCGCCACCGGATAGCCGACCAGCAGCGCGCGCAGACCGCGACGCACCATCGCGATGGCGAAGCGTTTCAGCGATCGCCATGCGTTCAGCGCCCGATCGAGCACAGCGATCGCGCGGATCGCCTGCGCGATGCCCTGCAGCGCCATCAGCAGCGCGAACAGCGGGATGAGCGTCTTGAGCAGAAGACGAACGGCAGGCCGCTCGTCTCCCGCGAGCGCTCGAGGATCGCCCACGAGCGCGCCACATAAGGCATCGACAGCCACAGCAGCGCGACAGCATGAACGGCAGCAGGAGCAGCGAGCGCGCCGACGAGATCGACGACGGCCCGCGTGCGCGGCGTGCGCGTCCGCGTAGAAGATGTCGACGCGCACATGGCCGCCGACCTGGCAGCGTCCAGGCCGCGGCCAGCATGAACAGGGCCGCATGGCCGTAGATGACCGATTCCTGCAGCCGGATCGAGCCGATGCCGAACACGTAGCGCAGCACCACCACGGCGAACTGCACCAGCACGACGTAAAGGCAGCACCACGCCGCCGCGCGGCCGATCGCGGCGGTCAAGCGGTCGATGCCGTCGGCGAAGTGCTGAGATCGTGGTTCGCATGGCGTCCGACATCCGTAGCATAGCCGATCTCAGCGCCGCGAAGCGGCGCACACATGAAGGCGATACCGGGAATCCTGCCATGGCGCACGATCATCACCACGACCAATCGATCACGATCACGCCACGATCACGAGCACGGCTCGGAGCTTTCCGAGATGCAGTTGCGCGTGCGCGCGCTGGAGACCGTGCTGACCGAGAAGGGCTATATCGATCCGGCCGCGCTCGACGCCATCATCGAGGCCTACGAGACCAAGATCGGCCCGCACAACGGCGCCCGCGTCGTCGCCAAGGCCTGGAGCGATCCGGCGTTCAAGACAGGCGCTGCTCGAGGACGCCACCAAGGCGGTGCTCGCGCTCGGCCATGCTCAACCGCGTCGGCGATCATCTGATCGCGGTCGAGAACACGCCAAAGCGCCACAACATGATCGTCTGCACGCTGTGCTCCTGCTATCCGTGGGAAGTGCTCGGCCTGCCGCCGGTCTGGTACAAAGTCGGCGCCCTATCGCTCGCGCGCGGTCAACGATCCGCGCGGCGTGCTCGCCGATTTCGGCGTCACCCTGCCGAAGGACACCGAAATCCGGGTCTGGGATTCGACCGCCGAGACGCGCTTCATCGTGCTGCCGATGCGGCCCGCCGGCACCGAAGGCTGGAGCGAGGAGAAGCTCGCCGCGCTGGTCACGCGCGACTGCATGATCGGCACCGGCCTGCCGAAAGACCCCAAGGAGGTCGAGTGATGGACGGCATCCACGACATGGGCGGCATGCACGGCTTCGGCAAAGTCGAGCCGGAGAAGAACGAGCCGGTCTTCCACGCGCCGTGGGAGGGCCGCGTCGCTCGCGCTCAACCGCGCCATGGGCTACACCGGCGTCTGGACCATCGACAGACGCGCGCCGGCATCGAGAGAACTGCCGCCGGACGTCTATCTCTCGGCCTCATATTACAAGAAATGGGCGGTCGGCGCTCGAAAACCTCGTCGTCGAACGCGGCCTTGCGGACGCCGACGAGATCAAGGCCGGCCACGCGCTGCGGCCGGGCAAGCCGCTCAAGCGCAAGCTTCATGCCGCCGACGTGCCGAACACGCTGTCGCGCGGCTCATACACGCGGCCGTCGCGCGCGCCCGCCGCGTTTCAAGGTCGGCGACCGGGTGCGCACCAAGAACATCCATCCGGCAGACCCACACCCGCCTGCCGCGCTACGCCCGCGGCCGCGTCGGCGTGATCGAGGCGATCCGCGGCTGCCACGTGTTTCCCGACACCGTCGCGATCGGCAAGGGCGAAGATCCGCAATGGCTCTATACGGTGCTGTTCGACGGCCGCGAATTATGGGGGCCGAACGCCGACCCGGCGCTGAAGGTTTCGATCGAGGCGTTCGAGCCGTATCTTGAAGCGGCGTAATGACCGTCGTCGTCTCACCTACTCAGGATCGACAATGGATTCCGACGCTCACTCGCTGCGCTCGTTCGGCCGAAATGACGACCTGAGCATTCCGCGCAACGACGAGGCCCGGTGTTCCGCGAGCCGTGGGAGGCGGAGGCCTTCGCGATGGCGCTGGCGCTCAACGAGCGCGGCCTGTTCACCTGGAAGGAATGGGCGGCGACGCTCGGCGACGAGATCAAGAAAGCGCAGGCCGCCGGCGATCCCGACACCGGCGAGACCTATTATCATCACTGGCTCGCCACGCTCGAGCGCATCGTCGCCGAGAAGGGCCTCACCGACGCGGCGACGTTGGCGCGCACTCGCGACGCCTGGGAGCACGCCTGCGACCGCACTCCGCACGGCACGCCGATCGCGCTACGGCCGGACGACTTCCGCGACTGAAATTTCCTCGATCAGCGTCTTCACAAGCTCGGCCGCCGGCATGGCGCGCGAGCGCGTCACCCCCTGCCCCGCCCACAGCGAGATGAAGCCGGGAACGCCTTGCTGTCCGGCCGCATTGCGCATCGGACGGGTCAGATCGTTCTGCTGGCGGAACGGCAGGATGGACGCTTCCTTGCCCGCCACCATGGCGATGAACGTATTGGGAATGCCGCGCGCCGGCCGCCCGGAAAAAGCGCGGGTGATGACGGTGGTGTCGCTCTTGGCTTCCAGCAGCGCCCGCTTGTAAACCGGCGGCGCGCCGGATTCGGGACACGGCAGAAACGCGGTGCCGAGTTGCACCGCCGCGGCGCCGAGCTTCAGGGCCGCGGCGATATCGCGTCCGTCCATGATGCCGCCGGAGGCGATCACCGGCAGCGCTACGCTTGCGCAAATCTCGCGCACGAGCGTCGCAACCGGCACCATCGAATCCTCGAACGGCGCAACGAACGTGCCGCGATGCGCGCCGGCTTCGGCGCCCTGGGCGACGATCGCATCGACGCCCGCTTGCGCCAGCCGGCGCGCTTCCTCCAGCGTCGTTGCCGTGCCGACGACGGCGATGTCGCGTTTCTTGAGCGCGGCGATCTGCGCCGGCGACGGCATGCCGAAGGTGAAGCTGAAAACCGGCGGGCGCTCCTCCAGCACGGCTTCCAGTTGCGCATCGAACGGGCTCGCTGGCGCCGGCGGCAACACCGGCGGCGGCAATCCGAGCTTGGCATGCGCCTCGCTCACGATCTCGAGCATCGGCTGCGGATCGATCTTGCGATCGGGCTCATAGCCGCCGGCAAACAGGTTGATATTGAACGGCCGCGCCGTGAGCTGCCGCATCCGGCGGATGGTTGCGGCGATCTCCTCGGGCTTCGCATAGGCGCCGCCCCACGCGCCAAGGCCGCCGGCATTCGACACCGCAGCCGCGAGCTCCGGCGTGCCGCCGCTGCCGGCCATCGGCGCCAGCAAGATCGGATGCGCGATACCGAGCCGCCGCAACAATCCGTTCATCGCCATCGCGATCACTCCTTATTGATCACGATTCAAAATAGGCGCCGGGTGCGCCGGCACAATGAAAAATAACCCGACGCACTATCTTCATTCACGAATGCCGGCTTCGGTTGGTGCGAAGACCGAGCGGCGATCACCCCGTCGTCACCGCCGTCTCGATGTTGCTCGGATCGATCTCCTGGTTGAGCGCGGCGTTGAGCTTCTTGCGGTCGAGCTCGCCTTCCCACCAGGCGACGACGATGCAGGCGACGCCGTTGCCGCAGAGGTTGGTCAGCGCGCGGCACTCGCTCATGAACTTGTCGATGCCGAGCACGATCGCCATGCCAGGAACGAGCTCCGGCCGCACCGAAGCGAGCGTCGCCGCGAGCGTGATGAACCCGGCGCCGGTGATGCCGCTCGCACCCTTGGAGGTCAGCATCGCGACCACGAGAATCGTGAGCTGGTCGCCCAGGCTCAGCGGCACGTTGAGCGCTTGCGCGATAAACAGCGTCGCCAGCGTCATGTAGATGTTGGTGCCGTCGAGATTGAACGAATAGCCGGTCGGCACGACAAGGCCGACGACGGATTTGGAGCAGCCGAGCCGCTCGAGCTTTTCCATCAATTGCGGCAGCGCACTTTCGGACGAACTGGTGCCGAGCACGATCAGCAGTTCATCCTTGATATAGCCAAGGTACTTGAGGATCGAAAAACCGGCGATCTTGGCGACGATGCCGAGCACGACCACGACAAAGAGAATGGAGGTGAAATAGAACGTCGCGATCAGTCCGGCGAGATTGCCGAGCGCCGAGGGGCCGTAGCGGCCGATCGTGTAGGCCATCGCGCCGAACGCGCCGATCGGCGCCGCTTTGACGATGATGGCGATGACGCCGAAAATCGTATGCGCGAAATCGTCGATCAGCGAGCGCAGCGTATGGCCGCGCTCGCCCACCGCCATCAGGGCAAAGCCGAACAGCACCGAAAACAGCAAGACCTGCAGAATGTCGCCCGCCGCGAAGGCGCCGATCGCGCTATCCGGGATGATATGCAGGACGAAGTCGACCGACTTCATCTCGCTCGCTTGTTTGGCATATCCGGCGACCGCCGCCGCATCGGTCTTGCCGGCAAAACCCGAACCCGGATGCAGCACATTGGCGATGACGAGGCCGAGCATGAGCGCGAAGGTCGACACCACTTCGAAATAGACCAGCGCCTTGACGGCGACGCGGCCGACCTTCTTCACCTCGGAAATATGCGAAATTCCCGAGACCACCGTGCAGAAGATGATCGGCGCGATCACCATCCGGATCAGCTTGACGAAGCCGTCGCCCATCGCCTTGATCCAATCGTTCTTGGCGAGGTCGGGAAAGAGCCAGCCGACCAGCGCACCGAGCACGATGGCGAGCAGAACCTGGACATAGAGAATCTTGTACCAGGGTTTGGCCGGCGCTCCGGCGGCTGCCTCGGTCATGACTATCTCCCCCCTGTCGCAAATCAGTCGCGGGCCGCTTCGCCCCTATCGCCGCTTCGCCCGTATCGCCGTTTCGCCCGTGCCGTCTAATTGTTGAGAACCGGCCGCCCCAAAAATTGCCGCCGGCAGCATGGTCAAATCTGCGATGATTTCGCGCGTCCGGCAAGCCTCGCTCGCGCAGGTTTCGCAAGCCGCGAAAGCGCCCGCACCAAATCGTTCTCGCGACGCCGTTGCGCCCGAGCTTTGCCAAAGCTTCACGATACGATCCCCTAGACGAGGGGGGCGGAGCGCCGACAGGCGCACCTTCGTTGCCCGCATCAGCGGATGCGGGCGCGCGCCCTGCGTCCTCTTTCTCCTCCCCCGCTTGCGGGGGAGGTTGGGAGGGGGCGCGCTCGCCTCTCGGCGCTCCACTACGGCTCTCGCCAAGGCTTTTACCCCTTGGCTCAGCCCAAGACCGCGCTTCCTGTGCGCCGGATCGGTGCCTTGTTGGGCTCCCCGGGCCTCAGTGCAGCGAGCTCCTCGCGGACCGGTCATCATGCCGGACGGGCGGAGTTCTGGACCGCCCGGGAGCAGGGTTACGAGCCCCGCGCGCAGGCACCGCTCTCGCTCCGCTTTTCAGGATCGCCTCTAGAAGCGCCCCTCGATGAGCGAGATTCGCTCAATGTAACGCAAATCGAGATATTGTCAAGGATTATCCTCCTATATGTCGCTATTTTATTGACCCGTCCCAGACGACGCATCCGGCGGATTCGCGGCATAGGGGCCACTCCCATCGTCATGCGCGGGCTTGATCCGCGCATCCATGCTGAGCCGCTGCAATGAGAGAGCGCTGCGGTCGGTGCACGCGCATGCGCCGCATGGATTGCCGGATCAAGTCCGGCAATGACGTGATGACGGCATGGAGAATGATGGCACCGAATCCGGCGGATCGCCGCGGTCCATTTGCGAATTCCCGCGACGCGATGGAGGCCGAGGATATCCTCATTAAGTCGTTCGATTGGAACCCAGCCCTTCATCCGCGAACGGGGACACCGCCGAACCCCGGCTGGTTCGCGCCAACCGAGGGATCGAGCAGCGAATCATCGCCGATCCGAACAGCGCAAAATGACGATCCCGCGCAACGCTCGGATGCCTCGCAAAGTATCGGCGAAGAGAGAGTGATGCTGCCGCCCGGACAGCGCAACGACGAACTGGGCGATCTCTTGGAATGGATCGCAAATGCGAAGCCGGCAGACGAGCTGGCAATCCGCGGCGAAATCAAACGATACTATTACGATGTCGGTGACACGACCGGCGGCGACGCGATGAGCGCCGCCTTGAGTCATGCCATCGGGCCAGGCGTCCAATACAAAGACCGGCAGCAAATCCTCGACGCCATCGGACCTTATTCGCAGTCCGATCAAGACGATCAATCAACTGAACTTTTGATTGACGCAGGCTTTCTTCTTTTATCGATGATGCCGCCTGCGGCGGCCGCCGAAACCGCTTCCGCCGCTTGGAAGCTTGGCTGGCCTACACGTGGCTGGTATTTCGACGCGCTTCTCCGCGATGGTTCTTTGCATCCATTAGCTCGAACTATCTGGGGATTGATCACATCGTTACCGAGTTCTAGGAGGCGTTATGCATTGCCACCTGTATTTACGAAAGGGCATTGTCTTCATCCCAACATCGGGCCTTGTCCATAAAGGTTTGCACCGCGACATCGAACCGGTTGCTGTCGTCCCGGCTTCGAACGCGAATGCGATACGGACAGCACTGTACGCCACGATCGCCAGGGGCAATCCACCAACGCCGCCTTACCCGCCAGGCTCCCGTCCGCAACCCGTGGTCGTTAAACATGCCGGCGTGAAAACCTGGGGCGCGTTCGCCCGCGACGCCTCGCCGTGGAGCATCGAAGAAAGGGGCGGAATGTATCATATCGTCGGCAAGCGAAGACATCCGGACGGCTGGGCGGAAGACCCGGAGCAGACGATCGAATTCCCGGCGGGCGCAGCGGTAGATGTCGTGATCGAGCGCATGATTGCGATCCTGCAGGACGCCGCGCGATAGGCGGCAACCGCACTCTGCTATCCAGCGCTCCGCATTACTCCCAACTCGTAGGATGGGTAGAGCGAAGCGAAACCCATCACGGCGCGACTTGGCTCAGCGATGGGTTTCGCAAGAGCTCTACCCATCCTACGCACTGATTTACAGCATCGTCATGCGCGGGCTTGACCCGCGCATCCATGCTGAGCCGCATGCATGCGCAGTATAGATGCAACTGGTACGCCGACCCGGATTTCACGCCGTTAAATCCGGGCGGCGCTTGCTGAGGGCAGTCGGCTACAGATTCTCTTTAGCTCGTAGCGGGCACGGAATGATGCTCGTGGACAATCCGCCACCGTCCGTCGTGCTTGCGGAAGCCCATGGTGAGGCGGAATTCGAGAACAACTTTCTCGCCGCTGCTCAGGTCACAGCAGCGACCGATGGCGGTTGCGAAAGCGACATCTGTTCCAGCCGTTATGGCGATATCGTGAAAGTCGAATTCGACCGGCTTGGCCTGGAACGTCAAGAATGTCTCCCACGTCGCCATGTAAGCATTCAGGCCGCGAGACAAGAACGGCGGCGGCACATCGAACATCAAGATATCGGCGTCATGGTCGGCACGAATTCCTGCTCTATTTTCGTCGCGCACGGCCTTCGACCATCGCGCGATCAGGCCCCGCAGTTGCGTTTCGTCATTCGCTGTTTGGTCCGGCTGGGTCATGCGCGCCATGGTCTTTCTGCCTCGTCACGGAGGCCCCTGAGGGCATTCGGCCGCCAGCGCGTTCATCAGCGCTCCAGGCTGCCGGCCAATAGCTCGAGAGCCGCGGCCGCGAACGCGCGCATGTTGGCGACGCGGTCGGCGTTGCCGGTTTCCAGCGTGACCGCGCGCTCGACCGGCCCGACGATCGCGAGGCAGGTGTGTCCGGCCGGGTCGCCATAGCGATTGCCGGTCGGCCCGGTGGCGCCGGATTCGCCGAGCCCCCAGGTGGCGGCGAATTGCGCCCGCGCGCGGCGCGCCAGCAACAGCGCGTGCGGCTCGGTCGACGGACGGAATTGCCCGAGCGCCGTATCGTCGATGGCGAGGAACAGACCCTTGGCCTGACGCGTATAGGCGACGGCGCCGCCGAGGAAGTAAGTCGAGGCGCCCGGCACAGCGAGCAGCGCCGCCGAGATCAAACCGCCGGTCGAGGACTCCGCAATCGCGATGGTCTCGCTCCGCGCCTTCAGGCGCGCGGCGATTTTTTCGGCGAGGGGTAGGAGATCGTTCAATGGTTCGGCTCCCTTTTTCCTGAAATAAAATTGCGTCGGCAATCGAGCCACCAGCGTAGCACGTAGGGCGGATTAGCGCAGCGTAATCCGCCACTTTCGGTGATGCAGTAAGAATGGCGGATTACGCCTTCGGCTAATCCGCCCTACGGGTTGGAATAGGATCGCTCGCAAGGCTCTAACCATCCTACGCGCTTTCTAAGCAGTCACATGACTGATGCGCGGCGAGGTTTAGCGATTCCTGATCGCCGTGAGACGGTGTGTTCGAGAGTTCCAAGCCACGGTGCTGGGGTTCGGGCTCGTCGCTTCGTTCGGCCATGGAATGAACGAACAGAGTTACTGGTTCACAGCATCCCCAGCAGATGCGGCAGCCACAGCGAGAGCGCCGGGATGTAGGTCACCATCGCCAGGAAGATCAGCATGGTGAAAAGCCACGGCAGCACCGCCACGGTGAGTTCGGTGATGCCCATCTTGGTGATGCCGGCGGCGACGTAGAGGTTCAGGCCGACCGGCGGATGGCACAGGCCGACTTCCATGTTGACCGCCATCAGGATGCCGAGATGCACCGGATGCACGCCGAGCGCCGCCGCCATCGGAAACAGGATCGGCGCCATGATCAGCGTGATGGCGGCCGGATCCATGAAGTTGCCGGCGGCGAGCAGCACGACGTTGGTGATCAGCAGGAACACCACCATGCCGAATCCCTGCGCGGTCATCCACTCGGCCATGGATTGCGGGAATCTGCTCCGAGGTGAGCAGCCAGGAGAACACCGCCGCGTTGGTGATGATGTAGAGGATCATCGCGCTCATCGCCGCGGCCTTGAGCAGCACGGCCGGCACTTCGGAGAGCTTCAGTCCCTTGTAGACGAACACCGCGATGATGAACGCGTAGACCGCGGCCACCGCGGCGGCCTCGGTCGGCGTGAACAGGCCCGAATAGATGCCGCCGAGCACCAGCAGGATCAGCAGCAGGCCCCAGACGCTTTCGCCGGAAGGCGCGCCAGCATTCGCCCCAGCTCGCGCGCGCCATGCGCGGATAGTCGTTGCGCCAGGCGCGATACCAGGTCGTCGCGCCGAGCATGACGGCCAGGATCAGCCCGGGCACCAGCGCGGCGATGAAAAGCTGTCCGATCGAGGCGGAATCGACCACCGCGCCGGTCGGTCCGCGCGGCTGCATGCCGCTGGTCGCCACCGCGAAGATGACGAGATTGATCGACGGCGGAAACAGGATGCCGAGCGCGCCGGAGGTGGCGATCACGCCGGCGCCGAAACCGCGGCGGATAGCCGTTCTGCACCAGCGCCGGCAGGATGATCGAGCCGATGCCGACCACGGTCGCGACCGAAGAGCCGGAAATCGCCGCGAACAGCGCGCAGGCGACGACGCCGGCAAGCCCAAGGCCGCCGTACCAATGCCCGATCAGCGAGGCGGCGAAATCGATCATGCGGCGGGCGACGCCGCCGGCGGTGAGAAAATTGCCGGCCAGGATGAAGAACGGGATCGCCATGATCTCGAAGCGGTCGAGGCTGGTGAACAGCTTCAGGCCGACCATCTTCGGATCGACGTCGGAGAGAATGAACAGATAGGTGAGGACCGACAGGCCGAGCGCGATCGAGATCGGCATGCCGCACGCCATCAAGCGCGAGCAGCAGCGCGAACAGCAGTTCGGCGCGCACCGTGTGCGACAGCTCGATGATGTGAAGCCGCGCCGCGAAGCAAATCAGCGCCAGCGCGATCGGCATGACGATGATCAGCGTCGCCGTGATGGCGTCGCCGAGCGGCCGCGGCGCGGTCGGCTTGGAAGCATGCGACAGCGCCGTCATCGCGCCGCCTCGCCAACCGGCACCGCGTCGCCGCCGGCGCCGGCGCATCGTGCGGCGCTTCGTAGTCGATGCCGTGGCCCTGATGCGGCACGAAGCCGGTGCGCAGGAAGCGCCACATCACCTGCAGGAAGCGGAAGCACATCAGATAGGAGCCGAGCGGGATGCACAGATAGATGATCCAGCTCGGCCATTCGAGCTCCGGCGAGACCTCGTCCGGGATCGAGCTCATAGACATAGACCGCGCCGAGCGTGCCGATGACGCCGGTGAACAGCGCGCCGCACAGCAGCGCGAACACGATCACCGGCTTGCGCGCCGCCGGCGAGAGCTTCTTGACGAACACATCGACGCCGACATGGATGCCGGTGCGCACGCCGAGCGCGGCGCCGAATTTCGCCATCCACACGAACATGTAGGTGGCGAGCTCCTGCGCCCAGGACAGATTGATCGAGGCGAGCTGAGGTATAGACCCAGTCCGCCGCATGCTGGAGCAGGACGAAGCCGTGCACGCCCGCCCAGCGCGCGAGCGCCGCGGAATTGCTCGCGCCGTAGCGATGGACGACGGCGACGAAAGTGAGGATCGTCGCCGCGCGCGATCAGCGTGGCGATGATCCACTCTTCGAGCCGATCGAGGATGCGGTCGAGCACCGGCTGTCTCCCGGCAGAGCCAGGTCCCTCCCCTCGCGCTCAGGGAGGGACCGATGCGCGCTCAGGATTGCGGCGGCACGAAGCCCGAGGCCTTGTAGATCTTGTCGATGAAGTCCTTGCCGAAGCGGCTCTGCATTTCCTTGTGCACCGGCATCAGCTTCGCGATCCAGGCCTTCTTCTCGGCTGGCGGTCAGAACGTGGATCTCCACCTTGCCGGTGGCCTTGATCTGCGTCCAGCGCGTCGGCATTGTCCTTCGCCGCCGTGTCGTTGAAGAAGTCGGTCGTTTCCTTCACGGCGCGATCGAGCTGCGGGCGCACGTCCGGCCGGCAGCCCATCCCAGAACTTTTTGTTGGTGATCAGCGAATAGGTCAGCCGGCCGTGATGGGACACGGTGAGATATTTCTGCACGTCGTAGAATTTTTGCGTCCAGATGTTGGACGGCACATTGTCCTCGCCGTCGACGACGCCGGTCTGCAACGCCTGATAGAGCTCGCCGAACGCCATGATCTGCGGAATGGCGCCGAGCTGGCGCGCCACCGCGTCGAGCACCTTGCCGCCCTGGATGCGCATCTTCATGCCGCGGAAGTCGTCCGGCATGATCAGCGGCTTGTTCGCCGTATAGACGTGGGCGCCGTTGTCCCAATAGGCGAGCGGCGTCGACGCCCTTGGCCTCGAGCTTCTTGTTGAGCTCGTCCATCATCGGGCTCGCCATCATCTGGCGCGCGCGCGCATCGTCGCTCATCAGGAACGGCAGATCGAAAACGTCGAACTCCGCGCACGCCGAGCGGACCGAATTTCGAGATCGACGGCGCCAGCAAGCTGGACCGAGCCGAGCTGCAAGCGCTTCGAGCTCCTCCTTGTCCTTGTAGAGCGACGAGTTCGGATAGACTTCGACCTTCACCTTGCCGTTGGTGTATTTCTCGGCCAGCTCCTTGAACAGCAGCGCGGCCTTGCCCTTGGGCGCGTCGGGCGACACCACGTGGCTGAATTTGATGATGATCGGCTCGTCGGCCCGCGCCGGTGCTGCCGAACGCAAGTGCGAAGACGGCGGCAAGCGCAATAACAACGCGTTTCATGATATTTCCTCCCGACACGGCCGTGGCCGGCCGTCCTTAGCGTTGCCCTTTCCATAGCGCGGATGCGAGCAAACGGCCAATGGCGCACTTTGCCCTCCCCGCCGTTTGGGTAAACTGCCGGGAACCTTAGTTTTCGCCGAGCCGTGCGCCGGCTGGATGCTTTAATGCATCGCGGCGCTGGTGCGCGGCACCAGCGCGCCGGAGTGGCGGATCACGTTGCCGGCGAGGCGATGCGCGGCGCTCGCCGCCTGCGCCGGCGCCTGGCCGCCAAGCCGCGCCGCGAGATAGCCGGCATTGAAACCGTCGCCGGCCGCCGTGGTGTCGACCGGCACCACGACCTCCGGCACCGGCACGAATTCCTGCGTGCGCGCCGGTAGCGACCAGCGCGCTGTTGGGCCCGTTCTTGACGACGATTTCCCCGATGCCGAACGCCTGCAGCCGGGTGACCGTGGTTTCCGGGCTGGGGTCGCCCCATAGCACCGCCTCGTCGTCGAAGGTCGGCAGCGCAATATCGACGCGCTTGAGCGCCTCGATGAAAACGGTGCGGGTGCGGCCGAGGTCGCCCTTCCAGCCGCGCGGGCGGAAATTGCCGTCGAAAGCCACCTTCACGCCTTGCTGGCGCGCGACTTCGAGCACGGCAAGGAGACGGCCAAGACTATTGTTCGAAAGCAGCGACAGCGTGATGCCGGAGAAATAGATCAGCCGCGCCGCCATCAGGCTTTCCGCGACGCGCATCCAGTCGGGAAGCTCAAACAGCTCGGCCACCGGGGCGCCGTCGCGCCAGTAGCGGAAGCTGCGTTCTCCTGCCGGTCCCATTCTCGACCAGGCACAAGGCCGGCAGCCGGCCCGGCGCGCGCAAAATGAGTTGCGGCGGAAACGCCTTCGGCGGCGGCGAGAGCCAAGACACTGTCGGAATAAGGGTCGTCACCTACGGCGCTGGCAAAGCCGACATCGATGCCGGCGCGAGCAAGATAGACGGCGGTGTTGAAAGTATCGCCAGCCGCACGACAGCGCGAACCTGCCGTCAGCCCCGCGCGCCAATTCGATGATGATTTCGCCAACGCACATGGCGCGGGCTTTTTGCTCGCTCATCTCGGCTGCTCACTGCGAAAAAGCCTTATCGGCGCGCCCGCCGGGCTTGGCAATAGGCGACACGGCAACGAGTTGGCAAGGAACGAAGCGACCCAGCGCTCCATTTTCCTTTCCGTTCGCAGTGCGTTTGGGAACGTCAATCGCTTTGCCTCACCCGAAATGTCGAGGTGGCAGCCGCCATTGTAATGTTATATTGTAACAGCATGACTCACCACCATCATAGCGGCGCGCTACATCCCTCGCCGCCGATCGCGCCATCCTTGCTGCGGCTGTCCGCCGTCCAGCGTCTCGCGGTTGCCGGCATCGTGATCGCCCTCATCTGGGCCGTGGTACTGTGGACCGTCGGTTGAGCCTGCCATGTCCGCACTCAGGTTTCGCGATCTCACTCTGGGCTACGAGCGTCATCCCGCCGTGCATCATCTCGACGGCGCCATCGAGACCGGCGCGCTGCGTCGCCGTGGTCGGCCCGAACGGCGCCGGCAAGTCGACTTTGTTCAAGGGCATCGTTGGCGCGATTAAACCGCTTGCCGGCAGCATCGAGCGCGACGGCCTCGACGCCCGCGATATCGCCTACCTGCCGCAGGTGGCGGAGATCGATCGCTCGTTCCCGATCGTCCTCTACGACATGGTGGCGATGGGGTTGTGGCGCAGCACGGGGTCTGTTCGGCGGCATCGGCGGCAAGGACCACCACGCGATCGAGGACGCGATCGCCGCCGTCGGTCTCACCGGCTTTGAGCAGCGCCCCATCGGCACGCTGTCCGGCGGGCAGATGCAGCGCATGCTGTTCGCCCGCCTGCTGTTGCAGGACGCGCGCGTCATCGTGCTCGACGAGCCATTCACCGCGATCGACGCCAAAACCTCGGCCGACCTGTTGGATCTGGTGAAGCAGTGGCACAGCGAGCGGCGCACGGTGCTTGTTGCCTTGCACGACATCGCTCTCGTCAAAGCGAGCTTTCCCGCAGAGCCTGCTGCTGGCTCGCGAGCCGGTCGGCCTGGGGCCCGACCCGCGACGTACTGACGCCGGAAAACATGCTCAAGGCGCGCCGCATGTGCGAGGCGTTCGACGAGGGTGCAGCGGCCTGTCCTGTCGCGGCCGAGTGATGTTGTCCCTCTCCCATCGGAGAGACCTAAAAGGCAGACGATGCTCTACGCCGCACTGATCGCCCCCTTCGCCGACTTCGAGTTCATGCGCCGCGCGCTTGGTCGGCACCTTCGCGCTCGCATTCGGCGCGGCGCCGGTCGGCGTCTTGCTGATGCTGCGCCGCATGAGCCTGATCGGCGACGCCATGGCGCATGCCATCCTCCCTGGCGCCGCCATCGGCTTCCTCATCGCCGGCCTGAGCCTGTTCGCGATGGCGGGCGGTGGTTTGATCGCAGGGTTTCTGGTCGCCATCGGCGCCGGCTTGATCGCGCGCGCCACGCCGCTCCAGGAGGATGCTTCGCTCGCCGCGTTCTTTCTGGTCTCGCTCGCGCTCGGCGTGACGCTGGTATCGATGAAGGGCAGCAACGTCGATCTGATGAATTTCCTGTTCGGCTCGGTGCTCGCGATCGACAACCCGACGCTGATCCTGATCGCGAGCATCACATCCGTCTCGCTCATCATCCTGGCGCTGATCTGGCGGCCCCTGGTGCTCGAATGCGTCGATTCCGGGTTCCTGCGCTCGGTGAGCCGCTCCGGCGGCCCCGTCCACATCGCGTTCCTGGCGCTGGTGGTCATGAACCTCGTCGGCGGCTTTCAGGCGCTCGGGACGCTGCTGACCGTCGGCATCATGATGCTTCCCGCGGTCATCTCGCGGTTCTGGGCCCGCGACATCACCGGCATGATCGGTGTGGCGGTCGGCAGCGCCGCACTCTCCGGCTATGCGGGCCTGCTCGTTTCCTACCACGCCAATCTGCCATCAGGCCCCGCCATCATTCTGGTGGCGGGCTTCCTTTATGCGCTCTCGGTTCTGGGCGGGCCGGCCGGCGGGCTGATCTGGCTGGCTTTACCGCAGCGCCACCTCGAAGGGTAAGCCCCCAATGGCCACGAACAAAAAAACGAAGATGACGTACAGCCTGCTGCTGGCGGGGCTCGCCGCTAGTCTCGTCACCGCGCCGGCGTCCGCACAGGACAAGCCGCAGCACAAGATCACGGCGGTCGCCACCACCTCGATCCTCGGCGATCTGGTGCACAATGTCGGCGGCGACCGGATCGACGTGACCACGCTGGTCGGGCCCGACGGCGACCCGCACGTCTATTCGCCGACGCCGGGCGACGCCAGGACGCTCGCCGCCGCCACTATCATCTTCGCCAACGGGCTTGGCCTTGAAGGCTGGATGACACGCCTGGTCACAGCCTCCGGCAGCCAAAGCGCCGACCGTTGTCGGCGAGCAAGGGAATCGCACCGCGCAAAACCGAGGACCCGCGCGAGCCGGGGCATCTGACGATCGATCCGCACGCCTGGCAGTCGGTCGCCAACGTCAAGGTCTATGTCGCCAATATCCGCGACGGCCTCGACGCCATCGATCCCGCCGGCAAGCCGACTCTACGACGCCAACGCCGCGGTCTATCTCGGCAGGCTCGACGCACTGGAGCGGCAGATCGAGGCGGCGATCGACAAAATTCCCGCCGATCGCCGCAAGATCATCATCACCCACAATTCCTTCGGCTATTTCAGCGACGCCTATGGCATCGCATTCATCTCGCCGGAGGGGGTTTCGACCGACGCCGAGCCGTCCGCCAAGGCGGTGGCCAAGATCATCGAGCTCATCAAGAAGCAGAAGATTCCGGCGGTCTTCATCGAGAACATCACCGACCCGCGGCTGGTGGACGAGATCGCCCGCGAAACCGGCGCCGCAATAGGGGGCAAAATCTATTCCGACGCGCTGTCCAAGCCGAACGGACCGGCATCGACTTACATCGACATGATGCGCCACAACGTTTACGAATTCAGCAAGGCGCTGATCGGCAAGGAAGGGCGCTTCTCGTTCGATCCCGCAACGCTGGCGTCGAAGATTGTACCAGCAGGGTTTTGAGCCGGCACAGGATCGCCTATATAGCCGCAGGAGGTCCCGCATGCCCGAACCCACGCTGTCGATAAAAGTCTTCCGAAAAAGTGCCTGTTACCGTGCTGACCGGCTATCTCGGCGCCGGCAAGACCACATTGCTCAACCGCATCCTCTCCGAGCCGCACGGCAAGAAATACGCCGTCATCGTCAATGAATTCGGCGAAATCGGCATCGACAACGAACTCGTCGTCGGCGCCGACGAGGAAGTGTTCGAGATGAACAACGGCTGCATCTGCTGCACCGTGCGCGGCGACCTGGTGCGCATCCTCGACGGCCTGATGCGCCGCAAAGGCAAGTTCGACGCCATCATCGTCGAGACCACGGGGCTCGCCGACCCCGCGCCGGTGGCGCAGACATTCTTCGTCGACGAGAATGTCGGCCGCAAGACCAGGCTCGATGCGGTGGTGACGGTCGCCGACGCCAAGTGGCTCAACGACCGGCTCAAGGACGCCCCGGAGGCGAAAAACCAGATCGCTTTCGCCGACGTCATTCTGATCAACAAGACCGATCTCGTTTCGCCGGAGGAATTGAGCGAGGTCGAGGCGCGCATCCGCGCCATCAATCCCTATGCCAAGGTGCACAAGACGCAGCGCGCGCAGATTCCGCTCAACGAGGTGCTGGGCCGCAACGCCTTCGATCTCGACCGCATCCTCGATCTCGAACCGGAATTCCTCGAAGGCGACGGACACGATCATGACCATGACCACGATCACGATCACGATCATGATCACGGCCATGATCATGACCACAAGCAGGCGCACAGCCATGGCGGGCTCAAGCACTATCACGACGAAGACATGCAATCGATTTCGCTGAAGAGCGACAAACCGCTCGATCCCGACAAGTTCTTTCCATGGGTGCAGGACCTGGTCCAGAAGGAAGGCCCCAGCATTCTGCGCTGCAAGGGTATTCTCTCCTTCAAGGACGACGATCAGCGCTTCGTCTTCCAGGGCGTGCACATGATCCTTGACGGCGATCACCAGCAGCCATGGAAGGACGGCGAAAAGCGCGACAGCCGCATCGTCTTCATCGGCCGTAACCTGCCGGGAAAGATGATCGCCGAGGGATTTGAGAGCTGCGTGGCTTGAACGAAGCGGAAGGGCGAACTCCCACCTCCCCTGGAGGGGGAGGTCGTCGCGCGGAGCGCGGCGGGAGGGGTGACAGCGCCGAAGGGCGTTCAGAATAGCGGCACTGCACACCCCACCCCGGCGACCCGGCCGCCGACCCTCCCCCTCCAGGGCAGGGTGAAGAGAGCAAACGGCGACAATGACGTCCATGACCGACACCCGCGGCAATACCCTCTCAGTCGTCGATCGCACCCACCCGGTCGCCGCGGGCAGCTCGGTATTCGCCGCCCATTTTCTCGGACGCACGGCGGTGTTCGTTCTCGCCGAGGAGGCGATGGTGTTCGTCAAGCCGAAGGACGAACCGCGTCGTGTCGCCGTACATGGCGGCGTGATCCTGGCGACCGCTGCTGACGGCGAACGCATCGTCAGCGGTGGCGACGACGGCAAGGTGGTGGCGACCAATGCAAGGGCGAGAGCCGCATACTCGCGACCGACGCCAAACACCGCTGGATCGATCACGTCGCGCTCGGGCCGGACGGCGCGGTCGCCTGGTCGGCCGGCAAGACGGCCTACGTGCAAGCCAAGGAGTTGCGTGAGTTCGAGGCGCCATCGACGGTCGGCGGCCTTGCGTTTCTGCCGAAGGGTTTCCGCCTCGCGATGGCCCACTACAACGGCGCCACGCTCTGGTTTCCAAATGCGCCGCAAGCGGAGGCCGAAAAGTTCGAATGGAAAGGTTCGCATCTCGGCGCCACGGTGAGCCCGGACGGCCGTTTCCTCGTCACCACCATGCAGGAGCCGATGCTGCACGGCTGGCGGCTGGTCGACCGCCAGCACATGCGCATGTCCGGTTACGCCGCGCGGGTCACGTCATTCGGCTGGACCGCCGGCGGCCGCTGGCTGGCGACGGCCGGCGCGACGCAAATCATCCTGTGGCCGTTTCAGACCAAAGATGGCCCCATGGGCAAGGAGCCGCGTCTTCTCGCACCCTCACAGCATCGCATCGACGTCGTTGCCTGCCATCCCAAGCAGAACATCGTCGCCGCCGCCTATGGTGACGGCATGGTGCTCCTGGTGCGCATCGAAGACGGCGCCGTGATTTTGGCGAAGAAGCCAGGCGAGGCGCCCGTGACGGCGCTGGCCTGGAATGCTGACGGCATACTGCTCGCATGGGGCACCGAAAGTGGCGAGGCCGGCGTGATCGACCTCGCGTGATTTTGCCGGAACTGGTCGTTTCTCCGCCCGTTATCCCAGCATGAACCCAATAGCGAAAAAGCACCTGTTGGCGCTAAGCTTTGCCCTGGCAATGACCTCAGCCGCGATCGCTCAAGTGCAGACCACGGATCCCAAGGCCTGCTCAAGCGTACGCCTCCGGTGACGGCCGCCTTGCGCGGATGACGGCGCGGAGGAAGTCATAGGACTAATCCTAGGGATAGTCCTATGACGAAGACGCAGGTTGAAGTGATCACGTCGGTGCAGCGTCGGCGGCGGTGGTCGCGAGCGGAGAAGGAGCGGATTGTAGCGGCGGCGATCATGCCGGGCGCAGTCGCATCCGAGGTCGCGCGTGAGGCCGGGATCCACAGCAGCCAGTTGTTCCGATGGCGGCAGGAGCTGTGCAGTCCGGCACCTTCGGAACCGGTCTTTTCCGCGGTGGCGATTTCACCTGAGCCGGTGCCGGTATTAACGCCAACGCTTCCGCCGGCGTCAGGCGCGATCGATGTCGAGTTTGCGACTGGGGCGCGGATGCGGATCACGGGGCCAGTCGATGCACCGACGATTCGGGCGATGATCGCGGCGCTGGCGAAGACCAGGCGGCAACGGCGATGATCCCGGTCCCGAGCGGGGCGCAGGTTTGGCTGGCGACCGGCCACACCGACATGCGTAAGGGGTTCGATGGCTTGGCGCTGCTGGTGCAAGAGATGCTCAAGCGCGATCCGCACGGCGGCCATCTTTTCGTGTTTCGTGGCCGGCGCGGCGGCCTGATCAAGGTTCTGTGGCACGACGGCCAGGGCCTTTGCCTTTATGCGAAGCGATTGGAGCGCGGGCGCTTCATCTGGCCGTCGCCGACGGACGGGGTGGTGACGATCACACCGGCACAGCTTGGCTATCTTCTGGAAGGTATCGACTGGCGGATGCCGCAACACACCTGGCGGCCGCTTGCCGCCGGTTGAAGGCGTCACGATGGCAGATCACAAGAGATGTTTTTTGTGATTCCCTATCGGTATGACGCCAGCGGCTGATTCTCTACCCAACGACGTTGCGACTTTGAAGGCGATGCTGATTGCTGCGCAAGCGGCTTGCCTTGCAGCAGAGGCGAAGGCCCAGAACGCCGAGGCCGAGGTGCGCCATCGTGCGCTGCTGATCGAGCAGATGAAGTTCACGATCGCGAAGCTGCGACACGAGCGGTTCGGGCAGTCCTCGGAACGTGGCGCAATGCTTGAGCAATTCGAGCTTGCGCTGGCCGAGATGGAAGAGGATGCATCGGCAGCGGAAGCCGGCGCCCGGATGGCGGCGGCGGCGGCAGCAGCCTCGAGCGAGACCGTCAAGGTGCCGGCCTTCGAGCGACGCAAGCCAGCGCGCCGTGCGCTGCCCGAACATCTTTCTCGCGAGCGCATCGTCCATCCGGCACCCACGGCCTGTCCGTGCTGTGGCGGCAGGCTGCGCAAGCTCGGCGAGGACGTGACCGAGACGCTGGAAGTCATCCCGCGGCAATGGAAAGTGATCCAGCACGTGCGCGAGAAGTTCTCCTGCCGCGCCTGCGAGGCGATCACGCAGGCGCCGGCACCGTGGCATCCGATCGCGCGTGGACGCGCGGGTCCCGCGCTATTGGCGCAAGTCCTGTTCTCCAAGTACGGTCTCCATCTGCCGCTCAACCGACAAAGCACCACCTATGCGCGCGAAGGCATCGATCTCGATGTCTCGACGCTTGCGGATTGGGTGGGCGCGGCATCAGCGACATTGCTGCCGCTGATCGGGCTGATCCGCGCGCATGTCTTCGCGGCCGAGCGCATCCACGCCGACGATACCACCGTGCCGGTGTTGGCGAAGGGCAAGACGCGCACCGGACGGGTGTGGACCTATGTGCGCGACGATCAACCCTTCGGCGGCCACGATCCGCCAGCAGCGGCGTTTTTCTACTCGCGCGACCGCGGCGGCGAACATCCGCAGCTTCATCTGGCGAGCTATACCGGTCTGATGCAGGCGGACGCCTATGCCGGGTTCAACAAGCTCTACCAGGCAAGCCGCAAGGCAGGACCGATCATCGAGGCGGCATGCTGGTCCCATGCCAGACGTAAGTTCTTTGATCTGGCACGGCTCAAGAAGGCGCCCATCGCCATCGAAGCCGTCGAACGTGTCGACGCATTGTTTGCGATCGAGCGCGAGATCAACGGCGCCTCGGCCGACCAGCGTCTCGCCGTGCGCCATGAGCGCAGCCGGCCCTTGATCGCTGAGTTGGCGACCTGGCTGCGGGCGCAACGCGCAAGGCTCTCCGCCAAAAACGAGACCGCCAAGGCGATCGACTATAGCCTCAAGCGCTGGACCGCACTCACGCGCTATCTCGATGACGGCCGGCTGTGCATCTCCAACAATGCTGCCGAGCGCGCTCTGCGCGGCATCGCAGTCGGGCGCCACAACTGGACCTTCGCCGGCTCGGATGAAGGCGGCCGCCGCGCCGCCGCCATCTACACGCTCATCGAAACCGCCAAGCTTAACGACATCGACCCGCAGGCTTGGCTCGCCGATGTCCTCGCTCGGCTGCACGATCATCCTGCAAAACGCATCGACGCGCTGCTACCCTGGAACTGGAAAACGCCAGTCAAAGCTGCCGCCTGAACGCGCGCCGCAGCCGTTCCAACTTCACCCGCGGTCTTCGCCGGATGGGTATGCTCAAGCGCGGCGCAAAACGCCCCCAACTTGAGTGACAAGCTCAGTCAGACCAACGGCGTCATTTGTCCGCCGAATGTCGATCCCAACATCAAAGCGCCGACGCCGAACGCAGGCAAAATGCCGGTCATTCCGCCGCCTGGAAGCCCGGGCGGCGATCCCAACGTGCAACCGAAGTAGCTAGCGCGTCATTGCGAGCGAAGCGAAGCAATGGTGGCGGTATAGTTTGAGCCTAGATAAGCTTTTCTTGCTTTTCGGCAAATTCCTTCGGCGCTATTTTGTAGCCTCCGCCAATCTCTTGCGGTGGCAGTCGAGGTAGCTTGCCGGCCAGCATGTCGCCGACGGTCGCGATTTGCAGACGCGGGAACTTGCCAAACGGCGTGTCGAGAAACCCGACAGAAGCGGCTTCCTTGACCATCGGTCCGGTTGGTTCGCGCAAGGTAACTAGAACGCCGAGAGGGGCTTTCTCGCGGTCTATAACCCCCCGCAGGTCTCTCACCATCTCCACATGCAGGGAGTCGCCGCCCTTCACCGAAACGATGCCGCCTTCGGTCTTTTTGCCGTCAGGCTTACAATAGTAGTAGCCGTCAATTCCGCCGTCCGCGCCCTTTTTCTTGCCGCCGTACGGCATGGCATTGATAAGTGTGACCGCCCACCATTGGAATTGATACTTGTCGCGCTTTGCCAAATCCTCAGCGCCAGAAAAATCTTTAGGCGTCCCGTGAACCTCGAATTTAATCCCTGGAAATGCGTCTTTCAGACGACGCTCTATGAGGCCAATGGCAAGATGCGTAATGTCGATTCCGACCCATTGTCTGTGAAGTTTTTGCGCGGCGTGAACTGCCGTCCCGCAACCGCAGAATGGATCAAGTACTATTGCGCCTTCCTCAGACGAGGCGCGAATGATCCGCTCAAGTAACGCTAGTGGCTTCTGAGTCGGATAGCCGAGTCGCTCCGCCGATGATGCGCTCAATGCGGGTATATCTTCCCAAAGCGATTGAACAGCAACTCCTTCGCCCTTGTACTGTTTTCTTTGCGGAACCGTGCCCGGCTTTGTTTGGACAACCATGCCGGTATCGATCAACTCTTGCATGGTCCTTTCGGAGTAACGCCAGTACCGAGACACGCCCATCACTTCGTAGTATGGGTTTCCGTTCGCGGCGCCCCCGGGACCGATCATGCTAATGAGACGATATTTTCGCCCGTCCGGTTCTTGGTATTTGTAGTGCGTGGACAAGTACCCTTCGGAGTATTTAGTGAAGGGTTGCTTGAAGAACGCGGCGTCACTTTTGCTGTAAAACAAGATGTTATCGACGTTGCGATCAAAATGCTTGGCGCCTTGCCCGTAATTGCCTTTCACGGTTTGAACACGCTTCCAAATAACGTCATTACGGAATTGCTTGGGACCAAATATCGAGTCCAAAATTGCTTTCAAATAGTGACTCGCGGTTGGGTCGCAATGCAGATAGAGCGAGCCGGTCGGCTTCAAGACGCGCTGCAATTCGATCAATCGGACGGCCATCATAGCGAGATAGGCCATCATATCGTTTTCGCCGAGAAACGACCGCATGGCGTTGAGCATGTTCGCGGCTTCGGTATTACCGCTTTGGATGACTTGATCGAACGCGAGTTCGGCGTGCTCGTTCCAGTGCCACGTATCCTCGAACGCCTCGATTTGTGCCTCGGATTGCTCACCCTTCGGCGATTTGAAAAGAACGTTGTAGGAGGCGTTCGAGTTGAACGGCGGATCTAGATAGTGTCCGTCCGAAAACCTGCAACACATTGAAAGATAATGTTTAATTTTGATTTATGACGAGTTCGGATCCGGTGATTTCGGGTATGCTTTGGATCATTCCACTGAAGCAAAACAACCCTCAATCACCGGAGCAACAATGCGTCAAGAACGCACCGTCCAGGCTACTGTATTCGATATTTTTTCGGAGCACGAGATCGGCCGTGAACTGAACGCAATATCGCAATGGCTGGATGAACAGCGTTGGCTGTTGGGCTTGATCGCAGCTGATTTGCGCGGACATGGCATTAAAGAAACGGGACGTCACGGTCTGCCGGCGGAAGCGGTTTTGCGCTGTGCGCTTCTCAAGCAGTATCGACAATTGAGCTATATGGAGCTGGCCTTTCATTTGGAAGACTCGGCGTCGTTCCGCGCCTTCGCCCGCCTTCCTCTGGCATGGACACCAAAGAAGTCGGTGCTGCAACAGACGATCAGTGCGATCAGCGCGGCGAGTTGGGAGGCGATCAACCGCGCGGTGGTGAGCAGCGCACGGCAGCAGAAATTGGATGACGGATCGGCGGTGCGCATCGACAGCACGGTGACAGAGGCATTGATGCATGCACCGACTGACAGTTCACTGCTTTGGGATGGCGTGCGCGTGATGGTGCGGTTGTTAAAGGAAGCCGAAACGCTGTTGGGCGCCACGCCATTCACATGGCGCAATCACCGCCGATTGGCGAAGAAGCGCGCTGCCGCGATTTGATATAGCCGTGGCAAGAGACGCAAAGCAAAGCTTTATCGGGATCTGATCACAGCCACCCGCGCCACCATGGCGTCGCTACGGCTTGCGGCACAGCATCTTCTCGCGAGGGGCAGCATCGAAGCCATGGTCTGGCGCTGTGAAGTCGAACAGTATCTGCCGTTGATCGAGCGCGTCATCGATCAGACCGAGCGTCGTGTCTTCGCCGGTGAGGCGGTGCCGGCCGGCGAAAAGCTGGTCAGCTTGTTCGAGACGCATACGGACATCATCGTCAAGGGTGGCCGCGACGTTCACTATGGCCACAAGCTCAACCTGACCACAGGCCGCAGCGGGCTTGTGTTCGATGTCGTCGTCGAAGCCGGAAATCCAGCCGATTCCGAACGCTTCTTGCCGATGTTGGAGCGTCATATCGCGCACCAGGATACAGTGCCACGACAAACAGCAAGCGACGGCGGCTATGCCAGCATCGCCAATCTCGAACAAGCGAAAGGCCTGGGCGTGCACGATGTCGTCTTCCACAAGAAGCGCGGCATGGCAATCGAAGACATGGCCAAGAGCCGGTGGGTGTATCGCAAGCTTCGAAACTTTCGTGCCGGTATCGAAGCAAACATATCATGCCTGAAGCGCGCATTCGGTTTGGATCGTTGTACGTGGCGGGGGCTCGCTCACTTCCAATCCTACGTCTGGTCATCGGTCGTCGCGTACAATTTCACCTTATTCGCCAGACTCGCTCAGCTCTGACCAACACCAAGCCTCGACGTACTCAACGCCCCCGCTGGCGAATACGTTCGCATGCCCGCGCTCCTCGCGCACAGCATATTCGACGTCAACTCGCGCACAAAATTGAGCGTCTCCGTCCTCGCTCAGCGCAAAAATCGAGTCAGCACGACCCCGGAAACACGGCCTGTTTCTTCTCGTGGAAGAAAAAATGCGGCTTTATGGACGGACACTAGATAAATCAGGTCAACTGATCCATCTTTGATGCTTTCGCGAAGAACCGCGAGATTGTCGCCGTAATAGAGCGCATTGCTCATTTCGCGACTTCCCATGCTTCCAATACCGCAACCATATCCGACATTTCCCAAAGCTTGAGGCAACTCCCTATGCAATAGCGGGAGTGATTTTGAGCGTCTGATGGATACGCACTAAATTGTAGTGCATGAAATAGATCGCCATCATGTGCGCGTGGTTGACGGCTTTCTTGGAAAAGGCATTCGTGATCCGCGTCATGCGCCGGTTGCCCATTGTAATGTTCAAATTCTGGCGCTCGACAAACGACGTTGAGACGTGTCTCGGATCAGGACTGCCTTCGACGCGAAACTTGTATGCGCCCGTGCAGATCGCCGGGCTATAGCGGCGCTGGCCTTCGGGTGCGGGACCGTAGACCTTCACAAGCATGGCGTAGTCGATATCGCCGCCGAATGCGCCTTCAATCGCCTCTAGGTAAGGCTTGTGACCATCGCTGGTAAGTTGGACGCGCGAGGCAAGCCGGGGGGCAAGGTCGTCCATGAACGTCATCGCTGCCCCGCTATCCCGGCTTCCGACATACCAAGACACAACGAGTCAAACTGTACCACCAGCGAAGCAATCCATGGCGTCTCGGAAATTCTGGATTGCTCCGTCGCTTTGCTCCTCGCAATGGCGAATTGCAGCTCAGATCACATACTGCCGCAGCGGCGGGTAGCCGTTGAAGCCGACCGACGAGTAGGTCGCCGTATAGGCGCCGGTGGCTTCGATCAAGACCTTGTCGCCGATCGCGAGCGAGACCGGCAGCGGATAGTGGGTCTTCTCGTAGAGCACGTCGACGGAATCGCAGGTCGGGCCGGCGATGATGCAAGGCGCCATCTCGTCGCGGTCCTTCGTGCGTGCGGATCGGATAGCGGATCGATTCGTCGATGGTTTCGGCCAGGCCGTGGAATTTGCCGATGTCGAGATAGACCCAGCGCACCTCGTCTTCGGGTGAGCGCTTGGCGATCAGCACCACTTCGGACTCGATCACGCCGGCATTGCCGACCAGGCCGCGGCCCGGCTCGACGATGGTGTTCGGGATGCTGTTGCCGAAGTGCTTGCGCAGCGGGCTGAAGATCGCCTTGCCGTAGGATTCGAGCTTCGGCGTTTTGCGCACATAGCGCGCCGGAAAGCCGCCGCCGAGGTTGACCATGCGACAGCGTGATGCCGCGCTCCGCGCAGGCGCGGAACACCGCCGCGGTCGAGGCGAGCGCGCGGTCCCAGGCTTCGACGTTGTGCTGCTGCGAGCCGACATGGAACGAGACGCCATACGGCACCAGCCCGCGCTTGTGCGCGAGCTCCAGAATATCGGCCGCATAGGCAGGCTCACAGCCGAATTTGCGCGACAGCGGCCACTCCGAGCCGGAGCCGTCGCAATGGATGCGGCAGATCACCCGGCTGCCGGGGGCGGCGCGCGCGACCTTCTCAACCTCGGCCTCGCAATCGACGGCGAACAGCGTGACGCCGAGCGCGAAGGCGGTGGCGATCTCCGTCTCTTTCTTGATGGTGTTGCCATAGGAGATGCGGTCCGGCGTCGCGCCGGCTGCGAGCACGTCGTGCGTCTCGCTGACCGAGGCGACATCGAAGCAGCAGCCGAGCCCGACCAGAAGCTTGAGGATCTCGGGCGCCGGATTGGCCTTGACGGCGTAGTAGACCTCTGGTGTCCGGCAGCGCCTTGGCAAAGGTCTGATAGTTCTCGCGGACGACGTCGAGGTCGACCACGAGGCAAGGTCCGTCTTCGGTGCGATGCTTGAGAAATTCGCGGATGCGCGTGGTCATTTCCACCTAGCTCCCTATCCGGCTGGCGGCGTAGCCGCCAAGGTGAACCTCCTGCGACGCGCGCGGTTCCGCACCATTGCGGAGTCGCTTACGCCGCCGTGATTGCTGCCTTGGTCCGGATGAGGGAGATCCCGTTCCGCACTGCTGGCAAAGATGGACAAGCCCTTTCGGTGTCCCCGGCATTGGCGCCGGTAGTGATCCAAAAAAGCCCTTCCGTCGTTGCTTTAAGCCGCGTCGCCCGTTGAGAGCGGGCTATGCCGGTTTCGCCTCCGGCTGCCGATCGCGGGAGCAAGGAAGTAAGAGTCTCTTCCTTAGGCGGCTGTCCGGCCTCTTGTCCGGATGCCCACCGATCGACACACGGCCACAGGCACGTGCGAAATTGGGCAATCGGGAAATAAGCGATTCAGCCGAGAGGCGCAAGCGTTTTAGTTTTAACAAAACGTGAATGGGGAGAGTTTTCCGGCGACGGCGCCGCGGCGCGAGATGCTTCAGTCGGCCGTGAACGGCTCGACGTGGTGCGCATAGCGCACGAACTGCACCATGACGGCGATCCCGCACAACATCAGGAGCACGTCGAGGATGCGCGCGCCGAACGCGCCGAGCGCGAACAGGCTGGCGATCGCCCAGCTGCCGGCGAACGCGGCGCCGAACACTTCGGCGCCGATCAGGATGGCCGCGCTGATGACGGTCAGCACATTCAGCCAGCGGATGCGCCGTGGGCGCTGGATGGGGCTCTGGTTGTCCATGCGGCGGACATTCTCCGAAAGTTGCGGCCATTTCAAGGGCTCTTGCCCTCTCCCGTGCCGGGAGAGGGGAGGCGGGCTATGCCCCCTCCCGGAACGGGAGAGGGTAAGAGCTTACGCTGCGTCGCGCGCTCGCCTTCTGCGACAGCAGACCCGCCTCGATCAGCGCTGCGCGGATGCGGTCGATCTCGGCGCGGCCGAGCTTGACCAGCGGCGGCCGGACCACGGCGCGCGGCAGGCGGCCGAGCAGCACCAGCGCTTCCTTCATGCGGTTGTGCATGTCGGCCCACGGTTCGGCGTAGAACATCCGGGCCAGCGGGTAGATGCGGTCGTTGAGCCGCCTCGCCTCGGCAAGATCGTTCGGCCTTGACCGCCTGGAACAATGCCGACTGCAGGTCCGCGATCACGCTGCCGCTGCCGGACAGAAGCCCATTGCAGCCGAGCACGAGCGAGCTCAGAAGCCATGCGCTGTGGGTCGAGAGCACGTTGACCGGCCGCGGCAGGCTTTGCAGCTCGCGAATGTGCATCTCGTGCTGCGCGACGTTGCCGGCCCAGTCCTTGATGGCGCGGATGGCCGGCACCGCCTCGATCATCTTCATGCAGCGTGTCGCGCGGATAGCCCTGCCCGGTCGCCAGCGGATACTGGAACACGATGATCGGCAGGCCGCTGGCATCGGCGATGCGCCTGAAATGCTCGACCGCCATCGCCGGTGACTGGCCGAGCGTGAACGGCGCCGGCGGGAACACCAGGAGCGCCGAGGCACCGCCCTCCTCCGCCATGCGTGCGATCCGCGCCGCTTCGAGGCTACCGTCGGCCCAGATGCCGTTGACGATCGGCAGCCGGCCGCCGATCTCGTCCTGGGCGATATCGAGCACACGGCGCTGCTCATCGAAGGTGCAGGACGCGACCTCGGTCGAATGGGCGTTGATGGTGATGGCGGAAATGCCCTCGGTCGCCGCGACGTCGCGCAAATGCTTGCGGAAGCTCTTCTCGTCGATCGCCAGATCGTCGGCGAACGGCAGCAGGACGGCCGGAATGACGCCGTGCGGCACATATTGGGCGTGACGGGGCATTTTTGTGCTCTCCTTGCGGCTCTGGCTGCGTATTATCGATGACATATATCACGTCCACGCCCCCATTTGGTAAGACCCGCCGATGAGCCGAGCCGCAAACGTCCGACAATCCGTTCTTTCAAGAATGGACCACGCCCGACGGGGTCCCGCCGTTCGGATCGCATCAAACCCGAGCACTTCCGCCCGGCCTACGCGCGCGCGCTCGCCGAGCACGAGGCCGAGATCGCCGCCATTGCGGCCGATCCCGCACCGCCGAGTTTCGAGAATACCATCGCGGCGATGGAATTGAGCCGGGCGGGCGCTGCAACGCGTCGGCAGCGTCTTTCACCTTCTGGTCGGCGCCCACAGCAACGATGCCCTGCTCGCGATCGAGCGCGATATCGCGCCGCAGATCGCGCGGCATTGGAACAAGATCAACACCAACGCGGCTTTGTTCCGCCGCATCGACGCGCTCGCGCAAAAGGCGCAAAGGCTCGGGCTCGATGCCGAGCAGGAGCGCGTGCTCGAGCGCTACCATACCGGCTTCCGCCGCGCCGGCGCCGCGCTCGATGGCGATGCGAAAAAGCGGCTTGCCGCAATCATCGAACGCCTCGCCGCGCTCGGCACCGCGTTCAGCCAGAACGTGCTGGCCGACGAACAGGACTTCACGCTTACGATTCGAAAGCGAGGCCGAACTGGCCGGCTTGCCCGATTTCATGCGCGACGCCATGAAATCCGAGCGCCGAGGAACGCGGCAGTGACGGCTATGCTGTCACACTGTCACGTTCCAGCGCTGAACCATTCCTGCAATTCGCCGACCGGCGCGATCTCCGCGAAAAAATCTTCCGCGCATTCACCAGGCGCGGCGACAACGGCGGCGCGACCGACAACAAGGCATTGATCGCCGAGATGGTGCGGCTGCGCGCCGAGCGCGCCCGCCTGCTGGGCTTTTCCGACTTCGCGCAATATCGGCTCGATGACGCCATGGCCAAAACGCCAGAGGCGGTGCGCCGACTGCTCGAAACAGTCTGGGCGCGGGCACGCCAGCGCGCCGGCGCCGATCGCGACGCCCTGCAGGCGTTGGCGCAGGAGGACGGTGGCAACTTTGCGCTGGCGCCCTGGGACTGGCGTTATTACGCCGAAAAACTGCGCCAGCGGCGCTGCGATTTCGACGAGGCCGCGATCAAGCCTTACCTCAATCTCGACCGCATGATCGAGGCCGCTTTCTATACCGCGCAGCGCTTGTTCGGACTGAGCTTCACGCCGCGCCCGGACGTGCCGGTCTGGCATCCGGACGTGCGGGTATGGGAAGTGCGCGGCGGCGACGGCAAGAAGATCGGCCTGTTCTTCGGCGATTATTTTGCCCGCGCGTCCAAGCGCAGCGGCGCCTGGATGACCTCGCTGCGCGATCAGGAAAAGCTCGCCGGCGACATCCGATCCGCTCATCATCAACGTCTGCAACTTCGCCAAGGCCGCCGACGGCGAGCCGACGCTGCTGAGCTTCGACGATGCGCGCACGCTGTTTCACGAGTTCGGCCACGCGCTGCACGGCCTGCTCTCGTCGGTGACCTATCCGAAAATTTCCGGCACCAGCGTCGCCACCGATTTCGTCGAGCTGCCGTCGCAGCTTTATGAGCACTGGCTGGAGCAGCCGGAGGTGTTGCGCCGCTTCGCGCTGCATTATCAAACCGGCGCGCCGATGCCGGAGGAGCTGCTGCAACGGCTGATCGCCGCGCGGAATTTCAATCAGGGTTTTGCCACGGTCGAGTATCGTCGCCTCGGCGATCGTCGATCTCGATTTCCATTCGCTGCCATCGCCCGGCGAGATCGAGCCAACGCGTTCGAGGCGAAAGCGCTGTCGCGCATCGGCATGCCGGACGAGATCGTCATGCGCCATCGCCCGCCGCACTTCGGCCACGTGTTCTCGGGCGGCGGCTATGCGTCGGCCTATTACAGCTACATGTGGTCGGAAGTGCTCGACGCCGATGCGTTCGCGGCGTTCGAGGAGACCGGCGACATTTTCGACCCCGCGACGGCGAAGCGGCTGCATGACACGATCTATGCGGCCGGCGGCCGGCGCGACCCGCCGAGGCCTACAAGGCGTTCCGCGGCCGGCTGCCGAGCGCGGATGCGCTGCTGCGCAAGCGTGGTTTTGCCGAGCCGACATGCCGCACAAGAATATGGCAGACTGAGTCTCATGGAGCTGCATAGCGCCGGCCATCGCCGTGGCGTCGTCTGCGCGCCGCATCATGACGCCGTGGAAGCCGGCCGCTTGATCCTCGCCGACGGCGGCAACGCGCTCGAAGCCATGGTGGCGATGGCGGCGGCGATCGCCGCGGTCTATCCGCACATGAACCATCTCGGCGGTGACGGCTTCTGGCTGATCCGCGCAGCCGTCCGGGCGGCTGCACGCCATCATGGCGGCAGGGCCGGCCGGTTCGCAGGCGCGGCCGGAGCTTTATCGCGACTACGAAACGATCCCGCCGCGCGGGCCGCTCGCGGCGCTCACCGTGCCGGGCGCCGTCGGCGGCTGGATGCTGGCGCTCGAAGCGGCCAAGGCTAACGGCGGAAAATTTCCGCTCTATGCCCTGTTGGAGCCGGCCATCGGCCTACGCCCGCAACGGCTATAAAGTGTCGCGCAGCCAGAGCGCGGCTGACCGCAGGAAAATCTTGCCGGGCTGGAGGCGTGCGCCGGGCTTTGCCGAAACATTTCTCGTCGACGGCAAGCCGCCGGCGGTCGGCGCCACGTTGAAGCCAGGAGGCATTTGCCGAAACGCTGTCGCATCTCGCCCATGCCGGGCTCGACGATTTCTATCGCGGCGACGTCGGGCGCGAGATCGCGGCCGACCTTGAACGCATCGGCAGTCCGCTCACGCGCGCAGGATTTGGAACGCTACGAGGCGAAGTTCGCCGAGCCGCTGCGCATCGAACTGCCGTCGGGCACGATCTACAACACCGGCGCGCCGACCCAGGGCGTCGTCGTCGCTGATGATCCTGGCGCTGTTCGAACGCTGCGGCGTGACCGCAGGCGGAAGGCTTCGATCACATCCATTGTCTGGTCGAGGCGACCAAGCGCGCGCTGCGGGTGCGCGACCGCGTCGTCACCGATCCCGACTTATCTGCCGCAGCACGCTCGAGCGCTGTCTCGACGACCGCTTCATCGCCGGCGAAGCGATGAAGATCGACCGCGCGCAAGGCGGCGCGCTGGCCGCTCGGCCGCGGCGAGGGCGACACCATCTGGATGGGCGCGGCCGACAGCAGCGGTCTCGTGGTGTCCTACATCCAATCGCTCTATTGGGAATTCGGCTCGGGCTGCGTGCTGCCGGCGACCGGCGTGCTGATGCAGAACCGCGGCGCAAGCTTTTCGCTGCAAGCCGGCTCACTCAATCCGCTGGCGCCCGGCCGGCTGCCGTTTCACACGCTCAATCCGGCGCTCGCGGTCCTTAAAGGACGGCCGCATCATGGCCTATGGCGCCATGGGCGGCGACGGCCAGCCGCAGACGCAAGGCGCCGTGTTCACGCGCCATGTGTAGTTCCGCGAGCCGCTCGCCGAAGCGCTCGACCGCCCGCGCTGGGTTCTGGGGCGGACGTGGGGCGCGCCGCGGACGGCGCTGCGCATGGAGGCCCGTTTCGACGGCGACCTTCTCGAGGCGCTTGCGGCGGCCGGCCACGATGTCGAGGTTTTGCCCGACGACTATTCCGACGTCATGGGTCACGCCGGCGCCGTGGTGCTGCACCAGGACGCCACCTGCGAAGGGGCGCATGATCCCCGCGCGGACGGCGGCGCGGCGGGGGTGTAGTTGTCGAATGTCGGCTGCTACGCGGCCTTGGCACGCAGTGTCGGGATTTTGCTCACATCCTCTTCACGCTCGGCATGCCACGTATCGTAAGCACCCTGCATGCGCACCCATACTGCGGCGCCGTCGCCGAACAACTTGCCGAGCCGCACCGCAACCGTCGGAGAGACCGGCTTACGCTCACGCAAAATGTCATAGAGATGCTGGCGGGAAATGCCGAGTAGCTGCGCAATCTCAGCCTTTGTCCTGCCGGTCGCCGGAATCACGTCTTCCCGCAGCAACGCGCCGGGATGGGTCGGACAGCGATCTGGACTGCGCTTGGCGACATGGACCATAATTATCTCTCCTCAGTGATATTGCTCGAAATCGACGCGGCAGGCGTCGCCGTCCTCGAATTCGAACGTGATGCACCACGGTCCATTCACATGGACCGAATAACGCGTTGGTTTAAAGCCTCGCAAGGGATGGAAATCAAAGCCAGGAAGGTTCATTTCTTCCGGCCGCTTAGCGACATCCAGGCGATCCAAGCGGCGCAAAATGCGCGCGTGCATCTTCGTGTCGATCTTCCTAGTTCGCCCTTTCTCCCAAAGTTCGGCAAGGGCCTTGCCTGTGAAGCTTCTGATCACAATCCTGAAATGTAAGCTAATAGCAGACAACTGTCAACTGATAGCTTACGTTGAGACGCTGGCCGTAGCCACGTAGGCAATATCCTTCGCAATGCGGTTTTTGCAATGCTGCGATCCGCGAGCAACCGAATGGATATTTGGATTTTATCTGCCGTGAGTTGCGGCGGATTGATGGGCGCAGAATGGGGGCGAAGCGCGCGTCTTCGGCCGCACGTCTTGTCATTGATTACCCTAAGCGTGGCAGGCCGTCAGACATTCGCGCGCCTGCTGCGACGCAGCATAGTGCACATAAAGACGATCGTATCTTCTGCATTAATACATTGATTTAGATCACGATTTACTTATTCTCGGATTAACAAACTGTCATATTGCAACGCAAAATATCCGTTAAGAGCGGGTCGAGGGCGACGCGAAAACAAGAGAATTGAAAAATGAAGCCGTACACTACGGGGTCGATATCGATCCGCGTCGGACTCGCGATCAAAAGATATCTTCCTATCGCACTTGCCTTGGCGGCGCTGACGACAGCGGGCGCAGCGCCGGCGCTCGCGACCGTTCATCATCATCATCGGTTAGCGTATTCCACCCGCCATCTGCGTATGTACGCTCCCGCCGGCCTCAACCAAGGCACGGCGGCACATCCATCTGAGATGACGAGAGACGCAGCCGTCCACGATTGCAGCGTCGCCGCATCACAGTTCAGCAACAGCGCCTGGGAAACCGCTCAATTTGCGACCTTCGGGACCTGCATGACTGAACATGGCCAGATACCGTAAGCGGCACATCGCTGATTCGCATTAACGTCGTTGAAGCGGCGGCCTTGTGAGTTCGTCCAGACGCACTCGGCCGCCGCATTCTAACGCAACCGACATTTTGGGCGGCAGCCGACAGTAACGCTTCCTGCGCCAGAAAATAATTCCGCTCACTCGTCCTGGCCGGTCATCGCTTTGACCCGCGCAACCAGTTCGGGCGAAGCTGACACGATTTTTTTCACTAGCGCGATCGTTTGCGCAGCGTTTTTTGGCTCGATATCCAAATCGCGCTTCTTGGCTTCGGCCAGGAAGTCCTTGTCCACCATCAAGTCGTCGAATGCCTTGCGCAACGCAGCAACGCGGTCGGGGGGGACTTGGGGTCCCACGGCAATCCCACGCGACAGCGGCTGCCCGGCACTGACAAATTCCACGACGTCCTTCTTGTCGGGCGGCGTCAGTTCCAACAATGTCGGCACATTCGGCAACGCCGGGAGACGAGCGAGATTCTAATTGCAGCGGAATAGAAACCGAACCGTCGCGTAGCCAATCAGGCTTGGTGTCGACGAGATTTGCCCAAGAGGCGACCCAGCCGCCGATTTCCCCGCGTTCCATCGCCAAATTGAGCTCGTTGCCGCTCGGATAGCCGGTGATGACTTTGTATTTGGCAGCAAGCGCGTTCTTCACAAGCATGCTCCACTGGTAGGTCAAGTGGGTCTTGTTGAACGTACCGACGACCACCGGCTTTGTCCTCAAATCGTCGACCGTCTGCACCCCTGCGGTATGCCAGAAGGCAAAAACCTGCGCGATTGAACTGTAAGTGCCCAGCCAATTGAACTTTGCCGACTCGAAGCGCACGCCCTGGCTGGGCGTCAACTTTTCGATCATCGGCAAAACATGCGTCAGCAGAATCTGCGTACCGTCTTGCGGAAGCAGCTTGTAGATGTTGTTGGCGGCGACCACACCTCCCGCCCCGGGCATGTGTTCGATGATAATCGACGGGTTGCCCGGGATGTGTCGCGCGAGATATTTGGCGATAGCAAGACCATAAAGGTCATAGCTCCCGCCGGGACCGGTTCCCATGACCAGAGAAATGGTCTTTCCGTGATAAAAATCCGCGACGGTCTGCGCCAGAACAGGATGGACCAAAAGCAGGGCAATGACTGCGCCTGACGCAAATCGCGCGGCTGGGCGCCGCCACCTCTTCATTATCGCTGCTCCGTGCTAGGTCGGCGACCACGCCATTATTATTCGCACGGCCATATTATTCGCACGTCCATGGTGCGCCGCGCGGCGTCAGTCCCGGTATCCGGGATTGGTCCGGTCGAGCATGCGCAGCATGGCGTCCCATTCTGCCTTCGGCGGCCCTTTCGCGTGTTGTGCATGCCAGCGCCGGGCCGCCTCCTCACAAACTTCCGGCGGGGGAATGATAATCGGCGCGCCCGTGGCCTCAAGCATCAACTGAGTGCGGCACGACAGCACGAGATATTTCATCAGGATCAGCGCCAGCGCCGCGGTATCGGCGCAGGTGAGGAGCCCGTGATTACGCATAATGAGCGCGTTATGCGAGCTAAGATCACGGACCATCTGCTGCCGCTGGTCGGTCTGACTGGCAAGCCCGTCGTAATCGTTGTAGCCGATCCGGTTATAGAAATGCATCGAGTCCTGAGACAACGGCAACAGTTCGCCTTTATGTGCGGACATGGCGATGCCCTCTTCGGGATGGACGTGCAGCACGCAACTGACGTTCGGGCGCGCCTGCAAGACCGCCGCATGAATGGTGAAACCGGCATGGCCTTTACGTCCGGTGCCATCGACAGTGTTACCCTTCATGTCCAGCTTCAGAAGACAGGATGCCGTGACTTCCTCGAACATCAGGTCGTGCGGCTTGAAGAGGAAATGGCCGTCCTCTCCGGGCACGCGCAGAGCGATGTGATTGTAAATGAGATTGCTCCAGCCAAAGATGCCGGCGAGACGATGGGCCGCCGCGAGCGTTATGCGGGCCTGCCACTCCGCATCCGTCATCTGCGGCGCGATGTTGTCGTGGCGAAGCGTTGTGACCGAAGATGACATGATGCATTCTTTCTTTTGTTCGGGGCGAAAAGAAACACATATTTAGGAAGCTTGACAAGCCGTCCGCTGCGGCATCGGACAGTCGTTATGCAAAGCGGATGCAGTCCTAAGGCTCCATCGGTGACAGCCCCAGCCGATCCATCAGTTCGCGATCACGATCCCGCCCGGGGTTCGGCGTGGTCAACAGCTTCGGTCCGTAAAAGATCGAGTTCGCGCCGGCGAGGAAGCACAGCGCCTGCGTCTCCTCGCTCATGTCCTCGCGGCCGGCCGAGAGCCGCACCACCGAGCGCGGCATGGTGATGCGGGCGGCCGCGATGGTGCGCACGAATTCGATGGGGTCGAGCGCGCCCTCGCCGGCGAGCGGCGTGCCCGCGACCTGCACCAGCATGTTGATCGGCACCGATTCCGGATGCGCCGGCAGGCTCGCCAGAGTCGCGATCATCCCGACGCGGTCCTCGCGCGTTTCGCCCATGCCGACGATGCCGCCGCAGCAGACGTTAATGCCGGCGGTGCGCACGTGGTCGAGCGTCTCCAGGCGATCCTGATAAGTGCGCGTGGTGATGATCTGGTCGTAGAATTCCGGCGAGGTGTCGAGGTTGTGGTTGTAATAGTCGAGCCCGGCCTCTTTGAGCCGGCGCGCCTGCGCGGCCGTGAGCATGCCGAGCGTCGCGCAGGATTCAAGCCCCAGCGCCTTGACGCCCTCGACCATCGCGCAAACCTGATCGACGTCGCGATCCTTCGGCGAGCGCCACGCGGCACCCATGCAGAAGCGGCTGGCGCCGGCCTCCTTTGCGGCGCGCGCCTCCGCGAGCACGGCGTCGACCTCCATCAGCTTCTCCGCCTGCACGCCGGTGTCGTAACGCGCGCTTTGCGGACAATAGGCGCAATCCTCCGGACAGCCGCCGGTCTTGATCGAGAGCAGCGTCGAAATCTGCACCGCCGTCGGATCGAAATTCTCGCGGTGAACGCTTTGCGCGCGGAACATCAGCTCCGGGAACGGCAGATCGAACAGCGCGCGCACTTCGTCGCGCGTCCAGTCATGGCGGACGAGGCTGGGGGCGGCGGAATGTGGCAAGGCATCAGCGGCGAGCGACATGATCAGCAATGTAGCGCGGATCGACGCGCAAGCGAAATCCCGGCGCTCTTGCTGGCTGGCGCACCCCAGCGGTTGCGATCAGAATGCCGGCCGGACATTTGCGGAGGGCCGCCATGCTTTCGCGATACGCGCTTGCCTTAGCAGTCACGGGGTTGCTCGCCGGTGCTTGCGGCGCAACCGCCGCCGCCGCGGAGGATTGGCCGACGCACGCCGTGACCATGGTGGTGCCGTTCGCGCCCGGCGGCGGCACCGATGTGCTGGGGCGGATTGTCGGGACGCCGGCTCTCCGAGACTTTGGGCCAGCAGGTGATCGTCGAGAATATCGGCGGCGCCGGCGGCATGATCGGCTCGAACCGCGTCGCCAAGGCGACGCCCGACGGCTATCAGTTCGTTCTCGGCAGCCGGGCCGACGCCATCAACCAGACGCTCTACAAGCACCCGCTTTACAATTTCAAAGAAGACCTTGCGCCGGTGGCGCTGGTTGCCGACCAGCCCATGGCCCTCGTCGCGCGCAAGGATTTGCCGGTCGACGGCCTTAAGGACTTCATTGCCTACGTGAAGAAGAACCAGGCACGATGCGCTTCGGCTCCGCGGGCGTCGGCTCGACGGGTTATGTCGATTGCGCGTTGTTCAATGCGGCGATCGGCGTCAACGTCCAGCAAATCCCCTATCGGGGCGGCGGCCCCGCGTTGCAGGACCTGATCGCCGGCCAATTCGATTATTTCGTCACGCTGAGCCCGACGGCCGTGCCGCCGATCCAGGGCGATCTGATCAAGGGTATCGCCGTGCTAAGCCGCGAACGGCTGCCGTCGCTGCCCGGAACTGCCCACGGCCGTCGAGCAGGGCATGGATTTCGAAGCCTCGACCTGGTTCGGCTTCTTCGTGCCGCAACGGCACACCGGCCGCGATCATCAAAAAGCTCCATGACGCCACGGTCGCGGCGATCGATACGCCGGCCGTGCAGCGAGCAGCTCCTCGCGACCGGAACATTTGTTGTACCGCCCGAGCACCAATCGACCGAATACCTCCAAAGCATCATCGGGCCCGAGATCGAAAAGAACGGGGCGCCGCTCAAGGCGGCCGGCATGTCGATCGATTGAGAGGTTCGCTGGGTGCGAAAACGCGCCGCGTTGCTAAAGCACGCACGGCGCGCCACGGTGGCGCGAGCTGTCTGGGAGGACACCATGAGATGGATGAGCGCTCTGTGCGCCACAATCGCTGTTGTGATTGCGGGAGGGTCGGCGGCGGGGGCACAGGAATGGCCGACCCGCCCGGTTCTGGTGGTCAGCCCGTTCACCGCGGGCAACGCCAACGACATCATTGCGCGGATCGTGCTCGATCAGGTCGCCCGGCAGATCGGCCAGCCCTTCGTCATCGAGAACCGGCCCGGCGCCGGCGGCATTGTCGGCGTCGCCTCGGTCGCCAAGGCCGACCCCGACGGCTACACTTTACTGCTGAGTTCGTCGTCGATGAGCTCCGCGGTCATCCTGCACAAGTCCCTGCCTTACGACGCGCTGCGCGACTTTGAGCCGGTGGCGCTGTTCGGCGTCCAGCCAAGCGTGCTGGTGGCCGCGCCATCAAAGGGATTCAAGACCGTCGCCGATCTGGTCGCCGCCGCCAAGGCGAAACCAGGTCAGCATGAATTTCGCCTCCGCCGGCATCGGCTCCGCCTCGCATATCGCCGGCGAACGCTTCGTGCTGGCGGCGGGATTGAACGTCCAGCACGTGCCCTACCGAGGACCGGTCGAAGCGTTTGCCGACGTGATGACGGGCCGCATCGACTTCTATTTCCTGCCGATCGCGCCGGCGGTGCCGATGATAACGCAGGGCAAGGTCGTCGCCCTCGCCGTCAGCACGCCGAAGCGGGCGCCGCTGCTGCCCAATGTGCCGACGATCGCGGAAGCCGGTTATCCCGATGCCGAATATCTGTTCTGGGGCGGAATTTCCGCGCCGGCGAAGACGCCTCGTTGCCATCGTCGATAAGCTGCACGACGAAATCCAAAAGGCGCTCGACATGCCGGCGATTCAGGAGAAATTGCAGCGGCTCGGCGTTCAACAGGAGCCGATGAGCCCGGCGCAGTTTGCAACATTCTTTGCCAACGACGTCGCCGCCATGGTCAAACTCGGCAAGGCCGCGCACATCGAACCGATCGATTGAATGAATGAAGCCGCGTTGTGTCCCCTTCGAGCGCTGAACCCGGCCGGGCTTGACGCAGCGATACATCTGTAGCGAAGAAGAACCCGGATGCACGGGTCAGGTCCCGGCATGACCGAGGAGCCCGCCGGAACCCCATGGCCGACACCCTGCCCGACCGCCTCTCCACCAATCCGAACAGCCCGTATTACGACGCCGCGGTGCTCGAGCGCGACGTCGGCGTGCGCTTCAAGGGCGTCGAGAAGACCAACGTCGAGGAATATTGCATCAGCGAAGGCTGGATCCGCGTCGGCGCCGGCAAAGCCAAGGACCGCTATGGCAATCCGCTGACGATCAAGCTTAGCGGCGAGGTCGAGGCTTATTTCAGAGACGCAAAATCGTAAGGGCAAGGAAGAACACATGGCACGCATACCGATCATCGATCGCGCCGACATGAATGCCGAGCAGGCGCGCGTCTACGATGCCGCCAAGCAATCGGGTGGCCCGTTGGGCGGCCCGTACTATGCCTATATCCGATTGCCGAAATTGTTCGAGGCTTGCCAAAATCTGAGAGGCTGTTTGTCGTCCGGGCCGTTGTCCCGCCGCGAGCAGCAGATTGTGAACCTGACTGTCGCCCGGCATTGGGGCGCTCGGTATCCGTGGTTCGCGCAGGTGCGCGCCTCGCTCGCCGCCGGCATTGACCAGTCGGTTATCGATGCGATCAACGCGCGCAAGACTCCGGACCTGTCGGACGCGCGCGAGCGAACTTGCTTTGTGGCGGCCCACGAACTGCTCGCCAACAAACGTCTGAACGACGAAACCTACGCCGCCGCGGAGAAGACCATGGGATTGGAGAGCCTGGTGGCGCTGATCGCATCGACCGGCAGTTTTTCGATGACCTGCATGACAGCCAACACGTTCGGGATCGATCCGCCGGCCGTCAATCCGACTCCACTGGCGGAGTAAGAGATTTTACTGCTGCGGCGTGTCTGCCCCAGCCTGTTTGACGTCAATGCAGCGTCCTGCGCTCGGCGATAACGCGAAGATCGATCAACCCGATCAGCGCCGCTCCGTTCGCCTCGGCGGCGGCCAGTTCCTTTGCTGCTTCTTTCGCGGTGCTGCCGTTCGAGCCCCACACCACGATGCCGCCGAGCACCGCCGCGACGGCAGCCGCCATCATCGCCGGATCGAAGCGAATCAGGCCAAACAGCATCGCGGCGAGCAACAGCCCGCCGCCCGCGACGGCGATCCGCGCCGCCAGGATGAACTTGCGGCAGCTCTCGATCCTGGCGGCGAGGTCTTCGATCTGCGCTTCGAGGCGCTCGATCTCCGTCGTGCGGATCGCCCTCGTCCATCGCCATTCGCGCCGCCGCTCGCGCGCGACCCTACTCCGCTGCGACCCTGGTCGCCGGATCGACCGCCTCGACCTTCGCCGCGCAATACTTGAATTCGGGAATTTTGCCGAACGGATCGAGCGCCGGATTGGTGAGCAGGTTCGCCGCCGCCTCCACATAGGCGAACGGAATGAACACCACGCCGTCCGGAATGGCGTCGTCCTGGCGCGATGACAGTTCGACCATGCCGCGGCGCGTCGAGACGCGGATCGTGTCGCCCGGCCTGATGCCGAGCTTGGCGATGGTGCCGCGCGACACCGCGGCGATCGCGGCCGGGCTCGAGCGCATCGAGCGTCGTGGCGCGGCGCGTCATCGCGCCGGTGTGCCAATGCTCGAGCTGGCGGCCGGTGGTGAGGATGAACGGATAGTCGTCGTCCGGCGTCTCGTCCGGCGGCTGGAGTTTCGCCGCGACCAGCTTGCCGAAGCCGCCGGGGCGCGGAAAGCCCTTGTCGAACACGACATCGTGGCCGGGCTGATCGGGCGCATCGGCCGGATAGGTGACGGAGCTCTCGCGCGCGACCCGCTCCCACGAAATGTTGTCGAGCGACGGCATCAGCGACGCCATCTCGGTGTAGATCTCGCTCGGATCTCTGGTAGTTCCACGGCAGTCCGATGCGGCGGCCGATCTCCTGGATGAGCCACCAATCCTGCCTTGGCGTCGCCCGGCAGCGGCAGCGCCGTGGCGGCCCATCTGCACCTGGCGATTGGTGTTGGTGACGGTGCCGTCCTTCTCCGGCCAGGCCGAAGCCGGCAGCACCACGTCGGCATAGACCGCGGTCTCGGTGAGGAACAGGTCCTGCACCACCAGATGCTCGAGATGCGCCAGCGCCTCGCGCGCGTGATTGAGGTCGGGATCGGACATCGCCGGATTTTCGCCCATGATGTACATGCCCTTGATCACGTCGGCGTGGACCGCGTCCATGATCTCGACGACGGTGAGGCCCTTCTTCGGATCGAGCTTGGTGCCCCAGGCGTCCTCGAAGCGGGCGCGGACTTGCGGGTCCTCGACCGACTTGTAATCGGGGAAGAACATCGGGATGAGGCCGGCGTCGGAGGCGCCCTGCACGTTGTTCTGGCCGCGCAGCGGATGCAGCCCGGTGCCGGGCCGGCCGATCTGGCCGGTGATCAGCGACAGCGCGATCAGGCAGCGCGCATTGTCGGTGCCGTGGGTGTGCTGCGAGATGCCCATGCCCCAGAAGATGATCGCCGACTTTGCGCGCGCGAATTTGCGCGCCACGGTGCGCAGCACATCGGCCTCGATGCCGCAGATCGGCGCCATTTCCTCGGCGTGAAGTCCTTGATGCTCTCGGCGAACGGCTTGAAGCCCTCGACATAGGTCTGGATGTACTGCTCGTCGTAGAGCTTCTCGTTCACGATGGTGTTGAGAATGCCGTTGAGCATCGCCACGTCGGTGCCGTTCTTGAACTGCAGCATGTGGGTGGCGTGACGCTTGAGCGCCTGGCCGCGCGGATCCATCACGATGAGCTCGGCGCCGCGCTTTTTGGCCTGCTTGAAGAAGGTCGCGGCGACCGGATGGTTTTCGGTCGGATTGGCGCCGATCACGACGATCACTTCGGCGTTCTTGCATTCGTTGAAGCTCGCCGACACCGCGCCCGAGCCGATGCCTTCCATCAGCGCCGCCACCGACGAGGCGTGGCACAGCCGCGTGCAGTGATCGACATTGTTGGTGCCGAAGCCGGTGCGCACCAGCTTCTGGAACAGATAGGCTTCTTCGTTCGAGCCCTTGGCCGAGCCGAAGCCGGCCAGCGCCTGCGGCCCGTCGCGGTCGCGGATTTTCTTCAAGCCCGCGGCGGCGCGGTCGAGCGCCTCGTCCCAGGTCGCCTCGCGGAAATGCGTCCACGGATTGGACGGATCGATCGGCTCGTGCGGCACTTTCGGCACGCCGTCCTTGCGGATCATCGGCTTCATCAGCCGCTGCGGATTGTGCACGTAGTCGAAGCCGAAGCGGCCCTTGACGCAAAGCCGGTTCTCGTTGGCCGGCCCGTTCCGGCCGGTGACGTAGGCGAGCTTGTCGTCCTTGATGTGATAGGTGAGCTGGCAGCCGACGCCGCAATACGGGCACACGCTGTCGACCTTGCGGTCGGGCTTGCCGGTGAAGACATTGGTCTGCGTCGACCAGCGTCGCCGGCATCAGCGCGCCGGTCGGGCAGGCCTGCACGCATTCGCCGCAGGCGACGCAGGTCGAGGCGCCCATCGGATCGTCGAAGTCGAACACGATCTTCTCGCCATGGCCGCGGCCCGCCATGCCGATCACGTCGTTGACCTGCACTTCGCGGCAGGCGCGGACGCAGAGATTGCAATGGATGCAGGCGTCGAGATTGACCGCCATCGCCGGATGGCTGCGGTCGGGCGCCGGCGCATCGCGCGCGCGGGAAGCGGCCCGGCGCGACGTTCATGCGCGTTGACGATCTTCCACAGCTCGGAATTCGGATCGTGCGCGACCTCGCGCGCCGGCTGATCGGTGAGCAGAAGTTCGGCCACCATGCGGCGCGCGGTCTTGGCGCGCTCGGTCTGGGTCTTGACCTTCATGCCGGGCGACGGCGTGCGGATGCAGCTTGCCGCCAGCACGCGCTCGCCTTCGATCTCGACCATGCAGACGCGGCAATTGCCGTCCGGCCGATAGCCGGGCTGCGGCGAATAGCACAGGTGCGGCAGCTTGATGCCGAGCCGGCGCGCGGCGCGGAAGATCGTCTCGCCGTCGCGGATATCGATCTCGCGGCCGTCGATGGTGAAGGTCTTCGCCGGTCGTGCCGTCGCCCTTGCCGGCGGCCTTGTCGGCCGGCGCGGTATGCGCGACGCCGGGCTTGCCTTCGCCGTAGTTCGCGCCGCCGGCCGCGCCTTTCTGATCGTGGCCGTAGCCGACGGGTTTTTGTCCGTTGCTATCGCTCATCGTGCCAACCCTTGGCGCCGATCGTTCACCAATGTCCCAGCGGCTTTGTCAGTTCGTCGGGAAAATATTTTAGCACACAGAGCAGCGGATTCGGCGCCGCCTGGCCGAGGCCGCAGATCGAGGCGTCGCGCATCAGCGTCGACAAGCTCGTCGAGCAGCGCCGTGTCCCACGGACCCGTTGGCCATCAGCTTGGCCGCCTTCTCGGTGCCGACCCGGCACGGCGTGCACTGGCCGCAGCTCTCGTCCTCGAAGAATTTGATGAGGTTGAGCGCCACCGCTTTCATGTCGTCCTTGTCGGACAGGATCACAACCGCGTGCGACCCGACGAAGCAGCCGTATTTTTCCAGCGTGCCGAAGTCGAGCGGGATGTCGGCCATCGACGCCGGCAGGATGCCGCCCGACGCGCCGCCCGGCAGATAGCCCTTGAAGGTGTGGCCGTCCGCCATGCCGCCGCAGAACTCGTCGATCAGTTCGCGCGCGGTGACGCCGGCCGGCGCCAGCTTGACGCCCGGATTTTTGACGCGGCCGGACACCGAAAAGCTGCGAAAGCCCTTGCGCTCGTGGCGGCCTTGCGAGGTGAACCAGTCGGCGCCCTTCTCGACGATGTCGCGCACCCAGAACAGCGTCTCGACATTCTGCTCGAGCGTCGGGCGGCCGAACAGGCCGACCTGGGCCACATAGGGCGGCCGATGCCGCGGCAGGCCGCGCTTGCCCTCGATCAATTCGATCATCGCGGATTCTTCGCCGCAGATGTAGGCGCCGGCGCCGCGGCGCAGATGAATTCTGGTGTGCTGCGACAGGCCGGCCGCTTCGACCTTGGCGATCTCCTCGATCAGCAGCAGCCGCACTTCCGGATATTCGTCGCGGATATAGAGATAAGTGTCGGCGGCCTCGACGATCCAGGCCGCGATCAGCATGCCTTCGATGAAGCGGTGCGGATCGCGTTCGAGATAATAGCGATCCTTGAAGGTGCCCGGCTCGCCCTCGTCGGCATTGACGGCGAACAGCCGCGGCGCCGGCTCGGCGCGCACCAGCGACCATTTGCGGCCGGTCGGAAAGCCGGCGCCGCCGAGGCCGCGCAGGCCGGCAGTCGCTGACCGCCTTGATGATCGTCGTCGCGCGTGCGCGTGCCGCCGATGCAGGCCTTGAGCAGCGTCATAGCCGCCGGCGCGCACATAGGCGTCGAACGCGGTCGGGGTCGGATAGGCGTGCGCATGCGGCGGCTTGGCCGCGGCCGCGGCAACGCGCGCCGCGTCGGCCTGCATGACCTGCACATGGCCGACGGCGCAGACCGGCGCGCGGTCGCACGCGCCCATGCAGGGCGCGCGCACGACGCGCACATCGGCGCCGAGCTTTTCGGCAATTCGGCAAGCAGCCGCTCGGCGCCCGCCGAGCGCGCAGGACAGCGAATCGCACACCCGCACGGTGACCGGCGGCGGCGGCGTCTCGCCTTCCTTCACCACGATCGAAATGGGCGTAGAAGGTCGCGACCTCGTAGACCTCGGTCAGCGCCAGCTTCATCTCGCTGCGCCAGCGCCGCGAGATGCGCGGCCGACAGATGGCCGTAGCGATCCTGGATCAGATGCAGATGCTCGATCAGAAGATCGCGCCGGCGCTCGCGGTCGCCGAGCAGCGCGCGCACCTCGTCAGCGCCTGCGGATCGACCTGGCGGCCCTTCGGCGTTCTGCGGCGGCCGGCGCCGGCCGCCTCCGTCCGCGTGCCGCCGGGCGGCAAAGTCGGCGGCTGATCGAGTCAGGCTCATTGCATCCTCCCGAACCGCTAACAGAGCCGCTGCGAACCGATCCAAACAAGGCCCAGCTGCGAATTAGTCGATAGAGTATTTCTATCAAAATGTTGACTATCCGTAGGAATTCTCGATCATTTGCGCTACGCATACACGATGGATACTTGCGCCGAGAATTACCGAATCTTCGCTGACGTAGCGCCTGTTTGAACTCGAGGGACGGATCGTGATCGATAAGCTCGAATTCCTGCTCGCACTGGCGCGGGAGCGGCATTTCGGCAGGGCGGCCGAGGCGTGCGGCGTGACCCAGCCGACGCTGTCGGCCGGGCGTCAAGCAGCTTGAAGAGACATTCGGCGTCCTCTTGGTCAATCGCGGCTCGCGGTTCCAGGATTTTACCCCGGAAGGCGAGCGGGTCCTCGATTGGGCGCGCCGCATCGTCGGCGATGCCCGCGCCATGCGCGAGGAAGTGCAGCGCGCTCAAGCACGGCCTCGCCGGACGGCTGCGCATCGCCGCCATACCGACCGCTGTGGCCATGGTCGAGACGCTGACCACGCCATACCGCGAGCGGCATCCGAACGTGCAATTCACCGTTCTGTCGCGCACTTCGGAGGACATCCTCCAGGCTGTTGGAAAATCTCGAGATCGATGCCGGCGTGACCTATCTCGACAACGAGCCGCTCGGTCGGGGTCACCGCCATCCCGCTCTACCGCGAGCGCTACCGGCTGCTGATTGCGGCCGACGCGCCGCTCGGCGACCGCGACAAGGTGACCTGGGCCGAAGTGGCGCAAGGTGCCGCTGTGCCTGCTGACGCCCGACATGCAGAACCGCCGCATCATCGACCGCCTCGCTGCGCGAGGCGGGCGGCGACCCGCAGGCGACGCGTTGAGTCGAATGCGATGATCCTGCTCTATTCGCATGTCCGCACCGGCCGCTGGGCCAGCATCATGCCGGCACAACTTGCCGCGACACTTGGCCTCACCGAACTGTGCTTACGGGCCATTCCGATCGTCGGAGCCGGAGGCGAGCCACACCATCGGCCTGGTCGTGCCGGCGCGCGAGCCGATGACGCCGTTGACGGCTGCCCTGGTCGCCGAGGCACGACGGGCAGCTCGCTGCTGGCGGCTTACATGAATTGCCAGCGAAACGTGATATTCCGCAGACGGTGCTCGATCGGAGGCCGCGGCTGTTCGCAGCCTCTCGCTTGCGGTCGAGCGAACAGTCTCACCGCGTCCTAGCGCGACTGCCAACGGTCGCGCTGCCGATTCGCGCCTCATCCATAGTCGTTCGCTATGTCGAAATTGATATTCTCCTATCGAGCTATAGGAACATTTGTTGATTGACTTCGACAGTCGGCTGTCCGCACTGTGGGATCTCCACGGCGCGCCTCAAGCGCGAAGCACCGGTCGGCGTCACGCAAGAAGAAACTGCGGAACGACTAGGGATCAAGGGGAGATACGCGATGTCATATGCTGCATTTCTCGATCGCAGCCACACGGTCGCCGAGCCCGGCTTCAGCCGCTGGATGGTGCCGCCGGCTGCGCTGTGCGTGCACCTGTGCATCGGCCAGGCCTACGCGTTCAGCGTCTTCAACCTGCCGATGACCAAGCTGCTCGGCATCACGCAATCGGCGCCGGACGACTGGAAGCTCACCGAACTCGGCTGGATCTTCTCGCTCGCGATTTTCTTCCTCGGCGTCTCGTCGGCGGTGTTCGGCCGCTGGGTCGAGGAAGGCGGCCCGCGCCGCGCGATGTTCACCGCGGCGCTTGTGCTGGGCCGGCGGCTTCTTCATCTCCGCGATCGGCGTCTACGTTCATAATCTGTGGCTGGTCTATCTCGGCTACGGCGTCATCGGCGGCATCGCGCTCGGCATCGGCTACATCTCGCCGGTCTCGACGCTGATCAAATGGTTTCCCGACCGTCCCGGCATGGCGACCGGCATGGCCATCATGGGCTTCGGCGGCGGCGCCTTCATCGCCTCGCCGCTGTCGGTGTGGCTGATGAGCAAATTCTACGACGCCGACCCACGTCGGCGTCGCCGAAACCTTCATCGTGCTCGGCGTCGATCTATTTCGTCTTCATGATGGTCGGCGCGGTCATCGTCCGCGTGCCGGCGCCGGGCTGGAAGCCGGAGGGCTACGTCGCCGCCGGTGCAGGCGACGAAGCTGATCACCAGGAGCGACGTCTTCGTCTACGACGCGCTCAAGACGCCGCAGTTCTGGCTGATCTGGTGGGTGCTCTGCCTCAACGTGACCGCCGGCATCGGCGTGCTCGGCCAGGCCTCCGCCATGAGCCAGGAAATGTTCCCCGGCCACATCACGCCGGTCGCGGCGGCCGGCTTCGTCGGCCTGATGAGCCTGTTCAACATGGGCGGCCGCTTCTTCTGGGCGTCCACGTCGGACTATATCGGCCGCAAGAACACCTACTTCGTGTTCATGGTGCTCGGCTTCGTGCTCTACTGCACCGTGCCCTATACGGGCTCGGTCGGCAGCGTCGTCGGCTTCGTGCTGCTGCTTCCTGGTGATCATCAGCATGTATGGCGGCGGCTTCTCCACCGTGCCGGCTTATCTGAGGGACATGTTCGGCACGCGCTATGTCGGCGCCATCCACGGCCTGCTGCTCACCGCCTGGTCGATGGCCGGCATCTTCGGCCCGGTGCTGGTGAACTACATCCGCGAGTACAACGTCGCCCACGGCGTGCCGAAGGCGCAGGCCTACAACGTCACGATGTACATCATGGCGGGGCTGCTGGTGATCGGCTTCATCTGCAACCTGTTCGTCAAGGCGGTCGACAAGCGCTATCCACATGCAGGCCGATCGCGATCGACGCCGCACTGGCGCAGCGGCAGTCGCCGCCGCAGCGGCCGGCCGGCGCATAAGGAGAGAGCACCATGGCAAATCCAGATCAGCAAACGGCACCACGACTTTGCAGCTCGTGCTGGCCTGGGGCTTCGTCGGCATCCCGCTGACGCTCGGGCGTGATGCAGACGCTCATCAATTCGATGAAGCTGTTCCAGTAGCCTGTCGACAACACAACGCCGCGCCCTTCGGAGCACGAAGGGCGCGGCGTCTTTATTTGCCGCCGCGGAATCGGAGGGAAAAGCCCCGCCGGAATGCGTCGCTTACGCGACCTTCTCCTTCAGGTGCGGGAACATCGCGTGGAGCGCTTCCTGCATCCATCTCGGTCTTGAACTTGTGCTTGTCCTTGAGCGCCGACGGCGCGTCTGCGCCGCCGGCCGCGCGTTGATCTCGTCGACCAGCCGCTTGAGGTTCTTGAACTTGTCCCAGGCGCCCTCGCCGAGCACGTTCGGCAGCATCCGCGCCCAGCCCCAGACGTTCATGTCGACGATCGTGTAGGTGTCGCCGAGCATGTATTTGTGCTTGGCGAGGCGCGCGTCGAGAATGCCGAAATGGCGCTGCGCCTCGAAGGCGTAGCGGTTGATGGCGTAGGGGATCTTCTCCGGCGCGTAATTGCGGAAGTGCACCGACTGGCCGGAATACGGGCCGACGCCGGACGACACGAAGAACATCCACGACAACAACTCGCCGCGCGCCTTGTCGGTCTTGGCCGGCAGGAACTTGCCGGTCTTGTCGGCGAGATAGAGCAGGATCGCGCTTGGAATCGAACACCGTGACATCGCCGTCGACGATGGCCGGCACTTTGGCGTTCGGATTGATCGCGAGATAGTCCGCCTTGTGCTGATCGCCCTTGCGGGTATCGACCGGAATCGGCTCGTAAGGCAGCCCGGCCTCTTCGAGGAACAGCGCGACCTTGGTCGGGTTCGGCGCGCCGCTGTAATAGAATTTCAACATCTTTTCTCTCCTTTATTCGTGTCATTACGGGCCAACGGGTCCGGCCTCGAAGTGGCCGGCCCGATGACAGGCTGCCGTGAAGCAACCCAGCTGCGGTGAAAGCAAGACTGGATTGCTCCGTCGCTTCGCTCCTCGCAACGACGATTAGAACAGGCCGACGATCTTGCCGTCCGGGCCGACGTCGATCGTGTCCGCCGACGGCGTCTGCGGCAGGCCCGGCATGGTCAGGATTTCACCGCAGATCGCCACCACGAATTCGGCGCCGGCCGAAAGCCGCACCTCGCGCACCGGAATGGAGAAGCCCGTCGGCGCGCCTTTGGGGTCGGGATTGGTCGAGAACGAATACTGCGTCTTGGCGATGCAGACCGGCAGCTTGCCGAAGCCCATCTCCTCCCAGGTCTTGAGCTGGTCCTTGCACCGACTTCTCCGCGGTGGCATCGTCGGCGCGGTAGATTTCCTTGGCGATGGTGCGGATCTTCTCGAACAGCGGCATGTCGTCGGGATAGAGGAATTTCAGCTTCGCCTTGCCCTCGTCGATCGTCTTGACGACGGCCTTGGCGACATCGGCCGCGCCCTCGCCGCCCATCGCCCAGTGATCGGCCATCAGCGCCTCGACGCCGAGCGCTTTGCACTTCTCCTTGACCAGCGCGATCTCGGCATCGGTGTCGGCCGAGAAACGGTTGATCGAAACCACCGCCGGCAGAGCCGAACTTCTTCACGTTCTCGACGTGGCGCTGCAGGTTCGCCATGCCGGCTTCGAGCGCCTTGAGGTCCTCCTTCTTCAGATCTTCCTTCTTGACGCCGCCGTGCATCTTCAGCGCGCGGATGGTGGCGACCAGCACGACGCAATCCGGCTTGAGGCCGGCCTTGCGGCACTTGATGTCGAGGAACTTCTCCATGCCGAGGTCGGCGCCGAAGCCGGCTTCCGTGACCACGTAATCGGCAAGCTTGAGCGCCGTCGTGGTCGCCATCACCGAGTTGCAGCCGTGCGCGATGTTGGCGAACGGGCCGCCATGGATGAAGGCGGGCGTGCCTTCGAGCGTCTGCACCAGGTTGGGCGCGATCGCCTCCTTGAGCAGCGCCGCCATCGCGCCGTTGCGCCTTGAGGTCGCTGGCGCGGATCGGCTTGCGGTCGCGCGTATAGGCGACGATGATGTTGCCGAGCCGCTTCTTGAGATCGTCGATGTCGTTGGCGAGGCAGAAGATCGCCATCACTTCGGACGCGACGGTGATGTCGAAGCCGGCTTCGCGCGGATAGCCGTTGGCGACGCCGCCGAGCGAGCAGACGATCTCGCGCAGCGCGCGGTCGTTCATGTCCATGACGCGGCGCCAGACGACGCGGCGGCTATCGATGCCGAGCGCATTGCCCCAGTAGATGTGGTTGTCGATCAGCGCCGACAGCAGATTGTGGGCCGAGGTGATGGCGTGGAAGTCGCCGGTGAAGTGAAGATTGATGTCCTCCATCGGCACGACCTGCGCATAGCCGCCGCCGGCGGCGCCGCCTTTCATGCCGAACGACGGGCCGAGCGAAGGCTCGCGCAGGCAGAGCATCGCCTTCTTGCCGATGTGGTTGAGCGCGTCGGTCAGGCCGACCGTGGTCGTCGTCTTGCCCTCGCCGGCCGGCGTCGGCGAGATCGCCGAGACCAGGATCAGCTTGCCGTTCTTTTTGTCCTTGAGCGACTTGATGTAGTCCATCGACACCTTGGCCTTGTAGTGGCCGAACGGCTCGAGGTTCTCCGCCGCGATGCCGAGCTTTTCCTTGGCGATGTCGATGATCGGCCGCTTCTTGGCGGCCTGCGAGATTTCAATGTCGGATTTCGGCGTTTGATGCTGGGAGGCGGGCATGTTGGGCGATCCACTAAAAGTTTGCGGGTTAAGGAAAAGGTTGCCGATCATTGTGCCGGTCGTGCCCGGCCTTGTGTGCCGGGCGATGACGTGATGGCTCACGTGAATCTGGCTTTCAGTTGCAGATTGGCGGACTTCGCCCACTCGCCGGCTTCGATCTTCTTGCCGTCGGCGGGCTGAACGCGCGTGACTTTGAAGCGTCCGTCGGCGCAGACCACGGTGAAGCCGTCCGCTTCGACCGCGGCGATCTCGCCGAGCTTGCCGGCGATGCCCTTGGGGTCTTTCGCCGGCAGCGGCTTGGCGTCGAAGATTTTCAGTTGCTTGCCGTCGAGCGTCGTCCAGGCGCCCGGCGCGGGATTGCAGCCGCGGATCAGGCGGTCGATCTGCTCCCAGGGCTTGCCCCAGTCGATCTTGGCATTGTCGGCGCCGCAGCGGCCTTCGTAGGTCGCCTTCGCCTCGTCCTGTTTGATGCGCGGCGCCTTGCCGGCCTTCACGAGATCGACCGCTTCCATCATGGCGTCGACGCCCATCGGGAACAGCCGGTCGAAATAGACGGTGCCGAGCGTGTCGGTCGGGCCGATCGGCGTTTTCTTCTGGATCAGCACGTCGCCGGTATCGAGGCCATTGTCGGGCCAGAAGATCGACAGCCCGGTTTCCTTCTCGCCCTTGATGATCGGCCAGTTGATCGCGCTGGCGCCGCGATAGGCCGGCAGCAGCGACGGGTGATACTGGATCGAGCCGTGGGTCGGGATGTTGAGGAATTCTTCCGGCACGAACAACGTGACGAAAGCCATCACCTGAAGGTCCGGCTTGAGCGCCTTGAACTCCTCCCAGACCTCGGGCTTCTTGTAGGAGTCCGGCTGATGCACCGGAAGCTTGGCGGCGAGCGCCGCTTCCTTCAGCGGATCGGCCTTGGCGCCCGGCTTTTCCGGCGCGACATAGACGGCAACGACGTCCTCGCCGCGCTTGATCAGCGCTTCAAGCACCGCCTTGCCGAACGCCTGCTGGCCGTGAACGACAATACGCATTTGAAAAACCTCTCCTCAATCTCTTCACCTCTCCCCGCGTGCGGGGAGAGGTCAGCGAGCGAGGGTGAGGGGGCGTCTCCGCGAGTCGAGCTCTCAAGTCTGAGCCCAGCGGAGAGGCCCCCTCACCCCGACCCTCTCCCCGCACGCGGGGAGAGGAAGACGAATTACGCGGCGGCGGCCGCTTTGGCCGGCTTCTCCGGCGCGGTGATCGCGCCGGACGTCTTGATCTCGGCGACTTCCTTGTCCGAATAGCCGAGCACCTTGCGCAAAATCTCGTCGGTGTGCTCGCCAAGCAGCGGCGAGCGGCGCACGTCGGCGAGCGAGTCCGACAGTTTGATCGGATTGCCGACCGTCAGGTATTTGCCGCGCGTCGGATGATCGACCTCGACCACCGTGCCGGTCGCGCGCAGCGACTGCTCCTCGGCGATCTCCTTCATCGACAGGATCGGGCCGACCGGAATGTCGTGTTTGTTGCACGATTTCCATGACCTCGAACTTGGTCATGGTCATGGTCCATTGCTCGATGGTGTCGAAGATCTGCCGCAGCCGCGGCAGCCGCGCCGGCGGCGTGGCGTAATCCGGATCGGTCTTCCATTCCGGCTTGCCGATGAGATCGCAGATCGCACCCCACACCGGCGCCTGGGTGATGAAATAGATGTAGGCGTCGGGGTCGTTCTCCCAGCCTTTGCATTTGAGAATCCAGCCCGGCTGGCCGCCGCCCGAATCGTTGCCGGCGCGCGGCGTCGCATCGCCGAACGGAATGCCTTCGCCGTACTGGCTGTACTCGGTCAGCGGGCCGTGCTTGAGACGCTGCTGGTCGCGCAATTTCACGCGCGCCAGATTGAGCACGCCGTCCTGCATGGCGCAGAGCACTTTTTGACCGCGCCCGGTGCGGATGCGCTGGTAGAGCGCGGTGACGATGCCGAGCGCGAGATGCAATCCCGTGCCGCTGTCGCCGATCTGCGCTCCGGTGACGAGCGGCGGTCCGTCGCGAAAGCCGGTGGTCGAGGCCGACCCGCCGGCGCATTGCGCCACGTTCTCGTAGACTTTGCAGTCCTCATAAGGTCCCGGGCCAAAACCTTTCACCGAGGCGACGATCATTCGCGGATTGAGCTTGTGGATGTGCTCCCAGGTCAGCCCCATGCGGTCGAGCGCGCCGGGCGCGAAATTTTCCACCAGCACGTCGCATTGCTTGACCAGCCGGTCGAGGATTTCCTTGCCCTTGGGATGCTTGCTGTCGATCGTGATCGAGCGCTTGCTGGCCGTTGAGCATGGTGAAGTAGAGGCTGTCGGCGCCCTTCACGTCGCGCAACTGGCCGCGCGTGACGTCGCCGACGCCGGGCCGCTCCACCTTGATCACATCGGCGCCCATATAGGCGAGGAGCTGGGTGCAGGTCGGCCCCGACTGCACGTGCGTGAAGTCGAGAATTTTGACGCCGTCGAGCGCCCTGCCCGCCTGGCCCAACGGCTTGGTCGAAGGCCGCGGAGCCCGTTGCTGGCGGCAGCTTTTGCCGCTTTCGCCGCGGGTTTTTTTGCCCTGAGCTTGACGACCTTCTTGGTCGATTTCTTTGCCGCCGCTTTCGGCTTTGCTTTGGCGGCCTTCTTGCGCTTTGCCATTCTTTTCACTCCCTGAGTTCCGCTCGTCCCGCGGAGGCGGGCATCCAGTTCTTTCAAAAATTCATATCGCGGTGGGTCCCCGCTTTCGCGGGGAAGAGCGGATTTTGATGACGCTTTGCAGTACCTGCACGGCGCGCTCCTTCACTTCTTGCGAAGCTTGCTTTGCGGGTTGAGATTGCCGATGCGGCCGCTCTCGCTGCCGGCCGCCGGGTCGATCACCGCGTTGATCAGGGTTGGCTTGCCGGAATCCATGGCCGCGTTGACGGCGCGCTTGAGTTCGTCGGGCGTTGTGGCTTGAACGCCAGCGCCGCCAAACGCCTCCATCATTTTGTCGTAGCGCGAGCCTTTGACGAACACGGTCGTCGCGGGGTCCGAACCGCCGCCGGAATTGACGTCGGTGCCGCGATAGATGCCGTCGTTGTTGAAGATGACGATGCAGACCGGCAGGTTGTATCGGCAGATCGTCTCCACTTCCATGCCGGAGAACCCAAAGGCGCTAGTCGCCTTCGACCGCGAGCACCGGCTTGCCGGTCTCGATCGCGGCCGCGATGGCATAGCCCATGCCGATGCCCATGACGCCCCAGGTGCCGACGTCGAGGCGCTTGCGCGGCTGATACATGTCGATGACGCCGCGCGCGAGATCGAGCGTGTTGGCGCCTTCGTTGACCAGGATGGCATCCGGCCGTTCTTTGATGACGGTGCGCAGTGCGCCGAGCGCGCCGTGGAAGTCCATCGGCGCGTTGTTGTTCATCAGCCGCGGCGCCATCTTGGCGATGTTGTCGTCTTTCTTGGTTTTGATCGGCGTTGATCCAGTCGGCCGGCGGTGCCGGCCACTTGCCGTCAATGCCTTCGAGAAGAGCCGCGACGCAGGAACCGATGTCGCCGACCACCGGCGCGGCGATCTCGATGTTGAAGTCCATCTCTTTCGGCTCGATGTCGATCTGGATGAACTTCTTGCGATCCCGGCTTGCCCCAGGACTTGCCCTTGCCATGCGACAGCAGCCAGTTGAGGCGCGCGCCGATCAGCATGACGACATCGGAGTCTCTCAGCACCGTCGAGCGCGCCGCGCCGGCGCACTGCGGATGCGTGTCCGGCAACAGGCCCTTGGCCATGCTCATCGGCAGGAACGGAATGCCGCTCTTTTCGATCAGCGCGCGGATCGCGTCATCGGCCTGCGCGTAGGCCGCACCCTTGCCGAGAATGATCAGGGGACGCTTGGCGCTCTTCAAGACATCGAGCGCACGTTTGACGGCGGCCGGAGCGGGTATCTGGGCCGGTGCCGGGTCGATGACCTTGACGAGCGACTTCGATCCGGCCTCCGCGTCCATGACCTGCGAGAAAAGCTTGGCCGGCAGATCGAGATAGACGCCACCCGGACGGCCGGACACAGCGGCGCGTATCGCGCGCGCCACACCGATGCCGATGTCCGCGGCATGGAGCACGCGGAAGGCCGCCTTGCAGAGCGGCCTGGCGATGGCCAGTTGGTCCATCTCTTCGTAGTCGCCCTGCTGCAAGTCGACGATCTCACGTTCGGACGAGCCGCTGATCAGGATCATCGGAAAGCAGTTGGTCGTGGCATTGGCGAGCGCCGTCAGTCCGTTGAGAAAGCCGGGAGCCGAGACCGTGAGGCAGACGCCCGGTTTTTTGGTCAGAAATCCGGCAATGGCCGCCGCGTTGCCGGCATTTTGCTCGTGCCGGAACGAGATGACACGCAGGCCCTCGGCCTGTGCCATACGGCCGAAGTCCGTGATCGGAATGCCAGGCACGCCATAGATCGTGTTGAGGCCATTGAGCTTGAGCGCATCGATGACGAGGTGAAAGCCGTCGGTCAGCTCGCGCTCTGTTTCGGCGGCATTCGCCGCGGTCTCATGTTTGGCCTTCACTGCAGCTTCCGCCATGAAAATCCTCCTGAGTATTCAGCCGTCATGCGCGGGCTCGTCCCGCGCATCCGATCCCTGAGCGAAGTGCCATCCGGATCGAGTTTGCCGGGCCAAGCCCGGCAATGACGGCAAGGTTTGGTTACGCCATTCGTCAATCCAAATAGTCCGCGAATTTCGCGACATGCTCGGCAAGGCCGAGCGCATGGCTGCGCACCAATTCCTCGGCGCGCGCCGTGTCACGCGCTTCCAGCGCTTCGATGATGTGCATGTGATCGCGGATCGAACGATCGGCGCGATCTTTCTCGCCGATCGTCTTTCTGCGGATCATCCGCATATGCGTAAACAGATTTTCCGCGAGATCGATGAGCACGCCGTTGCGGCTCAGGCGAACGATCGTCTGATGGAATTCGATATTGATCTCGGAATATTCGTCGAGATGAGCGCGGACTTCGCCGTTTTCGAATGTCGCAAACATCTGCCGCAACGACGCGATGTCGGCGGCGGTGGCGTTCTCGGTAATCAGCCGCGCCGCCATGCTTTCGAGCGCCGCCCAGGCCGTGATCAACTCGATGACCTCGCGTTTGGTCTTGCGCACCACATAAACACCGCGCCGCGGCTCCGAGCGGACAAAACCCTCGCGCTCGAGTTGCGCCATAGCCTCGCGTACCGGCGTACGGCTGATACCGAAATCCTGAGCGAGGCGCCGTTCGTCGAGCCTGATCTCCGCGCGGCTGCGATAGACGTCCATCGCGGCGATCGCGGTTTTAAGTGCGGCATAGGCCCGGGCTTTGAGATTGGCCGAACTCGCCAGCGGGTCGACGGAAAGCCGCGGCGACGGCAAGCCCCCCGGTCCGAAATCGGTCTCGGCAACGCCAGATCTTTGCAATATCGAGGGGTCGGGACGCATCTCTGGCATACATTATTCCAGTTTAAAGCGCATGAGAATAGAAAATTATTCTCGTCCTGATCATACGCACCCTTCTCTTAGCGCCCCAAACAGATAGGACGCACTATTTTTTGCCGGCCGTTTGGGTCACCAAACGACACCAAAGGGTTAACGCGGCAAGTGCAAAAGCGTTCAGCCCCGACTCATGGAGCGCCGTCGCATCGGCTTGAGCACGAACAGCGCCAAAGCGACGACGATGAAATTCATGATCGCCGTCACGATGAAGACCACGTGCCAACCGCCCGTCCAGTGCTTGATCAAGTTTGCGACCGGCACCAAAAACGCCGAGGCGCCCTTGGCGGTGTAGAGCAGACTGAGGTTCACGGTCGCGAACTTCGCCCCGAAGGTGTCCGTGCAAGTCGAGGGGAACAAGCTGAAGATTTCGCCCCAGGTCAGGAAGATCATGGCGGCGAACAATACAAACGCCCACGGCGTATGGCCGAACACGCCCAGGAGCCAATAGGCCACGCCGCCCAACCCGAAGGCGATTGCCATGGTGTCTTCGCGGCCGATGTGATCGGAAATCCACCCGAACAGCGGGCGCGCTCCGCCATTACAAATACTGTCGATGATCAGCGCCGCGCTGAGCGTTGTGACACTGAAGAATATGATCGAGTTGCTGATGTTGAAGTCCTTGGCGATTGGCGCGATCTGGGCGGTCGCCATCAGACCGCTCGCCGAGACCATGATGAACATGATGTAGAGCAGCCAAAATACCGGCGTGCTCAGCACCTCCGCGGGAGAATAACTGCGCGAACTCTGAGGGACGCTGGGCGCGGCAGCCCCGGTCATTTCGCCGGGATCGGGTGCACGCAACAGCCAAGCCACGATAAAGACTATTCCGCCCTGGACCAGTCCGAACCAGAAGAACGCACTTTCGTAACCGTTCGACGCGATCAGGGCGCGGATAGGAACGACGGTGAGAGCGGCGCCGGCGCCGTAACCGGCCGCGGTCAGACCAACCGCAAGGCCACGCCGGTCCGGAAACCATTTCACGGCCTGGCCGACACACGTTGCATAAATGGCGCCACCGCCGACCCCGGCCAATGCGGTACCGAGATAGAGCATCGAGAGGGATTGCGCGTCTGAATTGATAACCCAACCGACGGCCACGAAGATTCCGCCGGCCGCAACCACCAACTTCGGTCCGAGCCGCGATCCAAGTGTGTCGACAATCCAACCTTCGATCGGCGTGAGCCACGTCTCGAGCGCGATGAAGATGCTAAACGCCAACTGGATCGCCGCAACCGACCAGCCGTGGGCCTGTTTCATCGGATTGACGAAGAGCGTCCAGCCATATTGCAAGTTGGCGATCATCACCATGCAGATGAGGCCAAAGATGAGCTGGCCCCAGCGCGTTGCCGGCGTGGCCAGAGCGCGCGAATCGAGAGAAGCCGATGTCGGGCCGGCGGTTGAGGTTGAGCTCATGTGTTTCGTCCCCGAAGCAAGTTTTTGTCGTTGCTGCAATTGAGCACACGTTGCGACTGGACATAATTGCTACGTGTCCACGCCACTCGTGGCTAATCGTCGCAACCTGCGTTAACGCGAATGTTTGACTGCGCGCAGCGCGCGCGTCAATCCAACGCATACCTCACATGCACCGGAAAAATCGCAGCGCAAGAATTCCGCGGCGCAACAATTCCTGAGAACCTATTCCGGCGCCATGCGTTCCCATAAACAGGGAGCATCCCATGACCAGCAAATTTGGTATTCCGGCACTGACATTCGTCATGCTTTTGGGAGGCGTAGGCTGCGCCGCGGCTCAGACCGCCGTGCCCGATGAGGCGGTGAAACCGAACGGCGCCGTGGGTCAAAAACTGGGGCTGACATCCGCTCAGGAAAGCGCAATCTACAATGCGGTGATTCGGCAGAGAGTTGGCATCAAATCCTATGAGGTTCCGGTCGCTGTTGGCGCACCCGTTCCACCGACGGTCGAGCTTCGCGAACTGCCCGATCAAGCGGTGGCCGACAACCCTTGGGCGGATCTCCTCAAATACGCCATGGTGGAAAATACTGTTGTGGTGATCGACCCGATTAGAATGCGCGTCGTGGATATCATCCACGGCGGCGCCAATCCGTGAAGCTTTGAAGTCATCGGCGATGGCAATAACAGCGAAGCACAAAGAACCGCTCCCGGAGTACACGAACCCTCCCGAAGCTTCGTTCACCATTACCGCGGCGCAACCTCCACGGCCGCCCTTCACGCTCAAATATGGCGACAGCTTTTTGGTGCTTGATGAGCGTGGCGATATTGGCGCCTCCCATGAGGCGGCCGGGTTGTTTCATCTCGATACGCGACACCTGTCTCGCCTCGAATTATTGGTGAATGAGACCCGTCCGCTGCTGCTCGGCTCCAACATTCGCGACGACAATTCGGCATATTTCGTCGATCTGACCAATCCCGATCTCATGTCCGACCAACATATCGATCTGGAAAAGGACACCGTTCACGTTCTACGCACGACTTTCCTGTGGCGCGGGACAGCCTACCAGCGGCTGGCCGTGCGCAATCACGGCGAGCATGCGGTTGATCTGCGTCTTTCGATTCTGTTCGAAAACGACTTTGCCGACCTCTTCGAGGTTCGCGGCTCGCACCGCGAACGCCGCGGCACGGCAACGGCAAAGCTTGCCGGCGACCACCAGGTTCAATTGAGCTATCTCGGTCTCGACGCCAAGGTGCGCCGTACTACGCTGACATTCGACCCGGTGCCGGAACGCCTCACAACCGAAATCGCGGTCTACGACCTCCATCTCGCCGCCGGGACAGATGCGACCGATCTTTCTTGCCGTGACCTGCGATCAAGCTCACTCGTGTCCGCTCCCGTTCTTTCGCGGCCTTATTGCTGCACGCCGTGAGTTGCGCGAGGCGACCCGCAGTCAAACGGCGGTCGAGACATCGAATGCGCGTTTTAATGAGATCGTGTGCCGCTCCGCTGCCGATCTTGCGATGCTGATGACAGACACGCCACAGGGCCGCTATCCCTACGCGGGCATTCCATGGTTTTCCACGACGTTCGGGCGCGATGGACTTATCACGGCGCTCCAGATGCTGTGGTGGAGCCCGAAGGTCGCGCTCGGCGTCTTGCGGCGGCTCGCCGCCTATCAGGCTAAGACCACCGATCCGCTAGCCGATTCCGAGCCGGGAAAAATATTGCATGAGATGCGCGGCGGCGAGATGGCGGCGCTGCGGGAAGTACCGTTCGGCCTTTATTACGGCAGCGTCAATTCCACTCCGCTGTTCGTCCTGCTTGCCGGCCTATACGCGGAACGCAGCGGCGATATGGAAACCATTGCCGCGCTGTGGCCGGCCATCGAGGCGGCATTGCGCTGGATCGATGGTCCCGGCGATCCGGACGGCGACGGCTTTATTGAATATGAGCGCGCCAGCGATCAGGGACTGCAAAACCAGGGCTGGAAAGATTCGTATGACGCGATCTTCCATGCCGATGGCAGCTTGGCCCAGGGCGCGATCGCATTGGCCGAAGTTCAAGGCTACGTCTATGCGGCCAAGCGCATGATGGCGCGCTGCGCGCGGCGGCTGCACCACGATGCCACTGCGGAAACGCTCGATGCGCAAGCGACCAAGCTCGCCGAGCGATTCGAAGCCGCATTCTGGTGCCCCGAAATAGAGACCTACGCGTTGGCGCTGGATGGCGCCAAAAAGCCGTGCCGGGTCCGCACCTCGAATGCCGGTCAAGTCTTGTTCACCGGCATTGCCGCCGCCGATCGCGCGGCGCTGGTTGGCGATGGACTGCTGCAGCCGCGATTTTTCTCCGGTTGGGGCATCCGCACCGTGGCAAACGGTGAAGCGCGATATAATCCGATGTCGTATCACAACGGATCGGTGTGGCCGCACGACAACGCGCTCATCGCCCTCGGCCTCGCGCGTTACCAGCGTAAGCAATCGATCGAAACCTTATTCGAAGGCCTGTTCAGCGCCGCCACCTATATGGACCTGCGGCGGTTGCCTGAACTGTTCTGCGGCTTTCGGCGTCAGCGCGGCCATGGTCCGACACTCTACCCGGTCGCCTGCATGCCGCAGGCTTGGGCCAGCGCAACGCCCTTTACGCTTCTGGCAGCCTCGCTCGGCCTCGAGTTCGATCCCTGGAAGGGAGAAATCCGGCTGCGCAATCCACGCCTGCCGGAGTTTCTCGACGAAGTGATCCTGCGCAACCTGCAACTCGGCACATCGAGCGTTGATCTCAGGGTGCGCCGCCATAACGATACGGTTTCTCTCGATACTCCCCGGATCAGCGGGAACATCGGCGTTTCGATCGTCTTTTCATCCTGATCGCCGCCCGGGCTGCGGCTGATAAGAGCCTTCCGTTGCGGAACCGCGGTTCCTTGGAACTCACCGCCCCTCATGGATTTGGTGGGTTGGGTTCCATTGATGCTTTGGAGACAGGATGCGCGGCAACCATCTGACGGCGGCAGCGGCGGCGCTTGCCCTCCTGGGGTTCATCATCACCATCAATGTGGCGCAATCCGATGATGCAGCTACGCCGGGAACGAACGAACAGCAGGGCGACAAGCCGGCGGCGACGCCGGAGGTGACCATCCTCAACAAGCACGAGGTTGAGAGCATCCTCGGCCGCCAAGTCTTGAGCGCCGCAAACGAGAACATGGGCCGGATCGTCGATGTGCTCGTGGATCGCAGCGGGCAAGTGCGCGCCGCGATCATCGATTTTGGTGGTTTTCTCGGAGTCGGGAGTCGCAAGATCGCCGTGGACTGGAACGCGCTGCATTTTCCGTCAACTGGAAAATCCGGTGCACGTGTCACGCTCGAGTTGACCCGCGACCAGCTCAAGACGGCGCCCGAATATCAGGACGGCAAACCCGTGGTTGTTCTGGGCGCGCTGGGCAAACTCGAACCGCTGCCGTCCGAATAGACAGAGCATGATCCGGGAAGCGGGTTATCGATTTTCGCCGAGATCATGCTCAAAATGAAAAACTAGCTCCGGAGGGGTGTTCTGCTTGCGAATCCATTACGCCCCTTGAACGACAGCTCGGAGCCGCGCGGCGAGAGCACTGGCGATGTTGATCCTGCTCGCGAACTGCCGGGCGGCAGCGAGCCGCCGTCGGCGCCGTCACGCCGCAGCTTGCGCGGGCTCGATTGGTTCATTTTCTTTGTCGCCGATGTGCAGACCGGTTTCGGACCGTTCGTCTCGGTCTATCTCACCGAGCAAAAATGGACTCAGGTCGATATCGGGCTGATCCTGTCGGCGGGCGGCTTCGTGTCTTTGATCGGACAGATGCCGGGCGGCGCGCTGGTCGACGCGGCACGATCGGAACGGCTGGTCTGCGGCATTGCCATCGTGGCGATCTGCGTCAGCGCGCTGACCTATGCGATCTCACCGATCTTTCCGATGGTCCTGCTGGGCTCGGTGCTGCACGCGCTGGCAAGCTGCGTGCTGGGTCCGGCCATGGCCGCGATCAGCCTCGGTCTGGTCGGGCATGCGGCGATCGGCGAGCGGCTCGGCCGCAACGCGCGCTTTGCCTCGATCGGCAACGGCCTCGCGGCGGCCGCCATGGGCGCCGTCGGTTATCTGATCTCCAATCGCTCCGTCTTCGTCGTGACCGTCCTTTTGCTCGGACCCGCGTTGCTGGCGCTACGGACCATCTCGGCGCGCGAAATCGATCCCGAGCGCGCTCACGGTGCGACGCTGAATCGGCAAGTCAAACGGCCGCGAGCCAAGCCGGGCGAGCTGATGCAAAATCGGCCGCTGCTCATCTTCGCCGGCTGTCTGCTGCTGTTTCACCTGGCCAATGCCTCGATGCTGCCGCTGATGGGCAGCGTTCTCACGACACGGTCGAGCCAGTGGGCGACGGTCATGATCGCCACCTGCATTGTCGTGCCGCAGCTTCTGGTGGCGCTGTTCTCGCCGTGGGTCGGTGTTCGCGCGCAGACCTGGGGCCGCCGTCCCCTGCTGCTGATCGGCTTCGCCGCGTTGCCGATCCGCGGCATTCTCTTCGCCTCGGTGACCAATCCGGAATTGCTCGTCGTCGTGCAACTCCTGGACGGCGTGACGGCTGCGGTTTTCGCCGTCATGGTGCCGCTCGTCGTTGCCGATCTGACGCGAGGCACCGGCCGTTTCAATCTTGGGCAGGGCATCCTCGGCACCGCGACCGGCATCGGGGCGTCGCTCAGCACCACACTCGCCGGCTTTATGAGCGATCGTTTCGGCAGTCCCGTGGCGTTCGCGGGGTTGGCCGCCATCGCCCTCGCCGGTTTCACAGTGCTGTGGCTGCTCATGCCGGAAACCCGGCCGGCTGAACGGGCCGACTAAAATTTGCCGGATGCGATGCAGCGCCGGTCGCGCGTTCACGCGCGCTTTCGACGCTCGATGTGCGTGTCACTTCGTGCCGTACACTCGACTTCATGCACAGGCGGTTTGACGACGGCGCGAGTTCCTGCGTATCACTGCACGTGACGGTTCCCCCTTGGGGATCAAAAGGGAACGCAGTGCGGGCAGGATATCGCCCCATGCTGCGGCTGCCCCCGCAACTGTAAGCGGCGAATCTTCTGCCAAATATCCACTGGGATATCGGGTCCCGGGAAGGCGGCAGAAGGTAGTGACCCGCGAGCCAGGAGACCTGCCGTCAGCCGTGGTCATACGCGAGAGCTGTCGGTCGGGGAATACTGACGGTAGGCGAACCAATCATCCACGTTGGATGTGCGGGGACACCAAGTCGCGGTGACGTGCCACAAGGCGTGCCACCCGAGGTGTCTCCATGCGTCCGAACCTTCCGGTCGATTGGCGCCGTCATTGCGCCGTCCCTTTTGCACTTTCCGTTCTGCTGTCCTGCGTCTCGTCGATTGCCTCGGCGCAGCCTGCGCCGGCCCCCTCGTCCGCTCCCGCGTCATCGCCGGTCGCGACACCGGCGCCGGTCATCACACCCGCGCCGGCGTCCTCGAAGCCCGCGTCATCGGCGGCCCTCGCGCCAAAGCCGAGACTGAAAAAGCGAGCTGCAGCCAAGCCTGTTCGGGAGAACACGACACCGCAAAGCGGCGCGTTGCCACTGCCGTCGATCACGGTGCGCGCCCTATCGGTCATGACGCCGCCACCGTCTCAGCCTTCGACGCAAGGCTCAACCCAGACGGTCGTGGTGAGTCCCACCACGGTGGCGACCCCGAGCGATCAGTCCGCAAGCTCGACGACCGTGGTCACCGCTGCCGACATCGACAGTCGGCAATTGCGCACGGTTCCTGACGCGCTCGCGACGGTGCCTGGGCTTAATGTTGTGCAGAGCGGCGGACCGGGCGGCCAAACCTCGGTTTTCATCCGCGGCACCAACTCCAATCACGTCAAGGTGCTGATCGACGGGATCGATGCTTCCGATCCCAGCAATCCTAACGGGTCATTCGATTTCGGCCAATTGTTGACCGGCGACATCGAACGCATCGAGATCCTGCGCGGCCCGCAAAGCGGGCTCTACGGCTCGGATGCGATCGGGGGGGTGATTTCGATCACCACCAAGAGCGGCAATGGTCCACCGAAGGTTACGCTATCGACCGAAGGCGGATCGTTCGGCACGACCAACGAACGCGCCAGCCTCAGCGGATCGCAGGCGGATTTCAATTACGTCTTCAACGTCCAGCATTTCCAATCGGCTTCGACGCCGGTGACGCCGTCCTACGACCTCGCACCAGGTGAAAAAAGGAACAACGATTTTTACGATAACTGGACCTATTCGACGAAGCTCGGCGCTAAATTAAGCGATACTTGGGCCGTCAACGTGGTGGGCCGATATACCAACTCGAAGCTTCACTCCACGAACGACGATTTTGTCGACTACTTTCCAACAAGCTTTGCCGAGCCGCTGCAGAGCACGCAAAGAGACCATCAGTTCTCTGGGCGCGCAGAGGCCGTCTGGACGCCGTTCGCCGGCTTCAAGAATTTCTTCGGCGTGAATTACACGAATTCCTGGACCTGGAATTACGATCCGAACATGGACACCGGCCTGCCGTCGCCCCTCGTGTTGCCGCCGACCACCGATCTGGGCACGCGCGTAAAGGAGGACTATCGCGGCGAACTGCAAGTCGCGCCGGGGCAATTGCTTCTGTTCGGCGCCGAGGATCAGAACGAGACGCTACGCACCAATTCGAGCAGCATTATTGACCCGATTACTTTCGACGAAACGTTTTTTACGACGAACGCGGAACGGCGCAACGATGCGGGCTGGCTCGAGTTGCAGAATCAATTGACCAAACAGCTCTACCTGGTCTCGAATGTTCGCTACGACGCCAATGAGGACTTCGGCGATCATACGACCTTTCGCGTGGCGCCGGTCTATATCGTTCCGCAGACCGATACCAAGCTCAAGGCCAGTTACGGCACCGGCTTCAAAGCACCGTCGCTCGAAGACCTTTACGTGAATTTCTTGCCTTTTTTCGTGGCCAATCCCAATCTGAAACCCGAAGAAAGCGCGGGCTGGGACGCCGGTTTCGAGCAGCCGATCGCAAACGACCGCTTTCGTTTTGGCTCCACTTATTTCCACAACGACATAACGAATCTGATCGAAACCGTCACGACCCCGACGCCCGGCGTCGAGAGCCTCGGAAATATAGATAAGGCGACGACATCGGGCTTCGAGAATTTCGCCGCATGGCAGGTGAGCAGCCGTCTCAATCTTCGCGCTGACTATACCTATACGCTCGCGATAGCCGACTCCACGCCGGGATGTACGTCTCCTCCCTGCGCGGGACAGGAACTGCTGCGGCGGCCAAAGAACAAAGCCTCCTTGACGGCGAATTGGCAAGCGACGGATCGGCTCTCATTGTCGGCAACGCTGCTCTATGTCGGTTCGTGGTTTGATATAACGCGTCAGGCCGTGGCACCGGACGGCTTCAACCAATACGTCAAGGCCCCGGGCTTTGCGACGGTCAATCTTGCAGCCAACTACGCCCTGCGCGACGATGTCACCTTGTTCGCCAAGATCGACAATCTCTTCAACAAGCAGTACGAAGACCCGCTCGGCTTTATGCGTCCCGGCTTCGGCGCATATGCCGGCCTCAGGTTCGCGGTGGGCGGGACACCGCCGGCTGCGACCACGGCAGCCGGTGCCGGTCCAACACCGCCAAGCCCATCGCCAAGAAGTGGGGGCGTCATATGACGACAGTACCGCAACTTTCCGATTTGCTTGCCGACCAGACGGCTGACGTCGAAACCGCATGGAGCCTCGGCACGTTTGGCGCGATTGCCGAGTTCACGCGCGACGCAAGCGAGATGGCGACGCTCGCTTGTAACGACAGCATGGTTTCCGCGGTAACATCGCGCGGCGGCCTGCGTATCGAGGCGCATCGCGACCTGCGTCCTGTTGCCTCTGAATCACTGACGAGTGAAAGCTGGAGCCATCGCGTCGCATTATGTCTGCCTGAAGCAACCTGCGCCCTGAGCAGACGCACGGTGCTGACTGAGATCGGCCCGGATCACGGTGCCTTACGCGCCGAGGATCGAGCGGCTGTCCTCTTTGACCTTGGTCTTGGGGCCCTGCAGGTTGACGCGTGCGTCCGCAGCGCTGACGCGATACTCGTCGCCGCGTTGCGTCGCTGCGTTGGCAAGTCCGTTTTTGCCCCGGACAGCGATGCGATGCGCGTGATTTTAGCGGCCAGCCCCCATCGCATTTTTGTCAGCCGGCTCGGGCGCATCGAGGTGTTTCAGCCGATACCGCCGTCAGATGGTACGAGCCCGGAAGGCCCACACACTCATGTGCTGCCCAAGCTTCTGCGCAGCGGCCGCACGCATGCCGCTACGGAGCCGCTGCCCTCGGGCTGGATCCCTTGCGCCCATTTTTATCCGCCCAATCCGATTCGCGACGGGCTTGGCCACCGCAGGAGCTTCCAGCAGGAGCGCCACGAGGCCTTTCAGATCGTCCTGGCGCGCTATGGCGATCCGCGCCTTTCTGAGATCAAACAGCGCGTCATCGAGGCCGTAATGGCTGGTCACGAGCCTGCAGAAATACCGGCCGCCGATGACAGGTTTGCGCGCGCCACAGTTCGCGTCGCGTTGCGGCAGTTGCAGTCGTCGAACCACTTGTCGGCGACACTCGCGTCTTGGCTTTCAGCCTATGACCGGGGCGAGCCTGTCGAAACCGAAGAGTCTCGTCCAGTCCATCACTGAAAGGTCCGATCCGGCACACAGACCTTCTGCCGCCCATGTGTTCGAGAGTGCTAAAATCCCATCAAAGGAGACCATTCATGCCTGCTGAAATCCTGCCCCGAAACGTTAACGCATCGGCACGACTCACGCCGGTTGAAGTTCGACGAGCGCCACTCTTCTGTTTCGCCCTTTTGACTATCGCTTGTGCGCTTGCGAGCTTTGCATTCGCCTGCGCCACCCCTTTCGCCGCGCTGGCAGTGATCGCTGCGGCCATGCTGCGCTTACGGACCGCCATTTTGGTGGTAGCTGCCGCTTGGCTCGTCAATCAGGCGATCGGGTTTGGCCTACTCGGCTATCCTGTCGACGCCAATACGATCCTGTGGGGGCTTGTCATTGGGGCCGCGGCGCTGGCGGCAACCGCAATGTCCGCACTGGTGCTGCGCTCGCTACCGCAAACCACTAATCCGGTCGCTCTGGGATCGGCTTTGATGGGAGCCTATGCGGCCTACGAACTCGTGCTGTTGGCTGCCACGCCGATCTTGGGCGGCGCCGGCGACTTCACGATGGCGATCGTCGGTCGTCTCGGCGTTCTGAGTATCCTCTGGCTGATCGGACTGGTGGCGGCTTGCGAGGTGGTTCGCCTGCTCACCGCTACGCGCCGGCATCAATTGCAGTCCTGACCAATGCCGGGTGGGTAACCGTTTTGCGCAGGTGTCGCCGACCGGCAGCAATCGGCACCATGAAGCGACAGGCACCGCCCGAGCGACGCTTGGGCTGTCTGTCGCTTGATTTGCCGCGAACGATTATAGGGCCGGCGCGTCGTCGGTGACCAACCGCAGGCGCGGCGTCGCGCTTTCCATCAAGCTGCGATAGACCGAGAGGTAGTCCTGCGCCATGCGCCGCGCGGTGAACCGTTCCTCGAAGCGTTTCCGGATCTTCTCGCGGGACAACTGGCTGAGACGATCCACGGCGCCGATCGCACCGCTCTCATCCTCGACAATGAACCCGGTGAGACCGTCCTCGATGACCTCCGGAACCGAACCACGATTATAGGCGATCACCGGCGTGCCGCACGCCATGGCCTCGATCATCACTAGGCCGAACGGCTCCGGCCAATCGATAGGAACAAGGAGAACAGTGGCGCCACTCAAGAATTCCGATTTTTCGTGGTCGGCGATCTCTCCGATGAACTCCACATTGCCCGACTTGATCATCGGAGAGATTTTTTCGTCGTAATACTCCTGATCCGCTCGGTCGACCTTCGCGGCAACCTTGAGCGGTACGCCGCAATGCTGGGCGATACGGATGGCGCGGTCGATGCCTTTTTCCGGCGCGATGCGGCCAAGGAATGCGAAATAGCTGGGCTTGATCGGCTTGGGTGTGAGCAGCCCTTCGGGCAAGCCGTGATGAACCGTGCGCACCCATCGCGCCTGCGGCAGCGGGCGCCGCTGCGCGTTCGATATCGAAATCACCGGGATCGACGAAAATGTGTCGAATAGCGGCTGGTGTTCGGGCAGATCGAGCCGGCCGTGGAGTGTCGTGGCGAACGGAGTCGGCTGTCGGGAAAACAGCGAAAACGGATAGTAGTCGAGATGGCAGTGCAGAAAGTCAAAATCCTCGGAACGCCGGTACACACGTTCCAGCATCAACATATGCAGGGCATTGGGATCGCGCACGGCGCCATCCAGGCGCAACGCTCGCGGCCACACAGCCTCAAGCTGCGCCGACGTGACAGAATCCCCACTCGCGAACAGCGTGACGTCGTGACCAAGCGTGATCAGCTCTTCGGTCAGCCAGGAGACCACGCGCTCCGTACCGCCATAAAGCTTAGGGGGGATCGCCTCCGTCAGCGGCGCGATTTGAGCAATGTGCATCGTCTTGACCTTTCCAAATGTCGCTCGTGAGTTCCCTCGGCACTGGATAGAGAACATTGAAAGGGCAAAATATTTCAGTTCCGGCAAGGAACTTATTTTTTAAGGCGCATGGAACAATTGCGGTGTTGCAACGTAAACCTCAAAGGTCCGAAAACCTCGTATCCTGACTGCGCTCCAGCACGCCAAGACCTTACACCAGCAACACACCATGGAAATGACATGGAGTGGTCACGGTTCCGTAAATCGCCGCGTTGACTGCACAAAAAAGTCGACTGCATGAATAATTCGACAGCACAACAAAATGTAACGAAAAGTCATGGAGGCGGACGGATAGTTTTCAGCTTCTCGGCGTTGTGACCTTGTACGGGGCCTCCAGGAACGGCCGGCGAGAAGTCACAAGCGGAGTTCAGCGCGCATGGACGATCTTTGTGGTTATACCAACCGGCCCCTTGCATTCGTTTTTCGCTATGTGCGCATGCGGCCAATTGCCCACGCGATTATTCTGGGCGCGGTTTTGGGGGCGGTGATCTGTTCGGTCGGCACGCAATACGGCGTTAAGTTTCTGGTCGACACATTGTCGAAGGGGGCGAGCGCCGGGGTCTGGACCGCATTCCTCGTGCTGGTCTCGCTGATTGCTTCCGACAATATGTTGTGGCGCATCGCCAGCTGGATCGCGAATTCGACATTTGTCGGCGTCACCGGCGATTTACGGCGTGATCTGTTCCGCCACCTCACCGGGCATTCGCCCGGCTACTTTGCCGACCGCATTCCCGGCACATTGACGAGCCGCGTGACTGCCACCTCCAACGCGGTTTTCACCGCAGAGAATATGTTCATCTGGAACGTCCTGCCGCCGTGCGTCGCGACCGTTGCCGCAATCGCACTGGTGGAAACGATCAGTATCGCGATGGCACTCACGCTCGCCCTGGTCGCGGGCATCATGGTGATCGTCATGTTTCGCATGGCGGCCGCCGGGCGCCCGCTCCACCACGACTTTGCCAACAAGGCTGCCGCCGTCGACGGCGAAATGGTCGACGTCGTGGGTAACATGGCGCTGGTCCGCGCGTTCTGCGGCCTGCTGCGCGAGCACCGCCGCTTTGACGCAACGGTCGACCGCGAGATGGGCGCACGGCGCCGCAGCCTGTTCTATCTGGAGAAGCTCCGCATCTTCCATGCCGTGGTGACAATTATCTTGACGCTCTGTCTCGTCGCGTGGGCCATCATGCTCTGGAGCGAGGGCGAGGCGACGACGGGCGACGTTGTGCTCGCCTGTACGCTCGGCTTGTCGGTGCTGAGCGCGACGCGTGACCTCGCGGTGGCGCTGGTCGACATTACCCAGCATATCGCGCGCCTCGCCGAAGCGGTTGCAACGCTCCTGGTGCCGCACGAACTGCAAGATCATCCCGAGGCGGCGCCGCTGGTGCAACGTGGGGCGCGCGTGCAGTTCGAGCATGTCGGCTTCCGCTACAGCGATGGGCAGGAGATTTTCAAAGACATCAATCTCAATTTCAGTCCCGGCGAGCGCATCGGATTGGTTGGGCAATCCGGTGGCGGCAAGTCGACGCTGTTTGCCCTGTTGCAGCGTTTCTACGACGTGCGGGAGGGCCGCATCCTGATCGACGGCCAGGACATCAGGCGCGTCACGCAGGAAAGCCTGCGTGGCGCCATCGGCATCGTGCCGCAGGATATTTCGATGTTTCAGCGCACCGTCATGGAGAACATTCGCTACGGCAGGCCGGACGCATCCGAAGACGAGGTGCTTGAAGCGGCCATCGCGGCACGCTGCAACTTCATCGAGGATCTTCCGCAAGGCATGCGGACCATCGTCGGCGACCGCGGACTAAAGCTCTCCGGCGGCCAGCGCCAGCGTATCGCCATCGCGCGGGCCTTCCTCAAGGACGCGCCTATTTTGCTGCTTGACGAAGCGACGTCCGCGCTTGATAGCGAATCCGAGGAAGCCGTTCGTGAAAGCTTGGCCCGGCTCATGAACGGACGCACCGTCATCGCCATTGCGCATCGGCTCTCCACGGTGCGGAATTTCGACCGCATCGTCGTGCTGCAGTCCGGCAAAGTCGTTCAGGACGGAGCACCGGATCTCCTGATGCATCGCGAGGGCGCCTACCGGGAGCTGGTCAAGCGCGAGATGAATATTCTCGGCAAGCAAGCGGCGTAAAGCCGGTTGCATCGAACAGATCGCCACAACAATACGTGTCGAGCGCAGCCCCGTGGCGTCAGCAGGGCCGGAAAATTGTTCCATCCCAGAACAACAGTCAACGAATTCATTCGCTCAAGACCGCGCTTCAAAACAAAGACTGTCTTATTTTTGTTCGTCGCATTGACTTCCGCTGTGCCGTGGCGAGATTAGGTCATCCGGTTTGGATCGCGGGATTTGACGGAGCAGCTTGCGCCGCGAAAAAACGCTAAAGCGCCACGAAGCGACTTCGTGGGCTCCTCGACAATGAGAGGAATGAAGCCATGAAGATGAAGCGATAACGCCGCTAGTTTCCATGCTTCGCATTTGCGTCTTTGCGGCCTCATTATCCTGTCGTCTGACATCGGCATAGACCGGCGTGTATCACCGGCACCGCTAATCGCAACTGCACCGATTTATCGAAGCAACCATAACAAGCGCAGGCTTACGCCCGCGGCAGGATCATCATGTCCTATGCTCACCTCATGGACATTCGTCCTGTTGGCGCCACGGTTGAAACTGCAACGCTTTAAGGAGAATGACATGCCGCAATCGAACATCCGCACGGACCCACGCGCTGGCTTTCGCAAGGAGCTGCGAAACGCTCCGGTCCAGCCACTTCTTCCCATCGAGAAGAAACTGATCGCCTGGAGTTTGAGCATCGGACTCGGCCTCCTTCTCGTGCTGGCGGCCATTCATCATTACTTTCCGGCGGCGCTTTGAAGAAGACCGGATCAAAAATGCGCATGTGAATCTTGCTTGACGCCCGCCGCTGTATATGACTACTCTGGTCATATGCGCAAGATTCAATTGAAAGACGCCAAAGCGAATTTGTCGGCGGTAGTGGATCAGGCCACACGGGGCAAACCTTCCGTCATTACGCGGCACGGCAAGTCGGAGGCTGTTGTCCTTGGCTTTGCCGATTGGGAGAAACTGTCCCGCGTACCATCCTTCGGCAGACTTCTGATGGTGGCACCCCTCGAGCCGGGGGATCTGCCGGAGCGCAACCGCGCGCCGGCGCGCAACACTGGCCTATGACGCACTATTTGGTTGATACCGATATCATCTCAGCTACCGCGCCTCATAAGGCTGTGAGGCGGCCCGAGTTCATCGCGTGGATGGATTTTCATTCGGTCGAACTTTTCCTGTCGGCAGTCACAATTGCGGAGATCGCCGACGGCATCGCGAAGGCCAAGCGCGAGGGTGCCAGCAGGAAGGCCTCCAATCTGTCGGCGTGGCTGCAAACCTTACTGCATCTCTATGGTGATCGCGTGCTGCCCTTTGACAGCCCGACAGCAGAGATCGCCGGAGCCCTGGCCGACCTGGCGCGCAGCCGCGGTCACTCTCCCGGTTTTGCCGATATTGCCATTGCTGCGACGGCTAGTAAGCATGACCTAACGATCCTCTCGCGAAATAAACGTCATTTCGCTCCAATGGACGCAGCTCTCCTCGACCCATTTCAGAAATTACCTCCAGACAGCTAATTGAGATCGTCGATCGCTACGCGCGCGGCCGAGATTCGCGAAACTGCCGCTGTCCCGCTTTTGCGCATCAACTTCAGCTTTTAGCGTAAAAAAGCATTCGTAAGAAAGATTGTGTGTGTCCTGACGGAACGCTTTGGGACGGCAACTGTTACTTTGGGTTGGTGTCCCGGTTGAAAGCGTATGGACGATCAGACCAAGGCTCGGTTCACGACCAAGACACTTGTCGCACAGGCGCTTAGCGCAAGTGAGCCGGTCACGACGGCGCTCGTTCCGGCGATCCACATGTCGGCGACTTACCTGCGCGATGCCGACAACGGCTATCCGGCCGGCTACGTCTATGGCCGCACCGACAACCCATCCGTACACCAAGCCGAGAGCCTGATTGCAGCGCTCGAGGGCGCCGACGAGGCGCTTTCATTCGGCTCGGGCATGGCGGCCGCGACCGGTGTTTTGCTGGCCTTGGAAAAGCCGACGCACATCATTGCCTCGCAGGTGATGTATTGGGGTTTTCGCTCCTGGTTGCGCGAGATCGGGCGCTACGGCCATCGCGTCACGTTCGTAGAAACCTCCGATCTCGATGCGGTGCGCGCTGCGGTGAGGCCAGGCCACACCGGTCTGTTCTGGATCGAGACACCGAGCAATCCGCTCTGGACGATCACCGACATTTCCGCCATTGCCGAAATCGCTCATGGCGCCGGCGCCGTACTCTGCGTCGAACTCGACCGTCGCAACCCCGATATTCACCCGGCCGCTCTCGTTGGGTGCCGACATCGTCATGCATTCGGCAACCAAATACCTCAACGGCCACTCCGACGTCATCGCCGGCGCGCTGGCCACCGCGCGCGAGAGCGAACTGTGGGCGCGCATTCGCAAGATGCGCCGGCAACTGGGCAGCGCATTAGGATCATTCGATGCGTGGCTGCTGATGCGCGGGATGCGGACGCTCGATGTTCGCGTCCGCGCGCAAGCCAAAACGGCGGCAACGCTCGCGACCAGGTTCGAAGGCCATCCGGCGTTATCGGCGGTGCTCTATCCCGGCCTTGAGAAGCATGCCGGCCACGCCGTTGCTTTACGCCAGATGGTGGGAGGCTTCGGCGGCATGTTGTCGATCCGCATCAAGAAGGGCGAGCAAGCCGCCATTGCTGTTGCGGCGCGCGTCGAATTATGGAGACGAGCGACCTCACTCGGCGGCATCGAAAGCTTGATCGAGCATCGCGCCTCGATCGAAGGCGAAGGCTCGCCCTGCCCCAGCGACCTGCTCAGACTGTCAGCGGGGCTCGAAGACGCCGACGAACTCTATCGCGATCTCGTTCGCGCGCTGTCGGTCGTCGATTAGCGAATGCCGCGCGGCGCCGGCTTCGAGCGTCGTTACGTTGTGCAACAGGAAGCGGCCGACCCACCCGCCCGTTCGGCTTGAATCGGCGGGCACGGTACGGAGCCATACGAACAGAATACACAGCAATCGCCCGGCTTCGGCTTCAGCATTTCACCGCAACCCGTGCATTTGTAGAAGAACTGGCACGCATCGGTCGGCATCGTTTCGGCTTTTGCGGTTCCGCACTGCGGGCAGGTGATGGTTGAAATCAGGTTCATGGGCGTCCTCTCCACCAGCGCCGAAAAGCGACGAGCGACCAGACTGCTTCCACCGCGCCGAACGGCCACGCCCCCTGCAGGAAACCATATATTGAGGCCAGCACGCAGGTCCCGGCGAAGCCGAGCACGAACCAGGGGCTCCGCTGTTCGAGCGCATAGCACAGCATCATGGCCGTGACGGCGAATAATCCGAAAAGCGTAAGGCTATTCACGCGCCCTCCGTGGCCCGGCGTCAGATAACGACAGCCGCGACCATACCGGCGAGCTGCGCGACAATGAAAGCGATGACGCTCGCTGGCAAACGGCAGGCCCACCACTGTTGTTACCGCTCGTCGGAGCGACTGGTTCAAAGTCGCGCATCTTATGCTTGTCAGTAAGAAGGGCATGAGCGCATTGCAGATCATGCGCTACATGGGGTTCGGCTCCTACAAGACTGCCTGGGGCATGTGCCACAAAATCCGCGCAGCGCTCATTCAACCGCAAGAGAAGCTTGGCAGCATTGTCGAGGTCGATTAGACGTTCGTCGGCGGCGAAGACATCACCGCCATTGGGACAAGAAAACCCATGGCGCGGCGACTCCGATAAGACGCCAATCATCGGAGCGGTTCAACGCAAGGCAACCTCGTCACCCGCGTTCTGCAAACGGCCACTAAGTCTGCCGCCATTAATTTCGTCAACGAGGTCGTATCCAACAAGGTTAGCTTGCTCGCGACAGACGCGTGGGACTGTTACAAACAATTGGGCGAGACATTCCCGCACGGCACGGTTGACCACCACAAAAAGTAATACGTGGTTGGCACGTTCCACACGGTCAGCGCCAAGTACATGCCGCTCTACGTTGCGGAGTTTCAGTTTCTCTATAATAACCGCTTCAATGCGGGCATCTTTGAAGCGGCTCTTAGCGGCTGCTAGTTTTTGGGTGCCGGCTGCACGCCCTTTAATTGTTGTTCTTTTATAACTGTATTCACCACATCTCTCACACTCATACCGCGGCCAAAGAGGGCGTCCCCGTATGTGGCCATACCCCACAACATAGCGCCCAGGGCAATAGCGGCGACAACGATAGTACCGATAATGAGATTGCGATCCCTGCGCTGCTCAGCCACCTGTCCGCTTAAATTGTCTATTTTTGTTGTGATCGTTGCGAAAGCCGTATTAATAGCACCTTCCATGCGAGCAATCTTAGTTTCGATTTGAGCCTCTGATTTGGCGATCTTGGCGTCCGTCAAGTCGTCCCTGTCCGGCATGGCGCTTTCTCGCTCACTCAATCTAGGGATCATGCCAGTCAACGGCAACGCACCGACATTCGCCGCATATGGTTCGCCCGTAATATGAATGATATTGCTTGTTCCTTGCTTAAAGGCTTCGTTTTGGACACCCTCTAGCTGCGAGGCTGATGTCCAAAAATTTTGAACGGGCGCAGCGGCGCCACTCACGTGGTGGTCTCCACTGGCGCCTCATTAGGTGCATTTACCGCTTGTATAGCCTCATCCATTTTGTCGAGATCGGCCTGCGTAATCGCACCGTTTTTCATAATTTCGCGCAGTGCGCGTTGTAGCAGTACGATGGCCCGAGCAAAGCCTTCAACCGGCATGACAACTTGAACGAAGGGATTGGAAACGGTCCCTCCTCGCCCAAATGCATTTGGATCAACCCGGTAAAGGAAAAATTTTACGATACCGGGCCCTAGCGCATAACCAGCAACGCCGTCGGCAAAGGTAGTCGCAAACGCTGGGTCGGGAAACTCGCTGTCGGGCCGCCCACGCTTGGTGTCACCCTCATTTAACCCAGCCACTTTACCCCCCCCCTCTAGTCGAAGGGGATTTAATCACGTCCTATCGCCGTGTCCTAGTCACCGGCTCCGTCGTCCTGCGTCAGCCTGTCACGCGATGATCCCGATAGCAGCGTTTTGCGACCTATGTCGAAAGCGAGATAACGGCCCTATGCGGGCGGGTTCGATGCGATGGCGCTCCTGATCACTGTGGAATGCGTCCCGCTGAAACGCCTGGAAAATTCTGGAACGAGCAGGACGGGAAAAATACCGGTACCCCTTGCCAATGAGGAGCCTGCCCACCGCGCGGTAGCCATGAAAAAACCCGGCAAGTGCCTGACTTACCGGGCTTAAATTGGTTGCGGGGATAGGATTTGAACCTATGACCTTCAGGTTATGAGCCTGACGAGCTACCGGGCTGCTCCACCCCGCGCCAATCGTTTGATTAATCGCCACACCATGTAGCAAGCGCCTCCCGATAAGGGAAGTGCGGGCGGCCCGATATTTCGTGATACTGTCGCCGCGGCCCCATCGAACCCTCATGCACGCATTCATAGAAGCGGATATGGGCGAAAAGCCTGCATTGCAGCCGCAAGCGGCGATCGGACCGGCGGTGCGGGCAATCGCGACAGGCATTCTTGCGGATGCCCGGGAGGCGATCACCGACCCGGAACGCACGAACCAGGAGGCCGTGCATCACTTCCGTCGTGACATGAAGCAATGGCGCGCCTTGATGCGGCTCTTGGCGCCCTTCATCGCCGACGCCACGCGCTTGCGCCATGAGGCGCGCGACCATGCCCGTTCGCTCGCCCACGCGCGCGACAGCCAGTCGGCGCTCAATGCCTTCGACGACTTGGTCGATAAAGGGGTGGCGCTGCCGGAGCGCTCGATCGCGACCATACGAAGCCGGATCGAAGCGCTTCGCGGCAGCAAGGAAGATGCCGTGCTCACACCGGTCGTGCGCGATGGAATCATCGCCTGGCTCGACAACGCAACGGCGGACGTCGCGTTATGGCCGCTCGATCCGTTCGACTTCGATGCGATCGCGGAGCGCCTGGCGGCGGGCTATCGCGGCGCGCGCAGTCATATTCCGACCGACTGGTCGTTGGCGAGCGCTGAGGATTTGCACGACCTGCGCCGCCGCGTCGTCGATCATCGCTACCAGATGGAACTGGTCGAACCGTTGTGGCCGCGCTTCGGCCGCCTGTGGATCGGCGAAGCCGAGCGATTGCGCGACCGGCTCGGCCGCTGCCAGGATCTCGAGGTTCTCAAGCGGCTGACCGGGGCGCATCAGCCGCTGGCGCGCTGGCGCTCGCGCTTGGCGCTGCCCTGCGCCGAGCGGACCACCGCGTTGTCACAGCGCGCCGCACGGATCGCGTTGCGGCTGTTTGCCGAAAAGCCAAAAGCATTTCGGCAGCGGCTCGAAGCGCTGTGGGAACAGGGGCGGTAAAAGCCGGACGTCCGCCGGACAAACCAACAAAACCGGGCTCATTACGCAGATGTGCTGAACGCCCGCAGCACAAGCCTGAATTTGTGCACGCAACAAAGCAAATGACGCACCGGCACGTCTCCGACATAACCGGTGCGACCGTGCATTCCGCTGTTACAAATGACAGGTTCCAGCAATCGGTTGCGCCTTATTCTCGCGGTATTCGGCCACGACTGTGTGACAAATAAGTCAATTCTGATTTTAAGGAGATGAATATGCGACGGTTCGGCTCCGCTATTTGGTTGTCGTTGGCAATGGCCGGATTGGCCCTCCCCATCGCCGCCAACGCGCAAGTCATTTGTGCCAGCAACAACAGCCCGCCACCGGAATTGCCGGTCTACGAACAACCGCCAATTCCGGAGCCAGGCTATTTGTGAACTTCCGGCTATTGGGCCGGCGGTCAGAGCGGCTATTACTGGGTTCCGGGCACTTGGGTGTTGCCGCCGGCCGTCGGGCTGCTGTGGACGCCGGGCTACTGGGCTTGGCGCGACGGGATTTATACGTTCAGCGCCGGGTATTGGGGACCGCACGTCGGTTTCTACGGCGGCGTCAATTACGGCTTCGGCTATGGCGGCGCCGGCTATGAAGGCGGCCGGTGGGAGAACGGTGCGTTCGCCTATAATCGCACGGTCAACAATTTCGGCAGCGTTCGGATCACCAACGTTTACGAAAAGACCGTTGTGGTCAATGAAACGCGCGTGAGCTTCAACGGCGGCACCGGCGGCACGACGGCACGGCCAACGCCGGAACAAGAGACCGCGGCGCACGAGAAGCACGTCGCGGCTAGTCCGGCGCAACTGCAACAAGAGCGGGCCGCGAGTTCCGATAAGGCTCTGCTGGCCTCCGAAAACCACGGCCGACCTGCAATCGCTGCGACCGCCAAGCCGGGTGAATTTACCGGCAAGGGCGTGGTGGCGGCGCGGGAAGAGAAGCCGAATGCCGCAGTGCCGCCGCCCGCAAAACCCGGTGGCGCCGCGGCGGTCGGCCCCAATCCGGGTGCTCCCAAATCTCTTGAAAAGAGGGAACCCGCCGGCGAGGGCCAAGCACCGGTCATCGGCCGCATCCCGCCAAAGACACCCGAAGGTAAGCCGCCAAACCCCGAAGCACGGCCGCTCAATACCGAGGGGAAACCAAACCCCGAAGCACGGCCGCTTAATACTGAGCCGAAGCCGCCAAATACGGCCGCAAAGCCGCCGGGCCCCGAAGCAAGACCTGAGGCAAGACCCGAAGCAAGGCCTGAAGCAAGGCCTGAAGCAAGACCCGAAGCGAGGCCCGAGGCGAAGCCGCCGGTGAACTCCGAAGCGAGGCCGCCGAACCCGGAAGCGAGGCTGCCCAATCCCGCGGCGAAGCCGCCAGCGCCTGTGCAAGCCAGGCCGGCCCCTCCGCCGAGGCCCGCGCCGCCGCACGTTGCGACCGCGCCCAGGCCGCCGCATCCACCCGGCCCTCCCCATCCAAAACCAGGGCCGAATGAGAAAAAGCCGCCGGGCTGACCGGCGGAGAAATTGGGCGGCGCGCGAATGCGGAACTTGCGTGCGCCGCCATCGTCATCACGGCGTCTCGATCGATTGATCCCCGGCCCTGCCCTCTGCCACAAGCGGAGAAGAGCGGGGCGTACCGAATTCCGAGATAAATCTCCTGGACTTGTTCATTCCGTTCCAAGTCGGCGGCCGGTCCTTCAAGCGCGATATTTCCGGTCTGCAGGACGTAGGCATAATTCGCGATACCCAACGCCAGCGGTATCGACTGTTCGGCCAGCAATAGCGTGAGACCCTGCTGGTGCAGCCGGTGCAAGGTCTCGTAAAGCGCATCGACCACCGCGGGCGCGAGACCGAGACTCGGCTCATCGAGCATGAGAAGCTGCGGCTCGCTCATCAGCGCGCGGCCAAGCGCCAGCATCTGCCGTTCACCGCCCGACAGCGTACCGGCCATTTGGCGGCGGCGTTCGGCTAAGCGCGGAAACAGCTCATAGACGCGCTCGAACAGCGCATCGATCCGCGACCGGTCGGCAAGCGCGGTCGCGCCGAGCCGCAAATTCTGCTCGACCGTCTGGGTCACGAAAAGGCGCCAGCCTTCCGGCGACAGCGCCAAACCCTTGCGCACGATCGCATAGGCCGGCTGACCCGAAATCCGCTCGCCACGCCATTCGATGCGGCCCCGTGTCGGACGCACCAGACCGGCGATGGCGTTGAGCGTGGTTGTCTTGCCGGCGCCGTTGGATCCCAGCAACGCCACGATCTGGCCAGCCTCGACCTTGAGTGAAATGGCGGCGACGCCGACCAGGTCGCCATAACGCACTTCAAGCTGCTCGACCTTCAGTTCGGTCACTTCTCCTCCCTAACGCAGAGGGGGAACGGGTCGAGGCCGGCGATGGCCGCGCCCAAGATAGGCCTCGATCACCGCCTCTTGCTTGACCACATCCTCAGGTCTGCCGCTGGCAATGACGTGTCCTTGATTGAAGACCAGGACGCGCCGGGTCAGCGTCATGATCACTTCCATGATGTGCTCGACGATAACGATCGTCGTGCCCATCTCGTGGATGCGCCGCACCAGAGCGATCGCCTCCTGCAGCTCGGTCGGCGTAAGACCGGCGAGCAACTCGTCCAGCAACAAGAGCTTTGGGCTGGTCGCCAGTACGCGGGCGATTTCGAGGCGCTTGCGGCCGGGCGTGCCGAGCGAACGCGCCGGCTGATCGGGCTTGAGACCGGTCAATTCGACGACCTGACGCGCGTGCTCGCGCGCATCGTTGCGATGCGGATGGCGCAGGAACGCGCCGACCATGACGTTGTGGAGTACGGTCATGTCCTCGAACGTGGTCGGCACCTGGAAAGTGCGGCCGATGCCGGCGCGGGCATGCGCTTGCGACGACGCGCGCGTCAAATCTTCGCCCCTGAATACGATACGGCCGCTGGTCGGCAGAGTGTCGCCGGCGAGACAATTGAAGAATGTCGATTTGCCGGCGCCGTTCGGCCCGATCAGACCAATCATTTCGCCTTCATCTACGGCAAAGTCGGCATCCGACACCGCCCGGAATTCGCCGAATGCCTTGGAGATTTTCTGCGCCTCAAGCAACATGAGCGCGCCTCCATCGTTTCGGCGCGACGCGGTCCCACAGTTCAAACAAACCGCCGGGCTCGAAGCGCGCGATCAAGACGATGATGCCGCCGTAGAGGATGAAGGTCAGCCCCGATCCGCCGCCGCCAAACCAGGTGTTGGTCGCTGTCTGCAGCGGGATGAGGATCAAGGCGCCGACGAGCGGGCCGAACAGTGTGCCGGCGCCGCCGAGCGCCGCGACGATGACCATTTGTACCGAGACGAGAATGCCGAAACCGCTGTCCGGATCGATGAAGCCGGTCTTGATGGCGTAGAGCGATCCCGCGACCGAGGTGAAGACGGCGCTGAGCACCAGCGCCTCTATTTTGGTCTGCCGCACCGGCACGCCGAGACTGCGCGCCGCGCGTTCGCTCGCCTTGATGGCGCGCAGGTAAAAGCCGAAACGGCGACGTTCCAGTGCGGCCGTGACGGCGAGCACGATCCCCAGGACGGCGAGGAAGATATAGTAGTACGGCAACTCGCCGCGGAACGTCAGATCCCACCAGCCGCGCGCCGTCGCTGGTCCCTGCAATCCGATAGCGCCGCCGACAAAAGCCCAGGTGCTGACGAAAATCCTGATCAATTCCGCGACCGCAATGGTCGCCATGCTGAAGTAATGACCGGTCAGCCGAAAGGTGGGCGCACCGATCAAGATCGCGAGCAAAATGCTGAGCAGCATGCCGGCGGGAACGCCGGCGAGCGGCGGCCAGCCAAACAGCGTGTAGAGCAGCAACGGCATATAGGCGCCAAGCCCGAAGAACATGCTGTGGCCCACCGAAACCTGGCCGGCATAGCCGCCCACGATATTCCATGCCGACGCGGCGATCGCGGCCAGCAAAAACGAAACGCCGATATCCCGATAGAACGGATCGGAAAAGACCAAGGGGTAGAGCGCAAGCGCCACGGCGAGCAGCGCCCACACCGGAGCAATCTTTTTCACGCCTTACCCATCAGGCCTTGCGGCCGCAGCCACAGCAGTGCGACGAACAACCCGTAGACCACGATGTCCTTGTAGATCGCGCCGAGCCAGAATGCGGAGACGGCTTGAATGAGCCCAATGATGAGGCCGGCATAAAGCGAACCCAGCACGCTGCCGAAGCCGCCGAGCGCCACGACAACGAAGGCGATGAGGCCGAACGTTTCGCCGACCGACGGCGACCACGGATAAGCTGTCGCCAGCAGCGCGCCGGCGATGCCGGCAGCGCCGGCGGAGAGGCCCCAGGCCAGCGCCTGCATGCGATCGGGCCGGATTCCCATCAGCATCGCAGCGGACGGGTCCTCGGCCACGGCCAGGAGTTTGCTGCCGAAGGGCGTGCGGGTCAGCAGAAGGTGCAGCCCGATCGTGAGCGCAATGGCGACCGCGCCAGCGACGAGCTGGGCGATCGGCAGGTAAATGCCGCCAAGATCAATCGTGCCGGAGAGCGCGGTCTGTGGCAGCGATACGAAGTTCGCCGAAAAGATCCAGAACGCCGTGTAGCGCAGCAGCAAAGCCAGGCCGAAGCTGGAGAGAATCTGCGCCAGCATCGGGCCGCGGATGACGTAGCGGATCAGCGAGAGATAAACCACCACACCGAGCGCAAACAGCGCCACCGCCGCGGCAATACAGAAGACCACCGGGCCGCCGCCAAGCCAGACCACAACGAGCAGCGCCACGTACATGCCAAGCATGACGAATTCGCCATGGGCGAAATTGATGAAGTTCATCATGCCCCAGATCAAGGTGAGACCCGAGGAAAACAAGGCATAGATGGCCCCCAACAAGAGTCCACCGACAATGACTTGCAGAACCACCATCGGCTATTTCGTCCAGTGGCGACTGACCGTGCCCCGCCGCAGTTTGGCATTTGCCAACGAGTCAGGCCAGACCAGATCGTCTCAGCCAGCGTCGTTCTCGCCGCAGTCTCATTTTGCTGCTGCGGGGGCCAAACTGACTTTCTCAGGCGCACTGGATGCTATGGCAAGAATTCTTTCAACAACCGCTCGCAACGACTGTCGGACGAACTCTATGTCCGCAGGCGATTCCTGACTATCGAGTTCGGAGGTCTCGCCGAGGAGAGCGACGATTGTGACGGCATTTGGCGCCTTGCGACGAACACGGCGCACCGCGTACCGGATCTGAGCAGAGGTGGCGTCTTCAACATAGCAAAGACAAATGAGTTCCACCCCGGTCGTGTCCCAACCGGAGATTTGCGACATCGACAAGGCACCGGCCTTTTCGGCCCGCGTGCCGATGCCGCGACGCTCGACAAGGCAAGCGATCATCATGGCGACCGCTTCATCGAGCAGCCCTAGCCCCGGAATGCATAAGACCGGCTTGCCGGTCAGCCATGGCGGAGGCAATGAACCGGTTTCGAAGTCTATCCTCGGCTCTTTCAAGATGCGAAAGCGGCGACTGGCCAGCATCTTCCGCGTCATCCGTTGGGGCGTCTTCAACTTTGTCTTCGTGGGTAGCGAGATCGTCGACGATTTCAGCAACGGCGTCGCGGATAAGTTGCATGCGCTCGGTATCGAGCTGACCTCCTTTCGCATCCGCCCCGGCGAGTTTCAGTCCTTGCAGCAGAACTTCGTCGAAATACGCAACGAGCGGCTTCTCCCGCAGGAACGAATGCCCCTGCTCCGCCACCTCGACAGGGTCGCGTGCCAGCATGCGCTGGTAGATCAATTCGGCAGGCGTCAGCGGCGGCTCGTCGCCAAACATGACTTCGAGAAATCGAAGGCGATCAATGTGATGCCCAAGCACGACCAAACAGATCGTCAATGGCGTCGCCAGGATCAGTCCAACGGGACCCCAAAGCCACGTCCAGAAGGTGGCGGAAGCGATGACGGCGACCGGAGAAAGCCCGGAGTTACGGCCGTAAAGCACCGGTTCGATCACTTGCCCGGCGATCAATTCGACCGTCACAAAAAGCGCCGCGGTCCAGAGCACCATGGTCCATCCGGTGCCCACGGAAGCGGCCAGCACCAGCGGAAAAATCGCGGAGATCACGGCGCCGATATAGGGAACAAAACGGAGGATCATCGCCAGCATTCCCCACAGCGCAGCACTGGGAACGCCGATAACCGTCAAGCCAATCCCGATAACAGTGCCGAACCCGGCATTGAGCGCGAGCTGAGCCAAGAACAAACGGCTGAGGCGGCTGCCGGCATCGTCGAGCGCGGCCGTCGTGCGTTGCAGGTCCTGCGCGCCGGCGAGGCGGATCAGCCTGTTTCTGAGGTCCTGCTGCTGAAACAAAATGAATATAACGAAGATGACGACGATTCCGGTCGTCGTCAGCGGCTGGATCAGTGGGGAGATCAGCCTTGCCAGCGTCTGCAAAGCGCCGGGGTTCGGTTGTTCGACTTCCACGGGAATCGGCTTATCCGGCGCTACGCCGGGAAGCGGTGCGCCTGCGGCATCCCTGGGTTTGTTGATTTCCTGGCTCAGATCTTTCAGGACCTGGGAGGCCCGTTCGAGCGTCCCGGTCCCAGCCGTGGCGCCGCGTAGGGCTTGGATTTTCGCCTGCAATGTCGACTGGTAACGAGGCAGATCGTTCGCCAGGTCGTTGACCTGCGATACCATGAGAGCGCCCAACCCGAAGATTGCCGCGAACGCGACGCAGCCCACGACGATTACAGCGGCGGCGCGCGGGAAGTAGCGCCCTTGGAGCAATCGAACGAGGGGGGAAAGAACGAAGCTGAGCAGGACCGCCAACGCGATCGGCACCAAAACCTCGCGGCCGAAATAAAGTGCCGCAATCACGATGACGCCGAGCATCACCGACGTCAGCGTCGAGGACGAAACCGGACTGACCCGTCTCGCAAGACCCGGCGGCAGCACTGTGGTCATTGAGATCGCTCTCCCGGCCCGTGCGGCAACAATCGAGCTCCCGCGGTTGTCTTTTTGCGATGAGGGGCTGTCCCAGCTATGCTTCGACCTTCACCTCAACCGTAGCCGCGCGTAACGGTTCCCGTTTGGCCGCAGCCGCGGCTATTTCGAGATAGGGTATTAAGGCCTGTCTTTCGTGGCAAGCCGCCGACAGGGATCAATGCGCTTAGGACGGCAGCGCGCCAATCCACGCCGCAGTCGTATCCAGCACGTCATTCATGACATCGCGATCGCTTCGGCCGGAACGCGCCGGCACATGAAACGAATGATCGGCATTCTCGACTAATTGCAGCGATGCCGATGTTCCGAGCGCTTGCGTCATGCGCTCCAGCGGAGGCAATTCCGCAAGCTTATCTCTCGTGCCTTGCAGGAAAAGCATTGGAATCTGAATATCAAACAAATGCTTCGCGCGCTCGGCAGACGGCTTGCCAGCCGGATGCAAGGGAAAGCCGAGAAAGACGAGCCCGCACACATGCGCAAGAGGCGCAATGGCGTGCGCCTGCGAGGTCATCCGGCCGCCGAAAGACTTGCCGCCTGCGACAACGGTCTGATCGGGACATCGGCGCGCCGCTTCCGTGACGGCGGCGCGTACCGTGGCATGGGCGATTGGGGGAGCATCCGGCCGCCGCGCGGCTCTTTCCATGTACGGAAACTGGTATCGCAACGTTGCGACGCCGCGCTCGAACAGCCCGGTTGCGACCGCTTCCATAAAACCGTGGCTCATACCAGCGCCCGCGCCGTGGGCGAAAACAAAGCAGCATTTTGCTTTTGGCGGATTGAGAAGCAACGCGGAAACCGGGATCGAGCCTGCCACCTCGAATTTAAATGACTTCACGATGTAACGCTCGCGGGACCAGCCGAGACGGCCATTAACATCGTCATTCAAAGCAAGCCGTAGGCGGATTTCCAAAATCCTTAAAACGGGCGATGCAGTCGCCCGAAAAACCAACCAACGGCAAGCGCAATACCAAGCGCAGTGTAGGGTTGCGTTTCGACGGCGTTCCGCAACGCTTTCTCCAGCGCGCTGGCCGCATCGGCGACCGGTTCCTGGCCGTCGCGGGAGGTATTGCGAACGTTGGATTGGGCGGTACTACGAGCGCGGGTCTCTGTCATGCTGTCCTCTGGAATTTGAATTGAACGCGGCAAGATAACGAAAGTTTAAAACCTGCGAGACTGCGCGGCAGCGCTTCCATCGTTGCGATCGCCTATCGGTCGGCACGATGCCATCAAGCTTCCAAGGCGATACCTTTTACAATGAGGGACGGCGCCGTGATGCCTCGGCCTTCAATTTAACTTCACGCGGGCATAACGGTTCCCATGGTCTTGAGACGGCGGGACCAATGGAGAACACGGCCTGGCAGCCGGGCTTCCCAGCAACCCCGAAGACATCTATCTTTTCCGATCATTCGAGGTTCGTTCAAGAATTCCGTGGCACCCGCGGCAAAGTACGCGCAGGGCACCTCAAGGCGTGGTGGCAAGGATGCCGGCCAGAAATACACCGGAAGCCGACCCGATCATCACGCTTGAGAATGTCGGCGTCACGTTTGGCCAAGAACAGATTTACGACCGGCTGAATTTCGTGGTCCGGCGCGGCGAGTTTGTCTGCATTCTAGGCCCATCGGGTTGCGGCAAATCCACCTCGTTGCGGATGATTGGCGGCCTGCTCGATGTGACTATCGGGCGCATCGCCGTCGACGGCCGCGCCCCGCGCGATGCGTGGCCGGAAATCGCGTTCGTATTTCAGTCGCCGCGACTGGTTCCCTGGCGCACGGCGCTCGACAACGTGCTGCTCGGCTCGGAGCTCCGTTTCGGCGCAGGCGATAGAGTGCGGCGCAAGGCGCGCGCCACCGACCTGCTGAGCCTGGTCGGCCTCGCCGGCGATGCAGGCAAATATCCGTCGATGCTCTCCGGCGGCGAGCGCCAACGGGTCGCCATCGCGCGAGCGCTCGCGGTCGACCCCAAGATCATCCTCATGGACGAGCCATTCTCGGCGCTCGATCCCAACATGCGCTCGCGTATGCGCATCGAAATGGAACATATTTGGCTCGAGACCGGCAAGACCGTGGTCTTCGTCACCCATGACATCGACGAGGCGCTGCAGTTGGCCGATCGCACGATCGTGCTGTCGAACAAACCGTCCCGCGTGATCGACATCATCGAGCTGGAAACGCCGCGGCCGCGCGCGCTGGCCGATCGCGCGCTCGATACACATCGCCAGAAGTTGGTTAAGCTGTTTCAATCGCTCGAACAGCCGGCCTCGCAAAGGGAAACCGTCGCATGATGAAACGTCGCTCCGTCCTTAAGCTTTTGGCCGCCCCGGCGCTGATGACCGTCGCACGGCACGGATATGCCAAGGAAAAGGTCACCTACGCCTATCTGCTCGACCCCGCCTACGACGCGGTCACGTGGGCGATGACCAACGGCAAGGTCACTTCCGATCTGATCGACGTCGACGCGCGCGGGCTGGCGATCCCGCAACTGATCCAGGCCACGTCGGCCAAGCAGTACGATGTGATCATGACCGCCGTGATCGCGATTCCGCTGGCGGCGGCGCACGGTCTCGCGCTGAAAGTCCTGTCGACAGCACTGCAGCAGTCAGCCGCCGGCCTGGGCGCCGGCATCTGGGTCAAGAGCGATTCGGCGATCCAGAAACCGCAAGAGCTCAAGGGCAAGTCGCTCGGCTCCTATGGGTTACGCTCGACTGGCTACACGCAGGTCCGCCTGGCGCTCATTCACAAATACGGTCTCAATGCCGCCCTCGAGGGCGGCGATCTCAAGCAGCTCGAAATCCAGGCCCCCAATCTGCCCGGCGCGCTCGCCGCCGGTCAGATCGACGCCGCCACGCTGATCCACAGCCAGGCGTTTCGCGCCATGCAATCCGGCGAGTTTCGCGCAATCGCCGAGACTGGACGTGACAATATCGAGCTTTACGGCGTGCGCTTCGTCAGTGCGCTCAACGTGTCATACCCGGAGCGTCTGGCGCAGCGGCCGGACGCCTTCAAGGAATTCGATCGCATGTTCCGCGACTCGGTACGCTACGCGCTGGCGCATCGCGACGAAGTGTTCGGTGCGGTCGGCCAGAAGAACAACCTGCCGCCCGAATTCTTTACCTGGTGGTTCGAGAAGAGCTCCGACGTGCCGGGCACATTCGAGGAAAGCCACGCCAAGGCGATCATGAAGCTTTACGAGCTATCGAAAGAGATCGGGATGATTCCAAACTATCCCGATATCCGGACCCTGGTTTGGGGGGACGCCCTGCGCGGCTGATGGTCGAGATCGACATTGCGCGTGCCCCGGCGTTGCGGCCACGCCGCCTGGTCGGCGGCAAGCTTGTCGCACACCTGTTCACGCTCGCGTTCCTCGCCGCCTGGGAAGCGGCATCATTTGTCGCGCCGTCCTATCTGCTGCCGAGTCCCGTCCAGGTCGCGCGGCGGTTGTGGTCGTTCGTCACGAGCGAACGCGATCTCGGCCATCTCGGCGCATCGCTGTTCCACGTTGCGGCGGCGATCACGATCTCGTTCGTCATCGGTTCGTTGCTCGCGTTGATCCCTTATTACATTCCGGTGCTGCGGTTTGCGATTGAGCGCCGTATCGGTCCATTCCTGAACGCCTTCTCGGCTATTGGCTGGACCTTGCTGTCGATCATGTGGTTCGGCGTTACGCCGCTGACGGTCATCTTCGCGATCAGCGCGGTGCTGGTGCCGTTTGCGCTTGTCAACATGTCGGCCGGCCTCGCCAGTATCGATCCTGAGACCCTGGAAATGGCCGGCAGCTTTACGCGGCGGCGGGCGCGAATGTTTGCGCTGGTGATTGTGCCATCGCTCTATCCGTTCATTTTTGCCACGCTGCGCATCATGTTCGGTGTGGCATGGAAGGTGACGCTGACAGCCGAGCTGTTCGGCGGCAACGCCGGGCTTGGTTACATGATCAACATGGCGCGACAGGAGTTCGATACGGCGACGATCTTCGCAGCCATCATTCTCATCATTGCTTTTGTGTACGGCATGGACCGGTACGTGCTGGCCCCGCTGCAAACAAGGGTGTCGCGTCATTATGTGGGCTGAGCAACCATCGCTCCCATCGGCGATCGGCGAGCGTTTGATCGGCGAGGGAGTGGTCTTGCTCGCCCTGCTTGGTTGGTGGGCCTTGGCGCGTGGCTTGCCGGAATTCATCCTGCCGGGGCCGCTCCCCGTAGCGCGCCGGCTGATCGAATTATCGGTGACGCCGGAGTTCCTGTGGAATGCGTTCGTCTCCGCATGGCGGGTCCTGATCTCGATGGCGGCCGCTCTCCTCATTGGCGGCGGCCTCGCTTTTATCGCCCATGGCGTGCCTTGGCTCGGCGCCGTGGTCGATGAACGGATCAAGCCGGTGCTCAACTCGTTTCCGTCCATCGGCTGGGCGATTCTCGCGGCGATCTGGTTTGATCCCGGTGACTTCGGCGTCATGTTCGTCGAGACCGCGATCTTGATCCCGTTCTGCCTGATCAACATCGCGGAGGGGCTGCGCAACGTCGATCGCGAGCTTATGGAGATGGGGCGAAGCTTCACGCGCCACCGGGCGCGCATTTTCTGGCGTCTGACCTTGCCGCTCCTGGTGCCCTACGGGCTTTCAGCAACCCGCATCGCCTACGGGGTCGCCTGGAAGATCGCCTTGGTCGCGGAGCTGCTCGGCGCACCGAGCGGGCTTGGCTATCTGATGCTGCGGGCTCAGACCGCCGCTGACAGCACGACCTTTCTTGCCATCTGCTTTGCCATCGTGCTGATCTTCGTTGCCGGCGAGCGGTTGGTGATCGTGCGCTTGGAGCGGCGTTTCGCGCGCCAATGAAATCGAGGTTGGGTATGACGAAAGCCGCGGCTGAAAATTTAGTGGTACGGACCAAGGCCGGTGAATTGCGCGGCACGCGGGAGAACGGCATCGCCGTTTTCCGTGCCGTCCCCTACGCGGCGGCTCCGGTCGGCGAACTGCGGTTTGCACCGCCGCAGCCGACCCCTTCATGGCGCGGCACGCGCGACGCGAGCCAGGATGGACCGATCGCGTCGCAGGGCCGTTCGCGGCTCGCTCACGTCATGGGTGATTTCGAGCGCCCGCAGGCGGAGGACTGCCTGACACTCAACATCTGGACGCCGGGTGTTGATTCGACAAAGCGCCCGGTGCTGGTTTGGATCCACGGCGGGGCATTTTCGAGCGGCGCAGGTTCGCTGTCGTGGTATTCGGGCGAGCGATTGGCCGCCAACGGCGATGTGGTGGTGGTTTCGATCAACTACCGGCTGGGCGCCCTGGGTTTCCTGTATCTGCCCGGAGTCAGCAGCGGCAATCTCGGCTTGCTCGATCAGATCGCGGCACTGCGCTTCGTGCGCGACAATATCGTCGCGTTTGGCGGCGATCCGGACAACGTAACGGTGGTCGGGCAGTCGGCGGGCGCGGCATCGATCGCAATCCTCATGAGCATGCCGCGGACCGAAGGCTTGTTCAGGCGCGCCATCCTGCAAAGCACACCGTTTGGACGCATTGCACGAACCCCTGATGATGCTCACCGGATCGGACGGCGCTTGCTGGAGGTGTTGGGCCTTAAGCCGGAGCAAGCGGAACACCTCAAGTCCGTGCCGCCTGACCGGTTTATGGCGGCGCAGGGCGAGGTCGCCCGGCTGGAGAAGAAATTTGCCAATGCGCTTGCACCGTTCTGGCCCGTGATCGACGGCGACATCATTCCGGGCGAGATCGCACCGGCGCTCGAGGCCGGTGCGGGCGCGGGCATCGACACCATGATCGGCACCACGCGCGAGGAAATGGCGGCGTTCTATTGTATCGATGACGACATCGCGAAGGCCGACCACGCCGCGATCGAAGGCGTGTTCGCCTCGGTGTCCAAATCCGACCATCAACTTCATTACGACGAGATCCGTCGGATGCGGGCCTCCGGCACCAACGCGGCGCTGCTGGGAGATCTGATGACCGACGCGATGTTCAGGATCGGCAGCCTGCGCGTGGCCGAATGGCGAGCGGACCAGGGCAAGCCCGCATACGTGTATCAGTTCGATTGGCAATCACCGGCCGGGTTCGAAGTCCTGTCATTGTCTCGAAATTCCGTTCGTGTTCAACAATTTTGCCGAATGGCAAGACTCGCCGATGCTCAAGGGCGCAAAGCCGGCGGAGACCCAGGGTCTCGCGGAGGCGATGCAGGGCGCCTGGATCGCGTTTGCGCGAACCGGCAAACCGGATCATCCGCGCCTGCCGGCGTGGCCGCCCTACCGGCGCGAGGACCGCATGACGATGCGCTTCGATAGCGTGATCGGACCGGTCAGCGACCTCGCCGGGCTGGCATGGCGCCGGCCATGGCCCCCATGATCACTGCGGTGCGAAGCGCCTCAGTTCCGCGGCGACGCGCGCGATGACGCCATCCCAGTCGCCGAGCGAGGTTTGCCGGAACAAGCGCGCGGTCGGGTACCACGGCGTCGTCTCGCCTTCGAGCGTCCAGCGCCAGTCCGGCGCAAACGGCAGCAACACCCAAACCGGACGTCCCATCGCACCCGCCAGATGCGCGACCGCGGTATCGACCGTGATCACGAGATCGGCGAGCGCTATCACGGCCGCCGTGTCGGCAAAATCATCAAGCTCGCCGCCAACATGCGTCACGCGACTCTCGGCGGCCAACGCACCGGCATCCGCGCTGCGGACGTCGCGTTGGATACTTAGAAAGCGCGCCCCTACCCTACCCTCCCCCGCTTGGGCGGGAGCGCTAGACGATGGAAATAGCGGTTCAAGCCGCGCGAACGCGATCGAGCGGTTGCGATCATTGAAGTGGCTGGCGTTGCCCGACCACGCGATTGCGATGCGCGGCCGCTCGAGCGTACCGATCCGTGCCGACCATTTGGCGAGATGATCCTCATCCGCCGTCAAATAAGGCACCTGCGCCGGTACCGTGTCGGGCTCGGTCTTGAACGCGAGCGGAAGACTGCCGAGCGGGCAATGCACATCGAATGGCGGGGGCGCGGTCGCCACGCGCGACGATCGTGGCGCCGCCATCGAGGCGGCCCAACAACGCCATCAACTCCGGCTGTACTTCGAGCACGACCTTGGCCCCGTCCGCCGCCAAGAGCGGCACGTAGCGCGCGAACTGGATCGTGTCGCCCAATCCCTGCTCGGCGTGGAGCAAAACGGTTTTGCGCGCCAGCGAGTAATCGCCGAGCCACAGCGGCCGGCCGCGGCTGCGCTGCGCCGGCATCCGGTACGGCGCCAGCGCCATTCGTATTTCTCAAAACCGCGGCGATAGTCGCCGAGCGTGAGCAGGGCGAGCGCTTCGTTGAAATGCGCATCGGCGTGATCCTTGCGGATGGCGGTCGCTTTGCCGTAACTGCCGACCGCCTCGTCGAGCCGGTTGAGCGCAGCCAGCGCTTGTCCGCGGTTGAACCAGGCACCGGCATGTTCCGGCGAGGCGGCCAGCGTGCTGTCATGAGCGTCGACCGCATCGGCATAGCGCCCGAGATTGAACAGTGCGATCCCGCGATTGTAATTCGCCACCGGATGGCCGGGAGCGATCGACAATGCGCGATCGAATTCGGCGACGGCTTGCTCCGGACAGCCGAGCGCGGCTTGGGCGATGCCGCTATTGATCCGCGCCGCGGCATGATGCGGAGCCTGCGCCAAAACCTGTCTGAATTCGGCGAACGCCTCCTGCGGACGGCCAGCGCTTAGCAGGGCGTTGGCATGGCCGTTGAGAATCTCGACATCTCCCGGCGCGAGAGCGCGGGCCTTCTCCAGACAGTCCAACGCTTCCTGATCGCGTTTGAGCGCGTGCAAGGCGTGACCAAGATTGACCCACCCGCCCGGCGCGCCGGGATTGATCTTCACGGCCGCCGAGAACAGGCGATGGGCCTCACCGACGCGTCCGAGCTGCATTTTCACGGTGCCCAGCAGATTGAGCGCGTCGAAATGATCCGGCGCGGCCTTGAGCACGCGCGTATAAATCTTCTCGGCGTCTCGCAGCCGGCCTTGGCGGTGCAAGCGCGAGCGCCTCGTTGAACGATTGACCGAGGTCGAACGGTCCAGGTTTTGCGCTCACAGGCGGTTGATCCGAGCGATGCGCCGCGTCACGTCCGCCGGCGTTTCATGGTCTGCTTTGGCCTTGAGCGCGAGCGCTTTGCGCGCCGCCGGCCGATCGAGACAAAGCGTCAACCATGCCCTGAGGCTCGGCGTCGCCGACAAGTCCATGTCGGCCGCGCGGCTGATGACCGCCGCCACGTTGAGATCCGCCACGGTGAATTCATCGCCAAGCAAATAGGTTTGCTTGGCTAATGCCGCGTCGAGCACTCTGAACGGCGCAGCCAGAACCTGAAGCGCCTCGTCACGCTTGCCGGCATCGCGCTCGGCCGGCGGCAGGCGGACGGCGTGCAGCGACCAGATATTGACGCCGCGGTCGACCTCGGTGATCGCCCAAAAGCTCCATTGCCACGCCCTGGCCTCGCCTTCGAGCGTGGCGGGATAGAGCGTGCCGTCGGCATGCTTCTTGGCGAGGTAGAGCGTGATAGCGAGCGATTCGAACAGCACGAAGCCGTCGTCGACGATGACGGGAAGGCGCCCATTCGGATTGATGGCCAGGAACTCCGGCGCGCGCGCGCCTGCATCGCCGATCTCGATCGGCAGATGCTCGTAATCGAGCCCGAGTTCGTTCGCCATCCACAGCGCGCGGAACGCGCGGGTGCGGGCGATGCCGTAGATACGCAGGTCTGACAAGCAGCAGTTCTCCCGAAGTGGTTGCTGGGCGTATCTGACAATGGACCCGTCAAGTGAATAGATCGGCATGAGTGCCCATACGGATCAGCAAAACCTCTTCCTCTGTAACGATATAGATCAGCAGCCAATCCGGCTCGATATGGCATTCCCAGACGCCGCTCCACTCGCCCGACAATTTGTGCGGACGATAGGCGGATGGGAGCGCGCCTTGCTCGGCAAGCATTTCGACCGCAGCAATGATGTCGCCAATATCCTTGCCACGGCGCTTTTGGCGCTTGAGATCATCGCGAAATTGCTTTCGCTGCGCAATCCGGCGCATGTAGTCCGCTCAAGACGAACGCATCTCTTTCGCCCACGCTGCCAAGGAACTAAAGCTCTCGATATCCTTACGGCTGCGCGCCTCCTGCAGCGCCTTGCGCGTCGCCGCATTTGGGATACGAACAGGAAAGGGCAAGCCTCGATAAAGCGTCACCTGCTTGTAAAAAAGCGTGATTGCCTCGGTCGGCGTCATCCCAAGTTTATCCAGGACGGCTTCGGCCTCGTGCTTCAGCGCCGGTTCGACGCGAGCCCGGATCATCTCACTCTTGGCCATGCCAAGTTCTCCTTGCTTCCGACCAATGTAGCACAATTGGGGAACAAGCAAAAGGCTCGTGCAGCGCCCTAGTCCTTCATGCCATGAAAGGAGGAAGACCACCGCAAACGTTGTCAAGCTGAGGGCTGGATCGTAACTTGCCCGGATGCCTAAAATAGAGGAATGGAAATGGAATTTGGTGTTTTCTCCAACGGTTTTCGGCCGCACACGACGGCATCCCAGACTTACGCGCAAGACCTTGCCGAGATCGTGCACGCCGACCAGCTCGGCTTCCGCGACGCTTATATCAGCGAGCACCACGGCGAGCCGGTTTATATCGGCAAGGTCGACACCCTGCCGGTGCCGGAACTCTTGATGTGCAAGGCGGCGGCGCTCACCAAGCAGATCCGCATGGGCGCCGCGGTCAAGCTCATTCACCTCGCCCATCCGGTCGACACCGCGATCCAGGCCGCGGTGGCCGATCATGTGATCGGCGGCAACCGCTTCATTTTCGGTTTCGGCTCCGGATTTCCAAGCCCGCTGTTCGCCAATGAGCGCGGCTTGTCTCACGACGATCGCCATGCCCGCTTGCGCGAATCGCTCGATCTGATCCTCAAATGCTGGACCGCCAAGGAGCCGTTCGATTGGAACGGCAAGTACTGGCAAGGCAAAGGGATCGTCGCCACGCCGCAGCCGCTGGTGGCGCCGCATATGCCGATTGCGACCGCAACCGACACCGAAGCGATGATTGAGCTCGCCGCCGCACGCGGCTACACGCTGCTGATGGCGCAACTCGAGCCGGCCGGATCAATGCGCAAGAAGGCCGACCGTTACGCCCGCGCCGCAAGGGTCGCTGGTCACGACGCGCCGCTGCGCAACATCACGGTGGCCCGCTACGTCTATCTCGCCGATCCCGCCGCGAAGCCATGGACGATCTGCGCGCCGACATCAACTACGAGCTTGGCTATCAGATGAAGCGCGGGCTCATCCGGCTCATCAAGTCGAATTACGACATCGGGCTTAAGGGCGACGAGGTCACCTTCGACCAGCTTGCCGAAGCCGGCATCTACTTTCTCGGCGATCCGGACACAGTGGCGCGGCAGTTGCGGGAATTTTACGACGCCGCCGGCGGCTTCGGCACGCTGCTGATCGTGACCGGCAAGAAATGGGCGACGCGCGAGAAAGTCTTTCGCTCGATGCGGCTGTTCATGGAGCACGTCGCGCCAAAACTGCGCGGCCTCGTACCGCTGCGCGATCCCGACAGCGTTGCGGCGTAAACGGCCGGCGGCAGCCGCATCAAGCCGCCCTCGCCGCCTCTGCCGAGGAAATCGGACTTAAAACCGAACGTGGTGCAGCTTCTCGGGATTGCGCACCAGATAGATCGCGGCGATGCGGCCGTCGTGGCATTCGAACGCGACGGTATTGATTGCGCTATCTTGCTCGCGCATCACGAAACCGGGAAGCCCGTTAACGGTAGCGCTCCGCGCAACCATGGCCGATACGGACGGGTTCTTGCGCGCGATGCCGCCGAAAAAGCGCAGGATCTTGTCTGCGCCATAGATCGGCTTGAGCGCGGCGACGCGTTTGCCGCCGCCGTCCGAATAGAGCACCGCATCCGCAGCGAGAATTTCCATCAGGCTCTGCGTGTCGCCCGACGCGACCGCCTTTTGAAAGGCAGCGGCCAAACGGTAGCCCTCGTCGTTCGACGCCGGGAAACGCGGCCGGCCAGCCTCAATATGTGCACGGGCGCGGGCGGCAAGCTGGCGGCATGCTGTTTCGCTGCGACCGACCGCGCCACCGACTGCGGCGAAGTCGAGGCCGAAGACATCGTGCAATAGGAAGCTCGCGCGCTCCAGCGGCGACAGCCGTTCGAGGACGAGCATCAACGCGACGGAAATGTCGTGCGCAAGGTCGCCGTCCGTACCGTCCTCGAAGGCTTCGTCCACCACCGGTTCGGGCAGCCACTGGCCAACATAAAGCTCGCGCCGCGCCCGCGCCGACTTCATCCGATCGAGACAGAGTCGCGTCACCACGGTGCCGAGATAGCGCCGCGGTTGCTCGATCGTAGTTCGATCGGCGGCATGCCAGCGCAGATAAGCGTCCTGCACGACATCCTCGGCCTCGGCGCGCGAACCCAGCATGCGGTAGGCAAGACCAATGAGCCTCGGCCGATGAGACTCTGAAGGTCTGTACCGTATCGCGATCGACGGTCGCGCTCATGCGGCCCGGGTGAGTTCGCTGAGCACCGGCCGTGACTCACCGCCGACCATGACACGCGTGCATGCCTGACCGTGCCCCAGCGCATATTTCACCGTTGGGAACATACGGGCCGAGAGCATGGCGAAGGCGAGCGAAATCAGCCCGCGCTGGCCCCAATGGCGGACCACTTCGTCGCGCAAGTCGTCCGCCTGCGGTGCGTGGCGTAGCGTCGCCTCAGTGAAGCGCGCGGCGAGCGCCACCTCGTAGGGCATCGTCGCGAAATCCCGTGCCACGACAGCGCGCAGAACGTCCGGATCGACGCCATCCCGCTCCGCCATGTTGACCACAAGCTGGGTGCACGGACCGCAGTCCTCCGCCATGACGGCGACGATCTTGGCCGCGTAGTGCGGTGCGAGCGGCACATCCTTGCGGTATTTGGTCAGGCCCATCGCCTTCATGAAGGCGATCAGCGCGCGCGGATCGGCGTCAATCACTTCCCGCACGTAACCCGCATCATAGTTCCAGTTCCGTTCGAAGGCGGCAATCTGCCGCCGCAGCAGCCATCGGATCATACTGATCTCCCGTATTGAGGTCTCCTATGTGTTAGACGACGCAGCAGGGCCGGGTGTGACATGCGCGCCGATGCGACGGGAGCCGGGAATCCGCGACGACAGCCCGACCGACCCTAAGCGAGCGCCATCGCCACCGCTTTGCCGCACGCGGCCGTATCGGCCGGACCGCCGAGATCGCGGGTGCGCAGCTTCTGCTCGGCCAATACCGTCTCGATGGCCTCAAGGATCGCTGCCGCCGCCTCGGGCTCACCGAGATGCTCGAGCATCATCGCGCCCGACCAGATCTGGCCGATCGGATTGGCGATGCCCTGGCCGGCGATATCCGGCGCCGAGCCGTGCACCGGCTCGAACACCGACGGAAATTTCCGCTCCGGATTGATGTTGCCGGACGGCGCGATGCCGATGGTGCCGGTGCAGGCGGGGCCGAGATCGGAGAGGATATCGCCGAATAGATTGGATGCCACCACGACATTGAAATGATCGGGCTTGAGCACGAACAGCGCCGACAGAATATCGATGTGGATACTTGTCCCATTTGATGTCGGGAAAATTCTTCGCCATCGCTTCCACGCGCTCGTCCCAATACGGCATGGTGATCGCGATGCCGTTCGACTTGGTGGCCGAGGTCAGATGTTTTCTCGGCGTCTTGCGCGGCGAGTTCGAAGGCAAATTTGAGCACGCGGTCGACGCCGATGCGCGTCAGCACGGTTTCCTGCATCACCACTTCGCGCTCGGTGCCGGGAAAGATGCGGCCGCCGATCGAGGAATACTCGCCCTCGGTATTCTCGCGCACCACCCAGAAATCGATGTCGCCGGGCTTCCTGTTGGCGAGCGGCGACGGCACGCCGGGCATCAGCCGCACCGGACGGAGATTGACGTACTGATCGAACTCGCGGCGGAACTGGATCAGCGAGCCCCACAGCGAGATGTGATCGGGAATTTTCGCCGGCCAGCCGACCGCGCCGAAGAAGATCGCGTCGTGGCCGGCCGATCTTGTCCTTCCAGTCCTCCGGCATCATGCGCTTATGCTTGGCGTAATAGTCGTACGAGGCGAAGTCGAAATGATCCTGGCGCACCTCGAAGCCGAATTTCTTCGCCGCGGCTTCGAGCACGCGCACGCCCTCCGGCACGACCTCCTTGCCGATGCCGTCGCCGGGAATGACGGCGACGCGATAGACGCGATTGGTGGGCATGCGGTGGTTCCTCGATCGTAGGGCGAATAGACGCAGCGTAGCCCGCCGTTCGTATCGCGCCAATACATGCCGTGGCGGCAATCAAACTGTGGCGGCAGACCCGTCGCGCGCACGGTCCTGCGGGGTTTTGTCAAGCCGCGCGTGCTTGCTCCACACCCCGCAATTTGGTCTAAACCTTGCCTGTCGCCGCAGGAAGCGTGCTGCACGGCGGGCTGCAAGCATGTTCGGAAAAAGGAAAAACGGGGATGAACCACCTGGGAGCCATCTTTCGCATTTTTTTCTGTCTTGCGATTGTCGGCGCTGCGGCAACGCCTGCTCGTTCCGAGGGCTACCCGTCTCGGCCGATTTATCTGGTGATCTCATATCAGCCCGGCGGCATTGTCGATTTCGCCGGCCGCGTCCTGGCGCAACAGTTGGGTGCGGTGCTTGGTCAGACTGTCGTTGTCGACAATCGACCGGGCGCCGGAGGCATCGTGGGCGTCGATTCGGTCGCGCATGCGGCGCCGGACGGCTACGACCTCGTGCTGATCGATCCGTCGGTCGTCACCAATCCGATCCTGCACAAGACCATGCCCTTCGACGTGTTCAAGGATCTGGCACCGATTTCACTGGTCGGCTCTTCGCCCGACGTTCTCGTGGTGGCGCCGCAATTGCAGATCAAGTCCTTCGCCGCGCTGGTCGCCTACGGCAAGGCCAATCCCGGCAAGCTTAACTTCGCTTCTCCCGGCATCGGCACCACGGGCCACCTTGCCGGCGAAATGTTCAAACAGCGGCTCGGCATCGACGCCACCCACGTGCCCTACAAGGGTTCCGGTCCGGCGTTTGTCGATGTCATGAGCGGCAAAGTGCAAATGCTGTTCTCCAGCATTGCCGGCGCGCTTCCGTTCACGGCGAAGGGCAGCCTCGTACCGCTCGCCACCACCGGGCAGGTGCGCTCACCGGTTTATCCTGATCTGCCGACGGTCGAAGAGGAAAACCTGCCTGGTTTCGTCGCCGACACCTGGCTCTGCCTGTTCGCGCCGGCGGGCACGCCAAACGATGTCCTTGCCACGCTCAATAGCGCGGTCGCCAAGGCGGTGCAAACCGATGAACTCAAAACCAGCTTCGCTAAATTCGGAGTAGAGCCGCGCCGCAGCGGCATTCCGCAGACCGCCGCCTTCCTCAAAGACGAATTCGGGAAATGGAAGAAAGTGATTACCGACAGCCATATCTCGCTGGAGTAACACCCAAGCGTTCGTTTCAATTCTACGCCGACTTTTTTGCCGGCCTCTTCTTCATGAACGCGCGCAGCGCCCCGAGCCATTTCGCAAAGCCCTGTTGCTCGAAGTGATCGACCCAGCGCGCCCGTTCATCCAGAGCGCAATCGAATGTGGCCGACCATTCGATAAAAGCCTTGTTGTCGGCGGCGACCGGAACGACACGAATTGTCGCCGTATAATCCTGCACTGGAAACGGCGGTTGGCCGCAGAAGCAGTAAGTGTAGAAGCGCTCGATATCGGAATGAGCGAGCAACATCTGCCGAATGGTGTTGCCGCCGCCGACGACGCGGCGAACCGCTCCAACTTGATCTCCAGCCTTGCCCGCTTCGATCGTCGTCTCGCTTTCGACGCCCGCCCAGGCATAGTGATCGAACGGACGAATGACCGCCCATACGTCGTCCGCCGTGTGATCGAGCACGATACTGTAATACGCCTTCGCCATAGCTCGTATCCTCGCTTTGCACCTGACGTTGCAAATATTGCGGAATGGCTCCGGCGGCCACCCGCTTCCTGCGAGGAAATTCTCTTGATCGCGCCGACAAAAAAGCCCCGCGGAAAGCCGCGGAGCTTTGTTGGCTGATTATCGCGATGCAAATGGTCCGCGCTCTTGGCAGACCTACTCGACCTTGACGCCGCCGCGCTTGATGACGTCGGCCCACTTGACGATCTCGGATTTCACGAAGGGCTCGATGTCGGCGAGCGGCATGTGCATCGGCGAGCCGGCATCGGCGGCGATGCGCTGCTTCACGCCCGGATCGGCGAGCGCTTTCTGCACTTCCGCGTAGAGCTTCTCGACGATCGGCGCCGGCGTCTTCTTCGGCGCCCACAATCCGAACCAGACGTTATAGACATAATCGGGCACGCCCGATTCCGCGACCGTCGGCACGTCCGGCAACAGCGGCGAGCGTTCTTTGCCGGTGACGGCCAGCGCACGCACGGAACCGCCTTTGATCTGGCCGAGCGCGCTCGACAGATTGTCGAAGAAGACCGGCGTCTGCCCCGACATCACGTCC
>CAWJDC010000004.1:230000-543603 GCA_963841575.1 uncultured Alphaproteobacteria bacterium
CCCATTATACAAAAGGTACGACGTCACCCAGGACGAACCTTGGGCTCCGTCTGTTTGTAGGCATTCGGTTTCAGGTCTCTTTCACTCCCCTCGTCGGGGTGCTTTTCACCTTTCCCTCACGGTACTTGTTCGCTATCGGTCGCTGAGGAGTACTTAGGCTTGGAGGGTGGTCCCCCCACGTTCAGACAGGATTTCACGTGTCCCGCCTTACTCAAGGACGATCCTTTGCATTACCCGTACGGGGCTCTCACCCACTACGGCACGTTTTTCCAAACGTTTCCGGTTGTCTCTGGATCGCCACTGGCCTGGTCCGCGTTCGCTCGCCACTACTAGCGGAGTCTCGGTTGATGTCCTTTCCTCCGGGTACTGAGATGTTTCAGTTCCCCGGGTTAGCTTAAAACCCCCTATTTTATTCGGAAGTTTTATACCTTCATTTGATAACAGGAAATCAGAAATCAGCCGTCGGTCATCAGAGAACTTCTGATTACCGATTACTGACCAGCTCAGAATTCCGTTATCGAAGGTGGGTTTCCCCATTCGGAAATCCGCGGATCAAAGCTTCTTCGCAGCTCCTCGCGGCTTATCGCAGCGTAGTACGTCCTTCATCGCCTCTCAGCGCCAAGGCATCCACCAAATGCCCTTAAGACACTTGATCGCTCTCATTATCAATGCCCATCCATCTCGGCGATGGCCCGCAACGAATCTTGCATTCGCTGTCGGTCGGACATTGATTAGAAAGACCAGCTTGCTTCATAAGATCGATCCAACGGCGAGGCGGTCAAGCTTCGCCGACATGAGCATTGCAGGTACCAGATGTCAGGTCATCGGGAATGCCTTGATTCCAGATTGCCTGACTGCTGATCCCCGAAATCCTGGAGTAGCGCGCTGCCCGTGACCTCAGTCACGCGTAGCGCTCGGATCGATCTCCTCTTCACGATGTCAGATAACTTGCGCGCAAGCGACCGGCCGCCTTCCGGCGGATGCCGCGGACGCGCGAATTGTTTTTCTCACGAACGAGCTTTCGCAAGCGGCGATCAACCGCCTGGTGGAGCCAGACGGGATCGAACCGACGACCTCCTGCTTGCAAAGCAGGCGCTCTCCCAACTGAGCTATGGCCCCATGCCCAAGCGATTGGCTCGCCAGTCGTAGCTCGCAGCAACCAGCACGCCCGCCGTCGCCAAGGCTATGGCGGGCAGTCTTCGCTGCACTACGCGAGCGAAGATGGTGGGCCTGGGAAGATTTGAACTTCCGACCTCACGCTTATCAAGCGCGCGCTCTAACCAACTGAGCTACAAGCCCGAACCAGGAGTTCAGTGGTCAGAAAGCAGCAATCAGAATGCTCTGATGACTGATTACTGATTACTGACTTCTGGTCTGCTCGTTCGAGAAGAAAGAGAAACGTAGACGGCGGCGTCCCGCCAATGAGGCATGACCGATCCTGAAAACCGATCTGCCCTGTTGTTTCCAAGAGATCCGATAGAAACGCGTGAGGCGTCTCTGAAGGATCATCCTTAGAAAGGAGGTGATCCAGCCGCAGGTTCCCCTACGGCTACCTTGTTACGACTTCACCCCAGTCGCTGAACCTACCGTGGCCGGCTGCCCCCTTGCGGTTGGCGCACCGTCTTCAGGTAAATCCAACTCCCATGGTGTGACGGGCGGTGTGTACAAGGCCCGGGAACGTATTCACCGCAGCGTGCTGATCTGCGATTACTAGCGATTCCAACTTCATGTGCTCGAGTTGCAGAGCACAATCCGAACTGAGACGGCTTTTTGAGATTTGCGCAGGATTGCTCCATTGCGTCCCACTGTCACCGCCATTGTAGCACGTGTGTAGCCCAGCCCGTAAGGGCCATGAGGACTTGACGTCATCCCCACCTTCCTCGCGGCTTATCACCGGCAGTCCCCTTAGAGTGCCCAACTAAATGATGGCAACTAAGGGCGAGGGTTGCGCTCGTTGCGGGACTTAACCCAACATCTCACGACACGAGCTGACGACAGCCATGCAGCACCTGTGTTCCCGCCAGCCGAACTGAAGAGTTCCATCTCTGGTACTCATACGGGACATGTCAAGGGCTGGTAAGGTTCTGCGCGTTGCTTCGAATTGAACCACATGCTCCACCGCTTGTGCGGGCCCCCGTCAATTCCTTTGAGTTTTAATCTTGCGACCGTACTCCCCAGGCGGGATGCTTAATGCGTTAGCTGCGCCACTGACGAGTAAACCCGACAACGGCTAGCATCCATCGTTTACGGCGTGGACTACCAGGGTATCTAATCCTGTTTGCTCCCCACGCTTTCGCACCTCAGCGTCAGTACCGGGCCAGTGAGCCGCCTTCGCCACTGGTGTTCTTGCGAATATCTACGAATTTCACCTCTACACTCGCAGTTCCACTCACCTCTCCCGGACTCAAGCTCTCCAGTATCAAAGGCAGTTCTGGAGTTGAGCTCCAGGATTTCACCTCTGACTTAAAAAGCCGCCTACGTGCGCTTTACGCCCAGTGATTCCGAGCAACGCTAGCCCCCTTCGTATTACCGCGGCTGCTGGCACGAAGTTAGCCGGGGCTTCTTCTGCGGGTACCGTCATTATCTTCCCCGCCGAAAGGGCTTTACAACCCTAGGGCCTTCATCACCCACGCGGCATGGCTGGATCAGGCTTGCGCCCATTGTCCAATATTCCCCACTGCTGCCTCCCGTAGGAGTTTGGGCCGTGTCTCAGTCCCAGTGAGGCTGATCATCCTCTCAGACCAGCTACTGATCGTAGCCTTGGTGAGCCATTACCTCACCAACAAGCTAATCAGACGCGGGCCGATCCTTCAGCGATAAATCTTTCTCCTTACGGACGTATTCGGTATTAGCCCAAGTTTCCCTGGGTTGTTCCGAACTGAAGGGTACGTTCCCACGTGTTACTCTCCCGTCTGCCGCTCCGTATTGCTACGGCGCTCGACTTGCATGTGTTAGGCCTGCCGCCAGCGTTCGCTCTGAGCCAGGATCAAACTCTCAAGTTGGATGAGAACTTTTTCCCGGCAAGTCACAACGTTTGACGAGGTCCCACTTTGTTCTCCTGCGCAGCTGAGCTCCGCAAGATCCATAGTGTTACCTGAAACGTCGACCGCCGAAGTCTCTGTCCTGGCCGCATTTTCACGCACAGGTTGCTCTCCAGTCGCAAAAGCGGCCCGCAGGACTCCGCCGTCCACGTTTCTCTTTCTTCCGATTCACTTGTCAAACAACGCGGAACCGATGGTCGGCCCCGATCCCCCTTCCTTCGCTTCCCCGCAGGCGGGAAGGCAAGAAGGGTGCAGCAAAAAGCCCGACCCATCCGAAGTGGCGACATCCGACATGGCCATAGGCCATGGCCGGATGATCGTTCACCGTGTAAACAGTGAGGGGCTTCGCAGACGCGCCATCGCGCCAAGCGGCGGCGCGTCCAGAGGGGCTATATAGGCTTCGGGGGCGGGATTGTCAACTCCTCCGCCGTCAAAACAATCGCTGTGGATCATCCGAATGCGGCAACTTCCGATTTGGCCGCAATCGGCGCGGGCGCCAGGCGCCACGGATGGTTTTGCGTCTCGTGCGATTTCAAATTTCGCAGCGACTTAGCGCCGCACTGCGGCCACATTCCTCCGCCGTTCTTTACATAATCGTGTCGGGGATGTCGCAATCGGGGAAGCGACAGCGCCATGTAAGCTTTCAACCCGCGGCGACTTGGTCGCGTGGACGCGCCGGACGGTCATCGCACCGGATGGTCGCGTTGACGGTCCGGATGGTCGAGGGCCGTGTCGTAGCCTGGTGTCAGGCCAGTCCGTGGGCTTTGCGCGACACGTCGTGGCGCCGCTAGGTGCGACGACGCCGTGCGTGGTCGCGAGTGTCGGGGGACGGTGGTCTTGGACCAAGGTAAATTGCGCGGCGCTCGTCGGCGGCTCGATGCCGAGGCCATCGATCTCGGCAACGAACCGCCGCTGTCGGTGGACGGCGGTTCTGGCGGTCTGATCGACCGCCGCCGCTTCTCCGTACAATGGTTCAGCGGAACGATATTGACCGGGCTCTGCGGCGCCGCCTTGATGGGAGGCGCCGTTTTTGCGTCGCTCGACGGCGAAACGACTTTCGCCGCGGCGCCGGAGCACGTCGAGATTGGTGTTGCGCGGCGCACTCAACAGCATCGGCGACCGCCTCGGCGCCTTTCGCAAGACCGACCGACTTCCCGCCGTCAGTGAAACCAGCGTCGCGCGACAGACGTTGCGCGTTCCGACCTCGACGCGGGTCCACGATCGCGAGTTGGTGCGCGTGCGTCCTTATGTGCGCGTCACCGGCAATCTTTCGCTGACGACTTCGGATCTGTCCGCCAACATCCCGCCGTTCAATCCGCAAAAACTTCTGGCCGACGCGGTCAGCGGCGGCGACGACACGCGCGACGGCGGCGCCCGACGCCGAGGTGTCCTTCGTCACCTGCGATTTCGTCCCGCCAGCCGCACGCCCCAAGGTGGCGCCGGCGGTCTGCGACATCAATTCGCTGCTGTCCAAGGTCAAACCGTCGACGCTGTTGCCGCTCGACGAGGTGTGACCCGGGTGCGTGACGTCGCCAACGCTCTCGGCAGCAGCGGACCACTGCTCGCGAATGCCGATGTGACATCAGGATTGAAACTCAGCTACGCCGCCGAGGGCGATCCCGACGAGTATTTCGGCTTCGCAGGCGCGCGTCGTGCCGGAGAACGTCACGCTGTTGCCGAAGACGACGACGCCAGCCAACGGCGGCGACTGGAACGAACACGTGGTCGTCGCCAAGAAAGGCGAAACGGTCGGTTCGATCCTGCGCGAGCTCGGCGCCCAGCCCGACGAGATCAAAGCCGTCCTTGCCGTGCTCGGTCCCCGGTCGCGACGGCGGACTGATCGACGGCCAGAGGCTGCGCGTACTCATGAGCCCGGTCGGCCTCGGGCACATGCAGCCGCTGCGCGTCATCGTCGTCGGCGACAACACGATCGAGGCTGGCGTCGCGCTGTCCGACAACGGCAAATACGTTCCGGTCGACATCCGCAATGTCGATACCGGAACCGCCGCCAATGAAGACGACACCGAAGATGACGATGGCAGCGGCGTGCGGCTCTATCAGAGCCTCTACGAGACCGCGCTGCGCAACAAGGTCCCGAACTCGGTGATCGAGGAGCTGGTGCGCATCTACTCCTACGATGTCGATTTCCAGCGCAAAGTGGAGCCGGGCGACACCTTCGACGTGCTCTATTCGGACGACGAGAACGCCGACGGCAAGAACGAGGTGCGCTACGCGTCACTGAGCGTCGGCGGCGAAACGAAAAAATATTACCATTTCCAGACCACCGACGACGGCGTTTACGACTACTACGACGAGACCGGCAAGAGCGCCAAGAAGTTCCTGGTGCGCAAACCGGTCGCCGTCGGCATCATGCGCTCGCCGTTCGGCTGGCGTTATCCACCCGATCCTGCATTATTCCAAGCTGCACACCGGCGTCGATTGGGCGGCGCCGATGGGCACGCCGATCTTCGCCGCCGGCAACGGTTCGATCGAGGAAATCGGCTTGAAGGGCGGCTACGGCAAATACATCCGCATCCGCCACGCCAACGGCTATGAGACCGCCTACGGCCACATGACGGCGTTCGCGCGCGGGCTCGATGTCGGCAGCCGAGTGCGGCAAGGCCAAGTCATCGGATTTGTCGGCTCGACCGGGCTGTCGACCGGCGCGCACTGCCATTTCGAGATCATCATCAACGACCGCTTCGTCGATCCGATGAAGGTCAAGCTGCCGCGCGGCCGGGTGCTCGACGGCTCGACGCTCGCGCAATTCGACAAGGACCGCGACCAGCTCGATGTCGTGCTGGCGCAAGCCCCGGCCCGCGTCGCGCAGGCGCGCTAGAACTTCGTTGGCCTGACGGAATTATTGCATATACGCTAGAGCCATAGCGGCGAACGCCGCCCGCTTCCCTTGTGGAGAATGCGCGAAACGGGAGATTTTTGTGAGCCAAACCACCGCCGCAAGCGATCGCATCGAAGTGTCGTCGAGCCGGTTTTGGGCGCTGTTGCATTTCAACCTGACGCGGCTTTTGCTGCCGGCCCGAATGGTGGCCGACCATGTCGGCATCTCGACCAACATCGTCAAATTCTGGCTGACGCCGTGGATTCGCAAGGACGAGCATCTGCCGCTGTCGCACATCGCCGAAGTCGGGCACACGCGCGGCTTCTTCTGGGATACGATCAGCGTCGAGAGTTCGGGCGGCCTCAACCCGCTGGTGGTCGAGGGCCTGCCGAAATCGCAGGCCCGCTACTTCGTCGAGCACGTGCGCGAGCGGATCAACGAAACCCCGGCTACGCTGCAGCCGCAACAGCCGCGCCGTTGAACACCAGGCCCTGCTTGCCGGCGGAGATCACGACCTTCTCGCCGTCCTTGATGCGGCCGGAGAGAATCATCTCGGCCAGCGGATCCTGCACGGCTTTCTGGATCACGCGCTTGAGCGGGCGCGCGCCGTAGGCCGGATCGTAGCCTTTGTCGGCCAGCCACTCGCGGCCTTTCGGCTCGAGCACCAGCGCGATCTTGCGATCCTCCAGAAGCTTTTGCAGCCGCACCAACTGGATATCGACGATGCGACCCATGTGCTCGCGCTTGAGCCGGTGGAACAGGATGATCTCGTCGACCCGGTTGACGAACTCCGGACGGAAGCGCGCGCGCACTTCCGCCATCACCAGGTCGCGCACCTTGTCGATGTCCTCGCCGTCGGCCTGGGCCACCAGATATTCGGCGCCGAGGTTCGACGTCATGATGATCAAGGTGTTGCGGAAGTCGACCGTGCGGCCCTGGCCGTCGGTGAGCCGCCCATCGTCAAGCACCTGCAGCAGCACATTGAAGACATCCGGATGCGCCTTCTCGATCTCGTCGAACAGCACGACCTGATAGGGCCGCCGCCGCACCGCCTCGGTCAGCGCGCCGCCCTCCTCGTAGCCGACGTAGCCGGGCGGCGCGCCGATCAGCCGCGCCACCGAATGCTTTTCCATGAACTCCGACATGTCGATACGCACCAGCGCATGCTCGTCGTCGAACAGATATTCGGCGAGCGCCTTGGTGAGCTCGGTCTTGCCGACGCCCGTGGGCCCGAGAAACATGAAAGAACCAATCGGCCGGTTGGGGTCCTGCAGGCCGGCGCGGGCGCGGCGCACCGCGGTCGAGACCGCCTTGACGGCTTCGGCCTGCCCGACCACGCGCTTCTCGATCTGCTCTTCCATGCGCAAAAGCTTCTCGCGCTCGCCTTCGAGCATGCGATCGACTGGGATGCCGGTCCAGCGCGAAACCACCGCCGCCACGTTGTCGGCCGTCACCGCCTCGGAGGCGACCACGCGGGTGTCGCCGGCGCTTTCGGTCGCCTTGAGCTTGCGCTCGAGGTCCGGCACCGAGCCGTATTGCAGCTCGCCGGCCTTCTGATAGTCGCCGCGGCGGATCGCGTCGGCCAAATCGTTCTTGGCCTTGTCGAGCGCCTTTTGCAGCTCGGCGGCGGAAGAAAGCTTGTCCTTCTCGGCCGTCCATTTCGCGGTCAGCGCATCGGCCTGTTCCTCGAGGCCGGCGAGGTCCTTCTTCAGCCGCTTGAGGCGATCTTTCGAGCCAGCATCGCTCTCCTTCATCAAGGCCTGCTGCTCGATCTTGAGCCGCACGATCTCGCGGTCGAGATTGTCGAGCTCTTCGGGCTTGGAATCGATCTGCATGCGCAGCCGCGCCGCCGCCTCGTCGACAAGATCGATCGCCTTGTCGGGCAGGAAACGGTCGGTGATGTAGCGGTTCGACAAGGTCGCGGCCGCCACCAGCGCGGCGTCGGTGATCTTGACCTTGTGGTGCGCCTCGTACTTCTCCTTGAGGCCGCGCAAAATCGAAATCGTGTCCTCGACCGACGGCTCGTCGACAAACACCGGCTGGAAGCGCCGCGCCAAGGCGGCATCTTTCTCGACATGCTTCTTGTATTCGTCGAGCGTGGTGGCGCCGATGCAATGCAACTCGCCGCGCGCCAGCGCGGGCTTGAGCAGGTTCGACGCATCCATGGCACCGTCGGCTTTGCCGGCGCCGATGATGGTATGCATCTCGTCGATGAATAGAATGTAGGCGCCGGCCGAGGCCGTCACCTCCTGCATCACGCCCTTGAGCCGCTCCTCGAACTCACCGCGATATTTGGCGCCGGCGATCAGCGCGCCCATGTCGAGCGCGAGCAGCTTCTTGTCCTGCAGGCTCTCCGGCACGTCGCCGTTGATAATGCGCAGCGCCAAGCCTTCGACGATCGCGGTCTTGCCGACGCCCGGCTCGCCGATCAGCACCGGATTGTTCTTGGTGCGGCGCGACAGCACTTGGATGGTGCGGCGGATTTCCTCGTCGCGTCCGATCACCGGATCAAGCTTGCCATCTCGAGCGGCTTGCGTGAGGTCACGCGCATACTTCTTGAGCGCGTCATAGGCATTTTCGGCCGACGCGGAATCCGCGGTACGGCCCTTGCGCAGCGCCTCGATGGCGGCATTGAGGGTTTGCGGCGTGACGCCGGCCTCGCTGAGAATTTTCCCGGCATCGCTGCCCTTCTCGAGCGCGAGAGCGAGCAAAAGCCGCTCGACCGTGACAAAGCTGTCGCCAGCCTTCTCGCCCGCCTTCTCGGCGGTCTCGAACACGCGCGCGAGCGCCGGATCGAGATAGACCTGCCCGGCCCCGCCGCCCGAAATCTTCGGCCGCTTGGCAAGCGCCGCCTCGACGGCGGCAAGCGCCGCCCGCGAATTGCCGCCGGCGCGGTCGATCAAGCCCGCAGCCAACCCCTCGGGGTCGTCGAGCAGCACCTTGAGCAGATGATCGGGCGAAAATTGCTGATGTCCCTCGCGCTGGGCGAGCGACTGGGCCGACTGCACAAAACCGCGGCTGCGGTCGGTATATTTCTCGAAATTCATGGTCGTTTCCTTCCTCGAAAGCGAAGGCAGTTCGCGGCGCCCGGAACGGCACGCCTCTGACACCCAAATTTGACCGGCCCCCGAAGGCGGCCGGCTGATGGTATATGGGAAGGCATTCCGGAGTTGAAAAGAGCCTGCGAGCCCGACTTTTCCGGGTCATTGCCGGGCTTGACCCGGCAATCCATGCGGCGGAGTCGCTGTTCAGTCTGGCGGAAGGCTTCAATTACGTAACTTCAGCATGGACCACCGGGTCAAGCCCGGCGGTGACGAAAGAGCGGATGATCGGCATCGAGCATCTTTTTGGCATTCAACTTCGCGCAAGCAAGACGAGAAGGCGACAGCAAAATGATTTATCACGTGTGGCGTGGGGGCGAAAGCGGCGATGATAATCTCGGCGTCGCTTTCGTTCCTGACGGAGTGGCACTGGGTCGACCCGTAAAAGTTGAAAATCACGGAGTTTTAGGTGCCTCATGCCCTACAACTGCTATTTGAAGAAAACTACGGTCTACGTTCCGACGCTAGCCAAGCTGGCAACCGGGGCATACATCGACGTCGAGCCTGTCGCCGTAGTCACCATAAGCGACACCGAAGGTTTGCATCGCGCATTCTCCGATACGATCGCTCGAGGAAACCCGGTTATTCCCAATCCGCCGAAGGATCATTGGCCGCCACCGGTTCTGCTGAAGTACGCGAGAGCCAAGTCATGGTCGGACTTCATGCGCGGCGCGGCGCTATGGACTATAAAGGACTATGACGGAGTTGACCGAAATCGTCGGCCATCGCGTGCCATCCAAAGGCAACGCGCAAGAAGACCCAGCCCAAAAAATCACCTTGCCACCAGGGTCAAATGCCAGCGATGCGATTGATCGCTTGATTGAGATTTTGCAGGTCGCGGCGCGAGGATGAAACAGACTCCCATCCGGTCCCCGCGGATCGGGAGAAATTCAAAGCTTTCGTACGGTGACCGCGCAAGAAATGCGGTGCAGCAATGAGCCGACTGCTATCGGCGCGTCCACCCCGGCTCGTTTCACTCGCCGACCCGCTCCATAAGGGAGCGGGTAAGGCGCCGGATTACAACTTCAACAGGCGCTGCGCGTTGCCGGAGAGGATCTTCGCCTTGTCGGCGTCGGACAGCGGCACGCCTTCCATCCATTCCGTCGCCGGCGGGTTCATCACGAACGGCCAGTCGACCGCGAACAGGATATGGTCGATGCCCATCTCCATGACGCAGCACAGCAGCGCCGGATTGGAGAAGTTGCCGCTGGTGGTGATGTAGAAGTTGTTGCAGAAAATGTCGCGGAAGCTCATCGACTTCTGTCCCGGCCGCGCCAGCGCCTGGTCGATGCGCCAGACCAGGAACGGCAGCGTCTCGCCGAGATGGCCGAGAATGATTTTCAGCTTCGGGTGGCGCTCGAACACGCCGGACAGCACCAGCCGGATGGCGCAGTGGTCGCGGTCTCCACCGTGTAGCCCCAGGCCGGCCGCGCCACCATCGGGAAGTCCTTGACGTAATCGTCGTAATAGATGCGCGCGCACGTCGGCGTTGCGGCAGCGACGGATGCAGGTAGATCGGCACGTCGAGCTTTTCGGCGCGCGCGTAGATCGGCCAGAACTTCTTGTCGTCGAGGAAGACGCCGTTGGCGAGGCCGTGCAGCATGGCGCCCTTGAAGCCGAGCTCCTTGGCGGTGCGCTCGAGCTCGTCGGCGGCGGCGTCGGGCACCGCGGTCGGCAGCGCCGCGAAGGCGGCGAAGCGCTTGCGGATTGGCGGCGACCGCGGCGTGCAGCCGGTCGTTGACGCGGCGGGCCAGCGCGGCGGCGGTGTCGGCCGGCAGCTTCTGCGTCGACGGCGCGCCGTGCGAGAGCACCTGCATGTCGATGCCGGCCTCGTCCATCTCCTTGATGCGCATGCCGGTCGAAATCGTGCAGGCGCTTGTACTGCTCGCCCGGCCGGCCGGCTTCGCCGCCCGTATAGGTCTTTTCCAGCTCCTCGTCCCAGTAATGCTCCTCGATGGCGATGACCGGACAATGCGGTTTCGTAAACATCACGCCTCCCCTTCGCTTTCCTGCGCCTGTGGTTCTCTCGCGTCTGTTGCGGCGCGTCATGTCTGCGTGTCGCAAAGGGAACCTTGGCAACCGGCACGAGTTGCTTTGCCGGGTGAGTGCGACGGAGACCAAGATGCGGCTTATCGTGATTGCCGGCCTTTTCGCGGCGTTTGCCAGCTCGAGCGCGTTCGCGCAGGGCAGCTATACCCATCACAGCTTCTGTCTGCAGACCGGCTCGAGCAAGGAATGCGCCTACGATTCGATGGCGCAATGCCTGCGGCCAAGAAGGGCAACAAGGACACCTGCGCGCCGAACAGCGCGCCGCAGAACCACTAAGCCCCAGCAGGCTGCCGTCACTCCGCCTGCTGGCTCGGGCGCCGGCCGGCGGATGGTTGCCGGAAATAGTCGGCGTCCTCGGCGCTTTGTGTAAAGCCGGCGCGGCCGCGCCAGTCGAGATGGCGCGCCGCCATGTCGGTGCCGTAGCGCACGCGAAACAACAGCGTGCGCTGCGGCGCCGTTCTCGTATTCGTGCACTTCGCCCGGCGGATGCACGACGAAACGCGCCGGGCGCGACCGCGACGGTCTCGTCCGGCGTGCGCATGGTGCCGCCGCCCGTCAAAGCAGAAATAAATTTCGGTGGCGTGCGGGTGGCAATGGTAGGGGCTGATCTGGCCCGGCTCCCAGCAGGCGACGGTGACGTCGCCGTCCGCGATCTTGCCGAGGATTTTCTCGACGTGCTTTTTGCGGATCGAACGCGGCCTCGCCCACCAAGATCGAACACATGCATGCCGGTTTCCTTCTATCCCGCGACTCGCAGTTGTAAATGAAATTGCCGGCGCGTAACTTTCCAATGTAGTTTCGAAAGCGGCGGCGCGAGCGAGCGGCGTCACGTCATGGGCGAAAAGCCGCGCCACGCGTTTGCGAAAAGCTCGCGGCGACGTGCAGCCACGCAGCCTTGCCGCGCTCCATCATGCGGCGCGCGGATGCCGATTGGCGGTTACGATCGGCCGGAGTCGTCGAAGAGGAACGCGACAGGCGGTCAGGGACGTCGGCGAAGGACACGGCCATGGCCGCATCTTCGGCAAGATTCATTTCTCGACCGGCACACTCTCGGCGCGTCTGAACAACGCGATCATGCTCGGTCTGTTCGGCGGCGGCTGGCGGCCTGCATGATCGGCGCCTCGTCTACGATGTCGGCCGCCTGTTCTCGGCCTGGTGAAGCCTCGCGGCGGCTGCGACTCGTCCACGGTGCGGCACTGTTCATCTCCAGTAAGACTGCATTAATCGCGGCGGCTTAAGCTTGCCTCGCGGATTACGCCTCGAGGATGGCGGGCACCATGGCCGAACGCCGCCGAGCGATGCGGCAGAAAAGCTTCCTGCGCGGCTGCGTCTATTTCAACAAGCGGCGCGGCGCGCTCGACTGCCTCATTCGCGACCTTTCCGAGCACGGCGCGCGCATCATCTTCTCCGAGCCGTCAACGTGCCCGACATGGTCGATCTCTACATCCCGCAGAAGGAGCAGACCTTGCGCGCGCGGGTGCAGTGGCGCCACGGCGACGAGTCGGGCTCGCCTTTCCCGATGCGCGCCGCGGCGGCCTCGCAGCCGGCGAACTGGCCGCGCGGTCGCGCAGCTCGAGAGCGAAGTTGCGTCGCTGCGGCGGCAGTCAAGCGGCTGAAGAGCGAGATCGGCGGCAGCGACGACGAGGCGGCGAGATCCGCACACGCGCGGCGCATTGCGCAATGCGGCTGGCATGTCAACAAGGCATTCGCGCGTCCGTGACCATACGATAAACGCGCGGAGCGGTAACGACAAGGGAGGCTGCGATGGCCAAGGCATATTGGGTGGCGACGTATCTTTCGGTTTCAAATCCGGATGCGCTGGCGGAATACGCCAAGCTTGCCGGGCCCGCGATCGCCGCCGGCGGCGGCCGTTTCCTCGCCCGCGGCAACGCCGCGAAAGCCTACGAGAAAGGCCTGACGCAGCGCGTCGTCATCATCGAATTCGACAGCGTCGAAAAGGCGGTCGCGACCCACGACGGCGCCGGCTACCAGGCCGCACTGAAGGTGCTCGGCAACGCCGCCGAACGCGACCTGCGCATCGTCGAGGGATTGGCTTAGCAGGCCGGCTGCAGTAGCGAACCTCAATCGAAAATCCGGTCGCCCTGCAGGTCGATGATCTGGCGCGCCTTGTTGAGCGTGAAGTTCAGCGCGTCGTCGTAGGAGGCGTAGGCGTCGGCGCGGATGAAGCGGTGCTCCTTGCGCACGCCGCCGATCTCGCGCTCGATGGTGCCGGCGGTCTGATAAGCGCCGCCGTTGTTCTTGTACGGCGCGGCGCGGATGACGTAGCCCTTGTACTCGACCGGGTCGGCGACCTTGGCGGCTTCGGCGCCGGATCGCCGGCCGAACAGCGCGCTCCAGAACGACATCGCGGGCTCCTCTGTCAGACCGCCTGTGACCGGCCGCGATGTTACGCCGCCGCGGCGCCGGAGAGAAGCGAGGCGCGGACGCCCGCGAATTGCGGCCGCACGACCGGCCGCGTTACACTTGCGCCGGCACAGCGACAGGTCGACCAGGAGGATGCGATGCCGAAGGGCTACTGGGTGACCTGCTACCGCTCGATTTCCGATCCGCAAAAGCTCGCCGCCTATGCCAAGCTGGCGCCGGCCGCGACCGCGCCGTTCGGCGGCCGTTATCTGGTGCGCGGCAATCGCGGCGGCGGCCTTCGAGGCCGGCCGCAAGGAGCGCATCGTCATCTCCGAATTTCCCGAGCGTCGAAAAGGCGATCGCCGCCTACAACAGTCCCGGCCTATCAGGACGCGCTCAAGGCGCTCGGCGACGGCGCGGTGCGCGACATCCGCATCGTCGAGGGCTTGGAGTAAGCGCGACGGCATCGCGCGCCGACGGGTCGGCGGCCGCAGCCGGCCGATAACCGCAACACAAGCTACGCGATGAGCGAATCCAGCGCGGCATTGCTGCGATAGCGTCCGTCGTCCGACTGCGCGGCTGCTCGCGCCGAAAGCCGACCAATCAGAACGTATAGGTCGCAGCTCTGCGCGCCGGCGCGGCGTGGTAGCCGCGGGCGTAGAGCGCGACGGCGCGGCTCTCGCTGCCGCCGGCGGCCCGATAGGCGCCGGCCAGATAGCGCATCGCGTAGGTCATGTTGGCCGACGGATCGAGCAGGCCCGCCGCGGAGCCGCCATAGCCCATGGCGCGCGCGGTGCCGAGCCGGATCTGCATCAGCCCGTAATTGCCGCGGCTGACGGCGCGCGGATTGCCGCCGCTCTCGCGCCTGACGACGCGTTCTGCGAGCGAGACCGGAATGCCATTCGCGCTGGCCTGCTGTGCGACCAAGCCGTCGTAACCGGAGCTTCGCCTCACGCTTTCGCCGCGGCTCTGACCCCGGGTTTGATTCCAGCCTTGATTCCAGCTTTGCCCGAACGGCGAGAAGCCCCAGGCATTTTGCTGTTCCATGGCATTTTGTTGTTCCATGGCATTTTGTTGTTCCATCGCGTAGCCGTGGCGAAATCCATACCGATGCGCATAACGGTGTCGATACGCAAACGCTTGATGCACGCGATGATGCCGATAAACGTGATGAGAATGCTCTCGCGCCAACGCCGGCTGCGCCGGCAACGCGAGGGCGAACAGGCCCAAAGCTAAAAAACGCGACGTCAAATTCAACATCAGTTTACTCCAGGTTACACCCTCAACATGCCGGCGTTGTTACCGGGGAATCCGGCGAACGTCCGGCCATACGGTGGGGGCTGAATGGCGATGTCGTGACGAGGGAACGCAACCGTGCGCGCCGGCTCAAGCGCTCGGCGCCGGACCCGCTCCTTCAGACATATCCGGTGCGCGCAAAATGCTCGCGCAGCAGCGCCACGTTGCGGCGGTTGGCGCGAAAGAACACGTCGAAAGCGTCGCCGGCCAGGGGGACCGTCCCCGCCGCCCCTTCGAGCACCACGTTGGCCAGCATGCGGGCGAGCAAGAGGCGCGGCACATCGAGCCGATAGGCCTCGTACAACACATAGCAGGACAGCGCCGAGGCGGCGGCATCGCCGATGCCGGGCACCAGCCGCAACATGGACTCCACGCCGAAGCGGACATTGGTGCCGGGTACGACGAACGCCGTATCGAACAGGGTGGCAAGCTTGTCGAGCCGATCCATCGCGGCACGGCGCGACGCCGCGTCATACCGCCCGGCGCCGGGATGGAACCCGGCAAATCCGCTGGTGCCTGAGAAAGCCATGATGGGGCCCCGCCGCTGATTATCCGCAAAACGCAGGATACGCCTGCATCCACCGCCAGAAGATGGGAGAGCATCGCGGGAGCGCAAGTGGCTTCCGAAAGTCCGCGGGGCCTTATCGATCGCGATTTCGGCTCCGTTAACCGGCGAATGCTACGCCAGTCCAGCGAGCAAGCTTCCGAAACATCGAGCGTGCTCGCGGGGATCCGCCTGCAATGTCCCAACTCGCCTCGGCCCTCGCATCCCAGTTGACGAGCCAGTTGACGAGCCATGGCGGCAACGCGCTGCTGTTGGTGGCCGACGCGCTGATCTATTTCGCCGTCCTCGCGGCCTTGTTCCGGGCGCGCCACCGCTCGGCATCGGCGCCTTCTTCTGCGCGCTCGGCGTCATGCACTTCCTCGAGACCTATCTCGCCAGCATCCTCTATGTCGCCTTGCCGTTCGGCATCGTCGCCTCGCCGGGCTCCACCGTGCTGTTCACCGGCAAGCTGATGCTGCTGCTGCTCGTCTACATCCGCGAGGACGCGGTCGTGGTGCGCCAGCCGATCTACGGACTTGCTGATCGGCAACCTCCTGCTGTTCGCGCTCGGCGTCACTGATGCGCCAGCACGGTACCGAGGCGCTGGCCCGAACCGGCTCGCCGACTTCGGCTTCCTCGACGAGATGGGTGGCCTGATGGTGTGGGGCACGCTCATGCTGTTCGCCGACTGCATCATGATGATCCTGATCTACGAACACTCGCGCGCACTGATCCGCGGCCACGTGCTGTCCGGCTCGCGCTCACCGGCGCGATCGTGCTCAGCTTCGACCAGGTGGCTTCTACGCGGGCTTGCGCTTTCTCACCGGCGCGCCGCTGTCGGTCTTGTTCGGCGGCTGGGCGGCCAAGATGGTTGCGGTCGCGATCTACAGCGGGCTCGCCACGGTCTATCTGCGCCGGCTCGAGCGATCGAGCAAACGCAAGAAGGCGGCGACCCGCATTATCGACGTGTTCGATCTCCTGACCTATCGCGAGCGCTACGAAGATCTGGTCGCGCGCTCCGGCCGCGACGCGCTGACCGGCGCGTTCGATCGCGGCCGCCTCGAAACGCTCGGCCGCCAGAAGGTCGACGAGGCCGCGCAGGCGGGCCGGCCGCTGAGCCTGCTCATCATCGACATCGACCACTTCAAGAGCTTCAACGACCGCTTCGGCCATGCCGCCGGCGACGTCGTGCTGCTCCGCATCGCCCGCATCGTGATGAACACGGTCGGCGACGGCGCCGCCGTATTCCGCTACGGCGGCGAGGAGTTCGTCGTGATCGCCGACGACCTGACGCGCGCCGCGGCGCTGGCGCTCGGCGAACGCATCCGCCGCGACGTCGCCAGCCACATCGCCGACACGCCGCTGGTCACCGTCAGCATCGGGCTTGCCACCTGCGCCGACGATGCCTCCGATTATGACGGCCTGTTTCACCACGCCGACCGGCGGCTTTATCTGGCGAAATCCGCCGGCCGCAACTGCGTGATCGGCGACGCTCCGGTCGAGGCGGGCCAGCCGCGCCGGCTTTCGCTGGCGACTTAACCTCTCGGCAACCCTCTGGGGACGGACCGCCGGCCGGCCGCTATCCCGATTGCAAAATCCGCAATCCGCCTCTATATAGCCGCCATTCCGATTTGCCTGACTTGACGTCTCGCCCGAATAGCATGATCCGGAAACTGGCTTTCCCAAGATCATGTCTCACGAAGAAGCTGGAGCGCCAAACGCGCCAGCGGGCCTTTCCCAAGACCGCGCATAATCCGGATTGAAGACCGGGCGAATGGTTCGCACGGCCACAAAACGCGGTATGCGTTTCAGAAGGAGGCCATTATGGCCAAAGGCACCGTTAAGTTCTTCAACGCCCAAAAGGGCTACGGCTTCATCGTTCAGGACGCTGGCGGCCCCGATGTGTTCGTTCACATCTCGGCTGTCGAGCGCGCCGGCATGTCGAACCTCAACGAGGGGCAGAAGCTGTCCTTCGACATCGAGGCCGACCGCCGCAGCGGCAAGTCCGCCGCCACCAACCTGCAGGCGATCTAACCGTCTCCGTGACTGCCGCGCCGGCGCCTTATTGGCGCCGGCGTTTTCGTTTCTATCCGGCGCACCAGCGTGATTCCGAAAACAGCTTCGGCGGCCAAAAGTCGGCGGCAAGCGAAGGAAGGCCGGCAAAAAGGGGCGCAAAACAAGAATCAAGGGCCCGGTTCTGCTGTGATCAGCGCGCACGGGTCTCTCAGGAAAATCATCATGCCGAGAAAACCCGGATTGAATTCCGAATTCGTAATGTTCGATGTCGTCTATGAGGACGGCACGCAACGTTCGAACCGCAAAGTGCCGCGCACGCTGACCGGCGGCCTCGACGGCGACAAGCCGGCCCACGGCTTCCTGATCGAACAGGACCGCGACATCGCCGAAAAATCCGGCCGCGCGCCGCTGGAGATCAAAAGCATTTCGCGCACCGGCGCAAAGAAGAAAGCGCGCGAGTATTCGTGACGGGCGGCTGTCGCCGCGTTTTATGAGACATCGGTAATCCGTAGCCCGGATGGAGCCAACGGGTCCGGCCCGAAGTGGCCGGCCCGATGACAAGCTCCGCGTAATCCGGGAACGTCGCGAGGCGTCACCGCTGCCTCGGATTTCGCTGCGCTCCATCCGGGCTACCAAAACCAGGCCGCAACGCTCCAGCAGCGTCACGTCGGCCTCGCGTGCACGAAGTTCGATGGCGGGAAGAGGCGCAATCGCCGTTCGAGCGGCGTCGCTGGCGGCAAACGGCGCGGGCCGCCCGCCATCACCTCGCGATACGCCCGCTCTTGCGCCTCTTCGGGCAACAGCGGCCACGCCCGCTCCAGGCAGGCCCCGATCTCGGCATGGCAGGCCTTGTGCCGCCGGCAATAAACGAGCGTTGGCGCATCTGTTTCGAATTTCGCAGAAGCGACGCGTACGAAGTTGAGATCGTCGACTACCACAAGGGATGAAAGCCATGCCTCCTGCCGTCCATCCGGGACGTCTCCTTAAACGCGAGCTGACCGCACGCTCGCTCAGCGCCAATCGTCTGGCGCTCGACATCGGCGTGCCGTCCGGCCGCATCACCGACATTTTGAACAGCCGGCGTTCGATCACGGCCGATACCGCGGTCCGTCTTGGCCGCTACTTTGGCAATGGCGCGCGGTTCTGGCTCGACCTGCAAAGCCAATACGAGATCGCGGTGATCGAACGCGAACACGGCGCCGAGATTGCACGGCGCGTGCGGCCGGCCGACGCGGCGTGAATGCGAGGGCATGCTCGAGAAAAGCAAAGAATTCGGATGTGAGAAAAGAGTTGGGACCGCGTACCGATCGACGCGCAGAGCATCGACGCGCCCCATGCTGCAAGCGCTTGTTCAGGCGGCGCAGCAAAAGCTGACGGCCGCCGGACCGGCTGACACAGCACCGCATTGACGGCGACAGATTTCTGGCAGCGCGGCGCCGGGCCAGCATCTGTCGTCGATCGCGGCGGCACCCCACATAATCCTCATGTGCAAATCCGTTCTCGGTGCGGCGCCCTGACATGAGCCGCGCCTTCGTCAAAGAAGTGGACGACAGCCTGCCGGCCTTGCCGGAACGGCCGATTTCGCCGCATCCCAATGTGGTCACTGCCGAGGGCCTGGAAGCGATCGAGACCGCCTTCGACCGTGCTCGCATGGCACACGCCGCTTCGCGGCAAGACAACGATAAGGCCGGCATGGCGGCGACGTTGCGCGACCTGCGCTATTGGGAAGCGCGGCGCGCGAGCGCGCAGGTGGTCACGCCACCCGCCGACAAGAGCCACGTCCAGTTCGGCCTGACCGTCACGGTGGCGCGCGACGACAACCGCGAACAAACCTTCCGTATCGTCGGCGAAGACGAGGCGGAGCCGTCAAAAGGGACGCTGTCGCATGTCGCGCCGCTGGCGCGGGCGTTGTTCGGCAAGAAGGTCGGCGACACGGTTGAGGTCGCCGGCGGCGAGGCCGAAATCCTGGCGATCGGGTGAGGCGTACCCGGCGCGTCGTGGCCGAGCTTGTCCCGGCCATCCCGATCAGGCTGGCACTGTGCCCAAGACTTCGAGACCCATGAATCGAGATCGCCGGGACAAGCCCGGCGATGACGTCTGGTCTACCGACACGTAGCGTGATCGAAAAACTGGCGGGTTACACCTTGGGCTAACCCGCCCTACCGAGTCGCGCGCTCCCGCGCCCTCACCCGCCGCCCAGGCGCTGCGCCATCAGCACGATGGTCTTGCGGTAAACCTCGGAGTGATTCCACTCGCGCATCGCGCCCTCGAAATTCGGCGTGCCCGCGGTGTAAGGCGCGCCGGCCTGCCAGCCGTTGACCTTGAGCAGATTGGCGGTCGAGGCCAAGACATCCGGAACGGAATGGCGCAGGTCGACACGGCCGTTGCCGTCATAGTCGACGCCGTATTTGATGTAGGACGACGGCAGAAACTGGGTCTGGCCGATCTCGCCCGCGTAAGCGCCGATGAGATCGCGCAACGGCAGATCGCCGCGCTGAACGATCTGCAAGGCGGCGATCAGCTCGCGCTGGAACAGGTCGGCGCGGCGGCAGTCGTGCGCCAGCGTCGCCACCGTGCGGATCACCGGCAGCTTGCCCATGTCGCCGGTGCCGTTGTCGGTTTCGAGCGTCCACACCGCCACGATCACCGCCGGCGGTACGCCGAATTGCCGCTCGATGCGGGAGAGCAGCGCGGCATGGACCTGCATCATTCTCCTGCCGCGGTTGATGCGGGCCGGAACGACCCGGGTCGCGGCGTATTGCTCGAAGCTCTTGGAGTGGAACATGCCGCGCTGGCGGCGATCGAAAGCGAGCACGGCGGGGTCCGGCGTCAGGCCGGCGAAGGCCTGCTCGATAACGGCGCGCGAGACGCCCTGGGCTTGCGCGTCGCGCGCCATCGCGGCGAGGAAGGTGTTGAAATCGCCGCCGCACGGCGCGGCGCGCGCCGGGCCGGCGAGGAGGAGCGTGAAAAGAGCGAGGAGCGTGCCAATGGTCTTGTGCATTCCCATATCGTAGCCCGCAAAGACCCGGCCGTCATCACCGCGGTTCCCTGTCGCGGCGCACCGTCGCGAGGCCTGCGATCTTGCTCTTGCGGTCCCTTCGGCTACGATGAAGGCTTCGCTCGATCAGCACTCCGAACGCCATGCGACGCTTGCTGAAGTTCCTTCATACGATCGGGGCCGTCGGCCTGATGGGCGCGATGGCGTGCCTGCTCGTGTTGCTCGTGTTCGTTCCGGCGCCGGCGTCGCTCTCGCAGTACGCACTCATCCGCGGCGCGATGGGCGGCATCGCCAAGTGGATCTTTCTGCCGTCGCTGGCGCTGACCTTGATCGCCGGCCTCTTGGCGATCGCCGCAAACCGGGCGTTTCACAACGCCGGCTGGGCCTGGGCGAAGCTCGCCACTGGCATCATATTGTTCGAGTGGGGCCTGGTAGCCGTGCAAGGCCCGATCCAGCAGGAAGCCGAACAGAGCGCCCGCGTGCTTGCCGGCCAAGCCGACGCCGCGACCCTCGTCGCATCGATCGGCGCCGAGCGGGCCTCGCTCTGGGTGCTGCTCGCGGTCGCGACCGCGAACGTCATCCTCGGCGTGTGGCGGCCACGGCTGACGAACTTGCCGGATTGACGGGGAGCCGGGTCGACTGTGCGTCCGCGGCGGCAAATCTCCGCGCACTTGTAATGACCGGGTTGTCCACGGTGATGACGCCTTGTCTCCTGTGCTGCCGCCTACCGGCTGAGTTTTCAGCCGCCGCCATACTTCAATCACGCGCCTCACGGCCGTGCCAAACACGCAACACGATGACTTCATCTGCCTGCTTTCGGTAGGTGTAGCGCAGCACATAGCCAGATTGACCGAACGGCACGATCAATTCGCGGATGTCGGGCGTGCCCGATGGCCTCCCGCGCTCCGGGAAAACAGCCAGCGATTGCACCGCGCTTATGAGACTGGCAACAGCGCGCGCGGCCGCAGCCGGATGTCTGCCGCGAGGAATGCGTGCAGTCGCGCGAGGTCGGCTGCTGCCGCCTGCGAGACAACGAACTTCATAACTTCCGAGGCTCAGGCCGTGGCAGCTCGTTCGGCTTGCCCCAGCTCTCCATCCAGACCTTGACCTCGTCCCAGGGCACGCCCATGCGGGTGCGCTCAAAATCGGCAAGACGTCGCGCGTCCTCCTCCAAAGCTTGGGGCGACCAAGGCCCTTCGCCTTTAGCCCGCATTTCCGCCAAATCGGGCGGCAGCAGACTTTCGTTGCAAGCAAGGTCCGCCAAAAGGTCAGCAACACTAATACCAAGGGCAGCGGCGCGCGCTTCGAGCAGGTCAGCCGTTTCCGTACCCACTTCGATCTGGCGTACTTTGACGTTCATTCGAAGCCTCGGGACGGCATTAATTAATTATCGAGGAACGACCGCAACTTCCGCGACCGCGACGGGTGCTTGAGCTTGCGCAGTGCCTTGGCTTCGATCTGGCGGATGCGCTCGCGCGTGACCGAGAACTGCTGGCCGACTTCTTCGAGCGTGTGGTCGGTGTTCATGCCGATGCCGAAACGCATGCGCAGCACGCGTTCTTCGCGCGGCGTCAGCGAGGCCAGCACGCGGGTCGTGGTCTCGCGCAGGTTCGACTGGATTGCGGCGTCGATCGGCAGGATCGCGTTCTTGTCCTCGATGAAATCGCCGAGGTGCGAATCCTCCTCGTCGCCGATCGGTGTTTCGAGCGACAGCGGCTCCTTGGCGATTTTCAAAACCTTGCGCACCTTCTCGAGCGGCATGCCGAGCTTTTCGGCGAGCTCTTCGGGCGTCGGCTCGCGGCCGATCTCGTTGAGCATCTGGCGCGAGGTGCGCACGATCTTGTTGATGGTCTCGATCATGTGCACAGGGATGCGGATGGTGCGGGCCTGGTCGGCGATCGAGCGCGTGATCGCCTGCCGGATCCACCACGTCGCATAGGTCGAGAACTTGTAGCCACGGCGGTATTCGAATTTGTCGACCGCCTTCATCAGCCCGATGTTGCCTTCCTGGATCAGGTCGAGGAACTGCAGGCCGCGGTTGGTGTATTTCTTGGCGATCGAGATAACGAGGCGCAGGTTCGCCTCGACCATTTCTTTCTTGGCCTGGCGCGCCTCGCGCTCGCCCTTCTGCACCATGTGGACGATCTTGCGAAACTCGCCGATCTCGAGCCCGGTTTCGGTCGCCAGCGTGTGGATGTTGGTGCGCAGATCCTTGATGCGGTCCTTGTCGCGGGCGACAAAGTTCTTCCAGCCCTTCTCGGCGAGTTTCGAGACGCGGTTGAGCCAGCGCGGGTCGAGCTCGGTGCCGTGATACTGGCGCAGGAAACCTTCGCGGGTGACACCGTGACTCTCGGCGAGCCGCATCAGGCGGCCCTCGTGGCCGACCAGCCGTTTGTTGATGTCGTAGAGCTGCTCGACCAGCGCGTCGATGCGGCCCTGGTTGAGCCGCAGCGATTTCACCTCCTGGATGATCTCTTCCTTGAGCTTCTTGTATTTGCGCTCCTGGCTCGGCGTCAGCGTCTCGTTGTGCAGCTTGCCTTCGATGTCCTGCTCTTGCAAGCGGCGCAGCCGCTTGAAGGTGTCGGCGATGGTGTCGAAGGTTTCCAAGACCTTGGGTTTGAGCTCGGCCTCGATGGCGGCGAGCGACATCGAATTTTCGAGCTCGTCCTCGTCGAGATCGGCGTCGCTCAGCGCGGCTTCCTCGCCGCTGTCCTGGCCGTTGCCGGCGCCGTTGGCGCCGTGCGCCTTGAACGGGGTCGCGGCCGGCGGGGCCGACGGCGGCGCTACCGCCTGCGGCGGCTGCGGCACAAAGCCCGGACTGCCGGGCGGCACCGGGGCCGAACCGTCGCCGGGCGGCGCGGCCGCCGCGTTCTTGGCGTCAGGGCCCGCATAGGTCGCTTCGAGATCGATGATGTCGCGCAGGAAGACTTTGCCCTCGTTCAATTCGTCGCGCCAGATGATGACGGCCTGGAACGTCAGCGGGCTTTCGCACAAGCCGGCGATCATCGCCTCGCGGCCAGCCTCGATGCGCTTGGCGATAGCGATTTCGCCCTCGCGGGATAGCAGTTCGACCGAACCCATCTCGCGCAGGTACATCCGCACCGGATCGTCGGTGCGCTCGGCCGGCTCCTTGGCCTCGGATTTCGCCAGCGGCTTGGGCGTCACCGTCACCAGTTCGCCGGACTCGCTCTCTTCCTCTTCGGGTTCCTCGCGGGCCTCTTCCTCCTCGTCGGCTTCGGCTTCCTCGGTCTCGACGACGTTGATGCCCATCTCGTTCATCATCGCCAGAATGTCTTCGATCTTCTCGGAGGTGACCTCCTCGGACGGCATCACGGCGTTGAGCTGCTCGTAGGTAACGTAGCCGCGCTTCTTGGCCTGCTTGATCATCTTCTTGACGGCAGCATCGGAAAGGTCGAGCAGCGGCAGCGGTGCGTCGGGAGCCTCGGCGGTATCTTTTTCCGGTGTCTCGCCATCCTTGGGCGCGACGGCCTTGACCTTGATCGCGACGGTTTTGATGCTTGCCACGCTCTTGCTTGCCATCTTTGTCTCCACCACGCCTGTCTCGCGACCGCCTTGCCCCGCCACCAAGGCAAGTCCCCACTTTATAAGTCCCAACGGCCGGTCCCGTTTCGGGCACCGCCGCACGTCACACAGCCCCTACCCTATGGCGAGAGTCCACGTCTGCGGACTCAACTGCCGGATAGCCGCCATTCCAGCCGGCCTTCGGTCGCCAAACCCAGGCCAACGGTCAAAAAGGGCAGCGCCATTTCTGGCACCGCCCGAATCGAGGCCCCAGTTTTCCCGGAACTCCGTTAAGCTCTCACTAACCTTACCTTATCGACCGCGAGAGGGACCTTTATTACCTCGCCATCGACCCGTCCAGCCGGTGCCCGCGCGCCAGACAGACCGGCCTCGAACGCCAGCGCCTCACGACGCCAAGCGCTTTGGTACGCCAAGCGACTTGGTTCGCACCGCGGCTGCTACGACAGCCTGCTCAAGACACCCTAGCTTACATCGGTCTGGCGGGGCGGCCCGAGGAAGCGCCAAAACCCTCGATCAAGGCTTCGGTTCCATCAATGCTGGAAAGCCGGGCCTTGACGTCCCGCAGCCGCGAATAGTTCGCTTCGGTGTTGTCCTCGCCGAGCGCACGCTCCGCGTCTTTCAGCTCTCTAGTTAAGGAGTGCCATTGCCGATGCAAGGCGACAAGCTGCTTCCAGGTCTGCAAAACATCGTCCGCAGCGGCCTCGGGACGGGCGCCCCAGACCGACGGGTTGGTGATCGCGCGCTCGATGCGGGCGAGCATCACGTCGAAGCCGCGGCGGCCGAGTTCGGCGACAAACTCGGCGCGCTCGGCCTCGCCGCTGCGGCCCAATTCGTCGGCAAAATGATGGGCAAACACGTCCAGCAAGGCGCCCTTGAGTTTTTGCGTGTCGGCGTGGCGGAATTCCGCCTCGGCCAGCTCCTCGAGATGGTCGTGCAGCAGCCAGGGATGGTTGAGCGCCGCCTGCAGGATCAAAGCCTCGCGGCGCGGGATCGCCGCCCGATAGCCGCGATGCACCGGGCTTTCCGCGAGTTGCGCCGACGCCGCCACATAGCGCGCGTCGCGGCCGAAAGCGGCTTTGGGGGTCATCGGCCGTGCCGGCGGACCGCCTCTGCGCTGGAATGGGTCGAAGCCGGGCCTGGTCTGGTCAAAGCCGCGCCGGCGCGTTGCGCCCTCCGCGGGGGCGAACAATTGGCGCAGCCGCGCCGCAAAGTCCTGCCGATAATAGCGCCGCACCGCGTCGTCACCGATCGGCGCCGTCACCTCGGCGAGCCGGGCTTCGAGCGCGGCGCGGCGTTCGGGGGTCTCGAACGGCCCGGCCTCGCACTCGCGGGTCCATAGCACTTGGGCAAGCGGGCGGGCGGCGGCGAGCACGTCCTCGATCGCCTCGCGGCCGCCTGAGCGGGCTAGATCGTCGGGATCGAGGCCATCCGGCAACGCCGCGAACTTGAGGCTCTTGCCGGGCTTGAGCAGCGGCAGCGCGATGTCGACCGCCCGGTAGGCGGCACGCCGCCCGGCGCCGTCGCCGTCGAAGCAGAGGATCGGCTCGTCGGCGAGCCGCCACGCCAGGCCAAGCTGGTCGGCCGTCAGCGCGGTGCCGAGCGGCGCGACGGTCGCCTCGAAGCCCGCCGTGACCATGGCGATGACATCGACATAGCCCTCGACCGCGATGACGCGGCCGGCGAGGCTATCCGGCGCCGCCTTGCCGGCATTGTGCGCCGCAAGGCGCGCGGCGGCGATGTTGTAGAGCGTCGCGCCTTTGTGGAAGAGCGGCGTCTCCGGCGAGTTGAGATATTTCGCCGGCACATCCTTTTCCAGCGCCCGGCCGCCGAAGGCGATGACGCGGCCGCGCCAGTCCGAAATCGGAAACATGATGCGGTCGCGGAAGCGGTCATACGGCACCGGGATATCGGCGCCGCCGACGATCAGGCCGGCCTCGACCATGTCGTCGACCGGAATCTTCTGCGCGCCGAGATGCTCCTTGAGCGCGTATTGGTCGGCCGGCGCATAGCCGAGCCGGAACTTGAGCTGGGTCGCCGGCTGCAAGCCGCGGTCGGCCAGATAGCCGCGGCCCCGCGCCCCCCCGCGCGACGCCAGCGTCGCCTCGAAGAATTTTGCCGCCAGCTCGCAGATGTCGTGGAGCGTCTTGCGGTGTTCCTCGCGCTCCTCGGCTTCGCGCGTCAGCACCGGCACCGGGAGGCCGGCCTGCCCGGCCAGCCGCTCGACCGCCTCCGGGAAGGTGACGCCCTCGGTGAGCATCAGGAAATCGAAGATGTTGCCATTCTTGCCGGAGGAGAAGTCGAACCACATCGCCTTCTGGTCATTGCAGTAGAATGACGGCGTCTTCTCCTGGTTGAACGGCGACAGCCCCCGCCACTCCTTCCCCGCCTTACGCAGCTTGACGCGGCGGCCAACGACCTCCGAAACCGGAAGCCGCGCGCGCAGCTCGTCGAGGAATTGCGGGGTGAAGCGCATGGTGATTCGGCAGGATAGTGTGGCTGGAGCGCGAAGATAGGGCGGCGCGCTGATACGGCAAAGGAAGGGGAGATTGTCCCGGTTATTCACAACGACGTTGACATTGTCAATACAAATGTATATACGATACTGATGCTCTCGATCTCCGCGACCACACGATCGACTTTGGGAATGTGAAAGGAATTTTCGACGGTTACACCTTTGCCCGTCGATCAGATCGCCATGGCGAAATCAGGTACGAAGTCTTTGGTTATGTCGATGGTCGGGAAGTCGCTGTCGCGTTCACAATCCGTGGCGAAGTCTGCTGGATCATCTCAGCAAGGCGCGCGTCGCGCAAAGAAAGACGAGAATTCTATCATCGTCTCACGGGACGATCCCCGACGAGGGAAGACCGATTGGGCCGCTGTTGACGCGCTGACTGACGAAGAAATCGAAGCGGCGGTTCGCAAGGATCCCGAAGCGGCGCCGCTCGATTTTGACTGGTCCGACGCCACCCTCGTCATCCCGCCGAAAAAGAAAGCCATCTCGATCCGCGTCGACGAGGACGTGCTCGATTATTTCAAGAACGAAGGCGCCGGCTATCAGCGGCGCATGAACGCGGTTCTGCGCTCCTACATGCAGCAGAAGCGCAAGAAGCGGGCGTGAGATCGTTCGGGCCGTCTAGCACGCGTCATCACCGGACTTGATCCGGTGATCCATCTACCGAAGGCAAAAAGCTGGATTGCCGGGCCTTCGCCCGCCGTAGGGCACGTTGGGCGAGCGTGTCGATTGAGGGCTATGGCCCGCAGGCGGGTCAAGCCCGGCAAGGACGGGATGGGAAATCACTCCGGCTCCAGCCCTGCCTGCTTGACCACCTGTTGGGCAACCTTGCGGTCCTCGACGATCTGTTTGGCAAACTCATCGGTCGTATCACTGGCGCCGACCAGGCTGCGTTGTTTGAGATTTTTCTCGGCAAAAGCCGGATCGGTGACGATGGCGGTGACTTCCTTCGCCAGCCGGTCGACGATCGGCCGCGGCGTGCCGTGCGGCGCGAACAGGCCGTACCAGCCGCGCGACGGCGGCCCCTGATAGCCGGTCTCCTCGAGCGTCGGCACGTCGGGGAAGTTGGGCGAGTGGATGTTGTTCATCATCACCAGCGGCGTCATCGTGCCGGCCTTGATCTGCCCGATGACGTTGCCCTCGCCGATCAGCCCGATCGGCGTCGAGCCGCCCAGGATCGCATTCACGGCTTCGCCGCCGCCCTTGAACGGCACGCGCACCCAGTCCGCGCCCTGCTCTTTCTTGAGCGTCTCCATGTAGAGCACCATCGGCGCGCCCGGCGTCAGGTAGCTCAACGTGTTGGGCTTGGCCTTCGACAGCGCGACCAGCTCCGCGACATTTTTCACTTTCAGATTCGCATTCACCACGAGGACGTGAATGAGATTGAACAGATTGGTGATCGGCTGCAGCCCGTTCACCGGATCGAACGGCAGGCTCTTGAGCAGGAACTGGTTGTAGATCAACGGATCGGCGTTGATGATGCAGATCGTATAGCCGTCCGGCGGCGAATCCTGGCAGACCTGGGCGCCGACGTTTTGCATCCCGCCGGGCCGGTTCTCGACCACGATCGGCTGGCCGAGACGCTTGCGCAACTCCTCACCGAGCGCGCGCATGAAAATGTCACTGATGCCGCCGGCGCTCGCGGTGGTAATAGCGCGGATCGAGCGGGTCGGATAATCCTGCGCCGCCGCGCCGAAGGCGGGCGCGACTAGGCTGAGAACGGTGGCAATCAAAATCAAGCGTAAGCGGCTCACAGATATTTTCCTTCTTGAAGATGAAAGCGCGAGGGCCGCGAACCTAGAGCACGATCGCTTTAGATTGAAGCGGTCTGCGCCAGAATTTTTTCCGTCACCCTGAGGTGGCCGCGAAGCGGCCCTCGAAGGGCGACGGCACCCAGGTCGGCTGTTGCCGACCTGGGCATACAAATGTCTGATTTCGGGCAAAGCCCGAAATCTTGGCCGTGCATCCTTCGAGGCTCGCTTCGCTCGCACCTCTGGATGACGGGTCGGTGCCAGCGATTCAGTTTCTCCCAGCGCTGTAGCATTTTTCAAAGTTTTCGCCCGCTTAGGAGTGCGCGAAGTGCTGCGTTGCTTTGCCCCGGTCACGCTTTGCCCCGGCCGTGCCCGATCGCCGGTCAGCGCCAGCCGGCCTGCACCACAAGCGGATAGGTCTTGTCCTGAAACTCCCGCATGCCTTCGATGTAGCGCGCCCACGACAGAATCACGCCGTCGAAGCCGGCCTTCTTCAGCGCGCCCAGGCCGTCGACGATCTGCTCGCGGGTGCCGAGCAACTGATAGCCGGCCCAGCCGCCGATGAAATGCATCTTGAGATCTTCAACGCCTCCGGCGGAAACGTCTCGGCATTGATGCCAAGCTGCCGCACCAGATTGCCGGCCGCTTCCCAGTCGCCCTGCTCGTAGACGTAGTAGTTGAAGAAATCCCGCGCTTCCTTCTCGGTTTCCCCTTGCACGATGTAGGCGTTGGTCCAGACCGGAAGATCGTAGCCGCGCTCGTCGCGCGCCGCGCGCTTATAGGCCGCGACCTGCGCCGCCATGGCGTCCGGCTCATGCGACGTCAGGGCGGTGAACGCCACGTCGCAATACTTCGCGACGAATTCACGGCCTTTGGCCGAGCCGCCCGCGTTCATGACCACCGGATAAGGCTTCTGCACCGGCTTGGGCTGTAGCCATCCGGCCTTGATCCGATAGAACTGGCCCTCGTAATCGAACTCCTCGTCTCGCGTCCACAACAGCTTGATGATCTCCAGCCATTCGGCGGCGCGCTCGTAGCGCAGGTCGTGCTCCATCTGCGGCTCGCCGAACATTTCCATCTCCGGCTGGAACCAGCCGGTGACGACGTTCAGGCTGAAACGCCCGCCGGTGATGTGGTCGATCGTCATGCCCTGCTTGGCGGCCAGGATCGGATGCACGGTCGGCACGTGCGAGGTCGCGAACACGCCGGCCTTCCTGGTCATGGCGCCGATGCCGGCGGCCCAGGTGTACGATTCGAATCCAGCGCCGTTGAAATTGGTCTCGCCGCCAAAACCCTTCCAACGGCCGACCGGAACCAGCGCCTCGAAATCCATCGCGTCGGACATTTCGGCGAGCGCCGACGTGCTCGGCCAATCGGCTTTCAGCGTGCCGTCGATCTTGGATATGGCGCAGCCATGGCTGAGATTGCTGGAGAATGTCCCGAGCTTCAGCTTGCGATCGTTGAACAGCGGATTCCTGGCATCGCGGAGCTGGTCGGGACGTGATAGTCCATCCATCGGCGTCTCCCGGGTTTTTTGTCTTACGAATTCCCCGGGGATCGTATCACGGACTTCGCCAGCACATCGGGTGCATGATCGACAGAAGCGGAATCAAATTCTGAAAGGCTGCACAATTATGGCTCCGGCATCGATGATGGGTTGCGCGCGCTGTGGCGCACGCCGTGGATCACGATCTCGTCTCCAGTCACCTGATAAAAAATCAAGTACGGATAGGGGGAGGCTACCATGCGGCGCAAACGGCCTTTGCTGGTAAGCTGCCCCGCGCCGGGGTGTTCCAATAACAAATTGATGATGGTCTGAATTCGGGTCTGCACATTGCGCGCACCCTGCGGCGACTGTGACGCGATATAGATTAAGACCTCATCGAGTTCGGCCGCGGCGCGTAGCGTGTAGCGGAGCTTCACAGGTCATGCTTCGTCCAGATGGAACGCACTTGTTCGTCCGTGGCAAACTCGCCGCGTTGCTGCTGCGCCAGCAATTCTTCGAACGAGGCTTCTTCCTCAGGGGTCAACTGAATGACGGGCTGATCTTGCCCGGCCAATTGGAGGAGCATGCGGGCGATCTCATCCTGCATTTCCGCAGGGAGAGTTCGAACGGTTTTTACGGCCTGTTCGAGAAGTTTGGTCATGCTTCATCATAGGGCAACTGGCGCGCGGGAACACGCTTTAATTTGCAGCGGAACTGAGCCCACCAGTGGCGGGATCAGCCGGTGCGGCTAGCCCGCGAATGGTGCGGAACTCTTGATTTCTGCACTGAAGTCATCTGCAAGCAATGTCTAGACAATACGATCGCCGTCCGCGGTGAAGCCGAACAGCCGCTGGACGCGATAATAGCGCGCCGAGCGCGGCTGGGTGATGCCCCATTGGTCGGAGCGGCCGGGCGCGAATTTCCAGATCGTCGGAGCCGCGCGGCACATAGCTGTCGTCGATCTGCAGCACGTCGGAGGCGTATTCGAGCGGGACTTCGTCGGGCCCGCAGAAATAGGCGAACACGTTGTCGCCCGGGCCATGGCGGCCTGGACCCCATTCGATCGGATAGCCGTTGTCCTTCATGCGGCCCATGCCGCGCATCACCGAATCGAAATCCGGCATCTCGAACGCAACATGGTTGAGCGTCGGCAGGTTGGTTTTCGCCAGCACGATCGAAGAATGGTCGGTGTTGGCGCAATGCAGGAACCACAGCGGCGCGTTGTCGTCGACGAGGCGAAAGCCGAGCGTGCCGGTGAAGAATGCGAGGCTGGCGTCGAAGTCGCGGGCGTTGAGATTGACGTGCACGATCTTGCGCGGCCGGTCCTGGCGTGTCGGCCGTGTCGGCATGATCGGCGCAGCCGCAGACGAAGCGCGAGGTTGCGGCCATCGGGATCCTTGCAGCCGAAACCATAGCCGCCGCCGGCGCCGGCCAACGACGCCGGGCGCAGTGGCCGCGTATCCCGCGGCCGAGATCGCCCGATGCAGCGCATCGACCGCCGGCCGGTCGGCGACATCAAACACGATGCGCACGACGGCCGGCTGCGCGCCGCGATGCAGGCCGAGGATGTGGTGATAGCCGGACGTGCCGCGAAAATAACACGACCCCTCGCCGTCCCCCGCACGCGGGGGCGGATCCGGAGCGGGCTGCAAGTCCCCACACGGTCTCATAAAAGCGCGCCGCTTCGTCGAAGTTCGTCGCGACAAGCTCGACGCTGCGCACGCCGCGCATCAGGCAGGACGGCATCGTGGTCTTTCCCGTTACCCCGCCAGCAGCTTCTTCACCAGCGCGCCGGCCTTGGAAAAATCCATCCGTCCGGCGAAGCGCTGCTTGAGCGCCGCCATGGTGCGGCCCATGTCCTTGAGGGTCTCGGCTTCGATCTCCTTGATCAGGGTCGAGATGGCTTTCGCGGCTTCGGTGTCCGACATGTGCTTGGGCAGATAGGCGGAGATGATCTCGATCTCCTCGCGTTCCTGCGCGGCCAGTTCGGCGCGGCCGGCCTTCTCGTAGATGTCCGAACGATTCCTGGCGCTGCTTGACCATCTTCTCCATGACGTCGAGGATTTCGGCGTCGGACAAGGTCACGCGCTCGGCGCCCTTGGTCTCGCGCTCCAGGATCGCGGCATTGATCAGCCGCAACGTCGAGACGCGGCGCGCCTGGCCGGCCTTCATCGCCTCTTTGAGGGCGTTGTTGATATCGTCGCGCAACACGGCTATGGCCTCTCGCAAAGCGCCTGTCGGGGCCGGCGGACGAGCGCGAAGGTTTAGGCCCTTGCCGATGCAGACACAACCGCAGTCTCGATCACCCTGGGACGATCCCAAGCCGACCGCGCTGCTGGTGCTCGCCGACGGCACCGTGCTCGAAGGCATCGGCTTCGGCGCTGCCGGCCACGCCGTCGGCGAGGTCTGCTTCAATACCGCGATGACCGGCTATCGAGGAGATCCTCACCGATCCATCCTATGCCGGCCAGATCATCACCTTCACGTTCCCCCATATCGGCAATGTCGGCACCAACGACGACGACATCGAGACCGTCAATCTCGCGGCGACGCCGGGCGCGCGCGGCGTCGTGCTGCATTCGGCGATCACGCAGCCGTCGAACTACCGCGCCACGCGGCATCTCGACCAATGGCTGAAGAGCCGCGGCATCATCGGGCTCGCCGGCCTCGACACCCGCGCGCTGACCGCGCTCATCCGCGAGAAGGGCATGCCGAACGCGGTGATCGCCCACGAGCCATCCGGCCGCTTCGACTCGACGCCCTCAAGCGCGAGGCGCGGGCGTGGCCGGGCCTCGTCGGCATGGACCTGGTGCCGATGGTGACAACGGCGCAGCGCTTCACCTGGGACGAAACGCCGTGGCTTTGGGGCGAAGGCTACGGACCGGCGCGAGCGCGCGGAATTTCATGTCGTCGCCATCGACTACGGCATCAAGCGCAACATCCTGCGCCAGCTTGCCGGCAACGCCTGCGCGGTGACGGTGGTGCCGGCGCAAACCTCCGCCGCCGATATCCTGGCGCTCAAGCCGGACGGCATTTTCCTGTCGAACGGCCCCGGCGATCCGGCCGCTACCGGCGAATATGCCGTGCCGGTGATCCGGACGTTGATCGAGCAGAAGCCGGTGTTCGGCATCTGCCTCGGCCATCAGATGCTCGGCCTCGCGCGTCGGCGCCAAGACCATGAAGATGCACCAGGGCCATCACGGCGCCAATCATCCGGTGAAAGACCTCACCACCGGCAAGGTCGAGATCACCTCCATGAATCACGGCTTTGCCGTCGACCGCGCGACGCTGCCGGCGAACGCCGCTGGAAACCCACGTGTCATTGTTCGACGGCTCGAATTGCGGCCTTGCGCTGAAGGACCGGCCGGTATTCTCGGTGCAATACCATCCCGAGGCCTCGCCCGGCCCGCGCGACAGCCACGGCCTGTTCGGCCGCTTCGTCGACCTGATGCGCGAATTCAAGCGCCGAAATGAGCGGACGCCGCGCGGCGGCGACGGCGGTTAGACAATTTCAAACCTAATTTCCGGTAGAACCGTGATGCCGCCTGCCCGCGGCGAGATCGAAACCCATGCCGACTGCGCAAGACGCCCCGACCCGACGACCCACACGTTTGCCGACGACGGCAGGATTCCGAACAATCCGACGTTGCCGCTCGTGTTCTATCGCGGCGGCGATCGATCTCGCCGGCTCGCCCGATCCGGAAAAGCTGATCGAGAAGACCTTCGCCGCGAACGGCTGGGGCAATATGTGGCGCAACGGCATTTACCAGTACGCGCATTATCATTCGATGATCCACGAGGCGATGGGCATCGCGCGCGGCCGCGCCACGGTGCGGTTCGGCGGCGAAAACGGCCAGGAGATCGAGATCGCGCCCGGCGACGTCGTCGTGCTGCCGGCCGGCACCGGCCATCAGATGCCTGACGCAGAGCCAGGAGCTCGTCGTCATCGGCGCCTATCCGCCGAGCGGCAAATACGATCTGTGCCGCGGCAGCAAGGCCGAGCACGCCAAGGCGCTCGTCTCCATCCCGAAAGTGCCGCTGCCGGCGACCGATCCGGTGTTCGGGCCGAAAGGGCCGCTGATCGCGCTGTGGCGGGCATGACGTCCGACTGGCTTGCGTTCTGGGACGGCTCGCATCCGATCTACGTCAACGCGCGCCACAAGGACGTGCATTATCGGCTGATCGCCGACGAGATCGCCGCGCTGGTGCCGTCGCCCGCGGCGCGCGTGCTCGATTACGGCTCCGGCGAGGCGCTGCATGCCGATCGTCGTTGCCGCCGCCGCGGCCGAACTTTTGCTGTGCGAAGGCGCGCCGCGCGTGCGCGCCGGCGCTGGCCGCGCGCTTTGCCGGCAATGCCAAAATCCGCGCGGTCGCGCCGGAGGACCTCGCGCGGTCTGCCGGATCGCGTCGCTCGATCTCATCGTCCTGCATTCGGTCGCGCAATATCTGACGCCGGCGGAAACCGGGCGCCTTTTCGCGCTGTTTCGCCGGCTGTTGAAATCCGACGGCACGCTGGTGGTGAGCGACGTGATCCCGCCGCAGGTCCCGGCCGCGACCGACGCCGTCGCGCTGTTGCGGTTTGGCGCCGCACACGGATTTCTCGTCGCCGCCGTCCACGGCCTCGGCCGCGCTTTCGTCTCGGACTATTGGCGATTGCGCTCGCGCCTCGGCCTCACCCGCTACGGCGAAGCCGGCCATGATCGAAAAGCTCGCCGCCGCCGGATTTGCGGCGCACCGCGCGGCAAAGAACATCGGACACAATCAGGCGCGCATGATGTTCATCGCACGGCCCACAGGCACCGGCTGACCGGCCTTCCCTCCCCGGCAATTCTGGTCTAAAGACCCGACCGCGCGGGACCGAACCCGGCGCCGGCCCAAGGACGCGCAAACTGCGCGCCCTTTTTTTGTGCCTCGTGTCGTCCCGAGCCCTGTCCTGGGGCCGTTTCGGAACGACCCAGCTGAAATCGCGGAAAGCTATGCCCAAACGGACCGACATCTCATCGATCCTGATCATCGGCGCGGGTCCGATCGTTATCGGCCAAGCCTGCGAGTTCGACTACTCCGGGACCCAGGCCTGCAAGGCGCTCAAGGACGAGGGCTATCGGGTCGTTCTGGTGAACTCCAATCCGGCGACCATCATGACCGATCCGGATCTGGCGGACGCCACCTACGTGGAGCCGATCACACCGGAGATCGTCGCCAAGATCATCGCGAAGGAACGCCACGTCATTCCGGGCGGCTTCGCGCTGCTGCCGACCATGGGCGGGCAGACCGCGCTCAACACCGCGCTGTCGCTGCGCAAGATGGGCGTTCTGGAAAAATTCGACGTGACCATGATCGGCGCCACGGCCGACGCCATCGACAAGGCCGAGGACCGCAAGCTGTTCCGCGACGCCATGACCAAGATCGGCCTCGAGACGCCGCGCTCGCACCAGGTCAAGACGCTCATTCAGGCGCTCGAAGCGCTCGAAGACATCGGACTGCCGGCCATCATCCGGCCCTCGTTCACGCTCGGCGGCACCGGCGGCGGCATCGCCTACAACAAGGCGGAGTTCATCGACATCGTCGAGAGCGGCATCGACGCCTCGCCGACCTCGCGAAGTGCTGATCGAGGAATCGGTTTTGGGCTGGAAAGAGTTCGAGATGGAGGTGGTGCGCGACAAAAACGACAACTGCATCATCATCTGCTCGATCGAGAACGTCGACCCGATGGGGGTGCACACCGGCAATTCGATCACCATCGCGCCGGCGCTGACGCTGACCGACAAAGAATACCAGATCATGCGCGACGCCTCGATTGCGGTGCTGCGCGAGATCGGCGTGGAGACCGGCGGCTCGAACGTCCAGTTCGCCGTCAATCCCGCCGACGGCCGCCTCGTCATTATCGAGATGAATCCGCGGGTGTCGCGGTCGTCGGCCTTGGCGTCGAAGGCGACCGGCTTTCCCATCGCCAAGGTCGCGGCAAAACTCGCGGTCGGCTACACGCTCGACGAGATCGCCAACGACATCACCGGCGGCGCCACGCCGGCGTCGTTCGAGCCGACCATCGACTACGTCGTCACCAAAATTCCGCGCTTTGCCTTCGAGAAATTTCCCGGCGCCGAATCCGTGCTCACCACCTCGATGAAGTCGGTCGGCGAGGCGATGGCGATCGGACGCACCTTTCAGGAGAGCCTGCAAAAGGCGCTGCGGTCGCTGGAAACCGGCCTGAGCGGGCTCGATGAGATCACCATTCCGGGACTCGGCCAGGGCGACGACAAGAACGCGATCCGCGCCGCGCTCGGCACGCCGACACCTGACCGGATTCTCGCCGTGGCGCAGGCCATGCGGCTCGGCATGAGCGATACCGATATCCATACCGCCTGCCGGATCGATCCATGGTTTCTGGCGGAGGTCCGCGGCATCGTCGAAACCGAAGCCGAGATCACGGCGAAGCGCCTGCCCGCTCACGCGGCAGCGCTACGCCGGCTCAAAGCCATGGGTTTTTCCGACGCGCGGCTGGCCAGGCTCACCGGCGAGACCACCGAAGCCGTGACGCAAAAGCGCCGCAGCCTCGGCGTCCGGCCGGTGTTCAAGCGCATCGACACCTGCGCGGCCGAATTCGCCTCCCCCACCGCCTACATGTATTCGACCTACGAGGTGCCGTTCGCCGGGCGCGTGGTCGACGAAGCGGCGCCATCGGACAAAAAGAAAGTCGTCATCCTGGGCGGCGGACCCAACCGTATCGGGCAGGGCATCGAGTTCGACTATTGTTGCTGCCACGCCGCCTTCGCGCTCAAGGAGGTCGGCTACGAAACCGTCATGATCAATTGCAATCCGGAGACGGTGTCGACCGACTACGACACGTCGGACCGGCTGTATTTCGAGCCGCTGACCGCGGAGGACGTGCTCGAGATCATCGACACCGAACGCTCGAACGGGACGCTGCGCGGCGTCATTGTGCAATTCGGCGGACAGACGCCGCTCAAGCTCGCCGAGCCGCTGGAAAAGGCGAACGTACCAATCCTCGGCACCTCACCGGACGCCATCGACCTTGCCGAGGATCGCGACCGTTTCAAGCAACTGCTCGACCGGCTCAAATTGCGCCAACCCAAAAGCGGCATCGCCACCAGCCCCGCGAAGGCGCGCGAAATCGCCGATGAGTTGGGCTATCCGATCGTGATCCGCCCGTCCTATGTGCTCGGCGGCCGAGGCATGGAGATCGTCCATGAATCAAGCCAGATCGACCGCTATCTGGTCCGGCTCAACGCCGATCTCAACCGTCCTTCCGAACTTGCGGTGTCCGAGCGGCGGCCACTCTTGATCGACCGTTATCTGACCGACGCCGTCGAGGTTGACGTCGATTGCCTGGCCGACGGCAAGGACACTTACATCGCCGGTATCATGGAGCACATCGAGGAAGCCGGCATCCACTCCGGCGATAGCGCGTGCTCGCTGCCGCCGCACAACCTGTCGGCCGCCGTGATCGCCGAGCTCGACCGGCAAACCCGCGCACTTGCGCTGGCGCTGAAAGTCGGCGGCCTGATGAACGTGCAATACGCCATCAAGGACGGCGACATCTATGTGCTCGAAGTCAATCCGCGCGCGTCGCGCACCGTGCCGTTTGTCGCCAAGGTCATCGGTATCCCGGTCGCCAAGATCGCGGCGCGCATCATGGCGGGCGAGGCGTTGGCAAGCTTCGCGCTCGAGCCGCAGCGTTTCGAGCCCGGCGCCGCGCGGCATATTGGCGTCAAGGAAGCGGTGTTTCCGTTCGCGCGCTTCGGCGCGGCGGTCGATACCGTGCTCGGGCCCGAGATGAAATCGACCGGCGAAGTCATGGGGATCGACCGCGACTTCAACATTGCTTTCGTCAAAAGCCAGCTCGGCGGCGGTTCGCGCCTGCCGAAATCAGGCACCGTGTTCGTGTCGGTCAAGGATGCCGACAAGCCCCGCATCCTCGCCAGCGCCCGTCTGCTGGCCGAACTCGGATTCCGGGTGGTGGCGACGTCGGGAACACAGCGATATCTCGCAGGACAAGGCGTCGACGCCGCCAAGATCAACAAAGTAGCCGAGGGCCGCCCCCATATCGTCGACGCCATCAAGAACGGCGACGTCCAGTTGGTGTTCAACACCACGGATGGAGCCACCGCACTGGCCGATAGCCGCTCGCTTCGGCGTGCTGCCCTCTTGCATAAAGTACCGTACTACACCACTCTCTCAGGGGCCGTCGCAGCAGCGCAAGGCATCAAAGCCTATGTCGGGGGAGACCTCGAGGTGTATGCGCTGCAGAGCTATTTCGGGGCCGGGTCTGATCCACAATCGGGGTGACCGGGTCGACGGCGTGTAGAGCCAGGATTTGGTCGCGTGACCGGGCGATGCCGCGGTCCGCGACCTGAATTTTGTCTCTGCGGGCTTTGGAGGTTTGAGATCGATGGTCGATAAGATTCCAATGACGGCGGAGGGCTATTCAGCGCTCGAGGCCGAGCACAAACATTGCCAGCAGGTGGAGCGCCCGCGCATCATCCAGCAGATCACCGACGCACGCACCCATGGCGATCTTTCGGAGAACGCCGAATATCATGCGGCGAAAGAATCCCAGTCGCTCAACGAAGGCCGCATCGCCGAGCTCGAGGACAAGCTGGCGCGCGCTGAAATTATCGATGTATCGAAGCTTTCCGGCGACATGATTACGTTCGGCGCAACCGTCACGCTGATCGACGAGGACACCGAGAAGAAAGCGGTGTGGCAGATCGTCGGCGAGCCCGAGGCCGATGCCAAGAAGGGCAAGATTTCCATCACCTCGCCGCTCGCGCGCGCACTCGTCGGCAAGAAAAAGGGCGCGCAGGTCGAGGTCGTCACCCCTGGAGGCGCCAAGGCCTACGAGGTGGTGAAGGTCGAGTGGAAGTAGCGCCGCCTGCGGAATAGCAGCGCTATTGCGGGCCGACCGCCGCGGTGCTTCGCGGTTGTGGGCGCTCGGGGTTGCGTATCTTGCATAGCTCGGCCGAATCCCTACATTGCCAGGGCAACGGACGCGTGTTCGCCGAACCCTCTCGCTCCCCTCTCCGGCAAGTCCGGCAGGCCAGAAGAGACGGTTATTCGGCCCAAATGATCAAAGTGAGCGAAGCCCGAGACAGCGGTTTCGCGGGGGCTCCAGGCAGGTCGATTCGACCCTCCAATCCTGCCGTAAGCAAGGACGAGATGAGGCGGTGACCAATACCATCCACGCCAAAGTCGTGATCATCGGATCGGGCCCCGCCGGCTACACGGCGGCGATCTACGCGGCCCGCGCCATGCTGGAGCCGGTTCTCATCCAGGGTATCGCGCCCGGCGGCCAGCTCACGGTCACCACCGACGTCGAGAACTATCCGGGCTTCGCCGACGTGATCCAGGGCCCTTGGCTGATGGAACAGATGGCCAAGCAGGCGGCCCATGTCGGCGCCAAGCTCGTCCCCGATCACGTCAATACGGTCGATCTGGCACGGCGCCCGTTCCGCATCGTTTGCGATTCCGGCACTGTCTATTTGGCGGAGGCGCTCATTCTGGCGACCGGCGCCCAGGCGCGCTGGCTCGACTTGCCCGCCGAACACAAATTCCGCGGCTATGGCGTTTCCGCTTGCGCGACGTGCGACGGCTTTTTTTACCGCGGCAAGGAAGTGCTGGTGATCGGCGGCGGCAACACTGCGGTCGAGGAAGCGCTGTTCCTAACCAATTTCGCTTCCAAAGTCACGCTTGTGCATCGGCGCGACAGCTTGCGCTCCGAGAAGATTTTGCAGGATCGGCTGTTCAAAAATCCGAAGATCGAAGTGATTTGGAATTCGGTGCTCGAGGACATCAGCGGCAGTCACGAGCCGCTCAAGGTCACCCACGCGCACCTAAAAAACATCAAGACGGGCGTGGTCAGCGAACGCACGGTCGATGGCATTTTCATCGCCATCGGCCACTCGCCGTCGACCGAGCTGGTCGTAGGACAGGTCGAGATGAAACCATCGGGTTACATCAAGACCGCGTCGCATTCGACCGCAACGTCCGTGCCGGGCCTGTTTGCTGCCGGCGATGTCGCGGATGAAATTTATCGGCAGGCGGTTACCGCCGCCGGCCTCGGCTGCATGGCGGCGCTCGAGACCGAACGTTTCCTCGCCGCCCACGCCGAGCACCGCGCCGCGGCGGAGTGACTCTGCCCTGCCGCGCCAGCGCGGGCCGGGCGAAGGTATAAAAATGGATTGGGACAAACTGAAAGTTTTTCACGCCGCCGCCGAGGCTGGCAGCTTCACCCATGCGGGCGAGCAACTTGGGCTTTCGCAATCGGCCGTTTCGCGCCAGGTGAGCGCGCTGGAACAGGAGCTGACGGTCTCGCTGTTTCACCGTCATGCGCGCGGCCTGATCCTGACCGAGCAAGGCGAGCTGCTCTATCGCACGGCGCACGATGTCTTCATGAAACTCGAGGCAGCACGCGCCAAGCTCACCGACAGCCGGGAACGTCCGAACGGCGATCTGCGCGTCACGACGACGCCGGGCATCGGCGTGCATTGGCTGACGCCGCGGCTCGGCGAGTTCGTCGACCTTTATCCCGATATCCACATCACGCTGCTCACCACGGACGAAGAGCTCGATCTCGCGATGCGTGAGGCCGACGTCGCCATCCGCTTGCGCCAGCCAACGCAGCCCGATTTGATCCAGCGCAAGCTGTTCTCCGTACACTTCCACGTTTACGCGTCGCCGGAATACCTCAAGCGCTTCGGCACGCCGCGCGCGTTCGACGATCTCGACGCCCATCGCGTGCTGGTGCTGGGCGGCAACGTGCCGACTTACCTGCAACGGTCGCGCTGGTTGATCGAGGTCGCGCGCGACGGCAAAGGACCGCGCGTACCCCATCTCGTCATCAACAATATTCTGGGCATCCTGCGCGCCTGTCAGCGTGGCTTGGGCATCGCGATGCTGCCGGATTATCTGGTCGAGGAGAACGGCGGCCTCGTACAACTTTTCGGCGAAGCCGACGCCATCGCGCTCGACGCGTACTTTGTTTATCCGGAAGAACTCAAGACCGTCGCGCGCGTGCAGGCCTTTCGCGACTTTCTCGTCGCCAACGCGCAACGCTGGAATTTCTAGCTGCTTGGTCGGCGCATTGCTGCGCAAGTTGCGCGCGAAATTTATGCGAAGTTATATCCGCGCTCCAAACGTGCGATGACCGCATGGCTGGCATGTGTACCTTTGCGTTGTGCGCCCGGAGTGCGACTCGCATAGTGCACAGGTGCTGCACGGCAAGCGGTCGCCTCATCCTCCCAGATCGGCGATCGTAATGTCGGCAGATGTTCCCCTCTGGAAGGTGATCGTCGGCGCCCCCACGCCGACGAACTAAACCGGGCCCGCAAGGGCCCGGTTTTCTTTTGTCCAGATGCGGCACACGCAAATCAGCGGCCACCCCTCATCATTGCGAGAAAGCGACGAAGCAATCCAGGACAGCTTTATTGCTCCGCAAGCCCGACGAATTGTTGCGCGAGCTTGTCATCGAGCCGGCCACTACGGGCCGGACCCGTTTTGTCGCAATGACGCCGGTAAGAGTGCCGCGAGTTGGCGCATTGACATATTGACATATTATAGGTATGTCTCAGCATATGATAGAGCGTACCACCGTCAGACTGCCGCGAGACCTGCTGGCCCGCGCCAAGCGCAAGGCGGTCGCCGAACGACGCACGCTTACGTCTCTCATCGAAGAGGGATTACGCTTGGTGATTGGCGACAAACGGAAGGTCGACAGACAACCCCGGCGGCCTATCCCCTTCAGCACGGCGACCGGCGGCCCGCTGCCGGGTATCGATATTTCCGATTCCGCAGCACTTCAGGAAATGGATGATCTCGAATACGTCGAACGGATGAAACACTTTAAATGATTTTGCCGGACGTGAACGTCCTGATCTACGCGTTCCGCCCCGAGGTGCCTGAGCATCCGCGTTGCCGACTCTGGCTCGAAAGCATTTTGGATGCCGATGCGCGTTTTGGTATTTCGCCATTAGCGCTAGGCGCTATTGTGCGAATTACAACAAATCACCGCGCATATGCACATCCGACCTCAGCCGAGGATGCGTTTAAGTTTTGCGATTATCTGCTCGGCCAACCGCACTGTCAGGTCGTCGTGCCGGGAGAACGGCACTGGGATATTTTTAAGCGCCTGTGCGTCGAGACCAATACCCGCGGCCCGCGCGTTACCGATGCCTGGTATGCCGCGCTTGCCATCGAGTGGGGTTGCGAGTGGGTGACGCTTGACCGCGATTTTGCCCGGTTTCCAGGCTTGCGCTGGCAGACGCCCGAAATGCGCTGAGACAAGGAGGGGCGCGGTGAGAAAAAAGACCATTACGGTTCGTGACAAGATGCAGAAAGGTTATCGCTACACGCTCACCGCGCCGGCAGGTCGGAATTTCGATCCGGAATTCCACCCCGACCTCGACTCCAGCCGAGATGCTGCGGCTCGGCATCTTCGGCGGCAAATACATGACCGACTGCACGAAGGAATTCCCGCGCAGTTGGTTCACCCACGCCAAGCTGGCAAAGAAGCACCGCGACCGCGCGTTGAATTATTTTGGCGTCAATGCCAGCCAACCGCTCTCGGTATGGCGCGCCAAGGGCTGGCTGCATAAGGACGATCCGCGCGGATGGTTTCAGTGGTATTGCCGCTACTACATGGGACGCCGCCTGCCCGACGAGGATGCGCGGCAAATCAGACGCTGGAAGGCGTTCCGCCGCCATGTCCGTCAAGTCCAGCGCTATTGCGAACCCGGCGACGTCACCTGCCGCAAGAGGCAACGTCAGGCGCTGCTGCACTGGGCTTACGACAGCCGCAAGATTTAGCTGCTAGTCCAAGATCCAATTCAATTGGACGGGGACCACGGTTCTTTTCCGAACACCGAGGTCCACCGTTCGAGGTCATGCTCTAATCGGCCAGCGTTTCCGGCGCGAAAATCTCCTCAGGCGTGTAACGACGCTTTGAGAGACCTTGCGCATGATGATAGCGCAGGAAAGTGTCGAGCGTATTACGGTTCGCTGCAAGGCCATAAGGCCAGGGGTCGTCGCCCATCAGCTCCTTATTTTCCTCCAGGTGGGCGGTTAGCCACGGCAGCATGAAGGACGTGTGCATGAACGGAGTGCCCATCGCGTAGAGGCGCTCGGCTTGCGCTTTGGCGTCGCGAAATGCCTGGGCGAGCGACCGCGCGACCCAGGGATGACGACGATAAAGCTCTTTTCGGATGACGACAGTGTGCATGATTGGAAAAATGCCGGTGCGTCGGAAATAATCGCGCTCGATCAACTCGTGGTTCTCGAAGAGGCGCCGCACGTTCGCCGATCTTTGGAGCGGGGACGACGGCGCGATCGCCGTGATCAGGGCGTCGATGTCGCCGCAGTCGAGCATGGCGCCCAGCGTGCGGCCGGCGGCAAGCTGCTCCACCTGAACGTGTGTCGGCGGATTCGGCTTGAACGGCAGCCAATCCCATTTGGGCACGTAGCGGTCGATTCCGCCGACATGATAATGGGCACTGTCGGCGCGGAATCCGTAATCGTCACTCAGGATACCCTTGGCCCATACCCCGACATCAGTGCCGTAGAAAAACATCTCGCCTATTCGCTTGCCGGCGAGGTCGCGCGGCGAGGCGATGCCGGACTTCGTGTTCACGAAGATGGCGGAGTGGCGAAAGAACCGGACCGGAAAGACCGGGATCGCAATGAAGGGCGGATCGTCGAAATCGAGCGTACCGAGATAGAAGGTCAGCCCGAGCTCGCCGGCGTCAAATTCACCGTTTTTGAGCATGCGCTCGAAGATCTCTGCAACGAACAGGCCGGTATGAGCGAGATCGATCCCTTCGGCACGGACGCTGCCGTCGGCAAGCGCTCGTGTGCGATCGTAATTCCCGGTCGCTATGCTGAGTTTGAGGTTTGTGATTGCATCACCATTCGAGGATAAGAGTTCGGAATTGTCCCAACCGCAACGCGGCTCTCGTCCTTAGAGCATGTGCGAAGAGTGGAAGCCAGTTTTCGAAAGATCGGACGCTACGCCAATCCACTGTTTCGTTTGCTGCTGACAAGCCCGTCGTCTATGGAAAAGCGCGAAGCCGGGGAGGAACTGATGTCATCGCGTTCCATCGACGTTGCCGAAGTCATCGATCGGACGCCGCTGAGCGGTTTACAAATCCGCATCTTCATTCTGTGCGGACTGGTTACGCTGCTCGATGGATTTGACGCCCAGTCGATCGCGTTCGTGGCTTCTGCGTTGGCTGAAAAATTCAAGATGCCGGTAACGGCGTTCGGGCCGATTTTTGGCGCCGGCACAATTGGATTGGCGCTCGGCGCCGTCCTGCTGCCACCATTCGCCGATCGCTTTGGCCGCAGATACCAGATCATACTTGCGACGCTCATCTTCGGCGTCTTCAGTTTGGCAACGGTGCGGGCGAATTCATTCGCGGGTCTAGCCGTATTGCGGTTCTTGACCGGGGTCGGCGTGGGCGCCGCAGTGCCTAATCTCGTGCCGCTCGCATCCGAGTATGCACCCAAGCGCATGCGCGCCATGCTGATCACGCTCGTGACGGCAAGCTGGCCCCTCGGCGCTGTCATAGGGGGCGCCATCAGCGCGAAAATGATACCGGCTTACGGATGGCACTCGGTATTCTATCTCAGCGGCATCGCGCCGCTTGTGCTGGTCGTGGTGCTGTTAGCGGCGTTGCCCGAATCGATCCGCTTTATGATCAACAGCCACGCCAAGCCGGAAAAAGTAGCGGCCACGGTGCGCCGCATCGCTCCGAGCCTGGGGGCTTCCGCGGAGGACAGCTTCATCCTCTCCGGAGAAAAGATGCTTCATGGCCTCTCGATCAAACACTTGTTCAGCGAGGGACGTGGAATTTTGACGGTACTGCTCTGGGTCCCGTTCTTCATGAACTTTCTCGTGCTGTTCTTCGTGTTCAACTGGCTGCCGCCTCTGATGCAGCAGGCCGGATTGCCGGTCGGGCGCGCCATTCTTACCGCGGTTCTGTTCAATCTCGGCGGCATTATCGGTGGCGTGGCTATGGGCGGTCTCATTGATAAGATGGGAAGCTTTCTCGTCATGGGCTTGGCCTACGCCTTCGCCGCGCTGTTCGTCGGTTCGATCGGTTTGGTCGCGTTCTCAATCCCGCTATTGATGCTCACAGTGCTGCTTGCCGGCTTCTGCACAGTCGGTACGCAAGTTTGCGGGAACGCCCTTGCGGCCAGCCTTTATCCGACCGCAGTTCGCGCGACCGGCGTCGGATGGGCTTACGGTGTCGGCCGCCTCGGCTCGATTGTCGGCCCGATCATGGGCGGCGTTTTCCTGACGCTGCACTGGAGTGTGCGAGATCTATTTCTGGTGTCGGCCATTCCACTCGTCTGCGCGACCGCGGCAATCATAATGCTGGGCCGCGCCAGCCACGATCTGCGCTTTGAAACGGTGGAATCCAGACCGGCAGCTGATACCGCCTAGAGCGGCTCCAATCCTTTGGCTTTGATGACGCGCTGCGCCACCGTCGTGGTGAGGAATTCGATAAAGGCTCGGCCAGCCTCGCGGTGGATCGCACTTGTGGGGATGCCCGCGGTGAACGGCGTGACGCATTGCAATTCCGGCGGCAGCGGGCCGACCATGGCGATGCCGGGAACGGCCATCAGTTCGGCGATCTGCTGCACGCCGATTTCGGCCTCGCCGCGCTCGATGATGAGCCCGACCAATCCGGCCGGACCGCCCTGACCATATTTCGCCTTGACGGCCATTTGCTCGGCGATGCCGAGTTGCTGCAAAGACTTTCGCCATATGGACGCCGCTCTGGCCGCCGCCGACCGGCTTGCTCACTGCGATCGACTTGGCGTCGAGCAACGCCTGCTTGAACGCCTCGGCGGACGAGATATCCGGCTTCGGCGCGCCGTTTGGCACCGCGACGCCGAGCGCCGAATGCGCCACATCGACCAGGCTTCCGGCAACGATCTTGCCGCGCGCGATCATGTCCCTGGCGCCGGCGGTGCTGAGGATCGCGACATCGGCCGCTTCACCGTCGGCCAGCCGTTGCTCGAGCTGCAGCGACGGTCCGAGACTGACGGCCAGGCGATGACCGGTCGAGCGCTCGAACCGCGGCGCAAGCTCCTCGAACGCCGTCTTCATGGCGGTCGTGCTCAGCACTTTGATGTCAATGCGGGTCGCCACGCGGTGTCTCCCGTGCGCCGATGAGGCTCGTCATGCGAAGCTAGGAATCGCGCCCTTGGGTGATCACGTTGAGCAAGCGCCGGCGTCCCCGACCGTACCGCCTCGAAACAACGCTTGAGCGCCGCCATCAGGTCCCCCGGCCGTTCGACTTTCTCGCCGACGCCGCCGCAGGTCGAAATGAGCTTCTCGTAGTCGGGCGTCGGCTTGAGCTCGGTCAGCGGCATCGCATTCGCCTTGGCGGCGTGACCCTGGGGAAAGACGTCGAGCGTCGACGCCCGCACCGCGTGCCAGGATTGATTGTTGGAGATGATCGTGAGCGTCGGTAAGTTCTCGGCGCGGCCGACGTAATGGAACGGCAGCGGATTGCCGAACATGTAGGAGCCGTCGCCGACCACCGAGATCACTTCGCGCTCGGGCGCGGCGAGCTTGGCGCCGAACGCAGCACCCAAGCCGAAGCCGAGACCGCCGGCGAGCAGCCCGCCCATATAGCTGCCGGGCTTGGTGAGCTGGAGCTGGCTGATCGGCACGCCAAGCTCGTTGATGATGATCGCGTCCTCGCTCTTGAGCTCGTTGAGGCAGGCGGCGATAACGGACGGTCGACACATGCGCGCGCGCCTTGGCCGCCTCCATCGCGCGACGCCGCGCGGCAACAAGCTCTTCGCGCAGCACGCCGACCGCTTTGCGTCTCGTCTCGACACTCCGGCCGTTCATCTTGCCGCGCAGGCTCTCGCGCAACAGCGGCAGCGCACCGCGCGTGGTGCCGCAGATCAAAAGATCGGCTTCGAAGTCGCGGAACGGATATTGGGTCTCGCAGCGGGTCGGGTGAGATGTGAATGACCTTGGCATCGCGGCCCGGCGTGACCGCTTTGGGTATCCACGGCACCGGCGCGTCGAGCACCAGAATGACATCGGCGCGCGGCAGCAGCGATTTCATATCGAAGCCGAGATTCATCGGGTGGTTGCTCGGCAGATTGAGATCGTTAGGCTCGCTTTGCGCCACCGGCAGCGCGAATTCCTCGGTCAGCGCTGCGAGCGCGGCAAAGGCCTCCGGCGAACGCCCGAGCGCCGACGTGACGATCAGCGGGAATTGCGCGCCAGCGAGCAGATCGGCCGCTTCGGCGATCGCCTCCCGCGACGGCACCGCCGGCATGGCGCCGAGCGGGCGCTCGCCGTTACGGCGCGCCGCGGTCGCGGGGTCGGACAGCACCTCGCGCGGCAGCGTGAGATAGACTGGACCGCGCGGCTCGCTCATGGCGATATCGAGCGCGCGGTCGACAATGGCGCCGACCGGCTGCCCGGAGCGCAGCTCGTAGTCCCATTTGGTGAATTCGCGCGCCATGCCGCCCTGGTCGAACGACTCCTGGCCCCAATGGATCGGCCGGTTGCGCGACGCGATATGGCCGGTCTCGGTGATCGGCGTGCGGCCGGCGGCGAGCAGGATCGGGATGTTGTCCCGCGCCGCATTCATCAAGCCGTTGATGGTGTTGCCGGTACCGACGGTGACATGCACCATCACGGCCGCCGGCTTGCTGCGCAATCTTGTAATAGCCGTGCGCCATCGCCATCGCCACGTTCTCGTGCGGCACGATGATGACGCGAGGAAATTTGCGCCGCCCGTTGGCATTGACGGCAAGCGATTCGATGATCGGAGCGAAATCCGTTCCCGCATTGGCGAAGACGTATTCGATGCCGCGCTCGGCGAGCCGCGCGAGGTAGGCCTGCGCCGAAATGTCCTGGGCTTCTGGATTTCTCATTGATCGACGTCCGTCCTGTTCGAGCCTTCGGCCGGAGCCGGGACCGGCCGCGGCGCAGAATAGAGACCAAAGGTCGCCTCCGATAGCCTTTCTGGGGCGCCGGACGAGCGCCGCTGCGAGCTTTCCGGTCGCGGGCATCAACTCTCTGTGAAATCAGCCGTTTGCGTAATCAAATCGCGCTCCTGTGCGTATCTAGTCGTGTGAACGTGCGGACGATTGCGATACAACCTCTGCAAATGGAACGCGCCATCGCGCGTCGCCGATCATCACTCAGGAGGACGACACATGCTGACACGCCGACATGTCTTCTACGCCGGCGCCGCGGGATTGGCGGCTTGGTCGATCGGCCGCCTGGCGCAACCGCATTCCGTCAGGGCGGCGACCACCTACCAGGTCAGCCATACCGATGCGGAGTGGCACAAGCTCCTGACCCCCGCGCAGTATGACATTTTGCGCGAGGACGGCACCGAACGGCCGTTCACCAGTCCGCTCCTGAACGAACATCGCGCCGGCAATTTCGGATGCGCCGGCTGCGACTTGCCGCTGTTTTCCTCAAAGACGAAATTCGAGAGCGGCACCGGCTGGCCAAGCTTCTGGGCGCCGCTCGACCAATGCTGTCGACGAGACAAGCGACCATACATTCGGCATGTCGCGAACCGCTATCTCATGTCACCGCTGCGGCGGTCACCTTGGCCACGTTTTCGATGACGGTCCCAAGCCTACCGGCTTGCGCTATTGCATGAACGGGCTCGCGCTGAAGTTCGTGCCGGCCGCCGCCGGGTCGAGCTAGGCATCACGGCCCGGCGAGCAATTTCAGCACCCCATAGACTGTTTGGCCTGCGTCAATGTCCTGTTTTGGCGTGCGCTGTTCCGGTGCGCGCCAATTCCGGCGGCTGCCATGAGTGGCAGACCTAATTATTGCCACCTGTAGGAACTTTCCGATTTGACTCTTGTTGTTCACGCGGCGTCGCCTGCTGAATTATTTAGCAGCCCTCAACGATTGACCGAGTGTTACACTTGTATCCTGCGAGGCGTGATCCTGTTCACGGCAACGGCCGTCCCTGCGGCCGTTGGTTGCGTCGACTTCGCTGCAGGCGCCAGCTAAACATCGGCGCTCGCCATGATGACGCACGCGCGATGATCGAACAGATCGGCTTCCAGTCGTGTCTTTGATAAGGACATCCATCGTAGCATTATTGCTCACGTTGCCTCTCGCGGGCTGCGGCGGCGTCCTCGACCCGCGCGGACCGGTGGGTGTCTCGGAACGCCTCATCCTTATCGATTCAGTCGCGATCATGCTGGTGATCGTCGTGCCGACAATCCTCGCAACGGTCGCCGTCGCCTGGTGGTTCCGCGGCACCAACAGCCGTGCCACTTACCGGCCGGACTGGGTCTTCTCCGGCCATCTCGAACTTCTCGTTTGGGGAATTCCCGCGCTGGTGATCACGTTCTTGGGCGGCATCGCGTGGTTCGGCTCGCACGCGCTCGATCCCTATAAGGCGCTGTCGTCGACCGCGAAGCCGGTCCAGGTCGACGTGGTTTCGCTCGACTGGAAGTGGCTCTTCATCTACCCCGATGACGGAGTCGCCACTGTCAATCAGCTCGTCATCCCGGTCGGCACGCCGGTGCATTTCAAGCTGACCTCGTCGGGCGTCATGAATAGTTTCTTCGTGCCGCAGCTCGGCAGCCAGATCTATACGATGGCCGGCATGACCTCGCAGGTCAGCCTGCAGGCCGATCAGCCGGGCACCTATCCGGGGATATCCGCCCAATTCAGCGGTGCGGGCTTTCCCGACATGCGGTTCGATGTCCACGCCGTGGCGCCGGATGCTTATGCGAAATGGGTTGCCGACACCAAGTCCGCCGGCGGCGGGACGCTCGATGCGGCAGGCTATGCGGCGCTCGCAAAGCCCAGCAAGAATGTAAAGCCTGCAACCTACAGCACGATCGATCCGAAGCTGTTCGAGGCCGTGGTCAACGAGACCGCGCCGGAAGCGCCTGGAACTCCAGGTGGCCCGGGCGGCCAGGACGCGCCGCCCGCGTCGAAGAAAGGGACCTGATGCTCGGCAAGCTGAGCTGGTCGGCGATTCCATTCGACCAGCCAATCCCCCTGGGCGCCTCCCTGGTGGTGATCGTCGTCATCCTCGCGACGCTCGCCTGGGTGACGGTGAAGGGCTTTTGGCCCTACCTCTTCAGGGAGTGGATCACGTCGGTCGATCACAAGCGGATCGGCGTGATGTATTGCGCGCTCGCGCTGATCATGCTCATCCGTGGCTTCATCGACGCGATCATGATGCGCTCGCAACAGGCGCTGGCCTATCATTCCCAGGGCTATCTGCCGCCCGAGCATTTCGATCAGATCTTTTCGGCGCACGGCACCATCATGATCTTTTTCGTGGCGATGCCGTTCATGATCGGCCTCATGAACTTCGCCGTGCCGCTGCAGCTCGGCGTGCGTGACGTCGCCTTTCCCACCTTCAACTCGGTGAGCCTCTGGCTGACCGCATCGGGCGTCCTGCTCGTCAACCTGTCGCTTTTCATCGGCGAGTTCGCGCAGACCGGCTGGCTGGTCTATCCGCCGCTGTCGGAGCTCAAATATTCTCCGGGTGTCGGCGTCGACTATTACCTTTGGGCGCTGCAGATCGCGGGCATAGGCACGCTGCTGACCGGTATCAACTTCGTCACGACGATCCTCAAGATACGTGCGCCCGGCATGACCTACACGCGCATGCCGATCTTCTGCTGGACTGCACTCGCGACCAATCTCCTCATCGTCGCCGCCTTTCCGATTCTCACCGCGACCTTCGCAATGCTGCTGCTCGACCGCTACCTCGGGTTCCACTTCTTCACCGCGAACCTCGGCGGCAATCCGATGATGTACGTCAATCTCATCTGGGCGTGGGGACACCCGGAGGTCTACATCCTGATCCTGCCGGCGTTCGGCATTTTTACCGAAGTGATCTCGACTTTCTCGAGCAAGCCCGTGTTCGGCTACCGCTCCATGATCATCGCCACCATGGCGATCTGCATCATCTCATTCATGGTCTGGCTGCACCATTTCTTCACGATGGGAGCCGGCGCCGACGTCAATGGTTTCTTCGGCATCATGACGATGATCATCGCGGTGCCGACCGGCGTGAAGATTTTCAACTGGCTGTTCACGATGTACGGCGGGCGCGTCCGCTTCGATCTGCCGATGCTCTGGTCGCTCGCTTTCATGATCACCTTCGTTCTCGGCGGCATGACCGGCGTTTTGCTTGCGGTGCCCCCGGCTGACTTCGTGCTGCACAACTCGGTCTTTCTGGTCGCGCATTTTCACAACGTCATCATCGGCGGCGTGCTGTTCGGCGCTTTCGCCGGCTACACCTACTGGTTCCCCAAGGCATTCGGCTTCAAGTTGGACGAACGCTTCGGGAGGGCCGCCTTCTGGTTCTGGGTGTCCGGCTTCTATGTCGCCTTCATGCCGCTTTATGTGCTCGGCCTCGAAGGCATGACGCGGCGTATGCAGCATTACGATGTCGCCGCGTGGCAACCCTGGCTCATCGTGGCCGCGGCCGGCGCGGTGTTGATCATGTTCGGCATCGGCTGCCAGGCGGCGCAGCTCTTCGTCAGTATCCGCACCCGCGACCAGCGCCGCGATCTGACCGGCGATCCGTGGGATGGCCGCACGCTCGAATGGATCACGGCCTCGCCGCCGCCCGTCTTCAATTTCGCGGTGCTGCCGAACATCACAGGTGTGGAAGCCTATTGGGGCATGAAGCAGAAGGCGATCGAGCAGCACCGCCTCACCGACCTGCCCGATTACAAGCCAATCGAGCTGCCGCGCAACAGCCCGACCGGCTTCGTGACCGCGTTCTTTGCCGTCGTCACCGGTTTCGCGCTGATCTGGCACATCTGGTGGATGGTCATTGTCGGTCTGCTCGGCGCCTTCGGAACCTTCGTGGTCTTCGCATGGCGCGATAAGGCGGAATTCGAACTGTCCGCCGATGAAGTTGCCGAGATCGACCACCGGCGGCGCGAGGCGCGCGTCGCCCTGGTGGAGGGCCGCGAACCCGGCATCACGCCGGTCAGGTACACGGGCCCGCCAGAGCACGATCCGCACAAGCTCGGCCCGCGCGCCGAGCCCGACGGCGGCCACAAAGGGCCGGCGCCACGACGGATCATCACCGGCTACGGTTTTTGGATCTTCCTGCTGTCCGACTTCATCATGTTCTCCGGATTCTACGCGACCTACGCCGTGTTGTCGCACGCGACGGCAGGCGGTCCGACGGCACAGAATCTCTTCGATCTGAAGACGGTCGCGATCGAAACGGCTTTCCTGCTGCTCTCGAGCTTCGCGTGCGGCATGGCGACGCTCGCCAGCAACGCGCGCAGCATGTTCTGGACCCAGGCCGCTTATGTCGTCACCGGCCTGCTCGGCCTCGGTTTCCTCGGGCTGGAGGTGAGCGAGTTCGCGAGAATGCTGTCGATCGGCGCCGGACCCGGGCGCAGTGCCTTCCTGTCAGCGTTCTTCACTTTGGTCGGCTGTCATGGCCTCCACGTCACGATCGGCCTGCTCTGGCTTGGCACCATGATGGCGCAATTTTGGGCCAAAGGGTTTACGCCGAGCGTCCTGCGCCGTGGCATGTGCTTCGGACTGTTCTGGCACGCGCTCGACATCATCTGGGTGGGTATCTTCACGAACGTCTATTTGCTGGGAACCAGTCCATGAGCGAACACGACACGGCCCGCGAATTCGACATCGACGCCGCCCCAGGCGATCAGGAATCCGATGCGCGTAGCAGCGCGGCGGGGGTTCGCAATTACCTCATCGGGCTCGGGCTCGCAGCCGCGCTCACGGTTGGTTCTTTCTGGGTCGCGAGCGGTACCGGCCTCATCTATACGCCCGGCGTCCCCATGGCGCTGGCCGCGCTGGCCGTGGCGCAGATGGGCGTCCACCTCGTCTTCTTCCTGCACATCACGACCGGACCCGACAACACCAACAATGCGCTGGCCCTGGCTTTCGGCGTGCTGATCGTCGGGCTGGTGATCGCCGGGTCGCTATGGATCATGTACCATCTCAACACCAACATGATGGTGCCGGGCGCCATGATGGACCTGCAAACGCAGCCGTGATGCTACATTCCCGCTGCATCGATGCAGCAAAGGGATCGCGCCGATAACCGGCTCGGCGTCAGGGGGGAGAACGTTCATGAAAAAGCTGGCGCGGGCGCTGGCCATTGTGTTCTGCTTGGCTGTTACCGCAACCTCAGCGCCGGCGCAGGACTGGCCGCAGCAGCCGATCCATATCATTGTTTCGTTTGGGCCCGGCGGCGGCGCCGACATCATCGGCCGCATCCTCGCGGATGCGATGCAAAATCGTCTGGGTAAGACGGTGATTGTCGAAAACAAGCCGGGCGCCGGAGGCATTCTCGGCAATGAGTTGGTCGCCAACGCCGCCCCCGACGGCTACACGCTCGGGATCATGACAGCGGGCCAGATCATCGCCGCCGTCACCCGAAAGACCATGCCGTACGATACCGCCGCCTTGACGCCGGTGGCGCAGGTCGCGAGCGCCAGCTTGATGATCGTGACGCGGCCGGATTTTCCAGCCAACACCGTTCAGGAGCTGATCGCCGAGGCTAAGGCCGATCCCGGAAAGATCATCTTCGCGAGCCCAGGTTTCGCCGCCACGCAGCATTTTGCCGGCGAACTGTTCAAACAGATCGCGGGCATCGATCTGCTGCACGTTCCGTTCCGCACCACGCCTGAAGCCATCAATGCGGTGCTCGGCCATCATGCGGACGTGCTGTTTGATACCGTGTCCGCATTGCTCGGCCAAGTTCAATCCGGCGCGCTGAAGGCGCTCGCGGTCACCGGCAAGGATCGATTTCCCGCCGTGCCGAACGTGCCCGCCGCCATCGAGTCCGGCGTCCTGCCGGGTTACGACGTGACCACGTGGTATGGGATGTTTGGGCCGCCCGGCATGCCAGCTGCGATCGTCGCCAAGCTGAATAAAGTCCTCAACGACATCCTCGCCGACGAGAAAGTGCGCGCGCGGCTTGTCACGGTCGGCGTCGTCGTCAAAGGCTCCACCGCGGCGGAGTTCGGGACTTTCATGAAAGACGAATACAAGCGATGGAATACGGTTCGCGAAGCGGCCGGTATTGCGCAGCAGTAGCCGGCTGGTGCGCGGATGCGGCCGTCGAACGGGAGCAAGCGATGGATGAAAAAGAGCTTCATGACCGCGGCCTCAAGCTGCGCATCGACATGTTCGGCCGCGATGCGGTGGACAAGCGGATGAACGCATTCGGCGAATTCGGCAAACCGCTGCAGCACATCATCAATGCTTACGCGTACGGCGATGTCTGGCAACGATCGGCGTTGCCGGCGGCGACCAAGTCGCTCGTCATGGTGGCGATGATGGCGGCGGCGGGCCACCCCAAAGAGCTGACCGTGCACCTGAAGGGCGCCCTGAAGAACGGCTGCAGCGCCGAGCAAATTCAAGAAGTGCTGCTTCTGCTCACGCTGTATTGCGGCATTCCGGCCGCCAACGAGGCGCACCGGATCGCCGCCGACGTGCTGCGTGAACATTCGGCCGACAATACCCGTAGCCCGGATGGAGCGGAAGCGTAATCCGGGAGCAGCGCATCGGCCGGGTCCCGCATTGCGCTGCGCTCCATGCGGGCTACGGGCTGCTACGTCCCGACTTTCAGTTCCGAAACCAGTCCGCGCAACGCCGCGACCGTGCTCAACGCCACGATGCGGCCGGTACGCGGATTGTCGGTCGGGATGTTTTCGATCGACATCGCAAAGCGCGCGGTATCGGCGTCGACCTCGATGCGATGCGTGTTGCGCTGGAGCGCCGGATCGGCCCAGATTTCGAGTCGCGTTTTGTCGGGCCCGATACCGGCGAGGCTCAGCGCCGCGGCCACGTTCACGTTGGCGGGAAAACCGAGGGCGCCCTGGCGCGCCGGACCTTCGTAGACTTTGAGCGGCGCCTTGAGATCTTTCAGCGAAATGCCGCGCTCGACCAGATAAGGCGCGCCGTCGAGCCCGTTCGGCGGCTTGCGCGTGATCATGGTGACGGAGTGGATGGTGCCTTCGGCGGCGGCCCGCACCGCATCGAGGCCGATCAGGCCGCCGGTCGGAACTAGGATGCGCGCGCCCTTCTCCTTGGCCCGCGCCACCAAATCCCAGTTGTCCAAAAGCTGACCGACGCTCAGCGGCATGAAAATCTTGCCGCGGTCGATTACCGACAGCGCCACGGCGCGAAACATCGTCGGCGGCAGGCACTCGACGACCACGTCGCACGATTGCGCGAGCGCGTCGGCGGCAACGACCGGGATCCTGGCGCCGACCTCCGGCAGGTTGCGCTGCGCCTTTTCCTTGTCGCGCACCGACACGGCCGCGAGCTCGAGACCGGGAACACCCGCCTCGATCCGCCGCGCCACGTCGAGACCCACGGCGCCCAGTCCGGCGAATTCCGATCTTGAGAGTTTCTCTTGCCACGTGTTGTCTCCGCCTACTCTGGCAGCCATGCATTCGAAGTTATACAGTCTCTCTATGCGCCGGCCGGCCGGCACGCAACCCGGTGGACCCATGGTCGATGACGATCCGCCACGAAGGAGTTTTATGACCAACGTCAACCCGAATACATTCACCACACGGCCGGAGATCGAAGGCACATTCGGCGTTGTCGCCGCAACCCACTGGATCGCGACCGCGGTCGGCATGGGAATTTTGGAGCGGGGCGGCAGCGCCTTCGACGCCGCGGTGGCGACCGCGTTTACGCTGCAAGTGGTGGAACCCCACCTCAATGGCCCGGGCGGCGATGTGCCGGTCATTGTCTACGACGTGCGGCGAGGGAAGCCGGAGGTGATCTGCGGCCAGGGCACCGCGCCCGCGGGCGCGACCATCGCGCACTACCGCGATGAGGGGCTCGATCTCGTGCCCGGCACCGGCCTGCTCGCCGCCTGCGTGCCCGGTACCTTCGAAACCTGGATGATGCTGTTGCGCGATTACGGCACGATGTCGCTCGCCGATGTGCTGACGCCCGCGATCGGTTACGCGCAGAACGGTCATCCGCTGCTCGAGCGCGCCAATGCGACCATCGCGACGGTCGCGGAGCTGTTTCGCAATCACTGGCCGACATCCGCCGCCGTCTATCTGCCGGACAACGCCGTGCCAGCGACCGGAAGCATGTTCACCAACAAGACGCTTGCGGCGACCTATTCGCGCATTCTCAAAGAGGCCGAAAGCGCCGGCGGCGATCGCGTGGCGCAGATCGAGCGGGCGCGCCAATCGTGGTCTCGAGGATTTGTCGCCGAAGCCATCGACCGCTTCTGCCGCACGCAGGATGTCATGGACACCAGCGGCAAGCGGCACCGCGGCGTGCTGACCGCCGACGACATGGCGCGCTGGACGCCACACCTGGAAGCGCCGCTCGCCTACGATTACGGCCGCTACACCGTGTGCAAGACCGGCCCGTGGGGTCAGGGACCGGTGACGCTGCAACAACTCGCGCTGCTGAAAGGATTCGATCTCGACGGGCTCGACCCAACCGGACCCGACTTCATCCACCTTTTGGTCGAATGCTCGAAGCTCGCCTATGCCGACCGCGAGGTGTTTTACGGCGATCCCGATTTCGTCGAAGTGCCGATGGCGACGCTCTTGTCCGACGCCTACAACGCCGAACGCCGCAAGCTCGTCGGCGACAAGGCCTCGCTCGAGTTGCGTCCCGGCTCGATCGACGGTTTCGGCGCCGTGATCAAGCTGCGCCGCGAGAGCGCGCCGTCAGCGGCCGGCGCCGGCGAGCCGACGGTGGGCCGGCTCGGCGGAACGCGCGGCGATACGGTGCATTTCGACATCATCGATCAGGCCGGCAATATGGTGTCGTCGACACCGTCGGGCGGCTGGCTGCAATCGTCGCCGGTCATCCCGGAGCTTGGCTTCTGCCTCGGCACGCGGGCGCAAATGTTCTGGCTCGAGGAAGGCCATCCGGCGGCGCTCGCTCCCGGCAAGCGCCCGCGCACCACGCTGTCGCCGACGCTGGCGCTCCGTGACGGCCAGCCGTATGTCGCGTGGGGCTCGCCCGGCGGCGACGGGCAGGATCAATGGATCACGCAGTTCTTCATGCGCCACGTCCATGCCGGCATGAACCTGCAGGAATCGATCGACGCGCCGGCCTGGCACTCCGAACATTTTCCGAGTTCGTTCTGGCCGCGCACCGCGCGCCCCGGCGTGCTGGTGATCGAAAGCCGTGTGCCGCAGAAAACCATCGACGAGCTTGAACGTCGCGGCCACATCGTCGAGATCGGCCCCGACTGGTCTGAAGGCCGGCTGACCGCCGCTTCGCGTGAGGGCCGCCGCCGCCGCGCCGGGGCCAACCCGCGCGGCATGCAAGGATATGCGGCGGGGCGGTAATTCCGTCGTCTCGTGATCATGCCGCCACGGTGCCGAGAAATTCTTCGACTTCGCTGCGCAGCTTTGTGGTCGCGCTTTCGACTTCTCTTGACGCCGCGAGCATGGTTTCGGCCGAGCCGCGAGTCTGCGTCACGCCCGCCGCGACTTCGTCGAGCGCGGCGGCGATCGATTTGGCGCCGGCGGCGGCACTGGCAACGTTGTGCGAGATTTCACCCGTCGCCGCTTCCTGCTGTTCGACGGAGCCGGTGACCGCAGTGGTGTATTGGTTGATGTCCCGCATCCGATTCATGATATCGCGGATCGCCGCCACGGCATTGTTGGTGCCGCCCTGCACCGACAGGATTTCACGCGTGATCTCTTCGGTCGCCTTCGCGGTCTGCACGGCGAGCGATTTCACTTCGGAGGCGACAACCGCAAAACCGCGCCCGGCGTCCCCCGCACGCGCCGCTTCGATGGTGGCGTTGAGCGCCAGAAGATTGGTCTGGCCGGCGATGTTCTGGATGAGCTTGACCACGTCGCCGATCTTCTGCGCGACCTGAGCGAGCGCCGCGATATCCTGATTGGTCGCGTCGGCGTCGACGGCGGCACTGCGCACCACGTCATTGGTCTGAATGAGCTGCCGGCTGATCTCTTTGATGGACGCGGTGAGTTCCGCGGCAGCCGTTGCCGCGGTTTCAACGTTCATCGAGGCCTCGTTCGAGCCGTGCACCGCGCCTTCGGTGCGTTGCAGCGTATAATCGGACGTCGTCAGCAACGTCGTGGCTGCGGCCTTCATCGCCGTCGCGCTCTGACCGACTGTTTTCAGCACACTTTCGACGCGAGCGCGGAACGATGAGATCGCCGTGTCGATGACATGGCGCCGTTCATCACGCTGCCGCAACGAATCGCGTTCCCTCTCCGCCAGCAATTGCTCGGTCACGTCGGTGTGCGTCGCCACCCAGGCGCCGCCCAGCATCGGCCGGCTGATCAGCGAAATGATGCGGCCGTCTTTGAGCTCGATGGATTTAGCCTCCGTACGCCCCTCGGCCACCTGCTTCACGCACTCGGCGATATAGCGGTCCGGATCTCCCGTGAACGTGCCCGCGCTCGCGCGATGGACCAGAAGATCGCGCAACGGTGTCCCCGCTCGCGCATGCTCGGGATGCAAATGATACATTTCGATGTAGCGGCCGTTGCACAGGACGAGCCGCGCCTCGCGGTCGAACATGCACAGCCCTTGCGTCATATTGTTGAGCGCAGCTCTGAGCAATCGGCTTTGCGCGCGTCGGCGCGCGGTCACGTACAAGCCGGCGAGTGCTGCCGCGCCGAGCGCGGGGGGAAGTCCCATGAGGGCGGCCGCAACGGTCGCCGGAGCATTGTTCAGCGTTTGGACGACCCACTCCGTGCCGAACAAAATGAATCCGGCAACGCCCATGGTAAAGCCGGCAGCCGCCGCCAATATGACGAGGCCCCAATTGCGGCTTGCCTTTCCTAGCATTGAACCGCCAGCCATCGTGTACACGCCGGAATGAATTGCGCGAGGGTATTCGCTAACCGGTTGTTTTGTCGTTAAGGAATGGTGGATGATTCCTTAACAAAATCTAAGCCTGCGGCATTGTGGGCCGTGGCGGGCGCATAGGGCGATCGGGCAGCATGAGCGTCGCGCGAGCGGCCGAAGAAAGCCGCGGCGCAAGGAGGAAACGGCCATGACGGCGATGAATCGACGGCGGACCCTTCTGCTTGGCGTTGCGGCGCTGGGTGCGTCCTTACCGTCGCGACAACTCAGAGCCCAGGGCGTCTATCCGTCGCGTCCGATCCACCTTGTGGTCGGCTTCACGCCGGGCGCCGCCGCCGACATCACGGCGCGCCTGCTCGGCACCGGCATGGGTGCGCTCGTCGGCCAGCAGTTCGTGATCGAGAACAAGCCGGGAGCCGGCTCCAGCATCGCCGCCGAATATGCGGCCCGAGCGGCCAATGACGGCTATACGTTGTTCCTTGGATCGTCCGCCAACATCACCAACCAGGCCATCAATCCCAAGCTGACCTTCGACATGGTCAAGGATTTCGCACCGATTGCCTTGGTGGCGACCGCGGCCGTCGTGCTGGTCGTCAATCCGGCGATCAATGTGCATTCAGTCGCGGAGCTGATCGCGCTCGCCAAGCAAAAGCCAGGCGAGGTGCTCTATGCCTCGACCGGCGTCGGCGCCGCGCCGCATCTCGCGGCCGAACTGTTTTCGCAGCGCGCCGGCGTCAAGCTCTTGCATGTGCCCTATCCGGGCAGCCCGCAGGCCGTGGCCGATCTGATCGCCGGTCGCACCATGATGATGTTCTCGCCGGCCTCGGCCGTGCTCGGCCAGATCAAGGCCGGCAAGCTTACGGTGCTGGCGTCGGCGGCGAGCAAGCGCCCGAGCATCCTGCCCGACGTGCCGACCATGGCGGAAGCCGGGATGCCCGATTTCGACACCGGCATCTGGTTCGGCCTGATGGCGCCGGCGGAAACGCCGCAGGCGATCATCGACAAGCTTGCTCCCGCCGTGCAGCAAGCGATCCACGCACCCGAGGCGGTGGCTGCCCTGAACAAGCTGGGCTTCGATCCGCTTACCGGCGGCCCCGGCGTGCTCAAGCACTTCATCGTGACGGAGCTCACCCGCTGGTCGGACGTTGCACGCGCGGCCGGGTTGAAGACCTGAAGGGGAAACAAATGACCAGACTTATGTCGAGATTTGCTGCTTGCTTTCTGATCACAATCGCGGCCATGAGCGCGAGCCCTGGCCGCGCCGCAGACTATCCGACGCATCCGGTGCGCATCATCATCGGCTTCGGCGCCGGTGCGGTTGCCGATACGCCCGCGCGACTCTTGGCGCAGAAGTTCAGCGCTGCGCTGGGACAGCAATTCATCGTCGAAAACAGGCCCGGGGCCGGCAGCAACGTTGCGGCTGAATATGTCGCGCACGCACCGAATGACGGCTACACAATCTTCATGGCGACGGCGGCGCAGACCAACTACGCCGGCATGACGATCCATCCGACCTACGACGTGATCAAGGACTTTGCCCCGATCGTACGCGTCGCGTCGGTGCCGAACATGCTGGTCGCACACCCGTCGCTCGGCGTTCACAATCTCAAGGAGCTCATCGCGCTGGCCAAGACCAAGCCGAACCAGATTTTCTTCGGCTCGTCGGGCGTCGGCACGACGACGCACGTCGCCGGCGAGCTGATCAACATGATGGCGGGCATCAAGCTCGTCCACGTCCCCTACCCCGGCAGCGCCCAAGCGTTGGCCGACGTGGTATCGGGCCGCATCCAGCTATGGTTCGCGCCGGCGTCCGCAGTCGTCCAGCAGGTCGCGGAGGGCAAGCTCATTGCCATCGCGGTGACGACGGCGCAACGCGCCAGCATCGCCCCCGACGTTCCGACCATGGCGGAAGCCGGCCTGCCCGGCTACGACCTCGGTCTTTGGTTCGGCCTGCTGGCGCCGGCCGGTACGCCGAAGCCCATCATCGACAAGCTCAACCACATCGCCAACGATGCGTTGAAGTCGAACGACGTCGCTGAGCCGCTGCGCAAGATCGGCGTCGATCCGCTCGGCGGCAGCCCGGAGGATTTTGCAAGTTATATTCAGGGCGAAGTGAAAAAGGCAACCGACGTCGCGATCGCCGTGAATATCCGGCAATGACGCCGCTCAATTGACGGGATCAGCTCCTGCTGCAGTGTTCGTAGGGTGGGCATCGCACGCGCTCGGATTCGCGCGGGGGCAAAATCGTCGAAATGCGATGCCCACGCGGTGACGCTGAGCACACGATTTTACCCACCCTATTGTTTCGCCGGAATCAGCGGCAGCAGCAGGTAAGATTCTTTGTCACCGCCCGCATAGATCGTGTTGGTGCCGGAATTGTAGTCGGCGTGGTAGTGCATGTAGTGCGCGCTGCCGATGCCGTCGCGCGGCTGGATGTCGAGCCGGATGCGATGGCCTTTCTGAAACACCATCGAGGTCGGCCAGATTTCGACCTCGACGCGCACGACCTCGCCCGGCGTCAGATAAAGCCGGCGGACGTGGCAGTGATAGGGCCGATAGGGGCGCGACAATTCAGGATCGAGCTCACGGTGCGAGACGCGCAACCACCCCTTCGCCACCGGAACCGGTGCACCCTGCTGGCCGGTCTCCATAACGTCATTGCCGTTCGCATCGATATTGCGAAGCGTCAGGAATAAATCCATGTCCTCGGTCGAACTCGACACCCACAGCACGGCGGCCAACGGCCCCGTGATCTCGGTATCGACCGACAGGTGCGTCGTCTCGAGCGAAATCCCCATGCCGGGCTTGATGCCGCCGCCCATCACCTGCGATGAGGCGGCCGATGTCGAGCCCATCGTGCCGAGACTTGTCGCGGCGTAAGTCCGCGAGGCCGTGGCGGGCGGGTTTTTCACCTCCAGTCCGCCGGTGATTTCGGAGCCTTCCAGCGCTTGCTTCGAGAGATCGAGATAAAGCTTGGTCCAGCGCGTGCGCGCCAGCGGCCATTCGTGCTCGACACGCCATTCGACCTTGTCGCCGCCCTTGCGGATGGCGAGCTTCACCGGCGGTTCGTCCATCACTCCGTTGTCGATGCCCTTGAGCCAATAATCGAAGAAGCGGATTTGATCGCGCCGGCCGTCCTCTGTGTAAAACGGATGGACGTGCGAGCCAGAATGGATGCGCAGCTTCTTATGCGGCGTCGCCGCGCGCATGAAGGCCTCGGTATTGCCGCGCAAATGCAGCGCCATGCCCGACCAATTGCCGACACTGAACATCGGCACGTCAATTTTCTCCCACTGCGCCTGCGCACCGCGGAAGGCGCCGTTGTCGAGATTGTTATGCAGCCAGAAATAGAGCGTGTTGACCTGCCAGCCGTCCGGCAGATCGCGCGATGCACGCCCGAGTTCGTGATGCAGAAAGTGCGCAGTGTACCAGTTGGTCATGAACAGGTTGAGCAGGCCGCCATGGAACAGCGCGTCGCGGTAGAGGTCGGCAAAGCCCTCCCACGGAATGATCGCCTTCAAGGACGGCGGTGCAAGATTGGCGACGAACCATTGATTGATCGCGAAATAGGAAATGCCGAGCAGACCCACATTGCCATTGCACCACGGCTGCGCCGCCGCCCATTCGATCGCATCGTGGAAATCGATCGCCTCTGCGAGCGACCACGGCTCGCATTGGCCCGGCGACTTGCCGGTGCCGCGGCCGTCGACCCGCACCGCCGCGTAGCCGCGCGGCACCCACCATTGCGGGTTGATGGTCTCCCAATTCATCCATTCGTTCGGCTTTTCCGCCAAGGTATCGGGCACAATCCAGGGCTTGTCTTTCTGATAAGGCCCAAGATTGAGGATGGCGGGGAATTTGCCGTCGTCATACGGCCGAAACACATCGGCCTTCAGCCGTACGCCGTCGCGCATCGGGACGTCGACATCCTTGTCAACGACGACCGGATAGACGGGATGGGCGGTTGTTTGTTCGTTCATTGTGGTTGGCTACTCGCGCTGTACTTTTCGTCATGCGCGGGCTTGACCCGCGCATCCATACTGAGGGGCAGCATGGATTGCCGGGTCAAGCCCGGCAATGACGGCCGGGCAAGCTCCTACTCCGTGATGTCGATCTTCACTTCGCCGGTGATCTTCCGCCAATTCGCAATCTCGCCGGCAAGCCAGGTCTTGGCGTCGTCGAGCGATGCGTTGGGAACGACATTGAAGCTCTGCTTCTTGAACGCCGCACTGGGCGCCGGCGCTTTCATCGCCTCGACCGTGGCATTGAAGATCGTCTGCAGGACGTTCTTGGGGACGCCGGCCGGAGCGAACAAGGCGTTCCAGGCGATGGTGCCGACGCCGGCGAAGCCCAGGTCCTGCATGGTCGGCAGATCGGGATAGTCCGGCAGCCGCGCGTGATCGACCAGCGCGAGCGGACGCAAAGCGCCGACCTTCACCTGCGGCATGCTGCTCGCCACGTTGAGAAAAGTGACTTGCGTCGAACCGTTGAGCATGTCGTTGATGACGCCGGACGCCCCATTCTTGTTGGGGATCGCGATCATGTCGAGGTTGCCGGCACGCTTGGCGAAGTACGCCATGTCATAGTGCGGGTAGCTGCCGGGACCGACGGTGCCGTAACGCACCTGGCCGGGATTCTTCTTGGCGTAGGCAATCAGCTCGGGAACGCTTTTGACGTCGAAATTCTTGGTCGTCGCGACCAGGAATGCCGGGATGTCGACCAGGTTGGTGACCGGCACCACATCCTTCGCGTAATCGATCTTGAATTTGTGCGGATAGATGATCGGCGTGATCGCATTGGTCGAAACGTTGCCGATCATCAGCGTGTAGCCATCGGCGCTCGAGCGCGCCATATCCTCGATGGCGATGATGCCGAAGGCGCCCGGCTTGTTCTCCACGTAGAACGACTGGCCCAGGGTCTTGCCGAGTTGATCGGCCAGAATGCGCGCGACGATGTCGGTCGCGCCACCCGGCGCATAAGGCACGATGATCTTGACCGGCTTCGAAGGGTATTTGTCTTGGGCTTGAGCCTGGGCCTGCGGCAGCGCCGTGGTCGCGACGACGCACAACGTCGACAACGCGAGTATGGCCCAACGCTTCATCTTACCCTCCCCATTTGTTTTCGGTGGCGTGGGGCGGCGATAGGCGAGGCAGACTCGGCCAACCGGAACTCCTTCACGCACGATGCGCCGGGATGGTAATTGAGGGCCTGGGGTGGCGCCAGGGCAGCGGTCGCCGGATGTCCTTCACGGTTCGGTCACTTTTTCGGCCGATCTGTGGGGGCTTGCTGGGGGAGTTTCGATGACCAGGTTTTCTGTCGTGCCGCGCGTCGCCGTTGTCTTGATTGGCTTGGCGGCGCTTGCCGGATGCGCCGGCGACAACAATCCGCCGGCCGGAGAGCCGAGCTTTTATCGAAAATCTCGCGCAGCCCGGCGCGAACCTCGATGCCAACGCCGCGCAATCGATGATCTCGGGCTATCGCAGCAATAATGGGCTCGGACCGGTGACGATCGATCCCGAACTGATGCGGCTCGCCAGCGAACAGGCGCACGCCATGGCGGCGCGCAACAAGATGGATCACGATGTCTGCGCGTCCGTTCCAGGACCGCATCAAGAAATCGAGCTTCGACGCCAGCATTGCGGTCGAAAACATCGGCGCCGGCTATCACACGCTGGCCGAAGCGTTTTCCGGCTGGCGCGATTCGCCGCCGCACCGCGCCAACATGCTCAACCGCAGCGTCACCAAGATGGGCATCGCGGCGGTCTATACGCCGCAGTCGAAATACAAGGTCTTCTGGTCGCTGATCCTCGCCGCGCCGGACGAGCATCACGGCTAGCCACGCGGGTCAGCGGACGCCGCAACCAGATCGAACATCTCGCTGCCCGTAAGTTTGCGCGCGCCTCCTTCGAGCAGCGGCGCGACGGCAGCGCGGAAGGCGCATGCTCCTTCGGCGTCAGAGCGGTGATCTCGCAGCCCTCGGCTTCGATGGCGGCGCGCGCCTCGCGGTCTTCCTCGATGGCGAGTTCGCGCTGAAACGCGACGGCGCGATTGACGGCATCGCGCATGGCGTGCTGCACATCCTGCGGCCAGGCGTCGAATGCCGGGCGATGAAAGAAGATCGGCCGCGAAATGTAGAAGTGGTTCGTGATCGTGTGAAAGCGATGAAACTCGTGCACACCGTAAGTGACCGTATTGGCGAACGGGTTCTCCTGCGCGTCGATGGTGCCGGCCTTGATGGCCGCGATCGCCTCGGTCAGGTCCCAGCGTAGCGGGACGGCGCCGAGCAGTTCGAATGTCCTCGCCTGCACCTCGCTCGGCAGCACGCGGATGCGCATGCCTTTGAGGTCCATCGGGCAGGCGCACCCGCCGCAGCCGGTTCGAGATGTGCCGGAAGCCGTTCTCGAAATAGCCCAGGATGCGGTAGTTGACGCGCTGCTCGATCTTGTCCGCGAGGAAGCGGCCGAGCGCGCCGTCGATCGCCGCGCGCGCCGCATCTCGGCGGTCGAACAGAAACGGCAGATCGACAAAGCCGAGTTCGGGCACGCGGTCGGTCAGATAGCTCGACGATTGGTAGCCGAGCGTGAGCACGCCGTCCTCGACCAGCCAAAGGATGTCCTCGGCGCGATAGCCGAAATCCATGATGTTCCAGACGTACTTGACGCTGACGCGGTCGCCGAACTGGCTTTCCATCGCGTCGCCGATCAGCTTGAGCGCGCGCGAGAACGATGTCGTCGGCGGTCCATAGCCGCCCATGCGGATTTTTATCGGCTCAGCCATCGCGTGGTTCCATTCCCGCGGCCGATGATCGACCACGTGAGCGGAGCAATAGCCCGGCCGCCGCGCGGAGGCTAGATTTTCCGTGGAGCATGATCTTTCCCGAAACCGGCTTCCACTTTTCGGGGTCATGCTCTAACGCCGGAGCCGAGCGGCGAGGTGCTTGAGGCTGGCCGCCCGGCTGAAGCCGGCGCGGCGCAACGTCTCCAACCGGCACGCGCGCGCAAACGGCGCTTGCGGCCGGACCGCCACCAAAAGGTCGCGGAGCGCCAAACGCTCGCGCCAGATGCGGTCCATGATCGGATGGTTGGCGGTCGCACAGGAATCGGTTCGCCAGACCGCGGCGTCTTCGACAAGCTCATCGGTGACCGCAACCGCGAGCATGACGCCCGGCGAATAGCGCGCAAAGGTTTCGTCATAGGCGATCTTCCAGAACCAGGCCGCATCCGCGCTGCGCAGCGTGATAGTCGCGGCGATGGCGACGCCCATCGAGCAGGATGCGGTTGATCGAGACTTTGCCTTCCGCGGCCAGAGCCGCGCAAAGCGGACTTGATGAAGCCACTGATCTCGTCGTGAAGCGCAGCGGCGGTGCCGGCTTTGCCCTTCCAGCCACTGGCCTCCAGCGCAAGAAAATCCTCGAGCGCCGCAGCGACAGCCGAAAGCTCCGTCGCGGCGGTGTAACAGAACCGCGCCGGTATCGGCCATGCGCCGCCCGATGCGGCGCAGATCCCTGAGCCGGCGCGCGCCGAGCGCCTGGTCGACATAAAGCGCGCGGTCGCTCGCGCGGAGCGAGCAGCGCCCGGCGGTGGCGATTGAAGTCGGCAGCCGGCATTTGTGCGCGTCGAAGAAACGCGCCGAGCGCCGCCGCAAACGGGCCGTCCTCCGGCACGAACGGCAACAACACCAATCCGGGCAATGCCGGATCGGCGGCGAGAAATGCCAGCCACGCGGTGATGACCGGCTCGGCCGCTTCGCGCTCGATCAGCGGCATGCCGAGCGGCGCATAGGGGTGCGTCCAGCCGACCAGGACGGGCAGCTTGATGCCGTAGCGGCGGTGTTCGATGCGGGCCGGAAAGAAGCCGAGAAGCTGGCGCGGGCTTGTCCCCGACCACACCAAAACGGCGCCGGCACCGCGTCCGAAGACCGACGCCGCCGCAAGCGCGAAAGCCGGCTCGTAGAACACATTGGGCTCGAGCGCCCGCGCGGCGAGGTCACGCCATTCGTCCGTGATCGGTTGAAGTTCAGCGAGCATGCGCCATTCGACGGTGAACGAATCGACCGCATAGCGATCGGCGATCACGGCGCGGCGGGCGCTGGTGATCGCCGAGCGGACGCTCGAGCGGAACAGACGGCGCATGATCGGTCGACACTTTGACCGTCATGGCCGCGCCTCAGCGATCCCTGGGAGCGCCGAACACCAGGCAATGAAAGCCCAGGCGGAATTTCGCAACGAGAAACAGGCAGATCGACTTCGACGACCAGCGCGGTCGCGCTCGCAATCGCGGCGCCGGCGATCCCGAAGGCGCGGGAATCAGCACGACACACAGCAAAACATTGATCAGGAACGAGCCGCCATAGACCTGGGCGCAGGCGCGCCGCTCGCCGAGCATGTTGAGCAGCCGTTCGGCCGGACCGACCGCCGCGCGCGCCAATAGCCCGATCGCGATAATGAACATGAGGTAGTAGCCGGAGACGAAACTCGCGCCGAACATCCGCAGCAACGGCACGCCGAGCGCGAGGATGACAACGATCAAGCCGAGCGAGGGCCAGAACGTCAGCCGGATCGCGTGGGCGAGAAACTCCGCGAGGCGTTTTCGATCGCCAGCGACGTGGTATTCGGTGAACTTGTGAGCGACCGTCTGCGCCACCGCAAAGTAGATGAAGGCAACCAGCGCCATCGTCTTGGCGGCGGCGTAATAGATCGCCACTTCGTCCGGCGGACGGAACTGCGAGAGCACGATGACGTCCGTATAGGTGAGCAGATAATAAAAGCCCTCGACCAGAGAGATCGGCGTCGAGGTCTTCAGCCACGCCCGCGCCTCATAGGCCCGCGGCCCGGGCTCGACCACGGTGCCAAGCCGCCGGTTCAGCACCACCAACTGGCCGATGGTGCACCCCCACAAGGTCACGACAGTGACGATCATCGTGGTGACCGCATCCGTCCTCAGGCCGAACACATACGCGGCCGCCATCAGCGCCAGCAGTGCGACCTGCCGCAGCACGTAAGTGGGAAACAGTCCGAGATTGATCCAATTATAGGAACGCGCGATGCCGCTTTGGACCTGCGCAATGCCGAAGGCAGGCAGCGCGGCGCAAGCGAGACACAGCGGGAGGACGTGTCTGGCCTCGATGCCGGGCAGCAGCATGATAGCGGCCACAGCGCCGGCGGCGATTGCTGTCGCGATCGACAACGCGAGCCACAGGCTGCCACGAAGATAGCCGCGCAGCAGCGCGAATTTCTTGTGCTCGATGTATTCGGGAATAAAACGCTGCGAAGCGGAGCCGAGGCCCAAGTCGACGACGCCGCCGATCAGCAGCAGCCAGGTCCAGGCATAGACGTAGATGCCGAATTCGAAGTCGCCGAGCCAGCGCGCCAAAACAATCTGCGACACGAAGGCAAGGAAAGCGGCGACGATCCGTATGGCAAAGGCCGCGCCGGCGAGGCGGCGCACCAGCGAATGATCGCTGCGATCGGCGAGCAGCCCGCGCAAGCGCGCGACCGTTCCCTTGAAATCCGTGCCCCGCTGAACGCCAGAAGCCGCGCAAATGCCAACGCGCCGCGTGCTCGGAGCCGAACGATGCCACAACGACCTCTGCGCCGTCATTGGCCGCCATCGGCCAAGAATGAGCGACGCCGATGCTTTAGCAAGGAAGCGTTAAGAATAGGTTGGACGAAATTAACAATTGCTTTGCGAATTCACCGCGCGGCGCAGTGTTGAGGGTGCCGAATCACTCCTCGGTCGCGGCGGCCAGCGCTGCAGCGACGACGCGCCGCTCGTCGGCGCCGAGCGCACGTTGCGGCGGAACCGGGTCGCCGACATCGTAGCCCTGCAATTGCAAGGCGGCTTTGATGCAGGCCGCCAGGTTGAACCGCGCAAAAATTTCATTGATCCGCCACAGCTTGCGCTGCAATTCCATTGCTTCCGCCCAGCGGCCGGCACGGCAGTGCTCGTAGAGCCGCACGCTTTGGCGGGGAATGACGCAGGCCGGACCGGCCATCCAGCCGACACCACCGATCAGCATGACGGCGGCCGGGATGTGCGCGGATGCGGAAAAAACCGCGAGCCGCTCGCAGCGATTCATGATCGACAACAACCGCCCGGTATTGGTCGAGGCGTCCTTGATGTAGCGAACCCGCGGGTGCTCGCCTAACCGCGCGATCACATCAAGCGAAAGATCGGTGCGCTGGAATTGTGGGTTGGTATAAAGCACGACCGGCACGTCGACGGCATCCGCGATGGCGCGAAAATAGCTTTCGACCTGAGCATCCTGGAGCGGAAAATAGGATTCCAGGATAGCCAGGATGCCGTCGGCGCCAAGCTTCGCATAAGTGCGCGCCTGCGCAACCGCATCGGCGGTCGCGGTCGCGGCAACACCGGCCACCACCGGGACGCGGCCGGACGCGGCCTCGATCGTCGCACGCACCACGGCCGCGCGCTGCTCGTGGCCCAGATAGGCGAACTCGCCGGTCGAACCGAGCGGCGTGAGGCCGTGCACGCCGGCCGCGATCAGGTCGTCGGCGAGCCGTCCCAGGACATCTGTTTTGACGCGACCGGACTCGTCGACGGGCGAAACGAGATACGGAAATACGCCACGGAAGTCGGTCATCGTGTTCCTAAACTCCACACTATCGCCCGCAAGAGAGAGGCTTAAGGCGACACATCTTCAAGAATGCGTCCCTTTGTTTCTACCGCGAACAGCGCGGTGACGACCGCTCCCACGACCGCGACGGCGGCGAAAACGAGAAACACCGAACCAAGCCCCGATCCGACAAAGAAACCGACGATCCCCGGCCCTAGGATCGATGCGAACCGTAGCCACGCCGTCGCTGTTCCGACCGCGATCGCGCGCACGCGGGTCGGATAAAGCTCGGGCGTGTAGACATAGACGCCGATCGAGAGCACCGAGACGAAGAAGTAGCCGCTCGATACGAAGGCGAGAACCCGCTGCGGTGAATTGGTCCCCAGCATGACCAGCGTGCCAAGCGCCACGGCGTTGATCGCGAACGCGAAGGCAAACCAAGGCCGACGGCCGACGCGATCGATGCTGAGCGCGCAGGTCAAGGCACCTAAAAATCCGACCGCCTGTGTGATGAGACCATACTGCAGCGATTGCTGCAGCGGCAGCTTGAACACCGTCGTGTAGATCGTCGGCAGCCAAACGACGAGACCGTAATTGAAGAAGTAGGTGGCAAACCAGATCACCCAGACCACGAGTGTGCGCCGCAGGTAGAGCGGCCCGAACAGATCGGACCATGACGCCGGCCGCTCCTCCCCCTCCCTTCCCTCCCCCGCTCGCAGGGCAGGGAAGGGAGAGGGAGGCCGCGGCATCGGCAACGGGCGGCCCGTTGACTTCTCCGTCTCGCGCTCGATCCATTCCAGCGCCGCTTGCGCGTCCCTGGTGCGCCCGCACGTGGCCAGCCACCGCGGCGATTCCGGCAGCAGGCGTTGCATGAAGAAAGCGACAAAGGCCGGAATGGCGCCGATGATGAACATCCACTGCCAGCCGAAGCGCGGCACCACCCAGGCGCCGATGAGGCCGGCCGAAACCAGACCGACCGGAAAAACGAGTTCGTAGAGCAGAACAAAACGGCCGCGGCCCTTGGCGCGCGCCAGTTCGCTGATGTAAGCCGCCGCGACCGGAACCTCGCCGCCGAGACCAAAGCCCTGCACGGTGCGTGCCGCGACGAGCGACTGGTAATCCCAGGCCAATGCGCAGGCGAGGCTCATGACGGCAAAGATCAAGATCGACCAGATCATGGCGGTGACGCGGCCATAACGCTCCGCCACCCAACCGAAGAATAGCGCGCCGACGAGCTGTCCGAGATAACCTGCCGAGATCATCAAGCCGATCTTCGGGCCGTTCAAATGCCATGCCGGCACCAGCACCGGCAGCACAAATGCAATGGCGAGCGCGTCGAACGCATCAAAAAAAGTCGCGACACCGATGATGATGCGTGTCCTGACGTGCCAAGGCGAGATCGGTAGACGCTCGATCCGCGCAACCACGTCGTCGATGGACCCCTTCCCGGCAGCGATGCCGTCACCCACGCTCATTGTTCCCCCATCCCGCCCTACCCCACCAGGGGGAGGGAGCCGCGCTCACCGCTCAAACAAACTGCACCGCGATGCCACCGAGCTGGCCGAAGTCGGCATGGAGCGTATCGCCTTTGCGGGCGTGTACGACGCGCGTGAACGAGCCGGCGAGCACGATATGACCAACATCGAGCGTCACACCATGCTGGCCGAGCTTGTTGGCGAGCCACGCGACGCCGAGCGCCGGATGGCCGAGAACGCCGGCGGCCACGCCGGTTTCTTCGATTTCAGCGTTGCGATACATGATGCCGCCAACCCAGCGCAGATCGACCTCAAGCGGCCCGACCGGCCGGCCACCGATGACGATGCCGGCTGCCGCACCGTTGTCGGAGACCGTGTCGAATATCTTGCGCGGGTCCTGCAAGCGCGCATCGACGATCTCGATCGCCGGCACCACGTACTCGGTCGCACGCAGCACATCGGGCAGGCCGATGCCCGGGCCGCGCAACGGTTTGCCCATGACGAAGGCGAGTTCGACCTCAACCCGTGGCAGGCAATAATTTTCGTGTGGAACGCTGGCGCCGTCGGCAATCATCATGTTGTCGAGCAGGTGGCCGTAGTCCGGCTCATTGATCTGCGAGGAACGCTGCATGGCCTTCGAGGTGAGGCCGACCTTGTGGCCGATGAGCTTCGCGCCGCCCGCAATCTTGCGATTGGCCACCTCGGTCGAGATCGCATAAGCGTCCTCCATCGTGATGGCAGGCCAGGTCTTGGAGAGCTGAACGGCTTGTTTGCGGTCTTTCTCCGCGGCGATGAGAGTATCGGCGGCCTTATTGCGATCCGCGTTGGTCATCATGGCGATGGAAGCTCCCCCAAGATTTGGCGCGGCGACGCGCAATGCCCTACCGCGGCGGCGAAACTAGCACATCCGGAAAGAGGTGAAGCCTTTATGCCAGCCTATTGGCACACCGCGCGGAGCACCACTGTCTCGGTCGGACACTGGCCCGCGGCCGGGACTTGCCCGGATATCCAAAGCGAAGCCGGACACTTATCCGCCGTGCGGACATCGACCGGCTGACCGGTCTGAAAGCCTTTGCCGCGGCACGCCTTGGTCGCCGCCGTTTCGCAATCGGGCGCGCCGTTGCCGGCGGCCGCGCAAGCTTCGCGGATTTCGATCACCCGGGTGTTCGGCCATCGCACCACTGCGGTAGCGGCCTTTTTGGTCGCATCGGCCGCGTTCTTCATGGCCTCTTGGGTGGCGGCGGCAGCCTGTTTGGCAGCATCGGCTTGTTGCTTGTTCATCGCATCGAGCTTGCGCCGCGCTTCCTTCATCTTGGCATTGAAATCGGCGAAAGAACGCCGAACGCCGTTGAGAAAGCCGCCGTCATCGACCGGGGGCGGCTGCGGCGGCAACTCGGCCGTGGCCGGCGCGGGCGGTTCCGGGCCCTGCGGCGGCGGTAGCGCGGATGCGTCGGGCGCCGGCGGCGCCGGGACCATGGCGGCGGCTGGCGGCGTTGCGCTTGGTGTCGGCGTCGGTTGGCTCGGTGTCTGGTTCGGTGGTTGGCTCGACGGTTGGCTCGGTGTTTGGCTCTCTTGGGCGAGCGCAATCCCCGCCGTTGCGGCAAGCAAACATGCCGCAAACAGGCCCATAGCGGCCGCTGTCCAAGACCAGCGCTGCATCCCTGATGTCGCCATCGCCCAAATCACGGCTAGCACTTGACGGCTAGCGTTTCATTGCTGGCGTTATGACAACCCAGTCGTGGCCCTTTGCGCGCCCATCGTGGGCCGACAGAGCCATAACGCCTCACGGGTACGCCAAGCGAGTTTGCCCGCCAATTTGGGCCACGGCAAGGTCAGAATGCCGGAAGCTTCGCGGCCAAGGCCGTATGACAAGACCCTTATTTGGCTCGACGCCTCTCATGCCACCTCGACCAGACAAACCATGCGAAGCCGGCCAGGACGACCGCAACGATTACGGCATCGAACTCATGGAACAGTCTGCGCAAAGTCGGGTCGCTGTCCCAGCGCCGGCCTAGCTCAGCACCGATGTAGGCGAGACCGAAACACCAGGGCCATGACCCGAGAAACGTGTAGATCTGGAATTTCATCATCGGCATCCGCGCAAGCCCTGCGGGGAAGGCAATGAAAGTTCGTATGACCGGCAACAGACGGCCGACAAAAACCGTCACGGCCCCGTAGCGCTCAAAAAACTGATCGGCGCGCGCGATCTCGGCGGGGCTGATGAGGATGTAGGCGCCCCAGCGTTCAAGCGCTTTTCTGCCACCCCAGGCGGCCACCACATAGGCCAGCGTGGAGCCGATATTGCACCCGATCGCACCCGCCGTCGCCGCGCCGAGCAAACTGAACCGGCCGATCGAGACGAGATATCCGGCAAAAGGCATGATCGCCTCGGAAGGCAGCGGGATGCACGCCGAACTCGATCGCCATGAGAAAGGCGACGCCAAAATAGCCGCCCGCCGAAATGACCTCGACGATCCAGGACACAAGCGTCGAAATGATGTGGTCAAGCATCGACAGACTGCATCTTTCAATGAGGTCGCGACAGCGGCGCCCTGCTTAACCGCAGGGGTCATGCGTGTCCATCGGCGATGAATACGAGGATTGAAAGAGCTGCCGCGCCGGAGATCAGCGGCGCTTGCGCGCGCGACGACCTTCGAGCATGACGATCTTCCGGCGCCCGACGTCTTCCGGCATCTTCTTGGGGACTTTCTCGGCGATCCCAAGCAACCGTTCGCGCCGATCCATTTCCTTCCAGACGTCCTCGGGACGGATGCCGCTCGCGACCCACAACACAACCAGGTTGTAGATGAGGTCGGCGCTCTCCCGGATGACGGCGTCGCGGTCGCCGTGCATGGAGTCGATCACGACCTCGACGGCCTCTTCGGCGAGCTTTTTTGCCATCTTGCTGCGGCCCGAACGCAGCAGCCGCGCCGTCCGCGAAGTCGACGGGTCGTCGTGCCGGCAGGCCAGCACCGCTTGGTAGAGGCGTGAGACCGAATCAGACATGGCGCATCAGAATAGCGCGATCTTGTCGCGATTGTGTTAATGGCCTCGATTTCTGTCCGACAGCCGTCAATTTCGGGCACGCATCCCGAATCCGGCGCCCTTCTGGCCGTGGCGGCGGTCACTCATCTTGAGTCAAGAGGCTCACGTTGCCGCCGGCCGCGGCCGTGTTGACGGTGAGAACCTGCTCCGCCGCGAAGCGGCGGAGATAGTTTGGGCCCCCAGCCTTGGGTCCAGTGCCGGACAGACCGGTGCCGCCGAATGGCTGCGTCCCGACCACGGCGCCGATTATGTTGCGGTTCACGTAGACGTTGCCATTTGGCAACCGCGTGGCGATGCGGTCGGCCGTGAGGTCGATACGCGAATGGATGCCGAGCGTCAGAGCGGTGCGGTTTCCCGCGATATCATCGAGCAAGGCGTCCAGCTTCTCCGCGGCCCAGCTCACGACATGCAGCACGGGACCGAACACTTCGTCCTTTAAATCCCTGGCGCGGTCGAGCGCGATGATGGTGGGGGCGACAAAAGTCCCGGCGTCGGGCAGCGCGTGGAGACGATCCCATCGGAAACGCACGCGGCCCGCATGCTCCATGCCGGCGATCCAGCCGTCGAGCTTTGCCTTGGCGTCGGCATCGATCACCGGCCCGACGTGCGTCGCGATCTTGCGCGGATCGCCGACTTTGAGTTCGCCGGCGGCGCCGGTCAGCATGTCGAGCGTGCGCGCGGAAGATATCATCCTGGAGGCAGAGCAGCCGCACGCTGAACAGCGCTGCCCCGCCGAGCGGAATGCGGAGGCGATGACGTCATCGACCACCTGTTCGGGCAGCGCCGTGGCGTCGACAATCATGGCGTTGATGCCGCCGGTCTCCGCGATCAACGGCACGATGGGTCCGTTGTTCTCGGCGAGCGCTCGGTTGATGACACGGCCGACGTCGGTCGAGCCGGTGAAGGCGACACCGGCCGTGCGCGGGTCGGCAACAAGGCTCGCCCCGACCTTGCCGTCACCGGGCACGAAATGCAGCGCCTGGGGCGGCACGCCGGCTTGGTGCAGAAGCTTGATGGCGAGCGCCGCCACCAGCGGTGTCTGCTCGGCCGGCTTGGCGACGACCGTATTGCCGGCGACCAGCGCGGCGCTCACCTGGCCGAGAAAGATCGCGAGCGGGAAATTCCACGGGCTGATGCAGACGAAGACGCCGCGCCCGCGATAGCGCAGTTCGTTGCTCTCGCCGGTCGGACCCGGCATCGATTGCGCGGCGAGAGACGAGCGCGCCTGGGCGGCGTAATAGCGGCAGTAATCGACCGCCTCGCGCAGCTCGGCGAGCGCATCATCGAGAGTTTTTCCGACCTCGTCCTGTAACACGGCGAGGAATTCACCGCGTTGTTGCTTCAAGCCGGTCGCCGGCACGCTTCCAACAGCGCGGCGCGGTCGGCGAGCGATGTCGCCGCCCAGCGCGGAAACCCTGACGCCGCTGCCGCCATCGCCGCGCGCGCGATGGCGGCATCGCCCTCGCAAACGGTACCGATCAATTTGCCGTCGATCGGCGAGATGACCGCGCGTTCGACGCCGGGCAGCGCGACGCCATCAACGAGCGGCACCGCCGCCAGCGTCTCTCGTCGGCCGGCGCGGACTTCGTCGAGGAGCCCATCGGAGACTCGCGCGCTCGCCGAACTCGACGCCCGCCGCATTTAGCCGTTCCGGCCGATAGAGATCGCGCGGTAGCGGAATATGCCGATTGCGCGCTTCACCCTCACTTGCGATCCCATGCTGCGGGCGGCGCAAAATGTGCTCTACCGGTATGCTCGCGTCGGCGGCCACCGACACGAAGGACGAATTGGCGCCGTTCTCCAGGAGCCGCCGCACCAGATAGGCCAGCAGGTCGCGATGACCGCCGACCGGCGCATAGACGCGGCAGGCGGCCGCGGGCAATTCCGCCCGTAGCGCCTCGTAGAGCGCTTCGCCCATGCCATAGAGCCTTTGGAATTCGAAGCCATCGACGCCGCCGGCGTCTTCGATCACGCTTGCGACCGTCAGCGCGTTATGAGTCGCGAATTGCGGAAACAGGCGATGGCGTGCAGCCAACAACCGTTTCACGCACGCCATGTAGCAGAGGTCGGTCATCGCCTTGCGGGTGAACACCGGATAATCGGCAAGCCCGCGCTCCTGGGCGCGCTTGATCTCAGTGTCCCAATAAGCGCCCTTGACGAGCCGCACCGTCACGCGACGGTCCAGTGCGGTGACGACGTCCTCGAGCCAGCCGATGATCGGCAGCGCGCGCTTCTGATAGGCCTGCACCGCGAGGCCGAAACCATCCCAGTTGCGCAGCGACCGATCGCTCAACACCGCGGCGATGATTTCGAGTGAGAGCTCCAGCCGATCGGCTTCTTCCGCGTCGACCGTGAACTGAAGGTCACGCTCCTTCGCCATGCGGGCGAGCTCGAGGAGCCGCGGCGTGAGCTCGGTGCAGACCCGCTCGCGCGAGATCGCCTCATAGCGCGGATTGAGCGCGGAAAGTTTTACAGAGATGCCGGGACGGTCCGGCAACGCCGCATTGCCGGCGCTCCGGCCGATGGCTTCGATGGCGGCCGCATAGGCATCGAAATATTTCTCGGCGTCCGCCGCGGTCCGCGCGCCTTCGCCCAGCATGTCGAATGAATACCGGATCGCCGCATGCGCGCGGGCGCGCGAAAGCGCCTCATCGATGGTTTGCCCGAGCACGAAATGCGAGCCGATGAGCCGCATCGCCTGCCGGGTTGCAGCCCGCAGCGCCGGCAAGCCGAGGCGCCTGGCGATGTTGTCGAGGATGGTTTCCGGCGTTTCGCCCGGATGGATGACGCGGGCGGCGATGCCGAACGTCCAGGCCGAAGCCGAGACGAAGATGGCGGTCGACTTGACGTCGCTCTCGAGCCAGCGACCGGCCGCAAGCTTGTCCTCGATGAGACGGTCGGCGGTCGCGGCATCCGGCACCCGCAGCAGCGCTTCGGCGAGGACCATGAGCGCCAAGCCCTCCTTGGTCGAGAGCGAATAGGCGTGCAGAAAATCCTCGACGCCGCCAAGACCGCCGGCTTTGGCGCGGATCGCCTCGACCAGCCGGCGCGCCCGTGCATCGACGTCGCTCTCGGCGGCGCTGCCGCGCGCGGCGTCGGCGAGAAGCAGCCGTGCCAGCTCATCGTCCGGCGGGGCGAACGGCGCCCGGAACGGCGGCAAGCTCGGCTCCGCGTTCATGACGCACTCCACGTCAACGATACGCCGTCGAGGCTACGCCTCCGCGGCGCGCGCCACAAACGCCGCCAAGCGATCGATGCTCTGGGTCCAGCCCATTTCCATCCCTTGCAAGTAGGCGACCGCGGCTTCAGCCACGGCGACGGCGCGGGTATGCATCGTCAGCTTCGTCTTGCCGCGTTCCTCCGCAAAGGTGACCGTCGTCAGCCCCTCGAGCAGATGGTTGCCGGCCGCATCCACCGCTATATTGGTGAACACAAGCCGCTCAGGTTCGACGATCTCCTGAATGACGCCTTTCATTGGATAAACGGCGCCGTCGGGCGCGCGCATGTGGATGCGAAGCGCGCCGCCTGCCCGCGCATCGATCTCGCAGACCGTATTGGTGAAACCTTGCGGGCCCCACCACTGCGCCAGTTGCTTGGCATCAGTCCATGCCTTGAACACCAGCCCACGCGGCGCGTCGAACACGCGCGTGATGGTCACCTCGCGTTCAGCGAGCGAGTTCGCTTTCATGGCAGCGGTCATGTCGTCACGGTCCTTGTTGCTTGGGTGTCGCTATTGCGCGGGCCGTTCGCAATTGATCATCCACGGCGTGCCAAACTGGTCGACCAGCATGCCGAAGCGCTGCGCCCAAAACGTCTCGTTGATCGGCATCCGCACGCTGCCGCCTTCCGCTAGCGCGGCGAAAATGCGATCCGCCTCGGCCGGCTTCTCGACGCCGATCGAAACCGTGACGCCTTTCGCCGGCTCGTACATTTGCGGCGGCGCATCGGAGCCCATCAGCAAGGCGTCCCCCACCGACAGCCGCGCATGCATGACCTTGTCCTTGAAATCAGGCGTGGACTGCATCTCGGAAGGGCCGTCGCCATATTTCATCATCATAATCATTTTTCCGCCGAACACCTTCTCGTAGAACTTGAAAGCCGCTTCGCATTTGCCGTCGAAGCCAAATAAGGCGTTATCTGCATGGCACTCTCCTCTCAGTGGTTGGGTTACGCGTTCGGTCCTACGACAGACCGCTGTGTAACGGGCAGCAGCTCACACCGGCCCCTCATAGGCACCGTTCAAAGTTTCTAGATCGAACTTTTTCATTTTCAAGAACGGCATTCATGACGCTTTCGGATTTTGCGCCGTCGGCATCCGTCATCATTTGCGGTATCACGGACGGCACGATCTGCCACGAGACGCCGAATTTGTCCTTCAGCCAGCCGCATTGGCCTTCCTGCCGCCGCCGTCCGCAGTTTGCTCCAGAAGTGATCGATCTCGTGCCTGCGTCTCGCAAAACACCTGGAACGAGACCGCCTCATTGAACTTGAATTGCGGACCGCCGTTGAGAGCTGTGAAGGTTGCCCGTCAATCTCGAATGCGACGACCATGACCGAGCCGGCTGCTTTTCCGTGGAGTTCATGGCCCGCCTTGCCATAGCGGCTGATGCGTTTAATCCGGGAATTCTCGAAGATCGACGTGTAGAAATTCGCCGCTTCCTCGGCCTGGGTATCGAACCACAGACAAGGTGCGATTTTCTGCTTGATGGTCGGCATGAATATCTCCCTTCGGGTCTGAGACGAAAAAAGAGGCAGCTTATTTCGATTGCGCCAGATAGGCTGCAAGCTGATCGAGCGTGCCGCCCCAGCCCTGCCGCATGCTGTCGTGCCCGGCGTCGAACGTTTGACGCTCTTCTGCGCTGGCGTTGAGTGGCGACCAGCGGATTGTAAGCCCGGTCTGGCCGGGCAGCGGCTCGTCGAACGTCAAGGTCGTCAACATTTCGAGCGGCCAGGTCGGGCTCATCGGGTGCCGCGTAATGCCGCCGGCCTCATCCGAGAAGGAATTGACCAAGACCAGTCGCTTTGGCGCAGAAATTTCGCGAAAGACAAATTTGCCCCACATGACGTGACCATCGGGGGTGCGCATCCCGTAATGGTAGGTACCGCCGGGGCGCAGATCCATTTTGGCGGCGACGACGGTGACGCCTTTCGGACCCCACCAATGCTGCATGTGCTCTGGATCGGTGAACGCCTGCCACACCAGATCGCGCGGCGCATCGAACACCCGCGCGATGACAAAGTCGGCGCTTTCCGTTCTCTCAAGCATCGTCCCCTCCATACAGTAAGCCGCAAATCCGCACTCAGTGCCGGGCGAGGATCATCCAGCCGACGCCAAATTTGTCCGGCAGCATGCCAAACCGCGGCGAAAAGAACGTCTTGGTCATCGGCATCGTCACCTGGCCACCCTCACCAAGCGCGGCGAACAACCTGTCGGCCTCGGCTTCGCTGTCGGCGGTGATCGCCAACGCAAAACCCTGAAAATTCGGCTGGCCCTGACAGCGGCCGTCGGAGGCCAAGATCGCCGTGTCGCCGACGTGAAATTGCGCGTGCATCACCTTGTCCTCGGAGCCCGGGGCGCACATCGTCTTGTCGGGACCGTCTTTGAACCGCATCAGCATATCGACCTTGGCGCCGGCCGCTTTTTTATAGAACTCCAGCGCCTCGTCGCAGCGGCCGTCAAAGAACAGATAAGATTGCACTTCCATGACATTGCCCTTTCGTTGCTTGCGATCGCCTTGCGACCCCGCGCCCCCGTGCCGTCCCGAATACACCCAGGACGAACCAGGGGCCGACATCCCGACAGCATGAAAAAATTCTCATGCCGGCTGACTTCTCTTCGCGGAGTCGGTCCAGATGAAGGCGGATATGAGCCGCTTCGGTCGGCGTATGGGCGAGCGCGATCGCCTGATCGAAGGCGACGCGAGCTTCATCGGCGCGGCCGAGCTGCATGAGCAACCCGCCCTTGACGCCGAAAAAATGGAAATAGCCGCCGAGCGGACCAGCCAGCGGCTCGATCATCGCCAGTGCCGCGGCGGCGCCCTTGACCTTGCTGACGGCAACCGCGCGGTTAAGCGTCACCACCGGTGACGGTTGCAACCGCTCCAACGTCCCGTAGAGCTGATCGATTTCGGACCAGTCGGTGTCCTCGGGCCGTCCCGCATGGGCATGGACGCCGGCGATGCCGGCTTGGACCTGGTAGGGCCCGGGGCGGCGGTGGCGCATCGCCTTTTCGATCAACGCCAGCCCTTCCGCGATCATATCGCGGTTCCAGAGGCCGCGATCCTGATCGTCCAGCAGGATGATCGACTCGTCCGCGTCGAGCCGGGCCGGCGCGCGAGCATGTTGCAGGAGACACAGCGCCATCAGGCCCATGATTTCCGGTTCGCTCGGGAACAGCCTGAGCAGGAGCCGCGACAGCCGGATCGCTTCTTCGCACAACGGCACGCGCACATGCACGGTGCCGCCGCTCGCCGAATAACCCTCGTTGAACAGCAGATAAATCATGGCGGTGACGGCGGCGAGCCGCTCGGTACGCTCGAGCGCGCCCGGCGTCTCGAAAGCAACGTCGGCGCGCGCCACGCGGCTCTTGGCGCGCGTGATGCGCTGCTCCATGGCGCTTTCGCTCACCAGGAAAGCGCGCGCGATCTCTTTCACCGACAATCCAGATATGACACGCAACGCCAGTGCGATCTGCTGCACCGCCGGCAAATCCGGGTGGCAGCAAATAAAGAGAAGCCGCAGCACGTCGTCGCGGTAATGGGAGTTGTCAAGTCGATTGGCAATGTTGGCCTCAGCATCTTCCAAATCGGAGATCTCGTCATCGGACGGCAGAGGTTGGCTCTTGCTGCGGCGGCGAACGTCATCGAGCCCGACATTGCGCCCAACCAGGATGAGCCATGCGGTGGGATCGCGCGGCGGTCCGTTGAGCGGCCAATTCTTCAGCGCGCGCAAGCAAGCTTCCTGGAACGCCTCCTCGGCCTGATCGAGATTGCGGAAATAGCGCAGCAGCGCCCCGATCGCTTCAGGACGCGCCGATCTCAAAACGGCGTCGATCCAGCCGACGGCGGTCACGCCACTGCGCTCCCCGGCAGCAACAGTTTGAGCGGGCGGATTTCGAAGGCGCCGGATTCGTCCCGCCCCATTTGGCGCGCGAGTTCGATCGCTTCTTCGAGGGACGCGCAATCGACGATGTAAAAGCCGAGGAGTTGCTCCTTGGTTTCGGCAAATGGTCCATCGACGACGAAAGGTTCGCGGCCGGACCGCACCGTTGTCGCAGCGGTTGTCGGCATCAGGCGAAGCACCGGACCGAGCTTCCCTCGCGCCGCGAGCTTGTCCGTCACCTTGGCCCGCTTGGCCAAGACCGCGTCATCTTCTTCCTTGGTCCAGGAACTGACCAACGCTTCATCGTGGTAGCACAGGAGCGCATAGAGCATCAGGCTTACTCCTCACACCTCACCCTCAGGACGAACGACGGTCTCTCACTCCGACAGGCCGACTGACGGGAATGCGTATTTATTTTGGAGTCCGATCTCGACTTGGTGAAGCCGTTTGGGCCCCCATTGCGACAAATGCCCGGGATCGGTCCACGCGTTGAAAACGATCTCGCGCGGCGCACCGAACTCGCGCATTCCAATCATTGTCCGCGGGTCGTGGTCGATATCGACGCTATGTTCCACGGTCATTTTTTATTGTCCTCGGCTTTCTGACCCTTGGCCTGAAGTCCTTTCAGATAGTCGTCGAGACGGTCGAGGCTCTCGTCCAAGAAGCGGCGATAGTTCCCAAGCCAATCGTCGACATCCTTGAGCGCCCGCGGCCTCGATGCGGCACGGTCGCCATTGCGCGTCGCGTCCGCGCGCGATGAGGCCGGCATGCTCCAACACCTTGAGATGCTTGGAGACGGCCGGCAGGCTCATCGCGAACGGCTTGGCCAGTTCGGTGACGGAGGTCTCGCCGAGCGCCAGCCGCGCCAGGATGGCGCGGCGGGTAGGGTCGGCGAGCGCCGCGAAGGTGGTATCGAGGTTTGGCAAGAAACCATCCGGTTAAATAACCTAATGGTTAAATACAGGTCGACGACAAAGCTGTCAAGCGATCGCTCTCCTGGGGGCTAAATCGACGGTCTGGCTGCCTCCGGCGCCGCAGCGGCTCGTGGCGACAGATACGCCACCGTATCGGGTGCCGGTACGACCGTGGAGGGTCGTAGCGTTTGCGCGAACCGGTCCGCAAGCTGTTGAAACAGGTCCCGCTCGGCACCTTCGCGCACGAAGATGCCGCAGAACAACGGCGGCAACGGCGGCAAGGGGCGGTCGTCACACACTTCAAGTTCCGTCGGCACACGGCTGCGCGGCACGACCATGACGCCGAATCCCGCGGCGACGGCGCTGCGCAGCGCTTCGGCATTGGTTGCGCGGAACACCAGCTCGCTCGCGCGGCCAGCTTTGTCGAGCGTCGCCAGTGCGACGCGTGTGCAGACGCAAGAATCCCTGTAGGAGACCAAGCGGCACACGGCGCGTCAGGATCGAGCGTCGGCGACTTGCCGCGCACCCAAACCAGCTCTTCCTTCCAATAATGGCGCGCTTCGCCTTCAGGTTCGTCGGTCACGAGCGCCAAAACGAGGTCGATCTCGTCCTGCTTGAGGTACTGCAGCAACCGCCGCTGACCGCCGCCTTCACCGCGAAACGCAAATTCGGCCACCGCACGTGACTCGCGGCCAGCAAGCGCGCCAGCTCCGGCCCCATGCAGTCCCTGGCACACCGACGCGCACCAGTTGCGTGGCGGAATTCGGGCTGACGATTTCACGATGTGATCGTTGACCGAGAGCAAGCGGCGGGCAAAATTGATTGATTTGCTCGCCGAGCGGCGTGAGGGCGACGCCGGGCGCGCTCTTGTCGAAAAGCTCGACCCCCAAGAGATACTGCAAGCGCCTGATCTGCGCGCTCACGGCCGGCTGCGTCATGCCTTGAGCCTTGGCGGCTCGTGTGAAGCTGCGCAATTCGACGACCAAAACAAACGTACGCAGGAGATCGGTCGGAATATTTGTCATGTGTTTCCTTCACCGCTTGGCTGCGGTTTGTCATCCTCCCACTGACCCGCCGCCCCCGGCCAGGCCGCCAAGCGTCAACGGCAGATTACAGGCTGTCTGTTAGCGCGACTATAAAAAATCTTAACCATGCGGCATTGCCGACCGCGGCAAGTTTTTGTTTTATTTCAATGTGTCCCGCGGTTTCTCGCGGCGTCTGCGATCACGAACTGTGATCACGCACGCCAATTGGCCGCTCACGTACGCTCGCGGCAGCGGGCGTTCATCCAGTCAACCCGACTGTCTATAAGAAGCCATCGCACCGCATGATGGGGAGATGGCCGACACGTGATACTCCGCTAGACTGACTGGCCGCAGTCAGAATCGATCATGTCCTTTCTTCGCATTTATTTTCGCGTGCTCGGGCTGCTCGGCACCGAGGCGCGGCTGGCCGTAACGCTCGCCGCCGCCAATATCGGCGCTTGCCGTCGCGCAATTCATCGAGCCGGTGCTGTTCGGCCGCATCGTCGACGCGCTGTCCGGCGCGCTGCCGGCCGGAGCATGGCCGGCCGCGCGATGATGCTGGCGCCCCTGATCGGCGCCTGGATCGGCTTCGGACTGTTCATCATCATCGCCGGCGCGCTGGTGGCGTGGTTCTCCGACCGGCTGGCGCATCGGCGCCGCAACCTGGTGCTGGCGGACTATTTCGAGCACGTCCTGCAACTGCCGCTCGCCTATCACGCCGGCGCGCATTCCGGCCGGCAGATGAAAATCATGCTCACCGGCACCGACACGCTGTGGTGGCTGTGGGTGTCGTTCTTCCGCGAGCATTTCGCCGCGTTCGTCTTCATCGTGCGTTCTGCTGCCGGCGACGCTGATCCTGAACTGGCGGCTGGCGCTGCCGCTGTTCGCGCTGTGCGTTGCCTTTACGGCGCTGACCATGCTGGTCATGCGCAGGGCCGATGCCATGCAGCGCGCGGTCGAGCGAGCATTATTCCGATCTCGCCGAAACCGCCGCCGATGCGCTCGGCAATGTCGCGCTGGTGCAGAGCTACGCCCGCATCGAGCTCGAAGTGTCCGCGCTGCAAGGGCTTGGTGAATTCGCTGTTGCGCGCGCAGATGCCGGTGCTGTCGTGGTGGGCGGTCGCCGCAGTGCTGACGCGCGCCGCCACCACGCTCACATTGCTCGTGATCCTCCTGGCCGGCACTTACCTCAAGCTGGTCGGCTTGGCCTCGGTCGGCCAGATCGTCAGCTTCATGAGCATCGCGGCGTTGTTGATCGCACGGCTCGAGCAGGTGGTCGGCTTCGCCAACCGCCTGTTCATGGATGCGCCGAAGCTCGCGGAATTCTTCGGCGTGCTCGATACCGTGCCCGCCGTGCGCGACCGGCCGGATGCGGTTGATCCCGGCCGCGTGCGCGGCCTCGTCGAATTCAAGGACGTCTCGTTTTCCTACGACGGCAAGCGCTCCGCCGTGGCCGATTTGAGCTTCACGGCGTTGCCCGGCGACAGGGTGGCGCTGGTCGGACCGACCGGCAGCGGCAAATCGACGGCGCTGGCGCTACTGCATCGCGCCTTCGATCCGCAATCGGGCGTGATCGCGGTCGACGGCATGGACATCCGCGCCCTCACGCTCACCGGCCTGCGCCGCAATATCGGCGTCGTGTTCCAGGAGACGCTGCTGTTCAACCGCTCGATCGCGGAAAACCTGCGCGTCGGCAAACCGGATGCGACGGCGATGAGATGCGCGAAGCGGCGGCCCGGGCGCAGGCGCTCGAATTCATCGACCGCAATCCCGAAGGCTTGGAGGCGCGCATCGGCGAGCGCGGCCGGCTGCTGTCCGGCGGCGAGCGCCAGCGCGCTCGCCATCGCCCGCGCGCTGCTGAAGAATCCGCCGATCCTGATCCTCGATGAAGCCACCAGCGCGCTCGATCCGGTGACCGAGGCGCGGGTGCAACTGGCGCTCGACGAAGTGATGAAGGGCCGCACCACCTTCGTCATCGCGCATCGTCTCGCCACCGTGCGCAACGCCACGCGCATCCTGGTGTTCCGGGATGGCCGCATCGTCGAGACCGGCACATTTGACGAACTGGTGCAGCGCGGCGGCTTTTTTGCCGAACTGGTGCGCGCGCAATTCATGCCGGCGGCGGAAGGCGCACCGCAGCTCGTGGCGGCAGCGGAGGGCTCGATCGTGGAGACGTAAGGCAGACGCTCACATCTAACGCAGCCGCTCGAGAATGCTGACGTAGTTGGCGACCGCAGTGCCGCCCATGTTGAAGATGCCGCCGAGGCGCGCGTCCTTGATCTGCATGTCGCCGGCCGTGCCGGTGAGCTGCATCGCGGCGAGCGCGTGCATCGAGACGCCGGTGGCGCCGATCGGATGACCTTTGGACTTGAGGCCGCCGGACGGATTGATCGGCAGCGCGCCGTCCTTGCGTAACGATGCCTTCGGCGATGACGCGCGCGCCCTGCCCTTCCGGCGCCAGCCCCATCGCCTCGTATTCGATCAGTTCGGCGATGGTGAAGCAGTCGTGCACTTCGGCGAACGACAGATCGTTGAGCGCAATGCCGGCCTGCGCCAGCGCGCGCTGCCACGCCACCGCGCAGCCTTCGAATTTGAGCACGTCGCGCCGCGACATCGGCAGGAAATCCTGCACGTGCTCGGCGGCGCGGAACACGATCGCCTTGTTGAGCTTGAGCGCGGTCTCGACATCGGTCAGCACCAACGCCGCGGCGCCGTCGGAAACCAGCGAGCAGTCGGTGCGCTTGAGCGGGCCGGCGACGCGCGGGATTCTTGTCGCTTTCGGTGCGGCAGAACTCGTAGCCGAGATCCTTGCGGAGTCTGCGCGTAGGGATTGCCGACGCCGTTCTTGTGATTTTTGGCGGCGATGCGCGCCAGCGCATCGGACTGGTCGCCCCAGCGCTGGAAATAGAGCCCGGCGATCTGGCCGAAAATGCCGGCAAAGCCGCCGTCGATATCGGCTTCTTCGCGCACATAGGAGGCCTTGAGCAGATTGTGGCCGACCTCCGGCCCCGCCGTCGTCGTCATCTGCTCGACGCCGACCACGAGCACGATACGGGCCGAGCCCGCCGCAATCGATTTAAGGCCCTGATGCACGGCGGCGGAACCGGTGGCGCAGGCATTCTCGACCCGGGTGGCGCGCTTGAAGCGCAGATCGGGCGACGCCTGCAGCACCAGCGAGGCGGTGAAATCCTGCGCCGAAAATCCGGCGTTGAAGTGGCCGAGCACAATCTCGTCGACATCCTTCGCGGCGATGCCGGCATCGGCCAGCGCCTCGTTCGCCACCCGCACGATAAGGCTTTCGACGGTTTCGCCGGCGAGCTTGCCGAAGGGCGTATGCGCCCAACCCACGATGCAGGCGGTCATGATCGATCCCTTCGCCGAATTTTGGTCGCTTTTCCTTGGCCTTAGGCTAGTGCGCAGCCGACATGGCCCTGCAGGATAGCGGTATTCGGCTTTGCGTTCGAGCCTGCCTTGGGTTTAGATAGGTGGCGCCGAGGCGACGTGAACCTTCCGTGAACCTTTCGCGGCCCTGTGGGCCCGACCAACCGAACGGACCGCGACACGTGTATCGAATGAAAGTCCTCCGGGCCGCGGCGCTCGGCATCGCCCTTGGTTCCGCCGCCATCGGTTCGCCTCGTGGCCGCGACACCCGCGCGAGCCGAGGCGCTGCTGCTGGTCGACGCCGACAGCGGCAAGGTGCTGCGCGCCGAGAACGCGACCTATCCCTGGTATCCCGGCCTCCACGACCAAGCTGATGACGCTCTACATGACGCTGAGCGCCGTCCGCGACCACCGCATCACCTTCGACACCCTGTTCACGGTTTCGCCCGACTGCGGCCGCTCAGTCGCCGACCAAGATGGGCTTCCCGGTCGGCACCCAGGTCACGGTCGACAACGCGATCAAGATGCTGATGGTGAAATCGGCCAACGACATGGCGGTGATGCTGGCCGAAGGCATCGCCGGCTCGATCGACAATTTCTCCCAGGAGATGACCGAGACCGCGCATCGGCTCGGCATGTCGGAAACGAACTACGTCAATCCCAACGGCCTGCCGGCCGACGGCCAGATCACCTCGGCGCGCGACCTCGCCATTCTGGCCCGCGCGCTCTACCGCGAATTTCCGCAATACGATTTCTATTGGCATATTCCGGCGATCAAGTTCGGCCGGCGCATCATGCGCAACTACAATCCGCTGCTCGGCCGCTTTCCCGGCGCCGACGGCATGAAGACCGGCTTCATCTGCGCCTCGGGCTTCAATCTGGTCGCCACCGCCAAGCGCGACAACAAGCGGCTGATCGCGGTGGTGCTCGGCGCACCCTCCGGCGCCGCCCGCGCCGTGAAGGCGGCGGAGATGCTGGAAAGCGGATTTGCGCAAAATCCGCTGTCCTGGCTGACGCCTTCGCTCGGCTCGGTCGATGCGCTGGCGCCGATCGATGCCGCTCCGCCCAATCTGAAGGACGAGATGTGCGGCCCGCATCGCAAGCGGCCGGCGGCGGAGGATGAAGACGTGGACGCCGATGCGTCCGGCACCACCAACGGCGCAGACGGCGATAGCAGTCCGCAATTTTCGTTCCTGCTATCGGCGCTGCGGGCGCCGACGCCCAAGAATGCCAATCTGTTGTCTGATCTCGGCTCCGGTGACGCCGATCGTGGTCTATACCGGGCCGACGCGCACGCCGGCGCAGTTGGCTACGCTCGCGGCGGAGCCGGTGCAGTAGTCCGATCAAGAAGAAAAAAGCTCCGAGGAAGACTGCGGTCGCAAAACTTTCCGACGGCAAAGCCGCAGACGGCAAGGCAGAGGCTAAGGCCGCGGAACAGAAACCCACAGCCGGCAAAAGCGAAGCCGGAAAGACCAAGGCTGGAAAAGCCGCAGCCGGCCACGCCAAATGGACGCCGACATCATCCTCGACGCTCGCTGCAAGTCCGCCGGCCGAACTGGCAACCGGTGCCGCCGCCGACAAGCCGGCGACGAAGAAGCGACCCAAAGCGCGCGTGGCCGCCAAGCCAAAATCCACGCAATCGGAAGCCAAGCCGACCTCGACGCAATGACCCCGGCGGGAGCGGTGCCGTAACCCCGCCCTCGCGGATGTGCCCGCGTCGCGTCATTTGAGTGCCTCAACTAACATCATCGATTCCAAGCCACTCCTCGGCGCTCGCGCTGGGCCGGCGAAAACTGCATTGAGCCGGCCCGAGGGCGCCGTGCTAAAAGGCGGACCGTTATCCGGACAAAGAGGGCAGCATGGACGCCAAGATGACCATTCCCGCGCTGGTCGCAGATGAAGCGCGAGGGCAAGAAGAGCGTCGGCGTCGTCGCCTGGGATTATCAGATCGCGCGCATCGCCGACCGCGCCGGCGTCGATTTCGTCTCGGTCGGCGATTCGGTCGGCGTCAATCTGTGGGGCCACGACAATCCGCTCGAAGTCACGATGGACGAGATGCTGATCTGCTGCAAGGCGGTGCGCCGCGGCGTCGAGCGCGCGCTGGTCAGCTGCGACATGCCCTTCGGTCCGGTGCAGCAAGGCGTCGACAGCGCGCTCGCGGCGGCGATCCGGCTCGTCAAGGAAGGCGGCGCCGACATGGTCAAGGTCGATGCCGCGGCCGAATTTCCCGACGTGGTGCGCGCGCTCGACGCGCGCCGGCATTCCGGTGTTCGCGCAATTCGGTCTGACGCCGCAGACCGCGATCAAATACGGCATTCCCTACAGCGCGCAGAATTCGGCCGGCGCGCAGGCGAGCGCCGAAGCCGCGCGAAGCTCGTCGGCGAAGCGAAGCTGCTGGAAGAGGCCGGCGCCGCGCTGCTCGATTTCACCAATTCCGGCCCGGTCGCCGGCGCCGCCGTGGTCAAGGCGGTGAAGATTCCGGTGATCGGCGGCTTCGGCGGCGGCCCGTGGCTCGACGGCCGCGTGCGGCTCGCCCATACCGCGATCGGCTATGCCGAGAAATGGATCGACTCCAAGACCGAAACTTACGTCAACACCGCGAAGGCCGCGCGCCGACGCCTTCGCCGCGCTGATCGCCGACGCCCGCGCCGGCCGCCAGATCAAGGGCTGACCATGCCGAGTGCGATCATCGACGGCATCGCGACGCGCTACGAGGTCATCGGCTCCGGGCCGCCGCTGCTGATGTACGCGCCCGGCGGCTTCAATGCCGTGATCGAGACCTGGTCGACGCAGGGCGTCTACGCCAAGATCAAGCTGCTCGATCATCTGCCGAAGCACTACACCTGCATCGTGTTCGACCGCCGCGAATGCGGCCAATCGGGCGGCCGCGTCGAGCGCGTGACCTGGGCGCATTACGTCGCGCAGGGCAAAGGGTCTGCTCGATCATCTCGGCATCGCCCGCGCGCACCTCATGGGCGGCTGCATGGGCTGCGCGCCGGTCGCGGCTTTCGCCGTCGCTCATCCCGAGATGGTGTCGGGCATGGTGCTGTATTGGCCGGTCGGCGGCGCCAAATACCGCATCTCGAGCCACCAGCGTTTCGCCGAGCATCTCGGCTTCGTGCAGAGCCACGGCCTCGATGGCGTCGTCGCGCTGGTGGCAAAGGAAGGCAAGCCGTTCGGCGCCGACCCGCGCGGCGGGCCATGGGCCTCGGTCATCAAGCGCGACAGCGCCTTCGCCGCTTCGTACGCCGCACAGGATGTCGACCCATACAAGCTCATCTGCGCCGGCATGTGCCGCGCGCTGTTCGACCGCGACACCGCGCCCGGCGCCGAGCCCGAAGACCTCATGCGCCTCGACATTCCGGCCCTGATCGTGCCCGGGCACGATGCCGCGCACGCCACCTCGGCGGCGCGCTATCTGGAGGAATGCCTGCCGCGTTCGGAGTATTGGGACGTGCCGGTCGAGCAGCAGACCGAGGCCAACGTGCCGCCGCGGATCATGGAATTTTTGAGCAAAGTGACGCCGCCGGTTTGAACCCACGAGAGAACAAGGAAACATGATGTCGGTTTTTCGATGCGCTGGCGCCGCGATCGCTGTCGCGGCCCTCGCCGCAAATGATCTCTCCATGCGCCGCGCAGACTCCCGAACAATTCTACGCCGGTAAGAACGTCGAACTCGTGATCGGCTATCCGCCGGCTGGCAGCAACGATGTCTATGCAAGGACGCTGGGCCGCTACATCGGCAAATATATTCCCGGTCGTCCGACCATCGTTCCAAAGAACATGCCGGGCGGCGGCAGCTTTCTCGCCTTGGCGTATCTTTATAATGTCGCGCCGAAGGACGGCACCAGCTTTGGCATCGGAGCGCCGACGGCACCGCTCGACGAAAGGCTCGGCACTCAGGGCGTGCGTTTCAAGACCGCGCAGTTCAACTGGCTGGGCCGCATCGATTCGCTGATCAACATCGTCTTCATGTGGCACACGTCGCCGGTCAAAACATTTGCCGATGCGCAGCGCATCGAATCCAAGCTGGCCGCGACCGGCGCCGGCTCGACAGTCTCGATCTATCCAACCGTCACCAACAACGTGCTGGGCACCAAGTTCAAGCTCGTCTTGGGCTATAAAGGCTCGAACGAAGCGCAGCTTGCGGTCGAACGCGGCGAAGCCGACGGCCATTCGACGGCGTGGACCGCGGTGAAGGTCGCGCATCCGGATTGGCTGCGGGACCATAAGATCAACATCATCGTGCAATACGCCCTCAAGGCGCATCCGGAGCTTCCCGACGTTCCGGTCGTGGTCGATCTCGCGCGCAATGACGAGGAGCGCGCCATCCTGCGCGCGGTGATGAACGCGACCGAGGTCGGCACGTCGTTCATGACGGCGCCCGGCGTTCCCCCGGATCGCGTCGCCGTATTGCGCAAGGCATTCGACGACACCATGAAGGATCCGGACTTCCGCGCCGAAGCTGAACGATTGAAGCTCACCGTCAACCCGCTCACGGGCGACGAACTCCAAAAACTCGTTGCCAACGTCAGCACCTTGCCGCCCGACCTCGTCGACAAGGTCCGCGCTGCGTTCAAGGAAAAATGATCTGTCGTGGCTCCGCTCGCCGCGACATTTCATTGACGCAAAATGGCCGGCGCGCGGCCTAGCTTGCCTTACGCCGCCATGCGCAATGGCGCGTCGGTCACATCCTGCAGCGCGTCGAGCGTCAGGCCCGGCACCATTTCCCTCACCGCAAAGCCGTCGTCGGTCACATCCAGCACGGCGAGATTGGTGTAGACGCGCTTGACCACGCCGAGTGCGGTGAGCGGATAGGTGCAGCGGCGGACGAGCCGGCTCTCGCCCGACTTGGTGGTGTGTTCCATCAGCACCCAGAGCTGCCGGGCGCCGGCCGCGAGATCCATGGCGCCGCCCACGGCCGGCGCGCTGTCGTTGTCGGATGTCGACCAGTTCGCGACGTCGCCATTCTCGGCGACCTGAAAAGCGCCCAGCACGCTGAGGTCGAGATGGCCGCCGCGGATCAGAGCGAAACTGTCGGCGTGGTGCATCAGGGAGCCGCCGGTGCGCATCGTGATGTATTGCTTGCCGGCGTTGATCAGCCATCGGTTGATCTGTTCCGGCTGCGGCGCCGGGCCCATGCCGAGGACGCCGTTCTCCGAATGGAAAATGACTTCGCGTTCCTGCGGCACGTAGTCGGCGACCTTGAGTGGCGCGCCGATGCCGAGATTGACGTACCAGCCTTCCGGCATGTCGCGCGCCAGACGAGCCGCCATCTCCAGGCGCGTCAACGGCTTGTAGGCTAATGCCTTGACCTCCGCGTTCACGGCTTTCTCCTTACGTCACCGTCGGTTCGCCATAGGGCACGTGCACCACGCGGTTCACATAAATGCCCGGCGTCGCGATCTTCTCCGGATCGAGCGCGCCGAGATCGACGATGTGCTGCGACTGCACGATCGTCAACTTGGCGGCTGTCGCCATCACCGGATTGAAATTGCGAGCGGACGACCGGTAAGTCAGGTTGCCCCAACGGTCTGCTTCCCAGGCCTCGACCAGCGCAACATCGCCGGGAAGCGCCTCTTCGAGCATGTACTCACGGCCGTGAATGTCGCGCTGTTCCTTGCCTTCGGCGAGCTTCGTTCCGACGGCCGTTGCCGTGTAGAAAGCCGGGATGCCGGCGCCGGCTGCGCGCATGCGCTCCGCCATGGTGCCTTGCGGCACGACTTCGAGCTCGATGCGGCCTTCGCGCCACAGCTCCTCGAACACCACCGGATCGGAGGTGCGGGGGAACGAGCAGACGATCTTGCGCACGCGCCGGGTGTCGAGCAGCTTCGCCAAGCCGACCCGGCCGACGCCGGAATTGTTGGCGACCACCGTCAAATCCTTGGCGCCCTGCTCGATCAAGCCCTCGATCAGCGCGTTGGGCTGGCCGATACTGCCGAAGCCGCCGATCAGCACGACGGACCCGTCGCGGATTCCATCCAACGCATCGGCGACGCTTTGCACGATTTTATTGATCATCAGTGCTGTCTATCCGACGACGCGCATCTTGGACTCGCCGGCGAAGGCCGGCATCACCTCGCGTCCGAAGCGATGCAGGCTGTCGTGGGCGAGGCCGCCGCCGCCGTTGAGCAGAACGTATTCGACGCCGAGCCGCCGCAGGTTGTCGAGCTTGACGGCGATCTCGTCCGGCGTGCCGTAGAGCGCGCTCTCCTCACTCGCTTCCCGGGTGTCGGAGAACGCCATGATACTGGCTCGGCTCTTGGTGCCGTCTGGTGCGTTCGAGATCGTAGCGAGGCGCCGTTGCGCTTCGAGGCGGCGTTCGAGCGCGGCCTGCTTGTCGGCTTCGTCCTTCGCCACGTAGAAGGCGCGCGCGACGCCGACATTCATCGGATCGAACACACGACCGCGCTTTTCCACCTCGTCTTTGAAAATCGCGATTCGCTCGGCGACGGATTCGAACGACGCAAACTGGTCGAGCAAAAGATTGTAACCCCGCTCGGCAACCTGGCGGATCGAAGGCGGGCTGCCGGCGCCCATCCATATCGGCGGATGCGGTTTCTGCGCCGTCGGCGGCTCGACGATCACATCCTCGAAATTCCAGTATTTGCCGTGATGGGAAAAACGCTGCTTCGCGGTCCACGATTTTACGATCACGTCGAGCAACTCGTTGAAGCGCCCATCGGCTTCCTCGACCGGCACGCAGAAGCCGGCGAACTCGTTGTGGCGGTAGCCCTTGCCGACGCCGAAATCGAGCCGGCCGCCGGACAGAAGATCGATGGTCGCGGCCTGCTCGGCGACCAACACGGGATTGTGCCAGGGCAGCACCAGCACAGCGGTGCCGAGCCGCAGCGTCCTCGTTTTCGCCGCCACCCAGGTGAGCAGCGAGAGGCTCGCGGAGACCTGGCCAAAACCGGTAAAATGATGCTCGACCAGGAAGGTCGAGTGATAGCCGAGCGCTTCGGCCTCGATGTTGTAGTCGACGAACTGCTTGTAGCCCTGGCCGGAATCGACATCCGGCCCGCCGTGACGGGCCGTTGCACTGCCGAAAAGACCGAACCGCATTTCAGGCGCCCTCCGTATCGGCTTTAATGTAGCCTATACTGAAGGGTGGGCAAAATCGTCCAAGCTAGGCCGCGGCGCGAAAAGAAGCGCCTTGAAACTCCACGCCGATTTCCGTGCCGGAGCGCCAGACCACGCGACACGCTCGCGATGACCGGGTCGCGTCGAATGTGAGCGCAAAAGTGTCCGGAATAAATGCGATGCTGACGAAGGCAAGGCGGACGCCGAGCGTCGAGATATCGCGAACCACACAGTCGCGGTGCGACCCGTTGAAAGCAACTTTGGCGCTTCTGAAGACCTGCGAGCGCCGGGCTCGTCTACGTTCGGACATGGTCGTATCGTGGCGAAAAACATTTGCCTAATACACAATGCCAATTCAGCTAAAAGCTTAATTTTCGCAAACCAAACTTGATAGCCGGCCGGGTTGGCGATCACGCCGGCCTGAACATCGGCACCGGCGGCCCATTATCCGTCGGCTTGAACACGACCATCACGGGCTGATCGACGCGCACAGCATCGACATCGCAATCCACGATGTTGGTCATCATGATCGGTCCTTCGGCGAGCGTGACGTAGGCTATGACATAGGGCTCCTTGGCGCGGCGCATGACGCTGAAGGTGTAAACCGTGCCTTGGCCCGAGCCCTCGCGCCACTCCACCTTTTCGCTGGCGCAGAACGGGCAAATCGCGCGCGGATACCAATGCGCCTTGCCGCAAGCGGTGCAAGTTGGAACCATGAACCTCCCTTCGCGCGCCGCTGTCCAGAACGCTTCCGTCTCGATCGTGACGACCGGTGAGGGGATTTTTCGTGCTTCGGCCATCACCTCACTCCCGTTCCATGATCAGCGTCGCGCTGTTATGGCGCGTACCGAGCTGCATGCCGGTGCCGTGCGCGAGCGCGAGGTCGCAGGTCTTCACCTGCACCGCCGGATGCGCCTCGCCGCGCAACTGCCGTACCGCTTCGATGACCTTGGTCATGCCACCGCGATTGGAGGGGTGATTGTTGCACAACCCGCCGCCGTCGGTGTTGAACGGTAGCTTGCCGACGCCGGAAATGAGATTGCCGTCGGAGACGAATTTACCGCCCTCGCCTTTGGCGCAAAAGCCGAGGTCTTCGATCTGGATCAGCACCGTGATGGTGAAGCTGTCGTAGATCGACGCATATTTGATGTCGGCGGGCGTGACACCCGCTTCGGCGAACGCGGCCGGGCCGGTGCGCGCCGCGCCAGACGTGGTGAGGTCGAACGTGCCGCCGCTCTGGTGCTTCACCGTCTCGCCGGCGCCGATAATTTTCACCAGCGGGCGATTGAGTTTTTGGGCGATCTCCGGCCGCGTAATGACGAGCGCGCCACCGCCGTCGCTGATGACGCAGCAGTCGAGCCGGTGCAACGGATCAGCGATCACCGGCGAGTTCACCACATCCTCGACGGTGACGACCTCCGGCAGCATGGCGAGCGGATTGTGCTGGGCATGGTGCGAGGCGGCGACCTTGATCCAGGCGAGTTGCTCGCCCGTGGTGCCATACTGATGCTTATGACGCATCGCGCACATGGCGTAGCCGTTGGCCGTGGTCAGCCCATAAGGAAATTCCCATCCGGCCTCGGGCTGGTTGGGATCGCGTAGCCGCGGCGTCGTGCCGGTCGCCATGCCTTCGCTGCGCGGCCGCCCGGCAAGCGTGACCAACGCCACGCTGCATTTGCCGAGCGTGATCGCTTCGGCGGCGTGTGCCGCTAACGCCACGTAAGAGGCGCCGCCCATTTCGGTCGAATCGACGTGGCGCAGCTTCAAGTTCATGTAATCGGCCATCGTCGCCGCGCCGGGACCCGGCGCATCGCCGGCGCAGAAATAGCCGTCGACATCGTCGCGGCTCAGCCCCGCGTCCTTGAGTGCTCCAAGCGCCACCTCCGCGTGCAACTGCGCCACCGTCTTATCTGGCGCCAGCCGTGTCGGATGTTCGTAGATACCGGCGATATAGGCCTTGCCCTTGATAGTCATGCGCGAAAAATCCCCTGCCTCGGCCGACCGTAGCCTGGATTGAGCGCCAGCGAAATCCGGGGTTGATTAGCGCAAGTCCCCGGATGTCGCTTCGCTCCATCCGGGCTACAAGTCAGAGCACAAACCGAAAGGGACGAGGATGGAGCTGGGATTGAAAGACAAGATCGCGCTGGTGACCGGGTCGAGCCGGGGCATCGGGCGCGGCGTTGCGCTCGCGTTGGCGGCCGAGGGTTGCGACCTGATGCTGACCGGACGCGACAGCAAGGCGCTCGAAGAGGTCGCCGGCTTGATCCGCGGAAAAGGGCACCGCGCCGCCATCGCGGTGCTCGATTTGCGCGACAAGGCCGCGCCGGAAAAACTGATCGAGGCGGTGCGGCGCGAGTTCGGCGCGCTCGATATCCTCTTCAACAATGCCGGTACCACCAAGCGCGGCGACTTTTTTTCCCTCACCGAGGCCGATTGGGAAGAAGGCTACGCGCTTAAGTTTTTCGCGCATGTACGGCTGGCGCGCGTTGCCTGGCCTCTGCTCAAGGAACGGCGCGGCTCGCTGGTCGCCATGGGCGGCACCAGCGGGCGAAAGCCGCACGCGGACTTCACCATCGGCAGCTCGGTCAATGCCGCGGTCGCGGCTTTTACCAAATGCCTCGCCGACCGCGGCAAGGCCGATGGCGTACAGGTGAACTGCATCCATCCGAGCCTGGTCGAGACCGACCGCCAGTGGCGGCGTATTCGGGCCGAAGTGGAGCGCAGCGGACTGCCGGAACAAAAAGTCCGCGAGGACATGTGCCGCGAGACCGGCATCATTCGCTACGGCAAGGTCGAAGACGTGGCCGACCTCGTCACCTTCATCGTTTCCTCGCGCGCAACCTGGCTGCACGGCGCAACCATCGACCTCGACGGCGGCGAGATACCGGTTTTATGAATCACTCTCCGCTCGTCATGCCCGGCCTTGTGCCGGGCATCCACGTCTTACAGTGTGTTGGCAGCAAAGATCGTGGATGGCCGGGACAAGCCCAGCCATGACGAGGGGAAGCGCATGAACATCCTCCTCACACCCGCCCGCATCGGGCCGGTCGAGATACCGAACCGCATCGTCATGCCGCCGATGACGACACGCACATCGGATGCGGAAGGGTTCGTCACCGACGACTCGGTTGCATACTACCGGGCGCGCGTCCTCGGCGGCGTCGGTCTCATCACGGTCGAGATGGCGTCGCCGGAACGATGTGGCCGGCATCGACGTCACGAGATCGGAATCTACGACGATCGCTTTCTGCCCGGTCTGACGCAGCTGGTCGACGAAATCCACCGCGGCGGCGCCAAAGCTTCGATTCAGCTCGGGCATGGCGGCGGACATACGCGCGTCGACATCTGCGGCGAGACGCCGATCGCGCCCTCCGCCATTCCCCATCCGGTCTACGAGACGACATTCGAGACCATCGTGCCGGAAGAAATGACGACAGCGCGGATCGCGCAAACGACGGCGGCCCATGTCGCCGCCGCGCGCCGCGCCCAGCGGGCCGGTTTCGATTGCGTCGAAATCCACGCAGCGCACGGCTATCTGCTGTCGCAATTCCACGCGCCGTTCGAAAACCGGCGGGTCGACGACTATGGGGGCAGCCTCGAGAATCGTGCCCGCTTCGGGCTCGACATTCTGCGCCAGGTGAAAGCGGCGCTGCCCAGCATGGGTGTCATCTACCGGCTCTCGGTCGAAGATTTTTTTCCCGGCGGACTGCCGTTCGGCGAGGGCAGACAGATCGCGATCTGGGCTGCGGAAGCCGGCGCCGACGCGCTGCATGTCACCGCGGGTCATTATCGTTCTCTGCCGTCGGCGCAGATCGTGTTGCCGCCGATGAATTTTCCGGACGCGACCTTTCTCGATTTTGCGGCCGATGTGAAAAAGCACATCGCCGTGCCGGTGATCGCCGTTGGCCGGCTCGGCGATCCGGCGACGGCCGAACGCGCGGTCGCTGACGGCAAGACGGATTTCGTCGCGCTCGGCCGTACGCTGATCGCAGATCCGCAATGGGTCGCAAAAGTACGGCGCGGCGAGCCGGTGCGGCGCTGTCTTGCCTGCAACACCTGCATCAACGATATGCGCGGCGGCGCGCGGATCGGCTGTGTGGTCAATGGCGCCGCCGGCCGCGAAGTTTTGTTCGCCGACGCCCACCCGCCGCATGGCGAGCGCATTGCCGTGATCGGCGCCGGGCCCGCCGGCCTGACCTACGCTGCCCTGGTTGCCGAAGGCAACACGGTGACGGTCTTCGAGAAGGAGCGGCACGCGGGCGGCTCGTTCCGCTACGCCGGCAAAGCGCCGCTATTTCAGGAAGTCGAAGCAAACGAAAAAAGCTTTGAGCGTTACATCGCCGACATGGTGGCGGCCTGCGCCATGAAGGGCGTCGCCTTTCGCCATGCAACAGATGTGACCGCTACGCCCGGATTGTTGGAGCCGTTCGACCGTATCGTGATCGCGAGCGGCGCCGCCTATCGGTACGGTCTCGGCGCATTCGCCACCTGGGCGCTCGACAGCGGCGTCGCGCGCGCGCCGGCGCTTGCCAAGATGCTGTCGAACGCGAAGTTACGCGATTGGTTCTACTATCGCGGGAGACGCGCGACGGCGGGGCAATTTGAACATCTTGCGCGGTCGGGACAAATCGTCACGATGATCGGCGACGCCGTGCAAGCCGGCAAAAGCAAACAGGCGATCACCAGCGCATTCGAAGCGGCATTGCTGGGAAACCCGTAGGAAGCGCGGCGCTATGCGGGATCGCCGTCGCCGGGTTGCGTCGCGGCGTTGCGGCCACATATTGCTACATCTGGCATCGTTCTTGCGTTAACATTGCGGCTCGCGGAAGGAACTCGCGGGTCAAACCCAGGACCGTCATGCCTTCGGCTTCGAAACTGTGCATCGACCAGATCAGCATGGCGTTCAAAACGACGGCTGGCGTCTTCAACGCGCTCGCCCCGGTGACGCTGACGATTGCACAAGGCCGCTTCGTCAGCCTGATAGGACCGTCGGGTTGTGGCAAAAGCACGATATTCAACATCGTCGCCGGACTTTTGGAACCGACAAGCGGCCGAGTGCTGATCGACGGCGCCGACGCCACCGGCACCATCGGGCGCGTCGGCTACATGCTACAAAAAGATTTGCTGCTGCCGTGGCGCACCGTGCTCGACAACGTCATTCTCGGCATGGAAATCCAGGGCGTGCCGCTGCGACAAGCGCGCGAGCGCGCGCTGCCGTTGCTACGGCGCTATGGGCTTTCCGGCTTCGAACATCTTTATCCTAATGCACTCTCCGGCGGCATGCGCCAGCGTGCGGCATTGCTGCGGACGCTTTTGTTCGACACCGATATCATTCTGCTTGATGAGCCATTCGGCGCGCTCGACGCGCAGACCAAGCTGCAGATGCAGGAATGGCTGCTCGGCCTGTGGGCCGATTTCGGCAAAACGGTGGTTTTCGTCACCCATGATGTCGATGAGGCGATCTATCTGTCGGACGAAGTTTTCGTCATGGCGACGCGGCCGGGCCGCATCGTCGAGACGATTCCAATTCCGATCCAGCGGCCGCGCCTGCGCTCCATTACGCTGGCGCGCGAGTTCATCGCCATAAAAGAACGCTGCATGCAGCTTTTGAACGAGGCGCATCAGGTTGCGCGCGACAGAGGCTGCCTGAGATGGTGAAAATGGCATGACCGCTCAGGAAACATCGCGCCGCAGCCACTGATCTCGATGTCGCCGCCGCGCCGCGCGCGCGACCAGCCAAAAAGGTCCGGCGCCTGCCGGTGCGAAAGGATTGGCCGCTCTGGGCCATCGTCGGTGTCCAAGTCGGCATCCTCGTCGGGCGCGATCGCGTTATGGCAACACGCGGCAGATCACGGCTGGATCGACGGGTTCTTCTGGTCGCGAGCCGAGCGACGTCTATGCCACGATGATAAAATTCTTCAGCGGCGACGACGCCTGGACCGATATCGGCTTTACCTTCCGCTCGACGATTTTCGGCTTCCTGCTCGGCACCGCGTCCGGCTCATTGCTCGGACTGTCGTTCTGGTGGTCGCGCAACTATGCGGCGATCGTCCAGCCCTACATGATCTGCTTCCATTCGCTGCCGAAGCTCGCGCTGGCGCCGCTGGTGATCCTGGTTTTCGGCATTGGCCTCGACCTCGAAGGTCGCCATCGCCACCGCGCTTACGATCATCGTTTCGGCGCTGACCACCTACGCCGGCGTCAAGGCGCTCGACCCCGATCAGGAGCGGCTGTTCTACTCGCTCGGCGCCAGCCGCATGCAGATCTTCCGCAAGCTGGTGGTGCCGTTCTGCCTGCCCTGGGTGATCTCGGTGCTGCGCGTCAATATCGGGCTGGCGCTGACCGGGGCCATCGTCGGCGAGTTCATCGCTTCGCAGCACGGGCTCGGCCGCGCCATACTCTACGCCGGCAGCACCTATGACATCGCGCTGGTGTGGGTGGTCGCGCTGGTGCTCTCGACCCTTGCGGTCGCTGATGTATGGTGCTGTGTCTTGGCTCGAGCGCATCTTGCGCAAGGGCATCAAGCAATAGGCGAAATTAGTACGGCGATGCCGTCAAACACGCGAGGTTGTCATGAACACCGACATTCGACCCGACGAAACCTTCTGGCGTCGACGGCGACCGCCGCCGCTGGCGATGGTGGCGCGGCCTTACGTGGCCCGTGCGGCCGCGACCGAGGTGCTGATCGCCGAGCCAGTCCACAGCACCGGCTATCTGCCGCTCTACATCGGCATGGCCAACAACCTGTTCGAGGACGTCACGGTCAAGATCGTGACCATCGAGACCGGCGCCGGACATGCCAATGCGGTGCTGTCCGGCCAGGCCTTCGCCTTCATCGGCGGTCCGGAGCACTGCGCCTTCGCCAAGGCCAAGGGCGCCGAACTGCGCGCGGTGGTCAATTGCGTCGACCGCGGCAACGTCTATTTCTGCGCCGCCAAGGACAAGGCGCCGACCAACACGGATTGGGCGAGCTACTTCAAGGGCAAGACCATCGCCACCAGCGGCTACGGCGGCACGCCGAATTCGATCACGCGGTATCTGCTCAAGAAGTGGGGTCTCGACGCCGACACGCGACGTGACGCTGCTCGAAATCGCCAACTCGGCGGTGCTGCCGGCGGTCAAGGCCAAGCAGGCGGTGATCGGCGCCACGACCGAGCCGTTCGTCACCCAGGGCATCCGTCTTGGCGTGTGGAACGAGCCGATCATCAACATCCCGAAGGAACTCGGTCCGTACGCCTATTCGACGTTCAACGTGCGCCTCGATTCGATCCAGAAGACTCCGGAACTGGTGCGCGGCTTCGTGCGGCGGCATGATGAAGTCGTTGAAATTCGTCGACGCCAACCATGACGAATCCGCGGAAATCGCCAAGAAGCAATTTCCGACCATGGCGCTCGACGACCTCAAGGCGACGCTCGACCGCTCGTTCGCCGACCAGATGTGGAGCAAGGACGGCACGATCAGCCAGGCCGTCGTGGGACACCGCGAAATCGGTGGTCACGGACGCGGGCATTCTCAAGACCGACGTCAAGTACGAGGAGATCATCGACATGAGCTTTGTCGATAGCATCAAGAGCTTGAATGCAGTTAAACTGCAAGCCGATCAAGACAATCATAAGTGGAAGAAAGAAAAGCACCATGTCTGAACCGATCTGGAACAAGTTTCTCACCGAACGCGACAAGGCGGTATTCGACACCTCCGGCTACGGCGCGCGCGGCGGCTTCGGCAAGCGGCCGGCGCTGCTGGTCATCGACGTCAACTGGGCGTTCTGCGGCGACCGGCCGGAGCCGATCCTGGAATCGATCAAGCGCTGGCGCAATTCCTGCGGCGAGGACGCCTGGATCGCGCTGCCCTATATCCGCTCGCTGATCGACAAGTGCCACGATAAGGGCGTGCCGGTCATGTACACGACCGGCGTGCGCCGCGAGGACAATTGGGATTCCGGATCCTGGCTTGGAAGAACTCGCGCAACGAGGAAGACCGCGAGACCATCGTCACCAATCTCGACGGCAACGAGATCGTCACGCCGATCGCGCCGGGCGCCGCAGGACATCGTGGTGCTCAAGCAAAAGCCGTCCGGCTTCTTCGGCACCAACATGGCGAGTTATCTGACGCTGCTCGGCTGCGACAGCGTCATCGTCACCGGCACGACCACGTCGGGCTGCGTGCGCGCCACCGTGCTCGATGCGTTCAGCCTCAATTACCGCATCGCTCTGGCCGAGGAAGGCTGCTTCGACCGCTCGCAGGCGAGCCACGCCATCAATCTCTGCGACATGAACGCCAAATACGCCGACGTGGTGAAAACCTCCGAGGTGCTTACCTTCCTCGACACGCTGCCGAGCGGGATGTTCGACCTGCCCAAAGGCAACGGTGCGCCGGAGCGAGGATCGCAGCGCGCCACGAATTTCTAGTCGCATGCTCCAGAGCCGCGAGAATGCGGACGCGCGTGCGAGATCAAGGCGGCGGGCGATTGGAACGGCGCGAGCGCGGTTGATTGCGTCACGCTCGATGCGTACGAACGCCATCGCCGTCGCATCGTGCTGACCGGCGAACACGGCACGATGTTCCTGCTCGATCTGCCGCACGCGTCCGCTCTGCGCGACGGCGACGGGCTCGTGCTCGACGACGGCGCGATCGTGCGGGTTGCCGGCCAGATAGAGCCGCTGGCGGAAATCGCGGCGGCGAATAGCCAAGAGTTGGCGCGGCTCGCCTGGCACATCGGCAATCGTCATGTCGACGTGCAGATCGTCGGCGACCGGCTGCGCATCCGGCGCGACCACGTGATCGAGAACATGCTACACGGACTTGGCGCGCACGTGACGCCGATCGAAGCGCCGTTCGATCCCGAATCGGGCGCTTATGATCATCACCACCACGGCGACGATGGCTAAACGACGTTCCGGCACGAGGTCGCGTCCCCTCCTTCGTTCATCCCCGCGCAAGCGGGGACCCAGAACGGCAGCCGCCGCGCCCCCGCGTACAGAAAGTGAGCTGGATTCCCGCTTACGCGGGAATGAGCGGAGCGCATTGGACACCACGGCGCTCTACCGGCTGATGGCGTGGCTGTCGCCGGCCTATCCGGTCGGTGCGTTTTCGTATTCGGGCGGCATCGAATGGGCGGTCGAAGCCGGCGATATCACGGACCGCGAAACCCTCATGCGCTGGCTCGCCGTGATGATCGGCGAAGGCGGCGGCTTCTGCGATGCGGTGTTTTTGGTCCACGCCCACCGCGCGATCGATACCGGCAACGACGCGGCGCTGCGCGCCACAGCCGAGTTGGCCGCTGCCTTCGTTCCGTCAAAGGAACGCCTGCTGGAGATCACCGCACAAGGACGCGCCTTCCTCGATGCGAGCAGCGCAGCATGGTCCTGCCCGGCACTTACACGTCTCGAAGCCGTGTGGTCAGGCCCAATCGCGCAGCCGATCGCGGTCGGCGTCACCTGCGCCGGTCATCGGATCGGATGTGAGCCAGCATTGCATGGTTTCCTGCATGCCCTTGTCGCGAATTGGATTTCCGCGGGCGTGCGGCTTATCCCGCTGGGCCAAACCGATGGCCAGCGCGTGTTGGCCGCACTCGAGCCCGCGGTTGCGGCGGCTGCGCAGCGCGCGCTCGTGACGCGACTCGAAGACGTGGGCAGTTGCGCATTCCGCGCCGACATCGCGACCATGCGGCATGAGACGCAATATACGCGACTGTTCCGGTCGTGATCGCCAACAGCTCTGTTGCGACAGGCCTGTTGGTGGAGACAGCGCGCCTGGCGTTTGCGGTCGGCCAATCGCTCCTGATCAATAACCCTGCCGTTCGTAACGCGGGTAATGTTCGTAACGCGGGTAATAATAATGATGATGGACCGTTGGCGCTCTGCGCGGCGGCTTCATCCTTTTCGGCGCCGGCTTCTCCGGCGGAGGCGTCACGACGGGAGGCGGTGGCGCGGGAGGCGGTGACGCTACGACCGGCGGCGGTGGCGCTGGTGACGTCACGACTGGCGGCGGTGGCGCCGGTGGTGGCGACGTTACGGCCGGGGGCGGCGGCTCGGGGGGCGGCGACGTCACGACAGGGGGCGGTGGCGATGTCGCGGCCGGAGGCGGCGACACGTCCGGCGGCGGCGTTGGAGACTGCGGTGCCACAGCCGGCGGCGAGGCCGTAGGAGACGGCGGAGGCACGACCGGCGGCGACGTCACGGTCGGCGACACTGGCGCCGGGGGCGGCGGCGTCACGACCGGAGGTGGCGGCGTCGGCTCCAGCGGTGGCGTGGTCGCGGCCGGAGGCGGCGGAGCTGGCGACTGCGCGGTCCCCTCGGACGACGGCGGCGGCGACGGCGCGAGCTGCGCTACAGTTACGATCCGGGTATCGTTGGGCACGGCCGCACTCCAAACAACAGATCCGGTGGCGGATGCCGCGGCGCCGACGACAATCAAATAGAAAAATACCTTAAGCGGCCTGCACATCACGAGCCCCCTGGTTCTATGCGAAGCACCACTGCCCGGAGCGTAGCCGCCATTTAGGCGAATTTGAAGGGCAAAGGTCGCCACGGCCGCGCGGTGGCGGAGATCATCGCCCGTATCCCCGTCGTGATCCCCACTCGGCATGGCCCAGGCCGGGAGACAAAAGGACGCACATGTCCATCATCTTGTCGTCATCCTCGGCGGCAACGCTATAGCTGTCTCTGCCCAAGCGCGTTCGGCAATGCGGGCAAAGCCCCCAAATTCAGGGCGAAGGATCGGCCATGAAACCTTGGCGTTTGAAGCACTTCAACGTCATTGCACCTTGCATGGTCGTGATCAGCATCATGATCGGGCTCGTCGCCTATTCGCCGACTCTGTACCGCCTGTTCTGCGGGGCGACTGGATATGGCGGCACGACACAACGGGCGTATTCCGATTCCAGCGCGATCTCCAAGCGCACCGTGACCGTACAGTTCGACAGCAACGTGGCGCCGGATTTGCCGTGGCGATTCGAACCGGTCCAACGCGCCGTGACGGTGCACCTTGGCGAGCAGAAGCTCGTGTACTTCACTGCCGAGAATATGAGCGACAAGTCCTACGTGGGCCACGCGACATTTAACGTGACGCCGGACACGACCGGCATCTACTTCAACAAGATCCAATGCTTTTGCTTCAACGAGGAGCGTCTCGACCCGCATCAGAAGGTCGAGATGCCCGTCGTTTTCTTCGTCGACCCGGCCATGGCGAACGATCCGGAAATGCACGACGTCAAAATGATCACGCTCGGCTACACCTTCTTCCGCTCGGCAAATCCGGCGAAAGCCAAGGACCTGTCGCGCTTCCTTGCCGACGCCACACCGGATGCTGTGCACGGTCAACAGTTGTTCGGCGAGCGGTGCACCGCGTGTCACGCGATCGACGCCAACAAGATGGGCCCCATGCTTGGCGGCGTGGTCGGGCGCAAGGCCGGATCCGCGGTCGGCTACCACTATTCACCGGCGCTCAAGAACGCCAATCTGGTTTGGTCTCGCGACAGTCTCGACCAGTGGCTCGCCGATCCCCGGACCTTCATTCCCGGTGCGAGAATGCCGATCCGCGTCCTCGACGCACCCTCGCGCCGCGATCTCATCGCCTATCTGGAGCAGGAGAGCCAGAAAGGTGATGACACCTTGCGGCCGAAAGCCGTCCACGGCAGCGGGTCCTGAAGTCAAATCAGACGAGTTCCTTGCCGTCATACGCGACGCGCAGAAACCGCGGGATCGTCAGACCCTGCACGATGATGGTGAAGACGACGACCGCGTAGGTCACCACGAGCAGATTCGTGCGCCAGGGCGACGCCGGCAGCGTCAGCGCCAAGGCAATCGAAATGCCGCCGCGCAATCCCGCCCACGTCAGCACCGCTACGTCGCGCACCCAACGACCCTCGCGCGCGAGCCCGAGCGGGATGGCGACACTGACCAAACGGGAGAGGATCGCAAGCGGGATTGCGAACGCGATCGGCATCAGATCGACCGGCTTGACGATCAAGCCAAGGATTTGCAGACCGATGAGCAAGAACAACATGGTGTTCAAAAGCTGATCGAGTAGCGTCCAGAAACCGATCAGCACGGTGCGCGAGCCGGCGGCGACGCCGAAGCGCGGCGAGGGTGAACTCAGACAAAGCCCGGCGCTGACCACCGCGATCGGTCCGGACAGCTCCGCCAGGTTGGCTAGGCGATAGCAGCCCAAAACCAGCGCCAGCGAGATCAGAAGCTGCAAGCCTTCGTCGTCGATTCGCCGCATCAGCAGCGCCGCGACCCATCCGGCGATAAAGCCCAGCACAGCGCCGCCGGCAATCTCGCGCGCCAAAGCCAGCAGCACCAGCCCATGCCCGAGCCGGATCGTTTCTCCCTGCGTGACCCCGAGTGCCAGCAGAAACAGCACCACGCCGGCGCCGTCATTAAACAAGCTCTCGCCGACGATGGCCGCGCGCAGCCCCGCCGGCAAGCTCACCTGCCGCAACAGATTTTCGACGACCACCGCGTCGGTCGGCGCGAGGATCGCGCCGAGGACCAGACACCACGCGAGCGGCACCGCGGTGCCGACGGCTCCAAACATCAGCCACATACCGCCGCCGAAGACGAGCGTGGAGAAAATCACGCTTGCGGTTGCCAAAACGAGGATCATCCATCCTCGCCGGCTCAACTCCGCGATGTTGACATGCAGACTGCCGGCGAAGAGCAGGAGCGCGAGAACCCCATCGAGGAAAAAATGCGGCAGATTGACTGCATCCAGCGTGCTGCGAAACCAAGACATCACGTGGAGATGGAGTACGTGGTCGCTGGAAACGATCAAAAGAGAGATCACGAGCGAGCCGACGAGCATTCCGATCGCCGCCGGTAGCTTGATCCAGAGGTGGTTGATGCAACCGATCAGCACCGCCAGTCCAAGCGCAATGGCCAGAAGATCAGCCGGCTCCATCGTCCTATTCATCGCCGCACGGAATGTGCCGCGCCGGCCGACGCCCCGTCGTTTGCTCGCTGGCCGAAGCAACGCCGAGCCCGGTCAGTCGGCCTCCTGTACAACGCGGCGGCCAAAATGTCACACGCGCAAGGTTTTAGACCCGGCCCGGACGGCCTGCGCTTGGCGGGAAGATGGACTTTGCCCAACAGGCTTGTTCGCTCTAGTTTGGCGAACTCATCCGGAGGATATCCATGTCCGTGCGTCACGGTCCTTTGCGTGTCGGTGTCGGCGGTCCGGTCGGCTCCGGCAAGACGGCGCTGATGGACGCGCTCTGCAAGCGTCTGCGCGATCGCTATGAGATCGCCGCGATCACCAATGACATCTACACCAAATGGGATGCTGAATATCTGGTGCGCTCCGGCGCACTCGCATCCGAACGCATTACCGGCGTCGAAACCGGCGGCTGCCCGCATACCGCGATCCGCGAGGACGCCTCGGCCAATCTCGCGGCGGTGGCGGACATGCGAAGGAAATTTCCCGATCTCGATCTCGTACTCATCGAGTTCGGGTGGCGACAATCTCGCCGCGACGTTTTCGCCCGAGCTTGCCGATCTCACGCTCTATGTCATCGATGTCGCCGCCGGCGAAAAGATCCCCTCGAAGGGCGGCCCGGGCATTACCCGTTCAGACCTGCTGGTGATCAACAAGATCGACCTCGCGCCCCATGTCGGCGCCTCGCTCGACGTCATGGAGCGGGAAACGAAACGCATGCGCGGCGTACGACCCTTCGTCTTCACCAATTTGCGCGTTGGGCAAGGGATCGACGCAATCGCCAGCTTTATCGAGAAGACGGGTGGGCTGGAGCCGGCCTGACGCGCGGCATCGGTGGTATCGCCATCCGTCTGCCCAGTGCTGATTTTTCTCAGCAGCGGTGCCGCCGTTTGCGCTACGCTTGAGCCTGAAAAACGGTGCCGCGCCAGAAGGCAAAAATAACCGAACAGGAGGAATGGATATGGCCAGGGAATTACATCGTGTAAAGATTGCGCCCAAGGGCATGGGCCTCAATGATTTCGTCGCCATGCAGGAGGGCTACTTCGCGGCCGAAGGCCTCGATGTCGCGTTCGACTGGAAGACATTCCGCGGCACGCAGTCAAGTTGGAAGGGTTTGGAGTATCTGCATCGTCCGCAAGACCGCCCTTATACCGACGACAAAGAACAGGTCATTCAAGGAGCCTGCGTGTGGGGCAGCATCTGCAATGCCAGCGCCGGGATGGGACGCTTCGTCGCCCAAGCCTATGGGGTATCACCATGGGCGATCTTCGTGCGGCCGGAGTCGCGCATCCGGCAGCCGCAGGACCTGAAGGATGTTCCAGTGTCGGTCGGCATGCGCGCCGGCAGCCATTTCAACGTGCCGTATCGGCTCGAAAAATATCTGCCCCTGGAACACATCAAAACCGTCAACACCGGCGGCTTCGGCGCGCGACTTAAGGCCTTGCTCGACGGCGAGGTCGAGGCGGCAAGCCTGTTGCCGCCGCAGATCGCCATGGCCGAGCAGCTCGGGCTGCGCCAGATTATCGCCGACACCTTCCACACGTTGTGGTGGGTGCCGGAAAGCTCGTCACCGGAAATCGTCACCGGCTATCTGCGTGCGCTCGATCGCGCCGAGAAGGCGATCAGCGCCGATCTCGATAAATATCTGCCGCTGTGGAAGCTCGCCGTGCCGGCCGAGTTTGAAAAAACTCATCCGTGGGACTTCAGCCGTTTTGGCCGCGGCGAACGTTTCGTTTATGAACCGATCCCGCGCTCCGAGTTCGACGAAGTGATGGATCAAGTCAAACGCTGGGGCCTCGACGATTACCTCAAGGACAAGACGTTCGAGAATTTGACCGCGGAAGTCGCGCGGTAGCCTGTCGTCATTGCCGGGCTTGACCCGGCAATCCATGGGGCGGCTCCGTGGCATGGATGCCCGGGTCAAGCCCGGGCATGACGAGGCTGGCGGGACTCACGTCCGCCCGGTGTGCTTCTTGGCGGCGTCGAGATGGCCGTAGCTTTGCACCGGGGCACACATGAGGAAGCGATAGCCTTCCTTGACGATGCGTTCGGCGTTGCCCTGCTCGACATGCGGATGGCCGACCACCACGTTGTGCTTCTTGCAGGTGTCGACGATGCGCTTCATCCATTCCAGCACGGTCTTGTGCTCGTATTGCCGCGGATAGCCGAGTTCCTGCGACAGGTCGCCTTCGCCGATCAGGATGCAGCCGATGCCCGGCACATTCTTGAGCATGTCGTCGAGGTTCTCGACACCCCGGGTATCCTCGATCTGCAGGATGCAAAAGATTTCACCCTGTGGATTGAGCGGCCAGACATCCGCCTTCTGGTAATAGTCTTGCTGGCTCAAGCCCCAATAGCGCGCCGCCGTCGTCGGTCCGTCGCCGCGGATGCCGACGGGCTGATGGTGCGCGGCACTCTTCAACCGCGGATAGCGGCAGGCCCCGACCGCGTTGGCTGCTTCCTCGACCGTCGAAATATGCGGGAAAACGATGCCGTAGCAGCCCATATCGAGAGCCTGCTTGGCCTGCCACTGCGCCATCTCGACCCCGTTCACAGGAATGCGGACCATTGGGGCTACACCCGGTACCACCGAGCCGGCCTTGGCGATCTGCGCGCGGTTGAGCATGTACTGCAGGCAATCCCGCAACAGCCTGCCATCCCATGGATTGTGCTCCATCTCGAAGACGCAGCCGTCGAATTTCGAGGCACTCATTGCAACGGCGCTATTGATCTCGGCGGACGCGAAGCAGGTTAGCGCGTGTTGTCCCGCCTCGAGCGCGCGGATGACCCCGTTCAGCCGTGGTAGTTCAGCCATTCTTGTCTCCCGATACGATAATTCCTCATCCTATCAGAATGTTGTCCCCCTTTGACAATCGCGCTATGCCCCGTAGCATCTGACCACCCAACCCCAGCAGCGGCGTCATCATGATCATCGACTGTCACGGCCACTACACCACCGAGCCCAAGGACCTGCACCGCTTCCGCAAGGAACAGACCGCGGCGGCTAACGCCAAGGACAAAGCGGCACTGCCGTCGCGCGCGACGCTAAAAATGCCAGACGACGAAATCCGCGAGAGCATTGAGCAGAATCAGCTCAAGCTGCAACGCGAACGCGGCACCGATCTTACGATCTTCTCGCCGCGGGCCTCCGGCATGGGCCATCACATCGGTGACGAGAGCGTGAGTATCGAATGGTCGCAGATCTGCAACGACCTGATCGCGCGCGTCGTCTCTCTCTACCCACAGAACTTCATCGGAGTTTGCCAATTGCCGCAATCGCCCGGCGTGCCGCCGAAGAACGCGATCGGCGAGCTCGAGCGTTGCGTCAAAATGGGGTTCATCGGCTGCAACCTCAATCCCGACCCATCGGGCGGCTACTTCAACGCGCCACCGCTGACCGACAAGTCCTGGTATCCGTTCTACGAAAAGATGATCGAACTCGACGTGCCGGCCATGATCCACGTCTCGGGCTGCTGCAACCCGGCGATGCACACGACGGGATCGTACTATCTCAACGCCGACACCATGGCGTTCATGCAGCTTATCCTCTCGGACGTGTTCAAGGATTTTCCCAAGCTCAAGCTCATCATCCCCCACGGCGGCGGCGCGGTGCCGTTCCATTGGGGACGTTTCCGCGGCATCGCCCTCAACAACGGCCGGCCCGAGCTCGACGAAATCATGAAGAACAACATTTTCTTCGACACCTGCGTTTATCACCAGCCCGGCATCAACCTGCTGACCCAAGTGGTACCGGCCGACAACATCCTGTTTGCGTCGGAAATGGTCGGCGCCGTCAAGGGCCTCGACCCGAAGACCGGGCATTATTTTGACGACACCAAGCGCTATGTCGACGGCGTGCCGGGGCTTTCCGATGCCGACAAGCACAAGATCTTTGAAGGCAATGCGCGCAAAGTCTTCAGCCGATTGAAAACCAGCGCCGCTGCGAAGGCGACGGCTTAGCACTGTGACGTCGTGGCTGGGCTTGTCCCGGCCACGTATGCCGATTGCCTCGCCGAATCAGGGTGACTCAGCTTTGGCAAAGGCCAGCAAAAAGATCGTGCCAAAAAGTCGGCGCAAGACCCATATCATCCGCATCGGCAATCGCGAGATCGAGACGCGCGGGCTGCACCAGGGTTTTTGGCACGACCTCTATCACCGGTCCATGACGGTCTACTGGCCGGCGTTTTTTGGCAGCGCCGCACTACTTTTCATCGTTCTCAACGCGATCTTCGCGTCCCTGTATGCGCTGGGCGATCATCCGATCGCAAATGTCACCAGCGATTCCATCGTCGACCTCTTTTTCTTCTCGATCGAGACACTGGCGACGGTGGGCTATGGCGATATGCACCCGCAGACCTATTACGGCCATCTCGTCGCCACCGTGGAGATTTTCACCGGGATGTCGTTCCTGGCGGTGATGACGGGATTGATTTTCGCCCGCTTCTCGCGCCCGCGGGCCCGCTTCGTATTCGCCGATTATCCCGTTGTCGCCCTGCATCAAGGCAAACCGACGTTGATGATCCGCATCGCCAATGCACGGGATAATGCAATCTCCCAGGCGACGGCGCGACTCTGGCTCATTCGTCTCGAACACACCAAAGAGGGCGAGCAACTCAGACGCTACTACGAGCTCAAGCTCGAGCGGAGCGAACATCCGATGTTCACGCTGAGTTGGACCCTCTTTCATACCATCGACGATAAGAGCCCGCTCTACGGTATGACCACGGACGATCTCGCGGTTTCGGATGCAGCCATGGTACTGAATGTCGGCGGCATCGACGACAGTTCGCTGCAGCAGCTCTCCGCCCGCGCGCTCTATGCGCAGCACGATATCCGCTGGAACCACCGCTACAGGGACATCACCAGCATTTCGGCGGACGGACGGCTACTGATCGACTACAGCCTGTTCCACGAGGTGCTGCCCGAGGGCTGAGTGCCAGGCTATTTGTGACTGCCGTTTGCCGCCAATCCCGGCATATCCGGTATCACCGATGTGCCTTCTTGCCGACGCCCGGTGGTTACCCATCTATCCTCGGTATCAAAGATTTACCGACATAGACTTCGCGCTCTGGGCGCGGAAGGGAAAGGTCATTCGTCATGTCGATACGACCAGTCAAAAGCATCATCACATCGAAGCCCACCATCGAGGGTGCGGGCGTAAAGCTGCGCCGCGCTTTCGGCTTCGGCGAAACCGCCGACTTCGATCCATTCCTGCTGCTCGACGACTTCCGCAACGATCGGCCGGACGATTATCGCGCCGGGTTTCCGTGGCATCCGCATCGCGGCATCGAGACGATCACCTATGTGCTGGCCGGCAGCGTCGAGCACGGCGATAGCCTCGGCAATCGCGGCAAGCTCGAATTGGGTGACGTGCAATGGATGACGGCGGGCCGAGGGATCATGCATCAGGAAATGCCGGAGGGCGATCCGCAAGGCCGCATGCATGGCTTCCAGCTCTGGGCCAACCTGCCTTCATCGTTGAAGATGACGGCGCCACGCTACCAGGACGTCAAGGGCGCCGAGATTCCCGAAATCGTCGATGACGATGGCACGCGCGTGCGCATCGTCTGCGGCGATTTTTGGGGCCGCCGCGGCCCGATCGAAGGCGTCGCCGCCGACCCGCGCTATCTCGACGTCTGGGTACCGCCGGGCCGGCGTAAAACGCTGCCAGTCGAAACAGAGCGGCACGCTTTCGCCTACGTGTTCGAGGGCTCAGGCAATTTCCGCGCAGCCTCGCAACCGTTTGGCGTGCTGACCGAGAAGACCGACGGCGTCAACGAGACGATGATCCGCGAGCAAACCGGCAACCGCTCGCTGGTGTTGTTCGACAGCGGCGACGAGGTGACTGTGCAGGCCGGTGACGAAGGCATTCGATTCTTGCTGGTGTCCGGCAAGCCGATCGAGGAGCCGGTTGCGTGGTACGGCCCGATCGTGATGAACACCCAAGCCGAGTTGCAGCAGGCGGTCGCGGATCTGCGGGCCGGCACGTTCATCAAATCATAGCGATGGCCTTCGCATCTGAGCCGTCGTGGCCGGGCATGACGGCGTCAGACAAAGAACAACAAATTGGACTAACCGACGACCAACACGATCTTCCCGAAATGCTGGTTGGCGCGCATGACCGCGAGTGCCTCGGCGACGTCGTCCAGCGGATACGTCTTGTAGATCGGCAACGACAGCTTGCCGGCCTCGACAGCCGGCCACAGGTCCGCGCGCATGGCCCGAACAATCTCGCGCACCTCGTCAAGCGATCGAGTACGGAACGTGACGCCGATATAGTCGATGCGCTTGAGAGCATGCAGGTCGAAGTTGAACTCGCCCTTCATGCCGCCGAGCCGTCCGACATTGACGATCCGGCCGAGGATCGCCGCGGCTTCAAGATTTTGATTGACGACGCTCCCCGAAATCAGGTCGACAATCAGATTGACCCCCTTGCCCCCAGTCGCCTTCTTGACCTCTTCCGGCCAATTCGGGTCGCTCGAGTCGAACGCAAGATCGCAGCCGAATTCGTGGAGTCGTGCCCGCCGCTGCTGATTGGTCGACGTCCCGATCACCAGAGACGCCCCTATCAGCTTGCCGATCTGCAAGCCCATCAGGCCGACGCCCGAACTCGCGCCTTGGATCAACAGAGTTTCGCCGCGCTTGAGGCGTCCCGCCGTCACGACGGCGTTGTGCATGGTCTGGAGCGCGACCGGAAGGCACGCCGCCTGCTCGTAGGTCATGTTGTTTCCCGGAATGCGGTGCACGCGTCCCGCGTCGGTGACGACGTATTCCGCATAGCCGCCCGGCGCCGAACCGAGAACGCGATCGCCAACCTTGATTCCCTTCACCTCGCTGCCGACCGCCTCGACCTCGCCGGAGCATTCCAGACCCAGCCGTGAGCCGGCGCCGCCTACACTGCCGTGTTGATGGCCGAGCGCCACCAGGAGATCGGCACGATTGAGGCTCGTCGCGCGCACGCGGATCAAGACTTCGTTCACCGCCGGCGCGGGCTTCGGCAAGTCGCGAACCTCGACGCCGTTTTCTCCGAGAACTGCAGCTTTCATAACGATCTCTCAATCACTGTGGCTCGAATCTCGCGGCCTTCAGGAGCTCGGTACTGCGATCGAGGTCGGCCTTGAGGAACTGCGCAAATTCCTCAGGAGTTCTTTGCCGCCGGCTCGATCCCGAACTTGGCGAGGCGGCCATTCGCGGCAAGCGCCTTCACCGCGTCGTTGACCCAGCCATTGAGCGTTTGGACGAGATCGGCAGACATGCCGGGCGGCCCCCACATCGCCCACCAGGCACCGAAATCAAGCTCCGGCAGGCCCAGCTCCGTCATTGTTGGAATCTCGGGCGCCAAGGGGCTGCGCTTCTTGCTCGTCACGGCAACCGCGCGCACGCTGCCCGCCCGCACCAGCGGCAAAAGGGACAGCATCGCTTCCATCATCATCGGCACGTGGCCCCCGGCGATGTCGTTCGCCGCCGGCGCGGTGCCGCGATAAACGATGATCGGAATATTCAACCCTTCGTATTGATTGAAAGCGACTTCGGCGAGATGGCCGGGCGCGCCGAGCTGCGCCGTTGCAAACGACCATTCGTCGGGATGGGCCTTGGCCGACGCGACGATGTCGTTGACGGTTTTCTCCGGACGATTGTTGGCGATGATGTGCAAGAGCGGCGCCTCGCCGGCTAGCGCGATCGGCGTGAAATCCGCGATTGGATCGTAGGGCACGTCGCGCATGACCAATCGTGCGACATTGTGCGTCGAGGCGTGAAACAACACGGTGTAGCCGTCCGGCATAGCACGATGGACATCAAGGCCGCCGATCGTGCTGTTGCCGCCGGTGCGATTTTCAACCACGAACTGAACATTGCGCTGGGTGCCGATCTCGGCCGCGATCAGCCGAGCGAAAATGTCGACGCCGCCACCCGGCGACACCGGCACAATGATGCGGATGGGGCGATTGGGGTATTGGGCTTGCGCGCGCACGATGCTCGGCGCGAGCATTCCACCCGCCGTCGCCAGCATCGACGCAATGGCATCACGGCGATTCATGGCAGACCAAACGTTGGCAGGAGAATCATTGGCAAAAGTCCTGAGCGGATTTTTCGCCATCATATACCATTGCCGCAAACATCAATGGCGATATAGTCGGGCGCAATTTACGCACAACCGACGATGAGGCCGCCCCATGGCGACGGAAACGATCCCCACAATCGACCTGACACCGCTGCGAAACGGCGGCGAGATCGGGCGCCGCGAGGTCGCGCGCCAGATTGACGCAGCCTGCACGGAAATCGGCTTCTTCATGGTTGTCGGCCACGGCGTGCCGCTGGATCTGATTACGAGAACCCGCCAGCGCGCTATCGATTTCTTCGCACTACCCGACGAGGAGAAGATGAAGGTACAGCGGCCGCCGGCGAAAATCAGCCGCGGCTACAACTGGGTTGGCGATCGCTCGATTGCCTACTCGATGGGCCAGGCCGCCCCGCCCGACATTCAGGAAGCCTTCGCCTTCGGCCCCGATGGCATCGAAGAGTTGGCGGCGCATGTCGACAACACCAGTGCCCGAATGTATGCGCCAAACATCTGGCCGGAGCGCCCATCCGACCTCAAGCCCATTTTGCTGTCATACTACGACGCCATGGCGGGAGTGGCATCGCACGTGCTGCGCGCCATGGCGATGGCGCTCGGCGTCAACGAAAATTATTTCGCCGACAAATTCGACCGCCAGGCCAGCGTAACTCGCATCATCCGCTATCCGGCCGTAACCCAAACACCGCTGCCGGGGCAACTTCGCGCCGGCACGCACACGGATTACGGCGCCATGACATTCGTGCGCGGCGACGATACGCCGGGCGGCTTGCAAGTCAGGCATCGTCAGGGCGGCTGGATCGACGTGCATATTCCGCCCGGCGCCTTTGTGTGCAACATCGGCGATCTGATGATGCGCTGGTCGAATGATCGATGGGTATCGACCTTGCATCGCGTCGCCGTGCCGCCGCCGGATGCGGTACCGACCGATCGCATCTCGCTGGTGTCCTTTCAGAATCCAAATCCTGACGCAGTGATCCGCTGTTTCGAGAGTTGCGTCGGATCGGGGGAAAAGTATCCGCCGATCACGGTTGCGGAGCATTATCTCGGCAAACTGATGAAGGCCGGCCATAGCCGTCTCGACGCCAAAGCCGACGATGCGTTGGTTGCGGCCAAATAGGCGGCAAGCCCTACTACGGCAAATCCATTGCGGCCTTGGCTTTTTTGATGAGGTTCGGCGACAGTGAAAATGTCTCTTTGACTGTCTTTTCGATCATCTCGCCGGACTGCCACGTCGTCGTGTCAAGATTCAGCCGCTCCGCATCCGCGATGTACGCGGGGTCTTTCATAGTTTCTAACAGCGCGTTGCGCAAAGCCGCCACACGATCGGCAGGCGTTCCCGGCGGCGCATAGACCGAGCGGCCCAGAGCCAGGCTTAATCCGACGAAATCGACGATGGCCCTATCGTCTTCGTCTTTCACCAAGTCTCGCAATAGTGGCACCGCGTCGCCGACTTCCGGCAACTTTCGCGGCCCAAGCTGCAGGAGATGCGTAATCTTCTTGTCGCGCAGCCAATCCGGGTGCGACCCGGCCCAGCTATCCCAAGTCGTGGAATGCCCATCTATTTCCCCACGCTCCATCGCAAAGTTGATTTCGGCGCTGCCTTTGTAGCCCAGCACGGGTTTGAATTTTGTGCCGAGGAAATTATTTGCGAGCGCCAGATCCTGGAACGTATTGGAACCCTTGCCGGTTGCACCCATGACCAATGGAATGGTCTTGGCTTCGTCGATGGTCTTCGCGGCCGCCGTATGCCACACCGAAATGACATCCTGGACCACCGCAAGCGAGCCGATCCAGGCAAATGTCCTGGGGTCAAACCGCACCTCGCCTGGATTTGTCGCGGCGAAGACGATCGTCGTCGACAGCGGCGTACCGATGACCGTGCCGTCCTTGGGCGCGATGTTGAACATGTAATTTGCAGCCGCGACGCCGCCGCCTCCCGGCATGACCTGCAAGATGATTGTGGGGTTGCCGGGAACATGGCTGCGCAAGTGCTCGATGAAATTGCGTGCATACAAGCCCCACGATGCACCGTCCGGAACGGCGAGGTTGTAGACAATCGTCTTGCCTCGATAAAAATCCGCAACCGATTGCGCTTCCGCCGACACGCAAAACGCAGACAATCCGGCCGTAACGGCCGTTGCTGCCACCAGCGCGTGCAATCGTCTCATGAGCTACGCCTCCTCTCGGCATTGTAACGCACCTTCGTCCGAGGGCCAGCGCGAGCATTCTTTATCTCTGTTTGCAGAACCGATAGAACGGCATGGCCTGGATGGCCGACGTAGATCGGCGGCCGGCAATGAGGCAAGACAAGCGACATGAGCAAGCTGCAAATTTCCCTGGCGATCAGCGACTACGACCACGTGCGCGATTTTGTTTCGGGCCGCGTGAACGCCGAGGGGCTCGATATCAATTTCCAGATCCTGCCGACGCCGGAGATTTTCGATCGCGCCACGCGCGACCAGGAATGGGACGTCTGCGAAATGTCGCTTGGAAAATGGACTGGGATGTTTTCGCAGGGCGACGACAGTCTGGTGCCGATCCCGGTCTTTCCGTCGCGGGTTTTTCGGCATTCGGCGCTCTACGTCAAGAAAGGCAGCGGCATCGACACGCTCGAAAAGCTTCGCGGCAGGCGCGTCGGAGATCCCGACTTTGCTCACACCGCGGGAATTTATGCGCGCGGCTACTTGATGCACGACGTCGGCCTGAAGCTCGAAGAGATCGAATGGGTGCAGGCCGGCACCAACAAGCCGGGCCGCCACGTCAACCTCGGCATCAATTTGCCCAACGTCAGGTTCGTGAGCGCTCCCGACAAGACGCTCGACGATATGCTGCTCGCTGGCGAAATTGACGCGATCCTGTCGGCAATTCCGCCAAAGAGTTTTGTTGCCGGCCATCCCGACATGGTTCGCCTCGTCCCGAACCATGTCGAAGTGGAGGCCGATTATTTTCGTCGCACCGGCATTTTTCCAATCATGCACTTCGTTGCGATCAAGCGGCCATTGTTCGAACGCCATCCATGGCTGGCGGTCAATCTCTACAAAGCCTTCGAGGAGGCCAAAGATCGCAGCCTCGCTCGCATTCGCAACATCATGGTGTCGCACTTTCCGCTGCCGTGGAATCCGGATAACGGCCGTCGCGCGGCCGAGATGTTCGGGCATGACTTTCTGGCCGTACGGCGTCGCTCCCAATCGGACCACCCTCGAAGCGTTTCTGACCTATTGCCTCGAGCAGGGTGTGGCCCACCGCGCCGTAACGGTAGACGAGATGTTCCCGGCAAGCGTCCAGCGCATTCTCAAATTCTGAACGGGCCCAGACATGACGCGCGCGCGAAATATGACGAAGCGACTGCTGGCCATGGCGACGGTGATGCTCGCGGCGTTCTCGCTTGCGCGATCGGCTGCTCACGCTCAAGCATCCCAGACCCAGGATTATCCCAACCGGGTGATCCGGATCATCGTCCCGTTCACGGCAGGCGGCGCGGTGGACATCATCGCCAGGACGATGGCGAGATATTTTTCGGAAAAATTCGGCCAGCAAGTCTACGTCGAGAACCGACCGGGCGCGTCCGGCAATATCGGCGCCGAGGCGGTCGCACAGGCCGCGCCGGACGGCTACACGCTTCTCGTCAGCGCTTCGACATTCGTCGTCAATCCCGTGGTGGCGGCGGAGCGCGCACCGTTCGACCCGCTCAAAGACTTTTCACAGGTTGGATTGATCGCCAAGGGGCCACTGCTGTTCATCACCCACCCCGGAGTAGCGGACAGCGTTCAAGACTTCGTCGCCAAAGCGCGCGCGCATCCCGAAGCGTTCAATTTGGCGACCGGCGGATATGGATCGGCCGGACACATGGCCGCGGAATCGTTCAAATTGCGCGCCGGCCTCAACATCCCGGTCGTGCTCTATAAAGGCACGGGGCCGGCCTTCACCGACCTCATCGGCGGCACGATCAGCGGCATGTTGGATCCGCTGGTGACTTCGCTCCCGTTGGCGCAAGGCAAAAGGGCCACGGCGCTCGCGATAGCCAGTCCGACGCGAAGCGCCTTGGCGCCGGATGTTCCGACCTTTACCGAGGCGGGCTTTCCCGGTTTCGAGTTCTACACTTGGTACGGCTTATGGGGGCCGGCAAATCTGCCGGCGAACGTCGTCGGCAAGATCGAGCAAGCGCTCACCGAAATCGGCGCGTCTGCCGATGCGCAAAAATGGTTCGAGGCGCAGGGCTTGCAATATTCCGGAATTGGCGGCGCGTCGTTTCTCGATTTTTCCCGCGGCGAGCAAAATCTGTATGCCGACATCGTCAAGAAGGGCAACATCACGCAGCAGTGACCGCCCTCCCCTCGTAAGATGCTCACCCGCCGGCTCTGCGGCGGTAATGCTCCGCCGCAGCGTCACGAACCTTGCTGCGTTGAACTTTTCCGTAATGCGACTTGGGTAATTCCCGAACAATCTGGATAAGTTTTGGGCGCTTGTGCGGCGACAGCAGCGCCACGCAATGCTCTTTCAATATCTGTTCGTCGATCTCGGTGCCCGGTGCCGCAACCACGACTGCAGTCACAAGCTCACCCCATTCCGTATCGGGGATGCCGACCACGCTCGCCTCCTCGACACCGGGATGACGGCACAAGGCGACCTCGACCTCATTCGGTTGGACGGATTTGCCCCCGGTGCGGATCACTTCTTTGATCCGGCCAATCACTGAAAGAATTCCATTGCTATCGATCTGGCCGAGATCGCCGGTACTGAACCAGCCGTTATTAAGAACTTGCGCGGTCAGGTCGGGGCGCTTCCAATAGCCCTTCATGACGTGGGCGCCGCGCAGCAAGATCTCTCCAGTTTGCCCGGGGAGCGCGGCTCCAGATTCGCCGGCAATCATGATGTCACATCCGAATACCGGTCGCCCGACCGTTTTCATCCGCGCGCGGCGAATGTCCGGCGCCACGTCGAACATCGAGGGCGGTTGATAGCAGCTCCATGATGCCTCAGTGAGACCGTACAGCACGCCGATCTTCGGGCCGAAGGCATCGAGCGCCTGTTCAAACGTTTCGGAAGGTACTGACGCCGCGCCGATGTCGATGCTGCGCAACGCCTCGAGCGAGCGCAGCGTCTCCGGCGCGCAATCGCGAAGCACGCGGACGAGATGCGTCGGAACCATGGACGTTGCCGCCGCGCGGTATTCTTGAAGCAAAGACACCATGCGCCCAGGCTGGAAGCGCCCGCCCAGCACCACGGCGCCGCCGGCGGCCAAATGGGCGAGGACGATGACGCCCGCAATCGGCCACAGCGGCCGCATGTTGACCATGACATCACCCGGCCCCATGGCGCGCGCCATGACGACGTTCTGCACAATGGCGCGCAGGTTGTCGTGGCCCAGCATGACGGCCTTTGGCTCGCCGGACGTGCCGCCGGTGTAATTAAGCGAAGCAAGCGCACTCGAACCGATGGCTTCGTCGCCGATTGCGCCGTTCGTATGTTCGCCGGCCGGACGGTCGAAAGCGCCTATGTCGATTGGCAGGCGGTCGACCGCACCGCCCGCTTTTTCGGCGAGCAGCGCCGCGAGTTCCGCACGTTCCCTGTCGAACAACAGCAGATGCGCTTCGGCGTCGCGAATTTGATTGGCCAATTCGTCAGCCGAAAGACTCGGATCGAGCGGCACGCGCACCAGACCGGCCGACATGATGCCATAGTCCGCGCACAGATAATCCGGCGTGGCATCGCCCAGGATCGCAACCCTGTCGCCGGCAACAAGACCGCGCCGCCGCAGCGTATTGCCGAGAAAAAAGGCGGCCGCGACCAGCTCCGAAAACGAGATCGAACGGCCGCGCACGGGATCGATCAGCGCCGGCTTCTCGCCCCACATCTGGGACGAGCGCAGCAATAAACGTGCGACCGTCATAGTTCACCAGCCCTGCATCACCACGCGTCCTTCGACGGCACGCGCCTCGATCATGGCATGGGCCTTCGCCGCCTCTGAGAATTTGACGGACGCCGAGATCACGGCTTTGACCATGCCCGCTTGCAGCATCGCAAGCGACTGCGCGACGTCCTCGAGCGTTGCCATGCCGGAGCCGATCACGCGCAATCGCCGACCGATCAGCAAGCCCGGCGATACCGGAACAGCGTCGCCTCCCACGTTGCCCAGCACCACGACGATGCCGCCCTGCGTCATGCAGCGCAGCGTCTCGGGCAACGTTGCGCCGACGTTGTCGATCGCGATATCGACGCCGCGCTTGCCGCTGAGCCGCCAGACGTCGGATGAGTACGCCAGGTCCTCGCTGACGATCACATCCTGGGCGCCGAGCGACGTTAGGAAACCGGCTTTGGATGCGCTCGTCGTGACGGCGATCGGGCGGCCACCCAGCGCGCGGGCAATCTGGATTTGGTGCACGCCCAAACCGCCGCTCGCGCCATTAATGAGCACAGTATCGCCCGGGCTTATTCCCGCCACCGCCTTCAAGGCGCGCAGGCTCGTGCCGATCGGGCAACATGCCAACGCGGCAGCGGGCCAATCGACGCCATCGGGAATTTTGATTCCCATAGTGGCTGGAACGCAAACGTACTCGGCATAGCCGCCCTCTGTGTCCACCGCGGGCGCCCCGAGCGCCCGGCACATGTCCTGTCGGCCGCGGAGGCAATTACGGCATTGGCCGCAAAATCGGCGCTGATAGACGACGACACGGTCGCCGACGGCATGCGTCGTCACGTCGGGTCCGACCGCGATGATCTCACCGGCGGTCTCATGACCGGGAACGACGCCGGCCTTGGCGCCCGGCAATTTTCCGGCGCGATGCAGCACATCGTGATGACAGACGCCGGCGGCCTGGACCTTCACCAAAATGTCGCCGGACGCCGGCTTCGGCGCCGGAAAATCGCGCACCTTCAGGCTTTCCGGCCGACCAAAAGCCTCGATCACCACCGCTTTCATCTGCACATTCCAATCTGTGGCAAGCTGACAAAGACAAAGGGCTCGCCTTGCGCGTATGCCGCAAACGTTCTTAAGGTTCATCGACGGTCAATTCAACCGAACATGAACGATCCGACTGGACGGCACCCAATGACTATTCAGCGCGAAATGGCCGCCGACGGGATCATGGTCGTGACCCTCAATCGGCCCGACCGGCTGAATGCATTGGATGTGCCCAGCAAGGAACAGCTCGCCGACGTTTGGCGAGAAGCCGCAGCCGACCCGCAGGTGCGTGTGATTATCCTTCGTGGCGCCGGTGAAAGGGCCTTCTGCGCCGGCTCTGATATCAAGGAAATTCAACGCACGGGAACGATGGTTTCCACCGCTACGCTGATGCAGGCCATCCCCGGAGTCGGCACGGCGCTCGATAAACCGGTCATCGCCGCGTTGCACGGTTTCACAATCGGGTTCGGTCTGACATTGGCGATCCATTGTGATTTCCGCATCGCCGCCGCCGGGACGCGCCTCGGATTTCCGGAGGTGCAACACGGCATGATTTCGGGAATTAGCGCCATTACGCTTCCCGGCATCGTCGGCGAGCCAACGGCGCTGGACTTGATGCTGTCCGGCCGCATGATCGATGCATCCGAAGCGCTGGCATGCGGGCTTGTCCATCGCATCGTGGCCGAGCCCTATGAGGAAACCCTCGCACTCGCTCAAACGCTTGCTCGAAATTCGCCGAAGGCCGTTGCGCTGACAAAACGGCTGGTGTTGGCCGACCGCAGCAGGCAAATTAGGGCGTTTGCAGCCGATGTCGATCGCGCCAGGACTGAAGTCACGGAATCGGCAGAATACCGCGACGTGGTCCAACAACGCCCAGGCACCGGCCGTGCGCGTACTTCGTAATCGCGGACGAGTCATACGATCATAAGCTTGTATAAATTTATGAACGGGGATGAAAATGAGTGACGTAGCTGCAACTCCGACCACCGCACAGATTTATAAAGTCGCGCTGGCAAGCATCGTCGGCTCGGTGATCGAACAATACGACTTCCTGGTCACCGGCGTCATGGCGGCGACCGTCTGGGGCGGCATCTTTTTCAAATTGCCGGGTATTGCCGCCTTTGCGGCGGCGATCGGCGTTTACGGTCTCGGCATCATTATCCGCCCGATCGGCGCTTATATCTTCGGCAACATTGCCGATCGTCGCGGGCGCAAGGATGCCCTGGTCTATGCATTGGTGCTGATGGGCGTCAGCACGCTGCTGATCGGATTAACGCCGACCTACGACAGCATCGGCGTCGCCGCGCCGGTTTTGCTGATCATTTTTCGGCTGCTGCAAGGAATCAGTTTCGGCGCCGAGTTCGGCACCGCCTCGACCTGGGTGGTCGAACAGGCGGCCCGATCCAAGTACCGCGCTTTCTGGGGCGCCTGGGTCGGGTTCGCGATCCCGATCGGCTTGCTCCTTGGTTTCGGTTCGGTGATCTTGGTCAAATCGCTGATGACGCCGGAAGCCTTTATTGCCTGGGGCTGGCGCATCTTCTTTTTCATCGGCTTCTTGGGGGCATTATCGGCCTGGTCATCCGGACCCGCACGATGGACAGCTTCGTCTTCGAACAGCACAAGTCGCAGATCGCGATCCTCAAATATCCCGCGCGAGAGGTCTGGCGCGAGATGCCATGGACCATCCTGCGCAGCTCGCTGGTGAATGCCATGTTCGGCGGCGCGTTCTTCCTCTATTTCGTGTTCGGCACCGGCTACATGAAGACGGTCGGGTTCACCGGGTCGACACCCGAAACAATCGGGCTGATTGCCGCGGCCTTCATGCTGGTGTTCATGATCATCGGCTCGTTTCTCGCCGATATCATCAACCGCCGGACCATCTTGTTGATCGCCGCGGTGGTGTTCCTGGTCTTTGCTATCCCATATTTCTACCTGATCAACACAGGGAGCTTTCTCCTCGCCACGATCGCCGAGATCATCGGCTTCGGTTTCGTGTTCGGCTTTGGCTACGGCGCGATCCCGACGTTCTATACGGAGAATTTCCCCACCCGCTATCGCGCCTCAGGTGCGAATGCCGCTTATCAGATCGCGCAAATCTACGGCGGCGGCTTGATCCCTATTCTCGCCGGCGTGATCCTGCGCGCTTACGGAATTCAGAAGGCCTATTTCTATATCGGGGGTCTGGTGATGATCTATGCGGTGATGGCGATCCTCGCGATCCTCGCCACCCCGGAGACTAAGGGCGCCGACCTGGAAGGGTGATGTCGCGGATCTTTCTGAGCCATTCGAGCAAAAACAACGACAGCGCAGTTGCGTTACGCGATTGGCTGGCGGCTCAGGGCTGGGACGATGTTTTTCTCGATCTGGACCCGCAGCGCGGCATCGCGGCGGGAGACCGCTGGGAGCGTTCGCTGAACCAGGCAGCGCTGCGCTGCGAAGCCGTGCTGTTTCTGGTCACTCGCGCGTGGCTGGGGTCGGACTGGTGCCAGAAGGAATTCAATCTCGCTCATCGGCTCAACAAACGCCTGTTCGGCCTGTTGATCGAAGACATTCCGATTGGCGACTTGCCTGCGACGCTGACCGGCACCTGGCAACTGGTGCCGCTCGCCGCCGGTCGCGATCACATCATGCTGCGGGCGAACCTGCCAGGCACGCAAGACGAAACGCACGTCACCTTTTCGAAGGAAGGGCTGACGCGATTGCGGATTGGGCTGGAGCGCGCTGGGCTCGATGCGCGGTTTTTTACCTGGCCGCCGGATAACGACCCGAAACGGCCTCCCTACCGCGGACTGCTGCCGCTGGAAGCGCAAGATGCGGGCATCTTCTTCGGTCGCGAGGCCCCAACCATCGAGGCGCTCGATCGCATCCGCGGGATGAAAGACGGCGCGGCACCGCGGTTTCTCGTGCTGCTCGGCGCCTCAGGCGCCGGCAAGTCGTCATTCCTGCGGGCCGGTCTGGTGCCAAGGCTCATTCGCGACGACCGGAATTACCTCACCCTGCCGATCGTCCGGCCCGAACGGGCGGCGATCAACGGCGAAGCGGGACTGCTCCACGCGCTCGAAACGGCCTTTGCTTCGCGCGGCATCGTTATGCCGCGCGCCGATATCCGCGAAGCGATCGAAGGTGGCGCGACTACACTTCGGCCATTGCTGCAGACGCTCGCCGAACGGGCGCGCACCATGCTTGGCGGCGACGACGCCAATTCGAAGAATCCCATGCTGGTATTGGCCATCGATCAAGGAGAGGAATTGTTTTTGGCGGACGGCGCCGCGGAAAGCACAGACCTGCTCGCACTGTTGCGCGAACTGCTGGTTGAGGATTCACCGGCGCTTCTCTCTCTGATCACGATCCGCTCGGACGCCTACGATCAACTGCAAACCGCGAAAGCCTTGGAGGGCGTGACCCAGCAAACATTCAGCCTGACGCCGATGCCCCGCGGTGCCTTTCAAGCCGTGATCGAGAGTCCCGCCGCCAGGCTGAAGGAGACCGACCGTCCGCTTGTCATCGAGCCCGCGCTCACGCAGGCCGTTCTCTCCGACATCGAGGATGCCGGCGGTCGCGACGCACTGCCGCTGCTAGCCTTCACGCTGGAGCGCCTCTACCTCGAATACGGCGGCCGCGGTCGCCTGACATTGCCGGATTACAACGCGCTCGGCCGCATCAAAGGCTCGATCGAGGCGGCAGCCGAACGGGCTTTTCGGGCAGCCGACAACGACGCCAGCATTCCGCGCGATCGCGACGCGCGCCTCGCGCTCTTGCGCCGCGGCCTCATTCCATGGCTGGCCGGCATCGATCCGGACACTGGAAGCCCGCGCCGCCGGGTCGCCCGCATATCCGAGATTCCACCGCAGTCGCTGCCGCTGATCAAACAACTGGTCGAGCAGCGTCTCATGGCGACGGATGTGGCGAAGGACACCGGCGAACTGACGATAGAACCAGCGCATGAGGCGCTGCTGCGGCAGTGGGGGCTGCTGCAAGTATGGCTGAGGGAAGACGCCGCGATGCTCGCCGTCATGGAGGGCGTACGCCGCGCGGCGCGCGAGTGGGAGGAGAATGGCAGGAACGCGATCTGGCTCACGCACAAGACAGGGCGCCTGGAATTGGCGGAGCGACTGCGCGAGCGGCCGGACCTCGTGGCCCTGTTGGCGCAAGGCGACTGGGATTACCTGCTGGCGTGCCGGAAAGTCGAGCAACGGGCGCGCAACCGCGGGCGCCGCACCCAAGCCCTGATTTACGCGCTGCTTGTGAGCGTCATCGCCGGTATGGCGGGTTGGATCAACCAAACCGCCATTAAAGAGCAAATCAATTGGTTTCTCGTGATGCGGCCTTACCAGCGGACCAACGTGACGCCTTACGTCATGACGGCGGAGGTTGAGCGGTCTAAAAAGCCGCTGGAGAGCTTTCGTGAATGCGCCCAGGATTGTCCCGAGATGATCGTCATTCCGGCGGGAACATTCACGATGGGCTCGTCCGACCAGGAAGCGGGCCGCACCTCCGACGAGAGCCCGCTTCATGGGGTAACGATCGCCAAGCCGCTCGCTGTCTCCAAATACTCCGTCACATTCGACGACTGGGATGCCTGCGTAGCCGTCGGCGGCTGCCCTGCCGTTTCCGCGAGCGGCTTCGGCCGCGGCGTCTCGCCGGTCATCGACGTCAACTGGCGGGAGGCAAAGCTTTATGCGGCGTGGTTGTCGCGCATGACGAACCGGCCCTACCGCTTACTCACCGAAGCCGAATGGGAGTACGCCGCTCGCGCCGGAACGACCACGCGATATTCATTCGGCGACGACGCTGCCGAACTCGGCCAGTACGCTTGGTACGATGGCAATTCCGGAAGCCGGCCGCATCCGGTCGGCGAGAAGAAGCCCAATGCGTTCGGCCTCTACGACGTGCATGGCAATGTCTGGCAATGGGTCGAGGATTGTTACGCCAAAAGTTATGCTGGCGCGCCGTCCGATGGGTCCGCCGGCAACGCGTCGTGCGTTGAGGATCGCCGGATCGCGCGCGGCGGATCATGGGAGACCAATCCCAATAATCTCCGCTCGGCACGACGCGGCTGGTACGCCGCCGACCGCCGTGCCCAAGTGCTGGGCTTTCGCCTCGCACGATCGCTGCGACAATAACTCAACGCGCCCCGTTTCGCGCGCGAAACGTTGCACGTCAACACTCCGGCGCCGGCGGTCTGAACAGTTTTAGACCAGCGGCGGGAAATTTGGTCAGCAACCGTTGCAATCCGGCTTTGGGGGATCAGCCGCTGCGGGGGTTGGTGAAAAGACAGCCGCCGCTGCAACGCCGAAGCCAACCGCAAGCACAAAAGCGAGAACAGCAATTTTCAAACGCATGAAAATATCTCCCCAATAAGTTCGTGCATTTACAGCGGAAACATAACACTGGACCAAATGTCCGACAACAGTTCCTTTCGCCACTATAAGGTGGAGCGCGAGGTTTCTGAAAGGAGCTGCGGATCAAAAACGCCAGTATCCAAACACCATCACGCCGTTCCCCACACGTCGCGTGCGGTGTCGACGACGAGCTTAAGCTTCGCGATCTCATCCTCGACCGTCATGGCGTTGCCGCCGATGCCGCTGGAGAAACCGCATTGCGGCGACAGCGCAAGCTGCTCGAGCGGCGCATAGCGACTGGCTTCCTCGATGCGACGCTTGAGCTCATCCTTGGTCTCGAGCTTCGGACCTTTGGTGGTGACAAGCCCCAGGACGGCGATCTTTCCCTTCGGCAGAAACCGCAGCGGCGCAAAGCTGCCGGCACGCGGCGAGTTGTATTCGAGGAAATAACCGTCGGCCTCGATCTCGTTGAACAGAAGCTCTGCGATCGGATCGTAACCGCCCTCGGCGACCCAAGCGCCGGCGAAATTGCCGCGGCAAAGATGCATGCAAACGACCATGTCGTCCGGCCTGCCGGCGATCGTGTCGTTGAGGAGGTGCGCATAAGTCTTTGGCAGCGTCGCGGGGTCTTCACCGATATTGCGCACCTGCGCTCGCAGCTCCGGATCGCACAGATACGCCATGTTGACTTCGTCGATCTGCAAGTACCGGCAGCCGGCTTTGGCGAGGTCGTGAATTTCCTCGCGATAGACCCGCGCGAGGTCGGCGTAGAAATCATCCATGTCCGGATAGGCCTTGGCGTCGACCGCATCGCGCCCGCCACGGAAATGCACGGTGGTCGGCGACGGAATGGTGATTTTCGGCGTGACCCGCGCGACCGATTTGAGGAACCGGAAATCGTCGACGAAAATACCATGCGGCCGCGCCAGTCTGCCGGTGACTTGAAGCGTGGGCGGACTGTGGTCGCGCGAGCCGGCGGCCGAGTGAAAGCGCACGGTGAGCTTCGAGGCCGCCTGCTGCACATTCTGGAATTTGAGCAGGAAATCGCGCTGCCAGAAGGTGCGGTTGTATTCGCCATCGGTGACGACGTTCAGTCCGATGTCCTCCTGCAGGCGCACCACACCACGGATCGCGTCGTGCTGGATCCGCCTGAGTTCGGTTGGCGCAAGCTCGCCGTTTTCGGCGGCGGTCCGCGCATTGATCAATGCTTCGGGCCGGATCAGACTACCGACGTGGTCGGCGCGGAAGGGTGGTTTCATGCGTTCCTGCATGGAATGGTCGATCCTTTTGCAGCCATGTGAGCCGTTCCACCGGTCATGCCATCCGTGTAAAAGGATGGCAACGATCGCACGAGGTTCGCCATGGTTGAACAGGTGCTTCAGCAAGCTGCCGCGCCGCAAGCTCTGGGCTATGTCGGCGTACGCGCCAAGGATTTGGGTGACTGGGCGAGCTACGGCTCGGGTCTGCTCGGCCTGCACCGCATAGACAAATCGCGGCGGACCCTGGCCTTCCGCATGGACGACCGCAAGCAGCGCATCATCATCGACGCCGATGGCGGCGAGGGTATCGGCTTCTTCGGCTGGGAGGTCGCAGACGCGGCCGCCCTCGACGCTGTGGCGGCACGTCTTGAAACCCACGAAATTAAGGTCGCGCGCGGCGCCCGTGCGCTGGCCGACGAGCGCCACGTCAAGGACTTGATCGTCCTCAACGATCCGCTCGGCAACCGGCTCGAGTTTTTTCATAGCGCCGAGACGACGGCTGAACCTTTCAAACCCGGCCGCTCGATCTCGGGCTTCCGCACCGGCCCGCTCGGCCTCGGACACGTCGTACTCACTGTCGACACGCCGGAGACGATCGACCGGTTGATGACGTTTTATCGCGGCACGCTTGGTTTCCGCCTGACGGATTATTACGACCATCCTTTCGTCGCGCGCTTTCTCCACCTCAACCGCCGCCATCATAGCTTGGCCTTCATCCAGACCGGCAAGAACGCCGTCCATCACATCATGATGGAGCTGTTCTCATTCGACGACGTCGGCCAGGGTTACGACCTCGCGCTCGGCGAAGAAGGCCGCGTCGGGGTGACGCTGGGGCGCCATACCAGCGATTTCATCACCTCGTTCTATAGCTGGACGCCTTCGGCCTTCATGGTCGAATACGGCTGGGGCGCGCGCTCGATCGACGTCGACACCTGGCAGGCGTCGGAGCGCAAGGAAGGCCCCAGCATGTGGGGCCACGATCGCGTCTGGCTGTCGAAGGAAGACAACGCCAAGGCTCGTGCGCTGAGGCTGAAAAATGCGGCTGACGGCTTCCGCCGGCCGGTGCAGGTGATCGAAGGCAATTACGACGTCATGTCGGGCGTTTGCCCGTGGTGGGACCGTATCAAGTCACGATCGGCGGCGGGGTAGCGGTGCGCTCTCGTCCTCGCGTCATGGCCGGGCTTGTCCCGGCCATCCCGGCAAAATTAGCACAGCGCTCCCACACCCATCGGGATCACCGGGACAAGCCCGGTGATGACGGATGCGGTTCGGTTCGTCATGTAGCCGATATGGTTTTTTAGGCGCGCGTCGGGGTCTATTCATGGTCGATCACGCAAGCACAGATAACGTCCATACGCGCAAGATCGCCGAGTTTGTTTCAGGTCTGAGCTACGAGCAGATTCCCAGCGGAGGTGCGCGAGCGGATCAAGCTGCTCATGCTCGATTCGCTCGGCTGCGCCATCTATGGCGCCAACCTCGAATGGTGCCGCATCTTGCGGCAGACGCTCGAGGCGCTCGATACGACGCGCACGACGTCGATCTGGGGCACGGATGCAAAGCTCTCGTCCGCCCACGCGGCGCTGGCCAACGGTACGCAGGTCCAAGGTTTCGAGCTCGACGACGTGCACCGCAAGGCGGTGCTCCATGTCGGCGCCGTGACACTGCCGGCGCTGATCGCGGTCGCGGAGAGCCATGCCAAACTCTCCGGACGCGATGTCCTCACCGCCGCCGTTGCGGGCTATGAAATCGGACCGCGAGTCGGCTTGTGCATGGGTCAGGAGCACATCGGCCAGGGCTGGCATTCGGGCGCGACCGTCGGCGTTTTCTCGGCTGCGGCCGGTGCTGCCGCGTGCTTTGTCGCTCTCCTCCAACGCCACCGTGCATGCGCTCGGCATCGGCGGCACGCAATCGTCCGGCCTGATGGCGGCGCAGTATGGCGCCATGGTCAAGCGCATGCACGCCGGGCGCGCGGCGCAGAGCGGGCTCTATGGCGCGCTGCTGGCCGCCAACGGCTTCACCGGCATCGTCGATGTGTTCGAGGCGCCCTATGGCGGCTTCTGCACGACGTTCTCGCGCTCGCAGGACCGCTTCAACCTTATGGAGCTGAGCGCGGGCCTCGGCGAACGGTTCGAGACGATGCGGATATCGCTGAAATTCTATTCCTGCGTCGGCAGCAACCACACGACGCTTGACGCCATCCGCGATATCCGCACGCGCCGGCCGTTCAAGCTCGAGGAGATCGACGAGATCGTGGTGCACGGCTCCCAGGTCACGGTTGATCACGTCGGCTGGCCCTATAAGCCCGACGGATTGACCGCGGCGCAACTCAACCTGCCGTTCTGCGTCGCGACGCTGCTCATCGAAGGCGATGTATTCGTTGACGAATTCACGCCGGCCTGCGTCGACGATGCGGCCCGCATAAAGCTCTCGCGCCAGGTGAAAGTGGTGCATGATCCTGCCATCACGGCGCTGGGCGCGGCCTATCGGCATAAGGTGCGGGTCGATATCCGTTTCCGCGACGGATCGATCGAAAGCGAGACGCGTGAGGCGCCGCGCGGCAGCGAGCAATCTTTTGCCGGCGCCGACGATATCGTCGGCAAGTTTCGCAAGCTGACGCGGGCCGTCATGGCCGAGAAGCAACAGGATGCTCTGATCGCGGCGGTGACTGGGGCTTGACGAATTGCCGGATAGCCGGATGCTGATCCAACTGCTCGCAGATCGGTTCGTAGCCCGCATGTGTTAGATCACGAAGGTAGCATCAGAAAAATGGAATTTGGCATTTTCGATCATCTCGACCGCACCGGTACCTTCGCTTGCGGACTATTACGAGGACCGCCTGAAGATCATCGAGGCCTACGACCGCGCCGGCTTCTACGGCTACCACGTCGCCGAGCACCATTCGACGCCGCTCGGCATGGCGCCGTCGCCCAACGTGTTTCTCTCCGCCGTCGCGCAGCGCACGCGGCGGCTGCGTTTCGGACCGCTGGTCTACGCGTTGCCGCTCCATCATCCGCTGCGGCTGCTGGAAGAGATCTGCATGCTCGACCATATTAGCGGCGGCCGCATGGAGCTCGGCTTCGGCCGCGGCTCGGTCGCCGGTCGAGATCGAGTTTTACGGCGTCGATCCCGCCGCAGCGCAGGACATGTATGCCGAGGGTGCTCGAGTTGATCATGCAAGGCCTGACGCGCAGACGTGCTCGATTTCCACGGCAAATATTTCACGTTCGACAACGTGCCGATGGAGATCGAGCCGCTGCAGAAGCCGCACCCGCCGATCTGGTACGGCGTTCATTCGCCCGACAGCGCCGCGCGCGCGGCGCGCCGATCACTCAATGTCGTCGATCTCGATACACCGGCGGATACGCGGATCACGATCGACAGCTACCGGACCACGTGGCGCGCGCTGCACGGCTCAGCGCCGCTGCCGAAGCTCGGGCTGGGCCGTTTCATTGTTGTTGCCGACACCGATGCGGAGGCGCTGCGGCTCGCCCGCCGCGCCTATCCGGCGTGGCATGCGAGCTTCACGCATCTGTTCCGCAAGTATCACCGCCCGCAGGGCCATCCGCGGCCGGCGGACTTCGACGCGCTGATGGCGCGCGGCCAGGGCATCGCCGGATCGCCGAAGACCGTGACGGCGGCCTCTGACATCGCAGCTCGCCGAAACCGGCTGCAATTATGTCGTCGGGCAATTCGCCTTCGGCGACCTCACGCGCGACGAGTGCCTGCAATCGATTGCACTGTTCGCCAGCGACGTCATGCCGGAGCTACGCGCAAACGACGACGCCACTTTGTCGCTCGCACGCTGACCGATCACCCGAGCAATTGAAGCTTGCCGCCGACCGGGATGTTCGGCGCCGACTTGTTCTCGGTGATGACCAGATCGAATTCGCTGCCCTTGCGCTGCCACTGGCCGGCGACGAGCGGCGTCTTGGTGACGTTCTTCACCGGCTGGCCGGTCCACTTCACCGGGCCGACGATCGACTTGTAGTCGGTGGCGACGATGGCATCGAGGATCGCTTTCGGATCGATGCTCTTGGCGCGCTTCAGAACGTCGATCGCGACCTCGAACAACGCGTGCTGGTAGCCGATCGGCTGCGTCCACGGCCGCTTGGTCGCCTCCGTGTAGGCGTCGGTGAGCTGGCTGCGCTCTGGCCGGTGAGGCCGGACTTGAACGGAAGGGTCGGCGTCCACCAGATCTCGCTGGTCAGGCCGTTGCCGCGCGCGCCCGAGCGCTTTGACCGCCGAGGGAAACAGCAGCGCCTTGCCGATGGTGACGATCTTCGGCTTGAAGCCCTGCTGCGCCGCCTGCGACCAGAAGGTCGCGAAGTCCGGCGGGATCATGTTGCCGGCGACGATCTCGGCGCCGGCCTGCTTGAAGGCGGAGATCTGCGAGGTGAAGTCGTTGTTCATCACCTGATAGCGGCCGGGATCGTGCAGCTTGTAGCCGGCCTTGGCCAGCGCCGGCGGCAGGCCGAGCTGGGGGTCGCCCCAGGCATTGCCGTCGGCGTCGTTGGGGAACAGGCCGCCGACGACCTTGTTGGTCGGCGCGCCGTCCCACATCGCGAGATAGGCGGCGATGACGTCCTCGAGGCCCCAGAAGAAATGATAGGTCCAGGTGAAGCCCTTCTTCGGGTCGCCGTTGCGGCCGAAGAAATAGGGCTGCCACGGACAGTTGGTGGTGATGCACGGCACCTCGTTGACTTCGGCCTGGTCGGCGACCGGATTGGTCGTGTCGGGCGCGGCCGACGCGACGATCAGGTCGACCTTGTCGCCCAGGATCAGGTCGGAGGCGACTCGGAGGCGCGGCTGCCGCTCGACTGGCTGTCCTTGGTGATGATCTCGACCTTGATAGGTCTTGCCGCCGCTTTGCAGGCCCTTCGCCAGGATCGCCCTTCACCTGATCGAGGATGAACCGTCGGCCTCACCGAAGCCGGCGAGCGGCCCGGTCTTCGGGCTGACATGGCCGATCTTGATGGTCTTCGATTGCGCTGGGCCGGGATCACGCGCAGGACCGCCGGCGCCGCCAGCAGCGCCGAGGCCGCCTAGCGACGACCGTGCGGCGAGTTGATGAGCTGCGCTCGGTCGGAGGCTTTGTTCGTGTCATCCGTCATGTGACATCTCCTGGTCGTCGCTCAGTGCTGTCCTTGTCGCGCGCCGCCTTCAAGATGTCGCATCACCTTGGCGCGCAGCGCCGCCTGTGCTCCGGCGCTCCAGTTGCGGAAGCCTTCGCCGGTCTTGAAGCCGAGCTTGCCGTCGGCGACCAGCTTTTCCAGGTAGGGCGACGGCCCCGGGCGGCTGTCGATCGCCGGCAGCACGGTCTCGTGGATCGCCAGCGTCAGATCGGTGCCGACCATGATCGGCATTTTCCAGCGGCCCGAGCACGGCGAGGCGCCGGCCGAACGACGCCTTGATCACCGCGTCGACCGTCTCGGCGTCGCAGATGCCGTGCTCGACCAGCGAGATCGCCTCGCGCCACAGCGCGTGCTGCAGCCGATTGCCGATGAAGCCCGGCACGTCCTTCTTGACGTGCGCCGGCTTCTTGCCGGCCGCCTGGTGCAGCTCCATGGTCCAGGCGATGGCCTGCGGCGAGGTCCATTGCGTCTCGATCACCTCGACCAGCGGCACCAGGAACGGCGGATTCCACCAATGCGTGCCGAGCGCGCGCTCGCGCTCGCTTCAGGCCCTGCATGATCGCGGTGATCGGGATGACCGAGGTGTTGCTGGCGAGGATCGCGTCGGCGCGCGCACGTGCGCTCGATCTCGGCGAACAGCTTCTGCTTCAGCGGCAAATTCTCCGAGCACCGCCTCGACGACGTAATCGGCGTCGCGCACCGCTTCGGCGAGATCGGCAGCAAGGCGTGCACGCGCTCGACCGCGCCCTCGTCGTCGCCGAGGTCGCGCAGGTTGGCGGCGATGCGGGCCTTCACGGTGTCGAGATTTTGCACCGAGCGCGTCGGTAGATGGTGACGTCATGGCCGGCGAGCGCAAACACCTGCGCGATGCCGTGGCCCATCAAGGCCGGCGCCGATGACGGCGATGCGCGCCTTCGCCACATCCACTGCCATCATCAGCCCGCCGTGTAGCCGCCGTCGGCGTAGAGGATGTGGCCGGTGTAGAAATCCGACGCCTTCGAGGCGAGGAACAGCAGCGGTCCGGCGAGATCGGACGGCTCGCCGAGGCGGCCCTTCGGCACGCGCGCGAGGAAGCCCTTGCGCACCGTCGTGCGCGCGCTCGTTGTCCTCGTACATCCAGGCGGTCAGCGGCGAGCGGAAGACGGTCGGCCCGATGGCATTGACGGTGATGCCGGTCTCGCCCCATTCGCAGCCGAGCGCCTTGGTGATGCCGTCGATCGCCGATTTCGAGGCGCAATAGGCGGTGTAGCCGGCCGGATGGCCGAGCAGGCCGCGCGCCGACGACATGAGGATGACCTTGCCGCCGCGGCCCTGCGCCAGCATCTGCTTGCCGGCCGCGCGCGCCATCAGCCAGGACTGGGTGACGTTGACGTCCATGACTTCGAGGAAATCCTCCGGCGGTCTGGTCGACGATCTTCGCCACCTTGTTGATGGCCGGCGGCGACCACCAGGATGTCGACGCCGCCGAAACGCTTCGACCGCGGCCTGCGACGATCTTGTCGCAATTCGCCGCCGAGCTCGGCCGCATGTTGACCGTCTCGACCTTGGCGCCGAGCGCCTCGCATTCCGCCGCGACCTTCTTCAGTGCCTCGGCGCTGCCCGCCGCCAGCACGACATTGCAGCCGGCGCCGGCGAGCACTTGCGCGGCCAGCGCGCCGAACGCGCCGGTCGCGCCGGTGACGATCGCGGTCTTGCCCTTGACGTCGAACAGCGACAGCGGATTTTTCAGGAAATCTTCGGACATGACGTTCTCCCGTACTTCAACTCTGTCATCCCCGCGCATGGCGGGGCAGTCCGAGCCATCGCTCGCGCAGGCAGAGCTCATGCGACCTCGCGCGATCACTCGGATCGCTCGCGCCTACGCCCGGCGCATGACGGCCGACGGCGCGACGTCACTTCACCGGCGCGACCGCGACCGCGATGCGTGCAGACCTCGTTGCCGCGGTTGATGATCTCGCGGCTTTCGTTCGGGCCGATGTAGCAGCTATCGCCCTCGCGCACGACCGTCTCCTTGCCGCCGACGATCACCGTCAGTTCGCCGGCGAGCACGTAATAGATCTTCTCCGGCGGCGAGGCGTCGGGACCGGCGCCGCCGCCCGGCAGGAAGTGCGAGATGCCGAACACCAGCGTCTGCGAGCCGCCCATCTCGGCGCCGAACACGCGCAACGACTTGTAGTCGCGATGGTTCGGCGCCTCGTAGGGCTTCGCCTCGGAGAGTTTGCGCACGATCATCAGAACTTCTCCCCTTTCTCGATGCGATACGCGCCCTTCGGGATCGATGATCGCGACCAGGCGGATGATGCAGCCGTCGCCGCGATCCCAGTTCCACGGGAAGAACGCGAAGGTGCAGCGCCGGCCGGTGACCTTGTCGATGTCGCCGCCGACATTCTCGATGCCGAGGATGCCGTTCTTGAACAGGATGCGGTGCACCGGCTCCCATTCCGGGAAATCGTCCTTCCAGTCGCGGCCGCCGGACCACTTCTTGTATTCGTCGGCGAGATGCGGATGCAGCGGCCCGTTGCGCTGCGGGCCGATGGCGGTGGCGAGCGGATGGTCGTTGGCCTGGGTGTCGTGGCCGACCACCTTGACCTTCTTCTCGACGAACCATTCGCCGGCCGACGGCACGAAGCCCGGCGAGCGGCAGAAATAGTCCTCGCTGTCCTCGTAGAGCTTGTGCCAGCCGGTGTTGACGATCACCACGTCGCGCGGCCGCACGATCTTGCCGGCCGCCTTTTCCAGATCGTCGTAGGTGATCTGCTCCCACTTCTTCTTCGGGATCGAGACGACGATGCCGGAGCCGAAGAAGTGCGGCAGCGGCACCTCGTCGATGAACGGCGTGCCCTGCACCACGTGGGCCGGCGCGTCGATATGCGTGGTGTTGTGCATCGAGGTGGTGATGCGCTGCGACAGCACGCCCGACTTCGCCATGTAGTGGATGCGCTCGATCTTGACGTCTTCGAAATACGGCCAGTTCGGCGACTGGTAGCCGAAGCGATGGGACAGGTTGTAGAACTCGAGCCCCATCGTGTTGTTGAGGTTTTCCTCGAACGCCACGCCGCGAATTTTCTTGACCACGCGATTCCTCCCTCGCACGCCCGCTGAACGGACCGCTTATAGCATTGGGCCATATACCATTACACCGGATATCGGATATAGACGACGCTCGCATCTTCGCGCACGTGTCGACCGCGAGGCAACGCATGGTCCAAAAGATCGCGCTCGAAGAGCATTTCCTGTCGCCCCGGCTACGAGGACTACTGGCGGACGACGGTCGGCAACGTCGACCCCAAGCGCTGAGCGGCTTATTGGCGCGCCTGACCGATTTCGGCGAGACGCGGCTGGAGGCGATGGATCAGGCCGGCATCGCGCGCGTCCGTGCTGGCGATCGCCGGGCCGGGCGTGCAGAGCGAGCGCGACGCCGCGACCGCGCGCCGCCGCGCGCGCGAGTCGAACGACTTTCTGGCGCGCGAAGTCGCGAAGCGGCCCGACCGCTATTCCGGCTTCGCCCATCTGGCGATGCAGGACCCGGCGCGACGCCGCCGACGAGCTCGAACGCTGCATGCGCGAGCTGAAATTCTGCGGCGCCATGATCAACGGCCACACCCACGGCCAGTATCTCGACCATCCGTCGCTCCATCCGTTCTGGGAGCGCGCCGAGGCGCTCGGCGCGCCGATCTACATCCATCCGACCGATCCGGTGAGCCCCGTCGCCGGCGCTCGAAGGCATCCACGGCCTGCGCCGCGCCACCTGGGAATGGGGATTCGAGACCGGCTCGCACGCGCTGCGGCTGGTGTTCGGCGGCCTGTTCGACCGCTTTCCGCGCGCCAAGCTCGGTGCTCGGCCATCTCGGCGAGACGCTGCCGTTCCTGCTGTGGCGGTTCGACAGCCGCGCCAAACTCTACGGCGTCAAGCTCGCCAAAAACGCCGTCCGAATACATCAAGCAGAATATCGTGGTGACGACCTCCGGCATGTGCTCGGCCGAGCCGCTCAACTGCACGATCGCCGCGCTCGGCCACGACCGCGTGATGTTCGCCGCCGACTATCCGTTCGAGTCGGCGCAGGAAGCCGGCGAGTTCATGGATCATACGCCGCTTGCGGAGCCGGTGCGCGAGGACATCGCGTTCAACAATGCCGCAAAATATCTTGGCCATCAAGCTGACCGTCACCCTGAGGTGCGAGCAAAGCGAGCCTCGAAGGGCGACGGCCCGGGCCGTGATCCTTCGAGGCCGCTACGCGGCCACCTCAGGATGACGGAGCGTAATTCATGAGCACTAAAGTCCTCATCGTCGATGTTCATGCCGAGATGTACCGCGACCGGCTGCGTGCAGGAATTTCCGGCCCTGCAATTCGTGCTGTTCCACAAGGCCGCCGAGGTGACCGGCGATCTTTCCGACATCGACGTGATGATGATGTTCGGCATCGAAGTGCGGGATCCCATGCTCAGCGGCGCGCCGCAGCTCAGATGGATCCAGTCGTTCGCGACCGGCGTCGATCATTTCCTGCGCTGCCCGTCGCTCAAGCCCGATGTGCTGATCACCAGCGGCCGCGGCATCCACGGGCCGCCGATGCGCGAGCAGGTCATCTATATGATGATGGCGCGTCAGCCGCGACGTGGTGCGGCAGATCGGCGACCAGAAGAGCGCATTTCTGGGAGCGGCGGCTGTGGAGCACGCTGCACGGCAAGACCGCGGTCGATCGCCGGCACCGGCGTCGTCGGCAGCGCGATCGGCGAAGCTGCTCAAGGCGCTCGGCATGCACGTCGTCGGCGTCTCGCGCACGCCGCGCCAAGCGGCCGGCTTCGACGAGATGATCCGACCGACCGGCTGGTCGAGGCCGCGGCGCGCGCCGATTATCTGATCAACATGCTGCCGGCGACGCACCGAGAACGTCGAGCATGTTCGACGCGAAAATCTTCGGCGCGATGAAGCCGTCCGCCTATTACATCAGCGCCGGCCGCGGCCAGACCGTCGACGAGGCGGCGCTGCTCGCGGCGCTGCGCGAGCGCCGCATCGCCGGCGCCGCCCTCGAAGTGTTCCAGACCGAGCCGCTGCCGCCGGACAGTCCGTTCTGGGATTTGCCGAACGTCTTCATCACGCCGCATATCGGCGGCTACGTCGTCGAATACGAGGATTTCATCATGCCGCTGGTCGTCGACAACATGCGGCTGTTCCTCGCCGGCCGGCAGGGCGAGATGCAGAATATCGTTCCGCGCTGAGCGCATAAGACGGCACAGATCGTCCCGTTTGGAGAGTTTCCAAATCGGCGAATTATTGCAAAATCCGGCCTTCTGGGCTGGACCGCGCCCCAAAGGGGATATGCCCCGCGCGGCACCTGCCCTCGCGCTCGTGCGCGCAAGAAGGAGGAAGCCATGGCGCTCGCCCAGGTCAAATTGCCGGTCATCCTGTTCGGCGCGGCGCAGCTCCTCAAGATGCGCGGCACGGCGCCATCCGCGATTCAAGGCGCGGGTGAAGGAGCACAATCTCGTCGCCCAGATCATGACGCGCGACGAGGAGATCGGCCGCTGGTTCGAGTTCAACAACGGCGTGATCACCTCCGGCGCCGGGCTGCACGCCAAGCCCGACATCAAGCTGATGTTCAAGAACGCCGCGGTCGGCGCCTCGCTGCTGACGCCGCCGATCAACTGGCTCGACCAGATCAACGCGCAGAAGGATTTCGTCCTCACCGTCGACGGCCCCGAGCATCTGACCAACTGGTTCGCGCAGACCCTGATGATGAGCCAGTCGGCCGGCCTCAAATACGGCACGCAAGCTGCGCGGCGGCGTCATGCGCTATTGCAACATGACCAACGGCGGCCCGGTCTTCGTCGACGTCAAGGACGGCAAGATCGTGCGCATGACGCCGATCGACCTCACCGACGAGGACGGCGCGTCGTGGACCATCGAGGCCAAGGGCCAGAAGCTCACGCCGCCGCGCAAGACCACGCTGGCGCCGCACGGCCAGAACGCCAAGTCGATCGTCTATTCGCCCGACCGCCTGCTCTATCCGATGAAGCGCGTCGACTTCGATCCGAACGGCGCGCGCAATCCGCAGAACCGCGGCAAGTCCGGCTACGTGCGCATCTCCTGGGACGAGGCGATCAAGCTCGTCACCGACGAGATCAAGCGGCAGAAGCGCGAATACGGCCCGGGCGCCATCACCTTCTCGCACGGCTCGCATCACACCTGGGGCAATATCGGCTACTACCTCTCGGCGCTGTTCCGCTTCGCCAACGCGGTCGGCATGACGCGCATCCATCACAATCCGGATTCGTGGGAGGGCTGGTACTGGGGCGCGGTGCACCACTGGGGCCACACGCTGCGCGTCGGCCAGTCGGAAACCTACGGCACCGTCGAGGACTGCCTGCAGAACTGCGACATGATCGTGTCGTGGGCGGCCGATCCGGAATCGACCTCGGGCTCCTACGGCGCGCAGGAAGGCACCACGCGCCGGCAGTGGCTGAAGAACCCGAAGCTCGGCATCAAGGTCGTCCACGTCGATCCGTACTACAACGCCACCGCGCAATTCCTGCCCGGCAAATGGTTCGCGCCGAAGCCGACCACCTCGGTCGCGATGGCGATGGCGATCGCCTACGTCTGGATCAAGGAAGACCTCTACGACAAGGCCTACGTCGAGACCCACACCGTCGGCTTCGACAAGTGGAAGGCCTATCTGCTCGGCGACGAGGACGGCATTGCCGAAGACGCCGGAATGGCAGGAGAAGGAAACCGGCGTTCCGGCCAAGGACGTGCGCGCGCTGGCGCGCGAATGGGGCAGGAAGCGCGTCTATCTGGCGCCCGGCGGCTGGGGCAACGGCCACGGCGGCGCCTGCCGCAACCAGACCGGCATTCCATGGGCGCGCGTGATGGTGTGCCTCGTCGCCATGCAGGGCCTCGGCAAGCCCGGCATCAACATGGGCAACCTGCAATGGGGCACGCCGATCGACTTCAATTTCTATTTCCCCGGCTACGCCGACGGCGGCATGTCGGGCGATCTGGAAAACACCGCGATGCCGGTCGAGCTCTACCAGCGCATGCCGCAACTGCCGACCATGAACTCCAACGGCCAGCGCATCCCGCGCATCTTCGTGCCGGAGGCGATCACTCGACGGCAAGGCCGAAGGCTATCCGTGGGTCGGCAAGTCGATCGAGCACCAGTTTCCGCAAGTTCACGTATCCGGCGCCCGGCCATTCGCCGGTGCACATGCTCTACAAATACGGCGGCTCGATCCTCTCGACCATGAACAACACCAACCGCTGGGTGAGGATGTATCAGTCGCCGAATCTCGAATTCGTCGTCAACCAGTCGATCTGGTTCGAGGGCGAGGCGAAATTCGCCGACGTCATCCTGCCGGCCTGCACCAATTTCGAGCGCACCGACATCTGCGAATGGGCCGGCCTCGGCGGCTACGGCCATCACGGCCAGCAGCAGCTCAATCACCGCGTCATCGTGTTCCAGGCGCCGGCGATCAAGCCGCTCGGCGAATCGCAAGTCCGACTACTGGATCTTCAACGAGCTGTGCAAGCCGCTCGGCCTCGCCAACTATTTCTCCGAGGGCGTCAACGAGATCGACTGGGTCAAGCGCGTCTATCTCGCCTCCGACCTGCCGAAGCACATCTCGTGGCAAGAAGTTCCTCAAGCGCGGCTATTTCGTCGTGCCGGCCGAGAAGGAGAAGCTGCGCGCGCCGGTGTCGTTCCGCTGGTTCTGCGAAAACCGCAAGAAGGACGTGCCGGAGGCGCAGCCGCTGCCGTCGGACTACACCGAGGAATATCTGCGCGGCCTGCAGACGCAGTCCGGCAAGCTCGAATTCGAGTGCAATTCGCTCAAGCGCTTCAACGATCCGGAGCGGCCGCCGATCGTCAAATACGAGCCGTCATGGGAGGGCGCGCATTCCGGCGAATTGTTCGAGCGCTATCCGCTGCAGCTGCTGACGCCGCACTCGAAATATTCGTTCCACACCCAGGGCGACGGCAAGGATTCGTTCCTGCTCAACATCGAGGACCATCGCGTCAAGGTCGACGGCTACTACTACTGGATCATGCGCATGAACGCCGAGGATGCCAAGGAGCGCGGCATCAACAAGCACGATCTGGTCAAGGTCTTCAACGATCGCGGCGCGGTGATCTGCGCGGCGCTGCCGACGCAGCGGCTGCCGCGCGGCGTCGCGCACGGCTACGAGTTCGTCGGCGATCTACGATCCGATGGGCGAGCCCGGCAAATCGGTCGACCGCGGCGGCTGCCTCAACCTGCTGACGCCCGAACGCACCCAGACCAAGACCACGCACTCGCTCGCCGGCTCCAATTCGCTGGTGCAGATCGAGCTGTGGGACGGCCGCATCGAGCACATGTCGGCGGCTTTCGCGGCGATGGAGAAGGACAAGGAGATCAAGCGCACGCTCAAGGAAGCGCAACTGGTGCCGGCGAAGTAACACGTTCTTCACCTCTCCCCGCACGCGGGGAGAGGTCGAGCGAAGCGAGGGTGAGGGGGCCTCTCCGCGAGTTCTGAGCGACAGGGCTAACCAGTCACGGCCCGGCCGAGCGCCCCCTCACCCCACCCCTCTCCCCGCACGCGGGGAGAGGGAGACGACAGTCGGAGCAAATACACAATGAAAAAATGGAACATGATCATCGACGTGGCCGAGTGCACCAATTGCAATCTGTGCACGCTCGCCGCCATGGATGAATATGTCGGCAACGACTGGCCGGGCTATTCGGCGCCGATGCCGCGGCACGGCCACAAGTGGATCAACATCCTGCAGAAGGAGCGCGGGCAGATGCCGATGATCGACATCGCCTACGTTCCGACCATGTGCAACCACTGCGACGACGCGCCGTGCATGAAGGCGCGACAAGACCGGCGCGATCAAGAAGCGCGACGACGGCATCGTCATCATCGATCCGGTGAAGGCCAAGGGCCAGAAGGAGCTGGTCGAGGCCTGCCCCTACGGCCACATCTGGTGGAACGAGGAGCTGCAGCTGCCGCAGGACTGGACGTTCGACGCCCATCTGATCGACCAGGGCTGGCAGCAGACCCGCGGCCAGCAGTCCTGCCCGACCGGCGCCATGCGCGCGATCAAGGTCGAGGACGACGAGATGGCGCGGATCGCGCGCGACGAAGCAGCTCGAGGTGATGAGGCCCGAGCTCGGCACCAAGCCGCGGGTCTATTACCGCAACCTGTGGCGCTATTCGAAATGCTTCATCGGCGGCTCGGTCGCCGAAGAGAAGGAACGGCGTGGTCGATTGCGTCGAAGGCGCCAGCGTGCAGCTGGTCAAGGACGGCGCCTCGCGTCGCGGTGACGACCACCGACAATTACGGCGACTTCAAATTCGACAAGCTCGACGAAAACTCCGGCCGCTACACGTCATCCAGATCTTCGCCGGCGGCCGCTCGCAAGACCGTCGAGACGAAGCTCGGCGCCAGCGTCAATCTCGGCGAGATCAGGCTGTAGCGCGGATCGGCGTGCCGGTCACAGGAGATGCGTCAATGCCCGCGGATGGCACTTGCAGACTGTAAGGTCGTCCGGGACGGCGGTTATGCGGACGCCCTTCGAGCGTACAGGATTTTTGTCAACGACGAGCCGGTCGGCACCATCGCCCGAAACGCAACGCTCGAGGTCGAGGCTCCGAGCGGACCGCTCAAGGTGGAAGCAAGGGTCGATTGGGGCAGAAGCGAACCGCTGCTGCTTCAGGCGGCGCCGAATCAGACCATTGACGTGGAGGTCCGCAACCACTGGGGCTCTTGGTTTTCGCTGTGGGCCATTACGTTTGGGTCGAAGCGCTATCTGACGCTGAAGCAGATTGATCGCCATTAACGGCGGCGCCCCGCTCAACGGGGACGTGCGCAACACCTTCTGGGCGACTAAAACCCCCTTGGTCCGAAAACCTTGATACCGAGCTTCTTCTCCATCGCCCGGCCGAAGCGATATTTCATCTCCGGACCTTCGTACGACGCCGGCGGCACACGCTGATAATCCGGCTCGGCCTCGATACGCAGCCGGATGAAATAGGGCCCGGGCGCGGCGTTGATCTCCGGCATCTTCTTGTCGAGATCGGCAAGATTGTCGATGGTGACGGCGCGCTGGAAGCCCGCGCCGCGCGCCATCGCCGTGTAGTCGGCGCCATCGCGGTTGACCATCGGCATGGTATCGACCGTCTGGTAACACTGATTATCGACGACGAAATGCTTCATGTTGCGTAGTTGCTGCCCGGCCTCGGTCAGAAGCGTGCCGGTATTCATGGAAAGGCCGCCGTCCGAATTGATGACCCACACCGACGTCTCGGGTATCGACACCGCGAGCCCGAGCGCGAAGCTCGAAGCGAGGCCCATGCCGCCGTGCATGTAGAAGCTGTCCTCGCTCCTGGTCACCGCCCACCACTCGTTCGCCGCCATACCGAGCGCGCACACCACCACGGCATCGCCGCGATGCGCGGCCAGGACTTTCATGGCCTCGTTCGCTTTCATGCGTTTTTCACTCCGAGCAGCTTCTTCGACAAAAACAGCACGAACGGCCGTTTCTGGAGCCGGTGCCATTCGTAGGCGTCCGGAATGGTTTCGATCTCTTCCGGCTTGTCGATGATCTTGTAGGGATAGTCGTAGGCTTGCAGCAGCGGGATGGTGCGACGGCCCTGCACCTCCTGATAAACCTTATGATCGTCGATCGAGCCGCGGCCGCTGACAATGCAGAACACCGGAATGGCGTGGCGCAGATTCAGCGTCGCCATCTCGCCCGTACAGGTCAGAAGCCCGGTGTTGCCGATGATGGCGACCGAGCGCACGCCGCCGAAGAACGCACCGGCGCAAATCGCGATGGTCTCCGCCTCGCGGCCGACCGGGATGTGGCGGATGGCGTTGTCCTTGGCCACGCGGCGGATCAGGCCGTTGACCCAATCATCCGGCAAGCTCGCGGCGAGCCGCACGCCCGCCTTCACCAGTTGCGCGTGGATTTGTTCGTTGACGTCCATGATGAGCCGTTCTTCCGGATGGGCCTGTGGCAGGCCGACCATAGGAGAGATAACTTTGTACCGTCAAGCTGTGATCACAGAGACGAGACCGCGGCTTGGCATTCTTTAACGTCAATTCAGCTTGATGCCGGAGGCCTTCAAAAGCGGCGTCCAGCGCACGAGCTCCTCCTGGATGAATTTCGCCGCTTGTTCGGGACTAGAATTGGTCAGCGGTTCAAACCCGTCGTTGATCAGCTTGTTCTGAAAATCCGTATCGGCCATGGCGTCATGACTGACGGCGGCAATTTTGTCGATGATCGGCCGCGGTGTGGCGCCCGGTGCGAAAGTGCCCATGAATTGAACCGTGATCAGACCGGGATAGCCCACTTCGGCACTGATCGGGATATCCGGCGCAGCCCGCAGATGCCGATCGGTGCCGGCGACCAGAATGCGGATCGTGCCGTTGCGGTGCATGGCCAGAACTTGCGGCGAAATGCTGGCGGCAAACATGGGAAGGTGACCCGCGTAAAAATCGACAAGACCCGGGTTGGCGCCGCGATACGGCACATGAACGATGTCGGGGAGGCCGGCGAGCTTTTTGAACAGTTCGCCGCACAGGTGCGCCGACGTGCCGACGCCGGCGGACCCATAAACCAATTTGCCGGGATTGGCCTTGTCATAAGCGACCAGCTCTTGCAGCGTATGCACCGGCAGCGAGGCGTGAACCATGAGCGCGGACACCGAGACAGCCGTCAAACTGATCGGCGCCAGATCCTTCACCGGGTCATAGGGCGGATCGCTCATGATGACCGGGCTGATCACGAGTTCGCTCGTGGTGCCGGCGAGCAAGGTGTAGCCGTCGGGCCGTGCGTGCGCGACCGTTGTCGCGCCGATCAATCCGCCGCCGCCGCCCTGATTTTCGATCACGACGGCACCGAGGCGCGGTTTGACCTCTTCGGCCCACAGCCGAGCAACCACATCAACAACGCCGCCGGCCGCTCTTGGCACGATCAGCCGGATTGTTTGCTGCGGGTACTCGCCCTCGGCGGACGCCGGGTACGACCTGAGAGGAACCACGGCGAAAGAAGCCACGCCGCCGGCCAGGAAGTCACGTCTGCGCATCGGAGACTCGTCGTTTTCGGTTCCCGGCAGCACCGAATTTACGAACCGCCGGCTGCGCCGTCCACACACGATTTCGGATTGCCTTCATGCCGTAATCTCATAGGCGTCAAGGATGAAATCAGGCGACGACAAGCAACGCGTCGGTGTCGAGATAATCCGACAGCAGTTCGCAGCCGGTCTCCGTTACCAGCATCATGTCCTTGTTCTGCATGCCAAAGCCGAAACCGGTCTCGTAGATGAGCGGCTCGACGCCGAGAACCATGCCGGCTTCGAGCGGCTGATCGTCGGTCGCGCCGAGATAAGGATCCTCGTGAAGGTGCAGACCGATGCCATGGCCGACGAACGAGATCGGCGGCAAGTCGAGAGCGGCCAGCTTTTTCAGATAGAGATCGTAAACCGCTCGTGTCGACGCGCCGGGCTTGATCACATCGAGCAACAAATGCTTGCAGGCGGCAAGGTTCGCCCAGATGCGCTCGGCTTGCGGCGGCGCGACGCCGATGGCGGCGGTGCGGCAGACTCCGGCGTGGTAACCGGCAATCATCGGAAAAATTTCGACGCGGCACACATCGCCGCGCTTGAGCACGCGGTCGGTCGGGCCGACATTGGGAAAAACGCTCCGCTCGCCGGTCGCCACGATCATGAGCTTGAAATATTCCGCGCCCTGCTCGTAGACGCCGCGGGTGAGCGCCGCGGCGATATCCATCTCGGTCGACCCGGCACCGACGGCGCGGTACGCTTCGGTGATCGACTTGTCGGCGATCCGCGACAACCGGCGCAGAATATCGATCTCTCCCGGCGTCTTGACCTCGCGCAGGCGCGACAACAGCCGCTGCGCCGGCACGAAGCACGCCTGCGGCGCGCGACTGCGCAGCGCCGCGAAATCGCCCATCGGCAGATAGTCGGTCTCGATGCCGATCCGCGCCGACGCCAGACCGTGCTTGCGGAGGAGGTCGGCAAGCGTCTGCATGGCGTCGAATTTGAACTCGCGCCAGACCGCCACTTCCGTGCCGGGCGCCCGGGCGCGAATAGTGCTCGCCTCCATGTCGACGCTGACCAGCGCGATGCGGCCGTCCGCGGTGACCAGCGCCATGGCGTGACGCCACCGCATCAGCGGCTGCGTCGGCGACAAGAAGCCGGTCACATAGGCGAAATTCTCCGGCGAGATTGCAACCAACGCATCGAGGCCCGCCTCTCGCATGGCGCGGGCCAGCCGCGCGATCACCTCCTCACGCATGCGGCCTAGGCTCCGCCTTTCGTGGCGGCCGCATACCGGCGCACCTTGGCCTCGTCGACCGCGATGCCCATGCCGACGCCGGAGGGCAACTCGATCGCGCCGCCGATGAGCCTCATCGGCTCGCTAATCAGATCGTCTTTATAATAGATGCCGGCGATGTTGCCCGATTGCGCCTCGGCCGGCATCGACACCGGCACGACGCAGGACAGCACAGCCGCCGGTGCCGCCGCCGCGAGTTGCAGATTGGCGAGATTGCCGACGCCCGTTTCGACCGAGCCATTGACGTTGCAGATGATGCCGGCTGCGCGCACCACCGCAGCCGCCTCCATGGCGCGATAGAGCCCGCCTGGCTTGGTGGTGTAGATCGAGACGATCTGCGCCGCGCGCTTTTCGACGATCTGGATGACGTCGTGGGCATTCCAGGCGCTCTCGTCGGCCATCACCGGCACATCGATTGCGCGCGCGACCTCGGCCAAGTTCTCGATGCCTTCGACCGGCTGCTCGAAATAGCTGAGATCGAAGCGTTCCATGCGGCGGAACGTGCGGATCGCTTCGCCGGGCGTGCGATAGCCCATGTTGGCGTCAACGCAGAGCGCGATGCCAGGTCCAACCGTCTCGCGCACGCGGCGCACCATCTCGACGTCACGATCGGGATCGACCCCGACTTTGATCTTGATGGTGCGAATGCCCTCGCGCGCAACCTGCGTCACTTCCTTCTCGGCTTCGTCAAAACCGAGAAGGCCGATTGAATGCGTCACCGCGATGCGGCGGCGGATCGCGCCGCCGAGCAGGCGATGCACCGGCAACCCACATTGCTTGCCGGCAAGATCGTAAGCGGCGAACTCGACGGCGGCCTTGGCGTAGGGATAGCCCTTGATGGCGCGGTCCATGCGCTCGTGCAGTTCGACGATCTGTCCCGGCACGCAACCCGTTATGGCCGGGGCGAGGTAGCGCGAGATCACCTGGATGGTCGTGCCCGGGGTCTCGCCAAAGTAACGTCCGAACTCGCCGCCCCAATCCTTGAGCGCCGGCGCTTCACCCCAGCCCGCAAGGCCCGCCGCGTCGGTCATTTTCACCAGAACATAGCCGCCGATCGGCTCGGTGAGGCCGGTCCATTTGTGCTCGCGACGCGGCGGCAACGCGATGTGATGCAACTCGATCGTCGCAATGGGGGAGTCGGTCATACCAGGAAGGTACACTGTGATCACAGATCAGCGAGAGTAACGGCACCGACCGGAGATTGCAAATCTGTCTTGGGCTCGTCTTAGGCAGAAGACAGAACGGATAATCGGGAGGCTGCGGCGGATTCGTCCTCAAAGACCGCTTTCGCCAAGAGGTGGTCCCTGGTTTCCTGGATGTCAGCTTCGATCGCGCGTCGCGCCGCGCCGCTGTTGCCGGCCCGCAGCGCCGCGATCGCGGCCTGGTGGTGACGCGCCGTCCAGCGCGCGCTGGGGATCGTCAGCGATAACGCGAGAAACGGCCCGGCTTGCAGCCACATCATCTCGATCAGCGGCAGCATGACCTCTTCGCCCGCCGATTCGTAGAGCGTGAAATGGAACGCCATGTTGTGCGCAAGGGCCTCGCGAAAATCGTCCTGCGCGACGCTGCGCCTCATCGCATCGTTGGTTTCCGACAGCCGCCGCAGCAGTGCCGGCGTTAAGCGGGTCGCAGCAAGCTCGGCGAGCGAGCCTTCCAGCATTTCCCGCACGCTCGACAATTGGGAAAACCGCGCGCGCGACATGCGCGGCACGATCACGGAACGGTTCGGCAACAGCACAAGCGCCCGCTCGGCAATCAGGCGGCTGACAGCTTCACGCACCGGCATGGCGCTGGTTCCGAAGCGTCTTGCCAGCGTCCGCAGCGTCACCGCTTCACCCGGCTTGAACATTCCGGCCATGAGTTCGCGTGCCAACGCCCGATAGACACGCAGCCGCAGTGTGTCGCGTTCCGCTTTGGCAAGCACGTCGACGGGTTGGCCGGAGCGCAACCGCGCCCGCGCATTGTCCCCCTCGGCCACCAGACGCTTTTGGCTCGTCCGCGACATTCCACTCCAGCCCGCGCCGCCCTTATCTCATTGATTGTAGGGGCGACAACCAGGAATAGGTGCCGAATTCCGAAAGATTTGCAAGCGCGGCGTCGTCCGGTACTAGAGAGATGGCCGAAACGGGCCCAACTCAGCCGATCACGGGGAGGATCATGCTCTTCATAATCCGTGCGACCTTCGCGCTGCTTGCCGGCATCATGCTCGCCAACGTCGCTCAGGCGCAGCAATATCCCAGTCGCCCGGTGCACATCCTGGTCGGTTTTGCAGCCGGCAGCGGGCCGGATGTGCTGGCGCGTTCCGTTGCCAACCAGATCGGAGCCGACTTGGGGCAGAACTTTATCGTCGAGAACCGCGCCGGCGCGAACGGCACCATCGCCACCAACGTGGTCGCGCAATCGGCTGCCGATGGCTACACCCTGCTCTACACCAGCAATTCGATCGCGCCGACGCCGTTCGTCTACAAAAGTCTGCCCTATGACGTGTTCCGCGATCTTTCGCCGATCGCGACTGTCGGCGTTCTCGACGGCCTGCTCATGCTGGTCAATCCAGCTTCGCCCGCGCACACCGTCGACGAATTCATCGCCTATGCTAAAAAGCACCGGGTGCTGTACGGCTCACCGGGGATCGGCAACGGGCTGCATCTCGCCGCCGCCCTGTTCAACAAGTCGACCGGACTTGCGATGGAGCATGTACCGTTCAAAGGCGCTTCCGAGGTCGTTACGGCGCTGTTGAGCGGCAGCATCGACGTCATGTTCGTGACGCCGCCGTCGGTGCTGTCGCTGGTGCAGGACGGCAAGCTCCGCGCCATTGCATTCACCGGGCCGAAGCCGTTTCCCGAACTGCCCGACGTTCCGTTGATGAAGAATTCCGTTCCGGCTTATCCGCCGGTCAGCGCCTGGGGGATATTTTTCGCCCCCGCGAAGACGCCGGTCGAGATCGTCGACAAACTCAACGGAGCGATCCGCCACGCACTGCGCCAGCCGGCCGTCGCCAACGTGGTGCAGCGATCCGGCTACATGCCGGACGACCGCTCGCCGGCGCAGACCGCGGCATTTTTCCACGAGGCCGTGGAGGCGGCCGGCAAAGCCGTAAAGGCCGCCGGCATCCAGCCAAATTGAACCGCTGACACCGTGTCCCATTGACCGGTCTTTCGGTTCATCCTTAGCTTGGTTGGATGCGGGCCACGTGAGCGGCGCATCGGCGCGGAGGAAGCAAACCATGAAAAAATGGATCGGCGCGCTCATCCTGCTGCAGTGTCTCGGCCCCGCAAGAGCCGCCCAAACGGCATCCTATCCGAACCGACCGATCACGGTCATCGTAACCGCTGCGGCGGGTGGCGTGACCGACGTCGTGGCGCGGGCGTTCGGCCAGGAGCTTTCCAAGGCCTGGGGCCAACCGGTCGTCATCGAGAACCGCGGCGGCGCCGCTCACATTCTCGGCGCTGAAATCCGTCGCCAAAGCCGATCCCGACGGCTACACGCTGATGGTCGGCGAAGCCGGCACCTTCGTCGTCAATCCGACCATCTATCCTCCGGGCAAGCTGCCCTACGATACCGACAAGGACTTCATTCCAATCAGTGGTCTGGTGCGCATCAACCAAGCCTTGATCGCCGACAAGGGACTGCCGGCCGACAACGCGGCAGAACTCATCGCACTGGCAAAGCAGAGGCCGGGCCAACTCACTTACGGCACAGCCGGCATCGGCTCCGCGCCGCATATGAATATCGAACTGTTCGAAAACATGGCGCACGTGAAATTTGTCCCCGTGCACTATCGGGGTGCCGCGCCGGCGCTCAACGATCTCTACAGCAGCAGCATCAACCTGATGTCAGTGAGCGTCAGCCTGGCGCTGCCGGCGTTTCGCGCCGGCCGCGTGAAGATGCTCGGCATCGGCAGCGAGAAGCGTTTGCCGCAGGCGCAGGATATCCCCACCATCGCCGAGAGCGGCTTGCCCGGCTATCAGGCGGTCACTTGGTTCGGCCTGTTCGGTCCCGCCGGCCTGCCCAGCGACATTGTCATGAAGCTCAACACGGAAGTGGAGCGTATTTTCAACGATCCGCAATTCCGCACCCATTTCCTCGATCCGCAAATGTTCGAATCGATGGCTGGTCCGCCCGACAAATTTGCCGACTATATCAAGACCGAACGAGAGAAATGGTCGAAGGTCATTCACGCGGCCAATATTCATTTGGACTGATCGCCCGCCGCAACCGTCATTCCGGCGGCGTGCCGTTGGCGGCCAAGACTTCGCCGGCGAGGTAAAGCGATCCGGTAATCAGGATGCGCGGTGCCGATTCGAGGTCGAGCTTACCGGCGACCGAAAGCGCACTCTCAATATCGTCGCGCGCGATCGCCGGAATGCCCACGGTATTCGCTACGTCGGCGAGCTCGCTAGCGGGCACTGTCTTATCCTGATGGATGGGCACCGCGATAATGCGGCGCGCGAGCCCGGAGAAATTTTTCAGAAAGCCGGCGCTGTCCTTGGTCGACAACATGCCGACGACGACCACGAGCGGCCGCGAGACCCGCTCCTCGAGATCGGCAAGCGCCGCCGCGATCGCGCGCCCACCGTCCGCATTGTGGCCGCCATCGAGCCAGAGTTCGCTTTCCGGCGGCAGCAAAGACGAAAGCCGACCGTGCGACAGGCGCTGCATGCGCGCGGGCCAGTCGACGCGGATCATGCCCGCCTCGAAGGCCGCGCCGGGAAGATTAAGTCCAGACGCGCGCAACGCCGCAATCGCGGCACCAGCGTTTTCGAACTGATGGCGGCCATAGAGCTTGGGCGACGGCAGATCGAGCAGACCGTTGTCGTCCTGATAGACCAGCCGGCCACGCTCCTCGGTTGCGGTCCAGTTTTCGCCGGCAATGTGAAGCGGCGCGCGTACCCGCGCCGCCTGTCGCTCGATGACGGCGAGCGCCTCACGCGACTGGCTGGCGATAACGGCCGGCACGCCGCGCTTGAGAATACCGGCCTTCTCGGCGGCAATCTGTTCGATCGTATCGCCGAGAAAATCCCGGTGATCGAGAGATACTCGCGTGATCACGCTGGCCAGCGGCCGCGCCATGACATTGGTCGCATCGAGGCGGCCGCCAAGCCCGACTTCAAGGAGAACAATGTCGGCAGGATTGCGGGCGAATAGCAGGAATGCCGCGGCGGTCTCGATCTCGAACACCGTGATCGGCGCGCCGCCGTTCATGTCCTCGCATTCGGCCAGTGCGGCGGAGAGTTCCGTCATCGTCGACAAGCTTGCCGCCGCCAGGGCCGCCGATGCGAAAGCGCTCGTTGATCCGCACCAGATTAGGCGACGTATAGACGTGCACGCGCTGGTCCGCGGCCTCGAGGATCGCGCGCATGAAGGCGACCGTCGATCCCTTGCCGTTGGTGCCGCCGACATGGAACGCCGGCGGCATTTTCCGCTCCGGATGGTCGAGAATGGCGAGCAGACGTTCGATACGATCGAGCGAGAGATCGATCCGTTTGGGATGCAGCGCCAGCAGCCGCGCCAGGATGGCGTCAACCGACATCGCACCGGCACGCTGAGCGCTCACGCCGGGGCCGGCAGGCTGAGACGCTGCGGCAGCGTGCGGGCGGGCGCCTTCATCAGAAGCCGGCAGAGCCGCGCGATCGTCGCGCGCAATTCAAGCCGATGCACCACCATGTCGACCATGCCATGCTCGAGCAGATATTCGGCTTTTTGAAAGCCGTCCGGCAGTTTCTCACGGATCGTTTGCTCGATGACGCGTGGGCCGGCAAAGCCGATCAAGGCGCCCGGTTCGGCGATATGCACGTCGCCCAGCATCGCATAGGACGCGGTGACGCCGCCTGTCGTCGGATTCGTCAGCACGACAATGTAGGGATTGCAGGTGTCGCGCAGGCCCTGCACTGCGATGGTGGTGCGCGGCAATTGCATCAGCGAAAGGATGCCCTCCTGCATACGCGCGCCGCCGGAGGCGGCAAACAGAATAAACGGACAGCCTTTCTCGACCGCTGTGTCGAGTCCCTTGATCACCGCTTCGCCGGCCGCCATGCCGAGCGAGCCGCCCATAAAATCGAAATCCTGCACTGCGATAACCGCGGCGAGATCGTCGAGCTTGCCGTAGCCGAGTTTTACCGCGTCGTTGAGGCCGGTCTTGCTGCGCGCGTCCTTGAGACGATCGGCATAGCGGCGCGTATCGCGGAATTTCAGCGGGTCGACCGGCACCTCCGGCACGGCGATATCGAACCATGTCTGGTTGTCGAACATGGATTTGAGGCGCGCCGTCGCGCCCATGCGCATATGATAGTTGGAGCCTGGGATGACGAACTGGTTCGCTTCGACATCCTTGTAGAACACAAGCTGACCGGTTTCCGGACACTTGATCCAAAGATTCTCCGGCACCTCGCGCCGGAGAATGTTGCGGATCTTCGGCCGCACGACATTTGAGATCCAGTTCATCTTTCACCTTGCCGCAAGCCACTCGCACTTTGCGCAGTCTTATCGACGCCGTTCATTATAACCCTATTTGGGCCGGAAACGATCGGTCTGAATGGCCGATCGCAGTCGTCGCCAGCGCTCTTCGCATGGCCGTTATATGGTGGCTTGCTAGTGCGTCACAAGCGCGACGCCAGCGGCAACGAAAGCCGCCGCAATGCCTTTTTGCGCCAACTCGCGGCCGGACAGGTTTTCCCGCGCGAGGCTTGGAAAGAAAACGCTCAGCACGACGCCAAAGGCGAAGACAAACAACGTTGTGGTGGACCCGATGGCCTGCACGATGCTCAACGGGGCAAACAAGAGGGCGTAGCGATTGCCCAATCCGCCGCCGAGATTGATCAACTCGTTCGAACCGTTGATGGCCAACAGTGCGCCGGTATTGGCACGCAACAGCGATCATGAATTGCCGGCGATACGAGGCGATCAGCAGCAGTGCGCCGCCGAAGACCGCCTCGCCCACGAACATCCAGAACGTCGTAGTCCAGAATTCAACTTCGATCGCGAAAATCTTGAAGATGAGCCCGCTCAACGCCAGCGCAAAGCCGCAGGCCAGCATCCGGATCGCCAGCCGCTGCCTTGAACCTGCGGTCGCCCCGTCCTGCGGCGGCGTCAGCGGAATGCAAGGGAGCGAAGCGGATCGAAACCAGCAACGCACCGACGACGATCATGGCGCCCCCCGCCAACTGTCTCGCCGACAACGTTTCGCCAAGCACGAGGTAGGCCAACACATAGCCGAACAGTGGCGAGGTCTGAAAGAACGGCGCCACCACGGACGCCTCTTCGGATTGCAGCGCCTGCAGATAGAGCAGCATCGCGCTCATATAGAGAATACCCGACAGCACGATGACGCGCGATGCTGCCGGCGACTTGGACTCGTGACCGATGGCCCGAACAACCAGATGAACGGCAGCACCAGCAGACCGGCGAACGCGGTGAACAGCAGCAACACCGCAACATCGCTTTGCTTGAAGAAGCGCTCGACGAGATATTTGTCCAAATGCACGGAGATGGCCCACAAGATCGGGCCGGAAAACGCGAAGAACAGCCAGGACATCGATTAACGGGCCTATTGAAACGCTGTCGCGAGGGCGGATGAGGCATATGCTCGCTACGCTCCCGTCGCGCGATGACCGAGGCTGTGGCTTGCCTGACGCTCCGTCGGCGGATCGACGTGCAGGTCGATCACGCAGACGCCGCCCTTCTTGAGCACGTCGACGCCCTGCTCGATCGCCGCTTTGACATCGGACGGCCTTGGTCACCGGGCCAATGCCGACCGCGCCCTGCGCCTCGGCGAGCTTGGCGATATTGGGCATCGGGTCTTCGAGCCGTAGTCCGATCCAGCGGTTCTTCACCTCGCGGCCGCGCGTGCGCGCGACGTTCTCCTGATGCAGCTCGTCATTGAAATAGGAGCGATTGTTGTTGACCAGGACCAGCAGCGGGATGCGGTGATGCGCGGCGCTCCAGATCGCGGTCGCACCCATGCAGAAGTCGCCATCGCCGAGCATCGAGACCGCGTAGCGGCCTTGGTTTTGCAAGCGCGAGCGCCGAGCCGACCGAAAGGCCCGGGCCCGGAGCCCAGTCCGCCGCCGCCATCTTTGCCGAGATACGCCATGCCGCTCTGTAACGGCCAGATGTCGAACGGCCAGCCGCGGCCGAGCGTGCAGAATGTCACATTCTCCGGATCGTTGAACTGATCGCGCAGCGCCAAGGCGACCTGCTCCATGCTGATCGCGGCGCCATTCGCGGTTTTGGCTTTCGCCGGCACTTTTTCCTTCCACGGGTTCTTGCGGCCTTTGCCGAGACGCGTCGTTGAGTTCCGCCACCACGACGTCGGCGGTCGACGCCATCGCGACATCGACGGTCGGCAGCGCCTGGTATTCCATGTTGGCGCCGGTATGCAGAGTTTGGTCGAGCGAACAGGCGATGATTTTCGCCGTCACGTTGCCGACATTTCTGGCTTGGCGCAGCGCGCCGCCAAGATCGACCCAGTCGAGCGCCAGGATGACATCGGCCTCGCACAACAAGCTCACGCGCATCGGGCCCGAGCACATTGAACGGCTGACAATAATGCGCCGGATGGTCGGTCGGAAATACGGCGCCTTGCTTGAGATCGGTGACGACGCAGGCGCCGAGCCGCTCGGCGAGATCGATCCTCGGCTGCCAGTACTGCGGCTGGCGCGAGCCGCGGCCGAACATGAGCACCGGGCGCGATGCGCCGTTCAAGCAGCGCCAGCGCATCGGCGAGCGGATTCTTGGACGGCCGCGACGGCTGCGGCGGCTGAAAGCGCGCGACATCCGGCCACTCCGGTTCTTTGTCGAGCTTCTGCTCCTGAAAGCCGGCATCAAGACAAATATAGACGGGCGCCGTCGGCGCCGAGCGCGTCAGCAGATTGGCGCGCGTCATCGATTCGACCAGGGCCTCCGGCGACGTCGGCTGGTCGTCCCATTTGATGATCGAGCGGATAAAGGCGCCCTGATCGCGCGAGGTGTGAATCCAGTCGATCCACGGTCGCCGCTTCTCGGCGGCGACCGGGCCGGTCGCGCCGAGCACGAACATCGGCATTCGATCGCACCAGGCGTTGAACAGGCTCATCATGCCGTGCAGCAGACCGACATTGCTGTGCAGCACGCAGGCCATCGGCTCGCCGGTCGCCTTGGCGTAGCCGTGCGCGATCGAGACCGAATGGTCCTCATGCAAGCAAAGGATGATGCCGGGATTCTCGTTGCCGAGATGATTGACCAGGCTGTCGTGGAAGCCGCGGTAGCTCGCGCCGGGATTGAGACTGATATAGCGGATGCCGAGCCGCCGCAGCATCTGCGCTGCGATATCGCTGCCCCAAGCGACGTGGCCGTCGGGGTTGCCTTCCAGGCGGTCAAGACGCATTCGCAGTCTCCTTATTATCCGGCGGCGACGATATCCGGCATAGCGGCGCTCGCCAATTCTTCAATTATGGTTGCGCGTTGCGTGCCAGTCATAGCGGAGCCTCGTTGCAGGCACGAGGCATAGCCGTCCGCAGCGAAGTATTATACCAGACAGGCAAGGCTCGAGCGGAAATCGGCGGGGGAGAAGGCGTGGCCAAGAGCGAGGACATCATCCGGTCTCCGGCCAGCATGTTGCAGGCCGCCTCCATTGCGATCGTCGGCGCCTCGGAGCGGGCGCGCTGGTCCAGTCAGATATTCACCAATCTGCGGCAGTTCGGTTATGGCGGCCGCATCCATCTGGTCAATCCGCGCCAGCAAACGGTTTCGGCGAAAAGTGTTACCCGTCATTGCGCGACATCGGCGAGCCGGTCGATCATGCCATGGTGATCGTGCCGGCGCCGGGCGTCGCGGACGTGCTCACCGATGCCGAAAGTGCCGGCGTCAAGTCCGCCACGATTTATGCGTCCGCTTTCGGCGACGGCGAGAGCGAACCGTCACGCGAGCGCGGCGCGTGGCTCGAAGAATTTTCTCGCCACCGCCAAGCTGCGCATCAGCGGCCCGAACTGCATGGGCTCTTTCAGCTACCGCGAACGGTTGTTTGCTTATCCCAACACCGAATTGTGCAATGTGCCGTCCGGCTCCGTCGGCGGGATCTTCCAGTCCGGCGGCACGATGCAATTCTGGCTCAAAACCGCCGCCGACCGCGGCCTGCGCTTCTCCTATGTGGTGTCGTCAGGCAACGAAGCCGATCTCGATCTCGCCGATTACCTCGATTTCCTGGCCGGCGATCCGGAGACCAAGCAGATCGTGGTGTTCATCGAAGGCATCCGGCGACCGCAGGCCTTCATGCGCGCCGCCGCACGCGCGCTCGAAGCCGGCAAGCCGGTGCTGGCGATCAAAACCGGCGCGACGCAAAAATCACGCGCCGCTGCGCAATCGCATACCGGCGCCATCGGCGGCGATTTTTCGGCTTATCTCGCCATGTGCGAGCGCTACGGCATCTGCAATTGCCGCTCGCTCGACGACATGGTCGAGACGGTGCTGGCGTTTCAGTGCGGGCGGCTGCCGCAAGGACCGCGCATCGGTTTCGTCACCACCTCGGGCGGAACAGTCGATCTGCTTTACGACTATGCCGAGAGCGAGGGCGCCATCGTGCCGGAATTTTCCGCCGAGACGAATGCCGCGCTGATGCCGTTCATGCAGGAAGGCATTTTGCCGAAAAACCCCCTCGATGTCGGCATCCCGACAACGCTGAAGACCGCGGCCGATCAGTGCGAGATTGTTTCGCGCGACGCGAGTGTCGACATCGTCGCTTGGTCTGCGTCTCTGCCGGGCAAAGGGGGCGTGTGGGACGACGTCGGTCAACTGCGCAGTCTGCTGAGCAGGACCGACAAACCGGTGCTCGCCTTCGGCCGCATGATCTATCAGATGACGCCGGAAGCGCTCGCCGTTCAGGAGCAGTCCGGATTCCCCTATCTGCAAGGGCTCGAACCGACGCTGCGCGCGATCAATGCCTTGTGGTTTCATGCGCAGCGCGCCGGGCGGCCACCGGCCGTTCCGCCACCGCCGCCGCCCAGCGACCTCACGCCGGAAAATCTGGAACAAAAGCTGGCGAGCTATGGCATCGCACTGCCGAGAAGCCGCAGCGCGGCCTCGATCGAAAAGACCGCCGATGCCGCAGCCGAAATCGGCTTTCCGGTCGCCTTGAAGATCCAAGCGCCCGGCATCGTGCACAAGACCGAGATCGGCGGTGTCATCCTCAATTTGAGAAGCCGCGACGACGTCCTGGCTGCGGCGCGCGAGCTGCTGGCCTCAGCGCGCGGTCGCCTGGACCCTGACAGTCTTCAGGCGGCCAGTTTCCTGGTTCAGGAGATGGTTTCGGGAACCGAAGCCATTGTGGGCGCGCACAGCGATCCGCTCTACGGCCCGATGCTGCTGGTCGGCGCCGGCGGCATCCTGGTCGAGCTGACACGCGACGTGGCGCTGCGCATGCTGCCGGTCACCGCAGCGGATATCGGCGCCATGGTGGACAGCCTCAAGCTGAGCAAGCTCGTTGCCGGGTATCGCGGCCGGCCGGCCGCCGACCGCAAGGCGCTGGAGTCGACTGTCGGGGCGCTGGCGCAGTTTTATCTCGATCATCGGGCGCGGATCGCGGACATCGAGATCAACCCGCTGATGGTGCGCCCTTCGGGGGCGGTCGCCGTCGACGTTCGCGTCTTCTGGCGCGACGGTGGCAAAGCCTGACGATTTCCTGCAAAACCGCGAACCCACAGCAAAACGGCCCGTCAAAGTTCCCGAGAGCCATTTTGAGGCCCCCCGGCAGGCACAATTTTGCCTTCCTGGTCGATGCAGTATGGGTGCAACGGCGACGAACCTACGGCTTTAATCTTAATGGTAAGCCGGGGGTAACAATACTCTGCGCAGTATCGTATGGGCAAACGGCTGCTCACAAGCCGATGCCAACAGAGGCCGGGAACTCAGGAATGAAATATCTACTTGCCGGATGCCTTGGTTTGGGGGCGCTCGTTGCGGCGCAATGCGCTGCCGCGGCCGACCTGTCGGTCGCGCCGCTCTACAAGGCGCCGCCTTCGGAAGTCACCCAGGCCTATAACTGGACAGGATTTTATCTCGGCGCCAATGGCGGCGGCGGCTGGGGCTATTCGCATTGGGACAACCCGACCCATGTCCGCTCATCCGGCGGCCAGGTCGGCGGTACCGCAGGCTATAATTGGCAGACCGGCGCTGTCGTCCTTGGCATCGAGGGCGATGTGGACTGGTCCGGCCTGAGGGGAACCAACACTTCGACGGCGTGCCCGCAACGGCTGCAGCACGAACAATATTGGCTCAGCACGGTACGCGGGCGCGTCGGCTATGCGTTCGGCGCGCGTCATGCCATACGTCACCGGCGGCCTCGCGGTTGGCGATATCCGCGCATCGATGCCGGGCTTCGGCGGCGCCAGCGACACCAATGCGGGCTGGACGGTGGGCGGCGGCGTCGAATTCGCGCTGCCCGGCAACTGGACCGCAAAAGCCGAATATCTCCATGTCGATCTCGGCTGCGTTCAATTGCGGCGTCGGCTGCGGCGGGCTGCCGAACGACAATGTCTCGATGCACGACAACATCGTGCGCGCCGGCGTGAATTATCACTTCGGCTGGGGCAAATAGGTTTCTTTCTCGGCGAACCACGGGATCGCGCGAGCGCTGATTGACTCAGCGCCCGCGCTTGGTGTCATTTTGCAAAATGACCCATGCAACCGCCCTCGACTTCGACCGATATCGCTTGCGGCGCTTCGTCGACCGCCTGATCGAACGTGGCGAGGTCGAGGTTCACGACAAGCCGGTGCCGCTCACCGGCTTGAGCCCGATCATCGAGCGCAGCCGAAAAGGCCGTGCTGTTCAAGAAGGCCGGCCCCGAGCAAGTCGAGCTCGTCGCCAAGACCGCCGGCAACCGCGCGCGGATCGCCGCCGCCTTCGAGACCTCCGAGGACAAGCTCTACGATGAATATTTCAAGCGGCTCGCCAATCCGCAGCCGCTGGTCGAAGTGCCGTCCGCCGACGCGCCGGTGCATGAGATCAAAGTCACCGGCAAAGACGTCGATCTGACGCGGCTGCCGTTTCATCCGCAGCACGCCTACGACGGCAGCTGCTATCTGAGCTCCGCCATCGACTACACGATCGATCCGGCAACCGGCCGCCGCAACGTCGGCTGCCGGCGGCTCAGCCTGCGCAACCGCACCGAAGCCGGCACCAACGTCACCGCGCCGTCAGACCTCAAGCGCATCTATACCGCCTGCGTGGCGCGCGGCGAAAAGCTGCCGATCACATTCACCGTCGGAGCGCATCCGCTCGATTTCTTTGCCGCGACGACGCGGCAGCCCGGCGACGAGCTGGCGCTGGTCGCGCAGTTCCGCGCCGAGCCGGCGCCGGTCGTCAAAAGCCTCACCAACGACATTCTGGTACCGGCCGACGCCGAGATGACGCTCGAGGGCTATCTCGACGAGCGCGGCTACGTCGAGCCGGAAGGGCCGTTCGGCGAATACATGGGCTATTACGGCGCGATCCACATGGACCCGGTGTTCCATTGCACCGCGATCACCATGCGGCGCGACGTGCTGCACCACACGCTGCTGCACGGCTCGGCCTTCGTGCTCGACCAGACCGACAGCGCCTACATCTCAGCCATGCGCACCGAGGCCGAGGCGATGCGGATTCTCAAAAGCGCCGTGCGCGAGCCAGTCGCGGTCTATCTGCGCGCAATTTCCGGCGGCTCAAACACGCTGCGCGTTGCGATGAAGCAGCGCGTGTTCGGCGAGGCGCGCTCCGCCATCGCGGCTTTGTTCGGCGGCATCATGCGGCTCAAGCACGTCTACGTGTTCGACGAGGACATCGACATTCACGACGACCGGCAGGTGGACTGGGCGTTCGGCACGCGCTTCCAGGCCGACCAGGATCTCGTCGTCCTGCAAGGCATGCTGGGAATGACCATGGACCCCTCGCTCAACGGCCGCCGCACCGGCGCAAAATCCGGCTTCGATTGCACCAAACCATTCGGCCGCGACGGCCAAATTCCACTGACGCGCAGCGCCGCAAAAATTTTCAAAGGCCCGGCGCGCTATCAGGATGTCGAGCAGGCCCTGACCGCGGCGCCGATGTTTTATGCCGACATCGTCGAGGCGGTAGGCAGCGAGGACGGCCGCGAAGTCGCCTGCGCGCTCGACGAACTGCGCCAAGCCGGCAAGCTCGGCCGCGACCGCGACGGCCGCTATCACCTCGGCACGGCAAAGCCCGGACTGACCGGCATCGTCGGCGCGCTGTATCACGACCCGAACGAAGGCGCGTGATCCCCTCTAACCGCGCGTGCGTTCTCGCGACGCGTTGGCACCCTCAATGCAGGAGGACGACGCTCTGCATCACTTGATGCAATTGCGCGCCCATGCCGGGGAGCGTGATGCTGTCGTGATGGCCGAGATCAATTACCGCGTCACCCTGGGCATCGCTTGTGATCGCCGCAGTCAGTTGCTGGGTGTTTTGCAGATTGGCGAAATGACTGAGCTCGATCGTGTCATGCTGCGGATTGAAGTTGACGATGGTGTCGGCGCCGACGCCGGGCGTGAATACGAAATGATCGTTGCCGGGGCCGCCGATCGATATCGAGACTTCCTGGGTTGCCGTGGCGCCATGGTTATCCGCAACGCTGACGTCGTAGGACTGCGTCAGTGTTTGCCCGGTGGTAAGACTGGCGGCATTGAAGTTGAAGCTCCAATTCGCCGAACCGACCCCTTCGTCCTCATTCAAGCCGCTCACGGCGAACGTGCCAATGTAATGCGACCCAAGCGGCGTTTCGCTCACCGTGTGCGTATCGCTGGCATCGGCATCATCGAAGAAAATCTTGCCGCTTACGGCACCGCTCAGCTTATTATTTTCTGTTGTTGTTGAAGAATCGCTCGTGGTTTCGACGCCGGTGATCGTGGGCGTGGAATTGTACGTGATCTCCGCATCGCCGTTACTGTCCTGGCCCAACACAAAATTGGACGCCTCGTAATCCCCTTGAAGCTGGATCGTCATGGACGGGCCATGAGCGCCATCGCTGACGGTCAATGTGTCATTGTATGAATTATAGGAGAGCTGCGTTTCGTACTTGGAATAAGCGATGTCGGCGAGATCGATGGCGTCGCCGTGGCCGAAATCAGAAACCGTGCCGGTGAAGTGGTCAACGTGGTTGTTGCCGTCGAGCACCAGCGTGCCGGGGCCATCGAAACTGGTGCTGGTCGTCGCATCGGCCTCATACTTCAACGTACCGCCGTCGATACTGGCGTTGCCGCCATAGATATCTGCGGCGATGTCGACCGTGCTGCCGGCCGCCACCTTGATCGATCCGTAATCATTGTCGACGTTGCTGTTGACGAAGAGATCGCCGCCGGTCGTCGCCTCCAGGATGCCGGCGTTGTCGATCGTGTGGCTGCCGGTATCGATCTCGATATGGCCGGTGGCGTCGATCAGGCCGCCATGGCCGTTGACCAAAGTCAGACCGGCGAAATACTCCGAAAAATTGTTGCCGCCGCCGATTTCTCCGGCGCCGGTGATATCGTCGTAATTGATCAGAACGTTGAGGCCCTCACCCGCCGCACCGACGATGTTGTCACCATAACCGGACAGCGCGACGATGCCGCCGTCATCGAGCGTAACCCACCCGTCGATCACCAAATCCGGATCGACGAAGCCGGACGTCCCGACCGTGATCGTGCCGAAATTATTGATCTGGCCGAGCAATGTCAGCGATGTGTCGTTGTTCACCAGCACGTCGCTGCCGCACGCGATCGTCACGTCGTAGAACGTGCTGTTGCCGCAGACCGTCTGGATGAGACCCCCACAACTCGTTTCAAGCTCGCCGCCGATGATCGTCGTGTGATCGAGAGCGACGATCGCGTCGTGCCCGAACGCTGCGATCACACCGCATGCATTGTAGACGGTGCTGGTGTCGAGATAGACGGTGCCGTTGAGGGCTTCGATCCTGCCGCCGTTGTCGACGTCGCTGCGAATTTCGAGCGTGCTGCCGGCGCCGCTCGCCTCAAACAGCCCGTTGTTGGTGATGACGTTGCAGCCGGTGTCGATGACGAGCGGCCCGGCGTCACCCGCTTCGGAATCGATCACGCCGTGCTGCTCGTTGACGAGCGTCAGAGCGTTATTGCCGGTACCGATAAAGCCGCCGCGCGAGCCATAGATGTAGCTGTCGTTGTCAAGGATCGCATCGGTGCCCCACGCGCCGACGATGCCGGTGTGGTTGCCTTCCAGGGCGACATAGCCGTCGCCGTCGAGCTTGACCGTGCCGTCGACAACCAGATCGGAACCAACGGCCCAGCGGCCGCTGCCGTGCTGATCGAGGTCGAGGCTGCCGCCGTTATTGTCGATCGTGCCGATCAGCTCGAGCTGGGCGCCCGGATCGACTTGCACAAAACCCTCTATGGCCACCGGATCGTGCTTTTGCGAGCCGTCGAAGACACTCATGGTCGCCCAGCCGGCAGCGGCAATCGCAATGACACCGTCGTTGAGCCAATACGGATTGCCGGTCGCCAGCGTGCCGCCCGTGATCGTCACGCCGACGAGCTCGGTCAGCGCGTCGGCGCCGTAGGCTCCGATCGTGCCGCCTTTGTTGTCGACATCGCTCTTGATCTCCAGCGTCCCGCGGCCGGTCGCCTCCAGGAGGCCCGCGTTGATGATCGCATTACAGCCGGTGTCGATCACGAGCGTGCCGGTCGCGTCGATCTTGCCGTAGCGTTCGTTGTCGAGCGTCAGCGCGCTACTGCCGGCGCCGATCTGCCCATCGCCGTCGATCGTGCTGAAATTGTCCAGGGTTCCGCCATGAGACGCGCCGGTGATCTTGTCGGCATAGCCGTCAAGCTCGACCTCGCCGCTGCCTTTGAGCGTGACTCGCCCGTCAATCACCAGATCGGCACCCGAAAGTACGGGCAACGGTCCATCGCTATCGACGACGATCAACCCATCGTTGTCGATGGTGCCGCGCAGGATCAACGTGGCATCGGGATTGATGACGACGTAAGCGCGATTGGTCAGATCGTCGAAAGTGCTGGGGGCGCCGCTGAGAATTTCGATCTTGCCGCCATAGGCGCTATCGAGCTCGCCGTGGCTGATCGTTGAACCGGAAAGCCGCACGGTCGAATCGCACCCATACGCCGCGATGACGCCGTACGCATTGTCGATGGTGCTGTGATCGATGGAAACCGTTCCGCCAAACGCCGCCTTGATGGTGCCGTCGTTGTCGACGCAACTCATGCAAAAGACGACCGAAGAGCCATGGCCTATGGCCTCGACGATGCCGCCCGTGTCGTTCGCAACTCTGGCGTCATCGAACGTGACCGTGCCGTGATCTTTGGCGGCTATAACGCCGTCATTGCGCGCGCGATCATCCGAGAAATCGACGAGCGCCTGGTAGCCGCGCGCGGTGATCGTGCCGTCGCTCTTGTTGTGAACGTGGGCATTGAACAGCACCTCGCTGTCACTCAGCGCGAGGACGAGCCCGACATTGCGCAGCTTGCTCTCGATATCGAGTTCGCCGCCTTGCGTTGCCTCCATGCGACCGGCGTTGAGGATGCGGTAGGCGCCAGTGTCGATGGTCAGGAGCCCGGTGGCGTCGACGATGCCGCCCGTCTCGTTATGGAGCTTCAGCGGTGCGGCGGCGCTGCTGACAATCTGACCAGAGCCGGAAATCGTGTCGAAATTCTCGAGAACATTGGGGCCCTCGCCCAGCGCCCCGACGATCTCGTCCGAACCGGACAACGTGACGCGGCCGCCGCCGTCGAGCGTGACCCGCCCGTCGATGACGAGGAGCGGCGGCGTCTGATCAATGACGAGTTCGAGCGACAACGTTTCTTCCGAGGCCAGATTGATGGTGCCCTCGTCGTGAATCGTCCCGATCAACTCCAGCGCCGCACCGGCATCGACATTGACAAAGCCGTCGACGGTCACCGCATTGGTCGAGCCATCGAGCACACTGGTATGCGTTCCGCCTGCCGCGAGAACTTCGATCACGCCGCCGTCGTTAGAGGTTGGACAGTCGGTCGCGAATGTGCCGCCCGTGATCGTCACATCGGAAAGCTGCACCACGGAGCCATTGCCGTGCGCCGCGATCGTGCCGCCGCTATTGGCGACGTCGCTTTTAATCTCCAGCGTGCCGCCGCCGGTCGCCTCCATGGTGCCGGCGTTGGTGACGATGTTGCCGCCGGTATCGATGACGAGAAGACCGCTGTCGGTCACGCAAAGCGGGGTCGCGTCGACGGTACCGTCGTTGACCAGAGTCGAAATTGCCGTCGCCCTGCCCGATCGTGCCGCTGCCTTCGATGATGTAATCGACGTTGAGCAATACCGCATTGGTGCCGGCGACGCCGACGATCATGTTATCGGCGGTCGCGCCCCGCATCGCGATCGTTCCGCCTCCCGACAGCGTTACCGCGCCATCGACGAAGAGCGTCGGATCAGCGAATTGAACCGGATTGCAGCCCGGCGAACCAAGTTCGATCGTGCCCGCGCCGCTGACGGTACCAAAAATCGTGAGCGATCCCGGGTAGACGATGTCGACGATCGCGCCCGCCGCGAGCGTCAGATTGCCGACGCTTTCGGCGTCGTTGATCGTGACCTCGACCGGATTATTGATAGTGGCGCTGTCGTGGGCGCCGGGCACGACGCCGCCGCTCCAATCGGTCGGCACATTCCAATTGCCGCTGGAGGTGGGCGGCAACGGACTGCTGGGAAGCCATGTGAAGCCTGTCGGTGTCGTCGGACCGTAGAGGGTAATCACCACTTCTTTGACGGCGGTGCCACCGAAACCATCGGCCACCGTGATGTCGAAAACTTCGCGCAGCTCTTTGCCGGGCGACAGCGCGTTGATCAGCGCCGGATCAACGGTGAAGTCCCAATTCACGACCCCCTGATTGCCGCCCGTCGAATCTTGCAGCAGCGTCGCGGTGAGCGACCCGATCTCCTGTGACGACGAGACATTGCTCTGCGCCGCGTCGTAGGCCACCGTAATCGTGTGGGTGTCGTCGTAATTAGGATCCGTAAAGGTGAAATTGTTGCTCTCGACGAGCGGCTGGAATGGACCTGAATTGCCGGAGATGTGCGTGCCCGCCGGCGCCTGAATCGGACCGGGATCGCTCACCAGCAGCGGCTGGATCACCGGCGCCTCGTTGGTTCCGACGAGTGTCACCGACACGGTCTGCGTGTCGCTGACGCCGTTGGAATTGGTGACCTGAACCGTGTAGATCAGCGTCACCGTCTCGCCCTGGGACAGATAATCGAAGCTCCCTTGCGGGGCGGAAAACGCGAAATTGGCGGTGCCGTCGGCTGAGCCGACGCTCTTCGTCACGCCATCCGTGTGCAGAAATGTCTCGGCGATCGCAGGGTTGGGCAGGCCGTTGATATGGCCGGTGGCGGTCACGCCGATCACCGCCGTCGTGAAGCTGGTATCGCCCGGATTAGAATCGGCGAAGGGGAGCGTAGCTTCGGTCGTCAAGGCGCCTGCCGGATGCGGCGGCACCGTGATCTTGACCGACGTGTCGCTCGCCGTGATGGCGTGCGTCAGCGGGTCCGGCGGCGGCTGAATGAACGTGACGACAAAAGGGACGATCGTCGGCCCGTCGGGATCGTAGATCGGAAGATTGATGATGAAAGGCTTTTCGCCGTTATCGGGCAGGTTTGGATTGGGGAGTTGCTCGGTCGGCGGCGACTCGGAACTGCCGTTGCTGCCGGGCGTCGAGTGTGGGACGGCGTCAGAACGTTCGATGTCGTAGACAGCGTCGCGGAGCGCCCGATCGAGCGCCAGTTGCGAAGCGCTCATCAGCTGGCTGATGAGATTGCCGTTCTGGTCGAGGTACCAGGCGAGACCCGGTTGCGAAATACTGCCGACGACGACGCCGTTCAGGATCAGATCGTAGATGCCGTGGGTGTCGACGCCCAAGTCATTGTCGATCGTGAACATGTAGGTCACATCGCCGAGCGTCGCGGACACCGAGGCGATCTCGCTCGGCGTCGACTGGTGCGCCGAACCGGTGGTGCCGCGGATGCCCATGGTGGCAACCGGCGTCGCGATCTTCATGTCGCCGGTATGCGCGACTCTTCCCGGCCACAAATGAAAACGTGCCCTCGACGAGACTGAACAACGCGCTGTTCGAGGTCGAATTTGAATCGTACGAATATTCGTTGAGCGCCATCCGCGTGTTGGCAACGAGATTAAGAGCGGTGCCGTCGGGAAAGCTGATGCCGACCGACGAATGGTCGCTGGTCTGAATAACGTCGTTCTTGTAGACCGCGTCGCCGACACTGAGCGCGACCGAAACGCCGTTGCGGATCGCGGTGGCGTTGCCGACAACCTTTTCGACCTTGCCGGCAACTTCCGGTGCGGTTGTCGGCTGAGCCTGCGCGTATTGTCCCGGAGCGGGGGACCCGGCCAGGAGATCGATAACGTCGGGAGACAGGCTTGCGCCGTTCGGCGCGACCAAGGCCGCGCGGTGCTCACTGGCAAAATAGCCCGGAATGATGTGGTGCCGGCCGTCTTGGCCGGTGAGAATAAGGTCAGGACCCTCACGCCGGAAGTCGCCCCTGAATAGGAGATCGACGTCAGCGATGCTGACGACAGCGGTGTGAGACGAATCTGTGTGGATTACGGACGCGGTTGCCCCGTAACCCCCCTCCAACGTTGGCCCATAAGCCATTCGACGCTCCCCGTAGAGCGTTAAGTTCCAAACCTCCCGAGCGCCGGCCAGTTCGCGGCCACTTCCGTTCAGGGTCCCCGGGCCGCAGAACCGGCGGCACCATGCGATATTCCAAACGTGGCGGCAAGAACATCGTGAATGAAGAGTGAATGCGGTCCACCGTCGTTGCAATCAGCGCCGGAGTTGGGCACGTTTCCGGAACGATAAAGTCGTGGCGCGCGCCGTAATATATTACCGCAGGCGGAGTGCCACGACTTAGGGTCAGGAAACGAAGGGGCGCGTCATGGCAGCAAAGTACGGCGTGAGTCTGAGTGCGGCGGCGATCGGCATCGCCGGATATCTCGTGTGTTCGCCGGCGTGGGCGCAGACCGCCGTGCCGATCAAGAACAATGACATCGGCGGCGTGGTGACGAGCGCCGAACGGCCCGGAAGCCGGCGTCTGGGTGATCGCCGAGACCCACGATCTGCCCACCCGCTACGCCAAGATGGTCGTCACCGACGATCAGGGCCGCTACGTCGTCCCCGACCTGCCCAAAGCCAAATATACGGTCTGGGTGCGCGGCTACGGCCTGGTCGATTCGCCGAAGGTCGAGCCGAGCCCGGCAAGCAGCTCGACCTGACCGCCGTGCCGGCGCCGAACGATGCGGCGGCCGCGCAGTACTACCCGGCGATCTACTGGTACTCGATGCTCAAGATTCCGGGCGCCGACCAGTTCGGCGGCAAGAGCGACATTCCGGAGAAAGCCAAGCTCAGCGACTGGCTCAATCTGATGAAGAACAACGGCTGCATCGGCTGCCACCAGCTCGGCGGCCTCGCGACGCGCACGATGCCGAAAGGCCTGGGCGAGTTCAAGTCATCCGAGGAAGCCTGGGCGCGCCGCGTGCAGTCCGGCCAAGCCGGCCCGCTGATGGTCAACATCATCGCCGGGCGAGCTTGCCTCCGCGCCGATCAAATATTTCGCCGACTGGACCGACCGCATCGCCGAGGGCGAACTGCCGCACGCCAAGCCGCAGCGGCCGCAGGGCCTCGAGCGCAATGTCGTCGTCACGACGTGGGACTGGGCCGACGAGAAGCACTATCTCCACGACGAGATCTCGACCGACAAGCGCAATCCGACCGTCAACGGCTACGGCCCGCTGTTCGGCTCGCCGGAATACTCGCACCGACAACATTCCGATCCTCGATCCGGTGAAGAACAGCGTCACCCGATTCCACGCGCCGGTGCGCGACGCCGACATGCCGGAGTCGCTCGGACCGGGCCACGCCGCCGCGCTCAAGCCGCTGGCGCCGTCGGCCTATTGGGGCAACGAGCAGATCTGGGACACCCACATCAACAACCACAACTCGATGATGGACGGACAAGGCCGGCGTCTGGCTGGCGGCCGCGGTGCGCGGCATCAAGGATCCGGATTTCTGCGGCAAGGACTCGGACCTGCCCTCGGCCAAGCTGTTCCCGCTCGACGGAGAGCCACCGCCAGATTGCGATGCTCGATCCGAAGACCGATGAAGTACACGTTCGTCGATACCTGCTTCACCACGCACCATCTGCAGTTCGGCTTCGACGCGAACAACACGCTGTGGACGTCGAGCGGCGGCGGCGGCGGCGTGGTCGGCTGGCTCAACACCAAGAAGTTCGCTGGAGACCGGCGACGCGCAAAGCGTCGCAGGGCTGGACCGCGCTCGTCGTCGACACCAACGGCAACGGCAAGCGCGACGACTACACCGAGCCGGGCAAGCCGCTCGATCCGAGCAAGGACATGCGGATCGGCCAGGTGTTCTACGCCGTCATGCCGAGCCCGGTCGACGGCACGGTCTGGGGCACGCTGCGCGCCAACCCGGGCGCGGTCGTGCGGCTCGATCCCGGCGCGAACCCGCCCGAGACCGCGCTGGCGGAAATCTACAACGTGCCGCTGCCCGGCTTCGGCCCGCGCGGCGGCGACATCGACAGCAAGGGCGTGGTCTGGGTCGTCGCTCGCCAGCGGCCATCTCGGCAGCTTCGACCGCCGCAAATGCAAAGGCCCGCTCAACGGCCCGACCGCGACCGGCGATCAATGCCCGGAGGGCTGGTCGTTCTACAAATATCCGGGACCGGGCTTCGAAGGCATCGGCGATAACAGCGCCGAGTCGAGCTATTACACCTGGGTCGACCAGCACAACACGCTCGGGCCTCGGCAACGACGTGCCGGTCTCGACCGGCAATCTCAACGACGGCCTGATCGCCTTCGCCGACGGCAAGATGGTCACGCATGCGGGTGCCGTACCCGATCGGCTTCTATGCCAAGGGCCTCGACGGCCGCATCGACGATCCCAATGCCGGCTGGAAGGGCCGCGGCCTGTGGACGCTCGAGCGGCGACCGCGTGCCCTGGCACCAGGAAGGCGGCAAGGGCATAACGCCGATGGCCGTGCACTTCCAGATGCGGCCCGATCCGCTGGCGGATTGACCGAACGCGTAGCCCGGATTGCGCGCGGCGCAATCCGGGGCGGCTCTTACCGCAAAGACGCGACATGAAGCGCGCGCCCCGCCCAGATATCGTTCAGCGCTCGGTCGGATTCGCGTTGAAGAAAAAGCTACCGCAGAAAATAAATTGCGTCTGTACGCAGGCGCGATCGGAAATTCGACCACCGAATTTGATGTTAATCCGCCTGGACGTGAATACGGTGCCACGAGGCCGCCAGGTAGCCTTTGAAATTCCAGGTGTCGTCCGGCAGCGCCGGCTGCGTTTGTCCGGCCGCATCCCATGCGCGGACCGCGATCTCGTGCGCTCCCGGACCGAGTTTCAGATCGGCTTCCCAGAACGACCAGCTCCAACGAGTTTCTGGATCGTGTTCCAGGCTGGCCTGTTCCCAATGACGGCCGCCATCGGTTGAAACATCGACCCGGATAATCGGACGCGCCGTCGCTACTGCCCAGCCGCGAATTTTGATCGCGCCGGCCTTCAGCTTGGCGTTATCGGCTGGCTCGCAGATGGCGCTGTTGAGCGGCATGTCGTTGATCGTCATGCCTTCTGCCGGGTTCGCCGTCTCTTTACTCTTGGCCGGCGGGAACAGCTTATAATCCTGCGCCTGGATGTATCCCGCCGACGGGGCGTCCTGCACCGTCATGGCGGCGAGCCATTTGGCGCTCCGCACTCCGGCAAAGCCGGGCACGATCACCCGCAGCGGCGCGCCATGCTCCGGAGCGAGGGGCTCGCCATTCATCGCGTAAGCCAACACGACCTCGGGCGAGAACGCTTTCGTCATCGGTATGGAAACGCCGTAGAGGAATTGATGGCCTTCCACATTGCAGTCATCCAACGAATCGAAAGCGACGTGCAGATCGTCTGTCCGTTCGGAGACCAGCGGCTTGCAACACGTCTGCCAACCTGGCGCCCGTCCACTGCTGCATTGCCGATCGCTCCGGCCTCCCAGGGATCGCCGGACACCGGCTTCACGCGCCGCATGTCGCTGCGCCGATTTCCCGCACACTGGAGCACTGCCGCAACGGTCTGTGCGGGGAATTTCTGCCGTAGATCCTCCAGGCCGAGATCGAGCTCTTGCCGCACCCGTCCTTTCACCCTCAGCCGGTGCCGTGCCGCTTCTATTTGAGGAATGTTCCCGTGACTACGGACGTAAAAATCGGCCTGCGCGGTGCGCATCGAGGCGCGCAATCGGCTCAACTTTGGCTCGGCGTTGTACGGTTCCTTGGAATGAACGACGAGTGTTTCCGCTGTGCCTATGCCGAACATGACCATGCCTGTGACGCGATGGAGCGATGCGAACCATTGCTGGAAACTCCGGCGCGGTGCCCCGGGTTCCATCGCATCGCCTGGAGATGCCGCCAGCACTGCGTTTTTAGAATGTGGGGGCGGAGAAAGGCGCGCGCCTCGCTTCCGTGTCCAAAACATATATTGTGCCGCAAAACCAAATGTCCGCTGATGCAGCAAGATCGAATGCCGCCGCCATGAATCCCATGACCAGCAACCCGATGACCAGCCCGCTGCTGACCGACCTTTATCAGCTCAACATGATGCAGGCCTATCTGGACCATGGCGAGACGAAAACGGCGGTGTTCGAGTTGTTCTTCCGCACGCTGCCGCCGCGGCGCGGATTTCTGCTGGCGGCCGGGCTCGAGCAGGCGCTCGATTATCTGGAAAACCTGCGCTTCTCGCGCGACGAGATCGCGTGGCTCGCGAGCACCGGGCGGTTCAAGAAGAACCTGCTCGATTATCTCGCCGATTTCCGCTTCAGCGGCGACGTCCATGCCATGCCGGAAGGCACGGTGTTCTTTGCCAACGAGCCGATCCTGCGCGTGACCGCGCCGCTGCCGCAGGCGCAATTCGTCGAATCGCGGCTCATCAATATCCTGCATTTCCAGTCGCTGATCGCCGCCAAGGCGGCGCGTATGCGTGCTCGCCGCGCCCGACAAAGGTTCTGGTCGATTTCGGCTGCGCCGCGCGCACGGCGCCGAAGCCGGACTGATGGCGGCGCGCGCGAGCTATCATCGCCGGATTTGCCGGGACCGCGACCGTGCTGGCCGGACGAGAAATTCGGCATCCCGCTCTACGGCACCATGGCGCATTCGTTCATCGAAACGTTCGACGACGAGACGGCGGCGTTCGAGGCTTCGCGCGGTCGCGGCCGGACAATCTGGTGTTGCTGCTCGACACCTACGACACCGAAGCGGCGGCGCGGAAAGTCGTGGCGCTGGCGCCGCGGCTGCAAGCCGCCGGCATCACGATCCGCGGCGTGCGCCTCGACAGCGGCGATCTCGTCGCGCTGTCGCAAAAGCGTGCGCAAGCATTCTCGATCACGGCGGGCTGCGCGAGCGTGACGATCTTCGCCAGCGGCGGCCTCGACGAGGATTCGCTGGCCGATTTCGCGCGCGCAACGCGCCGATCGACGGCATCGGCATCGGCACCAGCCATGACGACGTCGTCGGACGTGCCGGCGATCGATTGCGTCTACAAATTGCAGGAGTATGCCGGCGTGCCGCGGCGCAAGCGGTCGGAGAACAAGGCCACCTGGCCGGGCCGCAAGCAGGTGTGGCGGCGCTACGGCGCGGACGGCCGTATGGCCGGCGATCTGCTGGCGCTCGACACCGCCGTCAGCGGAAGGCGGGGGTGACGGCGAGCCGCTGCTCCAGCTCGTCATGCGGGACGGCCGGCGGGTGCAGCCGGCACCGCCGCTCGATGAGATACGGCCGCGCGCCAAGCGCGAGCTCGAGCGGCTGCCCGAGCCCTTGCGCCGGCTGGAGCCTGGCACGACCTATCCGGTTGAGGTCGCCGACGAACTGGTCGCGCTCGCCGCGGAAGTCGACCGCCGCCAGCAAGGCGAAGCAGGCGATTATGACGCGACGGACACGCGACGTTCGGCGACAACGACGTCCTCATCGTGGTCGACGTCCAGAACGATTTTTGTCCGGGCGGCGCCCTGGCGGTGCCGCGGGGCGACGAGATCGTGCCGATCGTCAATCGTCTGGCGGCGCGGTTTCGTCACGTCGTGCTGACCCAGGACTGGCATCCGCCTGGCCATTTGTCGTTCGCCTCGTCGCATCCTGGCAGACAGCCGTTACGAGACGCATCGTCGCCGCCTACGGCCCGCAAGTGCTGTGGCCCGATCACTGCGTGCAAGAAACCCGGGCGCCGCCTTTCATAAGGCGCTGCAAATTCCTCACGCCGGATTGGTGATCCGCAAGGGCATCGACCGCACCATCGACTCCTACTCGGCGTTCTATGAAAACGACCGCAAAACGCCGACCGGTCTCATCGGTACTTTGCGCGAACGCGGCCTCACGCGCGTGTTCCTCGCCGGCCTCGCGTTCGATTTTTGCGTGCGCTATTCCGCCGAGGACGCGCGGCGCGAAGGCTTCGCGGTTTTCGTCATCGAGGACGCCTGTCGCGGCATCGACCTCAACGGCTCGGTCGCCGCCACCCGGGCAGAGCTTCGGCGAACTCTGGCGATTCCCTGCATCTCGACCATGGAATTCGCCTGACAGCACTGCGATCTGGCTCTCATGCGGGCAGCGCAGCGAAACCGTCCCGCTATAGATAGATTATATTTTTCAATATCTTAAGACGAAAGCTGACGCCTGATCGCAACCCTTCTGTGTGCAATGCACAAAATTTCTTGACTCCGGTTCAAAAGAGGCGAGAAATTCACACGAAGACATCAAGGGTTCATCAATGCGCCATCCGGTGGCCGCACCGACCTCGAGTCTGCCGTCCCTGATGATGCCCTGCCCGGCTTGCGCCGGCCGCATGGTCTACCATGGCCGCCGCGCGCTCGCCGCCGACATCGAAGACACCGTCTATGCCTGCCGCAACTGCGGCGCCGAACTGATCCGCTCGTCCGCGCGCAAGACAACGAGCGTCGAAGCTGCCTGATCCGCCGGCGCGCCGTGCCTTCGGGCAACTTATACCGGCGTCAATTTCATCTGCGCCAGCACCGCGCGGCCGAGCAGCGCCGTACGGATTGGCCAGCGTCTCCAGCATCTCGAAGTGGTTGTAGCCTTCGCCGACCAAGAGCTCGACCGGCTTGCCGGCGGCTTTCACCGCGGCGGCGAAGTCGCGGGTCTGGCGCTGGAATTCCGGCGTCTCATAGGTGCCGTAGGTGAGCACCAGCGGCGTGTGGAGCCGGTCGAGATGGCGCATGGCGCTGAGCTACTGCTCCATCTCGTCGGTGAACTTGACGTATTTCGAGCGCTTCGACAGCCGCACCGGCTTGAGATCGTACATGCCGCTCGACAGCGTTGCGCCCTTGAGGATGTCGGGCGGCAGCCCGTCCTTCGCCCAATCGTGCGTCACCACGCAGCCGGCGAGATGCGAGCCGGACGAATGCGAAATCAGATGCAGCCGGTTGCGGTCGCCGCCGAATTTTTCGGCGTTGCGATAAACCCAGCCGACAGCGCGGCAGCACCTGCTCGACCATCGGGAACAGGCTGCCGCCGGCATCGTCGACATTGGTGAAATCGAGCACGACGAAATGCGCGCCGGCATGCACGAACGGCTCGGCCAAATAGGTGAACTCGGACGCCGTGCCGTTGCGCCAGGCGCCGCCGTGAACGAAGATGCCGACCGGCGCGTTCGGCTTTGTTGCGTGCGATAGACATCGAGGCCTTCGATCGGCGTCGGCCCGTAGGCGAAACGCTCCGGCTCGCCGAGCCGTTGGCAGCGCCGCGGCGCTGTTGGCGAGCCGCCGCTTGCCGAGCTGATCGCGGTTCGGCGCATAGACGATCTGATCGTAGGCGTCGTCGAGCTCCTGCTGGTCCATATTGAGCCAGACGATCGGCCCTTTGACTTTCGCGGTCGGCGCTGTCGCGGTCATGGTGTTCATTGTTCTTCCTTTGCGTCACGTCCGTCACAATTTACTGCGCGTGAGGCGCCGCAGGATACACCAGCACGGCGGCGCGCTGCACGATGGGTTTCGGCGCGGCATAAGCCTTCGCCAGCATATCTCGATCTCCTCGCCGGTCATCGGCTCGATCTCCAGTTGCGTCTGCTCCGCTTCGGCGATGAACCCGGGATCCGTAAGGGTCTCCTCGAACGCCTGGCGCAGCGCGGCGATGCGGTCGGCCGGCGCATCCGGCGGCGCGGCAAACGGCGGCCGGCTTCCTGGCGAATCAGGATCAGCTCCATCACCTGTTTGTTCTCGGCATCGTCGACCAGATCGAGCGCGCTCGGCACGTCGGGCAGATCGCGCAATTTCGCCAAGCCCCATCTGCACGATGACGTTGAGCAGATTGTCCTTGATCCAGTGCGGCCGCGACGCCTTGATGGTCGACCACGACAGCCCGCAAATGCCTTCGGCCTCGCCGCGCTCGACCGCCATGGTGAGGCCCGAACTGGTGTCGTAGCCGGACAACGACCTTGAACCTCGTGCCGATCAGGGCATTGAGCATTTTCGGCACGATCGCGGAATTCGAGGTGGCGCCGGCCGCCGCCACGATCACCTCGCGGGCGCGCGCATCGGCGATGGTCTTGACCGGGCTGGTGTGCCAGGTGGCGCAGACGTTCTCGAGCTTGCCGATGCTGCCGAGCCAGTTGAACCGCAGCGCGTCGTAATGCGCGCCCGGATTGCCGAACAGCGGCTCCATCGCGGCGCCGTTGGTGAAGGCGCCGATCTCCGAGCCGTCGCGCTCCGCACTGTTGATAAAGCGTCGCCGCAGCGGCAAGCCCGGCCGCGGCCGGCATGTTCTTGGCGATGATGTTCGGATGGCCCGGGATGTGATTGGTCCAATGGCGCGCGAAGGCGCGCGCATAGACGTCATAGCCGCCGCCGGCGCCGCTGCCGACCAGCATGGTGATGGGATTTGATTTATAGAACTCCTCGACCGACTGGGCGCGAGCGCAACGGACGGACAACAGCAAGAGCGCCAGCAGCACGCCGACTTAAGTGCATCAAACGCATCGCCGCTACCGTTTGTACTTCTGCTCCATCGCGGCGAAAAAGCCGTCGTTCTTCAGCCCGTCGAGCAGGCTGGTATCCACATAGTCGCCGACCTTCTGGCTGACCTTCGGAAACAGCTTGAGGATATTCTGCGCGCCCGCGAATCGACAGATCGAGGTTTTGCGGCGACTGCTGCCTTGAAGTCGTCGTAGGTGATGTCGAGGATTTTAGCGATTGCCGATCTTCAACTCCTTCGCCAGCACCTCCTTGGCGCGCTTCTCGTCGGTGAGCGCGATGTAATTGCCCTCGATGCTGGCCTTGAGAAAGCGCGTCAGCAGATCGCGCCGCGCGGCGATGTCGCCGCGACGCACGACGATGCCGCTGAACAGCCACGGAATTTGATCCGGCACGAGATCGACCAGAACATTGACGCCCTCGTCGCGCGCCTGCGAGGACAGCGGCTCGTTGAGCGCGGTCGCCTTGATCTCGCCGGACTTCACGCGCGGCAAGCCGGCGTGTGCCGCCGCCATATTCCTTGATCATCACATCGTCGCGCGTCAGCCCGAGCTTCTGCAAAGCAAGCGTCACCGTCGAATCGCTTTCCGAGCCGAACGTGCTGACGCCGACGACGCCGCCTTTGAGATCGGCCGCGGTCTTGACGCCGGGCGCGGAAAAAAACGTGAAGCGGATGACGTTGCGACAGCGAGCCGATGACGCGCAGATCGCCGCCGGACTGATTGACGCGGATGACCGACGACAAGCCGACATGCATGACGTCGATGCGGCCGGCCTGCAATTCCTCGGCGCCTTTGCTGCCGCCGTTCATGTTGATGATGTCGACGTTGAGCCCTTGCGCCGCATAGAGCGCCGGCGGCGCGCGCCATGTACCAGGCCAGCACCGTGTTCACCGGATCGGAAATGCCGGCCTTGATCTCGAGCGGCGGCGCCGTCTGCTGCGCCATGACCGGCCGTGTTGCGGCAACGAGGGCAAGAATCGCAGCGAGCGCGACGACATAATGGCTCTTGGTTTTCATCGTTGCTTCTCCCCCATTGATCGGTCCGAAACGCGGCGAAAGCGCAAGGCCGGATACTAAGCTAGAATTCCCGAAACAGCCGGCCGAAAGCCGTCGATCGGTCCTTGATGCCGCAGCGGCGCAGCGCGTCCCAGACGATCGCCTGGTGCGCCGCCATGCAGTTGACGCCGAACTCGCCCTCCAGCACGTCGAGCGCGCCCGCGGTCGGCCAATGCGGCGACGGGAACAGGATCGAATCGGCGTCGGGATGCTGCTCGCATCAGTGCGCGCCCCATGTCGATCGCGGCATGGCGCGGGATGCGGCCGATCTGGTTGAACGCCGAACCCCAGCCGGTCGCGCCCAATACCTCGCAGCCGAAATGCTTGGCGTAGCTCGCGATGCGGTCGGTTTCGCTTTTCTCGTAGGGCTGGCAGACCACGACCTTCTTGCAGCCGAGCGCCTTGGCGGCCGCCGCCTGCGCCGACGTCGTGGTCGAGACCTTGACCTTCAGCTCGGCTTCGAGATCGCGGATCATCTGCTCGCGCATTGGCGGCGCCGCGCGACAGATTGATCGGCACGCCGCCGAGCACGACGATGTCGCAGCCGGCCGCCGCCATTTCGCGCGCCGCCCGCATGCTGATGTCGTAGGACTGATCGACCTCGTCCTTGCTGCGCACCACGATGGCGAGCGAGGTGACGACGAGCGTCACGCCGTCCGGCACGATCTTGTAGAACTCGTAAGGAAAGACTTCGGTGGTGAGCGGCGGCGAGGTGTAGCCGATGCGGGCGCGGCTGCCGTAAATGTCGGCGCGGGATTGTTCCGTCATTTGTCCGTTATTCCACTGTTACGGCATGTCCAGCGGGCAGTCCCGTTTTGACGCGGGTCGTTCTCGTCGTTCGATTCGACGCGAACGCTATCGGCCCCGTGCGTGGCTTGTCCATGTCCACGCAACGCCCGGTGGTGATAGGATCGCTCGCCGCGACCCGGGAGATTGCAATGCAGCGTGTGACCATCACTGTCGACGACGAGCTTGCCGCCGAGCTTGACCGCTTCATGGCGGCGCGCGGCTATGCCAATCGCTCCGAGGCGATCCGCGATCTTGCCCGTTCCGGGCTGCAGCAGGCCGCCACCGAGGTCGGCAGTACGCGGCCCTGCGTCGCAGCGCTGGTCTATCTCTACGACCACGAAGCGCGCGAACTACCGAAGCGCCTCACCCGCGATTTCCACGAGCGCCACGACCTCGCCCATACCACGCTTGCACGTCCACCTCGACCACGAGAGCTGCATGGAGGTCACGGTGCTCAAGGGCCGCGGCGCGCGAAGTGCAGCAGTTCGCCGACCGCATCATCGCCGAGCGCGGGGTGCGCCACGGCCATGTGGTCTATCTGCCGGCTGACGGCGCGCACACCCACGGCCATGGCGAGAGTCATAGCCACGGCCCGATCAGCGCACAGCCATGACCAGCGCCGACGCAAAGCTGGGTGACATCTGCTCGCCACGCGCGGCGCGGAAAGGTGGACCACGTCAGAATTTCATCAAATCCTTGGCGAGCGTGATCGGCCCTGAATAATATTTCTTCGCCTCATCGACATAGCGTTGATAGTCGTCGTTCGGAATCGACGACGGGCCGAGATGGGTCATCACGACGGCCTTGACGCCGGCCTTCGTCGCCATCTCGCCGATGTCCTCCGGCGTGACGTGCTCTTCGTGCATGTGGCGAAGGAAGCCCTCCTGTTCGGCGGGGTCTTGGCCTGCCAGGAGCCGTTGCGCTTGAAGAGCTCGACCACTTCCTCCGGCGACGTCGTTTCGGTGACGTAGAGATCGGCGCCTTTTGCCAAATCGACCACAGCATCGCACGGACCGGTATCGCCGGTGAAGAAGACCACGCGACCGGGCGTCTCGAAGCGGTAGGAATATGATCTGTACTTGCCGTAAGGCGGACTGCCGGGCGGAAAGTTGAAATGCGTGTTCTCGACCGCGGTCACTTTCACGTTTGCATCCTGATAGATCAGGCCGGGCGCGACGTCGTGGCCGTGGAAACGTGACGGCCATCGGCCGCTTCTTGCCTTCCGCCCAGCGGATATCCGCATTCGGCGTGAGATAATCGATCGCGCCTTTGACCAGCGCCTCGACGCCGCCGCCGTAGATATCGATCGGTTCGGCACGCTGATATTCCCATTCCGACGTGAGCAGCGTCGCGAGGCCGGCCGTGTGATCGTCGTGCGCGTGGGTGATGAAGATTTTGCCGACTTTGCGGAAGTCGTAGCCGGCTTGCACGATACGGCGCGTGACGTTGTCGCCGGCATCGATCAGATAAAGCGTGCCGTTGACGACGAGCAGATTCGACGATTGCGTACGATCCGCGGTCGGCAGCGGGCCGCCGCGCGTGCCGAGCGTGATCAGCGTCGTGGCCGATGGGGCCGTGACGGCGCTACCGTTTGATTGCGCCGCGAGCCGAGTGCCGGCCGACGCCATTAGGACACTCGCGAGAGCGACAGCGAGAGCGTTCGATTTCTTCAGCATGCGATCCCCTCTTCCCGCCGTAACTCTGTGCCTTCCGGGTTCATCATGCTGCAAAGCGCCGCAACAAACCAGAAGGCAGAGCCGCCGATACGCCTACGACCGGCGGCCGTGCGTCGCCGCCCACATGTTATCGACGAGATTGGGATAAGGCCGCCCGGCCTTCTTGGCCCGCGCCTGGGCGGACGCCTTCTGCTCCGGCGTCAGCTTGCGCGCGCCTCGCCCGCTCTTCTTGTATGGGTTGCTCTTGCGCCAAGGCGGCGTGCGGGTCTTTTCCATCGCATGTCAACGCGACGGCGCGCTGCAAGTTTCGCTGTCAGCCCAAATTCAAGGCCTTGAAGAAGTCGTTGCCCTTGTCGTCGATGACGATGAAGGCCGGGAAATCGACCACCTCGATGCGCCAGATCGCTTCCATGCCGAGCTCGGGATATTCCACGGTCTCGACCTTCTTGATGCAGTGCTCGGCGAGGTTGGCCGCGGCGCCGCCGATCGAGGCGAGATAGAAGCCGCCGTGTTTCTTGCAGGCCTCGCGCACCGCCGGCGAGCGGTTGCCCTTCGCCAGCATCACCATCGAGCCGCCGGCGGCCTGGAAATCGGCGACGAAGCTGAATCCATGCGGCCGGCCGTGGTCGGCCCGAACGCGCCCGAGGCGTAGCCTTCCGGCGTCTTGGCCGGGCCGGCGTAATAGACCGGATGGTTCTTGAAATAATCCGGCAGCCCCTCGCCGCTGCTCCAGCCGCTCGCGCAGCTTGGCGTGCGCGATATCGCGCGCCACGATCATCGGCCCGGTCAGCGACAGCCGCGTCTTGATCGGATATTTGGCGAGCTGCGCCAGAATCTCCTGCATCGGCTTGTTGAGGTCGATCTTGCACCACCTCGCCGCCGAGCTTCGCCGCGTCGACCTCCGGCAGATATTTCGCCGGATTGTGCTCCAGCTCTTCGAGGAACACGCCGTCGCGCGTGATCTTGCCGAGCGCCTGGCGGTCGGCCGAGCACGACACGCCGAGCCCGATCGGCAGCGAGGCGCCGTGGCGCGGCAGCCGGATCACCCGCACGTCGTGGCAGAAATATTTGCCGCCGAACTGCGCGCCGACGCCGAGCGACTGCGTCATCTTCTGGATCTCCTGCTCCATCTCGCGGTCGCGGAAGGCGTGGCCGTCCTCGGAGCCGTGGTCCGGCAGCGTGTCGTAATATTTGCAGGAGGCGAGCTTCACCGTCTTCATCGTCAGCTCGGCCGAGGTGCCGCCGATCACGATGGCGAGATGGTACGGCGGGCACGCCGCGGTGCCGAGCGTCAGCACCTTCTCCTTGAGGAACGCGAGCAGGCGGTCGCGCGTCAGGATCGACGGCGTCGCCTGGAACAGAAACGCCTTGTTGGCCGAGCCGCCGCCCTTGGCGATGAACAGGAACTTGTAGGCTGCCTCCGCGTCGCCGGCGCCCTCGGCATAAATCTCGACCTGCGCCGGCATGTTGGAGCGGGTGTTCTTCTCCTCGAACATCGAGAGCGGCGCGAGCTGCGAATAGCGCAGGTTGCGCTTGAGATACGCGTCGCGCGCGCCCTCGGCGAGCGCCGCCTCGTCGTCGCCGTCGGTCCAGACCAGCCGGCCCTTCTTGCCCATGATGATCGCGGTGCCGGTGTCCTGGCACATCGGCAGCACGCCGCCGGCCGCGATATTGGCGTTCTTGAGAAAATCGTAGGCGACGAACTTGTCGTTGTCCGACGCCTCCGGGTCCTCGACGATGGCCTTGAGGCTCGCCAGATGCGCGGGGCGCAGCAGATGATTGATGTCGGTGAACGCCGCCTCCGCCAGCGCGCGCATCGCCTCGCGCGGCACCACCAGCACGTCCTCGCCCATGACGCGCTCGACCCGCACGCCTTCGGCGGAGATCTTGCGGTAGGGCGTTGTGTCCTTGCCGAGCGGGAACAGCGGCGTGTGCTTGTAGGGCGGGTCGGGATGGGTGGTGAGGGGGGCGTTCATGACGGGGTTCCTAAGGGCTGCCAGACGTTGATGGTTTATACCATGACCGGAGTTCATCATCTGCGGTCATTCGGTCCAGCGCCGCAACGCCCGTATGGTCGTCATGCCCGGCCTCGTGCCGGGCATCCACGTCTTTATTCCCTTGCGCGCCCAAGGCGTGGCAAAAACTTTCGCGCAGCCCTGACCTCTTCCCTCCCCGCTAACTTAGCGGGGGAGGGGGGACCGCGCGTTTGCGCGGTGGGAGGGGCGCGGGACGTGACGAATTCTCCTACAGCGAAAACGAAGCGGCGAGTCAGACGCCCCCTCCACCACGCTGCTACGCAGCGTGGTCCCCCTCCCCCGCACTGCGTGCGGGGGCGGATGAGCGCGGGCGTTCTCGCGGTGGTCCGCCGTCGCCGCGTTCAAGCTTCGATGTAATCCGCGATGCTTGTCATGCATCGGCCGGCATACGTTGCGGCTGCACGACCGTCACGATTGCGTCGGCTGCATCGGTGAGGAATTCGCCATCTTGTCTCAGTTCCTCAAAGCTGCGTGGTGCAGGAATCGCGTCGCCGTCGGCACGCATCAGTTCTAGATGGCCGCCGAGCGCCTCGCCAGCGTTGGCGACCGCTTCTTCAAACGTGTCGCCCGCGGAGATGCAACCCGGCACGTCGGGAAAGCTCACGCCGTAGCTTGTGCCTTCGTCCTTGTGTACCAGTGCGATATAGCCTGCCATAGTTTCATCGCTTTTGTTGCAATTGAGCCTGCCTATAAATTGATCTCAGCGTCTTCGGATGCAAGTCCTTGCGCGGATGCGGCAACGTGACTTTGCCGGGTTTCATCGGATGCTTGAAGTGATGATGGCTTCCACTAGCACCGATGAAATACCAGCCATCTGCCTCAAGCTCGCGAATGATATCACGCGAGTCCCTACCCACCAAACATCCCCAGTTCCAAAATTCGCCTGACCTGCACAGGCCATACATTCGTCATACGCGGGCTTGACCCGCGTATCCGTGCTGAGCAGCCGCTCGGCATAGCCTCACCTGAACGGCATTGAGGTCAAGGCGCCACATGGATTGCCGGATCAAGTCCGGCAATGACGAGAGAAGGTGGCTTTGCCGCGCATCAACCCACGCCACACGACTACAACCCGAATAGCCGCTCCGCGTTGCCGTGCGCGATGCGCTCCCGGTCGGCGGCGGTGACCGGGAGATGCTCCAGGAAAGCCCGCGCATCCGCCATCGAGCCGTACGGATAATCGACCGAGAACATGATGCGCTCGACGCCGACTTCGGCCAGCAGGTTCTGGAACGTGGCCGGAAAATTAAAACCCGCGAAAGTGTAGTGGATGTTTTGGCGAAGATAGTCGCCGAGCGAACGCTGCAGTTTCGTCATGGCGGGCGGCAGGCTCCGGTCGAGGCGCGGCAGCATGAACGGCAGGCCCTCGCCGAGGTGGCCGATGACGATTTGCAATTTCGGATGGTGGTCGAACACGCCGCCGAGGATCATGCGGACGACGTGAACCGCGGTCTCGATGTGCCAGCCCCAGGCCGGCCCGGCGAACATGTAACTCACGTCCGGCGCAAAGCCGCTGAATGACGCATCGATCACCGGCTGCGGTGGCCGCGTCGGATGCAGATAGATCGGCACACCGAGTGCTTCGGCGCGCTCCAAGATGGGCCAGAAGAATTTGTCGTCCAAATAACGCCCGCGATTGTGGCCGTTGATGACCGCGCCTTTGAACCCGTGCTGACGAACTCTGCGTTCCAGCTCATCGGCGGCCTTGTCGGGCATCGCGGTCGGCAACGCGGCCAGCGCCGCGAAGCGCGTCGGGTGTTTCGTCGTCACGGCGGCGAGAAAATCGTTCACTTCGCGCGCGACAGGCGTCGCGTCGGCGGCTTCCAACTGCTCGGTCCCCGGATATTGCAGCGACAGCACCTGCATATCGATGCCGGCGGCATCCATCTCCGCCAGTCTCTTGTCGCCGACATCGGAGAGCTGTGCGAACAGCTGGGCGGCGCGCGCGCCGGCTCTTTGCGAGTGTTCCTTGAACTCTCGTCCGGGACCGTCGAGAAAGCCCGGCGTCACGAAGTGTTCTTCGAGGGTTATGGTCCGCATGTTGGTTCCTTCGGCTGAATTCCAGAGCATCGATGTCGCGCGTCAGGCGGTGGGTTTTGCGTTGCCCGGCCCATCCACCATCCGCTAGCTTGGATACCAACCCCGCGCGGGTCTACACAAGGAGCCAGTCCGTGCCAGCACGCATCCGACACATCGCCCTGTCCGTAAAGGACATCGACGCCACCGCCGATTTCTACGAAAAGGCCTTCGGCCTCACGCGCTCGCCGAAATCGGAAGGCCCGACCGCCTATCGGGTCTACATGAGCGACGGCGAGATCAATCTCGCTTTGCTGCAATACAAGAGCGAGGTCGGCTCCGGCCTGAAGAACCCGAGCGACTTCGTCGGCATTCACCATTTCGGATTTCAATGCGACGATCTGGAGCACCAGCAAAAGCAGATCGAAGACGCCGGCGGTCAGTTTTTCTTCGATCTGGGCGATCCCGACGACGACGACTTCGAGCGCAAGTTCAAGGACCCCAACGGCATCATCTTCGATATCAATTGGAAGGGCTGGACGCTCACGTCGGGCAAGGTGGCCGGAAAAGACGAGGGAGACCAAGACACAGCGCCCGCGAAGAAGCACGGCCGATAGAAGCGGCTCACGCTGCGCAAAGTCCACTCTGCGCAAAGGCGGAGGCGGCCGACGTCCGCGACGGCGTACGTGACGGCGGCCGCGCCGGACCCGTGCTCCCCCGTGAATGCTCACGAGGGGTCGGCACGGGCCGAGCTTGCAAGCACCAATCAGCAGGCCTTGTCAGCGCCAGCGGCGCCAGCCGCGATGACGCCAGCCGTAAAAGCGGTACGGCCCGCGGTAGGCCCGATAAAAGTTCGGCCGGCAACCGCCGTAGGGTCCGCGATGGAACCCGATGCCGCAGCCGCCCGCCACCAGGGTGACTTGCGGTGTTCCGGTCGCGAGCGGCACGGGTTGCGCCGTCATCGCGTTGGCGGGAAGCGCGCCGAGCGAGAGCACGGACGCGACCGCAGCCGTGAAGATGAGGTTCCGCATTTCAGTCTCCTTTTCTTGTTTGGACTTGACCTGAAACGGGCGTGAGCGACGAAGCCTACGCAAACCTCCAAAATTTTTTTCCACCCAAGGAGACATGATCTCATGCCAAAAAATCTGCTGACGTCCGCGTAGGATTTCGCCGCCTCGCGCGTTACCGGGGGTGCAGCATCTTACGCATCGTCAGGTGATCGTGTCGGAGGCTTCGGATGACGAACTCGTCGGCTTGGCGGCCGAGGGCGACGCGAACGCCTTCACGCGTCTCGTGGCGAAACACAGGACGCGTCTTTTGGCCTTGATCACCCGTATCCTCGGCAATCCCCGCGATGCGGAGGATGTGGTTCAGGAGGTCTTCACCCGGGCCTGGATCAATGCCCCGGTGTGGCGCGTCCAAAACAACGGCAGACGCAGCTATGCGGCGTGGCTGTCGCGGGTCGGTCTGAACATCACGATCGATCAGGCCCGCAGGGCGCGGTCGGTTCCAATCGACAGCATAGCGGAACCGCGGGATCCGGCGGCGCTTGCGGATGCTAAAATGGTCTCGGCCGAAAGCGCCGCCCGCATCCGTTCGGCGATCGCGGAACTCCCCGCGCGCCAGCGCGTAGCGCTCGGTCTGACATACGATGCGGAACTCTCGAACGCCGACGCGGCCGCGGCGATGGGCACTTCTGTCGGTGCTTTCGAGCTTCTGTTGGTGCGGGCACGCCGGACGCTGCGGCTTTCATTGCGAGACGACCCATGACCATGTCCCAATCCCAATTCGACGACGGACTTGATCGCTACGGCGCGGATCTTGAGCAATGGCCCCCCGCGTTGCGCAGTGAGGCCGGCCGCCTGATCGAAATATCCGCCGCAGCGCGCGCCTCACGCGACACCATGGCGGCGGTGGAATCCTTCCTGCGGAGCACTGCGCATCGCGCGAAACCGCCGGTCGACGCGGTCGCGGCGCGCGCCACCCGCCATCGTCAAATCCGGCCGGTGCGCCCTGCCGCCAGGCGTGCGGCCTGGGCGGCGGCAGCCGCAACGGCGCTGTTTCTTGGATTGGTCATAGGCAACGTCTTGCCGCAGCATGACGGCAATCCCAACCGTTTGATGTCTGCGGCGTTCGACCCGATGGAGTTCGCCAATGTGGATTGACCGGCGGTGGCTGGTGCTGAGCATGGCCTTTTCCGGGCTCCTCAACATCTTCCTCGTTGGCGTCCTAGCGGGACGCGTCTTGGCCGAAAATCACCATCAGGTCTTCCGCTTCGGGCGGCAGATCGTTACGGCGGCGCGGGTGCAAGAGCTTCCGGCTGATGAAATGCAACGCTATCGCGCGGTCGCCAAGGAGCACCGGCCGGCGATCCGAGCCGCGCGCCGCGCCTTGCGGGCGGCGCGCAACGACGCTGAAAACGACATCGGCGCACCGACATTCGACAAAGCGAAGGTGACGGCCGATCTCGCCGCAATGCGGCGCGACTCGGCAGCAGTGCAGGAGGCCGTGCATGCCTCGCTCGTCGATGCGCTGGAGGCTTTGTCCCCGGCCTCGCGCGCGTCGCTGGTGGCGCATCATCGGGCGAGCACCGCCAGCGCGCCCGGCGATCATGACTGACCGGTGCGACTTTTGAACGAAATCGCTTCGGATTGAAGCGCTTGCATCAGGACTTTCCGGCGCGACGCGCGAATCAGCTAATTGAGGAGGATGTCTGCACGCCCCTTCCGTGTCGGCCGTTCATCGGCCGGCCTCGGCTTGTTCGCAAACAAGCCGGTTGCGAAAAAAACCTATATCGTCACCTATCGTGGCAAGTGGATTCCGACGCCGGAAGCACACCGCCGCGAGCAGCGCTTCGGCGCGAAATATATGTTCGAAGTCGATCGCCATTGGACCATCGACGGCTCCTCGCGGCGTAACCTGGGCCGCTATATCAATCATTCCTGCCAGCCCAACGCCGAGGCAATATTGCGCGGCCGCAAGATCGTTTTCGTGGCGCTGCGCGCCATCGCGGCGGACGAAGAGATCACGCTCGACTACGGCGAAGACTATTTCGAGCTTTTCATCAAACCATCGGGCTGCCGTTGCGGGGCGTGCGCGATGAAGGAACGGCGTAGCGCGAAATCTTTAAAATTTTAGCGTTCTCCCTCGCGCCAAATTAAATGGACGTCGCTAGTTTCGACGCATGCCGCGCGTTTCGCGGCGGGTCGGACCGCCGAGTTATCATCATGCGTAAATTTTTCTATGGCTTCGGCCTCGTCATGGCGTGCCTCGTCGTGGCTGGCGCGATCGGCTTGTTCGTGCTGGCGCGCAACGGGGCGGCGCTTGATGCCGAGAGCAAGGCTTACGTCGAAGATTCGGTCGTCGCGATCGGCGCCCATTGGGATGCGGCGGCACTTTGGCAACGCAGCACACCGCATTTTCGTGCAGTGACGAAGCAGGAAGACTTGCGGGCATTCTTCGACGCCGCAAACGGGGCGTTGGGTCCGCTGACCGAATATCGCGGTGCCAGCGGCGGGGCGATCATCGCGATGACGAACGCGAAGCGATCGACTACCGCAAACTACGCGGCGAGGGCCACCTTCGAAAAAGGCAACGCCGAGTTCGAGATCCTCGCCATTAAGAATGGTGCGGAGTGGCAGATCGAGGGTTTCCACATCAACTCGAACGCGTTGATGAAAAGCCTTGTCGGCTTGAGAAGCTGACCACCGCATCCACTCTTCTGCATTGTAGAGCGGCGAAGGCTTTGCAAGCTCACTCCAGCTTGATGTGCGCTTCCTCGATCACCTTGCGAAATTTCGGCTCTTCGGTGTTGATGCGCTCGGTCAGCTGCGCCGGCGAGCCGACGATCGATTCGAAATATTGCGCCTCTAGAAATGTTTTTTGGAAATCCGGATCGGCGAAGGTTTTGCGCACCTCGTCGTTGATCTTGGCGACGACGTCGGCCGGCATGCCGGCCGGCCCGAACAGGCCAAACCACGATGCCGCCGTATAGCCGGGCACGGTCTCGGCGATGGCCGGGATGTCGGGCAAAAGCTTCATGCGTTTGGGCGCGCCGTCGGCGATGAATTTCACCTTGCCGGCCTTCCACTGCGGCACAGCGCTGCCGACGCTGATGAGCATCATCTGGATGTGGCCGGCAACGACGTCTTGCAAGGCCGGCGTCGCGCCCTTGTAGTGCACGGGAACGAAATTCACGCCCGTCATGGTCTTGAACAACTCCATGTTGAGGTGGCCGGTCGAGCCGACGCCGAAGGTGCCGTAGTTGAGCTGGCCGGGCTTGGCTTTGCCGAGCGCGATCAGCTCCTTCACGTTATCGGCCGGCACCGACGGATTGAGAATGAGCGCGTGGTTGATGGTGACGAGCCCGGTGATCGGCGTGAAATCCTTGAAGACTGTAAGGCAGATGGCCGTAGAGCGTCGGGTTGACGATGAACGTGACCTCGGGGCCGATGAACAGCGTGTAGCCGTCGCCGGGCTGGTGCGCGACGTATTCCGCCGCGATCATGATTGTTGGCGCCCGGCTTGTTCTCGACGACTGCTTCCGCGCCCCAATCTGCGATGAAGCGTTTCGCCAGGATGCGCCCGAGCATATCGGTCACGCCGCCCGGTGACGCCGGCACGATGATGGTGATTGGTTTCGACGGATAGGTTTCCGCGCGCGGCCGATGCGGTTGCGGCGAGAAAAAGGAGCGCGGCTGCGGCGCCAAGCCATCTGTTCATTGTCATTCTCCCGAACGCAGCTTTTGTTGGTGCATATGCTCGACGACCGCACAGCGAACTTCCCTCCTCCTTGCGGGGAGGGGTTGGGGGTGGGGGTCGGGAGGGTCTCGTTGCGTGCGACGACGAAGTGTTTGCACACGTCTTCGCTCGCCACTTCCCTCCCGACCCCCCACCCTGCCCTCGCACACAAGGGGGGAGGGTTTTTCATTTCTTCGCGTCCGCATACGGGATAGATCATGGTGCCGGTCTTGTATTCCGGCGGCCACAGGATCGGCTGGACGCTGCCGTTGCTGAACTGCTGAAGATTATTGGCGGCGACGTTCTGGAACTGCGTGAAGACGTTGCGCTGCTTCGACCACTCGCCGTCCTTGTCGTAGGTGATGTCGCCGACCACGGTGTGGATGGTGTGGCTGTGGATGTAGTCGGCGAGCTTTGCGTGATCGAGGCTCTTGGTCTCTTCGACCGCCTGCGCCAGCACCTGCCCGGCGGCGTAGCCGAACGGCACGAAGCCATAGCCGAACGGATCGATTTTCTCGCCCGTGGCTTTTTCCTGATAGCGCTTGAGCACGTCGGCGACGCCGGGGAAGTTGAAGGTCGGCGCCGGCACGAAGCTTTCCATGATGACGATGCCGTCGAGCAGCGGCCCGAGCTGCATCTTGATCGGCGTGATGAGCAGTCCGATCATGGTGCCGCCGAACATTTTCGGCTTGAGCCCGATTTCCTGCGCGGCGCGCACGATGCCGACCGTATCGGGCGGATAGGCGGCGACGAACACGACGTCAGGGTTGGCCGCCTGCACCGCGCGCACCACCGGCGCGAAGTCCGTCGTCGATCGGCGGATAGCTCTGGTCGTAGACGATCTTGAAGCCGTTGGCGGCGGCGTTCTCCTTGGCGCCGTCGGCCGAAGTCTTCGAGAACTCGGCATCGGCGGCGATGATGGCGACGGTCTTGCGGCTTCGGCTGCTGCGCCGCCGCAAGCTCGAAGAAGCCGCGCGAGAACGACTTCATGCCCTCCGGGCCGACCGGCACCATGTCGAAATAGCGCGAATAGTTGAAATGCCGGTTCACGCCGATCGCCAGCATGCTGACGGTCATCATGTTGTGCTCCATGATGACCGGCATGGCGGGCGCCGCCATGTTGGTCGCGTAGGGACCGAGCAGCAGATCGACTTTGTCGACCGTGATGAGCTTGGTGTAGATGCCCGGCACGTTCGCCGGATTGCTTTGGTCGTCGTAATAGACGAGCTCGACCGGCCGGCCGAGCAGCCCGCCGTGGGCGTTGACGTCGTCGCGCCACAGCTCGAGCGCGATGATGAGCTGCTTGCCGTTCTGCGCCACAGCGCCGGTCAAGGCCATGCTGAAGCCGACCTTGATCGGATCGGCCGCGCGCGCCGGAGCGGCGAGCGCGAGCGCCAACATAACGCAGGCCGCCGCAACGATCCGCCGGATATTCAGCATGGACGTCCTCCCAAAGTTTTGCTCCGCTCCCTTGCGGGAGGGGTTGGGTGCGGGGTCGGGAGGGATTTGTACGGACGTCGACGAAAGCTCTTGCACTCGTCTTCGCTCGCCACTTCCCTCCCGACCCCCACCCTGCCCTCGCCCGCAAGGGGGAGGGAAGCGATTGCTAGTGATGCATCTCGTCGGTCGGCATGATACCCCAAAGATTCGAGGCCGACGGGTCCTTCGCCCACACTTTCGGCCGCTGCGGATTGTCGCGGTGCCACGGCCGCGGCTCGAAATAGCCGAGCTCCTCGTTCATGCGGTCGAGCTCGGCGAACAGCTCGGTGATCAGTCCGTTCGGCGCGCGGTGATAGGCGAACAGATTGTGGCCGATGCCGTGCCGGCCCGGGCCCCACAACAGCTTGTAGCCGTTGAGGCTGAGAAAATCGCACGCGGTCTGCATGTGGCCCCAGTCGCGCAGCTCGAACGCGGTGTGGAAGTGGCGGTTCGAGCCGGTCTGCATCAGATTGATGGTGTGATGATCCGGACCGCAGCGCAGGAACGAGAAGAAATCGCCCATCCAGTCGGATTCGCGAAAGCCGAGCACATCGCAGTAGAACTTGGTGACGTGCTTGACGTCGGTGACGTGAAAGGCGACATGGCCGAGCTTGTGCGGCACGATGCCCTTGTTCTGGAATTTCTGGTGCGCGAAAGCCTCGCGCTTGAACACTTCCATGATGGTGCCCTTGGGATCGGCGAAGGTCACCATGTCGGCGATCGACGGCTCCGGGTCCTTCTTGCGCTCGGTCTTGATGCCGTGGGCGGCGACCTGCTTCTCGAAATCGCCGAGATCGGCGTCGGGCGCGATCTGAAACCCGACGCGCGCGCATTGCGCGTTGGCGCCTTTGCGCAGCACCACCGAATGATGGTCGACCGTCGAGGCGAGATAGACCGCGTCCTTTTCCTTGGCGGCGACGGCGAGCCCGAGGATGTCGGTGTAATATTCGGTCTGCTTGTCGAGATCGGGCGTCTCGTAGCTGGCGTGGGCGATCTTGCTGACGCGGATCATGCGAACTCTCCTTCTGTTTGTAGTCTCCCCTCCCCCTTGTGGGGAGGGGCGGGGGTGGGGGTCGTGAGGTAAGCGGTGACGTCGACGCCTGTGGTTCGCCTCCCGACCCCCCTCCCCTCCCTCCCCCACAAGGGGGAGGGATATTTGTTATGGCTTCGCGCGCGGCAGCGCGCCGATGACGTCGACCATCTTGGCGCACATCGCTCTCGCCAAAACCCATCGCCATGAAGCGCTCGTAGAGCGGCGCCGCGCAATCGAGCATCGGCGTCGCCACGCCGACGCTGTCGGCGAAGTCGCCGATCATGTCGAAATAGTGCTGCAAACCGGGCACGGTGCCCTGCGCCGGCAGGAAGCGGCGCTCCGCCATCCACGGCGCGCGGATGCCGAACTGGGTCGAGCCGCCGCTGCCGGTGGCGATCGCCTTGATCATCAGCGGCACGTCGACGCCGGCCTTGAGCCCGAGCGCCATCGCTTCCGCGGTCGCCGCGATGTTGATCGCGACCAGAAGATTGTTGACGAGCTTGACCCGGCTCGCGGCGCCGAACGCGCCGAAATAGAGGCAGGAATCGGCAAAGCCGCGACACCGCGCTTCGATCGTCTTGCATGCCGCGGCATCGCCGGCGAGATAGATCACGCCCTTGCGCGCCGCCACCATGCCCGGCGTGCCCGACACTTCGCCGTCGATGAAGGTCGCGCCTTTTTGCTGAAGCGGCGCGATCTGGCGCTGCTTGACCGGAACCGGATGCGAGCCGAGCTCGACGACGATCTGTCCCGGCCGCGCCGAATGGATCAAGCCCTTGCGCGCCTTGCACCACATCGTCGAGCGCTTCGGACGAGGGCAGGCAGGAGAACACGATGTCGGCCTGCGCGCCGACCTCGGCCGGCGAACGCGCCGGCACGCCGCCGATCTTTTCGAATTCGGCGAGCGAGCTGCGCCGATAGCCGACGACGCGGCGGCCGCTCTTGATCAGGTTCTCGGAGATCGGCAGGCCGATCTTGCCGACTCCGACAAAGCCGATGGTCTCCATGAACGTTCCTTTGCGCGTTTTTCTTATGCAACTTCGATTGTTTGATCCGAGAGATTGACCCGCAGTCCCAAGCGAGCCTTCCATGACCGTCCATTCCTTGAGCTCGAAAGTCCGCAATCCGTTGACGAAGAACGGATCGGCCTCGGCGATGGCGCGCGCTTCCTGCGCGGTCGCCGCCCGCAGGACGGTCAAGCCATGGCCGCTCGGCGGCCCCTCGCCGTCGGCCAGCGGCCCGGACGCGAACACGACGCCGCGCTTTTCCAGGCCGATCATGTATTCGAGATGCGCCGGCAGAAACGGCTTGAGCTTCTCCGGCCGCAACCGACGGTTTCGAGAGCAGGACATAGAGCTTCTTGCGCAGCATTTTCTGCGTCAGCTCCGCGATGCGCGCGTCGTCATTCATGGGCTGCCGGCCTCGGAGTGCAGATCGATACAGGTCTCATGGTCGACCGTTCGGGCGCGGCGTGTCAACAACGGCTGATTTTGCCGGATCAAAACAGCCGCGGATGGAGCGGCAGCCCCAAAAAATGCTGGCCGATCGCCTCGAACACCGAGAAATGCGACTGCACCTGCTGCGACACCGTGTGGACGTCGCGGAACCGCCGCTCGAACGGATTGCTCTCGAAAATCGCCGTGGCGCCGGCGGCGTGATAGGCGGTGTCGACGACTTGCCGCGCCTGATGGCTGGCGTGGGCGGAAGCCATGCGCAGCCGCACCCGCTGCTCGATCGACATCGCGCCGGTGCGGCAAGCCGCGTCCCAGATCTCCTCCAGGGCAGCAAGCAAGAACACCCGCGCCGCCGCGAGCTGCGACTCAGCGACGCCGACCTGCGATTGGATGACGGCATTGTCGCGCAGCACCGACTTGCCGCCGGTCGGCGTTTTGCTTTTTGCCAGCTCGACGAACGCATCGAGCGTGCTGCGCGCGATGCCGAGCGCGATGGCGGCAAAGCTCGAGCCGAACAGCTGGAACACCGAGAACGAATAGAGCGGGCCGTGCTCGCGCCGCTCGGCCGGATTGCGCGCGAAGGCGCCGATGGCGCGATCTTCGGGCACGAACAAATCGGTCAGCGTATAGGTGTCGCTGCCAGTGCCCTTGAGACCCATGACCTGCCAGACGTCGGTGACCTTGGCGCATTCGCGCGGCAGGACGAACGTCATGTCGAGCGGATTGCCGTTGGCGTCGCGGCGCGGCTGGCCATCCGGCTCGAACACCGGCGCATGCGCGGCGAGCCAGGTCGCGTGCCGGCTGCCGCTGGCGAACGGCCAGGTTCCGGTAAGCCGGAAGCCGCCCGGCTCGGCGATGGCTTTGGCGGCACGGCCGAACGGACCCCAGGCCAGAACGCCGCGCGGATTTTTCGTGAAAATCTCCGCGGCGGTTTCGGGTTTCAGGCACGACGCGATGGTGGAGCAGACCGAGGTCTGCGCGATGCACCATGCGGTGCTGGCGTCGGCCTTGGCGATCTCTTCGATTGCCTGCACGTAATCGACCGGCGAGATTTCCTCGCCGCCGAGCGAGCGCGGCACCAGCATGCGGAACAACCGCGCCTCGTGCAGCGCGGCGACCAACTCGGCCGGCAACTCGCGCTCGGCCTCGATGCGCGGCGCCGCGGCAAGGATCACCGGCGCGAGCGCCCGCGCATTGGCAACGCAATCCACTTTGGCTCGCTCATCCATGGCGCGTCGGCACCTTCTACTCTTGCGGTTCCCCGCTGCCCATCATTTGTAAGACATGAGGCGGGCGCAACACAAAAATCGGCCGGATTGCGGCCTCGAAGCAGCGGCCGAAAGTGCTTATGATTGAGCGCCATGCGTCGCACTCAATTACCGCAACAGCAATCGCAGCACGGGGATGAAGCAGAATGAAAACCGGCACCGCCGCGACGATCGCCATTGCGTTGTTTGTGCTTTGGGCCGCGGCCGGATCAAACGCGCGCGCCGGCGATACCCCGGACGTCAGCTTCGCCAAGCGGATGTTTGCCGGCAACGTGGCCGAGCCGAAGTCCTATGCGTGTTTCGTGCGACGCTATGACGCCGAGCACATGATACAGCATCCGCTGCAAAAAGTCAGCGTGATGAAAATTCTGATCACGTCGGAAAAGACGCCGGACGATAAGTATCTGGATTACTCGTTCCGGCTCGGCGTCAATTTCCGCAATCGTCCCGGCAATTTCGATTCGAGCGGCCAATGCGGCCATGCGCCGGCTGTGCGCGCGCTCAGCCCGGATACGGACTTGCCGGCCGTTACTGGAATTGACTTTAATTGCGGTGTCGATTGCGACGGCGGCGGCCTCTCGGTTGAACTCGCAAAGGACGACGGATCGGTCATCGTTAAGCTCGACAGTATCCGCATCTGGAAGGACAAGGATCCCGACGAATCGGCCATGAGCGCGCTCCAGGCCGGCGCCGACGACAAAATATTCCGGCTCGACCGGGCGGCGTTGCGAGAATGTACTGCGCTCGTCGCAGACCGGCACGAGCTGGCGACGATGCGGCACAAGTGACCTTTGTGGTCGCTATCGCGCCGTCGTACAATGCCATCAACCCAATGGAGAACCTCATGCATCGACGCAACATCCTGGCGGCGGCGTTCGGCACCGCCGGCGCGCTGGCCGCCACGCTTGGCGTAACGCGTGCGAAAGCCGACACACCGGACGCTTCGAAAGTCGTCTATCACCTCGACGATCTCGACAAGGTCGATTTCGTCCTCGGCAACATCCAGAACCACTTCAAAGGCATGGGCGGACCCGACAAGGTCACCATAGCCCTCGTGGTTCACGGCCCGGCGCTCAAGTCGTTCCATACCGCCCAGGCCACGCCCGACATGACCAAGCGCACCGACGAGATGGTGAAGACCGGCGTCCGTCTGAATGCCTGCATCAATACGATGCGGGCGCAGAATGTCACGCTCAAGGATTTATTGCCGGGCTTCGTCGTCGCCGACAAAGGCGGCGTGGTGCGGCTCGCCGAGCTGCAATCGCAGGGCTACGTTTATCTGCGGCCCTGACACGCGTCGTTTCGTTGGCGCTATTCCTCGCCGACGAGTTCCTGGCGCCGCCGTTCCAGCGCTGTCGCGTAGCGGCGCAGCACGTAAGCTTCGGACAACAAGCCGACGACGCGCCGGTCGAGATAGGAATCGACGACGGCCAGCGCTTCCGCCTCGGCACGATCAAAGGCGAGGACGGCTTCCTTGACCGCCATGCCGGGCAGCAACATTTCGTCGTTATAGTGCAGCAGTTCCTTGATGGCCTTATCGGGCGAGGCCTCGGCGGCGTGGGCATCGGCGACGTGGATCAGCCCCACATAACGCTCGTTCTCGTCGACGGCTATCACGTAGGCCGTGGAACTGAGCGGGAATGACTTCGCGGAACGACTCGATGTTGGTGAAGGCGTGCACCGTCTGCACGTCCTGGCGCATCATGCGTCCCACCGTCAGGTCGCGCATCCAGCCGATGTCGGCGGCGCTCCGGATCGTCTCGCCGCGCAAGTGGAAGCGCCATGTGGCGAAGGAATAGCCGAACACCTCCCGCGTCACTTGCGCGGAAATGATCACGGCGATCAGCACCGCCGTGGTCAGCCAGAGGTCGCCGGTCGTCTCCAGCGCGATGAAGATCATCGTCAGCGGACCGCCGATGACGGCGGCCGAGAGCGCGCTCATGCCGATCACCGCATAGGCGTTCGGATCGAAATAGACCGTCGGCCAGACCATCGTCAGAGCAACCGCCAGAAGATGGCCGCCGAGCGCCCCGATCAGCAGCGACGAAAAAAACATTCCACCGCGAAATCCCGAGCCGAGCGAAGCGATCGACGCCAGAATCTTGAGCACGAACAAAAGCGCCACCGTGCGCAGCGGCAGATCGAGCATGCCGGCAACCCGCAAAGCGCCATGACCGGACGACATGATCTGCGGTGACACGATCGCCAACAGCCCGACGACGACGCCACCGGCCATCGTACGAAATGCCGGCCGCAGCCGCGTTCGCATGAACAGTTCTTCACACAGCGCGACACCGCGCATGAGTATGATCCCGAGCAACGCCGCCAGGAGGCCGATCGTGGCGGCGAGGATCAGGTCGTGGGCGAAAATGGCGGCCTTCTCGGGAGCGACGATGCCGAGGTCGGCGGGCGCGAAAGAGCGCGCGACCAGGTAACCGATCAACGCCGCGAACGCCACGGGCGCCAGGCTGCCCGGCGAATAACTGCCGATGATGAGTTCGAAACCGTAAAATGCACCGGCCAGCGGTGCTCCGAACGCGCCCGCAATGCCGGCGGCAGCACCGCAGCCCACGAGAATGCGCAGGTCGCCGCGGCGCAGGCGAAAGGCATTGCCGATGCGCGATGCGATGCCGCTGGCGAGCTGGGTGTAGCCGGCCTCGAGGCCGACCGCGGCACCGACCCCGCTCGACCACACCGTCTGGGCGGCGACGATCACGCTGCCGAGGAGCGACATGCGGCCGCCGTGCAGCGCATTCGCTTCGATGGGATCGACTTCCCGGTCCGGTCGCCAGCGCTTGATCAACTCACTGGCGATGCCGAAAATAAGGCCGCCTGCCAGCGGCACCGAGAACGCCAGGACCGGATCGAGCACGAGCCGCGCCGACAGGCGTTCACCGGGCTCCAAGTGGAAAAACAATTCGTGCAGCAGATCGACACTCTCGCCCATGCCGGCGACGACCAGGCCGGCGATCACGCCGACCAGCGCCGCAAGTCCAATCAGACTTGATTCCCGGGCCCGCACGAGCGCGCGCAGGCGGCGCGGGATCTCCAATTGACTGGCGACTCTAGCGATCAAGACGCGTCACCGCGGACTCTGGCTCGGGTTTGTCATGGTCGACACGGGACGGGTCCCGGCCAGCACCGGTTACTTCCATGGCGGGCATTGCGAACACACACTCAGCATAAAAGCGCCAGTTCGTATCCTTATATGGAACCCCGCCCGGTTCGGCCTGTTCATTTCATCGAGGTTAAGAAGGAGCACCCACCATGCGTCCCAAAATCCGCCCCGTCATTGCAGCGTTCGTCGCAGGGATTTTGTGCTTCGCCGCTCCACCCCTTTTTGCCGAAACGGGCTCCAGTGTGCTCCAGGGTCCGGATGCGTTTGGCGACTGGCGCGCCGATCGTCCGGGAACGCGGCGACATATCGGACCGCAAGACTTGCCGGCGCCCGATCAAGCCAAATCGGCAAGCAATTCCGTCAGAACAGTGCACCGCACCAACGACCAGAAGCCAATCGTCCCAAACGGCTTTGAAGTCAACCTGTTTGCATCTGGTCTATCAGCGCCGCGTCTCATCCGGGTCGCCCCGAACGGCGACGTGTTTGTGGCGGAGAGCGCGGCCGGACGCGTGCAGGTGCTGCGACCGAGTCCCCTGCCCAACCCTGCCGCGCCGGCGGGCGCGGATAAGGAGGAAGTAAAGCAGTCGACGGTATTCGCCTCCGGATTGCGTGGGCCATTCGGCATCGCGTTCTATCCGCCGGGTCCGAATCCCGAATGGGTTTACGTCGGCAACACTGATTCCGTCGTTCGCTTTCCTTATCGCAACGGCGACCTGACGGCGCGCGGCCAAGCCGAAACCATCGTCCCGCATCTGCCGGTCGGCGGCCACAGGACCCGCGACGTGGTGTTCTCACCCGACGGCAAGACAATGTATGTCTCGGTCGGGTCCGGCTCCAACGTCGCCGAGGACATGGAGAAGCTCGCCCCGGCCGCGCTGCAAAAGTGGCAGTCCGATCATCCGCTCGGCGCCACCTGGGGCCGTGAAGCGGAGCGTGCCGATGTCCTGGCCTTCGACCCGCAAGGCAAGAACGGCCGCATCTTCGCGACCGGCATCCGCAACTGCGTCGGCATGGCGGTCACCCCCTCCGATGGCACCGTGTGGTGCTCGACCAACGAGCGCGATGGGTTAGGCGACAACGTTCCCACCGACTACATCACGCGCGTTCGCGACGGCGCGTTCTACGGCTGGCCGTGGTATTACATCGGCGCGCACGAGGACCCGCGCCACGAAGGCGAGCGGCCGGACCTCAAGGACAAAATCACCATCCCGGACGTTCTGATCCAGGCGCATTCCGCCTCGCTCGGGATGACGATCTACAACGGCACGCAATTCCCGGCGGATTATCGCGGCAACATTTTTGCCGCCGAACATGGCTCATGGAATCGCGCCAAACGCACCGGCTACAAAGTCATCCGCGTCATCGTCAAAGACGGGGTGCCGACCGGCGAATATGAGGATTTCGCCACCGGGTTTGTGATCAACGATTCCGAAGTCTGGGGGCGTCCCGTTGGCGTCGCCGTCGACAAAGACGGAGCGCTGCTGGTCTCTGAGGACGCAAGCGGCACCATCTGGCGGATCGCACATCGGGGCAAGGCGGCTCAAGCGCGCTGAGCCAATTCAAGCGCCGCTCGCGCGTCGGCCGGGTCATTCGTCGATTGAAAACGCGGGTCGTCCGTGTAATGGGGAGGAAAGTCCGCGGATTTCGACATGGATAGTGCCGCCCCTCTGCCGATTGCCGACCTGCACAACCGCGCCTTTCTGCTCGACATCGACGGCACGTTGCTCGATCTCGCACCGTCGCCGCGGCAAGTGTGGGTGCCGACAGGATTGCGCCGGGTCCTGTCGCGTTTGGCCGAGCTGACCGAGGGCGCGGTGGCCTTGGTCAGCGGCCGCTCCATCAACGATATCGATCTCATCTTCTCCCCGCTCCAGCTTCCCACCATCGGCATCCATGGCGCGGAAATGCGAACCCGTGGCGACGCCGAACCGCAGATCCGGGTGGCGCCAATTCCCGCTGCTTTGAAGCGCAAGCTGGCGACCGTCGCCGAATTGGGACCCGGCATTCTGGTCGAGGACAAAGGCTACTCGATCGCGCTGCACTACCGGCTCGCCCCCGAGAAGGGGCCGGCGCTCAAGGCCATCGTGGCCGCTATTTGCGGCGACGCGCCGCCGGAAACAATTGAGATTTTGCCAGGTAAACTGGTCGTGGAGGTCAAGCCGGCCGGCATCAACAAGGGTAATGCGGTGTGCGAGCTGATGCGTTATCCGCCGTTTCTGGGCCGCCATCCGATCTTCATCGGCGACGACACGACGGACCTGCCGGTCTTCGACATCATTTCCAATTTCGGCGGCCAAGCCTATTCGGTTGGCGGCATCGTTGCCGAAGTTGATGGACATTTCGATACGCCGGAATCGGTCCGCAGGTGGCTGGCGCTTATCGCGGCCGCGTGAATCTGTATTGAGTCCGGCCATTTGTTTTGCCGAATTTTGAAAAAAATAATCGATGAAGACAAAATAATCCGCGGTCCGGTTCAATCTGCGCGTTGTGGCGGCGGCAGCAATTTTAACGGTTTAGAATTCGGTCGGCAGGTGTTTGTTGCAGTCGCGCAAGCGAAGATGCCGACAGGGAAGCCGATATATGCGCACTGTGTGCCGGGCGTGAATCGCGCCGCGCCCCGATGGCGCGGCGCCAGGTTTTGAAACTGACGGCGGGCGCGACCGCCGCGCTCGCCGTCGAGCCGCACGCCTTTGCTGCAAGCGCCGCCGCACCGCCGGAGCCGCAGAATGTGCTGTCGCCCGATGCCGCGCTAGCCCGATTGGTGAAAGGCAACGCTCGCTATGTCGAAGGCGTCGGCGCGCACGGCGAGCCGGCAGCGCCGCAAACTCAACCAAATCAGAGCTTTTGGCCGCTCAACACGGCGGAGGCGGCGCGTTCACCAGCTTGGGATTGATGGCTTCGAGCCCATCGGTCCACGTCAGTGTTTTGAAGTCGATTTTGGCATCCGTCACCTTCGTGCTCTGCGCCCAACGGCTGAGGCTGCAGAAATCATTGTAGTAGACCGTGTCGATCGCCAACGGCCGCATATTGGTGTCCCACTGGTCGCGGGTCGCCTTCTCGCTCAACCCAAGCTTCGATTGAGCGTACGCAGCAACCGCCGGAAAATCCTTGGCGGCGACGTCCCGTCCCTTGATCGTCGCCCGCAGCCAGCGCTCCGCGGTGTCTTTGCCCTGAGGCGTTGCCAGCCATTGCGGTCGCGCGCCCGCGACCAGATAACCCTGAATGTAGCCGGTCGCGTCGCTGAGATAATGCGCCTTGTCGGGGCAGATTTCGAGCGTGCGCGAGCCGACCGGCTGCCAGATGAAGAAAGCCGCGATATCGCCGCCGCACAGCGCGGCGGGCAGAATCTGCGTGTCGAGGTTCTTCACTGTCACGGTCTTCGGATCGATATTGTTCTTGGTCAAATACTCCGAGATGAACCACGACCCGGTCGAGCCGACGCGCGTCGCGACGGTCTTGCCGACGAGGTCCTGCGGCTTGCTGATGTCCTTGCCGGCGACGACAACGTAGCCTTTTGCGTCCCGCTCGACGGCAGCAATGGTGCGATAGTCACCCTTGGCCTGGAAAAAATACTGCACGCTCGGCAGATCGCCGGTCATGATGATGTCGCCTTGGCCGGTCTGGAACGCTTGGAACGCAGTGGTGCCCGACGGGAATAACCGATAGGTGACGTCGAGGCCCTCCTGGTCATAAAAGCCCTTTTCGATCGCCATCCAAATCGAATCATTGTTGACCGAAGGTTGGCCAAACAAGGTCATCTTCAGCGGCGCTTCTTGCGCCTGCCCTGCAGACACCCCGAACAACAAGGCGCCGGCTGCGGCTGCGAGACAAAGCATTGCGGCAAATTTCGACATGACAGACCTTTCAGCGTTCAGGTGATGGACAGGAACGACATGTAGCGGGCGAGAACCCGATCGACGAAAAAACGAAATATCCGGTCGACGACGAAACCCAGGATGCAGATGGTGAGCAGCGCGACGAAGATCCGGTTGGTCTGCAGCAGCATGGAAGACTTTTGCAGCAGATAGCCGATGCCGGAATCGGCGGCGAGAATCTCGGCCGGAATGATGCTCATGAAGGACGATGCCATCGCCACGCGCATCCCGGTGACGATGTACGGCACCGATGATGGAATAACGACCGAAACAAAGATCTGAAAACGGCCGGCGCCGAGGCATTCCGCAGCGCGCTGGCGCGTGATCGGCGTCCGCCACACGCCGGCGATCGTGTTGATCAGCACGATAAAAAACGTGCCCCAGAATATAAGAAAATATTTCGACATCTCGCCGATGCCGAACCAGATGACGGCAATCGGGATCATCGCCGTCGGCGAAAGATAGCGCAGGAGTTCGATGATCGGATCGAGCAAATCGTGAAGCAGACGAATCCGTCCGAGCAGGACGCCCATGACGATACCGACCAGCGAGCCGGTTACGAAGCCGACCAGGACGCGGCTCATGCTGATGGCCACGTCGCCGGCGATCTCGCCGGACACAATCATCGGGATCGCAGTGCGAAAGACCTCGAGTGGAGGCGGAATCAGAAACGGATTGAATACGAAAGTCGACAGGAATTGCCAGCCGAGCAGCGCGATCGCGAGCGAGGCCGTCGTCAGCAGCAGACGCCGCGGCAGGCCTGCCGCGGAGCCGAGCGCGCGCCACACGCCGCCCAACCACGATCGCGGCTCAGCGGCAATCGTCGTCGTGTCGCGGAGATTGGTCACCGGCTCATGCTCTGTGCAGTACGGCTGGCATTCAATGACCTCCGGCCTCGCTCTCGGCGCGCGCCAAGTCGGGCGCCAACAAATTCTCAATTTCGACGAACAACCGGCCGACGGCGGGGTCGGTCAGGTCACGCGGGCGCGGCAGGTCGATATCGATCAGCTTGGTGATCCCGGATCGCGGCCCGGTCGTCATGACGCCGATGCGGTCGGCGAGCGCAATCGCCTCGGCGATATCGTGAGTGACGAAGACAATCGTCTTCCCGGTTCGTTGCCAGACTTCAAGCAAAAAGGAATGCATGCGTCGGCGCGTCAGAGCGTCAAGCGCGGCGAACGGCTCGTCCATTAGCAACACGGCGGGTTCAACCGCAAGCGCCCGCGCAATCTGCAAGCGTTGCCGCATGCCGCCGGACAGTTCGGCCGGAAATTTCGAGCGGTGCGAATCGAGTCCGACCATCTTGAGATAGCGGTCGATGATCGATGCTCGCGCCAGCTTTGGCACTTTGCGGACACGCAAGCCGAAGCGGACGTTTTCTTCCACGTTCAGCCAGGGGAACAGCGCCGATCCGGCGTCCTGAAAAAACATTACTCGTTCACGCCCGGCGCCTTTTATGGGCACATCGTCGGACGTTACCGAACCGGTCGTCGCCGGTTCAAAACCCGCAAGGATGTTCAGCAAGGTCGACTTGCCGCAGCCCGACGGACCGAGCAGGCACAAAAATTCCCCGTTGCTGATCGTGAGAGAGACGCCGTCGAGCGCGATATAACTGCCACGCGACAATTCGAAAATCTTTCGAACGTTATTCACGCGTAACAAGCCTGCCTCCGAACAAGCGGAAGACGGATCCGGCATTTCACGTTAGATTTGGTTGAAGTCGGAGTCAAACTCTCCCGCACAAAAGCTAAACCAAGCCTCACTCTCACGACGCGGAGCATGGTCGCATTGCAATATTGCAGTGCCGGGTTCGCTGGACAACACCGATTGGTCTTGCAATGTTTTCCGCAGCGAGAAACCCGGAGGTTGTAAGTGTCCGATACTAAACCTATTGCGCCGGTTCGCATCGGCCAGACCGACATTACGTATGCGCAAGGTATACGGGCAGGCTCCTGGTTGTTTTTTACCGGTCATGAGGCGACCGATTTCGAGAACGGAATTGCGGCGTCCGTTGCCGGCAACCCCGGCTTGCCGCTCGCCGGCGTTGCGCGTTATCGGCGCGAAGGCGATTTCCTTTACCAGCGCCTTGCGAAGTTGATAGCCGCCGAAGGCGGCGACCTTCGCCATATCGTGCGGGTCGATCAATATTATCCTCGCGCCGAATGCGTGAACCCCTATCAGCGCGCGCGCAAGGCGCTGCTCGGAAGCTACGTGCCGCCAAGCACCTCCGTTCTCATGGAAGAGCTTCTGGTCAACGACGCCAACATGAACGTCTCGATGCTGGCGGTGCTGCCGGGCGAAGGGCGAGGACCGGAAGCGGCGCGAGCGGACAGTGTTCCGGTCCCGCAACATTCCGGATTTATTCCGTCACTGGTGTCCGGCGATTACGTTTTCGTCGCCGGCCAAATGCCGAACAACGAAGCGATGACGGCGCTCGCGCCCAAAGCTTTTCGAGCTCCTAACGCGGTCTGGAACGGCACCGATATCCGGCTGCAAGCCGAGTTTCTCATTACCGATCGTCTAAAACCGGCGTTGGAGGCGGGCGGCAGCTCGATCAAGAATGCGGTCAAGGCGCAGGTCTATCTCACCGACATCCATGACTTGCCGGAATTCATGGATGTGTGGAACGCCGCCTTCGGGGACTCGCCTTGCGCCCTCACGGTGGTCGCGACCAAAGGACTGGGACTGATCGAATCGATCATCGAAATCAACATTTTCGGCGTGCGCGACAACGGCAAGATCAAAAAAGAAATCATCGATCACAAGGCGTCGGACTCGATGCGGCTCGGACCCGCCGCCGTGCGCGCGGGCGACCTGGTCTGCCTGTCGGCGCTTTATGCGGCCGACCAGAATGGCGCCAATCCGGCGGTGCGCGCGAGCGCCGGGCTGCGCCACCTGGGCGCGCCCGCGCAACATCAGATGCGCGCGATTCTCGGCGCCGCCGAGGAAATCTGCGCCGCGGCCGGAACGTCGCTCGCCAACGTCGTGCGCGCACACCATTTTGTCGGCGACCTCGATGTCGTCTACCCGTCGCTGCGGGTCTGGCACGACAAGCTCGCCGGCGCGCCTATTCCATTCGGCGTGGTTCGCACGCCGCAGCCGATGCCGGTTCCGGGTTGCGACATCATTCTCGATATGTGGGCGTATCGTCCGGGCCGCTAAGTTGGTCATGCCAGCATAACGGTCTATACGCCGCGGCCGCCGGGCTGCGGCGACCGCTTATAATGCAGCGAAGTCGATCGGCTTGTGACGATCGAGCGCGCGGCAAATCGGCGGCAGCGGATATTTGAGCCCGGTCGCGCAATTGAACAACACGGCCTGTTCGCTCTTTTTGACGCGTCCGTCGGCGAGGCTCTGTTTGTAGGCCGCGTAAGTGGCGGCGCCTTCCGGGCACAGCAGGAAGCCTTCCTCGCGCGCGGCTTCTTCCAGCGCCGCTTCGATCAATTCATCGGAAACCGCGATGGCGAAACCGCCGCTCTCACGCACGGCACGCAAGATGAGAAAATCGCCGACCGCCTGCGGCACACGAATGCCCGACGCGATGGTCTGCGCGTTTTCCCAGCGTGTCGCATGTTCGACCCCCGCCTCGTAGGCGCGCACCATCGGTGCGCAGCCGGCCGCCTGTACGGCGACCATGCGCGGGCGTTTGCTGCCGATATATCCAATCGCCTCGAGCTCTTCGAAAGCTTTCCACATGCCGATGAGACCGGTGCCGCCGCCGGTCGGGTAGAAGATCACATCGGGCACTTGCCAGCCGAGCTGTTCGGCCAGCTCCAGTCCCATGGTCTTCTTGCCTTCGATCCGATAGGGCTCCTTGAGGGTGGAGACGTCGAACCAGCCGAGCTTGGCCTTGCCCTCGGCGACGATTTTTCCGCAATCGTCGATCAGTCCGTTGACCCGATAGACGGTGGCACCTTGCAGGCCGATCTCGCTGACATTCACTTCGGGGGTGTCTTCGGGACAGAAGATCGTTGTCTTAATGCCGGCATGGGTGGCGTAAGCGGCGAGCGCCGCACCGGCATTGCCGTTGGTCGGCATCGCCATGTGTTTGATGCCGAATGCCTTGGCCATCGACACCGCCATGACCAGACCGCGCGCCTTGAACGAGCCGGTCGGCAACCGCCCTTCGTCCTTCACCAGAAGCTCGCCGCCACGCGGCGCGAGCTTCGGCATCGGCACGATCGGCGTCATCGTCTCGCCCAAGCTCACGATGTCCCGCGTATGCCGCACCGGCAACAGCTCGCGATACCGCCAGAGGTCGGGCGGACGATCGGCGAGCATCTCCTTGCTGAGAGCCTTTTTCACGCCGCCGAGATCGTAGCGGACCAACAGCGGCTTGCCGGCGCGCGAGAGGTTATGAACCTCGTCGGCCGGGTAGCGCTCTCCAGTGGCGGCGCATTCGAGATGGGTGACGAAAGTCGGCCGTTCGCTGGTCAAGTTGTCATCGTATCGCAAGACGGGTCTCCGGCATGGGGGCGGTATGTCCTGGAAGGAAGGTCCGTCTATTTACCGCTCGAACGGCGGTCTTGAAAAGGTCGCCGTCCGCAGCAATTCTGCTTGAAATTTCAGGCCTTTTTGCCTCCTAATCCGGAATTATCGGCTTGGCGGCAACTTCGTCGCGACGTTCTGCATATTAGGGCGCATTGCACCATGGCTTACGTCCCGGGTTACAGACACGACGTTTTTGTCAGCTACGCGCATTTCGACAACGAAGCGGACGCCCAGGACGTACGGTGGGTCAGCCGCTTCCAGGTCGATCTCAAGAACGCGTTGCGGCAACGCCTGGGCGAAGAGCCGGTCATTTTCTATGACACCCGAAATTTCGAAGCCAACGACCAAGTCGACATCCTGTTGGAGCAGGCCCGGCAGTCCGCAATATTCCTCGCTGTCAGTTCGCCGAGCTACGTTGCGCGTGCTTTCACCATCGGCGAGCTGACGGCGTTCTGCGATACCGGCCCCAACGCCAACCGTGTCGTCACGGTCGAACTGCTCCCGGTCGAGGACAGCCAAAATCATCCGCTGCTGCTGGCCCGCAAGCGCACGCCGTTCTGGTGGAAGGACAAGGCCGAGCAGGACATTCCTTTGCGGCTGACGCCTAAATTCAATCCGGAGATGTACAACGAGCGCCTGCAGGTTCTGGCGCATCAGATCAAGAAGCTCCTGGCGGAAATTCGTACCGGCACCGAACCGGCGAAGCGCGAGGCACCAGCCGTGGTTGCGCTCGCTTCAGGCGCACAGCCGTTCGTCGCGCAATCGTTCGTCGCGCAGCCTGTCGCACAGATGCCGGTCGCGGCGGCGCAACCGGCACAATCGCCATCTCTCAACCGCACGGTCCTGCTCGCGCAAACGACCGACGATCTTTACGACGAGTGCGAGCGTGTGCGGGCTTACCTCGAGCAGTTCGGCGTCAAGGTTCTACCGGAGACGGACTTTCCGCAAGGCGGCTCGCAATTCGCCAGCGCTTTCGAGGCGGAACTCGGCCGCGCCGGCGTCTTTGTTCAGCTCCTCGGCAACTTCGCGTCGCGCAAGCCACCCGACCTCGACCAGACCTATTCGCAATACCAGTACGAGAGCGCCAAGGCGCGCGGCCTTAAAACGCTGCAGTGGCGCCGTCCCGATCTCGATCTCGCCGCTGTCACGCACCGCGATAAGCCGCTGCTCGAGGGTGCGGGGGTGCTGGCGGTCGGTCTCGAAGAATTCAAGGCCGAGATTTTGCGTCAATGTACGTCCGAGCAGAAGCGCGAGGTCGAGCACTTCGGCGATTGCCACTTCTTCATCAATGCCGACCGCAGCGACAAGGAGTTGGCAGATCAGTTGCTGACATTGTTCGACGGCAAGAAGAACTGGACCGCGGCGCGGCCGCTGTTTGAAGGCTCTGCCAAGGATGTCTCCGACGACCTCGAAGCCAATCTCTTGAACTGCGGTGCCTTGTTGCTGCTTTACGGCAATGCGCCGCCGGCCTGGGTGCGGGCGCAGCTCCTGCGTTACGGCAAGCTCGAAAGAATGCGGGACGAGCCGATGCGTCTCAAGACCATCTTGCTCGGACCGCCGACCCCCAAGGCGGAAATCGCCTGGTCCGGCAGCTTCCAAAAAGTCGACTGCCAGGATGGCGACATCACCAAGCGGCTGCGTGGCATCTTGGACGAGTTCGGCCGGTGACGACCGCCATGTCACCGCGCATATCGTCGCGCATGCCGTATCCCGGGCTGCGCTCGTTTCGGCGCGACGAAAGCGATCTGTTCTTCGGCCGCGAGGATTGCATCAACACCATGGTCGACCGCCTGGCGGCGACCCGCTTCCTGGCCGTGCTGGGGTCTTCGGGCACCGGCAAATCGTCCGTGGTGAAGACCGGACTGCTCGACGCGCTCGATCTCGGCATCATGACCCAGGCGGGCTCGTCATGGCGCGTCGTGGATTTCCGGCCCGGCAGCACGCCGCTGGCCAATCTCGCCCGGGGTCTTCTGGAATCCGATCCGGCCCGAGCCGGGAGCGTCACCGAGGCCGATGTCGATCTGTTGCGTGCCTTCCTGGTGCGGGGGCCACGAGCGGTCGTCGAATGGTGCGACGACGGCCATCTGCCCCAGCACACCAACCTCCTGCTCATGGTCGATCAGTTCGAGGAGCTGTTCCGCTATCAGGATTATACCGGCCGCGAGGAAGCCGAGGCGTTTGTGGCGCTACTGCTCGAGAGCGCGCGCGGCAAACGCTTTCCGATCTATATCGTCTTGACGATGCGCTCCGAATATCTCGGAGCTTGCGCCCTGATCGATGGTCTGGCCGAAGCGATCAGCACCGGAATGTTCCTGACGCCGCGCATGACGCGGGAGCAATGCCGGGCGGCGATCGTCGGACCGGCCACGGTCTGCGACGTCAAAATCGAAGATGCGCTGATCAGTCGTCTGCTCAACGATCTGGCCGCCTTTGCGCCATGGGACGACCGCAACAACCGCGATCAGCTTGATCGTCTGGTGCGCCGTGCCGACCAGCTCCCGCTCTTGCAGTATTGCCTCAACCGCATGTTCGTACGGGCGCAGGCCAATACGCGCGATGGCGCCGCGACCCTTACGCTCGAGGATTATGAACGGATCGGCGGCCTCAGCGGCGCCCTCAATGCGCATGCGAACGAAATTCTCCGCGCACTCGGCGACGACAAGCAACCGATCGCCGAGTCGGTGTTCCGTGCGCTGACCGAAGGCTCGACCGTCTCCGACGCGGTGCGCAGGCCGACGCGCTTGCGCGAGCTCGTCGAAATCTGCGGCGCAGACGAAAGCGCCGTACGGGCCGTCGTCGATGCTTTCCGCGCACCCGGATGCAACTTTCTCGCTCCGGAACTCGATCCGAGCGACCCAAAGCCGCTCGGCATGGCGACGGTCGTCGATATCAGCCACGAAAGCCTGATCCGGCAATGGCAGCAGCTTTCGGCTTGGCTGGAGAAGGAAGCGCGCTCGGTTCGGCAATGGCGCCGATTGAAAGACCTCTTCGAAGACGGCCAGCCGATGGGCTCAACGGAGGTCGCCAACGCCCGCACATGGCTGCAAGCGCAAAAGCCAAATGCCACCTGGGTTCGGCGCAATGGCGGCGACTTCCCCGCCATCATGAAATTCATCCGCAGCAGCGAACAACGGCAGCGGCGTTTTGCTCCCGTGGTTCTTCCACTCTATGGCCTTAGTTCCCTATTCCTCTGCGGCATCGCCCTTACGGGGGTCGCGTACCGCCTTAAACTTGGCCCGACGTGGCCTTGGCAGTTGAACGTGTTTTTTTACTCGACCTTTGTCGCAGTGACCTGCGCGGCCGGTCTCTGGCGCTACCGCGACTTCAAGCGCAGGCGCGCCGTTTTGGCAGGAATAACGATCTTCGTCCTCAGCGGTGTCGGCGGAGGCCTGTTCGCTAGCGGCCTGCTGGCATACAGAGCGACGAACGATGATGCCATTCATTTTTGGTTGGTGTTTCTGATAGCACCTTGCACGCTGACCGCACTCGCTATTTTTGACAAAGCCTTCCGGAACGTTCTGGTTTGGATACTGCTCGTGGCGTTGTTCGTCATCGGCGCACGAGGCCAAGCATTGATTAAAGTCGATCCGTCGGTCAACGGCAACGCGCACAATTACATGTTGCTGGGCATGTTCCTGATCTGGTTTGCGGCGATCGGATACCAGTTGAGAGTCGGCAGCGAATCGCCTGCAGAGCGCGATCAAAGCTGGCCCGCACTTGCGCCATTGCAATTGCCGGTCCTGGCGATTGCGTTGATTTCTACCTTTGCGCTCTGGGATAAGGCCGCGCTCTATCTTCGCTACGGCACCGCTGAGCCGTCGCGGGCCTGGCTGGCGGATATGACGTTCCTCACGCTGCCATTGGCAATCACTTGCGGCTACGCGTTATGGCGTTTTGCCGGTCTTGCCGTTCGGCAAGCGGTTATGGCTGGAGCGATGATCTTCGTGCTCGAATATGCGAGCGGCGCGGCACTGACCGCCACGCTGCTGGCGCACGCGATCCCGCTGCGGCTGGCGTACGACTGGTGGAGCGCGACGATCTACGCTCCCTGCGTTGTGTTGGTTTTGGCTTTGTTCGAGCGTTCTTTTCGGCGGGTCGCCGTGTGGTTGCCGCTGACGCTGCTGTACATGGGCCCGGCCGCACTTGGCCTCTGGCTTACCGCCCGCGCACCGGACGAGCCTCCGGGTGTGACGAGCATGCTGCTGTTCTTGGTCGTCTATTCGCTCTGGCTTGCGGCCATCGGATATCAGTTGCAGCGGGCGCGACCGCAGCATGCCGCCGCCGGATCAAATCCATCAGGCGATGATCTCGGCCGGCGGCCAGCGTCGCCACATCCAATCGTCGAGGCAGTGCCGGCGAAGCTCGCTGCGGAATGAATCATTTCACAAGCCGCGCCGCGGATCATACGGGATCCGCGGCCTTTGTCGTGTTCTCGGGCGCGTGTTCTTCGAGCGGGGCGTGCTCGTCGTGCGCGCGCTGGTGCACCGGCTTCCTTGCGCGCGTCAGATTATAGGCGCTGTTGACGAGCGCGAGATGCGAGAAGGCCTGCGGGAAATTGCCGACGAGGCGCTTGGCGCGCGGGTCGTATTCTTCGCTCAACAGGCCGACGTCGTTGCGCAGACCGATCAGCCGCCGGAACAGGCTCTCGGCTTCGGCGAGACGATCCTGCAGGATGTAGACGTCGACCAGCCAGAAGCTGCACGCGAGGAATGCGCCTTCGCCCGGCGGCAGTGCATCCTCGACCTCTTCGGTGGTGTAGCGCATCACGAAACCGTCGCTCAGCAGACGGCGCTCGACCGCAGTCACGGTGTCTTGGATGCGCGGATCGGAAACCGGCAGGAAACCGACGCAAGGCAGCAGCAACAGGCTGGCGTCGAGCTGCTTGGAGCCGTAGGCCTGCACGAACGTGCCCAAATCCTTGTTGAAGCCGCGATCGCAGACGTCGTGGAAAATCTCGTCACGCAGCTTGCGCCATTCATCGAGCGGTCCTTCGAGACCGAACGTTTCCGCGCTCTTGATTGCGCGATCGAACGCGACCCACGCCATCGCTTTCGAATAAGTGAAATGCTGCGCGGGGCTCCGCATTTCCCAGATACCCTGGTCGGGCTGCTGCCAGATTTTCTGCAGATGTTCGAGAAACTTGATTTGCGTGTCCCATCCCAATTCGTTGGTTGAAAGCCCACACCGCCGCGCTTGATGATGGACATCCATGATCTCGCCGAAAACATCGAGCTGGAGCTGGCTGTGCGCCGCGTTGCCGATGCGCACGGGCGCAGAGTTCTCATATCCAGGCAGCCAGTCCGGGGTCCATTCGGTCAGCCGTCGCTCGCCGCCGATCCCATACATGATCTGAATCTGCTCGGGGCTGCCGGCCACCGCCCGCAATAGCCATTCGCGCCAAGCCTGCGCCTCTTCGAAATAGCCGGCGTTCATGGAGCCGAGCAGCGTGAGCGTGGCGTCTCGCAGCCAGCAGTAGCGATAGTCCCAGTTGCGTTGGCCGCCGAGCCGTTCCGGCAACGAGGTTGTCGGCGCGGCGACGATGCCGCCCGTGGGTCCATAAGTGAGGGCCTTGAGCGTTATCACCGAGCGACGAACCGCCTGCGACCAGGCTCCGGCCGGGCGGCATTGCGACGACCATTTTTTCCAGAACGCCTCGGTCTCTTGGAGCGCCGTTGCCGCATCGATCGCTTGCGGCACCGCCTTGTGGGAACGCGCATAGCTCAAGACAAAAGGAATGGTTTCGCCGCGGCTGATGGTGAAATCGCCGACCGTCGTCATGTCGCGGCCTTTGACATGCACCGGCGTGTGCAGAACCACCATGTCGGGCCCCGCAATAGCGCGCAGCGCACCGCTCTCGAGCCGGGTCACCCACGGCATGACGGCGCCGTAGCCAAAACGCAAAACGAGCTCGGTATGCATCGCCACTTTGCCGCGTGTGCCGACGACCAGACGCACGATCCGCGATTGCTCGCCCTCGATCGGCATGAAATCGAACAGAGTTGCCGCGCCTGCGCTGGTCTCGAAATGCGTCTCGACGACGAGCGTGTTCGGCCGATAGTGACGGGTGACCTGAGCGTCGTCACATGGCGCGACCAGCCAGCGGCCATGATCGGACGAACCGAGCAAGGCCGCGAAGCAAGCCTCCGAATCGAACCGCGGCCAGCACAGCCAGTCGATCGACCCGTCGCGGCCGACGAGCGCGGCGCTCCTGCAATCGCCGATCAGGGCGTAATCTTCGATCCAACTCGACATTGTTTTGACAGATGAGGTTAGGAGAAATCGACGATGACTTTGATGTCGTCCGGCTGCTGCTTGAGCGATTGCGTCCATTGCTCGACGGGCACGCGTCGCGTGATCAGGCGGCCCAGCCACGCCTTGTCGGCGCGCTGCAACGCCTCGACCGCATCCTCAAAATGCTTCCGGTTGGCGTTGACGGTGCCGAAGACGACATTGTTGTCGAGCACCATGGTGCGGTTGATCTTGCCGATATCGATGTCGACGTCATGTCCTGGCGCCGAGACGCCGATGAGACACACGATCCCGCTCGCTGCCGTGCGGCCGAGCGCGTCGCGCAACACAGGCGGCGCGCCGGTGCACTCCATCAGAATGTCGGGCTCGAGCCCGTCGAGGTCGGCGAGGCTGCCGAGATGGAACGTCCCGCCAAGATCGTTCACCAGCTGCTTCTTGTCCTTGCTGTCGCGATTATCGAGCACGTGAACCTCGAGGCCGCGCTGAGCTCCCATCATGGCGGCCAGCAAGCCGATCGGACCGGCGCCGGTGACCAGAAGCTTCTTCGGCTGCCAGGCCCGGGCGCGGTTGCCGATGCGCTCGGTATGGTCCCACGCCTTGGCGACGACGCTGGTCGGTTCGACCAGCACGCCGTTCGTACCGAGTGATGGATCAAGCTTGACGAGGTATTCGGGCTCAATCCGGAATAAATCAGAGCCAAAGCCATTGCGCTCCTTGATGCCGCGTTCGGTGTATTTTCCGTTGCGGCACATGTCCCACTCGCCGGCGGCGCAGGCCGGACAAGGCACCGGATCGGGGCGCCGCACGATCCCGACGACAAGATCACCCGCTTTCACATTCGCCCCGGCCGGCGCTTCCTGCACGTGGCCCAGCAACTCGTGGCCGATCACCAGTCGCTTCTGTCCCGGCGGCGCCCAGCCGTAGGCGCCGGATACGATTTCACGATCAGTGCCGCAGACGCCGAGCGCGAGGCTCCGCACCAGGACCGAGCCGTCCGAGCGCGGCGGATCGGGGATTTCCTCCACACCCGCGGAATTGGCGGTATTGGGCGCAACGGTAAGGGCGCGCATGGCTTGGTTCCAATGTTGATAATGCGCCCCGCGCGCTGACGCCGAGAGCTGCGCTCAAGCGCATCCCCGAAGTCTCCGAAGGAACGCCGAACGGACAAAAAAGTTCCCAAGACGGAACCGGGGGTCGCCGGTTCGCGTTGTCATGCGTCTGGCGGGCGGCAACTCTCTATTATTCTTGGGAAAACCATGGAAGCGATCGGACGGAAGCGCTGGGCCATCGCCGAAGGCTATATTCCTTCGCAGAGCTCCTTTACCGATCGCACGTTGATCTCGCACGAGACCGCCTGCATCCTCAACGCCGGCGACCGCGAGGCGCACGTCGGTGTCACCGTCTTTTTCGCCAATCGCGAACCGATCACGTACCGCGTCACCGTCGCAGCGCGCCGCACGCTGCACCTGCGTTTCAACGACCTCAAGGATCCCGAGGCGGTTCCCCGCGACACCGATTATTCGTCGGTGTTCGAGTCCGATGTGCCTGTCGTCGTCCAGCACACCCGCCTCGATTCCCGTCACGCCGAAGTCAGCCTGCTGTCGACCACGGCTTACGCTGAGCCATAGTCGTTTTGCAGTGCAACAAATCGCTCGCCTGCCCCACAAAATTGCCATAAAATGCCCCTGAAATATCGGGGCTTCGACGACTATGGCGGCTTTCGGTCATTTGCGCTGCAACGCAATGGCAATGGAACTAAAGAAGGCCGAGGGGGTTAACGAGACACACTGGAGGATTTTCCGTGAATCTCGTGGTTGTGTCGAACCGGGTCGCCCGCGCCAAAACTGATGAGCCGGTCGCCGGCGGTTTGGCGGCGGCTCTCATCCCCATGGTCAAGGAATCGGGCGCGATCTGGGTAGGCTCGAGCGGCCAGACCGATGCAACACAGACCAAAAAGTCCTTCGCGCAGATCGAAGCGCTCGGTACTGGAGCGCTTGCGACCGTGGACATGCCGGCCAAGCATTATCGCGGCTATTATGAGGGTTTTTCGAATTCAGCGCTGTGGCCGGCCCTTCATTCGCGGCCGGATCTGATCGACGTCACCGACGACGACTATACGTCCTATCGCGAAATCAATGCCTTCATGGCGCGCGCGCTGTTGCGCTTTACCGGACCCGAGGCGATCTTTTGGGTCCAGGACTACCATTTCTTGACGCTCGGCGCGGAGATGCGCCGGCTGCAGGTTAGCCGACCGATCGGGTTCTTCCTGCACACGCCGTGGGCGGACCGCCGCACAATGGCAACCTTGCCGCATCATGACGATCTCGTAAGAGCCATGTTGGCTTACGATCTCATCGGATTCCAGACCGACGACGACCGGCAAAATTTCGAGGACTTCCTCCAAGACGAACTCGGAATGGTCGTAGTGGACGGCACGGTGGCGTCGGAGCAGGGGCTGACTCAACTCGCCACGTTCCCGATCGGCATCGATTTTGAGGAGTTCGCCCAGCGCGCCGCCAAGGCGGTCGCTCGCCCGGAAATCTCCCGCCTTCGCGCCAGCCTCCAGGGCGCCAAGCTTGTTCTTGGCGTCGATCGTTTGGATTATTCCAAGGGCCTCGGCAACCGCATGCTGGCGTTCGATCGGCTGCTGGAAGCGCAGCCCGCGCTGAAGCGCGCGGTATCGCTGTTGCAGGTTGCGGTCCCGACGCGGGAAGGCATCCAGGCCTACCGCGATCTGACATCAGAGGTCGCGTCCTTGGTGGCTGATGTCAACGGTCGCCATGGTGAAGCCGACTGGATGCCGATCCGATATCTCAACAAGGGCTTTTCGCAGTTCGCCCTGGCCGGTTTCTACCGCGTCGCAAACGTCGGCTTGGTCACCCCGTTGCACGACGGCATGAACCTTGTCGCCAAGGAATATGTTGCCGCGCAGAACCCGTTCGACCCCGGCGTTCTGGTGTTGTCACGTTACGCCGGCGCGGCGAAGCAGCTTGACGCTGCGCTCCTGGTCAATCCTCACGACATCGACAGCATGGCTCGCCAGATCGGGGCGGCCCTCGCCATGCCGCTCGATGAACGGCGCGAGCGATGGCAATCCATGGTCGGCAAGCTGCGCAGTTCATCGATCCAGAATTGGTTCGCCGACTTCGTCGGCACGCTGTCCGACATGCGGCGGTTGCCGATGCGTCCGGCCGCGGCATTGCCGATCGTGGTGGACCTGGCCAGCCGCGGCAGAACCGCGCGGAGCCATTGATCGAGGCCGTGAGACTGCCAGCGGCGGAATACCGCATCTGGCGGTGAGGCAACGAGGGCTCTCGATCCACCGGGTGCCCTTTTCTCGTCACAGACATCACCGAAACATCAATCTGGGGCGAATTGCATCGCGGCGGCAGTCGGCTTTTAGCAAACACCGCTACTTTGAGGGAACCGGCGCATGGCGAGATCCGGCACAAGGAAGTTTTTACCCTGTTTGTCCATAATCCATGCGTTGTGTAGCGTGGAGTAGCGCGATGTCGGACGCCGCCAATTTCATTGCAAGGACGCCAGACCGTCCATTTTCGTCACACCCCTCGGCCGCCTCGCGACTGAAGTTGCGCGGTCTGATCCTAGGGACCTTCGCGCTGACGAGCCTGCTGCTTTTGCCGGCCGGCGCGCAAAGCGCGCCGCGATTTGCAAGCGCGCATCAAACGTCGGCATCGCGGCCGCACGTCTATCTGATGCGCGGATTCATGAATATTTTCTCGCTCGGCATGGACGAGTTGGCCGGGAAAATCCAGCACTACGGCATCTCGGCGACGGTTTACAATCACACCCAGGCGGATGGCATCGTCAGCAATATTGTGGCCGATTACCGCGCCGGCGACCACGGGCCGATCATCCTGGTCGGCCATTCGCTCGGCGCGGACGCCGTGATGATGATGGCGCAATCTCTGAATCAGCAAGGCGTGCCGGTCGCGCTGGTTATTCCCTTCGACGGCACCGGCTCCTACGCCGCGCCGAAGAACGTCGCCTGCGTCCTCAATCTGACGCAGCGGGAATACGCTTACATGAGGCCCGGCGCGGGCTTTCACGGCAAACTCTCGAATGTCGACGTCAGCAACGATGCCAGCATCGATCATTTCACCATCGACAAGGCGCCGCGGCTTCAGGCGATGGCGCTCAGCGACGTGCTGCAGGCGGCGCGCTCGCAATCCTGCCGGACCGGCGCTCCTGGGACCGCCGTAGCGAAGCCGTCGGAGCCGGCGAAACGCTACGCGGCACCTTCGCGGCAGCAAGGTGTACCGGGCTAGCCCGTAGCCTGGATTGATTGCTCACGTCTCGTCCCGGGTTTCGCTGTGCTCAATCCGGGCCGCCGGTTTGCGCTTCCAGAACGTCTTTCGCTTCACCGCGTGGCTCTTTTCGAGCCCGGCTTCGCGGGCGGCCTGCTGCAGCGTGCGGCGGATTTCGTCCCGCTTCTCGTGGATCGAAGCGATCACCAGTCCGGTCGGGCGGCCCAATCCCACCAATGCCGCTTCGGAGAGTTGAAGACTCGCTTCGATCGTCTCAGGCACCGCGTCGGTGGCGCCGAGCTGGTAAAGGTGGCTTGCGTGATCGGCGTCTCGCGCGCGAGAGACGATGAGAATATCCGGACGCATTGCCCGGACGTGCTGCACGACGTCGTCGATGACGCCCTGGGTATGGATCGTGACGATGACGCCGGCTGCCTGCGTCAGGCCGCAAATCTCGAGGAATTTGGGGTCCGCCGCATCGCCGTAATAAACGTCGTGACCGTCGCGGCGGTCGCGGGTGACGGCGACGGCATCCGAGTCGGCCGCGATGTAGGGAATACCGTGTTCTTGCAGCATCGCGCACACCACCTTGCCGACCCGCCCATAGCCCACGACGATTGCATTGTTCCCCCCGGCGCTTGGCCGCGCGATCAGTTCGGCATCGGCGGCCTTGCTTGGCGTCAACCGCGATGCGGCGCGCCGCCCGACAAAAGAGAGCAGCGGCGTCAGCACCATCGTCACCGATGTGACGGCCAGCGTAAAACTCGCAAGGCGCGCGTCGATCAATCTGGCGCCTGACGCCATGCCGATGCCGACGAAGGCAAACTCGCCGCCGGGGCCGAGCAACAGGCCGGTCTCCACGGCGACCCGCCATGACAGGCGGAAGAGTTTACCGAGCACGATCAACAGCACCGCCTTGATGGTGATCAGGCCCACGACGGCGCCAAGCAGCAGAAGGGGCTCGCGCAACAGCTCGCGGAAGTCGATATCCATGCCGACGGTGAAGAAGAAGATGCCCAGCAGCAAGCCCTTGAAAGGCTCGACAGTCGCCTCGATGGCCTTGCGGTATTCCGTATCGGCAAGAAGAAGACCGGCGACGAACGCGCCGAGCGCCATTGACATGCCGGCCTGATTGGCGACGACCCCAGCCGCGATGATCACGAAGAGGACGGCCGCAATAAAAAGATCCCTGGATCGTGTCGTCGCCACCAGCCGGAACAGTGGGCGCACCAAAACGCGGCCGAAGACGACAATGACGCCGACGGCAATCGCCGCCTGAATGAGCGCGCGAGCAAGGCTCGTCAGCACCGATGCGCCGGAACCTGCGCCAAGGATCGAGACGAACAACAGAATCGGAATGACGGCAAGATCTTGCGCGAGCAGAACGGAAAAGCTGGCGCGGCCGACATTGGTTGTGAGACGCTCCTGGTTTGACAGCAGCTCGAGCACGATCGCGGTCGAGGATAGCGACAGGCTGGCGCCGAGGATGATGGCTTCGGACGGGCCTTTTGCAAAAAATGTCGCGCCGCCGGCGAGCACCGCGGTGGTGAGCAGCACCTGCAGCAGGCCAAGCCCGAATACCAACCGCCGCATTGTCAAAAGTCTTTGCAGCGACAGCTCGAGACCGATCAGAAACAGCAGGAAAACGATACCGAGCTCGGCGATGCCGGCAACATTCTTGGCATCGCCGATCGTAACCCAATAAAGAACCGGGAAGTCCCTGATCAGCGAGCCGAGCCCAAGCGGCCCCAATAGCGCGCCGGCACCGAGATAACCAAGCACCGGGCTGAAACCGAGCCGGCTGACGATCGGCACCACGACGCCCGCCGTGCCGAGCACAACCAGCGCATCGCTATAAGCCGCGGTATTGATCGACGACGCCACCAAGCTCCCCCGCGCGCACCCGTGGCAAGCGGCCCACCGCTTTTTCGCCGGCCGAGCTGCGCCGCCTCCGGCCGCCACGTCACCCACTTTAGCGCCATAAACCGGCTGAGATAAGGCACGGTAGATTTGTTGGTCAGTCGGTGCACGAGCCGTATGCCGTCGATGAACACCGGGGCGCCGAGCGGGACGCTACGGGCCCGCAGGCAACAGGATGATGCCGCTCTCATCGATGAATAAACCGGCAGGCGACGCCGACAGCATAGAGCCTTCCATGGCATGCTCGGGAAGGAGACCAAAGTGCCGTTCGCCCAAGATGATGAGCAGAGTGATCAGCGCCATGCCTAGATAGAACAGAAAGAAGGCACGAAACGTCTCGTTGGTGTCGGCGGCTTGCGATCGTGGCGCAACCCGCACTGGAAGATTTGTTGGCATCGCAATCCTCTTTTGTTTTGAAAACGACAATGCAATGCGACGTGACGGACGCGCGCATTTGCGGAAGACATCGTGGTATTTTGAAGACGTTTGATAATGCCAACGTCAATCAGGTCATTAAAATGCTTTAACGAGCAGAAAGTAATCCATTACGCCGCCGCAATGTTTGCCAATTCGCCGATCTGAAATATGCGCACCGTCCTTTGCGGTCAGGGTGGCGTGGGAAGGAAAAGTGACCGTTGGGCTGACGGAGTTTGGCGGAGATGATCTGCGTCTTCGGCGCGCGAAATGGAAAGCTTATCGGAGACGCTAAACGCCAAGGTGGCGACGCAGCAGGTCCGGCTGAGCGCGAACCGCATCGGTCGTCAGCGCCTCGACGATGTGCCCGTTATTGATGATGTAGATGCGATCAGCGAGCGTCATCGCGGCGGAAATATTCTGTTCAACAATGAGGATCGTTTGGCCGGCTTCCGCCAGGGTGCGACACGTGGCAAGGAGATCGCGCACGATGATCGGCGCCAACCCCTCGAACGGCTCGTCGAGCAAAAATCTTGGGCTCGCGAACTAGCGCGCGTGCAATTGCCAGCATCTGCTGCTCTCCGCCGGAGAGGTCGGTGCCGCGGCTGTCGCGCCGCTCCTTGAGACGCGGGAACATCTTGTAGACACGATCCAGCGGCCAACGGCCCGGCGCCGTCAGCCCGGCCAGAATGATATTCTCCTCGACATTGAGGCTGCCGAAAATACGGCGATCTTCGTGGACAAGTTGCATGCCGGCCCGCGCAATGGCGTGACTCTTCCGGCCGGCGATTTCGGCACCGTCGAACATGACGGAGCCGGACCGCGGCGTGACGACGCCCATCAGGCTCTTCAGGGTCGTGCTCTTGCCGGCGCCGTTGCGGCCGAGCAGCGCTACCACCTCGTTGCGCTCCACGCGCAGCGCAACATCGAAGAGGATGTGCAAATCCCCGTAATAGGCGTTCAAACCATTGACCTCGAGCAGGCTCATGCGGCGTGCACTCCGCCGAGATAGGCCTCTTGCACGGCCTTGTTGCTCTTGATTTCTGCCGGTGTGCCTTCGACCAGGACGCGGCCCTCCTGCAAAACGGTGACGCGCTCGACAAGCTCGAACAGCAAATCCATGTCATGATCGATGATGATCATGGTACGGCCTTGGCTGATCGACTTGAGGAGCTTGACCGTCTCGACCCGCTCGCGCGGGCTCATGCCGGCGAGTGGCTCATCGAGCAACAGGAGGCTCGGCGAAGTCGCCAGCGCAAGACCGACTTCCAGACGCCGCTTTTCGCCATAGGCCAGCGCCGCCACCGGCGTGTCGGGACGTTCCGTGAGATTGACGAGTTCGAGGGTGCGCTCGACTTGCTCCGCCAGTCCCGGAATGCTGTTCAAGTTCCGCAGCATGTCGAGACGGAATTTTCCGCGCAGTTCGGCAAGCGCGGCGATCGTCAAATTCTCGCGTACCGTGAGCTGCGTGAAAAGCTGATTGACCTGATAGCTCTTGGTCAAGCCAAGCTGGCACACGTCGGTCACGCTCATGCCGGTAATGTCGCGGCCTTCAAACAGGATCGAGCCCGAAGTGGGCGACACTTCGCAGGTCAACATTTTGAAAAAGGTCGACTTGCCGGCGCCGTTCGGGCCGATGACGCCGCGCAGATCGCCGTGATTGACGGTGAAATTGATGTCGCTGTTGGCGAGCAATCCGCCGTACCGCTTGGTCAGGCCCGTCGCCTGCAGGATCGGACCACTTGAACGGTCGCTGTCGCGACGCCGCGCCGGCAGAGGCGCCGCCGCCGGCTCTCTGGCGATGGCGATTTGCGCCACCTTCTGCTCATCTGCCGCAGTCATGCCGGGGACGGGTGCCGTTTCTTTCGGCTCGCGCGGCACCGCGCTTGTCCGGGTCGCTATTTCGTAAAGATCCTTGATCCCGCCGATCAGTCCACGGCGCAGGAAACAGACCAGCAGCACGAACACCACGCCGAGCACGAGTTTCCAAGTCGCACCGAGCCCAAGCGCCGATTGCAAGAAATCGCGCAGCGACAACCAGACCGCCGCGCCGAGCAGCGGACCGAACAATGCGCCGCTGCCGCCGATCGCGGTTTGGATCACCAATTGGCCGGAGGTATCGAAGGTAAATGCGTCAGGCGGCATGAAGGCCTGCAGCACGCCGAGCAGGCCGCCGGCGAACCCCGCATAGGCCGCGGCGATGACAAACGCCGTGAGCTTGTAGCTATGAACGCTGTGGCCGACAGCCGCCGCGCGCAACGGATTATCGCGGATCGCGCTGAAGATGGCGCCGACCGGCGAGCGCACGATGCGCAGCGCAACCACGATGCCGATGAAATAGCAAACGGCCAGGAAGCCGTACATCGACCAGCCGGTGCCGACCTCGTAGTGGAAGCCGAACAGGCTGAACTTCGGCGTCGGCACGCCGGGTATTCCGTTCTCGCCGCCAGTCCAGTTCGCGAGCGGATTGTTTTCGATGAAAGAAGAACGTCTCGGCGATCGCGACGGTGATCATCGCGAAGTAGATGCCGGTGCGCCGCAACGCGATGAGCCCCACCAGATAGCCGACCGCCGCGGCGGCGATCATGCCGATGACAAGGCCGAGAATGACGTTATGGAGACCGGCTACGGTCAGCAGATAGGCGGCGACGAATCCGCCGGTGCCGATAAAATGCCGATTGGCCGAACGAGAGCAGTCCGGTGAAGCCGAACAGGATATCGAAGCCGATGCCGAACAGGCCCCAGATCAGGATCTGATTGACCGTGTTGGGTGCAAAGCCGAGATGCGGCAGCACGAACGGCGCGGCGATCAGGCCGATCGCCGTCAGCGCTTCGGTGAGCAAGGGGCGGTGGCGCAGCATCAGGCAGCCGCGCTCATTCGCGGCTCCGCATGCCGAGCAGGCCTTGCGGCCGAAACACCAGCACCAGCGTCATCACGGCGAACAGCATGACGCTGGAATAGGCCGGGTTGACCATCGAGGTCAGGCTGAGGATTTCACCGGCGATCAGTCCGCCGAGAATGGCGCCGGGAAACGAGCCGACGCCGCCGATGACAACGACGACGAATGTCTCCACCAGGATCGCATCGCCCATGTCGGGCGTCAGTCGACACCACCGGCGCGTTGACGATGCCGGCGAAGCCTGCCGCCATCGCGCCAATGCCGAACACGACCATGAAGACGCGGTACACGTCGATGCCGAGCAATCCGACCATGGTGGAATCCTCGATTCCGGCGCGCACGATCATGCCGAGCCGCGTGCGATAGAGCACCAGATAAAGCGCCAAGCAGAGCCACCGCGACGATGGCGACCACGGCCAGCCGGTAGGTCGGATAGAACATGAAGCCGAGCGTGGTGATCCCCGACGAGCAATCGCGGCGGCGGCACGGTCTCCGACAAGCTGCCGAAGAAGAAGCGGACGATTTCGACGAAGCAGATGCCGAGGCCGAAGGTGACCAGAAGCTGGTCCTCATGCGGCCGGCTGTAGAAGTGCCGGATGATCAGGCGTTCCATCACCACGCCGACCAGCACCAGGAATAGCGAGCCGGCGATCACCGCGACGATAAACGAGCCGGTCGCCTGGAACGCGACGTAGCCGGCATAGCCGCCCAGCATGAACATGGCGCCGTGCGCCAGGTTGAGCACGCCGAGCGTGCCGTAAATGATCGTCAGTCCGGAGCTGATCAGCGCCAGCAGCGCCCCCAGCGCCAGGCCGTTGAACAACTGCGAGATGAAATTGGGCCAAGTGATCATGTAGACGCGATCATGCGGCTCAGCGGGCCTGCTTGCGAAGGCCGCACCGGGCTTACGGAAAGATCCGGCGCTCACAGACAGGCCGTGCCGCGCCTGTGACGCCGCGGCGATGGCACGCATATCGTCAGGTATAGTCGCCGAGACTGGCAACCGAAGGCGTCCGGCGCCTGCATCAGTGGCGCGCCGGGCACGACTTCGACGACGTCCCAGAAGTCCTCCTTGTTCTTCATCTCCTTCGGGCGTCTTGCCGCGCACGATGATCACCGGCCGCACCAGCTGATGATCGGCGGCGCGGAAATAGACCTCGCCGACGGTCGACTGGAATCTTGCGGCCCGCCTCATAGGACTTGATGACGTCCGGCGGATAGAAGCTGCCGGCGTGCTCGACGGCGTCCGCCCAGATGGCGAATTGCATGTAGGCGTTGTTGGCGCCCCATTCCGGCTTGTAGCCGTATTTCTTGTCGAACGCCTCGACGAACATCTTGGCCAGCGGATACTTGTCTTCGAGCGTCCACCAGAAATCGGTCGCCGCGAACACGCCGCCGGTGATGTCCGGCCCCGACTTCGTGGCGAGGAACGGCGTCTGATAGGGAATCACCAGCTTCATCTTGTCGAGGATGCCGAATTGTTGGCCTGCTGCGTCGACAGCACGGCGTCGTGGCCCCAGTTGACGTTGAGCAGCACGTCGGCGCCGGAGTTGGCGACGTTGAGCAGGTACGGCTGATAGTCGGGCGCGCCGAGCGGCGCGACCTGATCGGTCACCGTGGTCCAGCCGGCATTCTTGTTGAGATAATCCGACATCGACTTGGTGACGGTGTGGCCGTAGGTGTAGTCCGGCGTCAGATACGCGGCCTTCTTGTTCTTGCCGAAGGTCTTGACGAGCACCGGGCCGATCGCGGCGGCGGCGGTCTGGCCGTAGAAGCACTGGCGGAAGCTGTAGCGCACGCAATCCTTGCCGGTGGTGTCGTTGGAGCCGGAAATCGCGACCGACGTAGAGCACCTTCTCGCGTTCGGCGAGCTTGTTCAGCGCCACCGCCACCGCGCTCGACGTCGAGCCGGTCATCAGCACGATCTTGTTCTCGGTGATGAAGCGGCGACTGCTCCTGCACCGCGGTGTTCGGCTTGGCCTCGGAATCGGCGACGACGTATTTCACTTCCTTGCCGAGCACGCCTTTGGTGGTCTTCGGCGAAATCTTCTTGATCAGCGCATTGCCCTCGTTGATGTGCTCGACCGCGAGCTGCATGCCTTTGAGCTCGTCTTCGCCCTGCAGCGCATAGGTGCCGGTGCGCGGCACGGTGATGCCGATGGTGACGGACGAGCCGGACGAACCGTCCGGCCAGGTGCCGATCGGCGGATGATCCTCGGCGCGCAGGACTTGCACGAAGCTCATCGAACGCGGCGCGCCGAGCGAAACCGCGCCAAGACCCGCGCCGGTCGCAACGGCATTGCCGCAACAGACCGCGCCGCGACAGTGGTTTGGTAAAAGTTGTCTTCCCTTTGCTCACGTTCACCTCCCAATGTTAATTTCATCTCGGCCAGGGCGGTATAACCGCTGCATTGGCAGGTCGTCTACACGCCCATCAATCTAGAGCCTACAAGGTTGGCCAAAGTCCCGCCTTGGGCCGAAGCCAAATAAAGATAGCATTGCCTGCGAAAATTTGACGCAATACTAAAGGCGTAGACGCCGAAGGAAGAGCTGGGCTCGACATGACCGACATGACCATCAAGGCCATCCGCACCACGATGTTGCGCGTGCCGTGGCCGCAGACGCCGTGGCTCAAGGGCCACGCGTTCGGCGATGCGCGCAATTCCTGGTGCTGGAGGTCGAGACCAGCGGTGGCATCGTCGGCATGGGCTATCTGCTGCTGTTCCGGCCCACCATGCGAACGATCACGGCATGCCTGGAGGAGACGGTGATCCCGCGCGTCATCGGCAAGGACGCCAGCGCGGTCGAGGCGATCTGGCAGGACCTGTGGCGATCGAGCGTCACCTACGGCCGCGGCGGCATCACCACCATGGCGATGTCGCTCCTCGACATTGCGCTGTGGGACGCGCTCGGCAAGCACGCCAAGCTGCCGCTGCATCGGCTGTGGGGCCATTTTCGCGCGCAATTGCCGGCTTATGGCTCGCGGCTGCTTTCGCGGCTCGCGGCGGCGACGGCATGATCGCCAAGGCGCTGCACTACAAGGAGCGCGGCTACAAGGCGATCAAGATGCAGGTGGCGCACACCGCAGACCTCGCCACCGATCTCGACAACGTCAAACGCATGCGCGAGGCGCTCGGGCCGGACATCGCCATCATGATCGACGTCAACATGGGCTGGACCGCCGACGTCGCCATCCAGATGGGCCGCAAATTCCAGGACTATGATGTGTACTGGCTGGAGGAGCCGGTCGTGCCGGACGATTTCGCCGGCTATCTGCGCATCGCGCAAGCGCTCGACCTGCGCATCGTCGGCGGCGAAACCCATTTCACGCGCTTCGATCTCAAGCCGTTCTTCGAAAATCCGCGCCTGCCCATCCTGCAGCCCGATCCGATGCGCGGCGGCCTGACCGATCTGCGCAAGATCGCGGTCGTCGCCGATACCTGGGGCATGACGATCGCGCCGCACCTGTTTCCCGAATTGAACGTCCAGCTTCTCGCCGCGATCCCGAACGGGCTTTGGATCGAGGACATGGGCCTGTCGGACGATCTGTGGGTCGATCCCGTGCCGGTCGTGAACGGCATGATCACCGCGCCGGAACGGCCGGGCCACGGTCTCGCGTTCAAGCCGGAGATTTGGCGGGACTGTGTGGTCAAGGACTAATTGCGCCGATCCATCATGCGCGGACCGCGGCACGGGCCGACAGAGCCGGCTGTTGCGGACCGTGGGGTAATTCGCCCACAATCGAACGAGAGCATTACGAAACGGGCGAGCATGATCGAGCGTCACTCCATGTCATCATGGCCGGACTTGTTCCGGCCATCCACGCCTGACGTCGGCGCGAATTCAGACGTGGATGCCCGCGACATAGACGAGCGAAGCGACGCCGTTCTTCGAACGGCTATGCGCAGGCATGACGAGGTGGAGAGAGCTGCCGTGAAAGTCTGCATGTTCCACCTGATGCCGTATCGCGACCTGCCGGCGGATTTCGCCAAGCGTTACAAGTCGGCCTATATCGATCCGGTCTGGTTCGACGTCGCCGATCCGCAGAAGGTCGGCCAATATTACAACTGGACGCTGGATGAATTCATCCACGCGGCGCGCCTCGGCATCAATGGCGTCTGCACCAACCAGCACCATCAAAACGTCTATGGCTTCATGGCCAACCCGAGCCTGATGGGATCGGTACTGGCGCGGGCGACCAACGGCCAGGACGTGGCGATCATCCAGCTCGGCTCGACGCTTGCCGTCGACCAGCCCGCCGACGCGCATCGCCGAAGAATACGCCATGCTCGACTGCATCAGCGGCGGCCGGCTGGTCGCCGGCTTCCCGACCGGCTTGCCGACCGATGCCACGATCTCCAACGGCGTCGTGCCGGTCGAGCAGCGCGAGCGCTACCGCGAAGCGCTGGAGCTGGTGTTGAAAGCCTGGCAGGCGAAGGAGGTGTTTGCCTGGAACGGCAAGCATTATCAGCTGCCGATGGTCAACCTGTGGCCGCGGCCGATCCAGCAGCCGCATCCGCCGATCTGGATTCCCGGCTCCGGCAGCGCCACGACGGTCGAGTTCGTGATCGATCGCGACGACGGTTTTTGTCACCTCAGCTATCACGGCGCCCGAGAACGCCTACACGCTCGGCGACTATTTCTGGGAAACGGCGGTGAAACGCGGTCGCGATGCAAATCCGTATCGGCTCGGCTTCCTGCAAATGATCGCGGTCTCCGAAACCGACGCGGCGGCGCAGGAATACGCGCCGCATGTCGAATATTTCTTCCACAATCTGCTGACCAACCCACCGCATTACCAGGCGATCCCCGGCTATCAGGATCACGCCAGCCTGGTGCATGCGATGAAGTCGCCGTTGCGCCAGCGCGGCGATAATCGCGAGCTGAAATACAAGGACTTCGTCGAACGCGGTTACCTGATCACCGGCAGCCCGGCGACGGTGCGCGATCAACTGATCGAGGCGGTGAAGCGGCTGCGCGTCGGCCACCTGCTCGCGCTGCTGCATTTCGGCTCGATGCCGCACGAACTGTGCAAGAAGAACATCGAGCTGTTCTGCCGCGAAGTGCTGCCGCACGTGCAGGACCTCTGGGACGACGAGTGGGAAGACCGCTGGTGGCCCGAGCGTCTGCGGAAAAAGCGTCCCGTTGCCGCCGCGGCTGCCGCATCCTGAGTTTGAATATCACCACGGCGGCGACACCGATGCGCAAGATCAAGACGTGGCAGGACAAGATCGAGACCGAGGTGCTGATCCTCGGCAGCGGACCGCCGCTGGTTTTCCTGCACGGCCCCTGGGGCCTGCGCGGCGACCGCGATTTTCTCGGCAAGATCGCCGAGAGCCACACGGTCTATGCGCCGAAGCATCCCGGCACCAGCGATGGCGATCCCGACGCCGTGCATCAGCTCGACAACTGGTTCGATCTGATCGTGTATTACGGCGAACTGTTCGACCGGCTCGCGCTCAAGAGCTTTGTTCTCGCCGGCCATTCGTTTGGCGGCATGCTCGCCTGCGAGATCGCCGCCGCCATGCCGGAGCGCATCAGCCGCCTGGTGCTAATCGATCCGGTCGGTCTGTGGCGCGACGATCTGCCGGTCAAAAACTGGATGATCATGTCGAACGCCGAACTGCGCCAAGCGCTGTTCGTCGAGCCCGCCGGCGAAGTCGCGGAGCAATTTTTCAGCCTGCCGACAGAGGACGCCGCCCGGATCGATGCCCAGGTCGGCTTCATCTGGTCGCAGGCCTGCACCGGAAAGTTCGTCTGGCCGATTCCCGACAAGGGTTTGAAAAAACACATCCACCGCATCACGATGCCGACCCTGATCATCTGGGGCAAAGCCGACGGCGTGATCGCACCGGCCTATGCGGCAGAGTTCGGCCGGCGGATCGCCCATTCACGCACCGCCATAATCGACACCGCAGGCCACCTGCCGCACCTCGAGCAGCCCGACGCGGTGGCCCATGAGGTGATTGGCTTTCTTCGTCCTTAAGCGCCAAACCGCTTGATCGTGCACCAAGCCGCAGCTCATTAGCATTTTAGGAATGCGCCTCATGGTTTCTCAACGCGGCGATCCGACAATTCCCGCAAGCGTAATGTCGTGTCACGATACCGATGTTGGCGCACCCATGATCCGAACCGCGGCTGTCGCGTTGGCCGCCCTCGCGGCCATTGATTTCCTGATGTTTGGCGGCGCTTACACCCAGCTCGCCAGGCAGGTGGCGTCGTCGTTCTTCGACCAGATGTTCTGATCACCGCGCCTGTGTTGCAACTTTTATGACCAAAAAGGGAGGCTTATCGCTCCCCTTCCCACGGAGCCTGTCGCGCCGTGTGGTGGATGTAAAGTATCTCCACGGCTTCGCTCGTGATCCGATAAAAGATTTTATACGGGTATCGAATGAGCGGCACGACGCGCACGCCCGGCCGCTCCGCAACCTGTTCCGCACTCTCCGGCCACGCACCAATGCGCGCGACCACCGTGCGAAGCCGCTTTTCAAACGCAGCGGCTATGGTCGGATAGTTGTTTGCAATGAACGCGAGAATTCCGTCGAGGTTGTTGAGGGCTTCGTCCGTATAGACGACTTTCATGAGCGGCGGTGTTTTGCAAAAACCGCTTCAACTGCCTTGTCTGTCGCAAACCGCCCTTCACGCGCCGCCTCGAGCCCGCGGTCGATACCGTCCAACTCCTCGGGTGCCGCGTGATACATGCCACCCGCAAGCCCGGCATCGATTTCGAGCGCGATCTCGGCAAGCTCCGCCTGGGCCTCCTCGGGCCACATTTCCACGCGCTCCAAAACGTCCTTGAGAATTTTCGCTGTCATGCCGAACATCATACCACGCTCTTTACTTTGAGCCACGGTCTAGGCGGCCGGCGTGGGACAGAGTAAGCGCGTTTCGGTGCCAAATCGCTGCCACACCGCATTTCATATTTGGGCAAATACTTGTGAGCGGTGGTAGCGGGGGGCGGATTTGAACCGCCGACCTCCGGATTATGATTCCGCTGCTCTAACCAACTGAGCTACCCCGCCGCCGAACGCAGTCAGAAGCTTGGACAAGCGGCCGGATTTCCGGGCTTCTGCCGAGCATCTGAGGCGGAACGACCGCTCGCCCTGATGTGGGTGCCACGGTCGATCCGGGCCAGTAGGTACAACGGAATATCGACCCGTTCAACTCGCTACTGCGCGGCCCAAAATTTCGAAATGCCGTCAGCCGAATAGACCATGAGCCCGGTCCCGCAACGTGCCGGGCGCCATCAGGCCGCCGCCGCGAGGGCGCCGAGCGCATCGGCTGCGTTTGCGGGCGTCCACCAAATCTTGGCGCCGCAGTCGCGCGCGATGAGGCCGGCGGCAGATATAGCCGGCGCCGCCCGAGATGGCGCCGCCCGGATGGGCGGCGGAACCCGCCATGTAGAGATTGGGAACGGGCGTGCGATAGCCGAAGTGGTTGTACATCACCTGCTCGGCGTTGAACGCGCCCATGAAGATGTCGCCGTGGCGCATGTTGATCAGCTCGCGGGTGTATTCCCTGGCGGTGTAGACGTACTGGCCGATGATGTTGCGGCGCGTCATGTTGGGGCAGTAGCGCGCGAAGGTCTCGATGATCTTTTCGGCAAACTCGCGCTTGAAATCCTCGAATCCTGTCCGCCCAGATCCGGTTCGAGCGGCATCACGTGCCAGCAATAGGTCGTGTGCTTTCCCGGCGGCGCCTGGGTCGGATCGATCACGCTGAGCGGACCCGAGCCGAACTGGATGATGCGCGGCGGCCGATTGGCCTTGACGTCCTCGAACGCGGACGACAGGTCCGCCATCGTCTCGGCGCCGACGCTCCACTTCAGCGTGCGGTTGATGTTCGGATCGAACGCCGCGGCGGCGAATTGCGGGGCTTCATGCAGCGCGAGGTGCAGGCCGAACAGCGTCCAGCCCGTGTACTGGAAGCGATCGAGCTTTTCGACGAAAGCCGCCGGCAACTGCGCGCGCCCGATCATGCTCTCGAACGTCTGGTGCACGTCGATAGTGCTGGCGACGAACTGGCGCGCCCGCACGGTGCGGCCGTCCGCCAGCGCGATCCCGGAGGCGCGGCCGTTCTCGATCAGGATGCGCTCGATCGCCACCTGCGGCTGGAACGCGCCGCCCGCGGCGATGAACGTCTCCATCAGCCCGCGCGCCAGATTGAACGATCCGCCTTGGCAAAGCTGATAGCCGGTCTCCAGATCGAAGGCGCGGATGACCGAGCCCATCGGGCTGGTCTTCGACAGCGTGTCGGTGAGCCAGGTGCCGAACAGCGAGACCTTGAACAGAAACAGCAGTTTCACATGTTCGTTTTCGAACAGCTCCTGGACGACATCGAGCGGCTGGCGGCGGCTGATCGCGAGGAAATCGCGTCCGACCGCGGTTTTCGCCAGCAACGCTTCGCGTTCGGCCTGCGGCAACGGCTCGGCATAGCGTTCGGGAATGAGGATGCGCGCCGTGATCTCTTCGGCACGCCGGTTCCAGTCGCGAAAGGTATCCGCGTCGCGCTTTGAGAACCGCGCCACATTGGCGATGGTCTCTTCCCGGTCGCGCCCGAACACCAGCGCGGTGCCGTCGCGATGGGCCTGGCCGAACTCGTAACGCGGCGTGATGTAGGTGACGCGATCGTCAAGCCCGAGGTCCTTGAACCACGGCGTCTCGGAAATGTGGAAATGATTGATCGAATGCAGGTTGTGATAGAATCCGGGCGCCGTGGCTTCTTTGGTCGTCAGACCGCCGCCGTACTCCAGCCGGCGATCGACGACGAGAACGCTCATCCCGGCTTTGGCAAGATAGCTGCCCAGCACGAGGCCGTGATGGCCGGCGCCGATGATGATGCCGTCGTAGGTCTTTTCCAGAGCTTTGGTCATGCCTGCTCCCGCGTTCTACCCAGCGCCACGCCGCCGCCGTCGCCATCACGGCGCCGTGCGTGGCGCCGGACCATTATCGTCCGCGATGCCGCCGTGCTTGCCAAATCGGATCAGCCAAAAATGCCCGAGCGGCGTCACGGGGCGCCGCTCGACCAGGCGCACACCGCCATGCTGCTCCGCCCACCGTGCAATCCGTTCCCAACGAAACTCGGGATGCCAGCCGAGCCGGTTGGCAATCAGTGCCAAAAAGCGTTCGAAGGTCGAGCGCAAGCCTTCGTCCGCGCCCAGATGGTTGAACAGAATGATCTCGCCGCCCGGCCTGGTCACGCGCACGAATTCGTCAAGCGTCGCTTCCGGATCAGGCACGGCGGTGATGACGTATTGGGCGACCACCACGTCGAAGGCCGCATCCTGAAAACCGAGACGCTGCGCGTCCATCACCGCAAGCCCGTCGACATTGGTGAGCCGGTGCTCGTAGACGCGGTCTTTGGCTCGCCGCAGCATCGGCGCCGAGATGTCGACACCGATCAAACGGGTGGTCCACCTGTATTCCGGCAGCGACAGGCCGGTGCCGACTCCGACTTCGAGAACACGCCCGCCGATGCGCTCGACCGCCGCGATCGACGCCTTGCGTCCGCGGTCGAAAACCAAGCCAAAGACCAGATCGTAGACCGGCGCCCAACGCCCATAGGCTTTGGCAACCGCGTCCCTGTCGAGCTCAGCCCCCATCGCGTCGCCTGTTACTCAAGCTTTTTGCCGCGCCGTCGCGCGAAGCATAGCCGAGGCCCGTCACATGGGTCCAGTTGCGGTCCGATTTATCCGTCGCTCATCTTTCGGTGCGGGTTGGCGGCGCCGGCGTTCAACCCGAAACCAAAGGCCGATGATGCTTCAGCGGCCGCTTCGCGACAGCCGCAGCAGGAGCGCCAAGATCGTTGCGCCGTTCCGGCGACCGCGACCTGTCGTCCGGCACCGGCCGGCTTTTCATATTGTCATAAACCCGTCGCAGACAGCGTTTCAGCATCGCGAGTTCCTTGGACGACAGACCGGCGGCGGCCACCGTTTCGTACTGGCGCGCGATTGGAATGAGACGCACGACGATCGCACGGCCTTCTGGCGTCAGCTTCACGACGACTTCACGGTTGCTGCTCGCGGAGCGCGTGCGCGTCGCGAGGCCGATGCGCACCAGGCGCGTCACCAGCCGCGACAATGTCGACGCGTCGATGCTGGTCAAATCGGCCAAGTCGATCTGGCGTTGGCCGCCATTGCTCGCCAACACCGCCATGACGCGCCACATCGCGATGCTCAGCCGATATGGCGCCAGCGCCTCCGCGCCGAATTGATCGGCAATGATCGTGCCGACCCGATTGACCAGGTAAGGCAGATAATCGGCAAGATCGATCTTCAGCGAATCTGTCACCGACATGCCGATGAGGCCGGGATGCCCCCGTCTCATTGAACGCGCCGCATCGGTCAAAGTCGTCTCCTCCGCAATCATCTGCCGTCAACCCCCAATCTTTCAGGATTTCATTGCATTTACAACAGATGCATTATCAACTATTATGGTGGAAACGGTCTCCCGCGCGCGGCAGGGAAAAGAACCGGCGGCTAACGCCGCGCATCAGGGAGAGGAAAATGGATTTCGGTTATTTCACACTGAGCGACAATCACTACGACGACAATACGCGCTCGGCGAACCAGTTCGTCGCCGACATCACCGCCGAGGCGCTCTACGCGGACAAGCTCGGCATGCATTCGGCATGGATCGGCGAGCACCATTTCAATTCGCTTGGCGTGCTGTCCTGCCCGGACCTTGTGCTGGCTTACATTGCGGCGATCACAAAGCGGATCCGGCTCGCCCCCGCGGTCACCGTGCTGCCGCTGCACCATCCCGATCCGCGTCGCCGAGCAATGGGCGACGCTCGATCTGCTCTCCGGCGGCCGTGTCGATTTCGCCGCCGGGCGCGGCTACGACCGGCGCGAATATTTGCCGTTCCATGTGTCGTTCGACGGAGAACCAGGGAATTTTCGAGGAAGGGCTCGAAGTGGTGCGCCAACTCTGGGCTGCGGACGGCCGGATGTCCCATCACGGCAAGTGCTATTCGTTCGACGATGTGCGGATCACGCCGAAGCCGGTGCAGCGCCCGATCCCGACCTATGTGGGCTCGTTCTCCAAGCCCTCGATCGAGCTCGCCGCACGACTGGGTTGCGGACTGATCGTGGCGCCGTTTGCCGCCGCCATGAGCTATGGCGGCCTCAAGCAGGTCGCCGACCTCTATCACGAGACCTGCGCCAAGCACGGCACCAAACCGCAACGTCTGATGTGCAGCTACTTCGCCCACTTCGCCGACAACAAGGCGCAGGAAGACGCCCAGCGCGCGCGGCAGATCCGCTACTACAAGGAATGCGTCATTCCGGCGTTGCCGGGCGACCCCAAGACCGCGCCGCCGAGCTATCGCTACTTCGTCGACATGGTCGAACGGCTGCACAACGTCAGGCCCGAGGACCTCACCGAGAATTCGGTGCTGATCGGCTCGGCCGCCGGCATCATCAACACCTTGAAGAAGGTCGAGGCGGCCGGCTTCGACGAGGTCATCCTGTATTTCAATGTCGGCTTGAAGCCGCACGCGCAGGTCAAGGACGAAATGGCGCGCTTCATGGCCGAGGTCGCCCCCGCGTTCGAGGGCGCGCACAAGCTCAATGCGGCATAGAGTATAGTCGAGCGCTGCTCCGGTCCGTCATCCTGAGGTGCCCGCGCGTAGCGCGGGCCTCGAAGGATGCGGCCACAGCACTCGGGCCGTCGTCCTTCGAGGCGCGCTTTGCGCGCACCTCAGGATGACGGAATATAACAACGCGACATCAACACAGCCATTGAGGTATCTGGAAATGGCCATGGACATGAGCGTGAGCGTCGATCCGACGGTCGGCACCGGCACCGCATCGGACTCGCCTGGCGCGGCACGGATCAGAAGTCATCCTCAACAGCAGCGACCTCGACGAATGGCTGGCGAAGGTCGAGGCGATGGGCGAGCTCAAGCGCATCAGCGCCGAGGTCGATCCCGATCTCGAAGCCGCGACCATCACCTATCTGGTCGGCAGCGAGAAAAGCCCCGCGCTGCTGTTCGAGAACATCAAGGGCCATCCCGGCCATCGCGCGCTCTACAACATGATCGGCTGCAATCTGTCGCGCTTCTGCCTGATGATCGGCGAGCCGCCGGTCGATCATCCGCTCAAGGCGGTGCAGGCGCTGCAGCGCAAGATGGGCCGCACCATGAAGCCGAAGGAGGTGCCGGCGGCGGCGGCGATCTGCAATCAGAACATCGTCGACCGGCGACGAGATCGACATCCGGCAATTTCCGGCGCAGCGCATGTGGCCGCTCGACGGCGGACTTTATCTCGGCACCGGCGACGCCGTGGTGACGCAATGCCCGGAGACCGGCCGCATCAACGTCGGCACCTACCGCATGATGATCAAAGGGCCGCGCGAGATCGGCGTCTATACGTCGCCCGGCAAGGACGCCACGCTCGACCGCGAGAAATGGTGGAAGATGGGCAAGCCGATGCCGATCGCCGCCGCCTACGGCATCGATCCGCTGCTGTTTCTGGTCGCGGCGACGAGCTTTCCCAAGACCGAAAGCGAATACGAATATTACGGCGGCATCAACGGCGCGCCGATCGAGCTGTTCAGGAGCGATATCACCGGCCTGCCGCTGCCGGCCCGCGCCGAAATCATTCTCGAAGGCTTCGTCTATCCGGACGAGACCTTCGCCGAAGGGCCGTTCGGCGAATTCACCGGCTATTACGGCCGGCCGAGCGGCGCCACGCCGTTCATGCGGGTCGAGAAGCGTGCGCTTCCGCAACAATCCGACGCTGACCTGCGCGCTGATGGCGGACGGTCCCGCCAACGAGGCCGGCCTGTTCTGGGCGGCGCTGCGCTCGGCGGCGATCTGGGCCGATCTGCAAAAGCTCGGCGTGCCCGGCATCCAGGGCGTCTGGTCGATCCCGGAAGCGGCCGGCTGGGGCATCACCGTCGTTTCGATCAAGCAGATGTATGCCGGGCACGCGCCGCAGGTCATGGCGCTCGCCGCGCAATGCACCGGCGGCGCCTATTTCGGCAAATACGTCATCGTCGTCGATGACGACGTCGATCCGACCAACGTCCATCAGGTGCTGTGGGCGATGGCGACGCGCTCGCGGCCGGCGCAGTCGATCGACATTTTGCGCGAGACCTGGAGCACGTTCCTCGATCCGAGCCTCAATCCGCCGGAAATCCGGCCGTGGGGATCGAAGGCGCTGATCAACGCCTGCATGGACTACCGCTACATCAAGACGTTTTCCAAGCGCACCAAGCTGTCGAAGGACGATTTACGAGCAGGTGGTCGTCGCGCTGGAGCGAACTGGGCTTTTCCGGACCGCCGCCGGTTCAGTCGGTGTTCGAAGACGGCAAACCGGGCGATGCCGTCGGGTAACCGTGCGATCAGCGCGCCGCCGCCATAGCGGCGCCGGCCACTTTTCTCACCGCGCGGCCGCAACGGTGCTGGCGATGACGCCGCCGCCGAGTACCCTCGCCTGGCCTTCGGCCGCATCGTAGAAGGCACAGGCCTGACCGGGCGATACGCCGTCTTCGCTCGCGATCAATTCGACCTCGATGCCGCCGGCGCCGGCGCGCAGCCACGCCGGCTGCGGCGGCCGCGTCGAGCGGACTTTACAAAAACCTCGGGACGGCTCTCCAGCGCTCGTCGATCGTGCCGTCGCCAAGCCAATTGACCTCGCGCAGCAGGATACGGCTGGTGCGCAACGCCTCGCGCGGGCCGACCACGACGCGGCGCGACGCGGCGTCGAGCCGCACGACATAAAGCGGGGTGCCGGCGGCAATGCCAAGCCCGCGCCGCTGGCCGACGGTGAAGTGGATGATGCCGTCGTGAGGCCGAGCACGCGGCCGTCGAGATCGACGATCTCGCCGGGCCCGGCGGCGCCCGGCCGCAGCCGCTCGATGACTTCGGCATAATGTCCGGTCGGCACGAAGCAGATGTCCTGGCTGTCCTGCTTGTCGGCGACGCTGAGACCGAAGCGGCGCGCAAGCTCTCGCGTTTCCGCCTTGGTTCGATCGCCGAGCGGAAACCGCAACAGATCAAGCTGCGCGTTCGTTGTCGCGAACAGGAAGTAGCTTTGATCGCGCTCGGCCTCGCGGGCGCGGTAAAGCGCGCGGCCGCCGGTCGGCAAGGCGCGCGAGGCGACGTAATGCCCCGTCGCCAAAACCTTGGCGCCGAGCTCGCGGGCGGTTTCGAGGAGGTCGCGGAACTTGATCGACTGATTGCATTCCACGCACGGCACCGGGGTTTCGCCCGCAACATAGCTCTCGGCAAAGCGGTCGATCACCGCTGCCTTGAAGCGGCTCTCGTAGTCGAGCACGTAATGCGGAATGCCGAGGCGTTCGGCGACCGCCCGCGCGTCATGGATGTCGCGGCCGGCGCAGCAGGCGCCTTTGCGGTGGGTCGCCGCGCCATGATCGTAGAGCTGCAGAGTGATGCCGACGACATCGTAGCCGGCATCGGCCAGCAGCGCCGCGGTGACGGAGGAATCGACGCCCCCCGACATGGCGACGACAACGCGCGTGTCGCAAGCAGCGCCCTTCGATATCGAGACTGTTCAGCATACCCATAGTATAGGCGCCGCTCTCCCGCTTCGCCATGGTCGCAGCATCCCGTCGCGACGCCGTGTCGGCATGAACCCCCGCAAAATTTGCCGGGCCCGCGCAAGGACTGCCGTGCCACGCTTCCCCTCAATATCACTAACTTATTGAATTCATAGATCTTTCAAAGAGGACGCCGTTGGCCCGCGGGTTGCAAGCAAACATCGGCCTTGTGCCCTTTTCCGGGAGTTCGTCGTGCCGAGTACACCCAGTGTAGCGTCAGACGCCGCGGCGGGGATCGCGCTGGCGGCATCGCAGCGGCAGCAGCAACAGCAGGCGGCCATGGCCAGCCAAGACAACACATCACCGCCGTTCGCAGACTTGCTTGACGCCAGGACCGCCACGTCACCTGCAGCGAATCCGCCCCCCAATCCACCGCAAGCTCCGCGCCAGACTGGGGCGCCGCAGAATGCGACCCCTGGAAAGACAGGATCCAGCCGTTCGACGAACAGCAGCGATCCGACCGCGAACAAGGGCGTGAGCACGAGCCAGACCTCGCGCGCGGGTTCGGCCACGACGAGTGGCGCGAAGCCAGTTTCGAACCCACCGAATCCTGGGAACGCCACATCGAATCCTGCAAGCAGCCCCAATAGTGCCGCGTCCGCGCCCGACACGACCGGTGACGACAGTGCGAGCGCGGCGGCAGCAGCGGCGAATGCTCTCAATGCCAACGCCGCGCCAGAGGGCACGCCGGCAAAATCCCCTGCGGATGGCGCCGACGCCGACAAGGACGACGAAAAGGGTAAAGCGGCGGATAGCGCTGCCGCGACGCCCGGCACGGGCCAAACGCAGTCCGCGGCCAACCCAGCGCAGCCGGTCGCGGCGGCCATTGTCCTCAATGCGACCGTCAATACCCCGCCGCCGACTAGTGTGGCGGCCTCAGGGACCGCGATCGGCGACGCGACGAAGCCTCGCCCCAAAGTCACCCTGCCACCCGACAGCGGTGGCGATCCTGCGAGCACACCGGACGCGGCGAACACTGACCAGGCAAAGCCGGCGTCCCCAACCGCCAAAGCGGATGCGGCGACCAACGCCAACACCGCATCGCCCGGTAGCAGCGCCAGCGCGCCAGCGCCGAGCGATAGCGGGGCACCGCCCGCGCCGACATCCGCGCAAGCGCAGCCGGCTAACACTTCGGCTCAAGCCGGCGCCAGCGCGCCGCCGGACGCTTCTCGCGCAACAGCGCGAACCGACGCGCTCACCGCGGCGTCGGCGACCGATGCCGCAGCCATATCGGACGGCACTGCGAAGACGGACGCCAACGGCGTGCCGAGTTTCGGCGTCGCGGCGGCGAACGCCGCGACTGGAACCACGGTCGCCGCGGCGTCCGGGACCGCCGCAGCCGCCACCGTTCCGGTCGCCGGACTGGCCGTTGCGATCGCTTCGCGCGCCCAGGCCGGCTCCAATCAATTCGATATCAGGCTCGATCCGCCGGAACTCGGCCGCATCGACGTCCGCCTCGATGTCGGCCGCGACGGCGCTGGTGACGTCGCATGTCACCGTCGACCGCGCCGACACGCTGCAATTGCTGCAGAGCCAGCAGCCGCAGCTCGAACGCGCGCTCGAACAAGCCGGATTGAAGACCGCCGACAACGGCCTGCAATTCACGCTGCGCGATCAATCGTTCACCGGCCAGAACAACAACGGCGGCGCGCAGCAAAGCACCCCGCAACTCGTCATTCCGGACGCCGACCTGCCGCCGATCGACACCACGCAGATCTACTCCCGCGTCGGTCGCGGCAGCGGCATCGACATCCGGGTGTGAACAGCACATCGTGTGAGGACGGATCATGACGACGACCACAACCGCTTCTTCGATCGCCACGCAGGCAACAAGCAACGCGACGTCGGGCACGGCTCAGGCGGCCGGCACGGCCGGATCGGCGCAGACTTGCCGGCAATTTCGATACCTTCCTGCAGCTGCTGACCACGCAACTGCAGAACCAGGATCCGCTCGACCCGCTCGACACCAATCAGTTCACCCAGCAACTCGTCGAGTTCGCCTCGGTCGAGCAGCAGGTCAACATGAACACCAACCTGCAAACGCTGATCTCATTGCAGCAGACCTCCGAGGCGACCTCGGCGATGCAATTCCTCGGCAGCAGCGTCACCGTCAGCGGCCAGACCGCGGCGCTTGCGGCCAACGCGCCGGCCACCTGGTCGCTGAACTCGCCATCGCCGGCGACGGCCAATATCACGATCACCAACTCGACCGGGCAGACCGTCTATACCGGCAGCATGTCGCTCAATGCCGGCACCCAAACTTATACCTGGAACGGCCAAGGCTACAACGGCGTCACCTACCCGGCCGGGCAGTACACCTTGTCGATCAGCGCGACCGGCGCCAACGGCCAGCCGGTCACCGTCTCCACGCAGGTGCAGGGCACCGTCAGCGGCATCAATCTCAGCCAGAACCCGCCGCAGCTCACGGTCGGGACGGCCAGAGTTACCCGATCAGCGCGATCCAATCGATCAACAGCAATAGTGCCGGCGCGCTCAGCAGCCTCAACACCAGCATCGGCAATCTTAACAGCAGTCTCAGCAGTCTCAGCCAGCTCCTGTAGGGATGATTGCCTAATCGCCGGAACCGGTTGGCGCCGCCATGCCGCTGATTGCCGGCGCTGGCGGCGCCTCGCCGCCGCCCCACACCTTGGCCCCGGAATTGTGCCAATTGCGCGCGCCGCTTAGGTAAATTTTAAGCCGCCATGCGTAATGTCGACAAGTCAAGTGGTGTCGAGTGCGTGAGAGTTGCTATGACTGAACCCCATCGCCCGAGGGTCAAGTATGTCATCGGGCCGGACGGTTCTCCCCTTACGATCGCGGATTTGCCCGCGCCGGGGACGAAACGTTGGGTCATTCGCCGCAAGGCGGAAGTCGTGGCGGCAGTCCGCGGCGGGCTGCTGTCGCTCGAAGAAGCCTGCAGCCGCTATACGCTGACGGTCGAAGAATTCCTGTCCTGGCAGTACTCGATCGATCAGCACGGCCTCGCCGGCCTGCGCACGACGCGCATCCAGCAATACCGTCAGTAACGCGCGCTTAATCAACGTTACCGATTTGCCAACGCCGGTGCCGACGACCGGCGTTTTCGTTTTTTCAGTGGACGATCGGATAGGCGCCGCGCTTTGCCGCGAAGCTTTGAATCCGGCGACTGACGCAAAGAGCTGGGTCCCGCTTTCGCGGGTTCGCGGACACTTTGTGTGCAGTCGTGAACTTTATTAACCGGACGCTAACCATAAACCGGGCAAATCTTGCCGAGTGGACGCACGACGTCGCTTGGCGGGGGTAGGGCTCGGTGCAAGGTCTGGTGGAGTTCGTCAAGACGCTCGGTGCCGCGCGCCTCGCCGCGATGGGCGCCGTCACCATCGCGCTGGTCGGCTTCTTCGCCTTTCTGATCATGCGGGTCACGACGCCGCAGATGACGCCGCTCTTCACCGACCTGTCGTTTGAGGATTCCGCCGCGATCGTGAAGGAGCTCGATCGCGAGGGCGTCACCTACGAGCTGCGCAACGACGGCAACATCATCATGGTGCCGAAAGATCGCGTCGCGCGGCTGCGCATGTCGCTCGCCGAGAACGGCCTGCCCAAGGGCGGCGGTGTCGGCTACGAGATTTTCGACAAGTCCGACGCGCTCGGCACGACGAGCTTCGTCCAGAACATCAATAATGTGCGCGCGCTCGAAGGCGAGCTGTCCCGCACCATCCGGGCGATCGATCGCGTCCAGGCTGCGCGCGTGCACCTCGTTATGCCCGACCGCCCGCTGTTCTCGCGCGACAAGGTCGAACCGTCCGCATCGATCGTGCTCAAGGTGCGCGGCACGCTCGAGCCGCAGCAGGTGCGCGCCATCCGCCACCTGGTCGCCACCGCCGTCAGCGGCCTCAAGCCGCAGCGTATTTCGATCGTCGACGAAACCGGCCAATTGCTGGCCGATGGCGCCGCCGACGACGGCAACGACATCGGCGCCGACGAACGGCAGATCGCGTTCGAGAAGCGCTTGCGTGCGCAGGTCGAAGCGATCGTCACCTCGGTCGTCGGACCGGGCCACGCCCGCGTCCAGGTCGCCGCCGACTTCGATTTCAACCGCATCACCCAGACATCGGACAAGTACGATCCCGAAGGCCGCGTCGTTCGTTCCAGCCAGACGCGGGAGGAAACCTCGGCGACAAACGACGGCAAGGGCAACCAGGTCACGGTCGGCAATGAAATACCGGGCGGCACCCAGCGCCAGCAAGGCAATGCTGCCGGCGCCGCGGAAGCGCCCGCTACGCCGCGCGACGAAAGCAGGAAATCGGAGGAGATCGTCAACTACGAGATTTCAAAGACCACCAAGACCGAGGTGATCGAAGGCGGCCGGGTCAATCGCATTTCGGTCGCCGTCCTGGTCGACGGCAATTACACCAAGAACGACAAGGGCGAGGTCACATACCAGCCGCGCAGCAAGGAAGAAATCGATCAGATCGCGGCGCTGGTGCGCTCGGCGATCGGCTTCGACCAGAAGCGCGGCGACCAGGTCCAGGTCGTCAATCTGCGGTTCGCCGAGACGCCGGCGATGCCGATCGCCGAGCCCACCGGCTGGCTCTCGGCATTCGCGTTCACCAAGGACGACATCATGCGCGCCATCGAAATGGTGGTGATGGGCCTGCTTGGACTGGTCGTGCTGTTCATGGTGGTGCGGCCGCTGGTGCGGCGCATCCTGGCTCCCGACGAGGGCGCCTTGCGGGCGCTGCCGCCCGGCACGGCCGCCGCCCCGGGCGCCGAAGCGTTGACGGCGGACGTCAAGCCCGGCGCCATTACGGAAAGCAAGCCCGTATTCAAGAGCGAACCGAGCGAGACATCCAAGATGATCGACATCGCCCAGATCCAGGGCCAGGTCCACGCTCAATCGGTGCAAAAGGTCGGCGAACTCGCCGACAAGAATCCAAGCGAAACCGTTTCCATCATCCGTAGCTGGCTGCACGAAAGCGCCGCGGCCTGATCGATCGACGCCATGCCTTCAGCACCCGCCGAGAAAAATGTCGACGTTGCCCGCCGGGAGATCACCAGCGCGCTGGCAAGCCTGGCCGGACGTTCCAGCGCGCCGACCGGCAAGCGCCAGCTCAGCGGGCCCGAACGCGTCGCGGTGCTGATGCTCGCGCTCGGCGAGCAGCACGGCTCCAAAGTCTGGGGCATGCTCGACGACGACGAATTGCGTCAGATTTCGATCGTGATGTCGACCATCGGCACGATCGAAGCCGAACTGGTCGAGAACCTGCTGCTCGAATTTGTCTCGCGCATGTCGGCGTCGGGCGCCCTGATGGGCAACTACGACGCGACCGAGCGGCTGCTGCAGCAATACCTGCCGCCGGAACGCGTCGGCAACATCATGGACGAAATCCGCGGTCCTGCCGGCCGCAACATGTGGGAGAAGCTCTCCAACGTCCAGGAGGAGGTGCTCGCCAATTATCTCAAGAACGAATATCCGCAGACCGTCGCCGTCGTGCTCTCGAAAATCGGGCCGGAGCACGCCGCGCGCGTGCTCGCCATCCTGCCCGAGGAGCTGGCGCTCGATGTGGTGAACCGCATGCTGCGCATGGAAGCGGTGCAGAAAGAGGTTTTGGAGCGGGTCGAGCAGACGCTGCGCACCGAATTCATGTCGAACCTGTCGCAGACGCGCCGGCGCGATGCCCACGAAGTGATGGCCGAAATCTTCAACAACTTCGATCGACAGACCGAGACACGCTTTCTGACCGCGCTCGAAGAGGAGAACCGCGAAAGCGCCGAGCGCATCAAGACCCTGATGTTCACTTTCGACGACCTGACCAAGCTCGACGCCGCCTCGGCACAGACGCTGATGCGCCACGTCGAAAAGGATGAGCTCGGGGTCGCGCTCAAGGGCGCCGCGGAGCCGGTGCGCCAGTTCTTCCTGTCCAACATGTCGACGCGCGCCGCCAAGATGCTGATGGACGACATGCAGGCCATGGGTCCGGTACGTCTGCGCGAAGTCGACGATGCGCAGGGGCTGCTCGTCAATCTCGCCAAAGACCTCGCCGCCAAGGGCGAGATCGTCATTTCGAAAACCCGCGGCGAAGAAGAGCTGATTTATTGAGATGGCGATGAGGTTCATCAGACCGCAGGACGCTGCCGCATCCCATTCCGCTCATTCCCGCGGAAGCGGGAATCCAGCGGAAAATTGCGGCGTCACAGCACAGCCTGCTGGGCCCCCGCTTTCGCGGGGGCGAGCGGGTTATCACCCGGGAGCGCAGCCATGAGCGCTCCGACAAAATTCCTGTTCGACGTCGACTTCGCCGGCGGCGCCGACCGCAAGCCGGCCGAGCCGACGATCACGCTCGCCGAGCACGCGGTGAAGCTTGCCGAGGCCCATCGCAAAGGCTACGCCGACGCCCAGTCCGAAGCCAAGGTCGAGTCGGACCGCCGCACCGCGGCCGCGCTCGAACGCATCGGCGAAAACCTCGCTACCGCGACCGACGCGCTGGAGGCGATCGAGGCGCGCCTCGAATGCGAAGCCGTCGAGGTCGCCGTAGCGGTCGCCAGGAAGCTCGCACCGGCGCTCATCGCGCGCGAACCGTTCGCCGAGATTGCGGCGCTGGCGAGCGAGTTGCTTCCGCGAGCTCATCGCCTCGCCGCACATCGCCGTGCGCGTCAACGACGCACTCTACGCCCCGGCGCGGGACAAGCTCGACGAGATCATGCGCGCCAAAAGCTTCGAAGGCCGGCTGGTCGTGCTCGCCGAACCCGACATCGCACTCGGCGACTGCCGCATCGAATGGGCGGATGGCGGCATCAATCGCGACCGCGCCGCGGCCGACGCCGCGATCGGCGGCGCGGTCGCGGGCTATATCAGCGCGCGCCGCAGCTTCGCCGGCAGCCAAGAACAGCTCAGGAGGTCCGACAATGAGTGAGGATGGCAAGGTTCCGCTGCCCAATCTCGAAGCCGGCGCGGCGCCTCCCGATATGCCGCTCGCGGCGGAGCCGGAAGGACCGACAACGCGCATCGCCGCCGATCTCGAGGCGGTGTTCGACGTGCCGGTGCAGGTTTCGGCGGTGCTCGGGCGCGCCCGCATGGAGATCGGCAACCTGCTCAAGCTCGGTCCGGGCACCGTGCTCGAACTCGACCGCAAGGTCGGCGAGGCGATCGACATCTACGTCAACAATCGCCTGGTCGCCCGCGGCGAAGTCGTTCTGGTCGAGGAGAAGCTCGGCGTGACGATGACGGAAATCATCAAGGCGGAGCGCAACTTGATGCGCTCGCGCCGAGCGAAGAAGGAATAAGACCATGCGGCTTCTGATCGTCGGCACGCTCAACGGCCAGCTCACCACCGCGACCAAGATCGCGATGGACAAGGGCGCCACCGTGACCCACGCCGCCGACAGCGCCCAGGCGCTTGCCGTGCTTGCGCTCGGGCCGCGGCGCCGACCTGCTGATGGTCGATGTCGCCATCGACATTCGCCAGCTGGTCACGGCGCTCGAGGCCGAGCACATCCATGCGCCGATCGTCGCCTGCGGCACCGCCACCGATGCGCGCGCCGCGGTCGCCGCCATCCATGCCGGCGCCAAGGAATACATCCCGCTGCCGCCGGACCCGGAATTGATCGCCGCCGTGCTGGCCGCCGTCGCCGACGACAGGCGCGAACTGATCTACCGCGACGACGCCATGGCGCGCGTGGTCAAGCTCGCGCAGCAAATCGCGGCGAGCGACGCGTCCGTGCTGATCACCGGCGAATCCGGCACCGGCAAGGAGGTTTTGGCGCGCTACGTGCACTCGCGCTCGACCCGCGCCAAGAAGCCGCTGATCTGCGTGAATTGCGCCGCAGTGCCGGAATCGCTCCTCGAATCCGAATTGTTCGGCCACGAGAAGGGCGCGTTCACCGGCGCGGTCGCGCGCCGCATCGGCAAATTCGAAGAGGCCAACGGCTCGACGCTGCTGCTCGACGAGATTTCCGAGATGGATGTGCGGCTGCAGGCCAAGCTGCTGCGCGCCATCCAGGAGCGGGTGATCGACCGCGTCGGCGGCACGCGGCCGGTGCCGATCGATATCCGCATCATCGCGACCTCCAACCGCAATCTCGCCGAGGCGGTGCGCGAAGGCGTCTTCCGCGAAGATCTGCTGTTCCGGCTCAACGTCGTGAACTTGAAAATCCCGCCGTTGCGCGAGCGGCCGGCCGACGTGGTCGAGCTCGCGGATTATTTCGTCAAGAAATACGCGGCGGCAAACGGCGTGCCGGCGCGGCCGCTGTCGCCGGAGGCGCGGCGCACGCTCGCCGTCAACTACTGGCCGGGCAACGTGCGCGAGCTGGAAAACACCATGCACCGCGCCGTGCTGATGGCGAGCGGCGACCGAGATCGGGCCGGAAGCGATCCTCGCGCCCGACGGCGTCCGGCTCGATCAGCAGCGCAGCGCGCCCGGCCGTAGCGCACGCCGCTTTTGCCGCCGAGCAGGTGTCGCGCGCGCTGGTCGGCCGCACCGTCGCCGAAGTCGAGCGCGACCTCATCCTGGAGACGCTCAAGCATTGCCTCGGCAACCGCACCCATGCGGCCAATGTGCTGGGCATCTCGATCCGCACGCTGCGCAACAAGCTCAACGAATACGCCGCCGACGGCATGCCGGTGCCGCCGCCCGGCGGCGGCGAGCCGCGCGTGGCGGCGTAGCGTCGCCGGCGCTGCGTCGCGGGTCGCTGCGTCGTACTGAGGTTTCCGCCTTCCGCCGCCGCGCTGCACGGTGTAATTTGCGGCGGCGTCTTGAAGGCCGCATTTTTCTTTAGGAAACCCGATGAAGCTGCCGCGCCGCCGTCTCTGCATTTGGCCGCAGGCGCTGCCGCATTGCCGGCGCTTTCCGCGTGGCGCGGGCGCAAACCTACCCGGCGCGGCCGATCCATCTGATCGTCGGCTTTCCTCCGGGCGGCACGGCCGACATTCTCGCGCGTCTGACCGGCCAAATGCTGTCGGAGCGGCTCGGCCAGCCCATCGTCGTCGAAAACCGCCCGGGCGCCGGCGGCAATCTCGCCACCGAGGCGGTGGTGCGCGCGCCCGCCGACGGCTACACGCTGCTTTTCATCGCCAATCCGAACGTGATCAGCGCAATGATCACACCAAACGTCAATTTCAATATCGTCCGCGACATCGCGCCGATCGCCGGCATCTGCCTCAATCCGCTGATCATGGAGGTCAATCCCGCGGTCCCGGTCAAGACCGTTCCCGAATTCATCGCCTATGCCAAGGCCAATCCGGGCAAGATCAACATGGCATCGGGCGGCATCGGCAGCACGCCGCATTTGGCCGGCGAGCTGTTCAAGATGATGACCGGCGTCAACATGCGTCCACGTGCCCTATCGCGGCGACGCGCCGGCCGTCACCGACCTGCTCGGCGGACAGGATCAGGTGATGTTCGACATGATCATCCTGTCGCATCGAGCATGTCCGTGCCGGCGAACTGCGCGCGCTGGCGGTGACGAGCGCCAAAGCGTTTGCCGACACTGCCCGACCTGCCGCCCGTGGCCGATTTCGTGCCGGGCTACGAGGCCTACGCCTGGCAAGGCATCGGCGCACCCGAAGACACGCCGGCCGAAATCATCGACACAGCTCGAACAAGGCGATCACGGCGAGTCTCGCCGATCCCAAGATGCAGGCGCGCCTGGCCGAACTCGGCGGCGTGCCGATGCCGATGTCGCCGGCCGAATTCGGCAAGCTTGATCGCCAACGAAATCGACAAGTGGGGCAAGGTGATCAAGTTCGCCGATATCCGGGCGGGCTGATCACGCCGTTGCGTCGCCGCCATCGACCATGATGGTTTCGACCTCGCCGGCGCCGTCGCGGCGAAATGCGGCGGCCTTGTTGTATTCATCCGAGGTGAAGCAGGCGACGCCCTGCTCGAAGCGTCGGAAACTCGATCACGACGAAGCGTTGGAACTTGTCGCGGCCCCTCCATGATCTGGAAGCGGCCGCCGCGCGCCAGAACCTTGCCGCCGTGCTTGGCGATGATCGCCGGAACAAGGTCGGTGTATTTCTTGTACGCGGCCGGATCGTTGATCTTCGAGCGCGCGACCCAATAGGCTGGCATGGAGGAGGCTCCGTTTTATTCTCGAATGGAATACACTATCGACCATAAGTCCGTACTCGTCATGCCCGCGCTTGTCGCGGGCATCCACGACTTCCCTTCGACGCAAAGCAAAGACGTGGATGGCCGGGACGAGCCGGGCCATGACGAAGTGTAACGCTGATTTTACGTGGCCTTGTCCGATGTCGCAGCCGATGCCTTGCAGCTTGTGGCTTTCGTGCGGCGTTTCGATGCCCTCGGCAACGGTCCGCGAACGAGATCAAAATGGAGTAATACGACTTGACGATGCTAACCAGCGGCCTATATTCTAGCCAGATATTCTAGCTAGAATGGATAACGCTGATGGCTCGCCCCACGTGGTCGGTCCAGGACGCCAAAAACCGCTTCAGCGAGGTCGTTGAGGCGGCGCGGCGCAAGCCGCAAACCGTAACCAAGCACGGCAAACCGGCCGTGGTCGTGGTTGCGGCCGACGAGTACGAACGTTTGCGCAAGTTGCAACGCCTGAAGGCGCCGAGTTTTGCCGAAATGCTGCTCGCCATGCCGCAAGGCGATGTCGAATTTGAGCGCATCAAAACAAAGCCGCGCGACCTGGAATTCTGATGTTCCTGGTCGACACCGACGTCCTCTCGGCGCTCGGCAAGCGCCGGCGTAACGCCAACGTCGAGGCCTGGATCGCCCGGCAACGCACGGGCGACCTCTTCGTCAGCGTCGTCAGTATCGGTGAGATCGAACGCGGGATCGCGTTGCAACGCCGCAAGAACGCTGGTTTTGCTTCGGCTCTTGCGATCTGGCTTGACCAGGTGCTCGCCGCCTATGGGGACCGCGTTCTGCCTTTCGACCTGGCATCGGCGCGCCGCTGGGGACAGCTCAGCGCCGCGCTTGGCCACGACGGCGCCGATCTCCAGATCGCCGCCACCGCCCTCGAGCACGGCCTCATGGTCGTAACTCGCAATGCCTCGGATTTCGAACCGACGGGTATTGCCGTCCTTGATCCCTTCACCCCGCAACCAACTCGGAAACCGTAGGCGAAATAACCGCCTGGAATGCTGCGGCCAGCCGCCGGCTGGACATTCAATCGCAGCGACTTCCGCCACTCCACGTCATGGCCGGGCTTGTCCCGGCCATCCCGATGCATGGACACAGCGTGCCTTCCTCAGCGAGATCGCCGGGACAAGCCCGGCGATGACGAATTGGAATTTGTGCCGTTTGCCGTTACGTCTCGGCGAACAAGCCGCGCAGCATGTTGGCGGGCCCTGAGCGCGGCTTCGCGAGCGGCTTGGGTCCGCCGACCACGCGCCGGCTGAGCAGGCCGACGAACTGTTGCCTTCGCCATCGGCTTGGCGAACAGATAGCCCTGCCCGATGTCGCAGCCGATACCCTGCAGCTTGTGGCTTTCGTGCACGGTCTCGATGCCTTCGGCCACGGTCTTGAGCTCGAAGCGCTTGGCGAGTTCGACGATGGTCTCGCACAATCCGGCATTCACCTTGTCGAGATGGCAATCGGTGACATAGCTTCGGTCGATCTTGAGCTCGCTGAACGGCAATTGCCGCAGCCGCGCCAGCGACGAATAGCCGGCGCCGAAATCATCGAGCGCCAGCGAGCAGTTGCAGCGCGCGCAGTTCGTCGGCGACGTCGTTGGCGATCTTGAGATCATTCATGGCCTCGTCTTCGGTGACTTCGAGGATGAGGCCGGGCCAATTCGGTGCGCGCCGGCCGCTCTTCGCGCAGCATCTGCGCGATCGGCAGCTTGACGAAGGCCGACACCGGCACATTGACCGAGAGCTTCAGCGACGGCGCCCTGCGCCGCGCAGTCCTCGAAGTCGCGCAGCGCCGTGAGGATGACGCGCTCGGTCAATGCGAGCATGTCCTCTTCGCTGGCGCCGGGCAGGAACGCGCCGGGACTGAGCAGGCTGCCGTCCGGCCGGCGCGCGCGCACCAGCCCCTCGGCGCCGACCAGACGCTTGGCGCGCAGATCGATCTTGGGCTGATACCAAAGCTCGAACCAATTTCGCCGCAGCACGTCGCCGAGCGTCACCTTGCCGTTGTCCGGTTCAGGCTCGGCCGGCTTCGACTCGAAGAGACTGCGCAGTCCTTGCAGCATGGCGATCCGTGGCGACGCCGGCAGCGAGTCCGGGCCGTACACTCCGTGACAGCCGCGTTATCGCTCATAAGGCTGCAACGGCACCGTTAACGCGCGCGCCGGCGTGCTATTACGATGCTGAAGTGACAATTTATTGGCGCTATTTGGCGATAACGCCGCAAGAAATTGTTATTCCACTGACGGCAACACTACTCCGCCGCGCGGCGCGCGGCGACGATCTGGTCGGCGGTGCGGCCGGTCAGTTCGGCCATATGGTCGAACTTGAAGGTGAAGGTGCCGGCGCCGGCGGTCGCCGAGCGGATCTCGACGATGAGATCGCCGATCTCGGCCTCCGGCATCTTGGCGCGCACCACGTCCCAGCCATCCCAGCCGTCGCGCGTATCGAAGCCGAGGATCTGGCCGCGCCGGCCCGACATCAGCGCGTTGATCTTCGCGGTCGCCTCGGTAGGGCAGACGATCTCGACGAGATGGATCGGCTCCAGCAGCACCGGCTGGCATTGCGGCAGCGCTTCGGCGATGCCGATGCCGGCCGGCGGTGCGGAACGCCATGTCGGACGAATCGACGGTGTGATAGGAGCCGTCGATCAGCGCCACCGTGAGGTCGACCACCGGGAAGCCGAGCGGGCCGTGCTTGAGCGCGTCGATGATCGCCTTCCTCGACCGAGGGGATGTAGTTGCGCGGCACCACGCCGCCGGTGATCTTCTCCTCGAAGGAGAAGCCGGCGCCGCGCGGCATCGGCTTGATGTCGAGCACGACATCGCCGTACTGGCCGTGACCGCCGGACTGCTTCTTGTGCCGGCCGCGCTGCACGACGCCTTTGCGGATGGTCTCGCGATAGCCGACGCGTCGGCTGGCGGCGCTCGATGGCGACGCCGTAGCGGTCGCTCAGACGCTCGGTGGTGACGCGCAGGTGCATCTCGCCCTGCCCCCACAGCACCACTTCGTGGGTCTCCGGATTGTGCACGATCGTCATCGAGGGGTCCTCCTCGGCGAGCTTGTGGAGCGCCTGGCCGAGCTTCACGTCGTCCTTGCGCTCCTTGGCCGAGATCGCGATGGCGAGCACCGGCGGATAAGGCTCGACTTGCGCGAGCGCCGGATGGGCCTGCTTGCCCGCCGTCAGCGTGTCGCCGGTCTTGGCCTTGTCGAGCTTGGCGAACGCGACGGTTTCGCCGACCGTGGCGGGGCCGCGCTTCTCGCTCGACTGGCCGACCAGCTTGAAGACGCCGGCGACGCGGCCGGCCTCGTCGTCGCCCGCCAGCAGCGTCGTGCCGTCGCCGGCCTGCCCGGCCAGCACCCGCGCGATCGACATCTTGCCGCCATGGGTGGTGTTCTGCGTCTTGAGCACATAGGCGACCGCATCGCTGCCCGGCTTGACGCCGAGACGCTTGGCGGTTTCGACAATGCCCGGCGATTCGTGGCGCAGCGCCTTCAGCAGCCGCAGAACGCCGTTGGTGCGCGCCGCAGTCCCCAACAAGACCGGGCACACCAGGCCCTCGCGCAATTCGCGCGTCAGGTCGTCGAACACCTTGTCGCGCGGCGGCTGAATGTCCTCGAGCAACTGCTCCATCAGCTCGTCGTCGTGATCGGCCAGCGTCTCCAGCATCGAGAAGCGCGCCGTCTTCTCGAGATCGGCGGCGTCGCCTTCGAGCGGAACGATTTCCGAAGCCGCGTGCTCCTTGTAGACAAACGCGCGTTCCAGCGCGAGATCGACGAAGCCGGTGATGATTTCGCCGGCGAAGGTCGGGATTTGGCGCAAGACCAGTTTGGTGCGCGAGGCCGGCTGCAACAGCTTGAGCACGTCGTGGACGCCGGCGTCGGCCTTGTCGATTTTGTTGACGAACAGGACGCGCGGGAATTTTTCTATCTTCCAGCTCGCGCAGGATGAGCTGAAGCTGCGGCACCTTCTTCTCGTCCATCTCGCACACGACCACCGCGACGTCGATCGCGGGCAGCACGGCACGCATGTCGTGGACGAACTCGACCGAGCCGGGACAGTCGAGGAACGTATAGGTGTCGCCCATGAAACTGGCCGTGGCGACCGTGAGCTCGACGCTCATGCGATGATGCCGGGCTTCCTTGCTGGCGTCGCCGACCGTATTGCCGGCCTCGACCGTGCCTTGGCGCTGGATAACGCCGGTACGCGCGAGGATCGCTTCGAGCAGCGTGGTCTTGCCGCTCTGGAATGGACCGACCAGCGCGATACAACGCGGACCGGTCGCTCGCGTGCCATTGGTGCCGTTCGTTGCCATCAACGCCTCCCGCGATTGACCCGTCGTGTCGGGGCGGGCCGCTGGCAACTATCGTTTCAGGCACCGACGGGTGCTGGTCAAGAGGCGTGACATTTCGCGCGCGGATAGACGCGATCCATCCAGGCGAGGGTGCCGCAATCGCCCGCAACAGCTCAGTGCGCGAGATGCAACTCCAACGAACTCACCCCAGCCGCAATGTTGAGGCCGACCTGGCCCTGAAGCGACAATGGCTGGAGCGCCACCGCGCGATTGGAGCCGCCGACCAGGACATTGGCGCCGAGACCAGCCGCGACCGACATTTCCGCGCTCGCTCCCGCGTAGGTGCCGGTGAGCATTCCGGCATACCGGTTGGTATCGGCAAACACCGCCCAGACGATGGCACCCCCGGTGGTCACGCCGACGTCGAGGCCGACCCGCGTCAGGGTGCCGATATAATTTTCATCGGGCGCGCCGTCCGCTTTGAAGAAGCAATTCACATTGCGCTGCGAGCCGATGAGCAGGCCAATGCTGGAGGACAACGAACAGGTGAGCGAGCCGACCTGAAGCCGCCTCGGCTGGGCGCTGATCGGCGTCGCCGTCACGGTCGCAAGCGCCACAATCCCCAACACCGCTGCAACAAAGGCAGTGCGAAACATGGTCATAGTCCCCTCACCCCAAGCCCGCCGAGCGAGCTTTTCGCGAATCATTGTAGGTGAGAAAGGGTGCGGCGTCGCGTCCTTTTCGGCGGTCGCCTTTAGACAAGCGGCGCGCGGCGGCCGCGTCTTGGACACTTCGGCATCAGGCCTTCGGCATCTTCGACCGGCGAGGCCGGCCGTCGCTGGCGACGTGGAGTCCGCACTCCTTGTTGTCTTCCTGTTCCCACCACCAGCGTCCGGCGCGCTCCGGCTCTCCCGGATCAAGGGCGCGCGTGCATGGGGCACAGCCGATGGAGGCGAACCCCTTGGCGTGAAGCGGATTGATGGGCACCTGATTGGCGGCGGCAAAGGAATGAACCATGTCGCGGGTCCAATCGAACAACGGACTGAGCTTCAGCAGATTGCGGCCGTCGGCGGCGACAAGCGCGGTGCCTTGACGGTGGTCGGACTGGTCCGCCCGCAGACCGACGATCCAGCCCGCGGCGCCGGCCAGGGCACGACCGAGCGGCTCCACCTTGCGGACGTGGCAGCACGCCGACCGCGCGGCGCGGGAATCATGGAAGCCATTGATGCCGTGGTTTGCGACCAGCGCTTCGAGATCGCCATGGTGCGGATAGAACGCCCGAATGCGCCGGCCGTAGCGGCGTTCGGTCTGCGCCCAAAGCTCATAGGTCTCGGGAAACAAGCGGCCGGTGTCGAGCGTGACGATGTCGACATCGAGCGCGCGCTCGCAGATCAGATGCAGGATAACCTGGTCTTCCAGGCCGAAGCTCGTGGTGAACGCCACCCGGCCGGCGATGTCGCGACGAAACCGCGCCATGCGGTCGGCCGCCGGCAGACCGCGCAAAAGGCTGTCGAGCCGCGAAGCCTGATCCGCCAATATGGCGGGATCGTCATCGCCGCCGTCACGCCGCTCGGCCGTTGGGGCATGGCGGCTCGCCTCCCCGACCACGGCAAGAATCAGGCCGCCACCGGCGATCCGGCCATCGAGGTCCAGGACCAAGCGTCCGGTTCTTGGATTCTCGGCGTAGCGATCGGCAGCAATCGGGTGCGCCAGGGCTATTTCGACTTCGCCGACATGATTCCGGGCGATGGCTTTCGCCTCATCGGTCGCAAGCTGGCCGGGATCGAGCACGCTGTCGATCGATCGAATAGTGCCGCGACGCTCCACCATCCCGACACGGATGGTGACCGCGGCGCCCACGGCCAACGGCTGCTGGTGAAGCCAGAACACGCGCGCCCGTAACCGGTGCACGGGCCCCGCCGTCGTCGCACCGGCCGAAATCAGATCGCCGCGCTCGACGAAAACCTGACGATCGAGCGTGAGTCCGATCGACCGCCCGGCACCCGCCGCGCGTGGCAAAGCCGCGGCGTCGGGCGCCGGCCACGCCTCGATCGAGCGCACGCGTGCCGTCGTTCCGCGCGGCATGATCGCCACTTCGTCGCCGACCGCGACACGGCCGGTCTCGACGCGGCCGGCGATAATCCGCCGATCGTCGAACTTGTAAACCGCCTGCACCGGGATGCGCAGCGGCAGATCCGCAAGCGGCATGGCCGGCGCAAATCGATCCAGCACCTCCAGCACCGTCGGCCCGCCGTACCATGCGATCGCCGCGGTGCGCTGTGCCACGCCGTCGCCGTTGCGCGCGGAAATCGGAATGATCGCCGCGACCGACAGTCCGAGGCTCGAAAGATGATCGACGATTTCGGCTTCGACGTCATGGAAGCGGTTCTCATCGAAACCGACCCGATCCATCTTGTTGATGACGACGGCGACCTCGCGGATGCCAAGAAGATGCAGCAAATAGCCGTGCCGGCGCGTTTGCGCACGCACCCCTTCGGTCGCATCGATGACCAGCAGAGCGGCGTCGGCCTGAGCCGCGCCGGTGATCATGTTGCGCAGGAATTCCAGATGTCCCGGCGCGTCGATCAAAACGACATCGCGCGATGCCGTGCGAAGATGTATCTGGCTGGTGTCGAGCGTGATGCCTTGATCGCGCTCGGTCTGTAGCGCGTCGAGCAAAAAGGACCACTCGAATCCAGCGCCGCGGCGAGCGCTGACCGCTTTGATCGCTTCGAGCTTGCCGTCGGGCAGGCTTCCGGTGTCGTGCAGAAGCCGTCCGATCAGCGTCGACTTGCCATGATCGACGTGTCCCACCATGACGATGCGGACCAAAGGGCGCGCACCGGCGATCTTTGGCTGTGCGGGCAATTCCGTGACAAGCATATTCATGATCGTGCAAGAGTCCGTGATTGACGGTTACAGATATCCGGTGACGCGCAGCCGCTCGAACGCGTCCTCGGTCTCATGATCCATGGCCCGGCCGGCGCGCTCCGAGGTCCGCGTGGCTTCCAGTTCGCTGATCACTTCGTCGATGGTGCCGGCCTGCGACTGCACCGGAAAGGTGATGTCGGCGTCGCCGAGCGAGCGGTAACGCTGGCCGTTGCGCGCGAGATACAGCGGGATAATGGGAATGCCCTCGCGCCTGGTGTAGGTCCAGATGTCGAGTTCGGTCCAATGCAAAATGGGATGCACCCGCAAGTGCGCGCCGGGCGGCGGTGCGGTGTTGAACTGATCCCAGAATTCGGGCGGCTGATCGCGAATATCCCAGCCGCCTTCGAGTCCGCGCGGCGAGAACACGCGCTCCTTGGCCCGCGTCGCCTCTTCGTCGCGACGGATGCCGGCGAAAAGTCCGTCAAAGCCGTACTTGGCGACGGCGCGCTTCAAGCCCTCGGTTTTGCGAGCGGCGGAACGCGCGGCCGGCGGCAATGTCGGATCGACCGTCTCGACCGGGGGGCACGGCTCGATTTTCAGATCGAGATTCCATTCGGCCGCGTAGCGCTCGCGAAACGCGTACATCTCGGGAAACTTCTTGCCGGTGTCGACATGCAGCGCCGGAAACGGCACGCGCCCGAAGAAGGCCTTGCGGGCGATCCAGACCATCACATTGGAATCCTTGCCCAGCGACCACAGCAGCGCGTTCCGCTTGAGGCGGGCAAAGGCCTCGCGAAAGATGAAGATGCTCTGCGCTTCGAGATCGTCCAGCCGGTTCACGAGCGGCGCTCCACGTGCCGCGAATTTCGGCTGTCAGACCCCACGGGGAAGAGTGTCTCTTTGTTGGCGCATCGCCGCATCAGTTCTTTCAACTCACCCACTCCAAGAAGGAGAATATTTTTCTGTTTGATACGTAGTAATCCTTTGTATATGGAAAATCATTCTCGTCAATTGGAGATTTTGCTCGAATGTCTTTCGCAACGCGGGTGGGACTTTGCGGGCAAATGGAGACCGCAATGAGAATCGTGACCGCAGCACTTGTGTTGTCGGCCCTGTTACCGCGCATGGCGCTGGCCGCGGACATCAACCTGCTCAACGTGTCCTACGATCCAACGCGCGAACTCTATGCCGCTCTCAGCCAAGCCTTCGCTCCGAAGTTCAAATCCAATCGCGGCAAGACGATCGCGGTCAAAACGTCGAACGGCGGCTCGGGCTCGCAGGCGCGCGCGGTGATCGACGGATTGGAAGCCGACGTCGTCACCCTCGCGCTCGCCTACGATATCGACGCCATTGCCGACCGCGGCCTGATCGCGGCCGATTGGCAGACGCGTTTGCCGCAGAATTCGGCGCCCTACACGTCGACGATCGTGTTCCTGGTCCGCAAGGGCAACCCGAAGCAAATCAAGGATTGGGACGATTTGACGAAACCTGGCGTCAAAGTCGTCACGCCAAATCCGAAGACGTCGGGCGGCGCGCGCTGGAACTATCTCGCGGCCTGGGGATTTGCGCGAAGGAAGTACGGCAGCGACGAGAAGGCGCGCGACTTCGTGAAGGCCATTTACGCCAATGTTCCGGTCCTCGACACCGGTGCACGCGGTTCCACGATGACATTCGTGCAACGCGGCGTCGGCGACGTTCTGGTGGCGTGGGAGAACGAAGCAATTCTCGCGATCAACGAGCTTGGCAAGGATCGGCTCGAGATCGTGGTGCCGAGTATCTCCATTCTTGCCGAGCCGCCGGTCGCGGTCGTCGACCGCAACGTCGACCGCAAAGGCACGCGAGCCTCGGCGGAGGCGTTCCTGAATTTCATATATTCGCCCGAAGGCCAGGCGATCGTGGCCAAAAACTACTACGGGCCGCGTGATCCAACCGTCGCGAAACAATATGAAGCGAACTACCCGAAGGTCGAACTCCTGACCATCGAGGACTTCGGCGGCTGGCGGAAAGCGCAAGCGACCCACTTCAACGATGGCGGCGTGTTCGATTCGATCTATGCGCAGTGACCCGAGGTCGAAGTGAGCAGTTCGGCAGCGATCGTCAGGCACCGGCGCGGCGTGATTCCGGGCTTCGGGATCACGCTGGGAACGACGCTGCTCTGGCTATCGTTGATCGTGCTGATTCCGCTGGCTGCGCTGCTCTTCAAGACCGCTGAGCTTTCGGCCGCGCAATTCTTCGCCATCATCACCAGCCGTCGCGTACTGCATGCGTTCGAGCTGTCGTTCGGACTTGCGCTCGCGGCGGCAGCCGCCAATCTCGTTTTCGGCTCCATCGTGGCGTGGGCGCTGGTGCGCTACCGCTTTCCCGGACGACGCATCCTCGACGCCGTCATCGATATTCCGTTTGCGCTGCCGACCGCGGTCGCGGGAATTGCGCTGACCGCGCTCTACGCCGACACCGGCTGGATCGGCGGATTGTTGGCGCCGCTGGGCATCCAGGTGGCGTTTACGCCGCTCGGCATCTTCTTGGCGCTGGTGTTCATCGGCCTGCCTTTCGTCGTCCGCACGGTGCAGCCGGTGCTCGAAGACCTCGATAAGGAACTCGAGGAGGTGGCTGCTTCGCTGGGCGCGAGCCGTTGGATGACGGCGCGGCGCGTGGTGTTGCCGAGCGTCATGCCGGCGCTGCTCGCCGGCTTCGCGCTCGCTTTTGCGCGCGCGGTCGGCGAATACGGTTCCGTCATCTTCATTGCCGGCAACTTGCCGAACGTGTCCGAAATTGCGCCGCTGCTCATCGTCATCAGGTTGCAGGAATTCCGTTATGCGGACGCGACCGCGATCGCCACGGTAATGCTGGTCGCCTCGTTTGTTCTGCTCTTTCTGATCAACGCGCTGCAACGCTGGTCCGAATTCCGCACGGGTAAACGCCAGTGACCTTTATGCCCCTCGCCAAATCCGTTGTGCCCGGCGCCAAGTCGGCGCTGCCGTCCGAGCCGCGAGAGCGCCACACCGTGTCGCCGGCTGCCGCGCGCCGCGGCGCCGACGTCCGCGCCGACGCGCCGTGGGTGCGCCGGCTGGTGATCGGCGTGACCGTCGTCTTTCTCGGGCTGTTTGTGGTGCTGCCCCTCGTCTACGTGTTCGCGCTGGCGTTCTCGAAGGGCCTCGCAACCTATCTCGCGGCGCTGGCCGACCCGGACACGCTGGCCGCGGTCAGACTGACGCTCCTGGTCGCCGCGATATCGGTCGGTTCGAATGTCACGTTCGGCCTGGTCGCGGCGTGGGCGATCACCAAATTCGAGTTCCGCGGCAAGAACCTGCTGATCACCCTGCTCGATCTGCCGTTTTCGGTTTCACCGGTGATCGCCGGACTCGTGTTCGTCCTGCTGTTCGGGCTGCAAGGCTATTTCGGTCCGTGGCTCGCGGCACACGGCATCAAGATAATCTTCGCGTTTCCCGGTATCGCGCTCGCCACCATCTTCGTGACATTCCCCTTTGTGGTGCGGGAGCTTATCCCGCTGATGCTGCAACAGGGCACCGACGAGGAAGAGGCGGCGTTGTCGCTTGGCGCTTCCGGGCTGTGGACGTTTGTCCGCGTCACGCTGCCGAACGTGAAATGGGCGCTGCTCTATGGCGTACTGCTCTGCAACGCGCGGGCAATGGGAGAATTCGGCGCCGTCGCGGTCGTGTCCGGCCATGTGCGCGGCGAGACCAACACCATGCCGTTGCAGGTCGAAGCGCTGTACAACGGTTATCAGCTCACCGCCGCATTCGCCGTCGCGTCGCTGCTGGCGCTGCTCGCGCTGATGACACTCGTCATCAAGACCGCGCTCGAAGCGCGGCTGGCGGAGGAGTAATGTCATGAAGATAACGGTGGCGGACGTGACCAAGCGTTTCGGCGATTTTGCCGCGCTGGACGGGGTCAATCTGGAAGTCCGCTCCGGCGAACTGCTGGCTCTGCTCGGCCCGTCGGGCTCCGGGAAGACGACACTGTTGCGCATCGTCGCCGGACTCGATTGGCCCGACAAAGGACTGGTGCAATTCGACGGCGAAGACGTGCTGTCGCGAGCGACGGGCGAGCGTCATGTCGGTTTCGTGTTCCAGCATTACGCGCTGTTTCGCCACATGACGGTGTTCGAGAATGTCGCCTTCGGATTGCGCGCCAAGCCGCGCCGCTATCGGCTCGATGAGCCGGAGCTGCGCCGCCGCGTCGAAAAACTTCTCGATCTGGTGCAGCTTGGCTGGCTGGCGCAGCGCTATCCGACGCAGCTTTCCGGCGGCCAGCGCCAGCGCATCGCGCTGGCCCGCGCGCTTGCCGTCGAACCCCAGGTGCTGCTGCTCGACGAACCGTTCGGCTCGCTTGATGCCAAAGTACGCCGGGAATTGCGGCGCTGGCTGCGCAATCTTCACAACGAGATTCACGTCACGTCGATCTTCGTGACGCATGATCAGGAGGAAGCGCTCGAAGTCGCCGACCGCATTGTGGTGATGGACAAAGGCCGCATCGAGCAGACCGGAGCCCCGCAGCAGGTTTACGACCACCCGCAAACGCTGTTCGTTCACGAATTCATCGGCGAATCGATTGCGCTGCCGGTCGTCGTGCAAGGCGACGAAGTGCGGTTCGCCGGTCTGCCGATCGGTCTCGACCCGCAGGGCATCGCGGACGGCGCGGCGACGCTGCTCGCCCGCCCCTTCAACATGACGATCCTTCCGGAGCCGGCGCAAAACGAACTCAGGGGCGTGGTCAAACGCGTCCACGGCATCGGTCCGGCGCGGCGCATCGAGATCGCGCTCGGCGGCGAACAAGCACCAACCGTCGTCGAGGTCGATGCACTGCGGACCCAGCAATGGCGCGTCGGCGAGGTCGTTGGCCTCCGGCCCGAACAGTATCGCCTGTTTCCAAACCGCCCCTGAACACCGGCGACCGTGCGGCTGTACCCTACCGCAAATTCCCGCAAAAACGCTGGATGCGGGTGCAGGCTTCCTCCAGCGCGCTGGTCGCGGTGGCGTACGAGATGCGGAAGGCCGGCCCGACGCCGAACGGCGTGCCCTGCACCACGGCGACGCCTTCAGTCTCCAGCAGTGCGGTGACGAAATCCTCGTCGTTCGCCAGCTTTTTGCCGGATGGCGCCGTCTTGCCGATCGTGCCGGCGCACGACGGATAGACATAGAACGCACCCTCGGGCTTCGGGCACTGGATGCCGTTGGCCTGGTTCAGCATGGAGACGCAGAGGTCGCGCCGCTCCTTGAAGATTTTGTTGTGCTTGGCGATGAAGTCCTGCGGTCCATTGAGCGCCTCGACCGCCGCCCACTGCGCCACCGCGGTCGGATTCGACGTCGACTGCGACTGGATCATCGCCATGGTCTTGATCAGCGCCTCGGGACCGCCCGCATAGCCGATGCGCCAGCCGGTCATGCAATAAGCCTTGGAAACGCCGTTCACCGTCAGCGTGCGCTCGTAGAGCCGCGGCTCGAGTTGCGCCGGCGAGAAGAACGCGAAGTCGTCATAGACGAGGTGCTCGTACATGTCGTCCGACATGATGTGGACCTGCGGGTGACGCATCAGCACGTCGGTCACGGCCTTGAGCTCGTCGCGCGTATAGGCGGCGCCGGTCGGGTTCGACGGCGAGTTGAAGATGATCCACTTGGTCTTCGGCGTGATCGCCTTCTCCAACTGCTCCGCCTTCATTTTGTAGCCGGACTCCATGGTGGCGACGACCTCGACCGGGGTGCCGCCAGCCAGCAGCACCATGTCGGGATAGCTCACCCAGTAGGGCGCCGGGATGATCACCTCGTCGCCCGGATTGAGGGTTGCGATCAGCGCGTTGTAGAGCACCTGCTTGCCGCCGGTGCCGATGATGATCTGCGACGGCTTGTAGTCGAGTCCATTCTCGCGCTTGAACTTGCGCGCGACGGCGGCCTTGAGCTCCGCAATGCCGTCGACCGCCGTGTACTTCGACGCCTTGCCTTCGCGGATCGCCTTGATGGCGGCCTCTTTGATGTTGTCGGGCGTATCGAAGTCGGGCTCGCCGGCGCCAAGACCAATGACGTCGCGGCCGGCCGCTTTCAGGGCACGCGCTTTGTCCGTCACCGCAATGGTGGCTGACGGCTTGATGCGCATGATCTGGTCCGCAAGAAAGGCCATGGCGATTCTCCAACTGCCGGCTTGAGGCGCGTGTTTGGTAAAGCTCCGGCCCTGCCCAGGCAAGGGCAAACCCGGTGCCCTCCAGTCGTAATATCGTGATCGGCTGGACCGGCGCCGAACGGCATGGAACCGGTTGGGGCTTGCGTTAACCGCGGGGCAATCCGTCGCTGCTAACAGGGGGACGCCCAAAGGGTCGCCGTTCCCATGACGGCTGAGCGATCAGCGTCAAGACGGCGGATTTCAAGGCAACTCCGATGACCGAATCCTCGACGCTGCGGCGGCTCGACAATCTGATCTGGGCCGCGATCGCGGCGAGCGCGGCGATCGTGCTGGCGTCGCCTTGCGTCAGCAGCTTTTCCCTAAAGTGGCAAAGTTTCGCCGCGCCGGCGCTCGCGGCCCTCGCCTTGACGGCGGCGGCCTGGTTCTATCGCCGCTGGCGGCCCGACCCGCGGCTCGCATCGGCGTTGGAGAACACCGCACAGTTGATCGCCTTTACCGCGGTCGCGGCGCCGCTCTCCTACTTGGCGGCCGCCGCGAACCTGCCGCTCCAGGACCAGATGCTCGGTGCCGCCGACCGCGCGCTTGGCCTCGACTGGCGCGGATTGCTCGCGTGGATGAACGCCGTCCCGGTTACTGACGCCGTGTTGCGGCCGATCTATTTCTCGCTGACCCTGCAAATGACCACGGCGGTGCTCTGCCTCGCCCTCACCGGGCGACTGCTCCGGCTGCGAGTCTTTGCCCTGAGCTTCATCCTCGCTGTGCTGATCACGATTGCAATCTCGGCGCTGCTGCCGGCCGTGGGCGCATGGCCCTATTACGGCCTGACGGCCGCCGAGTCGCCGCATGTGACGCCGGTCGTCAGCACCAGTTGGCCGGTCTTTGACGGCCTTCGCGATGGCAGCTTCCGCACGCTGGTGGCGGTCGGCTCGGAAGGAATTATCTCGTTTCCCAGCCTGCATGCCGCGCTCGCCGTCATCCTGATGGCATCGCTCTGGCCGATCCCGATTCTGCGCTGGGCGGTCGTCGCCCTCAATCTTGCCATGCTCGCCGCCACGCCGATCGACGGCTCACATTACTTCACCGACGTGTTCGCAGGCATCGGCATCGCCATGATTTGCTTTCTTGCCGCCGGCCGAATAGCGGCGACAGCCCAGCGGCCCAACGCGGCTGTACCGGCCGCCGCCATTCCGAGTCTGGTCGGCAAGTCGTCGCGTTATCGATGGCGTTCCGTGCCGGGTCGTCTACAATAAAGCAGGCCACACGACAGGGCCACGCGGAGGAACGCGCGGCCACGACATCGCCGCGTTCAAGCCTTAGGCGTCAAAATCTTGGGGCGGCACACGCGTGCGATCCTGCCGCGCGGAGCTTTTGGGAGCGGCAATGTTCACGCTCTATTCGATGCAGCGTTCCGGCAACAGCTACAAGACGCGGCTGGCGTTGGCGCAGCTCGGCGTTCGCTATCGGCTGATCGAAATCGATATTCTCAAGGGCGAGAGTCACACGCCGGAATTCCTCGCCAAAAATCCGAACGGTCAGGTGCCGCTGCTCGAAGTCGCAGCCGGGGCGTTATCTCGCCGAATCAAATGCCATCCTCTGGTACATCGCCGGCGGTTCGCCGCTCGCACCCGAGGATCGCATCGACCGTGCCGAGGCGATGCAGTGGATGTTCTTCGAGCAGCATAGTCTCGAACCCAATCTGGGCGCCGCGTATTTCTGGCTCACGCTGGTCAAGGGCGGCCGCGACTTGCAGCAGCATGCGTTCGAAGATTGGATGGAAGAAGGCCATCGCGCGCTCGGCGTGATGGAGAAGCATCTTGCCCTACACGACTATTTTGCGGCCGATCGTTACACCATCGCCGACATCGCGCTTTACGCGTATACCCACGTCGCGCATCTGTGCGATTACGACCTCACGGCATTTCCGGCACTGCGCGGCTGGCTCGCACGCATCGCCGCCGAACCGGACCATGTGACGATGGATTGGCAGCCCGCGGTAGCGTTGACGGCCTGACCGCGTCCGGGCCGCCCGTTGGTTTCCGGCCAATTCCCGATGCCCCATACGATCGCCGAGCGATTTTAATAGGCGATTAAACTCTCACGCGCATCAATACCCGTTGAGGTCGATTTTCCCGGCCAGATTGCGCCAGGTGACGCGCCAGACAGTTCGAATTGCGGCGCTCGATCTGATTTGGATTGGGGGTAGCTATGACCAAATTCGAAGATCTGCCTGGAAATATCAGGGCGCTGATGCTGGCCAAGCTCGCCATGGAAATGAAGGCGTATCACTGCGCAAATTTCTATGAGCTCGCAACGAAACGGCGAACCGACACGATGAACCTATGGCGCAGCATCTGCCGCTCGGCGGGACAGCCGATCTGCACCATTCCGCAACAGATCGTGCAGCCGCATTGGCAGCAAAATTCGGCCTGAGAGCCGCGCGGCTCGTGCCACGTTAACCATCTGTTAACCAAAAGCACGAATTTGCCACGTTTCTTCAACAACTTAGCCAAAGTCCGGACGAACCAGCGCCCGCATCGAGAGCGAATCTCGCCATACGACGAACTGATTCGACAAACTGATTCGGCAAACTGACTCGCGAAGGATGACGATCATGTCTGAACTGACCGGGAAGGTCGGTTTCGCGTCCCCGATTTCCGACAAAAAAGCATTGACGAAACGACGGAACGCCGGCGTTGAACTCATGGCGACCGTAGCACTCGCGGTCTCGCTCGTGATTGCCGTGACCGCGGTATCGTTTGGCATGGCACGAGCCCATGTGCTTCGAGCCGATAGCGTGCTTCGTGCCGATAGCGTGCTTCGTGCCGATCGCGATGGCACGACACCGCGGAATTTGACGGCGACCGCTATTCGGCCTTGATGCCGGCCGACTTGATGATCGGCCACCACTTTTCGATCTCCGCCTTGTGGTAGGCCGCCAGCGCTTCCGGCGTTTGTTGCTGGCGCGGAAAGATGACCTGGCCGAGAGTCTCGATGCGTTTGCGCACGGCGGGATCGGCCAGAGAGGCCATGACGGCGGCATCGAGCCGGTCGATCACGGCCTGCGGCATGCCGCGCGGCCCCCACAAACCTTCCCAGAATGAGATGGTCAGACCCGGCACGCCGGACTCGCTCATCGTCGGCGTCTGCGGCGACCTCGGCCAGCGCGCATCGGTCATGAGCGCATAGGCGCGAAAACCCCCGGTCTGGACAGTTGGCAATGTGGCCGAGGCATCGAGGCAGGACAGATCGATATGTCCGGCCAACAGATCTTGGATGATTGGTCCGGCGCCGCGATAAGGCACGTACTGAAATTTTGCACCGGTCTTCTGCGCGAAGAAAATGCCACAGATGTGCGCGGCGCTGCCGGCGCCGACCGTCGCGAACGTGCTCGGGTTCGGTTGTGATTTCAGCCAGGCGATGAGTTCGGCGACATTCTTCGGCGGCAGCGCATTTTTGCCGACGATCCACAGCGGCGCATAAGCCAACAAGGCGATCGGCTGCAAATCCTTGAGCACATCATATTCCGTTGCATAGATCGCGGCGGCACCGACATGGCTCGACCAATTGCCGATTTCGATCGTGTAGCCGTCGGGTGTGGCGCGGGCGACATGCGCGCCCGCAATCGTGCCGCCGGCTCCGGTCAGATTTTCAATGACGATCGGCTGGCCGAGCGAAGTCTTCATCCCGTCAGCCACAATGCGCCCGAGCGTATCGGTCGGCCCGCCGGGCGGGTTCGGCACCACCATAGTGATCGGACGCGACGGATAATCCTGCGCCCTGGCTCCGGCGGTGCAGGATAAAATCGCGACCAACGCCGCGGCGAGCGTCGCTTTTCTCATCGGTGGTCCCCCTTGGCTTCCCCCGCACCACGATGCCATGGGGGCCATGCCGCTAAAAGGTCAGGACCACTGTCGTGACGACAAGCCATCGATTTCGAGGGAGCCCTTGGAGGGTCGATTGACGCCGCCTATATGCGGCCTGTAACCATCCGAAAATGTTTGCATTTTTCGAACGATTCTTGACGCCGACGGGGGCGCCCGAACGCCCGGAACCGCCCGGCAGCCTCCTCGAATTCCTGTGGCACTTCGCCCGCCAGGCGAAGTGGCTGTTCGCCGCGCTGTTCGTGGCCGAATTGTTCGTCGCCCTCATGGATAGCGCGGTTCCGTGGTTTATCGGCCGCATCGTCACCATGGTGACGAAGACGCCGCCCGAGCGCTTCCTCGCCGACGGCTGGCCCTGGCTCATCGGCATGGCGCTGGTGGTGCTGATCGTGCGCCCGTCGGTGACGCTGACGCGCTACCTCATCACCAACCAGGCCATTGCGGCGCCGTTTACCGGGCTGGTCCGCTGGCAGTCGCATTGGCACGTCGTGCGCCAGAGCTGGGCATTTTTTCAAAACGATTTCGCCGGGCGCATTTCCAGTCGCGTGATGCAAACCGGGCCATCGGTGCGCTCGACGCTGACCGCGACGATCACCACCGTCTGGTACATCGTGGTCTACGGCGCGTCCGCCATTGCGCTGACGGCCACGGCGGACCGCTGGCTCGCGGTGCCGATCCTGCTGTGGTTCTGCGGCTACGCCGCGCTGCTCGTCTTTTTCGTGCCGCGTATGCGCGAGCGCTCGAAGCTCTCGTCCATCGCGCGCTCGACGCTCACCGGGCGTATCGTCGACAGCTACACCAATATTCTCACCGTCAAGCTCTTCGCCCGCGCCAACGAAGAGGATCAATATGTGCGCAACGCGGTCGAGCATTACGTCGACCTGTTCGCCGCCTCGCAGCGGCTGCTGACCATCTTCGGCACGATCCTCGACGTGTGCAATGCGTTGCTGATCGCCGGGTCGGGCACGCTGGCGCTTGTGCTGTGGCGCTACGGCGCGGTCGAAGTCGGCGCCATCGCGATGGTGCTGCCGCTGACGTTTCAGCTCACCAACATGTCGCGCCAGATCGCGCTGCGCATCACCGAGATTTTCGAGGATCTCGGCATCGTGCAGGAGGGCATGCTGACGATCGCGCGGCCGCTGCAATTGCCCGATCCGCCGGATGCCAAGCCCCTGACGGTGCGCGCGGGCCGCATCGACTTCAAAGACGTCAGCTTCGGCTACGGCCGCGAGGCCGGCGTGCTGCAACACCTCAATCTGACAATTCGTCCCGGCGAAAAGGTCGGTCTGGTGGGCCGTTCCGGCGCCGGCAAATCGACGGTGGTCAATCTGCTGCTGCGTTTTTTCGATGTCGAGGACGGCGCCATCCTGGTCGACGGCGAAGATATTGCCACCGTGACCCAGGAATCGCTGCGCTCCCAGATCTCGGTGGTGACCCAGGACACGTCGCTTCTGCACCGCTCGATCCGCGCCAATATCCGCTACGGGCGGCCCGGCGCCAGCGACGACGAGGTCGTGCGCGCCGCCAAGTTCGCTCACGCGCATGACTTCATCCTCGATCTCGAGGATTGGAACGACCGGCACGGCTACGACGCCCACGTGGGCGAGCGCGGCGTCAAGCTGTCGGGCGGCCAGCGCCAGCGCATCGCGATCGCGCGCGTGATCCTCAAGGACGCGCCGATCCTGGTGCTCGACGAAGCGACCTCGGCGCTCGACAGCGAAGTGGAGGCGGCGATTCAGTCGTCGCTCGGTACGCTGATGCAAGGCAAGACGGTGATCGCCATCGCGCACCGGCTCTCGACCATCGCGCAGATGGACCGCCTGGTGGTGATCGAGCACGGCCGCATCGTCGAACAAGGCACGCATCACGAGCTCATCGCCCACAATGGCCACTACGCGGCGCTGTGGCGGCGCCAGGCCGGCGGCTTCATCGACGCCGCCGACATGCAGGCCGCGGAGTAACGCCGTCGGCGCACCGCCGGGACACGCTGCCGGACCGCTCTATACGTCCCCGGCGATCTCCCGCCGCACCATTTTTGCGGCGGTGACCATGGATTGCAGCTTTCCGAAGGCTGTCGCCAGCGGCAGATATTTCATGCCGCAGTCGGGCGCGACGATAATGCGCTCGGCCGGAACGTACGGTAGCGCACGGCGAATTCTCGCAGCGATCGCCTGCGGGCGTTCGATCTCCGGGTCGACGAGGTCGAGGACGCCCAATATGATGGTCTTGCTCAGCAACTCGAGGATGGAACAATCCAGGTTTGACTGTGCGGTCTCAATAGAAATCTGCCGTACGTTGGATTGTTCGAGCTCAAGCAGGTAGTCATAAGCCGGCGCTTTCTGCTTCACCGTGAGCGCATAACCGAAGCAGATGTGCAGCGCCGTTGTTCCCGTCACCCCTTCGAGCGCTCTGTTGATCAGATCGACGCCGCGCTTTCGCGCGTCACCCGGACGCGCCTGCAGATAGGGTTCGTCGATCTGCACGATATCGGCGCCGGCGGCGAACAGATCTTTAACCTCTTCGTTGACCGCCGCGGCATAGTCGAACGCCATATCTTCCGTCGTGCCGTAGTAATCGTTTTGAGCTTGCTGCGACATCGTAAAAGGGCCGGGCACGGTCATCTTGATCTTGCGGTCGGTGTTCGCGCGCAGAAACCGCACGTCGCGGTCGCCGATCGCATGGCGCCTTTTGATCTTGCCGATGACGCGGGGAACGCTGATTGTAAGACCGCCGCGGCTCACCGCTCTGCCTGGATTGTTCTGATCGATGCCGTCGAGCGCGTTGGCGAAATGGCTCGAATAACTCACTCGCCGCATCTCGCCGTCGGTGATTATATCGATGCCGGCGCGCTCCTGGTCGCGAATCGCCAGAACGGTCGCATCGTCCTGGGCCTGTGCGAGCCTGGATTTGGCCACGCGCCAGAGTTCTTCCGCGCGCGTGCGGGGCGGCGTCTGTTTGCTGAGAACGGCCCGGTCGATGAGCCACTCCGGCTGCGGGTAAGAACCGACGAGCGTTGTCGGAAAGAGGTGAGGCGCCGGCACGCGACTATTTTCCTTCGAATAGCGGATCTTTGGCGATCACCGACCATTTGGCGATTTCCGACTTCAAGAAATCCGCGAGCTTTTCGGGCGGTCCGCCGATGGGTATGAAGCCGAGCTTGTCCTCGAGGACCTTGACGTCCGGAAGCGCCAGTACTTTCGCAAGGTCGGTATTGACCTTGCTCACGATGTCCTCAGGCGTGCCTTTCGGAGCAAATACGGCATACCAGCTCGTCGCATCCGGATACGTCACGCCGCTCTCTCCGAACGTGGGGACGCCGGGAAGTTGGGCGGCGCGGTGTGGGCCCGAGACCCCCAAGGCGCGTTCCCGGCCAGAAACAACGTTGCCGATGTGGGCGCCCGTCGTGGGAAAAAAGACGTCGATTCGCCCTTTCATGACATCGGCAGTCAACTGCGAGGTCTGCGAATAGGCGATTTGGCGCATTTGGAGACGGCCGTTCGAACTCGCAGAAGACGGCGGTCGCCATGTTGCCGCTGGACGACGTGCCAAGCGTTCCGTAGGTCAACATTTTCGGATTAGCCTTTGCGTAGTCGATCAGCTCCCTGACGGATTTGAAGCGTGAATTCGGCGGAACGATGAGGATGTCCTGGGCGCTGGCGACCAGCATGACAGGCTCCAGATCCTTTACGGGATCGAAGTCTGAGACGGGAGCAAGCGTTACGTTGACTGCGATCGATTGGGCCGCAAGATGCAGCGTGTACCCGTCGGGCGCGGCGCGGGCCGTCGCTATCGCGCCGATATTGCCGAGTGCGCCGGTTCGATTTTCGACGGCGACTTGCTGGCCCCATTGCTCTGTCAGCTTATGAGCCAGGAGCCTGCCGAGAGCATCGACCGAACCGCCTGCCGAGAACGCGACGATCAGCCGAACAGGCCGATCGGGATAATCCGAGGCACGACACAACTCCGGCGCGGCGAAAGCTGCCAAGAAGGCCAGTGCCGTCCATAACGATATCAAGCCAAATCTCAAAGCTTCCTCCACCTGTGCGTTGGTCGCTATCGGACACGTGTTCGTCAGCTAGCATCTGTGGAATTCGCGCAGCACCCTGATGTAGTCCCTGATGCCTTCCTCGATTTCATACCGCGGAGCGTAGCCGAATGTCCGGCGCGCTGCATCCGAGGTCAGGGCGGCGCGCTGCTCGACGTTGGCGCGCTCGATCTCGCTAAGCTCCGCCCCGATCGTCACGTCGGCACCCGGAATGATTCTGCGGAGGATGGTGGCGATCTCGGCGGCGCTGACGAGCTTTCCGGCCGACATGTTGTAGACGCGCTCGCGGAGCTTTGCGGTATCGGCGTTGAGCACGGCCACGACGCCCCGTGCGGTGTCCTCGATATAGGTGTAGTCGCGGCCCATTGCGCCGCCTGACGCGATCGCCACCCGCTTGCCGAGAGCGGCGCCCTCGACCATCGGCTTGATGAACATCGGGGCGCGCATGCCGAAGCCGTAAACCGCGGTAATGCGGATCGCCGTCACGTCGATGCCGTGAAACGTATAATAGGCGAGCCCGATCTGCTCCCCGGCCATCTTTGAGGTGCCGTAATGGGCGTTCGGATTGCCCACATAGATCGACGTGATCGGATGCAACTCGTCGAACGGCTGGTATTCCTTGGTCTGATAGACCGCGTTGCTGCTGATCACGACCGCTTTGCCGATGCCGGCCTTGCGAGCGCCTTCGAGAATGTTCACAGTGCCGCCGATATTGATCGCATAGGTCTTGGCCGGGTCGGCGAGCGAAAGCTCGTGGCCGACATAGCCGGCAACATGGACGATCGCGTCCGGGCGTTGCTCCGCGCACATCGCGGCGACCGCCACCGGATCGCAGATATCACAAGGGACGAACGCCACTCTGCCGGCCTGCCGGCCAAGCGCGAACGCCATCTCGTCAGAAAATGGCTCGATGCCGGTGGCAACCGGCTCTTGGCTGTTTTCGGCAAGCATGCGGCAGACATAGGTGCCGACAAAACCGGTCCCGCCGGTAACGATGACCTTGTTTGGGCGCGACCACACGCTGGATGCCATAACGCTCCCTGTCGTTTCCGTGCACCAGGCGCCGCCGGACGGCGAAAAGCACGGCAGGAACGAACGGGAGGCACCGTTCGTCGCTGTGGAGTTTGACTTTAGCGCCCGGCCTAGGTCGTCGTCGCGGCCGGAGCGCTCTTCGTCTCGATGTCGAGGGCCGACGCCGACGGCACCGGATCGTCGCGCGGGATCAAGTCTTCGAGGCTGCGAAGCTTCGGTTCGACGCCGAGCGCCCCTACGACGATGGCTTGAATGATCAGGCAGCCGACCATCAACGCGAGCACGCCCACCATGCCGTAAGTGTTGTAGGCAAAAATCACGGCCGCAGGAATGATCGCGCCCGCAAGTCGGCCGATCGTGTGGCAGATGCCAACGCCGCGCAGGCGGACGTCGGTCGGGAACAGTTCCGGTACGAACATCGAATAGCCGGTGACGCTGTTCACATAGATCGAGGTCACCAGCACAAAGCCGACCGCCGTGATGGCGAGCCCGTTGCCAACATACGGATAGAAACAGCCGACCACCGCGGCGATCAATGCGCTCGCGATCAGTGTGCCCTTGCGGCCGATCCGGTCGACCACCAGGAAGGCGATGACGCCGCCCACCGGTCCGCCCAGCGTCATGATGGTGGTGAAACTCAGTGACTTCACGACGCTCAAGCCGGCCTTGACGAAGAACGTGGGCACGAAGGTGAGAAAGCCGAAGATGACGATGTTGAGTACGATGACCGTCACCGTGCCGACGAAGAGTCGGAGCAGCAGTTGCGGATTGCGCAACGAACTACGCTGCGGGATGGCGGCCGGCCGCTCCTTGATCTGCAGCCGGTTGTCCGGCTGGCCGCTTGCGCTCTCGATCTCCCGCATCACCTTTTCGGCTTCCTCGAGACGGCCGTTGTGCTCGAGCCAGCGCGGCAATTCAGGGATATTCTTACGCAGATACCAAACGACGATAGCGCCGATGGCGCAAATCCAGAACATCGGCCGCCAGCCGAAATTCGGTATCACCAGCAAGCCGGTAAGCGAACTGACGAACAGCGCGATCTGCATCGGCATGGCGAGATAGCCGAGCCAGCGGCCGCGCACCGCGGGAGGCAAGAATTCGGTGAAGGTGGCGTAGCCGACCACGATCTCGGCGCCGAGGCCGATGCCGATCACAAAATCGGGCAGCAATCAGGAACTCCATGTTCGGCGCCAATGCGGCCGCCACCGAAGCGAGACCGAAGATCAGAAGATTGACCTGATAAGTGACACGCCGGCCGAAATGGTCGCCGATCCAGCCTGACGCGAAAGCGCCGATCGTCATGCCAAAGAACGTCGCCGAGGCGAACCAGCCGTTGAGCGCGAGGTTTGAGAAGCCGGAACTGACCAGGGTGCCGAGCACATTGCCGGCGAGAAACAGATCGAAGCCGTCAAAGAACATGCCGCCGCCGATCAATGCGGCGAGGCGCAGATGAAAACGCGATGGCTGAAGATTATCGAGACGCGCGCCAGCGTTAATGGCGTATGGCGAGCCCATGAGATCCTCCCTGATCTGTTGCAGTTCGCCTGCATTATGATTTTCTTTGTAGGCTATAAGATTGTATTACAGAAGTCAATCAGCGGAGCCCCCGCGATTGCGGCGCAGCGTGCTTGTATTTGTCGCGGACGCGACGGTTTCGCGATCGCGCGGCTGAGGCTGCTTTGCGAATTGCGTTTTCGGGGCGCGGATGCGTAATAGGCCGACCCAAGCAAGGGGAGACGTCTTCATGAAACCGGGCGACATGAGGGTGATGCGCCCTTTGGTGTCCCTCAAGAGGCAGGTGATCGACAAGCTGCGCGGCGCGATCACCGGTGGCCGCTTTCTTCCGGGCGACCGGCTGGTCGAGCGAGAATTATGCGAAATGCTCGACGTCAGCAGGACCTTGCTGCGTGAAGCGCTCGGCCACCTTGAAGTGGAAGGCCTGGTGCAGGTCATCCCGCATCGCGGGCCGATGGTCGCCGTCTACACCGCCGAACAGGCCAAAAGCATCTATGAGGCGCGCGCCGCGCTCGAAGAGGCCATTGGCCGGCTATTCGCTGAGCGCGCAACCGACGTCGATCGCGCGGCACTCGTTGCAGCCTTCGATGACCTCAAGCAATCCTTGGGCGATCAATCCGGGCTCGACAGCCTCGCCGCCAAGTCGACCTTTTACGCTGTGCTCGCGGAAGGCGCGCACAACCTCGTATTGGCTGAGATGCTGCGCATGTTGCATGGGCGGATCACGATGCTGCGAGCTACGACGCTGTCGCAGCCCGGCCGCCCGCAAAAGAGCATCGCCGAACTGACCGACGTCGTCCGCGCGATCAAGAGACGCGATGGCGCGGCTGCCGCCAAGGCCTGCCGTCGCCATGTCGAAAACGCCGCCGCGCTCGCGCTTGCGGTCCTGTCGCAGGAGCGGGCCACGTTGCCGGTCGCCAAAGCGCGGCGGGGTGCAAGAATACGGAATACGGCTAAAGTCGGCGCTGCACTGTCACCGATAGTCCGGTCGTAGCCGTCCCCATTCTGAGGTGAGCGCAACTGCAATCAACGCGCACCTTTAACGACGGTTTCGTCACCAAGCGAGACCGGGGCCACCAACCGGCAGAGTTCTCAGGACAATCGGACCGGAATGCGTCGATATCCGTATCGCGCCCGTGTGGCGGCCACCGCGACCGAGCGTCGATCATGAAGGAGGCGATCGAATAAAGCCGACAGCCGATTGCCGTCAGGAGCTCAGCCAAGAATCAGCTGTGCCGAAGGCCCGGACTGGTCGAGAGGTGCGACGGACCGCCGCATCTCGGTCGCAATTAGTCCTTATTGCTGCGTTTCCGCAGCTATGATCGAACCCCGGAGATTATCCGATGCGCCGTTCTTTCGCCTCGGCCTGCTTTGCCGCTCTGATGATGGCCACGTTTGCTCCAGTGGTTGGTCACGCTCAGGCTCAACTGCCGGCGCTCAAGCCGCCACCGGCGGCGCCGATCAAGCCGTTCAAATCAATAGCGGTGACACCGCCGGCACCCTTCAACGATCCAAGCTTCGCGGCCTTCCGCAAAACCCTCGGTGACATCGCCGAGCGCAAGGACCGCGCCGGGCTCGCCAAGCTGGTGGTGTCGCAGGGCTTCTTTTGGGTGCAGGACAAGGACTACGCCGACAAGCGCAAATCCGGCATCGATAATCTCGCCAAAGCGGTCGATCTGGATGCGAAAGGCGGCGGCGGTTGGGACATCTTGGCCGGCTTCGCCACCGAGCCGACCGCTTCGGCATTGGCGCAACACAAGGACATCGTCTGCGCGCCAGCCGACCCGACGCTCAATACCCAGGACTTCGAGGCGCTCGCCAAATCGACCGACACCGACCCGTCCGACTGGGGTTACCCGACCAAGCCCGGACTTGAAGTGCGCGCCGCCGCGCAGCCGAATGCGCCGGTCGTGGAAACGCTCGGCATGGTTCTAGTGGAGGTGTTGCCGGACAGTGCCCCGCAGGATAATGCGGATGCGCCGTCGTTTCTGCACGTGGCGACCCCCTCCGGCAAATCCGGTTTCGTCCTGGTCGACGGGCTCGTACCGCTCGGCGGCGATCAGATGTGCTACACAAAGGATGCGACCGGCTGGAAGATCGCCGGTTATGTCGGGGGCGCCAATCCTTAGGACCGACCCTCGCACCGCGGCATTATGATACTACTGCCGACGCGCGCTGCTGAGGAGCGACAAGAGAGCTATTGAAAGCAAGCCGCGTCCGGACGACAATGGCAGCATGATGCAATCGAAACGTATGTTCATCTCACGCGGTTTTTCGGCGTTGCTCGGAGCGGCCACGCTCTGCCTCGCCTCCGCACAAGTTCCTGCGCAGGTGGGCTCGCCAAACGACAGGCGATACACCCCGACCATGGAAGATGTCGCGCCCGGCATCGACCACGGCAACTCGGACGCCAACCTTCCCGAGGAGTTTCAGCGCCAGGCGGTGTTCTACCGCTCGCAGCAGCCGCCCGGCACGATCATCATCGATACCTCTCAGCGTCACCTCTATCTGATCGAAAGCGAGACGCGTGCGTTGCGCTATGGCATCGGCGTCGGCCGCGATGGCTTCACGTGGCAGGGCTTGCTGCAAATCACCCGCAAGGCCGAGTGGCCCGACTGGCGTCCGCCACCGGAGATGATCGACCGGCAGCCCTATCTGCCGCGCTTCATGGCCGGCGGCCCAGGCAATCCGCTCGGCGCGCGTGCCATGTATCTCGGCAATACCGTGTATCGCATTCACGGCACCAATGCTCCGGAAACGATCGGACAAGCCGTCTCGTCGGGCTGCTTCCGCCTCGTCAACGAGGACGTCGAGGATCTCTATAACCGCGTCCCGGTCGGCACCCACGTCATCGTGCGGCAGAACTGAGTCAAACAATCAACCGCTTCGTCATGCCCGGCCTTGTGCCGGGCATCCACGTCTTTGCGGGCTCATTGGGCGGTCAGACGTGGATGGCCGGGACGAGCCCGGCCATGACGAGCTTATGAACGCCTTTGGATTCAATGCACTCGCGCGACCATCTCGTTAACGCCCTCCCATGCCGGCGACCGATTGCGCAGTTTGACCAAACAGAATGGCGCGCTCTTCCGGCGTGCGGATGCCGCCCTGACCGGGGTTGATCTTGGGCGTCCATTCGTACGCCTTGACCACCGCGGGCCGCGCCTTGATCGCTTCGAACCAGCGCTTGAGATGCGGGAAGTCTGAAAGATTTTGGCCCTGCCGCTCCCACGGCACGATCCACGGATAGCACGCCATATCGGCGATCGAATATTCGCCGCCCAGATACTGACGGTCGGCGAGCCGTTTGTTCATCACGCCATAGAGCCGGTTGACCTCGTTGCGATAGCGATCCATCGCGTATTGCAATTTCTCCGTCGCGTAGTTGCTGAAGTGATTGTTCTGGCCGGCCATGGGGCCAAGTCCGCCCATCTGCCAGAACAGCCACTGGATCGCTTCGTTGCGGCTGCGCACCTCCTTGCCGCTGAACTTGCCGGTTTTGTCGGCGAGATAGATCAAGATCGCGCCGGACTCGAAAACCGAGATCGGCGCGCCGCCGCCGGCCGGTTCATGATCGACGATGGCGGGGATGCGGTTGTTCGGCGACACCGCCAGGAATTCCGCCTTGAACTGCTCGCCTTTGCCGATATTGACCGGAATGATTTTGTATTTCAGGCCGGCTTCCTCGAGGAAAATCGTGACCTTATGACCGTTCGGCGTGGTCCAGTAATGTACGTCGATCATGACAAGCCCTTGTTTGGGGTGATGCGGGTCGCAGAAGCAATGAGATACGTGGGGACGAATAGGCCACCAGTCCAGCGCATAGCCAGGCGAAAATCCAGCCCCACGTGCGCATTTCAGTGCTGTACGCCATGTCGAAGCGCATGCTTTACGCACTTGTCGGCCATGCTAGCTTTGTTTCACCGGGTCACTGAGAAAACGCAGGCGTTGCGCAGCAGCAAACAGCAACAGGCGACCTCTATGAGACGTCTTTCGTCAAATCTCGGGTTCGCGTTCTTCGGCCTTGGCATGTTTCTCGCTGCCGGCACCGCGCCGGCCGGCGCCCAGCAATACCCCGATCAGATCATCAAAATCGTCGTGCCATTTACCGCCGGAGGCGCGGTCGACGTGGTCGCGCGCATCATCGCGCCCCAGCTCGGCGCGGCGCTCGGCCAAACCGTCATCATCGACAACCGCGGGGGCGCCGGCGGCATGCTCGGCGCAGCCAACGTCGCGCAAGCCGCACCGGACGGCTACACACTTCTGCTCGGGACCGTAAGCACGCAAGGCACCAATTCCAGCGTCTATACCAAGCTTCCCTACGACCCGGTACGCGACTTCGCACCCATTGTGCTGGTCTCCATGTCGCCGCTGTTGTTGGAAGTGCGGCCGACACTGCCGGCCAAATCCGTCGCCGCGTTCATTGCGCTGGCGCGCAGCGAGCCGGGCAAGCTCACCTTCGGCTCGTATGGCGTCGGCAGCATCAATCATCTTGTTGCCGAGCTGTTCAACACCATGGCGAACATTCAAACAAACCATGTGCCTTACCGGGGATCGGCGCCGATGCTGGCGGACCTAATGGGCGGCCAGATCGATTTCGCGTTCGACGGCGTCTCGACTTCGCTCGGCTATGTGCAATCCGGCACGCTGAGACTGCTCGGCATCGCGAGCGCGACCCGCACGCCGGTGCTGCCCGACGCGCCGACAATCGCGGAATCCGGTCTGCCTGGCTTCGACACACCGGTATGGTTCGGATTGTTTGCTCCCGCCGCCACGCCCAAACCTGTTATCGACAAGATCAACAGGGCGATGAACGCCGTCCTGACCGCGCAGGATGTGAAGGACAGCCTCGCGAAGCTCGGATTTGAAACCGGCGGCGGCAGCCCCGACGCGCTCGCGCGACGGGTCGACACGGAGATCAGGAAATGGGCCGCGGTCGTACGCGAAAAGAACATTCATATCGAACCGTGACGCTTGCGCCGCGACGTTACGGGTGGGGAGTAGCCTGAAATGGATCCGTCAAAACGGCAGATGCACCTCGGCGTGTTCTGGCTCGGCACTGGAAACCATTCCGCCGGCTGGCGTTACGACGGCGCGGCGACCAGCAATTGCAGTTGGCCGGTGGTCGCGGCGGGCGCGCAGAACGGCCGAGCGCGGCAAATTCGATCTGTTCTTCATTTCCAATTCCGTGGTCATGGACCCCGGCGATCATCCGTCGTTCGTTTCGCGCTTCGAGCCGACGGCGCTGATCGGAGCGTTGAGCGCCGTGACCCGCTTTGTCGGGCTGGGCGCGACGACATCGACAAGCTTCAGCGAACCCTACGATGTGGCGCGGACGTTCGCGACACTCCATCATATCAGCGGCGGCCGCGCGGCCTGGAACATCGTCACCAGCACCCACAACGCGGCCGCCTTGAACTTCGGCAAAGAACGGCTCGCCGAGCACGATCTGCGCTACGAGATCGCCAACGAGTTCGTCGACGTGGTGAAGGGACTTTGGGATACCTGGGATGACGGCGCGATTGTTGCCGACAAGGCGACCGGCACGTTTCTCGACAAATCCAAGGTGCGTCCGCTCGACCACAAGGGGCGCTTCTTCGCAGTCAAAGGCCCGCTCAACATCCAACGCAGCCCGCATGGACATCCGCTGATCGTCCAGGCCGGCGGCTCGCCGCCGGGCCAGGAACTGTCCGCCCGCACCGCCGACCTGGTGTTTTCGGTGGTCAACGGCGACGCGGCGTCCGCCAAGGCGGCTTATGCGGGCCTCAAACAGCGCGTCGTCAAACACGGCCGCGCGCCCGAAGACGTTCCGGTCTTGCCGGGCGTCATGCCGATCATCGGCGAGACGAACAACAGGCCAAAGACCAACTCGACAAGCTGCAAAGCTGGCTGTCGTCGACCAATGCGATGAGCCTCGTCTCGCAACGGCTCGGCCACGACATTTCCGGTTTTCCACTCGACGGGCCGGTGCCGGAGCTGCCGGCGACCAATAGCGGCCAGGCCTTCTCCAAAGCGCTCTTCGACATGGCGCGGCGCGAGAACATGACGCTGCGCGATCTTTACAACATGACCGCGGCGGCGCGCGGGCATTGGGTGATCTACGGCACGCCGCAGCGAATCGCCGACACCCTCGAGGAATGGTTTACGGGCGGCATGGCCGACGGCTTCATCATTATGCCGGCGTATTTCCCGGGCGCGTTCGACGACTTCGTCAATCTCGTGGTGCCCGAACTGCAGCGCCGCGGCCTATACCGCAAGGACTATTCAGGACCTACATTGCGCGACCACCTCGGCCTCGGGCCGCCCGCCGTGGCGCGAAAGACCGAGCTGGAGCACGCCGCTTCAATTCCATGAACAATGATCAGGAAACGCCATGATCACCGAAATCGCACAAATCGACGTCAAGCCCGGCATGGAATCGGAGTTCGAGAGCGGCGTGAAAAATGCGGCGCCGATCTTCAAGCGCGCCAAAGGCTGCCACGGCATGGAGTTGCGCCGCTCGATCGAGAAGCCGGCGCGCTATCGGCTGTTCGTCACCTGGGAGACGGTCGACAATCACAATGTCGACTTCCGCGGCTCGCCCGACTTCCAGGAATGGCGCAAGCTGGTCGGCCATTGCTTCGCCTCGCCGCCCGAGGTCGAGCACGTGACGCAGGTCGTGAAGGGGTTTTAAGTAGAAGATCTCGCGATTTGATCGAGGGAGGACGCGATGATTCACACGCCGGTCTGCGATCTGCTGCAAATCGAGCACCCAATCGCGCTCGGAGGCATGGCTTCGCTCTACGCACCGCAGCTTGTCGCCGCGGTATCGAACGCCGGCGGCCTCGGCGCCCTGGGTTGTGGGTATATGACCGCCGATCAAATTCGCACCGGCTCTGCCGCGGTCCGCGAGCAGACCAACAAGCCGTTCGGGCTGAATTTTCTCCTCTTCGACATCAAGGAGGACAGCTTTGCCGCGGCACTCGCGCTGCAGCCGGCCGTGGTGGCGTTCGCGTGGGCCCGACCCGACCAGGACTTGAAAAGCTACATTACGCGGGCGCATGACGCCGGCTGCAAGGTCACGTCCATGGCGGGCGGCTTGCCCGAGGCCGCGAACGCCGCCGCGGCCGGCGCCGACGTCATCATCGCGCAAGGAACCGAGGGCGGCGGACATGTCAGCTGGCAGGCGACGCTGGCGCTGGTGCCGATGGTGGTCGACGCTGTCGCGCCAATTCCGGTGTTGGCGGCCGGCGGCATAGCCGACGGCCGCGGCCTCGCCGCAGCGCTGGCGCTCGGGGCCGATGGGGTGCTGCTCGGCACACGCTTCCTCGCCACCACGAAATCGCCGCTGCATCCCAATTTCAAGCAAGCGATTCTGGACAGCGACGGCCACGACACGGTGCTGTCGGAGATTCCCGATCTTGCCGTCGGCAGGGTTTGGCCGGGCGCGATGTCACGCACGCTGCACAACGGTCTCATTGCGCGTTGGGCTGGACGCGAATGGGCGCTACGCCAACACCAGGCCGACGCCCTTGCCGCCGTGCAAGCAGCGCGCAAGAACGGCGACGCCGACGAAGCCCCACTATTCGTCGGGCAGGATGCTGGCCTCATCCACGACATCCCGACCGCAGCCGAGATCGTCAGCCGCATTACCCGCGACGCGGAGCAAATCATGACGCAGAGGTTGCCCAGCCTGGTCAGGCGCTAGGCCGTCCCACTTCGTTACGCCCGAGCCTCCTGCGCCACATTCGCGATCCGATCCGGCACGCCGAACTCGCGGCGGCAAACCTCGGCGAGCGCGGCGACACCCTGGCGGATCGCCTCATGAGACGGATTGGCGAAGCACAGCCGGGTGCGGCTTTTGCCGCGGGCTTTGTCGGCGGTCCATTCGGCGCCCGGATTGATGGCGACGCCGGCCGCGAGCGCCGCCTGAAAAAGCTTCTGCGTGTCGACCACGTCGGGCAGCTTGACCCACAGGAAAATGCCGCCCTTCGGGTCGTCAAATTCGGCCGCGGTGCCGAATTGCTCGTTGAGCGCATCCATCAGCGTCTCGAGTTTCTTGCGCAATCCGCGGGTCAGATGCGGCACGTGCTGGTCGAAATGAGCGGGACAGAATTCGCCCAACACCATCTGCTCGAGCGCGCCGGAGCCGGCGTCGGTCTTGAGCGCCAGCATGCGGGCGAGCAGGTCCCAGTCGGCGACGATGTAGCCGACGCGCAACGCCGGCGCGATCGACTTCGAGAATGAGCCGATGTGGATGACGCCGCCGTGGCGGCTCATGGCATGCAGCGCCGGCGGCCGCTCGCCGTCCCAGATCAGGTCGGCGTAGCAATCGTCCTCGAAGATCGGCACGCCGTGTTGCTCGGCAAGCCGCAGCATGTCGCGCCGGCGCGCTTCGCTCAAAATCGTGCCGGTCGGATTTTGCACGGTCGGGATCGTGTAGATGTATTTGGCGCGCACGCCGCGGCGCTTGAGATCGTCGAGCGCGGCCGTCAGCGCGTCCATGCGCATGCCCTCACCGTCGAGCGGAATGCCGACCGCTTGCACGCCGAGCCGCGCCAGCCGCGTCAGCGCACCCTGGTAGGTTTCCTGCTCGATGATGACGGTGTCGCCGCGTGCCAGCAGGATGCCGTTGACGAGATCGAGCGCTTGCAGCGAACCGGAGGTGATGAGGATTTCATCGGCCGCACAGGAAATCCCGGCGTTGCGTTTGAGTTTCTGTGCCAGGAATTCACGCAGCGGCTTGTAGCCGAGCGGGCCGCTGGCGAGGCCGTAGGTCGCCAGCGTCGTGCCTTCGCGCGTCAGCACATCGTTCGCCGCTTTGACGATGGCATCGACCGGCACGTGATCGGGATCGTTATGGCCGCCGATGAAATTGTATTTGGCAAAGCCGGTCCACTTGGCGGCCGGCGGCGGCAGCCCGGGGGCCAAGAGCGGCGCGAAGTCGAGCGCGGTCATGGATGGTTCTCCGTTGCCGGAACACTAGCGCATTTTCACAGGCTCTGAACCAATGTCGTCACGGCCGGGCTTGTCCCGGCCATCCCGCTTCACGAGGCACCTTGCGAATTGCTATTCTCAATGTCCTTTTACCAGCCGGGACAATCGCCAGATGCGCTGTCTGCAATGGATCGTCTTTGTGTTTGCGTGCGCCTTCGCGACCAGCGCCGCCGCGCGGAATATCCCGACCGGCCGATCCACCTCATCGTGCCGCAGGCCGCCGGCAGCGCGACCGATACGCTGGCGCGCATGCTCGGCGCCGCGCTCGGCGACGCAGATCGGCCAGCAAATCATCGTCGACGACCGCCCGGGCGGCGCGCTGACGGTCGGGCTCGATCTCGACGGCGAAGTCGCCGCCGGACGGCTACACGCTGTGCATGGGGCCGATCGGCGCGCTCGCGATCACGCCGCATCTGGTGGCGCAACCTGCCCTACGACATCGCGCACGATTTCCAGCCGATCGTGGTGGTCACGCGCGGCCAGCTGCTGCTCGCGGTGTCGCCGACGACGCCGTTCCAGTCGGTCAAGGAGCTCATCGCCTACGCCAAGGCGAATCCCGGCAAGCTGCTCAACGCGTCGTCGAGCAACGGCTCGCCCGGCCATGTCGGCGGCGAGCTGTTCAAGTTCATGACCGGCACCGACATCGTGCACGTGCCCTACAAGGGCGGCGCGCCGGCGATCAACGATCTGATCGCCGGGCGCGTGCAGCTGATGTTCGAGAGCCTCAACTCGATCGCGCCGTTCGCCAAATCCGGCACGGTGCGGGCGCTGGCGGTGAGCGGCGATCGCAGGTCGCCGGCGTTTCCCGATCTGCCGACCGTCGCCGAAGCCGGCGTGCCGGGCTATTCGGCGCCGACCTGGAGCGGCGTCATCGCGCCGGCCGGCGTGCCGCGGCCGATCATCGACAAGCTCAATGCGGCCATGAACAGCGCGATCCAATCGCCGGCCTTCAAGGCGCGCTTCGCCACGATCGGCGACGAGCCCGCCGGCGGCACGCCCGAAGAATTCGCCGCGCTGATCGCGTCGGATTCCAAGAAGTGGGGCGAGGTGATCAAGCGCGCCGGCATATCAAGATTCGAGTCGTCATGCCCGGCCTAAGCCGGCATCTGTGCCTCCGGCGCCGGCGCATGACGCGGACAAGCCGCCATGACGCCGCCGCGCACTTTCCTCGATCCGGAACTCGACCCATATTGTGCCGATGGCAAGGCCCCGACAAACCGCAGCGCGATCCAGCGAAGCATTCGAAGAAAGACCCGGCCAAGCCGACCCGCGCCAAGGCGGCGCGGCCGGACGGTGCCGGCATTCGATCCGGCACTCGCCGATCTGCTCAATCCCGCCATCGGCCAGGGCCGCGCCGGGGTCGGCTCGCAGACCGGAACTCCCCTCCCCCCCCCTTGTGGGGGAGGGTGGGGTGGGGAGGCGGGAGGGGACGTCATCGCCGTCGACGCACGCGCCCGAGCAATCCTCTTCGCCTGCGCGTCACCTCCCGACCCCCACCCCCAACCCCTCCCCACAAGGGGGAGGGAGCAACGAGCGGCGGCGCAGAACATAAAGTCAGGGCTGAAGCCGCCGCCGGACAATTCCTTGGACCGCCGCGCCGACTTCGCCAATGCGCATCGGGCGCGCGCGTCGGTCGCGCGCGGCTTCGGCGAAGCGCCGCAGCAGGGCTATGTCGGCAAAGACTCCGCCCGGCGAGCTCGATCCCGATCTCGCCCGCGCGCTCGGCATCGACGAGCGGACGACCGAGGCTAGAAGCCGGATCGCGCGGCGTGATCGAACCCGGCATGGCGCCGGCGCGGTTGCGCTTCCGCCGATCGGCGCGCCGAAGACATGCGGACGGTCGGCGGGCCTCGCCAGCCAGCAGTCGCTCGAACAGTTGCTGCGCGAGGGCCGCGCCGAATTTCGCGAGGGCGAAGGCGCCGGCAAGATCTGGATGCCGCACCGGCCGCCGCGGCCGGAAAAATCCGAAGGCGGCCGCCGCTTCGTCATCAAATCCGACTTCGAGCCGAAGGGCGACCAGCCGCAGGCGATCGCCGATCTGGTCGAAGGCGTGCGCCGCCAACGACCGCACGCAGGTGCTGCTCGGCGTCACCGGCTCCGGCAAAACCTTCACGATGGCGAAGGTGATCGAGGAGACGCAGCGCCCTGCCCTCATCCTGGCGCCGAACAAGACGCTGGCGGCGCAGCTCTACGGCGAGTTCAGGACTTTCTTTCCCGACAACGCGGTCGAATATTTCGTCTCGTATTACGACTACTACCAGCCCGAAGCCTACATCCCGCGCACCGACACCTATATCGAGAAGGATTCCTCGATCAACGAGCAGATCGACCGCATGCGCCACGCCGCGACGCGCGCGCTGCTCGAGCGCGACGACGTCATCATCGTCGCCTCGGTGTCGTGCATCTACGGTATCGGCTCGGTCGAGACCTATTCGGCGATGACGTTCGCCATCAAGCGCGGCGAACGGCTCAACCAGCGCGCCCTGCATCGCCGATCTGGTGGCGCTGCAATACAAGCGCTCGGCCGGCGATTTCTATCGCGGCTCGTTCCGGGTGCGCGGCGATGTGCATCGAGATTTTTCCGGCGCACTACGAGGACCGCGCCTGGCGGGTGTCGCTGTTCGGCGACGAGGTGGAATCGATCCACGAATTCGATCCGCTCACCGGGCAAAAGACCGACGAGCTGGAATTCGTCAAAATCTACGCCAATTCGCACTACGTGACGCCGCGGCCGACGCTGCTGCAGGCCATCTCCGGCATCAAGCTCGAATTGCGCCAGCGGCTCGACCAGCTCAATGCCGCCGGCCGCCTGCTCGAAGCGCAGCGGCTCGAGCAGCGCACGCTCTACGATCTCGAAATGATGGAGGCGACCGGCGCCTGCGCCGGCATCGAGAATTATTCGCGCTATCTCACCGGCCGCAAACCCGGCGAACCGCCGCCGACGTTGTTCGAATACGTGCCCGACAACGCGCTGGTGTTCGTCGACGAGAGCCACGTCACCGTGCCGCAGCTCGGCGGCATGTATCGCGGCGACTTCCGCCGCAAGGCGACGCTCGCCGAATACGGCTTCCGCCTGCCGTCCTGCATGGACAACCGGCCGCTGCGGTTCGAGGAATGGGATGCGATGCGGCCGCAGACCACCTGCGTCTCGGCGACGCCGGGGCCGTGGGAGCTCAACGAATCCGGCGGCGTGTTCACCGAGCAGGTGATCCGCCCGACCGGCCTGATCGATCCGCCGGTCGACGTGCGGCCGGCGCGCACCCAGGTCGACGATCTGGTCGGCGAAGTGCGGCAGGTGGCGCAGCAGGGCTACCGCGCCTGATCACGGTGCTGACCAAGCGCATGGCCGAGGATTTGACCGAATACCTGCACGAGCAGGGCATCCGCGTGCGCTACATGCATTCCGACATCGACACCATCGAGCGCATCGAGATCATTCGCGACCTGCGGCTCGGCGCCTTCGACGCGCTGGTCGGCATCAACCTGTTGCGCGAGGGCCTCGATATTCCCGAATGCGCGCTGGTCGCCATCCTGGACGCCGACAAGGAAGGCTTTTTGCGCAGCGAAACCAGCCTGGTGCAGACCATCGGCCGCGCCGCGCGCAACATCGACGGCCGCGTCATCCTCTATGCCGACGGCATCACCGGCTCGATGGAGCGCGCCATGGCCGAGACCGACCGCCGGCGCGAAAAGCAGGAAGCATACAATACCGCAAACGGCATCACGCCGGAAAGCGTGCGCAAGGGCATCGCCGACATTCTCGACAGCGTCTACGAGCGCGACCACGTGCTGGTCGCGACCGGCGCCGGCGCGCGGCGGCGAATTCGAGGACGCCGCCACCATCGGCCACAATTTCGAGGCGGTGATCGCCGATCTGGAAACCCGCATGCGCGCCGCCGCCGCCGATCTCGACTTCGAGGAAGCCGCCCGCCTGCGCGACGAGATCAAGCGCCTGCGCGCCACCGAACTCGCCGTCATGGACGATCCGACGGCCAAATTTCTCACCCTCCCCTGCCGGGGGAGGGTCGCGCGCGTGGCGCGCGCCGGGGTGCGGGTGAGCAAAATCCACAAACCCGACGCTCGACGAAATGGGCATCGCGCTCCACCACGAAGTCGCGCCGCATCGGCCCGGCGCGCAACGCGCGAGCGCGTCCGCGCAAGCCGACCCTCGACGAAATGGGTCCGGGCGTCGAATCCATTCCGGCCAAGCGCGACGGCTCCGGCCCGCGCTCGACGCTCGGCCGCCCCGGCATGCGCGGCGGCTGGAAGCCGCGCGGCCGCTAACGTCTCGGACATCGGCCTGGATCGGAGAGCGTTCGATATTGCGGCGATCGCATGATCATCGCGCCGGCTCGTGATCGGCTCGCCGCGCGCATCGTAAACCCCCGCCAGGAACGAAGCGTTGAACGTCGAGTTGGCCGATGACCATTCACAGGAGAACGTCATGGCCAAAAAAGCAGAAGACGCTCGACGATCTGTTCGAGGACACCCTCAAGGACATCTACTACGCCGAAAACAAAATCCTGAAGGCGCTGCCGAAGATGGCGAAGGCGGCGCAATCGGATGAGTTGAAAGCGGCGTTCCAGAAGCACTTCAAGGAAACCGAGGGCCACGTCTCCCGGCTGGAAAAGGTGTTCAAGTCGATCGAGCATGGCGCCGCAAGCGGCAAGAAGTGCGAGGCGATCGAAGGCATCATCGAGGAAGGCACCGAGATCATGAAGGAGTTCAAGGGCGCGCCCGCGCTCGATGCCGGCCTGGTGTCGGCCGCCCAGGCGGTCGAGCACTACGAGATCGCCCGCTATGGAACCTTGAAGCGCTGGGCCGAGCAGATGGGCCTGCAACGACGCCGTCCGGCTGCTCGACGAGACGTTGACCGAGGAGAAGGACACCGACGAGGCGCTGACGGAACTCGCCGAACTCGATGGTCAACGAGATGGCGGAAGCCGCGGAATAAAATAAACCGTCGTCAAAGACTGACGGAACGACCCAGCGCCGGCCGTAGGGGCTGCGCTGGGGTCGCTTCTTCCGCGGACCTTGAGACGATATTGGACGCTTGCGATCAACCCGAGATCACGTCGGCGATCTTGTGGTCGGACGGGTTCACGATCACGAGCTTCTTTTGCACCATGGCGAAGCTGTACGGCTTGAGCGCCGGCACGTCACTTGCGGCTTTGCTGGTCACCGGCGCCGTCGTGACGCTGTTCGGGACCACCGCGCCAACCGTAGCACTGAACCCCGACGGCGTCGTCTGGTCGAGCGAGCCCATGTAAAGGTCATTCCAGGCCGTCTTCTGCTGCGTCCCCGACAGGCTGAGCGTATCGCCGGCTTTCGGCGCGGCCGACGTCGTGTTGGACGGCGTTGTGTTCGACGACGTGGCGGTCGACATCGTCGCGGCCGACGCCATCGTCACGCCGGACAATGCCACGCCGGACAACAGCAGCGCCGCCGCCAATGCAAGCGAGATTTGTCTTTTCATCGTTGCGATCTCCTGATCGGTGATCGCCCCGGAAGAGAAACGCAGCGAGGCGGCGAGGTGTTTCGTTAAAAGCCGTTCATGTAACGCGGCGCGGGGTCGCTGAAGGCTATTCGCGCGAAACATCCATCTCAATTTGTAAAAGTGTAAGCTGGCGCGAGGTACGGCAATGCCGTATATACGTGGGCGACGCGGCCGTCACTGGATTATCGGAGTACACAATCAGCAAGCATACGTTCGACAAGATAAAGGCCGGTCTGGATAGCGCCAAAGCCTACCTTGGTGGCACGGCAGACAAGCGGAAATACCGGGTTCATGTTCCCGAGACGATCGACGTTCGGAAAATCCGGACTAAACTTGGTTTGTCCCAGGAGGCGTTCGCCCTGACCTACGGCTTCGCCCTTGCCACCGTGCGCGACTGGGAGCAGGGCCGCCGCCGGCCCGAGCGAAGCGCACGCATTCTGCTCAAGATCGTGGAACGAGAGCCGGAAGCGGTGACACGGGCGCTGGCTGGCTGAGCGAATATCTAGAGTACTCAAGATGACGGAGATGGCCAAAGCAAAGCGTCTCGATCCCATTCCCCCTGGTGAGATTCTCGCCGAGGAATTCATGAAGCCGAACGGTATCAGCCAGAACCGGCTGTCGCGCGACATCGACGTCAATCCCGCCCGCATCAACGATATCGTTCACGGACGCTCGGCGATCACCGCGGCCGTCGCGCTTCGGCTGGGGAAATATTTCGGCACCACGCCTGAGCTATGGATGAACCTGCAGACATCCTATGAATTGCGCATGGCTCGCGCGAACGATTGGCCGAAAATCGAAAGGCGCGTCCGGGTGCTGGCGGCGGAGTAAATTGCGGTCTTGGATCTGAGGGCTGAAATGCTCTGATATTTCCAATACGATTGTTTTATTGCGGCGTTAAGGAGGTCGTGGTGGCTTGGTTCCGCAATTACTACAGATGCGCACGCTGCGGGCATGAATGGCCCGATGAGTAGTCTTGCATGTGCGACGATGATTGTCCGCAATGCGATGCGCGCCATATGTCACCGTACGAGAGCGATGATCTGACTGAAGTGGTTGAAGCGGACGGGGACGCATTTGTCGTGCTGTGGTCGCCGGAGACCGCTGAGCACGAGCCTTCCTATTGCGAACTTGGACGCTTCTCCACGCGCGCCGACGCTGAGGCCTTTCTCGCGACGGGATAACACGCGCCGCCCTCACCTCCCCCGCTTCAACTTCGCCGTAAACGACATCCCACCGCCGCCGCAGCACGGGCAGCTCATGGCGATCAGGATGCTTTGCTTCTGCTCGTCGCTGATGTCGGCGTTGTCGAGCATGGTCATGGTCTGCTGCTGAAACAGGTCGTGCAGGGAGAGATTACTCGCCATAATTTGCGCGTCGGCAGCGGCCGGGATGTCCACATCAGGCGTTGCGCAGTCGCGCGGCGGCGTCTTGGCTTTGGTTTTGGCCGCAGTCTTGTTCTTTGCCTTGGGCATTGCCTTGCCGGTCTGTCGAAGCGGCGCGAAGCGCCCACGGCCGCAGGATACGCCGGCGCGTCCTCGCGGCGAAGACCGCGTGTCCGCCGTGGCAGCGTCGCGCGTCAGGTCTCTCTGATGGAGACCACCTTGACAATCGTCCTCAATATTGGTATTTGTAACGAATCTTGCTCAGTGAGGGACGTCAACCGGTGACGGCCGTTGATTGGAGCAAGTGCGGCGCTCGCGCGCGGGGCTCGTAACCCCGCTCCCGGGCGGCCCAGAACCCCGCCCGTCCGGCACGATGACCGGTCCGCGAGGAGCTCGCTGCACTGAGGCCCGGGGAGCCCAACAAGGCACCGATCCGGCGCACAGGAAGCGCGGTCTGGGCTGAGCCAAGGGGTAAAAGCCTTGGCGAGAGCCGCGGTGGAGCGCCGAGAGGCGAGCGCGCCCCGCAGGGCGCGCGCCCGCATCCGCTGATGCGGGCAACGAGGTGCGCCTGTCGGCGCTCCGCTTCCCTCGCGGTGAGGAACAGTTCGTCCGTGCCGTTGCAAACCTCGGATGCGACCGCATCGCGAGATCGCTTTCGCTTATCCGCCCCCGCGAAGCGGGTGGAGGGGGACCACGCGAAGCGTGGTGGAGGGGGCCTCTGAGATGACGCTTCGTTATCGTTGCAGAACAAACTCGGACGTCAACATGAACCTAAAACTCTTGCGCAGCGTCGCGGCCGAGGCCCCTTCCACCACGCTGCTGCGCAGCGCGGTCCCCCTACCCCGCTTTCGCGGGGCAGGATGAAGAATGCATCGCCGGATTGCCGTGGTCACTTCGCCACCTTCTTCATATAGCCGGTGATGAAACTCCGCATCTCCGGCGAGATGGTCAGCCGGTGGCGCACCACGCCGTCGAGATCGGGGGAAATCTCGTAATGCGGCACGAACTGGATCGCCGTCATGGCGTCGGCGGCATAGTCCTTGTCGTCGTTGAGTTCGGCAGCGCCTTGCGCAGCGCCGCGACCGCGGCCGGCGGCGAACCGGGCGGCATCGCCACGATGCGCAGCATCGAGGCGTCGACCAGGAGATTGGTCTTGTAGGCATCCCACAACTGGCCCGACGGCGTGCCGCCTTTGACCCTCTGGTAGAATTCCGGGAAACGTCGGAATGCCGGTGTGCGCCATGACCTGGGCGGGGCTGAAGGTCTTGCCATCGTAGTTCGGGTCGTACCAGAACGGCATGACCTTGCCGGTCTTGACCAGGCTCGGCTCGACGACGCCAAAATAGCCCGGCGTCGATTCCGAGTGCACGTTGATCTCGCCGTTCTGCAAGGCGAGCCGCGCGGTGTTGCTGCTGCGGTAGCCGGTGACGTAGCGGTAGTGCAGGCCGAGCATGTCGAAGGTCAGGCGCAGCAACAAATCCTTCGAGGAATCCGCACCGAGGCCGCCCACGATCAGACCCTGCGCTTTCATCAGGTCGGCCGGCACTTTCATGCCGGGCGGCGTGTCGGTGCGCATGTAATAGACGGCGTTGCCGGGCTGGGTGCCGATGAAATCGTAGCTGCGGAAGTCGACCCGAAACGCCGCCGGATCGATGACGTAATTCCACGACGTGCCGGTGAGATAGCCGAACATGCGTGCCGTCCTTCGGTCCGACCTCGCCCAGATAGGCGGCGCCGACCATGCCGCTGGCGCCGTCCTTGTTCTGCACGACGATCAGCGGATGGCCGTCGATATGCTTGACGATGTGCTTGGCGAGCAGGCGGCCCTCGACGTCGGTCGGGCCGCCCGGCGCGAAGTTGACCAGCAGCGTCAGCGCGTTTGCCCTGGTAGAACGGCTCGTCGGCACGCGCTGCGGCGGACTGCACCGCATGCAAGGCAGCCGCAGAGGATCAAAAGCGGCGAGCGCGACATGGCGTTCTCCACAGCTGAGTCCAGCGAAGAGGCCCCCTCACCCCGACCCTCTCCCCGCGTGCGGGGAGAGGGAGTCCTGTTCGCCGCCTTGATGTAAGTCGGTGATAAACGTGCGCACTGTCGTCCGGCACCGCCAAGCGCCGACTGGATGGTCTTGTCGATCTCGCGGGCCGGCCTCGCCATTCCGGCACGAAGCCGATCGTGCGTCATGGCGTCGGCGGCATAATCCTGGTCGGCATTGAGCGCGACGATGGCGGCGCTCAACGCCGCGCGCGCGGCCGGCGGCGTGCCGGGCGGCAAGCAGATCATGCGCAGCATCATGGCGTCCGACGCGGCGATCGCCTGGTAGTTGTCCCACAGCGTCCCCGACGGCAGCACGCCTTTGATCTTCCGGTAAAGCTCGTGGAACGGCAGGATCGCAAGACTTCCATCTGCGAAGGCGTGCTGAAGTCACCGCCGTTAAAATCGGCGTCATACCAGACCGGGATCGCCTGGCCGGTCGTCGACCAGGTCCGGCTCGACGACGCTGCGATAGCTCGGCGGCAATTCCGAAAACATATTGATCTCGCCTTTCTGAAAGCGCGAGCCGCGCCGCCGGGCTCGAGCGATAGCCGGTGACATATTTGTACGGCACGCCGAGCATGTCGAGGCCGAGCCGCATGCGGCAAATCCTTCGACGGTATCCGACCGAGAGGCCGCCGCCGATAAGGCCCTTGGCCTTAACGATATCGGTGGCGTCCTTCATGCCGGGCGGCACGTCGGTGCGCACGATAATGGATCGTGGTGCCGCCCTGGATGGCGACGAAATCGTAGGTCCGGAAGTCGGCGCGGAAGCGCGTCGGGTCGATCGCGTAGATGAAAGCGGTGCCGGTGAAATAGCCCACCATGGTGCCGTCCGTCGGCGCCGACTTCGCCGAGATATTTGGCGCCGACGACGCCGCCGGCGCCGTCCATGTTCTGCACCAGCGACGTTGGGATGGCCGGCGATGTGGCGTGATGATGTATTTGGCAAACAGCCGGCCTTCGATGTCGGTCGGGCCGCCGGCGCGCGAAATTGATGAGAAGGGTGAGCCGCTTGCCCTTGTAGAACGGCTCGTCGGCGTGCGCGGCGCAAGTCCAGGCGAGAGCCGCAATGGCACCGAGCGCGACCGCAAACGCCGACGAACGCCGCCATCGTGCCCTCCCGCTTTTCCTTGCCCGTCCCGCGTCACGAGCGAGGCCAGGAAGGGGCTTGCGGCCTCAAGGCTTGCGCAAGCTTCGACACTCCCGCCACCGGCTTCGCTTCGCTCGCGCCTCCCCCGCAAGCGGGGGAGGACGTATTTAGAACCGCAGCGCTTGCCCTTCGATGGTGCAGCGGCGCATCAGGCGCGGCTCCTCGCGCGGGAAATCCTTGCGCGCGTGGATCGAGCACCAGTTGTCCCAGCACCACGAGGTCGCCGAGCCGCCAATCGTGCTCGTAAACGATCGCACGGATCCTCTGCGATGGCGAACAACTGTTCGAGCGCGGCTTCGCTGTCCTGCGGCGAAAAGCCCTCGATGCGCGCCGACATCAGCCGGCTGACATAGAGCGCTTTCCGTCCGGTCGCCGGATGCGTGATGATGATCGGCTGCTCATGATGCAAAATCTTGTCGACGCGCGACCTGCGCCGAGGTCGATGCGCTCGCGCCGCTTGTAGTCGTGCACCTGCAGCACATTGCGGCCCTCGAGCCGGTCGCGCAGCGCGCGCGGGATGTTGTCGTAGGCCTTGTACATATTGGAGAAGCAGGTCTCGCCGCCCGACGACGTCAGCTTCATCGCATACAGGAACGTCGCGCCGGTGCGGCTGCGGGTAATAGCTGGTGTCGTGGTGAAACCACATCTCGCCGTCGCCGAACGGCGCCGATCGACTTGCCGTTCTCGACGATGTTGGTGACCATCATGAACGGCGTGTCGTAGTCGCCGCCGGGCGTGCGCCCATTGGCGGGACGGCGGCGGCATGTGAACCTTGCCGAAATAGCCGGCGGCGCGGAGCCTGGTCGGCCTCCGACGAGATCCTGATCGCGGAACACGACGACGATGTAGCGATCGAAGGCGTCGTTGATCGGCTTTGATCGGCTCGGCGTCGTCGAGCGGCTCGGCGCAGATCGACGCCCCTGATCTCGGCGCCGAGCGCCGGCGACAGCGGCTCCACCGACGATGGTCATGGATGGCTCTCCCTGCGTCGGCGCGCTTAGGCGACAGCGCTTATTGCCGCGCCAGCGCGTCGGCGCCGGCCTTGGCGACCTGCGCGTCCTGCGAGGACAGCGCGCCGGAGACGCCGATGGCGCCGATGATCCTGCCGTCGACGACGACCGGGAGGCCGCCTTCGAGCGGCGTGATGTTCTTGAGCGCCAGCAGCCGCATGCCGGCGCCGCCGGCCGCGATGGCGTCGTCGAGCGCCTTGCTGGGCCGCTTGAACTCGAGCGCGGTGCGCGCCTTGCCTTCGGACACCGTGGCGGCGGACAACTGCGCGTTGTCGATCTTATGGAACATCACCATGTTGCCGCCGCTGTCCAGAATGGTGATCGCGACCTGCCAGGAATTCTTCGCGGCCTCGAGTTCCGCCGCCGCCATGGCGCGCTTGGCCTGATCGAGCGTGATCGGCGGCCCATAAGGCGGCGAGGCGGACGGCGAGTGCCGCCGGCTGCTGGGCCAAGGCCGATCCGGCCGACACGCAAATGCGCAGGCCAGCACAAGCATTCGGGACATCTGCAGAGCCTCCTCTCGGGCGCACCGCCGCGGCGCGCGGCGGCAGAATAAGGGGCAAACGCCGCAGGTGGAAGCCGTTCGCGCGACGGCCGGCGATAGACCCCAGTCGCGACGATGCGTGATCGGACGCGTGAGCCGCATAAACGTGATCGCCGCGGCCCGGTGCGTCACGGCCGCACAGGCTCTATATTTCGGCCTGGCCAAACAGGAGACGCCGCCATGTTCGCATTCAAGAAAAAGCTGGAAATGCCGGACGCCGATGACGCCCTGCCGGGACGGCCGACGCCGATCCCCACCGCGCGACAGCATTTCCTCAATGGCCATGCGCTCAAGGGCCCCTATCCGGAAGGCTTGGCCACGGCGATGTTCGGGATCGGCTGCTTTTGGGGCGCCGAGCGCAAGTTCTGGGAGCTGGGCGACGGCGTCTATGTCACGGCCGTCGGCTACGCGGGCGGCCTGACGCCCAATCCGACCTACGAGGAGGTCTGCAGCGGGCGGACCGGCCACAACGAAGTGGTGCTCGTGGTCTATGACCCGAAGAAGATTTCCTACGAGCAACTGCTCAAGACGTTCTGGGAAAGCCACGACCCGACCCAGGGCATGCGCCAGGGCAACGACGTCGGCACGCAATACCGGTCCGGCATCTACATGTTCTCGCCGGAGCAGCGCGCCGCCGCCGAGGCTTCGAAGGCGGCCTACAACAAGGCGCTCGCGGCCGAGCGCATGGGGCCGATCACCACCGAAATCGTCGATGCGCCGCCGTTCTATTTCGCCGAGGACTATCACCAGCAATATCTGGCGAAGAATCCGCGCGGCTATTGCGGCCTCGGCGGCACCGGCGTGAGCTGCCCGATCGGCACCGGCGTCGCCGCGCAAGATCGCGCAAGAAGATCTGGCGCAATGGCGAATGGACAAAGGCAATGCCTTTGCTATTCGCTACTCGCCATTCGCCGACGCGTGCTAGGACATCTGCGCATCGTCGGGGGTTTTAGCCATGGCGTGGCCGGACGGACGCGGCATTCAAGCGGCGATCTTCTTTCAGCCGCTGGCTGCTGGCGCCATTCCTGCTCGGCCTGCTCGTGCTGTCTGTTCTTGCTGATCGTACCGTTTCTTCGGCGATTTGTTCGCGCTGGCGATGCATTTCGGAGCTCGAGCTGGCACGATCTGGTCACCGGCGTGCTCAATCTGGTCGATCTGGCGCTGACCGCCAATCTCGTCCTGATCGTGATTTTCTCCGGCTACGAAAACTTCATCCGCAAGATCAAGCCGGCCGAACATCCGGATTGGCCCGAGGGTCTGACGCAGGTCGATTTCGGCGCGCTCAAGCAAAAGCTGCTGGGCTCGATCGTCGGCATCGCCGCGGTCGACGCGCTGGCCTGGTATTTCGATCTCGAAAAATATTCCGACACCTCGAAGCTCGTCTGGGTGCTGGCGTTTCCGCTCATGTTCGTCGCCGTCGATGCTGATGCTCGCCATCGCCGACCGGCTGGGCCGCCGGCGCCAGCAGGACGACATCAGCGGCAGATTTGCTGCCCGGCGCGCGGCGGCATTTTTCGCGGGACGGCCAGCCAGTTAGGGTTTGTTAACCATACCGGGCGTTAATCGGGCCTCAACGTTCGCTCGAACGGGACCGGATTGGCGAATGCGGGTCACCCGCTCTCTCATTGTTCTTACTGGCCGTCGCCCTCGCCGTCGCGGGATGTGCGCGGCAGCCGGTCGCGCCCATCGCACCCGTCGCGGCGGCGCCTGCCGGCTCACGGCGGCGTCGACCCGTCGCCGTGCGCGGTCCGGCCGCGCCCGGCAGCGATCGTGGCGACGCCCGTCGCGTACGCGCCGAGCACGAGCGAAGGGCCCTATACGCTCGATTCCGGCGACCGGCTGCGCATCGTGGTATTCGGCCAGGACGGCCTGTCGAATTCCTATCTCGGTCGATGCCAGCGGCCACATCGCCATGCCGCTGATCGGCTCGGTGTTGGCGCGCGGCGCGACCACCGACCAGCTTTCGGCCCGGGTCGCCGACAAACTGCGCCAAGGCTTCATCCGCGAGCCGCACGTCGCCGTCGAAATCGAAGCCTATCGGCCGTTCTTCATCCTCGGCGAGGTCACCCAGCCCGGCCAATATCCTTATGTCGCCAACATGACGGTGGAGACCGCGGTGGCGATCGCCGGCGGCTTCGGCCCACGCGGCTTCCGCAAACTGGTCACGATCAACCGCATCGTCGGCGGCCGGACGTACCGCTTCGAGGTGCCGGTCACCTACCCAGTCCGGCCCGGCGACACAATCAACGTGCAGGAGCGCTGGTTCTGACAGGCATCAGGAATCAGGCGTCAGTAGATCAGAATTGGCTCCGACTTATCCTGATGCACTGATCCGCCGGATCTCTGATCGGTTTACTTCACGTTTTTCTGCAGGAACGCCATCGAGCGCTGCCACGCAAGCTTGGCGGCCGCTTCGTTGTAGCTGCCGCGCTCGTCGCAATGGAAGCCGTGCTGCGCGTCGGGATAGACGTAGATTTCACAATCGCCGCCGCGCTTCTGCTTGATCGTCTCGACGTCGCTCATCGGGATCGACGCGTCTTTCTCGCCGAAATGCATCTGCGACCGGGATTTTCGGCTTCTCGTCGGCATTCTTGGCGATCTGGCCGCCGTAATAGCAGATCGCCGCCGAAAGGCCGTTGAGCTTGCATGCCGACAAGAACGAAATGGTGCCGCCCATGCAGAAACCCATGATCGCGACCGGGCCGGCCTTCTTCAGTTCATCGATGGAGGCCTGCACGTCGCGCAGCATCGCGCCCCAGTCCGGATTGGCGACGAACTTGCGCGCATTGGCGATCTCGTCGGGCGTGTAGCCGCTTTCGAAATTCGGCTGCTGGCGATCGAACACCGCAGGCGCGAGCGCCGCATAGCCTTCGCCGGCCAAGCCGGTCGCAGACGGCGCGGATGTGATGATTGACGCCGAAAATTTCCTGAATGACGACGATGCCGCCTTTTGATTGCGCCGGTCGGATCGGCGCGATAGGCGCCAAGCTTGAAGTTGTCCGAAGAGACAAGTGAGAAATGCTTACCCAAGATGATCCTCCTTTGAACCTGTACGACGAAGAGCGATCCGCTCGTCGGGATGAACGGTTGATCGAACCTTGCCGATCGCGTGACCGAGCATTCCGGCGTGCTTGCGCGCCGCGGAACCCGCGGCGGACCGATCAGCATGGTTCGGCAGACACCGGCCGGTCAAGCCCGTGGACGACGCTGACCGCGAGCGTGCAACTTGAGCAGTGCTCAGCGGGTGACGACGATGAAATCGGTTCCTTCGCCGGTCTCCTCGCCAAGACCTTGGTCGGAGACGATGAGCGACGAGCCCGGAACGATCAGTTCGGAAATCTGCTCGACCACGTCCTGAGGAATGTCGATGCGGGCGAGCGCTTCCGCGCGGCGTTTCGACCGGCATTGGCGCGGCTTCCGCTTCGCCTCGACGCCTTGCCTTGGCGTACTTCCCGAATCGCTTTTCGTTGTCCGACACGCCGCGTCGCCTTTGGCTGCGTCGCCGGGAAGCGAAATGACGTTCCAGCGGAAGGTCGAGCCGTCGGCCGTGATAGTCCAGCGCGGTGAAGACGTGGGTGCCGAGCGGCTGTTCCGGATGGTCGATGGTGATCGGCGCGCTGAACAGCGGCGCAAAATTTTGCCGCACATAAATCTTGCTCGTCCGGCGGCTGACGAAGATCGAGATCGGCGCGTGCCGGACAGCTTCAATCTTGACGAGCGCTTCCGGCTTGGCAAGCGGCATCGGCACGGATTCCTGATCGGGCGTAACGGACGGCGTACTGATCTGCGTCGGAGGCCGCCGGCGCGCTGGTCTCGGCGGCAGTGCCTTGCCGGCGCGATGGGCTGCGCCTGTTGCAGCGTCACCGGTGACGTGGATGCGTCCGCGATGGTCGTCTCCGGCACTTTGCGCTTTCGCCGCCTGGCGTCCAAAGGCCGGCTCACCTTTGATGGCGATCGATCGCAATCGCTCGCCGTCGCATGCCGGCGATAATGCTGGCCGTCTTGGCTGGCGCAAAGGCAGCAGCCGACGGATCAGGACGGCGCTGTCTGCAATGTCGGCACAGCGGCTAGCGGCGATTGGCGACAGCATCTGTCTTTATGCTGGCATCGATGGTCTGCGCCGTTCTTATGCCGTTCGTCGACAGCGTCGCGGTCGGCGCCGGCGCGGTGGGTTCCTTGTGCACGAACAGATGCGGATCGGCAAAGTCGGCCGGCTTGAGTTCCGGGCGCGCAATGATCACCCGCATTCCGAGCCTGGCTCAAGACCCAGAGCCGCGCCGCAAAATCGTGCGGCATGCGGATGCAGCCGTGGGAAGCCGGATGGCCCAAGATTCTCACCTTCATGCAAGGCGACACCGGACCACGTGATGCGCTGCATGTAGGGCATCGGCGCGTCGCTATAGATATTCGAACGGTGAAAGCGATCCTTCTGGATGACGCTGAACACGCCCATCGGCGTCGGATGACCGGGCACGCCGGTCGCGACCGGCGCGTCCGCCACGTGGACGCCGTCGCTGTAGAGGTGGAGCTTCTGCTGATTGATGGAGATGAAGATCTGCAGCGGGCCCTTCGGGATATTGCCGAACGGCTCCTTGCTGGCGCGCTGCGCGGCCGTGGTCCTGGCCTTGCGCCATGTGCAATGCGATTTGTCCTTGGCGATCGCCGGCAAGGAACCTAGCGCCAACGCCGCCACAAGCGCGCAAACGCTGCCGAGCAGGATGCGCTTGACGTCGATGGCGCGCGAATCAGCGGAACAGCACCGCGCGCGATCTTTGCTCACTGCTGCCCTCAACTTTAGGAAATGCGTGACTGCGATCCGGAAATCCTCATAAACATCTTACGTGACACGCACATTTCCCGCCACAAGCCGGCTCGTGAAGCAGGGGATTATCGCCGATTAAGGGTAATCAAAACGGGTCACCTGACGCTATTGCTTTTGCACCACGGCCGGCCGGCGCAAAGGTCCACTGGCGCCTCACGATCGCGGCATCAGCGCGAAGGCCTCCGCCAAAAGCTCATAGGAATGCCGGCGCGCGGCGTGGTCGTAAACCATCGTGGTGATCATCAACTCATCGGCTCGGGTCGATTCGACAAGCGCAAGCAAGCGGCTCTTGACCGCTTCGATGCCGCCGACGACGAGGCGATCGCGCTGTCGCGCGATGCGTTCGCGGTCAATCGGCGTGTACGGATAGGCGGCAGCCTCTTCGGGCGAGGCAAGCGGGGCATATTCGCCCTTGGCGCGACGGACGAAATGCAGGTCGGCGCTCGAAGCGATGCGCTCGGCCTCCGCATCGGTGTCGGCCGCAATCACCGCCGTGCCGAGAATCGCATAGGGCTGCTGCCAGCGCCGGCGAACGGCTTGAAGTGCTCGCGATAGCTCAGCATGGCGCTTGCCGCGTCGTAGTCGGAGAAATGATGGGCGAAGGAAAAGCCCGTGCCGACGGCGGCGGCAAGTTCGGCGCTGTAGCCGCTTGAGCCGAGCAGCCAGATCGGCGGCAACGCCACGTCGGCCGGTACGGCGCGCACATTGCGGAACGGATGGCCGTCGGGAAAACCGCCGCGCTCGAGCAGCAGAAGTTCCTGGAAGCGTTCGAGGAAGTCGTCGCCCGGCCGCGCATCCTGGCGGGAGCGCAGCGCATAGGAGGTCACCTGATCGGTTCCCGGCGCGCGGCCGAGCCCCAGATCGATGCGGCCGGGAAACAGCGCTTCCAAAACCTTGAAGCGCTCGGCGACCATGAGCGGCGCGTGGTTGGGCAGCATCACGCCGCCCGAGCCGACGCGGATGCCGCGACGTCACCGCCGCAATTTGCCCGATCATGATCTCCGGCGCGGAACTGGCGATGTTCGCGAGATTATGATGCTCGGCGACCCAATAGCGCTTGTAGCCGAGCCGGTCGGCAAGCCGCGCCAAATCGAGCGAATTGCGCAACGCCACCGATCCCGGCGTGGCCGTGGTGACTGGCGACAGGTCGAGGACGGAAAGCGGGACCACGCGGAAGGTTCTATTTCGACATCACGGATTGGTTCAATCTAGGAACTCCGGGCCGTCAGCGCCACGGTATCTCTCGCCGCTACCTCGCAATCCGCAGCAGCATTCAGTTGCTGGGCGGAGGGACAAAAGGACCGCCATCTGCGTTACTATTGACGGCAGCTCTCCTGGCCGTGCGGCGACGCTTTCACGGCTGCACTCCAAACGTGAAGGGCGGCGCGGATTGAAAATTCGGCGCCGGAAACACGGCGCTCGGATCGGCCGAATAGGACCGAGCGAAGGCGCGGGTATGGATGCGCGCGCGGGGTTTGCGGACACGGTAGGTCTCGACGGCAAACCGCGGCCGCATTGGAACTGGAGCAGCCTTGCGGACGATTTTTCTGAACGAACTTAGCGGTTGCCCTGGCGGCGGGCTTTCGTCTCATGACGGGGCGATTGCCGTCTCAGGTTTTGATTGCGAGGGTTCCTCGCCAGGCTGCGATCGATCACCCGCGGGCGCAGCGGCAACCGAAACGGGATTGTCCTGCGCCGGATCGCTCGCCGTTTCCGCGGGCGGCGTCGATTGCGGCGGTGCTGTCTTGCGCCGGGTCGCTCGCCGCCTCAGGGGTTGGGCGGCGCAGCGCTGTCCTGAGCCGGATCGCCGGCTGACTGACGGCCGGGCGAACGTGCCGGCCTGTCCTGCGGCGGATCGTTCGCCGTCACGCGGCTGCGTGACCGCGGCTGTGTCGTCTTGCGCCGGACTGTCGCCACCGCGGGCTGTGCGGCCGAAGCCGCCACGTCTTGCGGAAGATCGTTTGCTGTCACCGCGGGTTGCGGAACTACGGCCGCGTTGTCGTGGCGCCGGGGCTCGCTGCCGCTGCAGGCTGCAGCGGCCGGAGCCGCGATGTCCTGCGGCGGACCGTCGGTTGTCACGCAGGCAGGCGCCGCAGCCGTTCGGCGCCGAGATCGCTTGCCGTCGCGGCGCCGACTTCCGGCGTGGCGGATTTCGCTTCGCGCTCACTCGGGGCGGAAGTCACGCTCCGCCCCATCATCGGCCACCGCCGCGCGTTCGGTCGGCACCGCAGCCGGAACGACCGGCGACGGCACTGCGGGCCGGATGGCGGCGGTGCTCTCCGGTCCATCGTCGGGCTTGGGTGGATAGCTGAATTGGAAGTGCGAACCGAAAGGCTCGCCCCGGTCGCAATGGTCACGGAGGTCGGTGCCGGATTATCGGCGGCGAGTTGCACCGGCGCGGTGACGGACGGCAAGCGCGCCAGCGGTTCGTGGTTGACCCGGAGAGCGGCGAACACACCAAACCCGCAGCTCAGCACAAAGACCGAGGCAACCACGGCGACGATCATCAGACGGACATTGGGGAACATACAACCTCGCAGAACGCCCGCGCGCGAACCCCAAAGCAGCACGCGTCACTAAACCTCTAGATCGTTGCGAGGGCGCGTGTTAACGCGCCGGCCGAAGCTTGCGACCGGCGCACTTGCCACGACATTAGCTGAGTCGTTGAAAAACCAATCGGCAAAAATTATGGCCGGCGCTGCCGCGCCAGCCATGTGGCTTGACTGCCGTGCGAGGCGAACGTTTCGCGCTACCGCGTGATCGGCGCTTGCGTGGAGACCGCGGCCGACACGGACCCCGATCCGGAAGCCGATGCCGAAGTCGCTCCCGATCCCGGCAAAACCACCACACGCGTGCCGACACTCACCCTGCTGTAGAGGTCTTCGACATCCTCGTTGGTCAGCCTGATACAGCCGGAGGATACAAATGTGCCGATGGTCGAAGGCTGGTTGGTGCCGTGAATGCGGTAAAGCGTATTGCCGAGATACATCGCGCGCGCGCCGAGCGGGTTGCCTTCGCCGCCGGCCATGAACCGCGGCAGATAAGGCTGACGCTCGATCATCTCTTTCGGCGGATGCCAATCCGGCCATTCCGCCATGCGGCTGATGCGCTCGGCGCCCGACCAGGTAAAGCCTTCGCGTCCGACGCCGATGCCGTAGCGCAAAGCCTTGCCGTTGCCGCGGACCAGATAAAGATACGTGTTCGGCGTATCAATGATGATCGTGCCGGGCGGCTCGAGGTCGTGTAGCTGACCAGCTGCCGGCGGAACTGCGGCGGCAATTCCTTGGCCGGGCCCTGTTCGGGCTGATCATCCGGCGGGCAGCGCCGCAACCGCCGTGCCGCGGTCCGCCGATGCCGCATCTGGCGGAGTGCGCACCGTACCTGTCACGTCGGCTGACGTCCGGAGCGGCCGCAACATTGGCCGGCGGCCTCATAATCGGGTCGCCGCCGAGGCTCGGCATCGGTTGCGGCGCATAACGGCCACCATAAGGCTGATCGGGCGGCGGATCAACCGTAACCTCCGCCTTGGCCGGAAGCCATTCGCGGGTCGTAGCGGCGCGCCGCTGGCGTCGCGATAGACATTCTGCGCCTGGCCGTAAGCACGCTGCGCCGTAACGTCTGGCCCTGGCCATACGCCGCACCGTCGTCCGGGCGGCGGCAATGGCGCTTGCGAATAGGGTCTGGAGGCGGGCGGCGGATAAGCGGCCGGCGGAGGTGGCAAGTAAGCCGACGGCGGCGGCGGGTAATATTGCGCGGCGGCCGATACCGAGCGAGCCGGCAAGCGCGACCGCGACCACGACAAGACCGATGCTGGTACGCAAGGTAAGTCCCCCAGTGACCCAAGAAGGTTAATGCCGTTCTGCGGAGAGGATGGGGCGAGAAGAAGGCAACAAAGCAGCGGCGCCCTGCAGAAGCACTGTAATGTCGCGTTTAGACGCCGACATTGCGAGATTGGGTAAATTACTGGCTAATATTCGGCGGGCACCGGCAAAATGGTACGACGTTCAGGAGCCGAGGGGTCGCTACCCCATTCGCAGCAACGCGGACGTTCAATGAGGCGACTTTTCAATGATCGGCGGCCGGAATGTGAAGCGATTTGTTTGCGCAGCCGCCGTTTTGGTCGGCGCGGCGCCTCTTCACGCCCAAGACCCAATTCAGGCCCAAGAACCAATTCAAGCCCAAGAGCCGACCATCAACGAGCTCAAGGGCAAGCTTTTCGATGCGCATATGGCGCAGAAGCACCTTCGTGAACGGATTGCGATTCTGCAAAGAGCTCGACGGCAAGAATTTCTATTTCGAGCCGCGCAATCGCGTCCTCAATCTGGAGGAATATCATCGTTCGCTCGAAAACCTCGCCAGGCAACGCGTCTTCAACCCCGCGACGCGCCGGCCATGGAACGAGGACGATGCCGCGGCGCGCTGGGACCAGGTGCAAAAGCAGGCCATCACGGACAAAGCCACTTGCGAACTGGTCGCCAGCCTGCCGGAACTCCAGAAACAACTTGCAGGAGCTGGAAAAGAAGACCGCGGGATCGAAAAACTAGCATATTTCGGAATCAAAGGCGAAGAACTGCGCCGTTGCAGAAAGCTCGCGATGGACGCAGCGGCGAAATGATAAAGCACCTCACCGCACCGTTACAGCGGTGGACATCAAGGACAACAGCATGGACTGGACTGACCGGCGGGAGCGGCTGCGCTCCGTCATCGCGGCGGGGCGCTGCATTTATCCGGGATCGGTATTCGATCCGATCTCGGCGCGCATTGCCGAAGATTTGGGATTTGAAGCCGGCATGTTCGCCGGCTCGATTGCGTCGTTCACGGTGCTCGGCGCACCCGATATCGTCACGCTCACGCTGACCGAATTTGCGCAGCAGGCTTACCGCATCAACCGCGCCGGCAAGCTGCCGCTTCTGGTCGACGCCGACCACGGCTACGGCAACGCGCTCAACGTCAAGCGCACCGTGGAAGAACTCGAGACCGCCGGCGTCGCCGGCCTCACCATCGAGGACACCGCGTTGCCGACACCCTACGGCGCCACGGCGGCGAACCTCATCCCGATCGCGGAAGGCGTCGGCAAGATGAAAGCCGCACTCGCCGGCCGACAGGACAAACGGCTGGTGATCGTCGGCCGCACCAGCGCCATGGCGATCACCGGCGTCGAAGACACCATCGCGCGCCTGAAGGCTTACGAAGATGCCGGCGTCGACATGCTGTTCATGGCGGGCGTCAAGACGCGCGCGCAGCTCGACGCTGTCGCGGCGGCGACGAAGCTGCCGCTGTTCCTCGGCAGTCCGGGCGCCGAACTCCACGATCTCGATTATCTCAGCGCGCGACGTGTCGCCATCTGCCTGCAGGGCCATCTGCCGTTCTGGGCCGCCGTGAATGCGGCGCACGAAACGCTCAAGGCGCTCCGCAGCGGAACGGCGCCGGCAAATCATCAAGGGCGTCGCCTCGCCCGACCTGATGAAGCAGGTCTTGCGTCAGGCGGATTATGCGAAGTGGTCGAAAGACTTTTTGAACGCCAGCGTCTCCGGGAGCTGACCGTTGCGGCAGGCCTTGATCGGCGGCCCGTCACTCAACAGATTAAGGCGGGGGTGCCGCGCGAATTCAGGCGACAACCTGCCTGATTTCACGGTCGCGCCATTTCGGCTACACACGATGCTGAGCTGGTCGGCGACGAGCGAAGGAATCTGCCGATGCCATCCGTGAGCGACTGGAAGGTGCCGTCCTCCGCGCAACCGAAGGCGGAGGATTATTCCTACGATCTCGATGGCGCGCTGGCTGCCGTCGTCGGCCTGCGGGCGATCGTCCCGGCGGACGCATTCACGGCGGAAACGCTCGGCACCGAGCGCGCCGGCCATGGCGTCTTGATCCGCAGCAACGGCCTCGTGCTGACCATCGGCTATCTCATCACCGAAGCGGAAACGATCTGGCTCAATCTCAACGATGGCCGTTCGGTGCCCGGCCACGTGCTGGGCTACGACCAGGAGACCGGATTCGGGTTGGTGCAGGCGCTCGCCAAGCTCGACGTGCCTGCGCTCGAAATCGGCAAATCGGCGGCAGCTTCGGTCGGCGAGCGCGTCGTGGTCGGCGGCGCCGGCGGCCGGCAGCGCTCGGTCGGCGCGCGCATCGTCGCCAAGCAGGAATTCGCCGGCTATTGGGAATACGTGCTCGACGAAGCGATCTTCACCGCGCCTTCGCATCCGAACTGGGGCGGCACGGCGCTGATCGGATCGGCCGGCGATCTGATCGGCATCGGCTCGCTGCAGCTCCAGCACGCGGTCGAAAAGGGGCAGGCACAGAACATCAACATGATCGTCCCGATCGATCTCCTGAACCCGATCCTCGACGACCTCATGAAGTTCGGCCGGCGCAACGCGCCGCCGCGGCCATGGCTCGGTCTCTATGCGACCGAAGTGGAGAACCGGCTGGTCGTCGTCGGGCTCGCCGATCGCGGGCCGGCCAAGCGCGCGGATCTGCGCACCGGCGACGTCATCCTCTCGGTGGCGGGCAAGGAAGTGCGCGAGCTTGCCGGCTTCTTCCGCCGCATCTGGGCGCAAGGGCAGGCCGGCGTCGAAGTGCCGATCACGATCTATCGCGACGGCGAGACGATGGACCTTCGCGTCAAATCGAGCGAGCGCAATCGCTTCCTCAAAGGGCCGAGCATTCATTGAGAAAATCCCCTCTCCCGCTCGGGGAGCGAACGCAGCGAGCGAGGCGGATGAGGGCCCGCAGTGTTTCAGACTTGTTGCAAGGATTGGCCCTCACCCGATGAGCCGTCTTTGACGGGCCCACCGACCCACTCCCCGACGGGGAGAGGGAAATACCACCGCGCTTCAAACAGCCGCAGTCCCTCGCGATACGTCGGATACAACGTCACGCCAAGCTCGCGCTTGAGCTTGTCGTTCCGCACGCGACGGCATTCCTGCCAGAAGCTCAATCCCATCGGCGACATTGATCGCGCGGCCTGTTCGAATGGAATTTCCGGCGGCGGGGCGACACCCATGAGTTCGCGCGGCAAACGCGATCGGATCGGCGGCCGGCGCCGGCTCGTCATCGGCAACGTTGAAGACGCCGGACGCGCTGCGCGCGAACGCGGCGTCGATCGCTTGCGCGATATCGCCGACATGGATGCGATTGAAGACCTGGCCCGGCTTGACGATACGGCGCGCGCTGCCGCGTGCGATCTGGACGCAGCGCGTTCTGTCCGGGGCCATAGATACCGGCGAGCCGCAGGATCGCGACGGCAATGCCGCGGCGCGCGCCAAGTTCCTGCCAGGCCTGCTCGGCCGCAAGCCGCTCGCGGCTGCGCGCCGAATCCGGGTTCGGCGGCGTGTCTTCGTCGACCCATGCGCCGCCGCAGTCGCCGTAAACGCCGATGGTCGAGAGGTAAACGATCGCCCGCAGATGGGACGCGCGCGCAACGGTATCGCCGCAAGCAGTGAGAACCGGATCGCCGTTCTCGTGCGGCGGCACCGAGACCAACACCACGTCGGCCTCGCCGATGGCATGCCGCAGATCCGGCGTCGCGACTGTGCCATCAAACACCAGCGCCTTGAGGCGCCCCGAGAAGTGCGCGTTCAACACCGCCGCGCGTTCGACGCCCCGCACCGTGCCGAAGATGCGTTCGAATCCGTCGCCGAACGTGCCGACGAAATTTTCAGCCGAGTAGCCGAGACCGAAACACAACAACTTGGACATTGATCGTCAACAATCCTTGTTAATCCTCCGCAGCGTTGTCCGACAGCGCCGCCGTCCACTCCTCGATAACGTCAGGATCGCTTTCGCGGGCGCGGCAGACCGCCGCGCCTCGTTCGAGCCGTCCGCGGTCGAGCCGGCCGAGCGCCCACACAGCGGCGCCCCGGACCAGCGGCGCGGCATCGTCGAGCAGCCGCTCGGCGTCATCCGCGAGCGCGGCGTCTCCCGAATTGCCGATCGCGATCAGCACATTGCGCATAAAGCGCGCGCGGCCGACGCGCTTGACCGGACTACGCCTGAACAGCGCGCGGAACGCCGCATCGTCGAGCCGCGCCAACTCCGCGAGCGACGGCGCGCGCAAAGCGGCGCGCGGCGCGAGCTTCGCCTCGTGACCGGCCTGTGCGAACTTGTTCCAGGGACAGACCGCCAGGCAATCGTCGCAGCCGTAGATGCGATTGCCGATGAGCGGCCGCAGCACGCGCGGGATCGGGCCCTTATGCTCGATGGTGAGGTAGGAAATGCAGCGCCGCGCGTCGAGCCGATACGGCGCGGGAAATGCGTTCGTCGGGCAGATATCGAGACAGGCGCTGCAGGTGCCGCAATGGTCGAGCTCCGGCGCATCGGGCGGCAGATCGAGGGTGGTGAAGATCGCGCCGAGAAAAAGCCACGAGCCGAATTGCCGCGACACCAGATTGGTGTGCTTGCCCTGCCAGCCGATGCCGGCCGCCGCCGCCAGCGGCTTCTCGGTCACCGGAGCGGTATCGACGAAAACTTTGACGTCGCCGCCGGCCTGCATCGATCAGCCAGCGTCCGAGAGTCTTGAGCCGCGCCTTGATCAAGTCGTGATAATCGTCGCCCTGGGCATAGACCGAGATGGCGCCGCGCAAGCGGTCGCTGAGGATTGCGAGCGGATCGTCATCGGGACCGTAATTGACGCCGAGCATCACGATCGAGCGCGCATCGGGCCACAACGCGCGCGGATCGCCGCGCCGATCGGCATTCGCCGCCATCCATGCCATATCGCCGTGCGCGCCGTCGGCAAGGAACTCGCGCAGCCGCTCGCGCGACATGCGGGATCGAATCCGGACGCGCGACTCCGACCACGTCGAAGCCCCGCGCGCGGGCTGCCTCGGCAAGCGCCGCCTTGAGGGCGGCCGGACCTCAGAAGTCGAGATTGGCGTAGCTCGCCGACGGCGGCAGGCCGCGCAACGCTTCGACCAGCAGCGTGCGGAACGAGGGTCGCGATTTGATCCTCGCGTACCAGGCCTTGGCGGTCTCGTCTTCGTTCCACGGCACATCGCCCAGATAATCGACGGCGGACAAATGCGCCGCCGCGGCCAGATCCGCATAGGTCAGGATGTCGCCGGCCAGCCAGTCGCGCGTGCGCACCAACCAGCCGATATACGCTAGATGGTATCGAATATTGCTGCGTGCAGCACGCATCGTGTCGGTATCGGGCGGCCCGCCGCCCTGCCCGGCCGGGATGTAACGATTATAGACGCGCTCCCGCACCAAGGCGCCGCTGACTTCCTCGAAAAACTTGTCGTTGAACCAGCTCATCAGGCGGCGCACTTCAACCCGGCCGCCGACCTCGCGTGGCATCAGCCGTGGCTGCGCAAGCTTGCTGTCGCGCGTCTCTTCGAGATATTCGACGATCACCGCCGCGCCGGGAACCGGAGGTGAGCCCTCCTCCACCAGGACCGGCGTCGTCCCGGCAGGATTGAGCGCCAGAAACTCCTCGCGCCGCTCCCACGTCCGTTCCTCCACGAGTCGCACTTCCATTCCCAGTTCGTCGAGGACGAGCCGGATGAAACGGGAATGCGGGCAGATCGGATGATGGAACAGCGTCAGCATGCCGTCGCGAGCACGTTGGCCTAATCGTTTGTGCGAGTGGTGTCAGTCGAAGCGTGCGGTGGAGAAGTATTTTCGGCGAATCATGACCCTTATAGGCGAAGGAACGGCTCAGGCAACTGTGCAGGGTTCCCCCTTTACCTTGCCCGAATCCCGAGCTTGCGTCACAAGTCTGACCAAAACGAGGCTGTAAAGTCGCCGCCCCGATCAAGGCGCGGCAAGCCCCTTCCCCGCCGCGGAGATCTCCATGTCGTTCGACGTCATCAAAGCCGTCATCCTCGGCATCATCGAGGGTTTGACCGAATTCATCCCGGTGTCCTCGACCGGCCACCTGCTGCTGGCGGGCCATTTTTTGGGCTTCGACGACGAGACGTTCGGCAAGTCTTTCGACGTCCTGATCCAGCTCGGCGCCATCCTGGCGCTGCTATCGATTTATTTCGGACGGCTATGGCAGCTCTTCCTCGGCATGTTCAACGACCCCGCGGCACGGCGCTTCATTATCGGCGTGCTGGTCGCTTTCCTGCCCGCGATGGTGATCGGAGCGCTGGCCTACGGCTTCATCAAGAGCGTGTTGTTCAATGTGTGGATCGTGTGCGTGATGTTCATTATCGGCGGCTTCGTGCTGCTGTGGATCGACCGGCTCGATCTCAAGCCGCGTTATCACGACGCGACAAAATTCTCGTTGCCGATGTATCTTGGCATCGGTTTCATTCAGTGCATCTCGATGGTCCCGGGAGTGTCGCGGTCGGGCGCCAGCATCGTGGGCGCGATGCTGTTCGGCGCCGACAAGCGCGCCGCGACGGAATTCTCGTTCTGGCTGGCGATGCCCACGATGGTGGGTGCCTTCGCGTTCGAGGCCTTCAAGAACCGGCACGAGTTGGCCGGAAGCAACCTGCTGATCATCGCCGTCGGCTTTGCGGTGTCCTTCGTCTGCGGCTGGTTTGTGGTCAAGTCGCTGCTCGGTTACGTTTCGCGCCACGGCTTCGCGGTGTTCGCCTGGTGGCGGATCATCATCGGCGCGCTCGGCCTCATCGCGCTGTCGCTCGGGCACTGACGTCCACTTGGGCCGCTACACGGTGCGCGCGTCGAACTGTCCGGTCTTGCGGAAGCGCCAGAGATAAGACGGCACCACCGCCGCCATCGACTCCGGCACGATGCCGAGCGCTTCGAGCGTGCGGCCATCGCGCCGGGCCGCATCGGACACGACGGTGTCGTGCGCGAGCAAAGCGACCTGATCGGGCGTGATCGGCGGCTTCGGCAGAAATTGTAAAACCGCGGCCTGCAGCTTCATCAGCGCGAACGGCACCGGGACCAAGAGCCGCCGGCGCCGGATGGTGGCGAGAACGAATTCCATCAGCTCGCGGAACGTGCGCACGTCCGGGCCGCCGAGTTCGTAGGTCGTGCCGGGCTTGATGTTGCCGTCGACGGCGAGCGCAATCGCCTCCGCGACATCGCCGGCAAATACCGGCTGGAACAGCGTATGACCGCCGCCGACCAGCGGCAGCGCCGGCGCCACGCGGGCGAGCGCGGCGAAGCGGTTGAAGAAATCATCTTCGGGGCCGAAGAGGAGCGATGGCCGCATGATGGTCGCCGCCGGCAGCGCCGCCAGCACCCGCCGTTCGCCCTCGGCCTTCGAGCGCGCGTAATGCGACGGCGAGTTCTCATCGGCGCCGATCGCCGAGACGTGGACCAGACGCGCCCCCACGGCCTTCGCAGCGAGCGCGATATGTTCCGCGCCTTCGGCCTGCACGGCGTCGAAGCGCTGGCGGCCGCGCTCGAACAGGATGCCGACCAGATTGACCACGATATCGGCATCGCGCACCGCCGCCGCGACCGATTCCGGGTAGCGCAGATTGGCCTGTACGGCGTGGATCTGACCGACGCGCCCCATCGGCCGCAGATGGCCGCAAAGCTCCGGGCGGCGCACCGCGACACGGACCCGGTACTGCCCATTGGCGAGCGCGCGCACCACATGGCGGCCGAGGAATCCGGAGCCGCCGAACACGGTGACAAGCGTCTCAAGCCGCGATTGTTCGGTCATTTGTGGCGGAATACAGGATCGCTTTCGCGCTGTATAGAGGCAAGCGAACGACGCCCGCATCCCTCCATCGTCATGCACGGGCTTGACGCGCTCATCCATGCTGCCGTTCGGCAAACGGGAGCGACGCGGTGATCCTGCGCGAGCTGCGAGTCAGCATGGACTGCCGGGTCACGCCCGGCAATGACGAAGAATCGCGATCAATTGACAACGCGCGGACCGCTCCGTACCTATCCGGGCATTGCCCAGGTGGCGGAATTGGTAGACGCACTAGTTTCAGGTACTAGCGGGTAACACCGTGGAGGTTCGAGTCCTCTCCTGGGCACCAGACCATACTCCATAGTTGTTCGCCATTCCCCATAGTGCACTGATTTCAATAGAATTATTTACGTATTTCAGTCGCCATAGTTCCCCATGGCAACCGGTGACAAACCCCTGAAATGAGAGTACGAATGAGTATACCGCTCTTTTCCGCTGGAAAGGTCGTATACTCATGCCCCTCAGCTCCTTGGCAGTCCAAAATGCCAAGCCTCGTGAGAACTGTTATGTCCTCACGATGGCAACAGCTTGCACCTTTTGGTCAATCCAAACGGCAGCAAGTTGTGGCGGCTTGCGCTACCGCTTCAGCGGCAAGCAGAACATGCTCAGTCTCGGCTCATTCCCAGAAATCTCTCTGGCCGACGCTCGCGGGAAGAGAGACGATGCGCGGAAACTGCTTGCCAATGGCATCGACCCTTCCCGACAAAAGAAGCTCGACAAGATTGCCGCGACAGTCGGCGGCAAAAAACACCTTCGGCGCTCTCGCCGAGGAGCACTTGAAGAACTTGGAGGAAAGCGGAACGGCAAAATCCACGATGACGAAAAATCGCTGGTATCTGCTAGACCTCGCCTCGCCGCTGGCGAACCTGCCGATCACGGAGATCACAGCCGCTGAAATTCTCAGCCTACTCAAAAAGATTGAGAAGAGCGGACGCAGGGAAACCGCGAGAAAAGTACGCGGCTCCATTGGCAGTGTGTTCCGCCTCGCTATCACGACCTTACGAGCCACGAACGATCCCACATTCCCGCTCCGTCGTGCGCTTCTCAGGCCGAATGTTCAGCATCGTCCCGCCATCACGGACGAAGTGAAGCTGGGCGCGTTGATGGTCGCTATAGACGAATACGATGGTTGGCCGACATTACGAGCAGCCCTTCAGCTCACTGCGCTGACCATGACGAGGCCGGGTGAAATCCGGTTCATGCGGCGTTCGGAAATCGTCTGGCCGAAAGCCGCATGGCAAATTCCGGCCGAGCGTATGAAAATGCGGCGGCCTCACGACGTACCGCTATCGAAGCAAGCTCTCGCTATCCTCCGCGATATCTGGCCGCTATCGGAAGGTCACGAGCTGGTCCTCCCGTCCATCCGGTCTCCGCTCAAAGCTCTGTCGGAGAACGCGATGAACTCCGCTTTGCGGAGGATCGGCTATACCAAAGACGAGGTTTGCGCTCACGGCTTCCGCTCATCTGCCAGCACAATCCTCAATGAGCGGGGCTATGACGGTGACGTAATCGAAACCGCCTTGGCTCACCAAGGTCGAGACGCCGTACGCGCGGCTTATAACCGAGCGAAATACTGGCCACAGCGAACAAAGCTCTTGCAGGACTGGGCCGATCTATTGGACCAGTTCAAAACGCTCTCCGCCTCGCGCAATGTCGCGTGACACCCTGGCTCGCCAAACCGGGCGAGCCTTCTTTTTGGTGCACCGCGGTGCACCATGAACATCTTGCGCTCTTTGCGTGTACCCCCGTACACTCCTCTTCGCTCGCCCATTGGCGAGTGGCTACCGGAGTCAAACCCGGAAGGCCCTTGCAAGGCACCCTTCCTAAATCTCGGAAGGACTTTGCGATGGCTGACAGGCTGATTGTGGACTGGCGTGGGCTGAAAGATATGGGCTGGCCCTACGGGCGAACTCACACAGCGCGGCTGATGGACCCTAAGTATTCCGATGATCCGTTTCCACGGGCGCGGAAGCTTAGCGCGTACAAGCGGTCGAGGAATGTGTGGCCACTCGCTGAGGTCATCCTGTGGTTTCAGCACCATGGGCTAGTACGCAGCGACGACGACGGCAAGTCTTCCTAGAAATGGGAATGGAGGGAGCAGGGTTCGAAACCTGTTCCCTCTTTTTTTGGCGGGCCACAATGAAACTCACAACGGATTATCGCGAGCAAGCTGTCGGTACCCTTAAGGGTTCGAAAGAATACTACCTCGTCGGGACGGTCGAATTTACCAATGAGGAACGCACCGTCGCTCAGGAACGTGGGCTCTACGACATCTACGTCAATGTGCCCGCTGCGATAGCACCACCCACGCGCGGCGGCGACTTTCTCTCGATGGCGATGCGCACAGTGGGGCTGATCCTCACGCCAATCGGACTGCTCTACTCATGCGTTGGATCATTGGCTGGCTCAAACAGCGCAGGACCACTCGGCTTCTTGCTATTTTTTGTTGGTCTCGGTCTATTCATCGCCGGCAAACTGCGTGATCGCGCGGCGTACAAACGCGAGGCGAATCCTGAGCAGCAGCTCTCGCTACGGCGGCTCATGGACAACCCCCGCTTCGAGTGCCACGCCTTTACCTTGGATGAGGCGCGCGGTTTTGAGCACGAAGCCCGCGAGGCGCTTGGATCTCTGGCGAAGCGGCTGCGCGATAACATTGTCGTCCCCGAAAAGAACACCTACGAGCTATGAGCAACAAGAGCCTTTTCTCCGACCCGATTGCCCTCCTGGTCGTCCTGGTCGTCGGCTTCGTTCTTGCGGTAATGCTGATCCTCTTTGCGGCGATCGTCGTATTGCCGTTCGCGATTATCGCCGTCGCGGCGTTCTTTGCCTATCGCCAATACAAACTTGAAAAGCTCCGCAGCCCCGCCAATGTGCCGGACACCGTCAAACAGCGCACTGAGTATCTCACCGTTGAGCAGTTTTCACTTGGCATCAGCGAGCGGATGCTGCTCAATCGGATCGAAGAGGATACCGATTTATACTCGTGCCAGCCGCTCAGCGACGCGTTCAACCAACTAGCGATCCAGCTCTACGCGCAAGAATCATTTCACCAACCACCTCGCCAACCGGTCACCAACGACCGCATCACGCTGTCCCGGTACTACGACCAGCTGGAGGCGTGGCAGCGCAAAGTCTCCGACATATCGAACAACGATACGTTCTATGCCGCGCTCGGCCAAGCCTATCTTACGCTCCGAAAATATTTCCCGCTCTACGCCCTGAGCCCCTTCCTTAACGAATTGCCATCCAAACTGTCTGCCCGACTGCAGATCGCAAACGAGGATGAAGCGACCGAAGACCTTATCGGCGTCTTCTTCGATCAGGAGCTCAAAGACCGGCGGCTGTTCGAAGAATTGCGCCGCCAGATCGAAGCGAACGAGTCCGAGGACGAGGGTTTTCCGTTTTACCAGTATTTTGCCCACACACCCTTCAGCGTCTTTCGCCGGGTATCGGTGCCGATCCATCTGCCGGACGAAACTCGTTTCGCCGGCGTGTGGGTGCTGGCGCCGCAGGGGCGCGGCAAGACCACGCTTCTGCATTCCATGGTCGCGCAAGATATTGAGAAGGATGCCTCTATCATTTTGATGGATAGCAAAGGCGACCTTATCGAACCCTTCCTGCAGCTTGCCTCGATCCGCGACCGTCTTGTCGTAGTTGGCCCCGACAATCCCGTTGGCCTCAATCCGCTTGATATCCCGCACCAAGACATCAACAAGGCAGTCGACAATCTGGAATATCTTTTTTCCTCGTTGCTCGAATTCAAGCTGACCGGCACCCAATCGATGCTGTTGCGCGCTGTGCTCCGGGCGCTGGTAACGAGTTTTAAGAAGCCGACCTTGGAAACCTTCCGCGATATTCTGGCCAATGGCGTTAAGCCTTATCCGCAGCAGATTCAAAGCCTGCAGCCTGACTTGCGCGACTTCTTTATGAAGGAATTTGACACCGAAAACATCAAGCATCGCCGGCAGGAGGTGCTGCAACGCCTCCGCCTGCTGCTCGACAATGATGTGTTGAAGGAAATGCTGCTGGCGCCGTTCACGACGTTCCACATCGGCCAGGCGATGGACGACGGCAAAATCATCATCATCGACAATTCAAAGGGCAAACTCGGCGAGCAGGCTGCTGAATTTTTCGGACGATTTTTTATCGCCCAAGTCCTTGCTGCCGCACAGCAACGTAGTTTCCGGCCAGCCAACACCAAGCGGCCGGTTTACTTCTATATAGATGAAGCCCAGAGCGTCATTGCACGCGATGAAAAGATCACGACTGTTTTGCACGAATGCAGGGCACAAAAGATTGCCTTGATCCTGGCGCATCAGGAGATGGTGCAACTCTCGGACAAGGTGTTAAGCGCGGTGCAAAATTGCGCCATTCGCTTTGCCAATCCGGACGAAGAGGCGCCGAAGTTGGTGCGCAACTTGCGCACCGATATTGACCAATTGCGCGCACTGAAACAAGGACAATTCGCCGCCTATATTCGCGACTTCTCCGCAACTGGCCTCATTATTGATGTGGAGCAGACGGATTTTCGTCGCTGCCCTTACTTCCCTTGCCGAAAGCCGTAAAGCAAATTACCGCCCAAGTGGCTGTCACCGAGCCACCCGTTCCCGCGTCAGATAGCGGCGCAGCCCCCGCATCGTACCCAGCTCCGGCTCCGCCACCGACCGCCGATCCCGGCGAGCCCGCCTCCAACTGGTAGCCTACGGACCGGCCACCGAAACTGCGGCGCAGATCGGCCTCTTTCCAAAAATATATTTTTGTTAGCCGCCGTAGCCCATGGTGCTCTCCCCTTCACCAAGTCAACCAGAGCCGCTGTTTACAGAATGAATGCTGCTGTCTATGGCGAAACCATGGGCACCACACACAATCCGCAGACACGCAATTCCCGATGGTCGCGCAACCCCGTCATCGGGCCGGCCGGAGCGGCCCTCGCCGTCCGCCTGACCGAGCGCGACATCGAGATTCTTAAGCTGCTCGTTCGCTTCCGCTATCTTCCGGGCGACAACATTCACGCCTTCGTCGGCGGCAGCATGAGCGCATTAACCCGTCGCCTCAATCTGCTTTCGCGCAAGCCCAATCTTTATCTCGCTCGTCCGCCGCAGCAACGCGCGACTGCGGACGCCAATTATCGCCACTTGATCTACGAGCTCGACGAGCGCGGCTCGCGGCTCTGCAAGGAGCGAGGATTATCGCTCTTGCCGAAAAGCTACCATCGCAATTTCCCGCACGAACTGATGGTCTCGCAGATCGTCGCGTCTATGGAGTCGGGCACGCGAGAACGGCAGAATATTCGGCTGATCACCTGGTCGGAAATTCTAGCCAACGACAAAACGCCCGAAGCGACTCCGGCAGTCCGCCAACCCGCCGCGATACCGGTCACATAGTCAGCTCGCGGCGCGCAGCCCTCCGTCCACGTCAATGCCGATGCCCAACCGTTCGGGCTTGAGCGAATGATCGAGGGTACGCGGAGCTACCTGTTCTTCCCCGGCATCGAGGCCGATTGCGGCACCGAGCCGGTCGAAGCCAACGGCCCTGAGCGATCGTCCATCGCCAAGAAATTCGCCGCCTATCTCGCCATCGCCGAACAGGCATCCATCGCACCCACTTCGGCTTCCCGAATTTCTTTGTGCCGTTGATCGCGCCCACCAGGGTCCGCATGAAATCGATGATGGCGCTGCTCGATCGCCTGACCGACGGGCGTGGATCAAGATATTGCTGTTCAAAACCTTTCCGCTGCTGTCGTCCGCGAAAAGCCCCGAGGCCCGACGGCCACATGCTCACCGAGCCATGGCAGCGCGTCGGCTTCGACGATTCTGTCTCATCGCATGAAAGCCGACTGTCCATGGACAAGCACGCCAAAATCATCGAGCTCAACGACCAGTTGCGGACGACCTTCAAGGGCGGCGCGTCCAGATGACGCGCAACGTTTATGAATTGGACGATCGGTTGCGCGGCCGCGCCTTGTCGGTGATGGCCAGTTACAACAGGTTCGATCGACGACAGCGAGCACGATTGCGGCGTCTTTATCTTCGCCGGATTCTCGTTCGAGTGGCGGATCGAGTATCGCGGCGACGACGGCACCGGTTCCTCCCCTGATCCGGCTGACCCTGAAAAAGACGCTGCGCGTGCTCACGCTCTATGCCGTTGACGATGTATTGGCATAGGTCTGGGCGCGCCTTGCGGGCCGGGCTCTATTCGCGGCGCTCACCGAGCCCCTGCAGATCCCGAACTCGGGATGCAGGGTCTCGGCCTTCGCGGTGACGATCCCTGCGCGTTTGAATATGGCACCCCTCGCCGGAGGCAGTCGGTCCCGCGTGCCGCCTTCGGCGTCGCTATGCTCACGCTCCTGCGGCTGCCTTGTTGAACCGGTCTCGGGGCTGGCGAATGGGCTCGATCATCTTGCCCTGCGGCGCTCGCCCATGCGCCCTCTTTCCGTTATTGGGGATAACCGGCGAGGCGTGGAACGAGGCCGGTTATCATTGGTCCTATGACCGACGACCTGTCGCGACCTGTCGCGACAACCCCCGACAGCGAATTCACGCTGACGATCGACGAGGCCCTGGAGCGATACGCCCGCGCCGGACTCCCCCGCACGCCGCGCAGCATTCAACGCTATTGCGCCAAAGGTCATTTGGACTGCCGCCGGATCGAAACCCAGTTCGGCGAAAAATATCTGATCTCGCCGGCATCGGTCGATAAGCACATCGCCTATATCGAGGAGGTGCGACCTGTCGCGACAGGTCGCGACGTGCCGCGACATGTCGCGACAACTGTCGTCGCTGAAGAAGGCCACGACGAGCCACGACAGGCGGCCGCGACAAGCCCCGACCTGTCGCGACCTGTCGCGACAGAGTACGTCCAGCAACTCGAAAAACGTCTTGGAGAGAAGGACGGGGAAATCAGTTTCTTCCGAGCTGAGGTTTCCGTCAAGAACGATCAGATCAAGGACCTGACCGAACGCGCCCGAGAGACCAACCACCTGATCGCCGGACTTACAGAAAATGCTCACGCCGCTCCTCGGCCGTTCAGAGGGTCCCCAAGCTGATCCCCGATAAACCAGGGCCGTTGTGCTCCCAAAACAGGACGCTCCATCACGTGGGCTACACTTCGGAGGGTCACAGCCGGACGTGTCGTCGTTAATACGGGCCCCTTGGAACAAATCGGTCCACCAAAAGGTTGCTTCAACCGCAGGGCAATCCCATGGCGTTCTATAGAAGAACGTTTGCGCGCGTTGCCGCGTGAGGAAAAAGTGGGAAACGCGCCATCCATCCTCGTCGTCGAAGATGAGCCGCTAATTCGTTTAGCCACTGTCAAAACGATCGAGGCTGCCGGCTTTGAGGTCATTGAAGCCGCCGACGCCGACCAAGCCATAACGATACTTGAAAGCCGTAGCGACATCCGGGTGGTGTTCACGGACGTTCACATGCCAGGCTCCATGGACGGTCTCAAACTTGCTCATGCGGTTCGCAATCGCTGGCCGCCGATCAGAATAATTGTGACTTCAGGCCGCGAACAGCTGACAGACCGCGATCTTCCGGAAGGAGGGCGTTTTTTTTCTTCAAACCCTACCTCCCAAGTCAAATTACGGACACTTTACACGAGTGGGCGCTGTAAATTTAATTCGTCAGTGTCGGCGCCGCTTTGCCGCTAGACTCTCCTCCGGGCGCGATACCCTAAATTTAACTCTCGCAGACAGCGGCTCTGCGCCAAGCATCGGTGGCTGAGAAGCCGTCGCGCTCCGCCTGTTGCTACGGGGAGAGGGTGGCATGCCGCAAGACCACGTGCATTTTGTCGGTTGCGACCGGCGCTCTGTAGGAACCGAAGATTTTGAATATGCTGACGATGAACAGACCGTCGAAAGGCGAGCAACTGCCCTGAGGAAAAAATTTTGGAAGCGCAGCCCTTTTATCGTGCGATTGCCACGCAACCCGAACGCAAAATACGAATCTGCATTAAACAGCCTGGCTCGCGCATCGAAAGCCGCAATGCGCGTAGCCAACACCACGAGTGCCCATGATTGAAATAGGTAACGACGGTAGATCGGGAGCGGGCGTGGCACCAACACCGATGACGCAGCATTCGGTGCCTGACGTTCCTTCAACGGACAAAATGGCGGTCGCTGATCCGCGCAAAGGACTGGTCGAAAACCATCCTTGGTCCCACCGATAATTGGCCGTCAAGTCTTACGCTCCTCGTTGACGTTATGCTCGCGTCGGGCTTTCCCATGGCGGTTCGTTGGGGACCCGAATTTGTAATGATCTACAACGACGGGTATCAACTCATCCTTGGTGACAAACACCCTCGGGCCCTTGGCTTGCCTTTTCACGAGGTGTGGCCCGAAGTCCAATCGCATCTCAGGCCGTTGCATGAGGCCATTCTTAACGGCACGCGCGGCGCCTTTTT
>CAWJDC010000005.1:0-40575 GCA_963841575.1 uncultured Alphaproteobacteria bacterium
CTCGGGAACGCAATTTGGGCTTCCAATTGTCCGGCGGCGAGCAACAGATGCTGTCGATCGCACGCGCACTGATGCTCAACCCTTCGCTGTTGTTGCTTGACGAACCGTCGGAAGGCCTGGCGCCGATCATCGTCCAGGAAATCGTCGAGGTCCTCAAACGCCTCAAAGGCGAAGGCCTGGCCATCCTGCTGGTCGAGCAGAATTTGCGGACCGCCTTTGCCGTAGCCGACCGTCACCACGTCATGAACAAGGGCGAGATTTGTTTCACCGGCAACACCGCCGAATTGGAAGGCAATGATTTTGTGCTGCGTAATTATCTGAGTGTCTAGTAGCTCGGATGGAACGCAGCGTAATCCAGGCTACTGATATCACTCCGCGGCAGTCGCCGGTGCGGTCTGTATCCCCGATATCGTCGTATCCGGATAAAGCTCCTTGAGCCGCGGATAGACTTCGCGCGCAAACATGCGGATGCCGTGCACGGTGTCGTCGTGCTCGAGGAAGCCGGCCTGCCCCATGATCAGCAGATGGCCGTAGCCGCCGACATGGTCCCAATGCTTCTTGAACTGCTTGAACACCTGGTCGGGCGTTCCCGCGAACATGGTGCCGGCTTCGATCGCGCCATCGACCGTGCCTTGCTTGGTGCCGTGAGCGCTCACCACATTATGCGCGCCGCGCGCGAGCTGGAGGTTCATCGCCACCGGCACGTAGCCGGGCGGGTTGGAGAAATGCGGCGGCACTTTGTTCGCCGTGATGTACCAAAGCAGTTTTTCAGCGCCGGCCCGCGCCTGCGCCTCGGTGTCGCCGACATAGATCAGCGCTGCATAAGCCAGCCGATCGATCGGCACGTCCTGGCCGCGGCCGGCCTCGCGCCAGCCCTTCCGGTAGGCGTCGTAGATCGCTGCGGGTGGTGTCGAAGCCGGTGAGGAACGTCGCCTGAACATAGCCGCGTGCGCCCACCTGGCGGCGCCGCCCGGGCTCGTGGTGCTGACCCAGACCGGCGGATGCGGCTGTTGATAGCAGCGCGGCCAGATATTGATCGAGCGATGATGAAAGAAACGGCCCTCGAAACTGAACGGGCCGTCGTGATGGGTCCAGGTCTTGATGATCAGGTCGAGCGCTTCCCAGTGCCGCTCGTTCATCCGCACCGGATTGCTGTTCGCCGGCAGGATCTCATACGGCACGCCGCGCACGAAACCGGCCTCGACGCGGCCGTGCGATAGCACGTCGATCATCGCCATTTCCTCGGCGACGCGCACCGGCTGGCGGCGGTTGGCGATCGGGTTGCCGAGAATAAGGAGCCGCGCCTTTTTGCTCAGACGCGCCAGCGCCGCAAGCATCAGCGGCGCAGCGGGATCGACGCAGGTCGCGGTCTGATGATGCTCGTTGAGCATGATCTCGACGCCTTCGTCTTCGGCGATCAGCCATTCGTCGATGTAGCGGTCGTACAGCGCCGCGCCCTTGTTCGGATCGTAAATGCGATTGGGCAGCGACACGCGGATCGACGGATAGGTATCCACGGGCGGCAGATACGGATAAGCGGTCTCGCTGAAATGCCACGCCCTCATGTCAGCTCTCCAAGAACGTCGTTATCGCCGACGCCAGCGCTTCCGGCTGTTCGAGATGCGGCACATGGCCGGCGGCGGCTATCGTCTGCGTGCGTGCGTTGGGCAGCAGCCGTGCATAAGCCTTCGAGATAGTCGGCGGAAACCAGGCCGTCGCTATCGCCACGGACGAACAGCGCCGGAGCAGTCACTCGATGCAAGCGATGCTTGAGCTTCGGGTTGTGCATCCACGGCTCCCAGCTCAACAGCGCGAGCGTCTCGCGGTTGCGGAACACGATGGCAAGTTCCTCATCCGAGAGTTTGGCAAAATCCGGCGCCATCGCGGCCGGGTCGTGATACAGCAGCTTGTCAACCTCTTCTTGCGGCTTCGCGAACACATCGGGAATGTCGAGCTTATCGGCAACGCCGACTTTGACGCCCGCGGGCCCGATCAAGACCAGGCGGCGGAATCGCTTCGGCATCTTGCTTGCCATCTCGGCTGCGATCCAGCCACCGATAGAGCAGCCCACGATGTCCACCTCGTCGACACCGAGTTGATCCAGCAATTCGAGATAGACATAAGCGATGTCGTCGATGCTATCGAGCCAGTTTGGCAAACTTGATTTGCCGAAACCAGGATGCGATGGGGCGATCACTCGCCGCTTCGCGGCCAATTGCGCGGCGAATGGCTGCCAAGGATCATACCCTTGACCGCTATGCAGAAAGATCAGTCCGTACCCTTGACCCGCCTCGAACAGTTCAAGATCAACGCCCGCGATTTTCATTGTCTTTGTATTCACGCTCGTTGCATTCCCACTTAATTGCATCCGCCGCGGACGCCTCCGGCAGGCATCGTCCACCGGCCTCCTGTTCATTGTCAATCGCTCGCGATCACCCAATCCGCTATCGGACCTGAAACGATCAGCGGCGACTGGCCGCGCATCCGCACCATCGAGGATGTGCTATTGTTTGCCGTCGTCCAAGGGACCTAGAGTGTCCTGACTGGCGAGGAGGAGCGGGAGCCATGTTTCTGAGGAATTACTGGTACGTCGCCGCTGCGGAAGAGGACGTGCAGGAAAAGCCGTTCGGACGCACGATCCTTGGCGAGCCGCTGGTGTTCTGCCGTGGCGAGGACGGTACCGTTATGGCCTTCGAAGACCGTTGCGCCCATCGGCACCTGCCACTGTCCATGGGCAAGGTCGTCGGCAATACGCTGCAATGCCACTATCACGGGTTGCGCTACGACAAGACCGGTAAGTGCGTGCGAGTGCCCGGGCAGGACCACATTCCCATGAACGCCCGCGTGAAGTCATTTCCCGTGGTCGAGCGCTACCGCTGGATCTGGGTGTGGATGGGCGACCCGGCGCTGGCCGATCCAGAAAATATCACCGATTTTCACTGGTTCAGCGATCCGAAGTGGGGTGCGAAGCATTCCTATCTCTACGTCGATGCGAACTGGCAGCTCGTCGTCGACAACCTGCTCGACCTCACCCATCTTGCGTTCGTGCATGGAACGACGATCGGCAACATGGCGCTGGTCGACCATGCCGCCGTGAAGGTGCAACGCACCGGCGACAACGTCGTCGTCACGCGTTGGACTATAAACCAACCGGCACCGCCGACTTTCGTGAAGGTCGGCGGCTTCACCGGCAATGTCGACCGCTGGCAAATCATCGATTTCACACCGCCAGCTTTTCTGCGCCTCGATGTCGGTGCGACGCCGACTGGTACCGGCGCGCCGGAGGGCCGCCGCGTCGACGGGATTTCCATGCGCAACCTCAACGCGATCACTCCGGAAACCGAAACGACCAGCCATTATTTCTGGGGCCAGGCTCATGATTTCGACGTCGACAACCCGCAGATGACCGAGCGCGTTTTCCAGCAGATCAACACGGCGTTCCAGGAAGACGTCGCGGTCTTCACCGCGCAGCAGCGTTCCATGACGATGCATCCCAATGCGCCTCAGGTCGACATCAACGCCGACACCGGCGTGATCCAGGCTCGCCGCGTGATCGATCGACTCCATGCGGATGAGCAGAGGGCTGCATCCAGCGTCGCGGCGGCTGAATAGGAGCAGACGCGACGACCGCGAGTGACTCATTCCAATGAACGGAACTGAGAAAGATAAAAGAGGAAAAAAGGGAAACGTCATGAACACAAGTTTTCATCGGCGAGCCATTTCGCTTTCGCTGATCGTCGTCATCGCGACGGCGCTCCAGGGTATCGCGGCGCCCGCACACGCCTACGACATCAATGCGATTTTGCCATTGACCGGCGGCGCCTCGTTCCTCGGCAAGGCGGAACAGAAGGCGCTGCAACTCGGCGAGCCGATCATCAACAAAGCCGGCGGCATCAAAGGCCAGCCGGTGCATTTCCAGTTTTATGACGACCAGAGTAACCCGCAAACCGGCGTTCAGCTTTCCAACCGCGTGATCGCCGCCAAGCCGGCGGTCGTGCTGGGATCATCGCTGGTCGGGGTCTGCAATGCGATGGCGCCGCTGATGCAAAGCGGCCCGACCATGTACTGTTTGTCGCCTGGCATTCATCCGCCCGCGGGCAGCTATGTTTTCACGTCGAGCGTCTCGACGCTCGACCTCGCCGACGCCATGATCCGCTATTTTCGTCTTAAGGGTTGGACGAGGATCGCGTTCATGACCAGCGCCGACGCGACCGGGCAGGACGCCGAGCACGGCTTGGATGAGGTCGCGGCGCGTCCCGAGAACAAAGACATCACGGTGGTCGAGCGCGCCCATTTCAACATCACCGACGTCAGCGTCGCCGCCCAGATCGAGCACATCAAGGCCGCCAACCCGCAGGTGTTGATCGCCTGGAGCACGGGCACGCCGATCGCCACCGTCTTCAAAGGCATCATCCAGGCCGGGCTCGATATTCCAATCGCCACCACCAATGGCAACATGACTTACGCGCAGATGACACAATACGCGGCCTTCCTGCCGAAGCAGCTCTATATTGCGGCGCCCGAATGGGTGCAGCACGAAGGCCTGCTCAAGCTCGATCCCGCGGTGGAGGCCGTTCAAAAGCAGTATTTCGATGCATACAAGGCGGCGAACGAAAAACCCGACATCGCGTCGTCGCTGGCATGGGATCCGATGCTGATCGTCATCGACGCCCTGCGACATCTCGGCGCCGAGCGCGACTGCCCAGCAGGTGCGCGACTATATCGCCAGCCTGAAAGGCTTTGCCGGCATCAACGGCATTTACGATTTTTCGAAGACGCCGCAGCGCGGCCTCGACGTGCAGGATGCCGTCGTCACGTTATGGAGTTCCGCCAAGCAGACCTGGGAAATGGTGAGCAAGCCGACGGGCATTCCTCTCGATCACTAGGCGCGCGACCAGCCCGAAAGATCACGCAAAGTGGCCTCGATCATTATCGGCGGGCTGCTGCAGGGCAGCGTGTTTGCCATCATCGCGCTGGGCTTCGCGCTGGTCTTTCGCGTCACCGGCGTCATCAATCTATCCCAGGGCGCATTCTGCATCGTCGGCGCGCTGACGATGTACACGTTCGAGCAGACGCTGGGCTGGCCAGCGCCGCTCGCCGCATTGATCGCCGTGCTGGCGACAACGGTTTTCGGCGCGCTTCTCGGCGCGGCGACGTTTGTGCCGGCGCTGGCGCGGCTGCCCAACAGCAGCATGCTAATGCTGACCGCGGGTTTGTTGACGCTGATCGAAGGCGCGGTGCTGGTGGTGTGGGGCAGCGAACCTTTCGATCTGCCGGCGTTTTCCGGCGAGGCGCCGGCCAACATTATGGGCCTGCGCGTACCGACGCAGGGCTTTTGGATCGCCGGCACTGCGGCGATCGTGATTTTGGCGCTGTGGTATCTGTTATCGCGCACCATGCTGGGCAAACAGCTTCGCGCCTGCGCCGAGAACCCGCTCGCCGCGCGGCTGATGGGCATCGACGTCGCGCGGATGACGCTCCTGAGCTTCGCCCTGGCGGCAATGATCGGCGCGATCGGCGGCATCGTGGTCGCGCCAATCGCATCGTTGCAGTTCGATTCGGGCGAATTCTTCACGATCTTCGGCTTCATCGCCGTCGCCATCGGCGGGATGGGATCGTTCATCGGCGCTGTTGTCGGCGGACTGGTGCTCGGCGTCGCCGAGCAATTGGCGGCGGGCTACGTCTCGTCGCTGTTCAGCAATGCTCTCGCCGTGATCATGCTGCTGCTGATCCTGCTGGTGCGGCCGAGCGGCTTGTTCGCGACCGGGGTCGCGCGGCGACAGGATGTGCGCGACGAGCAGCAAATTCATCTCGCCACCGTGCGTTTCAGGGGGCGCGACACCGCTTTGTTCGGCGTACTCGCGGTGGCGTTTTTACTGGTGTTGCCGTGGCTGGTGCCGGATTCGACCGGCTTACTGAGCTCACTCGTCATTACCGTAATTCTTTTCATCGGCGTGCTCGGTCTCGACATTCTGATGGGCTATGCGGGGCAAGTCAGTCTCGGCCAGGGCGGCTTCATGGCGATCGGCGGCTACACGGCCGCGATTCTGGCCGTGAAATATGGCTGGCCTCCCCTTTTCGGTACGGCGGCGGGTATCGTTCTCTCGCTGCTGTGTGCGCTGGTGTTGTCGTTGACGACCATGCGTTTGCGCGGCGTCTATCTCGCGCTCGCGACGCTCGCCTTCGGGCTGCTGATCGATTCGCTTGCGACCGGCATGATGGATGTCACCGGTGGTCCTTCCGGCCTGGTCGGCATTCCCTCGTTCTCGATCGGCGCGGTTTGCCTTCGCGAGCCCGCTCTCGATGTACTATCTCGTCGTCGGGCTGATGATCGCGCTCGTGCTGGCGTTGCTCGGCGGCGTGCGATCGAGCTTCGGCCGAGTGCTGAAGGCCATCCGCACCGACCAGACGGCTGCCGCCGCGCTCAGTATCAACGTCGCACGATACAAGGTGGCGCGCTTTCGCCATCAGCGCCGCGCTCGCTTCGTTGTCCGGCAGCCTCTATGCGTTCTTCTTTCATTTTCTGTCGCCCGAAATGGTCAACACGTCGCGCTCGCTGGAGATGATCACCATGCTGGTCATCGGCGGCGAGGGAACTTTGGTGGGATCGCTGGTGGGCGTCGCGCTGCTGACTCTGCTGCCCGAGATCTTCCAGCCCTTTGCGCTCTATAAGCGACTTGCCGAGGGCGCTCTTCTGGTTGTCGCCTTCCAATATTTGCCGGCTGGCATTTTTGGCACCATCGCCGGCTGGTTGTCGCGATTCGGCGGCAAACGTTCGCGGCAGCCACCTCTCGGCTTGTTCCTATCGAAGGACCAAAGCCGATGAGCGCTTGCGCCCTCAAGGTAGAGAAGGTCAGCAAGACGTTCGGCGGTCTTGCGGCCATTTCCGATGTCTCGCTCGAAGTCCCCAATGGCAGCCTGACGGCCTTGATCGGCCCTAACGGCGCCGGCAAGACGACCCTGTTCAATCTGATCACAAACCTTTTTCCATCGACCGCGGGCGAAATCTATTTCTACGGCACCCCGCTCAACCGTCTGCCGCCCGGCGCGATTGCCGGGCTCGGCCTGATCCGTACGTTTCAGACGGCGCGGGTGTTTCCGGGTATGACGGTCGTCGAGAATGTGCTGGTCGGCGGCCAGAATCAGGTTCGTCGCAGCGCCATCCAGCAAATGCTGTGGCTGCCGTCGGCCCGTCATGAGGAACGCGAACTGACGGCGAAGGCGAACGCGTTGCTCGACATGGTCGGGCTGACCCGGTTTCGCCACGATGCGGCCGCCGATCTCCCGATGGGCGCGCAAAAGCTGCTCGAGGTGATTCGCGCGCTGATGGCACGGCCGCGGATGCTGTTGCTCGACGAGCCGGCTGCTGGTCTCAACGACAGTGAAACCGCCGAACTCGGCTCGCTGCTGCGCGCCGTCCGCAACAACGGCGTCACCGTGATGGTGGTCGAGCACAATATGTCACTCGTCATGGGGATCGCCGATCGGGTGCTGGTGCTCGACGCTGGTACCCTGGTGGCCTCGGGCAGCCCGCAGGAGATCAGGCAGAATGCGCGGGTGATCGAGGCTTATGTTGGCCACGACCAGGGTGCGGCTTGATGCTCGAGCTTCGCGGCATCTCGACGGGATATGGCGGCACGCCGGTGGTGCACGACATCGATCTCGACGTGCAGGCGGGCGAGATCGTGACCCTGGTCGGCGCCAACGGCGCCGGCAAGACGACATTGGTGAAGACGATATCCGGGCTGCTGCGCGTTCATCGCGGCCAAATCCTGTTCGAGGGACGGCGGATCGAAACGCTTTCGCCGCGCGCTCGGGTGCTGCTTGGGATCGCGCAGGTGCCGGAGGGGCGGCAGACCTTCGCTGGGCTTAACCGTCGCCGAAAATCTCGAGTTGGGTGGATTTATTCATCGCCAGCCGAACGGGAGCCGATATCGCGCAGCGGATGCGCGAAGTCTGCGAGCGCTTCCCGGTGCTCACTGGAGCGGATGCACGAGGTCGTCGCCAATTTTTCCGGCGGTCAGCACCAGATGCTCGCTATTGCGCGCGGCCTGATGGCGAGCCCAAAGCTTCTGGTGCTGGACGAACCGTCGCTCGGACTATCGCCGGTGCTCGTCACGCAGATTTTTCAGCTCATCGCGGGCTTGCGCGACCAGGGCATGGCGATCCTGCTGTCCGAGCAAAACGCCCGGCTTAGCCTTGCCATTGCGGACCGCGGCTACGTCATCGAAAATGGCCGCGTGGCGCTCTCCGGAAAAGGCCGCGAGCTCCTGCAATCGAGCGACATCGCCGAGCGCTATCTCGGCGTCGGCACGAGTTTGGGGGCATCAAGCACCGCGCGCGACGAGCATTATACGGCAAAGCTGCGTGAGCTGATGCGCGATCGGCCCTGACGTCTTCCAACGGGCGGGCATTGGATCGGCATGGCTCGACGCGTATGATACGAAAAAGCCGCCGGGAGAAAGTGCGATGGCACAGATGTCGCCGAGCCTTGGAGACAGAAGTCTTCATCGCCCGACCTTGCAGACGCGGGCCTTATCTCCCGCGTTGGGCGCCGAAATCATCGCTGTCGATTTGCGCCAGGCGATGGACGATCGGTTTACTTCGCAAGTGCTGGACGTCTGGCACGAGAACCTCGTCATTCTCCTGCGCGATCAGCAGCTCTCGGAGGAGGACCAAGTCCGATTCGCCGAACGTTTCGGAACGCTCGCCGTGAGCCACACGCGGCGGTTCACGACCGGCAATCCGGCGGTGATGCTGATCTCCAATATCCGCGAGGATGGCAAGCCGATCGGCGCTCTGCCCGACGGCGAGATGCACTTCCATTCCGACCAATGCTATCAGGAGCGGCCGGCCATGGCCTCGATGCTTTATGCCATCGAGGTGCCGAGCATCGGCGGCAATACGCTGTTTGCCAATGCCTATAAGGCATACGAAACCTTGCCCGAAGACGATCAAGCGGCGCCTCGACGGCCGCCGCGCACTCAACGCCTACGACTACGACACCGCCTCGACCAAGCGCGGCACCAAGATAGCCGATGGCGTGCCGACCTACCTGCATCCGGCAGTGCGAACGCATCCCGCGACCGGCCGCAAGGCTCTCTATGTCAATCGGCTGATGACCGTGCAGATCGAGGGCATACCGGAGGACGAAAGCCGCGAGCTTCTCGACTTTTTGTTCGACCACCAGGAGCAGCGCCAATTCGTGTACGAGCACGTCTGGCGCGTCGGCGACATCCTCATGTGGGACAATCGCTGCGCGCTTCACGCCCGTACTGACTTCAGCGCTGACGAACGACGGCTGATGCGGCGTGTGACGGTCCTAGGCGAAAAGCCGCTGTGATTTATTCAATCGGTTTCACGGTCGGCTCAGCCGGTGTCGGTTTGAAAAAGTCGAATTTTGCATAGGCATCCCGCGCCGCGGCCGCCGCGATGAATGCAAGGTCGTTTCTTGCGGTCCAGTTTCACCCCGGGCCACCGTTGCATTTCAGCGCCGAGGAAGTACTTAAAGCGCAAAGCGCCACAGCGGCGGAGCCGCATTGGCGATAGCCCGCCACCGCAACCTACCCTGATCCATGGCCCCTCCCCTTCTTCAGCTCAAAGATATCGCGCTGACCTTCGGCGGCACACCGCTGCTCACAGGCGCGGAGCTATCCGTCTCTCCCGGCGAGCGCGTGTCGCTGGTCGGGCGCAACGGATCAGGCAAATCGACCCTGTTGAAGATCGCGGCCGGCCTGGTCGAACCGGACCGCGGCTCGGTCTTCGTGCAGCCCGGAGCCGTGGTGCGCTATTTGCCGCAAGAGCCGGATTTCTCCGGCTTCGCGTCGACCCTCGCATTTGTCGAGGCCGGGCTGCGGCCGGGCGATGGCCACCATGCCGCCCGTTCGACACTGGAGCAACTCGGCCTCACCGGCGAAGAAGACCCGGCTCAACTGTCCGGCGGCGAGGCGCGCCGCGCCGCGCTGGCGCGCGTGCTGGCGCCCTCGCCTGATATCCTCCTGCTCGACGAACCGACCAATCATCTCGATCTGACAACCATCGAATGGCTTGAACGCGACCTCGACTCCCGTCGCACCGCACTGGTGATCATCAGCCACGACCGGCGTTTTCTATCGACGCTCTCGCGCAGCACGGTCTGGCTCGACCGCGGCGAGACGCGCCGCCTCGAGCGTGGATTTGCCCATTTCGAAGAATGGCGCGACGCGTTGCTGCTGGAAGAGGAACGCGATCAGCACAAACTCGACCGCAAGAATCGTCGCCGAAGAGCACTGGATGCGCTACGGCGTGACCGGCCGGCGCAAGCGCAACATGCGCCGGGTCGATCAGTTGCGGGCGCTCAGAGAGCAGCGCCGCACTTATCGCGCCACCGCCGGCAACGCCACCATCAATGCCGGCGCGGCGGCGCCGTCCGGCGCCCAGGTCATCGAGGCGGCCGGTATTGGCAAGAGCTACGGCGGGCGCCCCATCGTCGATGATTTTTCGATCCGCATCCAGCGCGGCGATCGTATCGGCATCGTCGGCCCGAATGGCAGCGGCAAGACCACGCTGATCAATATGCTCACCGGCGTTTTGCCCCCGGATATCGGCTCGGTCCGGCTCGGATCGGGATTGGCCGTCGCAACGCTCAACCAGCATCGGGACAGCCTTGATCCCGACGTCACAGTTACCGAAGCGCTGACGGGAGGCGACGGCAATACCGTCATGGTCAATGGACAAGCCAAGCATGTCGTCAGCTACATGAAAGACTTTCTGTTCGCGAGCGAGCAGGCCGGCACGCCGCTCGGCAAGCTGTCGGGCGGCGAACGCGGCCGGCCTCATGCTGGCGCAGGCGCTCGCCAACCCGTCGAACCTTTTGGTTCTCGATGAGCCGACCAACGATCTCGACATGGAAACTCTGGACGTGCTCGAGGACATGCTGGCCGACTTATTCCGGAACTGTTCTTCTCATCAGCCACGATCGCGATTTTCTCGACCGTCTCGTCAACGGCGTGATCGTGCCGGAGGGCAACGGACGCTGGATCGAATATGCCGGTGGCTATAGCGATATGCTGGCGCAGCGCGGTGCCGACCTCACGCGGGAAAGCGCCAAGCAGAGCACCGCCAAAGAGCGGCGAGAGAGATCAAGCCCGATCGTCGCGGAACGCGCCGCAAAGCGGCGCTTGCTGTTCAAGGAGAAGCACGCACTCGAAACTCTGCCGAACGACCATCGCCACGCTCCAAGCCGAGATCAATGCGTTACAGGCGAAGCTCGACGATCCTCGAATTTTACGCCCGCGACCGCCCGCCTTCGAAAAGTCACCGCCGCACTCGGCGACCTTCAGGTGCGAATGGCGGCTGCGGAAGAGCAATGGCTGGAACTCGAAATCCTGCGGGAAGACCTCGCCAACGGCTGATGTCGGCAGCCATGCTGTAAAGCCGACATTGTCTCTCGCTATGTCGAAACGTCTCGCGGTAAGGAACGGCACTTCCGCCATCCCAAACCTCCCTCTCAGCCGTCGGTCCCCCCAAAAATGCTTCAAATCGACAATCTTGTTTTCAACGGCTGGGGACGCCGATTTTTCAATCAGGCGAGCGTGACACTCCCGGTCGGAGCCAAGGTCGGATTGGTCGGTCGCAACGGGGTCGGAAAATCGACGCTGTTCAAGTTGATCTTGGGCGACCTCGTTCCGGATGGCGGCGATATCATCCTGCCGAAGGCTGCCCGGATAGGGTCAGTCGATCAAGAGCATCCCGCCACGCCGATCTCCCTCCTGGACACCATCCTCGCCGCCGATGAAGAGCGGGAGGCATTAAACGCCAAGCTTGGAGACGGCTGAGCCCGAAGAACTGGCCGACATCTACCAGCGGCTGATCGAGATCGAAGCCGATAGCGCTCCGGCGCGGGCGGCGGAAATCCTCAGCGGGCTCGGATTCTCCAACCGCTGATCTCGAGCGCCCGATGGCGGAGTTCTCCGGCGGCTGGCGCATGCGCGTCGCACTCGCCGCCGCCCTGTTCGCGCAGCCCGACCTGCTGCTGCTCGACGAGCCCACCAACTATCTCGACCTTGAAGGCGCGCTCTGGCTCGAGGCGCGCCTCAAAAAATATCCGCATACCGCGCTGATCGTCAGTCACGACCGTGAGCTTTTGAACAATTCGGTCGACTCCATTTTGCACTTGAGCGAAGGAAAGCTCGACCTCTACACCGGCGGATACGACGATTTTGAGCGGCGGCGCGCGGAAAAATCGCGGCTGCAGTCGGCGACCAGGGCCAAGCAGGAGGCCGAGCGCGCGCATCTGCAGAAATTCATCGATCGGTTCAGGGCCAAAGCCAGCAAAGCTGCGCAGGCTCAATCGCGGATCAAACGTTTGGCGAAGCTCGAGCCGATCGCGGAGGTGATCGAGGAGCGCGTGGCGCCGTTCACGATACCGTCGCCGGCCCGTCCGCTCGCGCCGCCCTTGCTGCAGCTTGAAGCTGCGGCGGTCGGCTACGACGGCACTCCTGTTCTGCGCAATCTCAATCTGCGGCTGGATGTCGACGATCGGATCGGCCTCCTCGGCGTGAACGGCGCGGGAAAATCGACATTCGCCAAGATGATCGCCGGCGCGCTGCCGCTCCAGGCCGGCCGCATGAACAGGGAAAATCGCATCCAGGTCGGCTGGTTTCATCAGCATCAGATCGAAGCGCTCGATCCGGACGATACGCCGCTGCAAATCATCAGGCGTGCGCTGCCGGAAGACAGCGAGTCGTCGCGCCGGTCGAGGCTTGCGCAATTCGGACTTTCATTCGACAAGCAGGAAACCACTGTCGCCAACCTGTCCGGCGGCGAGCGCGCGCGGTTATTGCTCAATCTCGTCGCGATGACGGCGCCGCACCTGTTGATTCTCGACGAGCCGACCAATCACCTCGACATCGAAAGCCGCCGCGCGCTCCTCGATGCGCTCAACGACTACGCGGGTGCCGTCATTCTCATCACGCACGATCGCTCGCTGATCGAGCTGGTAACCGACCGGCTGTGGCTCGCCGCCGATGGCCGTATCAAACCTTTCATGGGGGATATGGAAGACTACGCCCGCTTCGTTCTCGACCGCGCCAAGGCCGGATTGCGGGCGCCCTCGCAGGACGTCGAGCGCCAGGTCGCGCCGCCCCCACAGCCAAAGAAGAAAAAACGAAAGCGGATTTGACGGATAGGACTTATTGATTCGCCGCATGAACCTGTTCAGGGAAGCGGGCAAGGCGATGCCGATCGAGATTTCGGCGTCCTATCCTCACCATACCCGCCGATCCTGCGGCACGATAGGATGCGTCGTCGAGCTTTAGGCCGGATTTCCAGGATGGAGCCATTCAATGCCGATCAGCTTCCGCGCGATCATCAACAAGGCCGTCAGTGACAAGCGGCTCCTGGTCGTCCCTGGCGCGCATGACGCGCTCAGCGCGCGGCTTATCCAGAAAATCGGCTTCGAAACTTATTTCATTGGCGGCTTCCCGGCAGTCGGCGCGCGTTATGGCGTACCCGACGTCGGGCTGAAGGGCTTTGGCGAAATCTCGGCCGCCGTGCGCGACATCATGTCGGCCTGCGACTTGCCGGTGTTCGTGGATGGCGACGACGGTTACGGCGACGTCAAGAACGTAGTGCACACGGTGCAAGCTTATGAGCGCATGGGCGTCAGCGCCATCCTGATCGAGGACCAGCAATGGCCTAAGCGCTGCGGACACATGGTCGGCAAGAAGGTCGTTCCCACCGAGCTGGCGGAAGCCAAGATCAGGGCGGCATGTTCGGAGCGGATCAACCCAGAAACCTGGATTTTGGCGCGTACCGATGCGCGTGCGGTCTATGATCTCGACGAGGCCATGCGCCGGTCGGAACGCTACATCCGCACGGGAGCCGATGGCATCTTCATCGAGGCGCCACGCAGCATTGACGAGCTCACGCGCATCGGACGTGCATTCGACGTGCCGCAGGTTTGCAACCCACTGATGGGAGGCCACACGCCGATCCTGTCGATGGAAGAACTCAGCCAACTCGGCTTCAACTGCGCCGTGCTCGGCCTCGACACCATTATGCACGCCGCCAAAGCGATCGAGGCCGTGCTCGTCGACATGAAATCCGGAAAATTCGCCCGCCGCAACGATGGGATGGATTTCGACGACTACAAGAAGCTCGTCGGCTACGATAAATGGGAGAGCGTGGACGAACGGTTTGCGCCGGGGCGGTGACGCGGTTTGAATTCGTCATCATCAAGCCAACGCCGGCTCGCGTTGCGCTGATTGCACCGTCACAGGGTCTTTCAGACCGAGAATGCGCCGTGCGTTGTCGTAGAACAGCTTCTGCTTGTCGGCTGGCGATAGCTTGATCTCGTCGATCAACTTGAGGCACGCCGCCGGATCCCAGCACGGATAGTCGGTGCCGTACATCACGTTGTCGATGCCGTAGTAGTCCATCGCGAACTTCATGCCGGCCGCGTGCGGAGACACCGTGTCGGTAAACATTCGCTTCATGTAATCCTGCACCGGCCGCGGCAGCTTCGCCGCCTTGGAGTTCTTGTCCATGCGGCCGGCCTGGTAAGGCAGCGAGCCGCCGGTGTGCGACATCACGATTTTAAGATTCGGATGGCGCTCCATCATGCCGGAGAGAATGAGCCGCATGGCCGCGACGCTCACCTCGATGACGCGGCCGAGGCTCAGATGCAGCGCACCGTCGTAGCCGTCGAGCGCATCCTGAAAGATGACGTCGGTCGGATGCAGAAACAGCGGCAGGCCGAGCGTCTCGACATGGGCGTAGAACGGCTCAAGCCGCTCGGAGTTGATGCGCGCATCAGCGCCGACGCTGCCGGGAAGGTTGACGCCCATCAGGCCGAGACGATTGACGGCATCGTCCAGCACGTCGATCGCGGCGCGCGTGTCCTGCAATGGCACCGCTGCGCTGGCCCAGAGCCGGCCGGGGTATTTCTTCTGTGCGCCCGCCATCTCCTCATTCCACATCAGCGCATAGTCCCGGCCTTCGGCCAGCGGCATGTCGGAGAAAGCAACGGAGAACGGACCGATCGAGCAGACCACATCGACCTGATGGCCGAGGCTGTCCATGTACGCGAACTGCTTGTCGAGATCGAACCACTCGGCCCAGGAATTCAGGTGGGCGCCGCTGTCCTGCCGGCGCATATAGTCGTAGCCGCCACGTTTATTGACTCTGGCTTTGGGGAAATCCTGGCGCTTGCAGAGCTTGTCAAAAATTGGCCTGGGCCACCAATGAAAATGTGAGTCGATGATGTGCACGAGGAAGCTCCTGCCAAACGGCTTGAGATTCAACGATTTCTAGGGACAGAGGGGTTCCCGGTCAACGCAAGACCTCCGTCTGCCGCATCGCAATGGGCGCGGATTTCTGCAATGATTTCGGGAACGTCCAGTCACAGAAATGGACGGTCTGTCTGGGAGGAAGCGATGAGGCGATTTTTCCATACCTATCTCACATGCGGAGCAATGCTCCTGCTCGCCGCATGGATCGCGCCCGCGGGTGCCGCCGAGACGCTCCGCGTCGCCAAGGTGGTGCCTTTCGCCTGGAGCTTCACGCCGCTTGATATCGGCATGCAGATGGGCATCTTCGCCAAGCACGGCCTCACGATCGAGGAATCGGCGTCGGCCGGCGACGCCAAACTCCAGCAGTTGTTGGCAGCCGACAGCGTCGACATCGGCATCGGCAGCGGACCGGGCATGGCCTTCAGCGCCAAGGGCGCGCCGGCGAAAGCCGTCGCCGCCATGTACGGATTGCCGCGCAACATGGCGGTGATGGTCGGCTACGACTTCGCCGTTAAAACCATCGGCGATCTCAAGGGCAAGAAGCTCGGCGTCACGACCGTCGGCTCGCTGACCGCTTGGATCGGCGAGCGCATCAACGCGAAGGAAGGTTGGGGCAACAATGGCATCGATGTGGTCCCGATCGGCGGCATGCCGCCGGCGCGCGCAGCGATCAAGACCCACCAGCTCGACGGCTATATCGGCGCCCTCGAAACCGGCTACGCGCTCGAGGAAGCCAAAGAGTGGCGCGTCATCACGACTGCGACGCCATTCGTCGATCATTTCATCACGCACGTCATCTTCGCGCGCGACGCGTTGATCGAGAAACATCCGGAGACGGTTCGCGCCTTTCTCCAAGGGTGGTTCGAAACCATCGCCTTCATGAAGGCGAATAAGGCCAAGTCGGTCGAAATTTCGGCCAAAGTAATCAACGTCAGCCCGGCGGTCGCTGCCCGCGTTTATGACGAGCAGATCGGTTACTTCAGCACCGACGGCACGTTCGACCCACAGGCCGTCGAAACCCTCAAGCGGTCCTACATCGAAATGGGGCTGCTGAAGGAGATTCCCGACGACAAGGCCCTGTTCACGACACAGTTTGTGCCGGTAACGGTGGCCAAATAACAGAGAATGGCGTCAGCGCTTAGGTCTGTAAGGCATCCGACCGGGAATCATGGAAGGAGCCGGTAGCCGAAAGTGTGGCATTCGCCGACACCGCATTGCGCGAGGACGGAAAGGACATTGATCGTGCAGATGAGGACAACATAGATGACAAGCGACTTGGTGAACCAACGCATCGGCGAGCCGAACGCATCCGGCGCGGAGCACAGGCCGCCAAAGAGCACGAGCCTGATTGCGAAACCAAGCAACAGTGCCACGGCAATGAAAACGGACCACACCGGCATGTGGACACCGAAGATCGCGCTGCCGACATAGTCGTGACCGGCCCGCGGGACGACATCCAGCAAGGTTTGGCGGACGGAGATCACCAAAAGCAGGATAGCAAAGATAAGGCCAATGCCGGTACCTCGTTCCGAAGCGCCGGCGCGCAATCGTCGGATAAGTCCGAAGCAACACCCAAACATCGCGAACCGTTCCAGCAGACAGAGTGGGCACGGGATTTCCCCAGAGGCGTATTGGACAACCATCGCCGCCGTCAGAATGGCCGCCAGGGTCATCAGCATGAGAACAAGGATCAGGCGGTCAACGGCGGCTGCGACAGGGCCTGCGGTGCGTCCAGTTGCGCCCATTGCTCAGCTGTCACGAAACGGCGCAGGAACGGTTGTTCCATCGACTTGAAGCCAGGGCATGCGAAACCCGTAGTCCGGGCTGTAGATTTCCCACATGAAAAGCCATACGCACAGGACGAAGGACAGGAAAAGGCAGGAAACGGCCATCCGCCCACGCCCCGAAAGTTCGAGGACAAACGCGATCAATAAGGTCGCATAGACGACCGCCATCATGAGCTTGCGAGCCTGACTTACTGATTGGCCTTGCGCCGGTGAATGTCCTTCACGTCGGTAAAGGAAATGCCGGCATTGTGGTCGCCGGTATATTCGAGATCGAACGTGTTGCGCGCGAGGAAAACTAGATCGCCATCGAAATCCTCGGCAATGGACGAGGGATAGCTCGCCACGAACCGATCAAGCAACTTGCGGTCGTCCGCCGCAGATCCAGCGCGCAAACTGAAACTCGGCCGTGCTCCAATCGATATCCAGCCCATATTCGGCGGCGAGCCGCGCCCGCAACACGTCGAGCTGCAGTGGGCCGACGACGCCGACCAGCGCCGGCGAGCCGTCGGTCGGCCGAAAAACCTGCGCGACGCCTTCCTCAGCCAATTGCTGCAACGCCTGCTTCAGCTTCTTGGCCTTCATGGCATCGGGCAGACGAATGCGCCGCAAGATCTCCGGCGCGAAATTCGGTACGCCCTCAAAGTTGAGATCCTCGCCATCGGTCAGAGTGTCGCCGATGCGCAGCGTGCCGTGATTGGGTATGCCGACCACATCGCCAGCGTAAGCTTCCTCGGCGAGCGCCCGATCCTGGGCAAAGAAAAATTGCGGTGCGTGCACGCTGATGGTCTTGCCGGTCCGCACCTGCTTGACCTTCATGCCGCGCGTGAGCTTGCCGGAGCAAAGCCGCACGAAGGCGATACGGTCGCGATGGTTCGGATCCATATTCGCTTGAATCTTGAAAACGAATGCCGACATGCCGGGCTCGGTCGCCGCCACGGCCCGCTTGTCGGCCGTCTGCGCCTCGCGGCGGCGGCGCCATGGCGGCGAGCGCATTGAGCAGATCGCCGACGCCAAAATTCTTCAGCGCGCTGCCGAAGAAGACCGGAGTCAGGTGGCCCTCGCCGAAAGCTCGCGGATCGAACCGCTTGCAGGCGTCGCGCACGAGATCAAGTTCGCCGCCGAGCGCGGCTGCGTCGAGGTTGCGGATTCAAGGCGGCGATTTCGGCGATCGTCATTTCGCGCAGCCTGCCGACGGACCCGGCATCGCCATCGAGCAGGCGCACGCCGCCGGATGCCACGTCGATCGTGCCGACGAAATCGCGGCCGCGGCCGACCGGCCACGTAACCGGCGCGGTGTCGAGCGCCAGCGTTTTCTCGATCTCGTCGAGCAACTCGAACGGGTCGCGGCTTTCCCGATCCATCTTGTTGATGAAGGTGATGATCGGAATATCGCGCAGCCGGCAGACCTCGAACAACTTGCGCGTTCGCGGCTCGATGCCCTTGGCGGCATCGATCACCATCACAGCCGAATCGACCGCCGTAAGCGTCCGGTAGGTGTCTTCCGAAAAATCCTCGTGGCCCGGCGTATCGAGCAGATTGAACACGCGGCCGTCGTACTCGAAGGTCATCACCGAGGTGACGACGGAAATGCCACGCTCGCGCTCGACGGCCATCCAGTCCGAACGGGTCGAACGCCGGTCGCGCTTGGCCTTGACCTGCCCGGCAAGCTGGATGGCGCCGCCGAACAACAGCAGCTTTTCGGTCAAGGTGGTCTTGCCGGCGTCCGGGTGCGAGATGATCGCAAAGGTTCGGCGCCGCTCGACTTCGGTCGCGAAAGCGGCTGAGCCGGGGCGTCCTCGGCGGCGCGGATGGGCATGTTCATGGCGGACTGGATGTGGCAGTTCCAGCCATCGCGATCAAGGCCGGAAACTCTCGGCCGGTCGGCTTCGACCAAGACTTGAACTGGGTCTTGGTTTGGATCGGAGCCGGGTTCGAAAACGTTGAATTTATTACGACATTGCTGCCCGAAATCGGCAATGGTATTGGCACCGCTTGAGTTCACTCGAACTTGGCCCGAAAGTGTTCATCCGGCTCTTACCGAGCCCCTAACGAGACCATCCGCCAAGCCGGGCCAAAAACGCGATGCTCGATTCGCCCTCAGGCAGGTCAACGCTGTTCTCGCTCGGCGAGGACCAGATTGCCGTTCGCGACATGGCACGCGCTTTTGCCGATGCGGTCTTTGCACCGAACGCGCTGGCTTGGGACGATGCCAAGCATTTTCCCGTTGCTGAAATGCGCAAGGCCGCCGCGCTCGGTATGGGTGGCATCTATATTGCCGAGGATGTCGGCGGATCGGCGCTGTCACGGCTCGACGCCACACTGATCTTCGAGGCGCTCGCGACCGGCTGTCCGACGGTGGCGGCCTACATGTCGATCCACAACATGACCGCTTGGATGATCGACGCCTATGGGTCGGATGAGCAGCGCCGGAAATGGCTCCCGAAACTGTGTACGATGGAATTTCTGGGTAGCTACTGCCTGACCGAGCCGGGCGCGGGCTCGGATGCGGCGGCCCTGACAACCCGGGCCGTGCGTGCTGGCGATCATTATGTCCTCAACGGTCAGAAGCAGTTCATCTCGGGAGCGGGCGCCGGCGACCTTTACGTCGTCATGGCGCGAACCGGCAGCGACGGACCGTCGGGGATTTCGACCATTGTCGTACCCGGAGATGCGGCAGGCCTTTCGCTGGGTGCCAATGAGCGCAAAATGGGATGGAACGCCCAACCGACACGCGCTGTCGTGTTTGAGGACGTGCGCGTCCCCGTCGGCAACCGGCTCGGCGACGAAGGCAGCGGCTTCAAGATTGCGATGGCGGGCCTTGATGGAGGTCGGGCTAATATTGCCGCCTGCTCGCTGGGTGGCGCCCAAGCGGCGCTCGAAAAGGCCCTCGCCTACATGAAAGAGCGCAAAGCCTTCGGCCGGCGCCTCGACGAGTTCCAGGCGCTGCAGTTTCGCATCGCCGATATGGCAACGGAGCTTGAAGCGTCGCGCACGTTCTTGTGGCATGCCGCGGCCGCACTTGATCGAAAGGACGCGAACGCCACCGTGCTTTGCGCTATGGCCAAGCGTTTCATCACCGACACCTGCTTCGATGTCGCCAATCAGGCGCTGCAATTGCACGGCGGCTACGGCTACCTGTCGGAATATGGCATCGAGAAAATCGTTCGCGACTTGCGCGTGCACCAAATCATCGAGGGGACTAACGAGATCATGCGCCTCATCGTGGCAAGAAGCCTTGTCGGGCGATGAGCGCGACAGTTCTTCACGATGGCGACGTTCTCGTTCGCCAAGAGCGGGCCTTGCGGCGGATCACGCTCAACCGGCCAAAGGCGCTGAATGCAATCACGCTTGAAATGGCCGTCACGATGACGGCCTTCATGCGGTCCTGGGCGACAGATCCCGAAGTCGGCGCGGTGCTGCTGGACGGCGCCGGCGAGCGCGGTCTTTGTGCCGGCGGCGATCTTCGCGCGCTCTACGATGCGGCGAAATCTAATGGTCCGCTGCCAGCGCAATTCTGGTCGACCGAATACCGTCTGAACGTCTTGATTGCGCGATATCCGAAGCCTGTGATCGCGGTGATGGACGGCATGGTGATGGGGGGCGGCGTCGGCCTTTCGACGCACGCATCGCACCGCGTCGTGACCGAGCGCTCCGCCATTGCGATGCCAGAAGCCGGGATCGGATTTTTTCCCGATGTCGGCGTGTCCTACCTGCTGGCGCGATCGCCCGGACAAACCGGAACCCATCTCGCCCTGACCGGCGATCGCATGGCCGCGGCGGACGCCATATATTGCGGGCTGGCCGACACGCATCTGGCCGTGGCCAACCTCTCCGACCTTCCCACGGCCTTGGCTGACTGCCGCTCGGCCCATGATGTGCGGGCCCGTCTCGGCGACATGTCTTCTCAGCCTGCGGAAGGGCGTTTGGCCGCCGCGCGGCAATGGATCGACCGCTGCTACGGCGGCAATGACGTCGAAGGAATTTTTGATCGGTTGCGGCAAAGCACGAACGAAGGGGCCGCTGCGGCACTGACCACCATCAGCACGAAGTCCCCGACGTCGCTCATGGTCACGTTGCGAAACGTGCGGTCGGCTGTATCATTCGATAGAGTGGAAGAGAGCTTCCAGCAGGACTACCGCATCGCGCTGGCTTGCATTGCCGGACATGATTTCATCGAGGGCATTCGCGCAACGATCGTCGATAAAGACCGCAATCCGGCCTGGCGTCCGGATAAGCCTGAAGACGTCACACAGGAAATTGTCGACCGTCACTTCCAGACCGTTGGTGCCCTGGAGTTGACGTTCGAACGCTGAGGAGGTCGAACGCATATGCCCACCATCGGGTTCATCGGTCTCGGCAACATGGGTGCGCCGATGGCCGCCAATCTTGTCAAATCCGGCGACGGCGTTTCAGGATTCGACATCGTCCCGGCATCGCGCCAGGCCGCCGCCGGAGACGGCGTGGCGGTCGTCGCAAGCGCCAGACAATCGGTCGAGGATGCGGACATCGTCATCAGTATGCTGCCCGCCGGCGAGCATGTGCTGTCAGTCTGGGCCGACGTGATCCCGGTAGCAAAAAAAGGCGCGCTCTTCATCGATTGCTCCACCATCGATGTGGCGAGTGCGCGGGCGGCCCACGCCTTGGCGGCCAAGCACGGCGTCGCGTCGCTCGACGCTCCGGTCTCAGGCGGCGTTGGTGGAGCAAAAGCGGCGACGCTCACCTTTATGGTCGGGGGCTCTGCGGATGCATTTGCACGCGGCAAGCCGGTGCTGGAGCGCATGGGCAAAAGAGTCGTGCATTGCGGAGACGCCGGCAACGGACAAGTTGCTAAAATCTGCAACAATATGATCCTCGGCGTCTCGATGATTGCAGTTGGCGAAGCGTTTGTCTTGGGCGAACGCCTCGGCCTTTCGCATCAGGCCTTGTTCGATGTCGCTTCAGCCTCCTCCGGACAATGCTGGTCGCTGACCAGCTATTGCCCGGTGCCCGGTCCAGTGCCGGCAAGCCCAGCCAATAACGGCTACAAACCCGGCTTCGCCGCCACCCTCATGCTCAAAGACCTCAAACTTGCGCGTGCGGCCGCGGAATCGGCCGGAGCGAAGACTGCGCTCGGCGCCCACGCGGCCCAGATATACGACCTGTTCTCCGAACAAGGTCACGGGACATCCGATTTCTCGGCAATCATCAATCTCGTGCGTCAACAATCAGAAAGCAGCTGACAGGTATGTTCGAGTACTTCGAGGACAACTACGTTTGGAACATGGCCGTGAACCTCGCCCTGGGCATGGGCGGCAGCATCGGCGATATCGATGACGCGTCGCGTTCGCTCAGGCCGTTAGCAAAGGTCCGCGGCGACCATTCGGCAGCCGAGACGTTCTACGCGGCCTGGACGCAACTCGGAGCCAAGCTCAAGCGTCTTGCAGCCGCCGATGAAACGCGGGGTCGACTCTTAGCGCCGGAGAAAAATATCGCCGGGCGTTCATCTATTTCATTCAAGCAGAACGCATGCAGCGGCCTGACTTCGGGCCGCGCAACGAGGCTTTTCGCGAGGCGCTCGACTGCTTTTCGCATTTCAGTAGGAATACGCGACGGAATTGTCGGCGCGTCGAGGTACCCTACAAGGATACGGCCCTGCCGGCTCTGTTCATTGGTGCGCAAACGGGCGCCGATGCTCCCTGCATGGTTCATTTCGACGGTCTCGACGTAACCAAGGAGATTATCTATCTGCTCGGCATTCCGGATGCGCTGGCGGCGCGCGGCGTTTCAACGCTTGTGGTGGATAACCCCGGCGTCGGCGAAGCCCTCCGGCTGAAAGGGCTTCACAATTTCCCCGAAGCCGAAGTGCCGGCCGCTGCCGCCGTCGACTTTTTGCAATCGACGCCCGGCGTCGATCGCAATCGCATCGGCATGATGGCGCTTTCGCTCGGCGGATATCATGCGCCGCGTGCCGCGGCCTTCGAACCGCGCTTCAAATGCTGCGTCGCCTGGGGCGCCAACTATGACTGGGGCGAAACTCAACGGCGGCGTTATGAAGCCAAGGAACAGCGCCTGCCGGTTCCGCATTATTGGGACCATGTGGCGTGGGTGTTCGGCAAGAAATCCACCGAAGAGGTCATCGCGGTCTCGGAAAAGCTGTCGCTGAAAGGCATTCTTGATAAGATCACCTGTCCGATCCTCGTGGTGCACGGCGAGAATGATCGGCAGATCCCGTTGAGTCAGGCAAAACAGCTTATCGCCGACTGCGTATCCAGCCCGAAAGCGGAGCTTCACGTTCAGACGCTCGCGGACGGCGGCGCCGAGCATTGCGGCGTCGACAATGTGGCGCTGACGCGCGAAACGATTTGCGACTGGGTTGCGGAAGTCTTGGGCGGCAATCCCGCGGGCTTGCGGCCAACCGCCTAGCCGCCGCGCGTCACGCCGATTGGCGCATTGATTGATACTGCTGCAGCAACGCGCGGCCGTAGTCGTTACCATTGGGTGTGCGCACCAGCGCGTGGGCATGGCGCCGGTTATAACCGGTGTTCGGCAACGCCACGCCGGGCTGGTGATAGAATTCGATGAAGATGACCGGACTGTAGATTCGATAATAAAATGGGCTCACCGGGTCGAACTGGCCGATCCAGGCGAAGACTGTTTCATTCAAATGCCGCTTGACCTCCTCGATACGCACCTGCGCCTGAGCGGGCGGCAGCCGGTCGGTGAAAAGACCGACGAGATCAACCAGCGATGCTCGCTGCGGCGGCGACATTTCGATCACGCACAGGCCATCGGAGGCGACAATGACGTTATCTTTGAATCCCGACGCGTAGCCGTCGAACGGCAGTTCATAGCCGACCGTCGCCGTCGCACGCTGCTTAGGCGTCAACATGCTCATGAACGCGAAACCTTGCGCTTCCTCCCCGCGCAATACAGTGGTTCCCGCATATTTTCCGTTTTCCGCTAAAACCGGTTCGGCGCCGAGCAGCATCGGTGTCAGCACCATCTGATCGCCGAGCACGAAGCAATTGATATTGCAGTGATGACCGTCGATCTGCCAGCCCCATGGCGCGTCTGGCGACGGCACGCCGAAAATGCTGATCCAGTAAAAGAATTCGCCGAATTCTTCAGGAAGACCGGTGAGTTCGGCAAGGTGCTCGTTGAGCCGCATGGCGTTGCGAGCAGTTTCGTAAGCTGTCGCCCCGAGCCCCACGCGCATGATGGCGAAAGCAAGCTCGCGCTGTGTGTCGTTTAGGTCGGCCAGGCAGAGCCCATGGCGCATCACGTTGCGATGGATGTTGCTCCAGTGACGCCATACCTCGCTATCGACGGAGAAGCTAACGGCCGCACGCTGCTCCGCATCGAGCGCCGCCAGGAATTGATCGACGGCGACCATCATGGGTTGAATCGAAGCCCCGGTCGACCGCAGCGGGAACAGGCCGCCAACGACATCTCCGCTCGCGGTAAGGCCTTTGAAGTCTTCCTTTAAGGACGCATGCCAGCTCGCGAACAGGTCCTGTAGCGGTTGTGAAAGCGTGCTCGCGTCAACCCGCGGCGGCGCGCGTAAAGTTCGGCGGTTGAAGACTGTGGCATCCGTCATCCTGCCATCTTTATCACGATTCAAAACCCCCCTGAAGCCATGGCGATGGACAAGGCACCGTCACGCAGACATAATTTGCACGGAGATAAGCGCCGCAGAGCGCCGCAGGGAGAGACGCCGTGCAAGCCACTACGAGTGTTGCCCGAGCTCGAAAGCCGGATGTCGACCCCGAGGAATGGAGGGTCCGCCTCGATCTTGCGGCGGCCTTCCGGCTTGCCGCGATGCAAGATTGGGACGAGCTGTTGTTCGCCCACCTGTCGGCGCGCGTACCAAATCACCCGAACCAATTTCTGATGCATCCGGCCGCTCTATTATTCGAGGAAGTCACCGCTTCTAATCTCCATAAGCTCGACGAGAACTGCAATCACGTTGAACCCAACGACGAACTGCCGCACAAATTCGCATTCCCGTTTCACAAAGGTATCTACGACGCCTACCCGCAGGCGCAGTGTGTCATGCATCTGCACACCAAATATGCAACCGCCGTGGCCATGCAGGACCAGGGACTTCTTCCCGGCAACCAATACGCGATGTGGCTTGGGCCGATCGGCTATCACAATTATGAAGGCCTGCTCTCGACGTCCGAGGAAGGTCAAAGGCTCGCCAAGAACTTCGGCACCGGCCAAGTTGTTTTGCAGCGCGGCCACGGGTTTGTGCTGTGGGGGCACACGGTTCACGAAGCCTATATGCTCGCTTTCCTCGTGATACGTGCCTGCGAAACGCAAGTGCGGTCCGCCGCCGGAGCGCTCAAGCCCTACATTCCACCGCAACCGGTTCTCGCCGCGACCATCGGACAAGCCAAGATCATCACCGACGGCAGCCAGCCGTTCAATCAAATGACCTGGCGTGCGCTGCTGCGCAAGCTCGACCGCGACGCCCCGGATTACAAAACCTGAATCGCTCGCCCTCCCCGGCGGCGCCGCGCTGACGATGCGGACTCTTCTGCGGTCGCATGGAACGAACACGGAGTAAAAATGCCCGTCATGGAGCGCACAGTCCCCAAGACTTCGCTGCCGATCTATCATCGCTCGATCGACTGGGACGCGCTCTATGAGCGCTACCCGGTGCCGGATGTTTTCGCCAACACGCGATGGAAATGGTCGCAAGGTGAGACCCGCGCGTTCCAGAACGAACAATTCCTCGATCTGATGACGACCGGCTGGCAGAACGAATTCTACAAGCGGCGCTGGAAGGCGCTCGGCCTCGAGCCGGGCGATATCAAGAGTATCGACGACATCGTCAAGCTGCCGACGTTCGATTCCGCCGACATCAAGAAAGATCAGGAAGAGAACCCGCCATTCGGTCTGATCAACGGCAACGTCAGCAAAACGATACTGACGCAGCCACTCAAGTTACAAACGAGCGGCGGCACTACGGGCAAACCAAGGCCCACGCTCTATGCGACACAGGAGTGGGAACTCAACGGCCTCACCCATGCGCGCGTTCTCTACATTTGCGGAGTCCGGCCGGGCGACATCGTTCAAATTCCGCACACCTGCTCGCTCGGCAACGCCGGCTGGTGTTGCTACAAAGCCTGCCACGATTATCTCGGCGCCTTGCCACTCACGACCGGGACCGGCGCGGTCACCTCGTCGCGACGGCAGATCGAAATCGCGCAGGAGTGGCGCACCAATGTATGGTACGTGCGTCCCGAATACGCCACCCAGCTTGCCAAGGTCGCGCGCGACGAGCTCAAGTTCGACGTCCGCGATCTCAAGACAAAATTTCTCGGCTGCGGCCTCGGACCGGATACCGAGAACACCTTCCGCAACCAGCTCCAGGAGCTATGGGGTTGCAAGGTCTATGACATGTACGGCACCCACGAGATGGGCATGGGCGCATTCGAGTGTCAGTATCAGAACGGCATGCATTTCCATGAGGACTCGACATTCTTCGAGATCGTCGGCGTCGAGGACAATCAGCCGGTCAAGAACGGCGACATCGGTAATATGGTCTGTACGATCCTGCATCGCCGCCAGCAACCGATGATCCGCTTCAACCTTCGCGATCTGACCCGTATCATCGCCACCGATACCTGCGAATGCGGCAGTTGTTTTCGCCGCATGCAGAAGATGCTCGGCCGCAGCGACACCATGGTGCGCATTCGCGGCGTCAGCATCTGGCCGCAAGCCTGCTTGCCGGCGATCAAGAGCGACAATCGCACCACCGGCGAGTGGCTCTGCATCGCCGAGCGAAAAGTGCGCGAGGGCGTGATACGCGATGAGATGACGGTAAAGGTGGAGGTGCGAGGCGACGCGCCGGGCTGGGACGGGCTGAAGGAGCATATCGAAAAACGCCTGCATTCCGACCTCGGCGTGAAGCTTGGCGTGGAGCTGGTGCCGGAAGACGCCCTGATGGAGTGGTCGAACCGCGGTCGTGAAGGCAAGCCGAAGCGGATCGTCGACCACCGCTTTGAGAAAATGTAGCACGATGCGCTATTTCGATTGCCACTCGCATTTTTCAACTCAAGCCGGACTGCATCACCGCACCGCCGAGGAACTCGCCAATGCCCAGCGCGTTTTCAAGCGCAAACGCGCTTTTCAGACCGAAGCCGATATGGCCGACGGCTTTCGCCAGCGCAGCGTGCGCACCATCCTCGATATCTACCGCACATGGCGGATGATCGACGAAGACGAGATTCGCGCCTCAAACGATTATGCGACAGAATTCGCGCGCGACCATCGCGATATCGTCTATGGCAACTGGCTCGCCGCCAATCCAACTCTGAAGGATTTTTGGCTGAAGGAATACGCGAGGCTCGCCGCGACCGATTGCGGCTTCCTCGGCTTCTGCCAAAGCCAGAACAGCCTTCGCTTGCCGCCGAGCGATCCGATCTGGGACCCGTTCTATAAGCTATCGATCGATGCCGGCATCCCGGTACTGTTGATGACCGGCCTGACCGGCATTGGCCAAGGCATGCCCGGCGGCATGGGCGTCGTTCTCGACGACGGCCATCCTCGCCATGTCGATATCGTCGCAGCGCGGTTTCCAGAGCTCAAAATCCTCGCCGGGCGGCCGGCATGGCCCTGGCAGGACGACATGATTGCGATCTTGCTGCATAAGGCCAACGTGCAATACGAGCTCCATGGCTGGTCGCCAAAATACTTCACCCCGGCTTTGAAGAAGGAAATCGGCGGCCGCCTGCAGGATCGCATCTTGTTCGGCTGGGACTGGCCGACCTTGACGCATGAACGGCTGGTCGACGACTGGCGCGCGCTCGGCTATTCCGAAGACGTTTACGAGAAAGTCTTTCACCGCAATGCCGAGGCCTTTTTTCCCGGCGCGGCACCGGCATGATGGCCATCCCCATGCAAGATACGACAGCGCTGGCGGCCTCGCTCCGGCAAGCCGCCGCGGCCGATCGCGTGGCGCCGGCCGAACTTGCAGCGCTGGCCGCCGCTGTTTTCGCGCACTGCGGCGTTCCCGGGGACGATGCCAAGGTCGGGGCCGAAGTGGCGTTGTGGGCGCAGATGCACGGCTCGGATTCCCATGGCATCGTGCATTTGCCGCTCTATACGCGCGGCCTGCTCGACCGCACCATCAAATGCAAGCCGTCCTTCGCCATTACGCAAACGATGCCCTGCTGCGCCGTGCTCGATGCCGACCACGGGTTAGGCCTGGTGGCGAGCCGGCGCGCCAACGATATGGCGATCGCATTCGCCAAGACTTTCGGGCTTGGCGCGGTTGCGGTGCGCAACAGCAGCCATTTCGGCGCGGCCGGTTATTACGCGGACTGCGCCGCGGAACAAGGACTCATCGGTCTTTCCTTCACCAATGCCATGCCGGCGATCGCGCCGACTGGCGGCATCGAAGGCTTGCTCGGCACCAATCCGATCGGCGTGTCGTTCCCGATCCCGAATGCCGATCCGATCATCGCCGACATGGCGACCGCGATGGTGGCACGCTCGCGCATCCGGCACGCCCTGGCAGCCGGACAAACGTCGATCCCGGAGGGCTGGGCGCTCGATCCGACCGGTCAGCCGACAACGGATCCCGCAATGGCGGTGAAGGGCTCCCTGCTGCCGATCGGCGGACCAAAGGGTTACGCGCTCGCTTTGATGGTCGAGATTCTCTGCAGCGCGCTGTCGGACGGCGAGCCCGGCTTTAAAGTGACATACGAGAATATGGTCAAGCGGCCGAGCAACATTTGCCACTTTTTCCTCGTGCTCAATCCGGAAGGTTTTGCCGGCCGCGAACGCTACGACGCGCGGATGGCGCATATTGCCGATGTGATCGGCGACGCAAAGCCGATGGCGGGCGCGGCAACGCCTCGCATGCCGGGGGCGCGTGGTCACGCTGCCAATCGCAAAGCCGCGTCCGACGGCATCGCGATGTTCGATAACCTGCGCGCGGCGCTCAAGAACGTCGCAGGCATGATTGAAAGCCACACCGAGGCGACCTGAGTCTGTCTACCGCTATCGGTATAGAAGGTGCATGATCGTCAGCGAGATTGCCGGGATATAGGTGACCAACAGCAGCGCGATAACTGCGAGCGCCACGAACGGTATCAAGCCGCTATAGAGCGTGCCCGAAGGCGTCTTGAACAGCGCCTGGCAGACGAAGATGTTCAGGCCGAACGGCGGGTGGAAGGTGCCGATCGTCAGGTTCATGACGACGATGACGCCGAAATGGATCGGGTCGACGCCGAGCGATGCCGCAACCGGCGCCAACAGCGGCGTCAGCATGATCAGCGCCGACGCCGGATCGAGGAAGCAGCCGATGAACAACAGGAAAAGGTTGATGACCAGCAGCACCACCCAGCGATCGGTGTGCAGACTCGTGATCAGCGTCACCGTGGCCTGGGCGATGCCGCTGATGGTCAGCAGCCACGAATAAAGACCAGCGATCGCCACGATGATGAAGATCAGCCCAGTGAGATACATCGAGCGCGCCGCGGTCTCGAAGATTTCGGCGAGTGTCACCTCGCGATAGATGAAATAGCTGACGATGATGGCGTAGACGCTGGCGACGCCGGCGGCTTCGGTCGGAGAGAACACGCCGGAATAGATTCCCCCGATGATCACGACGATCGCGCCAAGCGCCCAGACGCCGTGGCGCGTCGCCAACCAGAATTCCTTGAAAGAAAACCGCCCGGTATCCGTGATGCCGACTTTGATCGAATGATAATAAATGTAGATGCCGAAGAAGCTCGACAGCAGCAGGCACGGCCCGATGCCGGCGGTCCAAAGCTGAATGATCGAAGTGTCGGACGCGATACCGTAGATGATCATCGCAATCGATGGCGGGATCAGGTTGTCGAGTGCGCCCTCAGAGGTGATCAGAGCCGAAGCGAAGCTCTCGCTGTATCCGGCCTCCCGCATGCGCGGATAAGTCAATGTGCCGATAGCGGCGGTCGCCGCCGTCGTCACGCCCGAAGTGGCGCCGAACAGCGCCGCGAAACCGAGCGACGTCAGGGGAATATTGGCGCGGAACCCGCCGATCAGCGACCCAACCCAGCGCAGCAAGCGTACCGAGATGCCGCCGCGCGACATGAGATTGCCGGCAAACACGAAGAAAGGCACGGCGAGCAGCGCATATTTATTGAGACTGTTGAAGATATCCTGGGCAACGACCGTCATCGGTACGTCGAAAAAGCCGAGCAGGACTACCAGCGACGTGACCAGCAACAGAAGAAAGATCGGAAAGCCCAGAAGGAGCAACGCAAAGGGCAGGATGGCCATGACCCAGTACATCGCGTGCCGCTCAGTCGAACTTGCCGGTGACATACGAACGAAAACGCACGATCGCCGCCAGCGCCATGAAACTGAATCCGAACAACAGCGCCGCGTGCGGGATCACCAGCGGGATTTCCGTCCCTGCCGTGACGCCGTGGTTCAGATAGTGCAGCTCGACCACCTTCCACGCCTGCACTGCAGTGAAGGTCGCGCAAACGATGAGGGTCAGACGCGATCGCGATGTTTACTACGCGTTTCATGGCCGCCGGCATTCTAGAATACAGCAGGTCCATGTTCAGATGCGCACCCTGATAGGTGATCGCGCCGACGACCACGAACACGATCCAGATTACCAAAAATATCAAGGTCTCCTCTGCCCAAAATATTGGCGCGGCGAATACGTAACGGCCTATGACATTGACAAAATTGATGACGACGGCCACCAGAAAGAGTGTGCCGGCCAGCACGTGCGGAATTTTGACGAAAATAAATTGTTCGATCCGCGATTGCCGCGACGGTAATTTCTCATCCGGGATCTTCTCGTCCGACATCGACGCTATCCTTGATCTGGACGCAGGAACGACATCATTGCGCGGCGCACGACGACAGAAATCAGGTACCGCGCTTGGAATTTCTTGCAGAGCTTCGCTCTCGCAGACACGTCAGCCGGATTGTCATCGCCGGCCTAGTACTTCGCTGCGATCGCTTCGGCCTTGTCGTAGAATGCCTTGAGCGCTGGATCGGTTTTGGTGACCTCAGCGCCGATCGGCTTCAATCGCTTCTCCAGCTCGGCTTGATCGGCAGGCGGCAGCGTGACGATCTCGCCGCCGCGATCAATCCACTTCTGGCGCAGCTCGGCCACCTCGTCGACAGCGGTCTGCCTCGCCCACGGCTGTAGCTTGCGCGCCTCATCGACAACAGTCTTGCGCAAGTCAGCCGGCAGCTTGTCGAGCCAAGGCTTGCTCATCGCGCCGTACGAGATCAGCAGCGTGTCGTGGGTTTCGAGCAGCGTCTTGCCGACATTTTGCAGGTTGAAGTTCGTGAAGATGGAAATGCCACTCATGGTGCCGTCGATCACGCCGTTCTGCAGCGAGGTGATCATTTCCGGCAGGCCCATCGGCACCGCTGTCGCTCCGAGCGCGGCCATGCGCGCGCGTTCGGCCGGCGTCGCATTAACGCGCAGTTTCATGCCCTTGAAATCAGCAAGAGTGCGTAGCGGCTTTTTCGCGCCGAAGTAGAGCGATTCCGCCGCCACCGCGAGATTGACGCCGACGAGCCCCTTCGAATCGGCCATATTCAGCACAAGCTGGTTGAATTCCGGATCGGCGAGCACCTTGTTGGCTTGCGCAGTGTCCTTGAACAGAAATGGAATGCTGAACACACCAAAGCGCGAGTCGACTCCGGTAAAAAAGTCGGCCGGGTTTTCGTAAGCCTCCACGGTGCCGAGCTGTAGCCCTTCAATCATCGCCGACGGGCTGCCGAGCTGGCCGCCGGGGAAAACCTGGACTTCGACGCGACCGTTGGTCGCTTTCGGCAGCACCTCGGCTAGCTTGTGACCGAATTTCTCCTGCATGTCGCCGCGTGTGACTACGGCCCACTTCAGCGTGTATTCGGCCGCCGATACCGGCGCAGGCACGACGGCTACGGGTACTGCCAGCGCGAACGCAATCATAGCGAGAAGAATTCGGATTCTCATGGCGCGTCTCTCCCGGGATCGCGGGCCGCATTCTTTTTTCTCGCTGCCGCGCGCAGTATTGGTGTGCTTGACGAAAACAGAGTATCCCAGCGCGGATTGCTGTCAATTATAGCGCTATAAAGAAGCGCGATGATCGACCTCATCGCGACCATGCGCCGCGTGCCGATCAGGAGGATGTCATGAAAGTGGGGATAGTCGGACTTCGGTCGAATGGGCGCGGCGATGTCGCAAAGGCTGCACCAACAGGGTTTTGAGATGGTCGGCTGGGATCAGAATGCCAGCACGAACCAAGCGCTCGCCGCTGAGGGCTTGCGTATAGCCAGCGGCGCCAGAGCGGTCGCCGCCGAGTCGCGAGGTCGTCATCTCCAGCATCACCGAGGACCACGGCGCGCGGCGAATTTTCACCGGGCCCGACGGTTTTCTCGGCGGCGACGTGAAGGGCAAGCTGTTCATCGAGATGAGCACCTTGCAGCCCATGACCGGGCGTGAGCTTGCACCGCTGGTCGAAGCAAGTGGCGCGCGGCTGGTCGAGGCGCCGGTGCTTGGAACGATTCCGCAAGTCCGAGACGGCAAGCTGTTCGCGCTGGTAGGCGGTCGCGCCGACGATCTCAAACGCGCACGTCCGGTGCTCGAAAAGATGACGCGCCGCATCGCCCATATGGGTCCGAACGGCAGCGGCTATGCGATGAAGCTTGCGGTCAATCTTGGGCTCGGCGCCTATATCCAGGCGGTCGCGGAATCCCTCGCGCTGGGTGCCAAGCAAGGTCTCACGGTCAACCAGATGCTAGACGTGCTGCAAGAGGCGCCTTATGCCAGCGGCTGGCTCAAGAGCAAGACCGACGTGCTCAAGGGCGCCAAAGCCGAAATGACGCTCGACATCCGCACATTGCGTAAAGATATCATGTCGGCGGTGGCGACGGGCGCGCTCAGCGGTGTCCCCATGCCGTTATCGGCGGCAACGCTTGTTGCGCTGTCGGCGGCGGTCGCCAACGATTACGGCAGCGGCGATCTTGCCGAACTGCCGAAATTCTTGCGTGAATCGATGCTGCAAGATTTCAAATAACCAGTTCGTCGTTTTAAACAACAAATCTGGCCTGCTCGGGCGAGGCGGCTAGAAGTATTAGCTTCTTCAAAGAAGCGGCACGTCGTGGAGATGAAACAACATAATGCAGCCTCTATAACACTTTGATTGCATAATTGAATCTCAGTCTTCCCGGCGTATAATGTATGGATAGGGACCGTGGAGGCGGGATGGCGCGGCTGGTGAAGAGAAAGCAGGAGGCGGCGCCGCGGCTTCCCACTGAAACAACGCAAGCGCGCCGCTTCGGCAAGACCCGTTCAGCTCAAGCGACGGCGCTGCTCGAGGACTACGTCGAACTCATCGCTGATTTATTGGCGGCAAGCGGCGAGGCACGTCCGACCGACGTCGCGCGCCGCCTGGGCGTTTCCCACGCGACAGCCATCAAGACGATCTCGCGGTTGAAGCGAGAGGGACTGGCGACAGGCCTGCCCTATCGTCGGGATTTTCTGACCGAAGGAGGACAAACACTTGCAGTGCGCGTCAGGGCGCGCCACAGGCTCGTGGTCGATCTGTTGCTCGCGCTCGGCGTCCCCGCCGAGGCAGCCGAAGCCGACGCGGAAGGCATCGAACACTACGTGTCCGAGACGACCCTCAAGGCATTCGCCGACTTTCTGCGGTGAGAGTTTCGCGGCTCTTTTCGGATGTGCGGTTGGAAAGATTGCAACACCGCGCGCTCTCGATTATTGGGCGACCGCGGCTTACGCAGTTCATGAGCTTTTTGGCGTTAACTGCAGCGCTCGAACCACCATCACAAAAAAGCGAAGTTAACCCTGCGGCGTCGGCGGCGTATGGTCCGGCGCAACCGGCGAACGGGATTTGGGACAAAATCTTCTGACGCTATGATGCGCAGCTTTTCCGATCAGTCGCCGTCTGGCGTGCGCTCGATCGGCGATCTGTCCGGATCGTAGGAGTATAGGAATGCCGCATTCCCCGGTACCCGCGCAGGACATAACCCACCAAAAGATTGTGGGGCGGGCTCGCGCAATGGCCCCGAAGTTCGCCGAGCGCGCCGAAGCAGCCGAAGAGGCGCGGCAAATTCCCGACAAATCGGTCACCGACATACTCAACGCCGGCATCGCCCGTATTCTGCTGCCGTCCCGGATCGGCGGTTACGGGCTCGGCTTCGATACGTGGTTCGACGTCATGCGCGAAATCAGCAGGGCCGACGCGGCTCACGGCTGGTGCGCGGGCCTCATCACCCACCATGCCCATGTCGTCGGACAGTTTTCAGCAGGGGCTCAGGACGCGGTGTGGTCCAGCGGCGTCGATACGCCGGTCGCAGCATCGTTTGCGCCAACTGCTAAGGCTATTCCTGTGGATGGCGGCTATCGCGTTTCGTGCAAGGGTTCGCCCTTTGCCAGTGGCATCGACCATTCTCCATGGGTCATAATCGGTGGATTGGCGCACGATGATGCCAAGCCGGAATGGAAACTGTTTTTGATTCCTCGTGCCGAGTACACGATTCGCGATACCTGGTTTACCGCCGGTATGCGGGCGACCGGCAGCAAGACCGTTGTTACCGAAAACGTGTTCGTGCCGAACGAGCGTATTCTGCCAATAACGGCGTTGCGGGATGGAAACGGGCCGGGTTGCGCCGTCAACTCGGGAATTGTTTTTAAAACGCCGTTCTTCTACTATGCGCCAATCACGTTCGTGACACCGATGCTGGGCGCAGCCCAGGGCGCTTATGAACTTTTTCGCGACTGGACAAAAACGCGCCGCGCTCAAGACGGTACGTCGGTCGCCGAGAGGACCTCGATCCAAGTTCGAATGGCGCGCGCCGCTGCCGATCTCGACGCCGCAGAGCTTCTGCTCCGCCGCGCGACGGCGGTGACCGATGCGCCGCAAGGCTATTCATCACAACTGCTCGCACGCTCGGTGCGCGACTTCGCACGAGCATCCGAGATGGTCGTGACGTCGATCGACACGATCGTCGCATTGAGCGGAACTGCGTGTTTCGCCACATCTCACCCAATTCAACGGGCCTGGCGAGATATCCATTTTATGTCCATGCACATCAGCCTGAACACCGAGACCAACTTCGCACATTTCGGACGCATGGAGCTGGGCTTGGGAAGCGATGGGAGCCGTCCATATTTTTAGACCGTACCGGTGCTATCGGCTGCGGACCCTGGAGTGGAGGAGAGCGATGCGTCTAGGGATTTTCATGATGCCGGTGCATCCGCCGGCGCGCTCGTTCACCGATACCCTCGCGGAGGACGAAGAAAAGTCGTTGTTCGCCGATCGGCTCGGCTTCGACGAATTATGGTTGGGCGAGCACTTTTCAGCAGCGACCGAGCCGATACCCTCCCCGCTGATGTTCATGGCTAGCTTGGTGCCACGCACGAAAAACCTCAGCTTCGGCACGGCGGTAATCTGCCTGCCGAACCACGATCCGGTGAAAATTGCGGCCGAAGTCGCGCAGTTCGACCACATGAGTGGCGGCCGTTTCATGCTCGGCATTGGTCCGGGCGGGCTCTTTTCCGATTTCGAGCTGTTCGGAAATGCCGATCGCGGTGTGCGCGCGCGCAAAGTGATGGAATCGATTGGGATGATCCAGCATATCTGGTCGCAGGATCCGCCCTACGATCTTGAAGGCGAATTCTGGACCGTTCGCATCAAGGAGGCGATCATTCCCGAACTCGGCATCGGCACGATGCCCAAACCATTCCGGAAATCGGGCCCGCCGATCTCAATCTCGCTCTCCAGCCGAAACTCCCCGACCGCGCGCATTGCCGCACAGCAGGGTTGGGGTATCCTCTCAGGCAACAACGTCCCGAACAATGCGATCGGCTCGCATTGGCAGACCTACAGCAACGCCTGCGCCGAAGCCGGGCAAACCAGCGCGCGGTGAGAACTGGCGCGTAGCGCGCAACGTCCTGGTCGCTTCAAGCGACGCTGAGGCGCAAGACAGGGTCTTCGCCGCGCACGGCTCCAACCACTATTCTACACCTACATGCGCGAGGTGCTGTCGCAGAGTCGGGTTGCTCTCGGTCTTGAAGCCCGATCCGGATATGCCGGACGAAAACGCCACGGTTGAAGCGATTACCGAGGGCTGCATGCTTTACGGTTCCGCCAAGACCTTTCTCGACAAGCTCGTCGCCTTCCGCGAGCAGCCGGCCCGTTCGGCACGTTGCTGATGACCGGCCTGGACTGGAGCGGTCCAAACGCCGGGTGGGAGCGCAAATCGATGCGGCATTGGCGAACAGGTGATGCCGAAATTTCGCCAGCACGCGGTGGCAAGTGTGGTGTGACGAAGCTGCGTTCGCGAAGACCGCATGGCAACTGAACGCGCACGGCGCAACATCTGCCGCCCGCATGCGGAAAGGATTTGTTTACCATATTTGGTTAGGAATGTGACGGGGCGACGTCTTCGATTGTCTTCATTGATTTGCCATGACGGCTCCCAGTCAGCAATTTACATCCGGGAGCAGTTCGGGCCGGCGCAGGCGCGAGCACCGACGACACCGCCATCGATACCAATGTGCCGACTGCGGTTGATTCTCATGGCTTGAGAGGCATCCCGCAGGCTCCCTTGTCGCGGAGTGCTCGATGCTGATGTCCAGCCGAATAACGCTTGGGCCCGTCGTTCCCGAAGATTTCGGTCCGATTTTCTGTTGGGTCAACGACGTTGCCGCCGCGCGGCTCGACTTGGCTTATCGGCCGGTCGACATGATGGCTCATCAGCAATGGTGGGACAGCCTCGGCAAGGACGCTACGCGCGTTGTATTTGCAATCCGACAAACGACCGATCCGGCAATTCTCGGCTTTGTCCAGATCACTGCCATCAACAGCGTGCATCGCTCGGCAGAACTCGGGATCAGAATCGGCACTGAAAAAGAATCGCGGCCAGGGCTATGGCAAAGAAGCGCTGCGTTTGGCTGTCGAATTCTGTTGGAACCATCTGAACCTCAATCGAATCCAACTGATCGTATTTAAGCACAACAGCCGCGCCATCAGCGCGTACAAGGCTGCCGGCTTTAAGAAAGAGGGCCTGTTGAAGAAGGCTGCTTTTATCGGAGGAGATTGGGTCGACTTGATGCTGATGGCGGCTTTGCGTCCGAGACCAGTCCGTCGCAAGCGATGCGGGAACTCGTCACGCTTCATTCGAGGGCTACGGGTTTGCGCGCAATTCCCGAGACTAGCGAAGCACCATTTCAGCCCCGGATTGCCGCTGAAAGGCATTAGCCGGCGCGATCGCGTGTCTTGGTGGTAGATTTCCAATGGAATCAATCAATTGGCAGCGGGGACCATCGCAGAAGGGAGGCGCGCCGCGGCGCGCTCGGCCGACGCGATCGTGTTGTCGAGCAGCATGGTCACGGTCATCGGGCCGACGCCACCGGGAACCGGGGTGATATACGACGCCTTCTGGCGGACGCCTTCGAAGTCGACGTCGCCGACCAGTCGTCCGTCGGCAAGACGATTGATGCCGACGTCGATGACGACGGCGCCGGTCTTCACCATTTGCGGCAGATCAGATTCGGTGCCCCGCCGCGACGACAAGGATGTCGGCCAGGATCGTGTATTGGGCGAGATCGCGCGTCTTCGCGTGGCAGATGCAGACGGTCGCCTCGCGCTGCATCAGCATCAGCGCCATCGGCTTGCCGACGATATTGCTGGCGCCGACCACGACGACATTCTGCCCGCGAGAGGAATGTCTCGTGCTCCAGGAGCTTCAATACGCCGTAGGGCGTGCACGGCGGAAACACAGTATCGCCGATGCACCGAGCCCGCCGACATTGTAGAGATGGAAGCCGTCGACGTCCTTGTCGGGGCTGATGGTGCGCAGCACCGGCCCGATCTTGAATTGCGGAGGCAACGGAAGCTGAACGAGTATCCCATGGATCGACGGGTCGTCATTGAGTCGTTCGATCGTATCGATGACAAGGTCGGGAGCGCAGTTTCGATCGAAATAGCGCGGCACCGATTTGATACCGACCTCGCCGCAGGCTTTGATTTTATTTCGGATGTAGATCGCCGAGGCCGGATCGTCTCCGACATTCAACACGGCAAGGCCGGGCCGCACTCCAGTGCGCTGCATCAACGCCTCGACCCGCGCACGGCAGTCAGCACGGACCGATTTGGCGATACTCACGCCACTGATGACGATAGCAGTCATATGGGTCTCATCGTTGGCAGGCACGTCGACGCGATCAATCCGCGCGCAGAGGGTGAAAATCCTGAGCGTCATGAAGCCATCGTCGACCAGATGCAAGATAAATCGCCGCGGGCGGGAACAAAGTCAAAATGCTGATTGAACGCGCCTGGGGCAAGGCTTGGACTCCCGCCCACCAATACGGTGATGAGCATTGCCCACCCCGGCTTGAGCACATCCCACCGCACGAGAGCCGGGCGGGTACCGCCCACCGTATCTGCGTGCTAACCTGCGAGCCGTCCTGGTTGGCTGTCATCCAGAAAGCGAATGCAGCGCTTGCTGGGCTGGGGCTCGAGCGCGATCGCGCCGCGAGGAAAGGACACACGATGACGCAATTGTCCGAATCCGAAAAGCTCTTAGCTCAAGGCTGCGGCAAGAACTGATCAGCGGGCCCTATGTGCGCAATGCCTGGTACGTGGCGGCCTGGTCCGACGGCATCGGTGACGGGCAACTCGTCGCACGCACGATCATGGACGAGCCCATCGTGCTCTACCGCAAAGCCGATGGTGAGCGTTGCGGCGATCGAGGACCGTTGCGCGCACCGCTTCGCGCCGCTGAGCATGGGCAAGATCGTCGGCGGCGACCGCATCCAGTGCCCGTATCATGGACTGGAATTCGACGGCACCGGCGCGTGCGTGCGCAATCCGCACGGAACCAAAAATATTCCGCCGCGGGCGCGGGTGAAAAGCTATCCGGTCGTCGAGAAGCACAAGGCGATATGGATTTGGATGGGCGACGGCCCGGCCGACGCCGGCAAAGTGCCGGACTTCGGCGTTCTCGACAACGTGCCGGAGCTGCATACCACCAAGCGCGACAGCATCGTCATCCGCGCCAATTATCAGCTGGTCATCGACAATCTTCTCGACCTCAGCCACACCTCCTATCTGCACGAGGGCATTCTCGGCAATCAGGACACCGTGGAATCCGAGATCACGGTCGAGCAGGACGGCGATGACGTGGTGGTTGGGCGGCACGCCACCAATTCGGCGCCGCCCGGCATGTTTGCGCAGTTCTGGCCGGACCATCCGCCGCGCGTCGACAAGTTCACCAAGATGCGCTGGATGGCGCCGAGCACGCTGCGGCTCGTCACCGGCATCTGCAAGATGGGCGCGCCGCCCGACAGCGGCACCGGCTATCATGCGATCCACCTGCTGACGCCCGAGAACGAGCGCTCGACGCACTATTTCTTTACTGCCGTGCGTTTCGGCGTGACGACGACCGACGAGAAGCTCAACCGCGATCTGCAGAAGAAGGTCGCGGAGATGCGCCGTTTCGCATTCGAGGAGCAGGACGCGCCGGTGATCGAAGCGCAGCAGCGAATCATCGAAACCGCCGACAAGCCGCTCGATCCGGTGATCCTCGCCATCGACGTCGGGCCGGTGCGCTACAAGCGCATCCTGAGCAAGATGCGCGAAGCCGAGCAGCGATGATCGGCGTGCCAGCGCGGCTGCCGCATTGATGGGTAGGTTCGCGGTGAAACTTCCCCGCCGAATGTCTTGCATCTGGCGGCCGGCGCCGCTGCGCTGCCCGCCGTTTCGCGGATCGCAACAGCGCAAGCCTATCCGTCGCGCCCGGTGCGCTTGATCGTCGGCTTTGCGGCGGCCGGCACCACCGACATCGGCGCACGCCTGATGGGCCAATGGCTGTACGCAGCGGCTGGGTCAACAATTCATCGTCGAGAACCGGCCGGGCGGCGGCAGCAGTATCGCCGCGGAGTTTGTCGTGCGCGCGCCCGCGGACGGCTACACGCTGCTGCTTGCGACCGTGGCGAATGCGATCAACACCACGTTCTACCAGAATCTCAGTTTCGATTTCCTCCGCGACATCGCGCCGGTCGCAGACCTCATGCACGTGCCGCTCGTGATGGAGATCAATCCGGCGGTTCCGGCAAAAACCGTTGCCGAATTCATCGCCTATGCGCAGGCCAATCCGGGCAAGATCACGATGGCGTCGGGCGGCGTCGGGACATCGGCCCACATCTCCGGCGAACTGTTCGAGCATGATGGCCGGCGTGAAGATGATCCATGTGCCGTATCGCGGCAGCGGTCCCGCCCTGGTCGATGTCATGGCGGGTCAGTGTCAGGTGATTTTCGATCTGTTGCCGTCGTCGGTCGGATATATCAGGTCCGGCAAGTTGCGCGCGCTGGCGGTGACCACGGCGACGCGGTCCGAGGCGTTGCCGGACGTGCCGGTCCTGGCCGACTCCGTGCCGGGCTACGAGGCGAGCGCCTGGATCGGCATCGGCGCGCCGAAGAACACGCCCGTCGAGATCGTTGACCGGCTCAACGCGGAGATCAACGCCGGCCTTGCCGATCCCGTCGATGAAGGCCCGC
>CAWJDC010000006.1:0-482842 GCA_963841575.1 uncultured Alphaproteobacteria bacterium
AATACGAGGCAATCGCCGTCGCGCATAAACGACGGAAATTCGCGGAAGTGCCGGTCTTCGAATCGCTGTTCCGCGCGATAGACCACGAGCATGCGCGCCGCGTCACGCTGTGTCGGCGGCTCCTGGGCGATGCGGTCTTCGGGTAAGTGGTAATCGAAATCCGAAAGCTGCATCAGGCGAACAGCTTTTGTACCTCGGCGTAGGAGACGGCTTCGCTGGCAAGAGGGGCGAGCGTACCTTCGTCGCGAAGGCTTCGGGCAAAGCGCTGCAACGCGCCGAGCGCCATTCGGGAAGTACCCGAACCAAGGCTGAGACGCTTCACGCCGAGGCGCTGCAGTTCTGAAATGGCCGGCGTGCCGATTCCCGCGAGGATGTTCAGTGGTCCTTTGACCGCCGAGACCAGCCGGCCAATGGTTTCAGCGTCGGTGACCCCTGGCGCGAAAAGGCAATCGGCGCCGGCATCGCGGAAGGCGTTCAGACGTTCGACAGCGCGATCGAAGCGTGTGGACTCGTCTCCGTGTTTCGCGAGAAAAATGTCGGTGCGGGCGTTGAGCACGAGCGGAATGCGGGCTGCTTTCCCCGCCGCGATGACATCATGGATCGCCTCGATTTGCTGCGCGAGCGGGAGGAGTTCGTGATCGACCATGTCCTCCAGATTGAGGCCAACCGCCCCGCAGGCGATGGCGTCGCGTGCGGTTTGCGCGGGACTATCGTAGCCGGCTTCCAGGTCAGCGGTTACGGGCACGTTGACGGCCTGGGCTGTTTTCCCCACCATAAACAGCATTTCGCCGCGGGGAATGCGCTGGCCGTCTGGATAGCCCAGCACCCAGGCGACGGCGGCACTGCTGGTCGCAATAGCGGGGAAGCCTTCGGATTCGACAATGCGCGCGCTGACGGCATCCCAGGCGTTGGGGAGAACCAGGATTTCGGGGCGGGAATGAAGCGCTCGAAGGAAGTCGGCCTTGGCTTTTTGATCCATGGTTTCTACTCTACTGGGCTGTGTTGGCCGGGGGAGTCGGGATGATTCAATTTGCTGCGCCGGCCGAGAAAATCAGGACGCTTTCATTCGGGCGCAATGCTCGGCCGCAATGTGTAAACGGCTGGCGTTTGTCGGCGAGCGACAACGGTGGGCCTTCGCGAACGAGATGCCGAAATCGAAGGAGGAACTGTGTACCGCAGAAAAACGCCTATGCGAACCACTTGCACAGAGCGCTCTCGTTTCGGACGTTTCGAGATTACGTCGACCGTACGTAGCTGCGCCGCGCGAATGTTCTGGAGCAGCGGCCCACGATTGCATCGTCACCGGTGCTGAATTTCGGACTCGGCCTGCTCGGCGGCATAAAGCATTTCGATTTCGCGAATGCTTGCCAAACTGACGCGCCGCTCTATGTGATCGGACCAGGACTCCAGCATCGCCACGTACTCGTGCCGAAGCATGTCTCTTATGGGCTCCGTGCCGACGCAGGGTACCCCATTAACCGAGAACATGCCTCGACTGATATCCACCTGGCAACGTTCGCTCTCGGTCACAACGTCGATCGTGCGGATTTCCTCCGCCGTGTGCCTCCAATCCAGTTCGAAGCTTATGGGGATCGTGCCGGCGGTGTAGCGCAGCGACGCGCGTATCGGTCCAAGGCCGGGACCTCCGGGTTGTGTTTGCGCCGAAACCACCCGGATCGGCAGGCTCGCATCGAGAAATTGTGTCACCACCGAAAAGGCGTTAATCCCGCTGTCCCTTACCACCCCTTCGACGTGCACCCAGCTATTCTCGGCATGAAAATCATCCGCATTCTCTTTATACTGAACGGCGATGCCCTTGATTTCCCGGCCGCGCAGGTATCGAGCAGCCGCGATCGCCGCCGGATTGTATGCCGCGTGAAAGGCAAAGAACACGACGCATCCGCGTTTCACCGCTGCTGCCGCTAATTGCCGCGCTTCTTCGGGCGATCTGCAAGGCGGCTTCTCGATGAGCACATCCTTGCCGGCCCGCAGCGTGTCCATCGCAATTTGAAAATGGGTATCCGGAGGCGTCGCGGTCGCGACACTCGGCACTTCCGAAGCGAGCAGGTCGCGGTAATCCGTGAACGCTCGGGCTGTTGTGGCGCCCGGGCCGGGATCCGCCACAGCAGTGAGGGCAAGCCGTGAAGCCGGCGAGTTGAGGATCTCTCCGATCAACCGGCCGATCCTGCCGTAGCCAATAATGCCGCACTGCCGTTTCACTGAGCCGGCCCTTGCTGCTGAATCCACTCGCGAACCTCCGATGCGGCGTGGTGAGGCATGCGCTCGAAAAGCGCTAAGGCTTGCCGTGCCGAACTGTTCGCTTCCTGGCGTCTATCCTGTCTTGAATACACGCGGGCTTTTCCGAACAATGCATACGCTCGCACATCCGGGGTATCGGGCGGCCCGGCTTCAATCGCCTCGGAATAATATTCGAGCGCCTTCGAAACCTCGCCTTCGGCTGCGGAAACATTTCCGAGCTCGTTCAAAATGAGAGCGATATACCAGCGGTGCCCGATGCGGCGCACAATCGCGATTGCGTCCTCGAGGGCAGACGTCGCGGCATCGTATTTGCCCTCCCTCATGTAAACGGCCGCGCACCCTTCCAGCGCAGCCGCTTCTTTCTCCGAGTATCCGATCTGCCGGGCCGCCTCCAGAGCACGTCGGTGTACATCAAAGGCGGCTTCCAGGCGCCCCTTATTAAGTAAAACCTTGCCGATATCGGTCCAAAGAGTCGCAAGCGCAGCGGTGTCCCGCGCCTGTTCCGCAATCTGCAGCGCGCGCCGCAGGTGCTGCTCGGCCTCGTCGTAGGCTGCCAGTCGCGTTGTTACGACACCCAGGCTCCGTAGAGCGTGACTGAGGACTCGGATCGAGCCGATTTGCTCGGACATCGCAGCCGCGCGGGTCAGATGCTCTCGGGCTTCATTGTTCTTGCCCAGGTTCATCTCGATGTGCCCAAGAAGCGCCAGCAACTCCGGCTCGATCTGCGCGCCCGTTCCATCCGCAAGCTTTAGTCCCTGCTGAGCGTAGTCTTCCGCCTGAGAGTTTAGTCCCAGTTTTTCGGCACAGCGCGCGCGCTGTAGCTGGAGCTCTGCGGTGATTTCCCCCGTAGCGGCGGCTTTCTCCAGCAGCTGGTCCCAGGCGCGGTAATCGCCGCGTAGTTCGAGCAGCGGGCTTATGCCGGCAGCGATAGCGGCCCGCTGCCCGCGATCCGCGTATTCAAAACTCGCGATGATGTTCGCGGCTTCGGTGCCAATCGCGTGCGGCTCGGCTGCATGCGCCAGCGAATAACGGGCAAAATAATCGGCAAAGCGGGCCGTTACGGCCGCATCTGCGAGACCGTGTCCCGTTTGGGCCACCAGTTTGTGAACGGCGTACCGGCAATTCGCCGCAGCCGTAACAATCCCACTTTGCACCAGTCTCATCAACGTGTTCACGTCACATTTGGCGATCGTAAGAGCGGCCGACTCGCTGAACGTATTCGGAGATGGCGGGAACAGCGAAACGGCCGCAAATGATTTCCGCGCATCACTATCCAGGGCATTGGCGCAAAGCCGCAGCGCGTCCAGGATCGTATCAGCCGCGAAATTAGTCATGCGGCCTCTTTGTAGAACAGCTGAATCAGCTGCCGCCGAATACCCGGATCTTTCGCACCCGCGATCATGTGGGCCACCAGCAAAATATCTCCGGGCATGTTTCCTGTTGCGCGCAGAACGCGAGATGCGTCTTCCGAATCCGCTCCAATGTACGCGACAGTTGCTAATAACTGCCGGGCGTCGCTGTCCGAAAGGGAACCGAGATTGAAAGTCCCTGACGGATCGGCGAACGCGCCTGCCACATGCGCTTTGGAGGTCGTCAGCAGGCGGGCTCCGCCCGTTCCAATCAGCCTCATAAGTACTGCGGTCTCTGCGGTCTCGCAGTCCTCGCATACCACGATCATTTTGCGTCCGCCCACCGCATTCGCGACCGCTCGCGCGCGATCCTCCACCAGCCGGAGCTCATTTATTGAGCTTCGCGGCATCCCCAGAGCGTCAGCCCACAGCGCCAGCACCGCGCTCGCATCCCGTTCCGCTTCCGCCAGCGAAGCCCATAGCACGCCATCGGGGTATTTGGCGCGGATGTCGGAGTCGTTTGCAAGCGTGGCCGCGACAAGGCTCTTCCCCGCGCCCGCTGGCCCGTGTAGCGCCACACAATGACATTCATTCAGAAGCGCCTGCTTGGCGGCCGCAACCAGCGCCGTCCGGCCAATGAGTTTCTGCGTAGGCGGCGGTGGGCCTAAAGCGGGAATCGCCGACTCGGGTTCCTGCGGTGCCGGGCCGATCATGTGGCCGAAACGGTACCAGAATCGATACAGAAAGTCGTGGCTCCCGTGGTGGGTCGAAGCAGGCTTGACGATCGAAAAATGATCGGTCTCCGGAATTCTCTCCGCCGGCCTGAAATACCGGCCAGCTGATTCGGGATCGACAATCAGTGACCGCCCGAGCGGCGGGAACCGATGCTGTAATCGGCCGAGGAGTTTTTTGCGGAAAATGATTTGATGCTCGCATGCCTCCGCACCCATGAGGCTCGGCAGGTACTTGGCCTTGTCGCGCACCATTTCACTGAAACGATCGTCAACGTCCTTCGACAGCATGTCACCCGTTCTCAGGATCTCGCCTAGTTCATTGTGATACGCACGGATCAGAAGCTTCAGGCGATCCGCGTAGACAGAGCCGGTTGATGGGGACGCGATCAGCACCACGCCGATGTTCTTGTCCCTCAATTCGAGGAAGTTACGCGTCAGCAAATATCGAATGACGATGCCGCCCGTACTGTGTCCGATTAAGACCAGGTTCTTGCACGCGATCACTGGCCTTTTCGCGGGTTCATACGGGATCGATAGTCTCTCGTACACCGCGTGAGCGCAATCCTGCAAGCCATAGCTGTTTGCATCCGGAGTCGTATAAAAGCCGGCCAGGAAAATATCGACACCCGCAAAACGCGGGTCCTCGGCTATCAAACGCGGCCAGTACACCTGCCGAGGAGAACTGTTCACGCCTTTCCTGGACGGCTCGCGATATAGCCAGCAACCCCGGCTATCGGAGAAGATGCCGTGGACAAAAACGAAAGCCGTGTCCGCCCCGCTGTGCTGATACCAGACATTATTCACTCCCCGCTCAGGAATAACCCCGGGGTGGATCGGTGTCGCTGGATTCATGCCGGACTCCGTTAAATATGGGATTACTACGTACGCATACCTTACACCGCCAAAATATCGCCCACGCCCAGATCTGCCGCTGTATCCACGGCACAGAGATCGTTTGCATTCGACAACGCCAATGGCGCCCTGCCACCCGCGCCGTGTGAGCACCACCGACTTTTTCCGGTGACAGGAACCAGCGATGTAAAGGCGGCGCTGCAAGCACTACTGACGCGGATCGTCCCACGCTCACGTCTACCCTTGAGTACGCCGAAGTTCGCGGAACAACCGCAGACTTTATCTGCCTGGCAGCGTTGAAGCGTTAGCTCATAGTAGCGCAGAATGTGGACGGGCGCTCGAACGGCAGTTTCTCCAGATTCCGGCTGTTGTCGCTTCTTGTCAAAAGGAAATCCAGGCTGACGGTGAGCGTTCGCCAAACTTGACGTGCTGCCACATCCTCGTGTTCGTGGCGGTAGATATTTCCGGCTGCCGCCATCTCCCGCCATTCGATTGATGGATGTGGCGCTTTCAGGCGCGGTGTGGCTAGCGCAAGCATGAGACGTCAAGCATTGCTTTGAGCGGGCCCGCTTCGCGATAGCCACTCGGTCGGCGATGAGCCTATTCGCTTCGCGAAGGCGCGGCTGAGCGCAGTTGAACTTTGAAAGCCGACTGCAGGCGCGACGGTTTTGAGTGGTTCCCCCCGCTTGAGTAGGCCCTGGGCGACGCCGATGCGCCAGCTGGTCAGGTAATCAAATGGTGTAACCCCGACCACCATGCGGAAATGAGCGGCAAAGCGGGCGCGCGACATTCCAGCAACTTCGGCCAGTTCTTCAAGCGACCAGGTATGCTCCGGCCGCAGGTGGATCGCCGCGAGGGCTGCGGCCAGCCGAGGATCTGCCAGGCCCAACAGGATTCCGCTCTGAACCAGCCGCGCCTCCATTGCCGCTCGCAGCAGGAGCACCAGGAAGTATTCCGCGAGCCGATCAACGGCGATCTGGCGGCCAGGCTGGTCACCGAACGCTTCGCCGAAGAGAATCTCGGCGGTAGAGGCAAGTTGTGGAACCGCCCGCAGGGGCACGATCAGTACCTCGGGCAGGGCTCTGACGAGCGGGTTTAGCATCCCGGCCCCGAATTCGATGGTCGCGCACACGATCTCTGCGCCGACTTTCTTATCTGCCCGGAAGCTATGCCGGCACGGCCGGGGATAAAACAAAACGCTGGGCTCACTGATCACCAGGGGTCGGCCCTCTTGCCCCACGATTGTGAGCGTGCCGCGGCGTAAAACATGCAAATGTCCGGCGTGCTCGGAGTCATGATTGCCTGAGGCGCCGCACAGTTGGCCGGAGTAGAAGACACGGGCCGAAAGCGCGAACTGAGCAAAGAACGGAGAGAGGCGATCCATCTTGATACTCCAGGGTGATACTTTACGATGATACTCCGGGATATCTAAATGACACTTTTGGCGATCGCAAGTCTCGCTCCGCGTGCCATCATTTCGGATGTGAGGCAGACCGCTTCACAGAATGGAGAAACAACATGATCAACGGAATCGAAACTCAGACGGCATCATTCAGGCCAAATACGAGCAAGGGCTCTCGAACAGACACGAGTCTGGTTCGGCGAATCTACTCACGGGCGGCCAGGCTCGACCGCTTTGGCATGGCCATGTTGCGTCTGGGATTGATCACGGTCCTCGTCTGGATTGGCGGCTTGAAATTTGCCAGCTACGAGGCGGACGGCATTGTACCGTTGGTGGCGAACAGTCCCTTGATGAGCTTTCTGTATCGCTATCCGACGCCTGAATACCGCCAGCACATGAATAAGGAAGGCCAGGTCGTCCCCGCGAATCAACAGTGGAACGAATCGAATAGGACATATCCGGTTTCCTATGGCTTGGGCATAGTTATCGTCTCGCTCGGAATCCTGATCGCGCTCTACCCGGTATGGCCGCAAGTCTCGGCGATTGGCAGCTTTCTACTCATACTCATGTCCCTGACGACGCTTTCGTTCCTTGTGACAACACCCGAGGCATGGGTTCCAGCATTAGGCGATTCTCATCACGGCTTTCCATACCTCTCGGGAGCAGGCCGACTCGTTGTGAAGGACTGCATCATGCTCGGCGCGGCCGTTCTGACCATGGCCGACGCTGCAAAGACTTACGTGAGGCGTAACGCCTGATCAAGGCGGCGGCGCAATGCGCGTAACGACGCTCCACCGAGTCAGCAGCAATCGCGACGCATCGAAAATGAAAGCGGTTCGGCCGAGTTCTACCCGCCTTCGCGCCTGCGCACACCCCTCCTTGCGGTCTGTCAGGGTGACCATCTCGCTCTGCTCTATCCACGATAACTGCCGCATTTGTGCGTGGATGGACATTGGCAGAGAAGCAAGTAATAAATCGCAAGCATGGGGATACCGCGTCCAAGCCGATTGCTTCTAAGTTAGGTTCAGGGAGAAACAATGAAAACACGAAAACTCGGAAACAGCAATCTGGAGATATCGGCCCTCGGGCTTGGCTGCATGGGCATGAGCTTTTCTTACGGTCCCGCCAAAGATAAGCAGGAGATGACCTCTTTGCTCCACGCGGCCGTGGAACGCGGCATCACATTCTTCGATACTGCCGAGGTCTACGGGCCGTTTACAAACGAAGAACTCGTGGGCGAGGCGCTCGCTCCCTTCCGTAAACAAGTCGTGATCGCCACGAAATTCGGGTTCGACCTCAGTCCCGGTTTTGATCCCCGCGGGATGAACGGCGCGCCGGGCCTGAACAGCCGGCCAGAGCACATCAAGCAGGCCGCCGAGGGCTCGCTCAAGCGACTCAGGGTCGATGTCATCGATCTGTACTATCAGCATCGTGTCGACCCGAACGTGCCGATCGAAGATGTCGCGGGAGCGGTGAAGGACCTGATTCAGCAGGGCAAGGTTAAGCACTTCGGCCTTTCCGAAGCAGGAGTCCAAACCATCCGCCGCGCACACGCTGTCCAGCCGGTGACTGCTCTGCAAAGCGAATATTCACTGTGGAGGAGGACGCCCGGAGAAGGAAGTGATCCCGACGCTTGAGGAACTCGGAATCGGCCTGGTCCCGTACAGCCCCCTGGGCAAGGGCTTCCTGACGGGCAAAATCGACGAAAATGCAAAATTCGACAGCTCCGATTTCCGCAGCACTCTGCCTCGCTTCACGCCGGAGGCCCTCAAGGCGAATCAGGCCTTGATCGATCTGCTCGGCAGCATCGCTGAACGGAAGAACGCGACCCCGGCTCAGATCGCACTCGCGTGGCTGCTGGCGCAGAAGCCCTGGATCGTGCCGATCCCTGGCACCACAAAGCTCATCGCCTGGAGGAAAACATCGGGGCGGTGTCGGTCGAACTTACGCGCGGACGATCTGCGTGAGATCGAAAACGCCGCCTCGCGGATCACGGTGCAGGGCGCTCGATACCCCGAACGCCTGGAGCAGATGACCGGCCGCTGAATTTTAATAATGAACAGTAAAGGTTAAAGTCAATGGAAATCAAAAGAAGCGGCTCGCAGCCTTCGGCCAAGGGGCCCGCAGACTGGTTTACCGGCACGGTGCGTATCGACCCGCTGTTTCAGGCGCCCGACCCTGCGCTTGTTCAAGGCGCCAGCGTCACTTTCGAACCGGGTGCACGTACTGCCTGGCATACGCATCCGCTCGGACAGACGCTCATCGTCACGGCAGGCTGCGGTTCGGCCCAGCGCTGGGGAGGTCCGATCGAGGAGATCCGGCCAGGCGATGTGGTCTGGTTCGCGCCCGGCGAGAAACACTGGCATGGTGCCACGCCAACCACCGCCATGACGCATATCGCGATTCAGGAGAAGCTCGACGGCAAGGTTGTCGAGTGGATGGAACACGTCAGCGATGAACAATACCAAGGCTGACGAATCGGACATACATCATGCACAACACAAAAGCTTATTCTGCCGGGAGCGCGACATCGCCGCTCGCGTCCACAACTATCGCGCGCCGGGATCCAACCGAACACGACGTTCAGATCGAAATCCTCTTCTGCGGCATCTGCCACTCCGATTTCCATGCGGTGCGTAACGAGTGGAGCGAGTTCATGCCCACCGTTTACCCGATTGTGCCCGGCCATGAAATCGTCGGGCGCGTTACCAAAGTCGGCTCGGCAGTCGAGAAGTACAAGCCTGGCGACCTCGCCGCGGTCGGCTGCCTGGTCGATTCTGATCGCACCTGCCCGGAGTGCCGGGCGGGCCTTGAGCAGTTCTGCCCGAATCTGACGTTCACGTACAACTCGCCGGATAAGCACCTGGGAGGCGTCACATACGGCGGCTATTCCGATAATGTCGTCGTCGATGAGCGCTTCGTTCTGCGGGTACCTTCAAACCTGGATCTTGCCGGAGCGGCGCCGCTCCTCTGTGCCGGAATCACGACATATTCGCCGATGCGCCACTGGGGCGTTACCAAGGGCAAGAAAGTTGGCGTGGTGGGCTTGGGCGGACTGGGCCACATGGGCGTGAAGTTGGCTCATGCGCTGGGTGCCCACGTCGTGGTCTTCACGACGTCGCCAAACAAGAAGGAGGATGCGCGCCGCCTCGGGGCCGACGAGGTCGTTGTTTCGCGCAATGCCGATGAAATGCAGAAGCACAGTAGGCAGCTTCGATTTCATCCTCGACGCGGTCTCGGCCGAGCACGACATCAATGCAATATTTGAATCTGCTCGCGCGCGACGGGAACCTTACCCTTGTTGGCGCTCCCCCGAAGCCGCTGGCAGTACTCGCCTTCGGTCTCATCCCAGGCCGCCGCAGTCTCTCCGGGTCTCCTATCGGCGGTCTCCCCGAAACCCAGGAAATGCTCGACTTTTGCGGTGCGCATAACATCACCGCCGATGTTGAAGTGATTCCTATCCAGAAGGTGAACGAAGCCTACGAGAGACTGCTCAAGTCGGATGTGAAGTATCGCTTTTCCATTGATATGTCTTCCCTCAGGTGATATGTCTCCCTTGAGGTGATCTGGCGTCCCTCAGGTCGGACCCGGCAAACCTGGAATTTGCAGACATCGAGTATCCACCAGGTCCGCCGATCACCTTCTTGGTCCGGCCGCCGATTCGACGGCCCTTTTGCCTTCGAATCGCTACACCGTGGTCTGCAAGGCGGTGTACGCCGGCGTTTCGATAGGGGAAAAGGCTTCTGGATTTCTAATCGAATTCCCGCCTATTTCGGATATCTCCAAGCCGCTATTTGTATCGCCAGGGGTCAAGTCGGGGATACCCTCGGCGATACCGGTACCGATTAGCAATTGGCGAGAGGGAAAAACGGCCTCCAATCTAAAGAGAATCCGTTTTCTGCCGATTAAAGAGTTGCACACAAATTCCAAATCGGCATGACCCTCTATCATGAAAAGACCAATTCCAGATAATCTCCTAAAGAAGCCATTTACCTCTGCGCTGCAAATGGTCCGACGGGCCTTCCGGCCTCTGATCATTCTCTGTTCGACGGCATTTCTGGCATTTGCGGGCACGGTTTCGCCTCAATTCGGCAAAATGGCCCAAAACCAGCCAATTCAAGTCATAGTGACTTACAATCCATCGCTTCTGGGTGGCTTGTTGCAAACGGTTTGCGGCGCACTGAATCTACTCGAGTTACTGCCCGGCGGCGAACTTTGCTCCGTGTCGGCAACGGACGCCATCAACATGGCCAAGGATCCACGGGTAGCTCACGTCTCGCTCAACAACGGCCTTGTCGCGACGGGTTCGGCACTTCCGGTTTACGACTATACCCCTCAGACTATTCAGCCGGTATCTGCCGTTGCAGCTGCAGCCGCTACCGCTGCCGCCAATCCGAACCTCGGAAAGAATATCGGCGTGGCGATCATCGACAGCGGCATTCATGTCAATCAGGACCTGATCGGGAATGGTTCGCTGCTCGGCTTGCTCTTCCCACAGGTTCGGTACGCCGAGAGCTTTGTACCGGGGGAGGGCGTGGACGACTACTATGGTCACGGCACGCACATCGCGGGCATTATCGCGGGCAATGGCGCGAACTCTTCGGGTCCGGCATTTCTGCACGACATCCATGGAGTCGCTCCGGGCGCATACCTGATCAATCTCAAGGTTCTCGACAAGAATGGCCAGTCGACAGACGCGCAGGTGATCAAGGCGATCGAACGAGCCATTCAGCTCAAGGATGTTTACGGGATCAAGGTCATCAACCTGTCGCTCGGACGCCCCATATTTGAAAGTTACAAGACAGACCCGCTCTGCCAGGAAGTAGAAAAGGCGTGGCGAAATGGAATCACGGTTGTCGTGGCGGCAGGGAATGCCGGCCGCGATAACTCGCACAACACGATGGGATACGGTACCATCGCGGCTCCGGGAAACGACCCTCTTGTCATTACAGTCGGCGCCATGAATACGGAGGGAACCCCACAGCGCAGCGACGATCTGATGACGACGTACAGTTCGAAGGGGCCGAGCGAGGGCGACTTCATCGTAAAGCCCGATCTGGTCGCGCCAGGCAACAAAATCTTCTCTGTTATCGCGCCAAACGCAACGCTCGAAACGATGGATCCGGCCGACATTGTGCCGCTGGCATCCTACGTCAAATCGCCGTCTTCCGGCCAGGTATCGAACTACTTCATCCTGAACGGCACGAGCATGGCCACGGGCGTGACGAGCGGCGCGGCGGCGGCGCTGCTGGGGCATCAACACCTGACGCCCGATCAGGTCAAGGCTCGTCTCATGAAGACGGCCACGAAGAACTTTCCCGCGAACTCCGTAATCACGGACCCTACGACAGGCCAGACCTTCACGATCCAATACGATCTGTTCACGGTTGGTGCAGGGTACCTTAATCTGGACGCGGCCCTTGCGAGCACCGATACGGTTCCCGCAAACATGAATGCCGCCAGCCCGGTCGCCTCTCCCGGATCCGCCAATTCCAGCGGAAAGACGAGGGTGACCGTCAGTAATGATTTGTCCGAAACGGCGGTATGGGGTACGACTGCCGTTTGGGGCACCACCGCCGTCTGGGGCACTACCGCTGTTTGGGGAACCTCGGTCTGGACGGGACCGTCTACTGATTGGGGATCCACGGCCGTGTGGGGTACGACCGCTGTTTGGGGGACAAACAGCGACGCGGGCTACACGGCAGTCTGGGGTACGACCGCTGTTTGGGGCACTACCGCAGTGTGGGGCACCACCGCGGTTTGGGGGACTTCTCTGACGGGCGACCCCAACCAGCAGTAATAAACGTAGTAGGCAACCAACTCGGGGCGTCCGCTGGCATCAAAGCCCGGACGCCCTGTCTCTTTGCCTGAAAATAAAGTTCAACCCCAATCCAGCCGATAAGTAGTTCAGGACTTAGGGTTCAGTATGACTTCTCGCCACCACGCCGCCTGCATCGCGTATCTCGCGCTTGTGATCGTCGCTGGCACGTTCACATTCGCCCATGGCTTGTGGACCTGGAGCAGCCCGGATGAGGCCAAGTATATCTCCTACAGCATCATCGCCCTCGTCGCCTCAGGGATGAAAATCACCTTGCCGTCCACGGTCGGCACGATGTCGATGAATTTCCTGTTCGTCCTGATCGGCATTTCCGAGTTCAGCCTTGGAGAGACCTTGCTCGCCGGCTGTCTGGGCACGCTGGTCCAGTCGGTTTTTCATGCGAAGGTTCGTCCGAAGCCAGTCCAGATCGCGTTTAACTTCGCCAGCGTGGCGTGCTCCATTCAGGCGGCGTACGTGGTTCATCATACGCCGAATCTCCAAAGTGGCGTGCTGACGGCTGCCACTTTTTTCCTTGCCAACACGCTGCTTGTCGCGGCGGTAATCGCATTGACCGAGCGCCAGAATGTGTGGGTCGTGTGGCGCGACTCCTACTTCTGGTCCTTTCCGAATTACCTCGTCGGCGCAGCGGCGGCATGGCTCGTCAGCATGTCCAGCCACCTGATCGGATGGCAGCCTTCCTTGCTCCTGATGCCGCTTCTCTACGTTGTCTATCGTTCGCATAACATGTACGTCGGCCGCCTGGAAGAAGCAAGAACAAGGGCGGAGCAGCAGAGAGCCCATGCCGAAGAGGTGGCCGCACTTCACAGGCGGACGATTGAAACCCTGGCTTTGGCGATCGAGGCCAAGGATCAAACCACTCACGATCATCTGGAACGAGTGGAGACCTACGCGATGGAGGTGGGCAAGGAACTGGGCCTGAGCGAGACGGAACTGGAGGCCCTGCGGGCCGCCGCCCTGTTGCACGATATCGGCAAACTGGCGGTTCCGGAATACATCATTTCCAAACCGGGAAAGCTCACTCCGGAAGAGTTCGAAAAGATGAAAACCCACACCATAGTGGGGGCGGAGATGGTCGAGCGAATCCGCTTTCCTTATGCGGTGGCTCCCATGGTGCGCGGACACCATGAGAAATGGAATGGAACCGGCTATCCGGACGGCTTGGCGGGCGAGCGAATCCCCATCGGAGCGCGGATTCTCGCCGCGGTCGATTGCCTGGATGCGCTGGCATCCGACCGGCAGTACCGCCGGGCGCTGCCATGGGACGAAGCGATCAAGATGGTCCAGTCCGAAGCCGGAAAAAGTTTCGATGCGCGGGTGGTGGAAATTTTGGCACGCCGCTGGGTTGATCTGGCGGGGAGGTTAGCGGTGGGGAACGCATCGCCCGGCTATCCACCAATTTGAAGGTCGAGCGGGGCGATGCCCCCGCTGCCGGCTTCGAAAAGGCTGCGAACGCGGAGCAGGGTAGCCGGGATTTGCGGCATTTGAGCGATTCGATTGCCGCGGGCGGAAGGCGTTCTGAGATGCTGTCCCGCCTCACGAACACCATCGATCGCTGCAGTGATCGAGATGCTGTGTTCGCGGCCTTAAAGTCCTCGCTGCGCGGGGTGGTTGCCTACGACGCACTGGTAATCTATTTGCGCGACGGAGATTGTCTGACGCCCGTGTATCTGGACGGCAACGATTTCGAGCTCTTTGCATCACTACAGATTCCTGTAGGCGGTGGGTTATCGGGCTGGGTTGCGGAGAACGGCAAAGCGATCATGAACGGTAATCCTTCCGTGGAGCCGGGCTATTTGAGCGATCCCTCCAAATTCAGCTCGCTGCGATCCGCGCTTGCCGTTCCACTGATGGCCGGCACTGAAATTACCGGCGTGTTGTCTCTCTACCTCACCCAACAAGACGCATTTACCGCGGACGATCTGACCGCACTCACATCAGTGGGCTCAACGCTGGCCAGCGCTTTGGAACGCATCCCTGCACCGACCTATGCCCTTTTGGCTTCGAGTTCGGCCCAGCGCGCGTAGAGGCGGTCCACTTCCTCCTGCGCGCTGTCGATTTCCGCCGCGGCCTCGATGAGCCGGGCCGGATCGGAAACGATGTCGGGCGATTCGAGTTGCTGGCGTTCTGCTTCGAGCACTTCTTCGGCCTGCGCCACCTTATCTTCGATCTGTTCCCATTCGCGGGTTTCGAGATAAGTCAGCTTTTTCTTGGCGCGGGCGCCGGTGCTTCCCGCTTATCGCGCGCGGCAGTCTTCGGCGGCGCCTTCTTCGCCGCATTCGCCTGCTCCCATTGCGCGAGTTCGGCGAAGAATTCCACGCCGCCCTCGCCATCCATGGCAAGGATCGCTTTCGAAAGCCGGTCGAGCAGAAAGCGGTCATGCGTGACCAGAACGATCGCGCCGGGGAAATCGAGCAGATTGCTTTCGAGCACTTCGAGCGTCGGGATATCGAGATCGTTGGTCGGCTCGTCGAGCAGCAGGATGTCGGCCGGCTGCAGCATCAGCCGCGCGATGTGAACGCGCGCCCGCTCGCCGCCGGAAAGCCGGTTGAGCGGCAGTTCCAGCTGATCCTGCCTGAACAGAAAGCGCGCCGCCCATCCCGCCACGTGCTGCGGCCGATCGCGAAAAATCACGGTATCGCCTTCCGGCGCGAGCGCGCGGCGCAAGCGGCTGATCGAGATCGAGCTTGTCGCGATTCTGATCGAACCACGCGACGCGCAGCCCTTCGGCGCGCCGCACTTCGCCCGTATCCGGCTCGATTTCGCCCGCGAGAATTCGCAGCAGCGTCGATTTGCCGCTGCCGTTCGAGCCGAGCACGCCGAGTTTCGACGCCCGGCCCCAGCGCGAACGTCAGGTCCTTGAAACAGCAGCCGGCCGCCCATGCTTTTCGAAATGTCTTCGCAGGCGAGCAGGCGCTTCGTCATGCGGCCGGTGGCGGTGAAATCGATGGTCGACGTGCCTTTGCGATTGCGCGAACTGACATCGGCAAGCTGGTCCTGCAGATCGAACGCGTCCTGAATGCGCGCTTTCGATTTCGAGGTGCGCGCTTTCGCGCCGCGCCGCAGCCACTCGATCTCGCGCTCGCACCAGATTTTCCAGCGCCTGCTGTTCTTTCGCCTGCGCGCGCAGGAACTCCGAGCGCTTCTCGAGAAACTTGCTGTAATTGCCGGGCGCGGCGAAGAGGCCCAAGCGGATAAGCGCGATTGATCTCGGCCACGCGCGTCGCGCAGTTTTCCAGAAAGTAGCGGTCGTGCGTCACGAAGATCGAGGCGAAAGTGGCCGACAGCGACCAGCTTCTCGAGCCAGAGAATGCCTTCCACATCCAGATGGTTCGTGGGCTCGTCGAGCAGCAGCACGTCGGGTTGTTCGCGCCAGCGCCGCGGCGATGGCCAGCCGCTTGCGCCAGCCGCCGGAAAGCGTGCCGGCCTTCGCGGCGGCATCTTCGAAACCGACGCGGCTGATGATCTTCGAGACTTCGAGATCCTTGTCTTCGCTCTCGCGCGCGGCGGCCGCGATGACTTCGCGCACGGTGGCTTCGGGATCGAACCGCGGATCCTGCACCACCATCGCGAGGCGCACGCCTTTGCGGATGGAAACAGTGCCGTCGTCGGGCGACATGCCGCCGCCGAGGATCTGCAGAAACGTGGATTTGCCCGCGCCATTCGGCCCGATGATGCCGAGCCGCTCGCCATCGTGCAGGCTGAGCGAGATATCGGAGAATACGGTGCGCGAGCCGAACGATTTCTCGATCGCGTCGCAGGTCAGGAGTACGGACATTCAGACTTCGTTGAGGACCGGGCAGAAACGGCAGAACCGCCGACGGCTGAATTCCGCTTCGGTGTCGGGCTCTTCGGTATCGAGATAGCGCGTGTCGAGCAGCCGGCCGTGCTGGATATTGCCCATGGCGGAGAGGATATTTTCGCGCAGGTGCGGATGCTCGATTTCCCAATCGGCGATGGTCTCGCGGATGCTGCGCCGGACGGTGCCGGTGCGCAGCGAACAGCCGCAGGGAACGACTGGAACGCCTTTGCTTTCGACATAGCCGCGCGTGATTTCTTCGGTGACATAGACCAGCGGGCGGATCAGGCGGAAATCGCGTTCACGCGAATACGTGACAGGCGGCAGCGAACTCAGCCGGCCCGGTAAACATGATGTTGCGAAGCAGGGATTCGCAGAAATCGTCGGCGGTGTGGCCGAACGCGATCACGTTGGCGCCCATGCCGCGCGCGATCTGATAGACGGCGCGGCGGCGGAAGCGGCTGCAGAGATCGCAGCCATGGTCGGGCTTTTCGGTGAGCAGGCGGAGGGATGGGTTGTCGGTGTGGTAAGTCCATTCGACCCCGAGACTGCGGATGTATTCGCCGATCGGGCTCGACCGGACGCAGGAATTTGCCTTGTTCGACAGTGAAGGCGCAGACGGAGAAATCGATCGGCGCGCGCTTCTGCAGCAGCAGAGGGCTTCGAGGAGCGTGACGGAATCCTTGCCGCCGGATACCGCGACGGCAATGCGGTCGCCATCGCGAATCATCTTGAAGCGATGAATCGCTTCGCCGACTTTGCGCAGCAGAGTTTTTTCGAGATCCACTGGTACTAGATTAGCGGACGGGAGTGCATGACGATGCCCACGTGGGCTCATTCCGAGCGTCAGTTGCCGGCGTCAACGCCGGCACGGCAGGCACGAGTGCCTGCGCCACGCGCTACCAGATGAATTCTTTGGCGCTTGTCCCGCTTGTCGTAGCCATCGAGCACATGCACCACCCGAATTTTCTTCATCGTGACCGGCGATAACTGGCCGATCGGGATATAGACGATGGTCCGCCCAAATCGCGCCGCGATATTCCGGAACACCGACCGCGGCGGTTTCGCCGCCACATAAACCACATACTTCTGAATCGAGTAATCCATGCCCGGCCAGCAGCAGCCGCTCCGCCTTCGGTCTCCGCGAAATCGTAATCGGGATCGGCCCAGACGTCATACATGCGGCGCGCCGGCAGACTCATCAGAAACCCGCCGTACTCCGCGCGTCCGATGCCCGGCCCGATCAGATGATCGAACGGATAAGTCGAATAAAACGCCATGTCCGACTCGTTCTGGTGCTCGCCCAGCCAGGTCGTCATGTAGTTATAGCGGCCGTCGCGGTCTTCGTCGAAAATCACCACCACCGAACCGACTTCGCCGTGAATCTTCTGGATATTCCGGACGAAGATCTTGCCCGTCGTGCCAGTTGCGAATCGTCTCCCGCAGATCGATTCCGTCGAGCAGCGATGCGGTGAACGGCTCCACCGTGGCGCGCTCTTCCGACAGAACGCTCTTGCCTTTCTTCTTCAGAAAGCGGCCGAAATCCTCGATCACGATATCTTCCGGCGGATAGGAGCAGATGCTCGCGCCATTCAGCTCACTCGCCCACTCGCCGGGAAACTTTTCTTTTTTGCGCGGCTTCAAGCCCGAGATTTCCCATGCGCCGTTTGGTGCTCGGCAGCCGGCGCCGCAGCCGGATGCGCTTGGTGTTCAGCCAGACTTCATCGCCCGAAATCTTGACCGTTTCGATGTCGCTCGACAGTCTGCTGATGCGAATAGCGGGAGGCGGTCTCCCACACGTCCCAGGCATAGTTTTCATCCACGATGGAGCGCGCCGCGATGGTGAGATCGAACAGCGATGCCGTCAGATCGTGATGCGTCAGCGCGAGATTGCGGCTGTAGCGCGCCGAGCAGCCGGCGCTGCCAGCGATGCATTTTCTCGCCGGTATTCAGCGACGTACGCGTGTTCCGCTTCGCGGAACAGGGCCATCTGCACGCGCGGCGCGATCCACCATCGGCCGCGGTCGCGCATCTCCGACGCGGAAATCTCGTATCGCTCCTGCAGAAACGGATACTCGGACGTGATTTCGCCCAGGCATTCCGGATGCGCGTTGACCAGCTGCAGATTTTCGCGGCGGCGGCGCGTCGGGCTCGGGCTGCGGCTTTTCCATCGCATCGAGCACCGGATCCAGCAGATTCAGCGAAAGCACCACCAGCACGCGCGCCAACGGATCGGCGCCCTGCAGTTTCCATGCGATGCCGCCGGCGAAGCGCTCCACTTCGGCCGTGCGCTCCTGCGGATAGACGCGATACGCCTCCACGTACTGGCTCAGCGGGATCGAAGTCAGCGCGTACGAATCCGGGATAAGTGTCGGGCAGATGCGGCCGTTCGCTGGAATCGGGATCGGCGAAGACGATCTGCGCGCCGATCTCCTGCGCGCTGCGAATCGCTTCGACAAACGGATCGGCCGGCTCGACCGGCACATAGACGGCCTGCTCGGCTCCGTCATCGCCGGGCCGGCGCATGCACGGTCGGGTCGTTATAGAAAATGACCGAAATCTGCGGCAGCCGCCGGATCGCGTCGAGATAGACTTCTTCGAGCGTGGCCGGCAGTTCGACCGCGACGACTGCGGGCCGCTCCGCCAGAATGCGGCGCCGGACTTCGATCGCAAATTCCAGCCGGCCCGGCACCACCGGCAGATAGGCGAACCGCCCCCGTCGAGACTCGACCAGTCGCGGATCAGGCAGCGATTCAGGTGGGACCCGGTTTCGCCGGACATATCGCAAAGCCTCCTCGCCCAGCGTCTCGAGCAGCGCCGTTTCGAGAGCGTCTTTCTCGTGCTCGCGGCCCGTCGCGAGGCTCTTCAGCTTGATCGCATAGCGCGCGATGTTGATGCCGTCGCGAACGCTGTAGCGCTCGTCGGCCGCATGCGCCTGCTGCAGAAAATCGGTCACGTATTGCAGGATGCGATCTTCCGCGAACGGCAGATTTTCCTTCAGGATCTGAAACTCTTCATCCTTTTCCGGGAAATCGATCAGGATCTGCGGCTGCAGACGCGAGTGAATGTATTCGGGCAGTTCGAACGTCGAAGAATCGTCGTTCATGGTGGTGACCAGGCGGAAATGCGGATGCGCTTTGATCTTGACGCCGGCGACGATGCTCTCCACATAGCGCCGGTTATCGAGCAGCGGCGCGAGACTGGCCCAGCTCTTCTCGCTCATGCGGTTGCCTTCGTCCAGAATCACGATGCCGCCCAGAATCATGGCGCTCACCAGCGCCGAAGCCACATAGCGCAGGCGGCCCGCGCCTTCGATCACGGGCGTGATGAGCAGATCTTCCGGGCGCGTATCCAGCGTGGCCTGCATGATGAAGACATCGCGGCCCATGCGCTTCGCGGCGGCATAGGCGAGCGTGGTTTTGCCCACGCCGGGCTTGCCGATCAGCCGCGGATTCATCGGCACGTCGTGCTCCGTCACCACCATCCAGGCGGCCAGCAACTGCCGCATCAGCTCTTCCTGGCCGACCCAGCGGACAGGCAATTCGTCGGGATGCGCGAGGTGAAGGGTGACGCCTTCGATCTCGACTGTCATGAATAATTCAATTGTAGCGCGTATAGCGGCGAGAAGCCGGGTTCCAATCAGGGCTGCAGGCGCATGAGGGGATCGCCGATCACGACATTCATCCAGCTCAAGCCGGGAATCCCCATATAGAAGCTCTCGGCCAGGTTGCGGCCTGAAAAGTAGGCGGGCAGGACGAAATCCGGGCGCGGGCAGCCTGCAAGATAGGGTTCGTCCACCTGTCCCGACGCGCCGGAAGCGCCTTCATGAATGATAATCCGCCGGTCAGGGATTGCGGAGCGCCGGCGAACCAACTCGACTGGTTCGCTCCAGGTGCCGAGCTGCCAGGTGTCGGGCGGCCGTCGGAAGGTGCGGCCGTCGGTCGAAACAAACTCCGTCGCGATGGCTCCGGGCAGCCACTGGAAATGGAGAAAGCGCTGCTTGCGATCCGCGATCGTTGGAACCCCAGGAGGCATAGCCGATCACGTCCTTTTGATTCGGTCAGGACTGCCGCGGAATCGTCCAGGATGACGCGGTCTTTCGGCAGCAGCAGCGCGGCGGTGCGCAGCCACTGGTTGCCGGGGGTGGCCTTGTCGGCGCCGCGCATCGATGACGAATTTGCCGGTGTTGCGCGCCAGCAGCGCACGATCGACCAGCGCCTTTCATCTCGGCCATATCGTAGGCCGCAAGGCGCGTCACCAGATACATGGGGAACTGCGGGTGCCGGAAGGGCGTATCGCGCTGGCGAAAAAAGGGATTGTTTACGGGCCCCTCCAGAGTGGAATCGTGACGCCATGCAGTTGTTGATAGAGCAGCGGTCAATTCCGAATCGACCGAAGCGCCCGTGTTGCGCGGCCGTCACCGTCGCCGGAGATCTTCAGTGGGACGCCGGCGGTGGTGACGATGTAAAGAATCTTCTCGACCAGATTGTGCTTCTTCAAGAAAGCCGCCGACCGGTTTGCGAATCTCGTTGTCGTAAACTTCGCGCGCGATACTCTCCTCGGGCGCGGTATCGATCGTGCACAAATTGGCCAGTGGCACGCCGCGTTTGGTTATGTAGTATTGACCGATCTCGCGCGAGTCGCGGGATTGCTTGTTGACGACGACCAGCACCTGATCCGCGGTCTGCGCTCGCAATGTGATTACGCACAGAGCGAGCATACACACGGCCGGAACAATGACACGCGTTATCAAATCCCACTTTACGACCTCTCTCAGGCGATGTCGACGTAAGACTCCGGGCACGAAACATAAGGGGTCGGATTGCGCTTTGGTAACATAAGGCCATTCGTCCACAACCCAGAGGCGGACGGGCATGGATTTTGACCAGCTTCACACATTTCTCGAGATCGTCCGCCTGAAGAGCTTCTCGAAAGCCGCGCAGACGTGTTACCGTACGCAGCCCGCCATCAGCGCACAGATCCGGCAACTGGAACACGAATTGAAAGCCGAGCTTTTTGAACGTTTTGGCAGCCGGATTTCCTTGACCACGGCGGGGAAAATATTCGCTGAATATGCCGAGCGCATGCTGGACATCCGCCGTCAGGCGCAGAACGCGCTGAATGAGCTGGAGACATCGCCGCGCGGCGAACTGGTGATTGCGGCCAACGAGGCGACTTGTATCTACGTTCTGCCCGAAGGTCTTCGCCGAATACAAGACGCAATTTCCCGGCGTCCAGTTGCAGGTGAACAGATCGTACGGTTCGCGCGTTGTCGAGGCGGTGATGGAAAACGTGGCCGATTTCGGACTGACCCAGCTGCCTGTGATCGAAAAGCGCGTTCAGGTAGTGGAGATTTATCGCGACGAGGTTCGCGCGATGGTGCCGGCCGGCCATCCGCTCGCAGCGATGGATAAGGTCCGCTGCGAAGATGTGATCGCATGGCCTCTGCTGCTGCCGCAGACCGGAATGACGCGCAGCCGTCTGAACGCATGGTTCGAAAGTGTGGAAGACGAGCTGCAGGTTTCGATGGAGCTGGATTCCTCCGAAACCATGAAGCGCTTCGTGATGGCTGGGTTGGGCATCAGCTTTCTGGCGGCATCGAATTGCCTGGAAGAGGTGGAAGCGGGCACGCTCGCAACGATTCCACTCGCGCCCGAACCGATGATCCGGAAACTGGGGCTGATTTATCGCAAAGACAAAGCCCTTCCCAAAGCGGCTCTGGGCTTTATTCAGGTGATCCTGGGCCAATTCGGTTCCCCGGGTTCGCCCGCGCGCGAGCCGCGCCTGGCTCTCCAGGTGATAATCGAGTCGATGACGTGTCCGCGCTGCCACTCTGAGTTTGAAACGCCGGGTGATGTCTGTCCCGAGTGCGGCGTCAATCTGCTACGCAATGTTTCCGGCGTGATGAAAACATCGGCGGTGCATGATTGCGGCCGGCGGCGAACGCGGCTTCTACAACTCTGTCAAGGACGTACCCGAGCCGCTGCGGGCGCAATTGCTCGAAACCACTTCCAGCGAGAATTCCGGAACAATTGTGATTGCCGATCGCGCCGGTAAGGAGCAACTGACTCAGGCGTTGGCGCGACGCGAAGCCGTTCGGGAAGCAGTTCCCGCCGCCCGCTGCCTTCCGCGGAAGACCCTCCGACACCAGGCCCCGCCGCAAACTGCCCGTCTGGAGTGGATGGCGTGGGCGGGTCTGGTTACTGGTTCTCGCCCTTGCCGCAATTGCTTCCGCGATTTTTTACCTGCACTGGTAGAATCGGCGCTTGACAGGAAAAATCATTGTATTTGGATCGTCCGGCCAACTCGGCGTGGAGTTATGCGCCGAACTGAAGCGGCGAGGCTACGAAGTACGCGGGTTCGAACGCGGCGCGCTCGATATTTGCGGACGGCGAAAAAGTGGAACGCGCGCTGGCGGAATTCGATCCAGTCGCGGTATTCAATGCCGCTGCTTATAACCAGGTCGATGTCGCCGAACGCGAGCCGCTCGCCGCTTTTCAGGCCAATGCACTGGGCGTGCGAAACATGGCTCTGGCATGCCGCCAGAACGATGCGCGGCTGGTTCATTTCTCGACGGATTACGTCTTCGACGGGAATCTCGGCCGGCCTTATCTCGAAACCGATCCCACCCATCCGCTGGGTGCTTACGCGGTGTCAAAGCTGGCGGGAGAATTGTATGTGCAGGCTTATCTCGATCGGCCGCTCATCGTGCGCACTTCCGGAGTATTTGGGCCCGGAGCGCTGCGCACCGCGCGCGGCAATTTTCCCGAGTTGATGCTGCGTCTGGCGCGGGAGGGAAAACCGATCCGCGTGGTTGAAGATCACATTGCTTCGCCGACCTATGCGCCGCATCTGGCGAGCCGCGCCATCGATTTGCTGGAGCGTGATCTCGAGGGAATATTTCACATCGGCGGAGGCGAGCCGATTTCCTGGTTCGAATTCGCGCGGCTTGATTTTCGACAAGGCGGGTGTGACCGCCAACCTGCTGCCGACCAACGAACGCGAATATCGCACCACGGCCCGGCGGCCGAAATATTCCGCGCTCGAAAATGCGCGCTTGCGAGTGCACGGTATCGCGCCGATGCCGCCGCTTGGGCAGGCTGTCGAAGAATATCTCGAAGCGCGCAAACGGTTTATCCAGAGTTGAGAACGGCTCGGAATACCTACTGCTGGTTGGGCAGAGCGTAATAGCCTTTGCGCACCTGCACTTTCAAATCCTTGCTCGAGGCACGCAGATCGATCTTGCGAAAGGAGCCATCCTTCTTGCTGTTCGTCGGCGTATAGCCGATCGCGTACTGCGTCCGCATCTCCTGCTGGATCTGGTCGAAGATCGAATCGAGCGAATTCTTGCGGTCCACCTGGAACAAGCGCCCGCCGGTTTCTTCGGCCATCTGCTTCAGCACGCCTTCACCGCTGTATCCCCCCATGTAATCCGCCGCCCGATAGAACTGGCGGTCGACATAAAGAATTCCGTAGATGATCGCGTCGGCCTTCTGCGCCGCCTCAATGGCGGCTTTCATCCGTAGCTGGCTGCCCTCGTCCTCGCCGTCCGTGATCAGCACGATCGCCTTGCGTCCGACTTCCTTCGACAGCATGTCGTTCGCGGCGAGATAAACGGCGTCGTAAAGAACCGTGCCGCGCGGCTGGTTCATCGTCGGCACCGGACCTGAGTTGATGCCCGAAAATCCGACAGTTCAGCTTCAGGCGGTCGAGCCCTTCCTGCAAGGAGCGCGGCGAGCCGGTGATGTCCTGCAGCAGTTCCGAATCGGCGCCGAAGCTGATCAGGAACGCGACATCCTTCTTCTTCAGCACGCTCGAGAAGAAAGAGGCGCCTGCGCGCCGTTCGGTCTCGATCAGATTGCGCTGGCTGCTCGAGACATCGACCAGCAGGCCGATCGTGAGCGGAAGATCAGTTTCACGGGTGAAGTACTTGATCGTTTGCGGCGTGCCGTCTTCGGCGAGAGTGAAGTCGCCCTTTTCGAGATTGCCGATCAGAGCGTTTTGCTTGTTCCGAACCGCGCAATAGAGGTTCACGACATCGACGTCGACTTTGATCGGTTCGCCGGCGTCATCCTCCGGCTTTTGCGGGCTGCTGAGCCTGCAGACGGATCAGCCAGCGGGACAATCAACAGGGTTGCGAGAGTCAGGCCAATGATTTTCATAGAATCAGTACAATGGACTCACTTTTTGACTGGACGCGCAGTGGACAGTCTTTGTTTCAATTCTGAATTTCATGCGCTCTGCTCTCCAGCATCTCAAAAAATCGGACCCGGTAATGGCCGGGATTATCCGGCGCGTGGGTCCTTTCGCTCTTCAGTACCGGGAGCCGTCTTTTGAAACGCTCGTTCGATCCATTGTCTATCAACAACTAAGCGGGCGGGTAGCGAGCGTGATTTTCGCGCGTCTGCACGCCGCCGCGGGCGAGGAGAAGTTGACTCCCGCCGGAATCATGAAGCTGCGGCCGGAGCGAATGCGCAAGCTCGGGCTCTCGGGGCAGAAAACCCTCTATATCCGCGAACTGGCGAAACATACCAGGAGAGGCAAGGTGGTTTTCGAAGTCTTGCCGGACCTCGATGACGCGGCGGTGATCGAGCACCTTACCCAGGTGAAAGGGATCGGCGTCTGGACCGCCCAGATGTTCCTGATGTTCGCGCTTCGCCGCAATGACGTTCTGCCGGTCGGGGATCTGGGCATTCGCTCGGCCATGAAAAAGGCTTACGGATTGGAGGAATTACCCAAGCCGGCGGAAATGGAAAAGATCGCGGCTGCCTGGAAGCCCTACAGCTCGATTGCGTGCTGGTATCTATGGCGAAGTCTGGAGAATGTTGCCGCGTTATAGCACATGTACGTATGATTTGACATCCGCACACTCGATCAGTACACTGCAGACATGGAGCTCACGGCAACAGAGTTTCGGAAGGATTTGTTCAGAGTGTTGGACAGCGCTCTACATGGCGAACCAATCGAAATCAGATACAAGGGTTCGAAGCTCCGTCTGCTACCGCCGGCGAGCGGGTCAAAGCTATCCGCCGCCGTGCGCCGCCACGGGCTTTTGGTCAATCCTCAATCCATTGTGGAATCGGACGTGGATCTGATGTCCGATCTGAAAAAACAGTGGACTCACGACGATGACACTCGGTGAGCATCGCCTACCTCGATACGCACGTGGCCGTCTATCTGCACGACGGTCTTCTGGACGAGTTCAGCATCGAAGCGAAGCGCCAACTGGAAGCCAACGATCTTTTGATCTCGCCGATGGTGCTTTTGGAGTTCGACTATCTTTACCGGCGCAAGAGAATCGGCATAGAGGCAAAAGGTCTTTTCGCGACGATCAGCGCGTCGTTCGGTATTGGACTCTGCAGCTTTCCTTTCGGGAGAATCGCCAACGATGCGCTCGAGATCGGCTGGACGGTGGATCCGTTCGACCGCGTGATTGTGGCTCACGCAAAGGCAAATCACGGAGCGATGTTGGTCACGAGAGACCGGGTGATCAGAAAGCACTATCACGCGGCGATCTGGTGATCAGTTGACCGTATATCGGGCTTTGAGCGCGAAAGGCGCGATCTCGATATCGAACTTGTTCCCACCCGCGCCGACTATCTGATAGGTGCCGCGCATCACGCCCGTCGGGGTCTTCAGTTGGCACCACGAGGAATACTTGAACGACTCGCCCGGCGAGAGTACCGGCTGTTTTCCAACCACGCCCGGCCCTTGAACCTCTTCTACGTGATCCAGCCCGTCGGTGATGATCCAGTGACGGCTGACCAGTTGTACCGTGTCGGATCCTTGGTTCGTGATCCGCACCGTGTATTCAAAGACCCATTCTCCCTCCATAGGGCGGGAATTCTCGGTGGAAGGGCGGGAAAGCACCTCGACACGGACACCGTTCGTCAAGGCATCGGACATCGGGCCTGGTTCCGCGCGTAGATCTGTCATTCCGACTGCTTCATGTTAGCAGGCGCCCGGGTTATGAGCCGTGAAGAAAACTCTCCGCTTTCGCACTATTCGGTTAAGAGGATTTCAGTGGATCTGGAAGTGTATGTGGCCCTTTAACCGATTACGCAAGGTACTTGATAGAGCGAAAAAGTTTTCGGCGCGGGCTGCGCAGGCCGAGCCACATGAGTTTCGCTTCCCGCTTTCGGCAGACTCGCGGATTGCTCTGCTGGAAGGCGGATTTTGCCTTGCCCGGAATATGCGCCAGTTTGGACCGGAGGATCTCACATGGCTTCAATCCTATGCTCCGGACGTTCTCGTGGCGCCCGTCGATGTGGCTTTATCTTTCGCGGATCGGAAAGACCGAGGTTTGTTCGAATTGCCGAGTCTCCAAACCGCCATTGTGGTGCTGACGTCAATCGAGGAATCGCCAGTCTCCGATGAACGCCGCGATCTGCTTTGGCGCGCATTCGGTGTCCCGGTATTCGAGCAGTTACGGGGTCGGGACGGGTCGGTCATCGCGCGGGAATGCGAAGTGCACGATGGCTTGCACATCGATGAACCGGCCGCTGTGATGCAACTGCGCGAAGAACGCGAGATTGTGACTGAACAGTGCGAGTGCGGCGCGCAGACGCCGCGTTTGCGCGGAGTTTCGGAGCCCGAAACCGACGCCGCTTTCGCCGCCGCTTGATCCAGCCCCGCAGTAAACCGCCCGCGATCCCGCCGATAACGGGCAATACCCGTCACACCGCGATACTCTGAACTCTGATGAATCGTCTCGAAGAACTGCGCCGCCGCCACACCGCCGCCGAAGAAGGCGGCGGTCCCGAACGCCGCGAACGCCAGCATCGCGAAGGCAAACTTGCCGCCCGCGAACGCATCGAACTGCTGCTCGACGAAGGCACGTTCGAAGAGATGGACAAGCTGGTCCAGCACCGCTGCCAGGATTTCGGCATGGACCAGCAGGTGATCCCCGGCGATGGCGTGGTCACCGGCTTCGGGCGCATCAACGGCCGCCCCGCTTATGTTTTCGCGAAGGATTTCACGGTTTTCGGCGGCTCCATGTCGGAAACCAACGCGCGGAAGATCTGCAAGATCATGGATCTCGCGCTCAAGACCGGCGCGCCTATCATCGGCCTCAACGATTCCGGCGGCGCGCGCATTCAGGAAGGCGTGCTTTCGCTCGCCGGCTACGCGGATATCTTTCTGCGCAACACGCTCGCGAGCGGCGTGGTCCCGCAGATCTCCGCCATCATGGGGCCCTGCGCCGGCGGCGCCGTTTATTCGCCCGCCATCACCGATTTCGTTTTCATGGTGGCCGACACCAGCTACATGTTCGTCACCGGACCCGACGTCATCAAGACCGTGACGCATGAAGATGTCACGAAAGAAAAGCTGGGCGGCTCGATGACGCACAACTCCGTCAGCGGCGTCGGCCATTTCATCTCGCGCGACGACGCCGAATGCGTGCAGATGATCCGCGAGCTGCTGAGCTTCCTGCCGCAGAACAATCGCGAAGATCCGCCGCGGCGCCCTTCGAACGATCCGATCGACCGCGCCGATCCCGCGCTCGACCGCATCGTGCCCGCCGAATCGAATCTGCCTTATGACATGAAAGACGTGATTCACCGCGTGGTCGACGAGGGCTGGTTCTTCGAAGTGCATGAGCACTGGGCGCGGAATCTGGTGGTCGGATTTGCGCGTCTGGACGGGCGGCCGGTGGGCATCGTCGCGAATCAGCCCGCGTTTCTCGCCGGATGTCTGGACATCAATTCGTCCGTGAAGGGCGCGCGCTTCGTGCGCTTCTGCGATGCGTTCAATATTCCGCTGATCACGTTTGAAGACGTGCCCGGATTTCTGCCCGGCACCGAACAGGAGTTCGGCGGCATCATCCGGCATGGCGCGAAACTGCTCTATGCGTTCGCCGAAGCGACGGTGCCGAAGATCACGGTGATCACGCGCAAGGCCTACGGCGGCGCTTATTGCGTGATGGGTTCGAAGCACATCCGCACGGATGTGAACCTTGCGTGGCCGACGGCGGAGATTGCCGTGATGGGCGCGGAAGGCGCGGTGAACATCGTTTACCGGCGCGAACTGGCGGCGGCAACGGCGATTTGCGCCAGCAGAAAATCGCCGAATTCAACGATCGCTTCGCCAGCCCGTTCGTCGCCGCGGAGCACGGATTCATCGACGACGTGATCGAGCCGCACGAGACCCGCGCGCCGGCTGATCCGGTCCTTGCGGATGCTGGAAACCAAAGTCGATACGATGCCGAAGAAGAAGCACGGCAATATTCCGTTGTAGGCGCCGACCATCTGGATTAACGCCTCGTTATCAGCAGGGTCACGTTTCGTTTTGCTTGGTGCTCAGAAGGCGTGCTGGTCGGGTTTGGCGTTGCTGGACAATTGGCGCATCGCTTGCTTCGCAGGCATCAATGTGAGAGCCTCTATAAGTTAATCTCAGCGGTATTCCAAGGAGACGAGACTCATGCTTGTTCATTTGCGTGTTCTATCAGTCATCGCGCTGGTTTTGCCCATCATGGCGCAACAGGCTCCACAAAAAGGAGGCGGGGCGGTCAGACCGACCACCAAACCCGCCGACACGGCTTCCGCACAGCCGGAAGGGCTAACAGTGGATAGCGTAGTCGCGTTGGTGGGCGCGGGCCTGTCGGACGACGTGATCATTGCGCGCCTACGCAAAGAGGACAAGACTTTCGATCTGACCACGGACGAGATGATCCGGCTCAAAAAAGCGAGAGGTCAGCGATGCCGTGATGCAGGTCATGCTCAACCCGAAGGCGGAAATCAAGTCGCCGCCGACCGGGCAGAACGCTCCCGTTTCGGCAGCGCCAGTGGTGATTTCGAGCGCCGGTGTGCCTCTTGTTTGGGCATCAGGACTGCCGGCGCTTCGGGTGCGGCACCGACCCAGGGAGCGGAAGCTAAAGGCGATCCGAATGACCCGCTCGCGCCGCACGACTCCGGAATCTACGCGATGACTAAAAACCGGGGTGGAATGCCGGAAATGGTGGTTCTTGAGCGAGCATCCTATCAGGGAGCGAAGAGTGGTGGAATGCTTACTTCGGCAATGACCTACGGAATCGTGAAGGCAAAGACCAAGGCCGTCATTCCCGGAGCTCATGCCAACATGCGGATTAACGAATCGTCGCCGGTTTTCTATTTCTATTTCGACGACAAGCAAGCGGGTTTGGGAAAGACCTATTTCGGCGTGGGGAATCTTTCTAATCCCAGTCAGTTCTCTCTGTTAAAACTTGAGGTCAACAAACAGAACCGTGAAAGCACCGTGGGCAGTTTCAGCGCGTTGGGATCATCGTCGGGAGCCGATTCAAAAGCGATGATTCCATTCAAGAGCGAACGTATCAAACCGGGGCTTTACAAGGTAACCGTTGAAGGCCTCAAGTCCGGGGAATATTGTTTCGTCGCATCTTCGAATATGGGCGTTCAGAGCCCATATGGAGCTACGGCCAGCGTAGCCACCGATATTTTCGACTTCGGCACGAGCGCCGAGTAACGGGCGACGCTTTTGCCCACCGAAGTGCATCTGCACGGGGCGCACAATCTGACGGCTGAATTCGCTTGTCTCAACCGGCTTTTCTCGCAGTATATCTGTATATTGATACGTCAATGAAGATCTCTCGTTTTGTGCGCCCTTGCGATGGCGGCGCGGAACAAGGAGTTCGGCGGGATCGATAGTGCCGAAAGTCACCGTGGTCCTCACGCGTCAAGCCTATGGCGGGGATTATCGCGTGACGGGTCGAAACACATCGGCACGGATTTGAATCTCGCGTGGCCAACCGCTGAACATTGGGAACTTCGCTGAGCGCTTTGCCAGCCCCTTTGGCGCGGCAGAGCATGGGTTCATCGATGACTTGATTGAGCCGCATGAGGCGCGCACGAGATTGATTCGATCTTTGCGCATGCTGGAAACGAAGGTCGATACCATGCCGAAGAAGAAGCATGGAAATATCCCATTGTAGACATCAAGCGGCTCGGGCGGCGGTGAATTGGGGTTTCGATTCGGCCTCTTTGGCGGCTTTCAGGCGGTTGTCGCGGTCGATGGCGCGGTTGATTTCGCCATTCGAAAAGACAAACCCATCTTGCGCAGGAATATACGCTACACCGTTGGCAAGACTAGCCTGTGCGAGGAGCTTGGCTTCTTCCATCGCTTCGTCCTGCTGCTTGTTTGCGCTCGGCTTGCATTTCGCGGAGAAGTTTCAGATTGCGCTGCATGCTGCGGTTGATGCGCTGCTCGTAGATGGTCAACAGGTTGAACTGGTTCGCGCGATCGTGGAAAGTTTGGGCATCGGCGAGTGCGATTTGCGCTTCGCGACGCTCGTTCGCGTGACCCAGCGCGAACAGGTTGTCTTCGATGGCGCGGGCGCGGTTGAGACGCCAATTATCTTCTGCGATTGACTGCGCGAGTTGGCGCTCCATGGGGGTTTCGGGTTGAAAGCCGTCGATCAACTCGTTGCAGAAGGCGTCGTGGGCTTCGCGATCTTCGGTGGGCAGGAGGCTGATCTGACCGGTCAGGCCATGGCGCAGGTTATTCCGGCTGGATTTGGATTTGCCTTCGATGGTTTGTGGGCCGGTGGAACGTAGGGCGTTGCGGCGATTTGCTTCGATCTGTTTTTCGGAGGTCATATGTTTTTACCTGGCTGCAGTACAGCACACGGAAAATGGGGCTGGAGGGGTCGGTCTGGGTAAGTTGTTGAAAAGAGGCGTACGATTTCCTGAAAATAAATGCGAACGGAATTTTGGGGCCGCAGTGATCACCTGTAGAGCCGGAGCCTTCCGGCGCTGGGCGTTACGAACATTCGCCATCGTAAATTTTCCGTTAGGATGGCCGTCGAGGGGATTCGTGTGCGTCTGAGGTGGGTCGGAATTGCATTGCTAGCGACGATCGGATTGTTAGCTGACGGACCGAGAACTCCCGGGCCACAATTTGAAGTGGCTTCAATCAAGCTGCACGACCCTTCGATCTCCGAGCAAGAAATGAAGGTCACCCCGGACGGACTTACATACTTGCGCGTCACTCTTTACGAGTGCATCAGAACTGCTTATCATGTGGCTGGATTTCAAATCCATGCAGCGGGTGCTTCAGAGCAGGCGGTGATTTCCGAGCGATACGACATTCGTGCAAAGGCAGATCATGTCGTTGGCAATACCGAGCTGATGTCGATGCTACGGACGCTCCTGGAAGATCGATTCAAACTGCGGCTGCATCGAGAGGTAAAGGAAATTTCCGGGCTGGCGATGATAACCGGCAAGAAGGGACTTAAACTGACGAGCGCAGGAGGCGGGGGCGAGAACTCTCTCCGGCTGGGCCCCGGAGGCGTGACCTTCAAAAATACGTCAATGCAGGACCTGGCCGAATTTCTCTCGGGTCTGGGCTCTATTCAGCGCCCCGTCCTGGACCGCACCTCTCTCACCGGCAACTTCGATTTCTTCCTGGCGCTGTCCGATGCTCAATTGGACACCAATGCCGCATTCAATAAGCGGGCACTATTCGAATGGACTTCCATTTTTAGCGATGTGCAGGAGCTGGGCCTAAAATTGGAACCTACAAAAGCGCCGGTTGAGTTGCTCGTTATAGATCATGCCGAGCACCCCTCAGAGAATTGATAGATTCGCACAGCCGCGCGCCACGCCATTACCGCCCGATTTACAGCGGGATTGAATGTATTTTCGATCACTGACTCGCACTTTTTCACAAATGACAATCCTGTAGACTTTCGGAATGCGGTTCTCGCTATATTCTGGTTTTGCGTTCCTGGCCCTGACGGTGTCCGCGGCGCACGGCGGCCCAATCGACGCCATCTACAGCTTCGGCGACAGCCTTTCCGATACAGGGAACGATTATACGGCCACCGGGGGCACTCTTCCCGGTGCACCCTACTATCCAGGCCGCTTCAGCAACGGGCCGATCTGGATCGACGATGTGGCTGCCGCCCTCGGGCTTTCGAGCACGCCCAGTTTGCTCGGCGGACAGGATTACGCTTATGGAGGCGCCGAGACCGGGATTACACCGGTTCATCCGACACTTTCGCAGATAGATCTTCTCGGCGCGACTGGCCAGATCGCGCAATTCGCCGCGTCGCATCCCGCAGCCGACCCCAATGCCCTATATACAATCTGGATCGGCTCAAACGACCTGGACGATGTACTCCTCAGCAACCCCACTGCTGGTCAGGTGCAAGCGGACATCGGAGCCATCGTCGCCAACATTGACACGTCCATTCTTGATCTGGCGACGCTTGGCGCGAAGCATTTTCTGGTTTTAACGGTTCCCGACCTGGGGAAAATCCCCGCCGCCCTGTCGCAGGGACCGATTGCCGCCGCGGGGGCTTCACAGGTAGCAGGCGCGTTCGACAAAACTTTGGTCTCCGGAGGCGGCCCTTTGCCATCATTGGGTTCTCTGGCGGCGGGCGCTGGATTGAACCTACAGGTCCTCGATACCTATTCGCTACTGGACACGATCGTGAGCAACGGCGCGGCTTTCGGCCTCGCGGACACTACGGACCCATGCCTCACCGGTGAAGTCAATTTCGCCGGAGGCACCCCATGTTCGACAGTACTCGCCACTCAGAACAAATTTGCTTTTTGGGATGATAAGCACCCTTCCTCGGCTGGGCACGCAATCGTGGCGGATGCGGCGCTTGCGATCGTCACGCCGGAGCCTGCATCGTGGATGACAATGGCCGGGGGGCTTGCGCTGTTTCTCGCGATGTTCCGGCGCTCACGCGGGGTGGAGCAGTAGCGGAGTAGTGTCAGGCCACACTGAGCGACTCGCTTACTATCTTCTGTGCTTCTGAGACGATCGCCTCCAGATGCGCCTCGCCGCGGAAGCTTTCCGCGTAAAGCTTGTAGATATTTTCCGTTCCCGACGGGCGGGCCGCGAACCATCCGTTTTCCGTGGTCACTTTCAGTCCGCCGATGGGTGCGTTGTTGCCAGGTGCGTTGGTTAACCTGGCTGTGATCGGGTCGCCGGCCAGGTGGAAGCTGTAACGGCCGCGGGAGAGAGTTTGCTCAACGCCTGCTTCTGTCCAGGGTCGCGGGCGCGTCGATTCTCGTGTAGAAGGATTCGCCGAACCTGGATGTGAGATCGCGATAGTGCTCTCCGGGGTCTTTCCCGGTCCGCGCCGTGATTTCCGCGGCAAGCAGACCGAGAATCAAGCCCATCTTTATCGGTTGTCCAGACCGAGCCATTGCGGCGGAAGAAACTGGCCCCGGCGCTCTCTTCCCCGCCGAAGCAGCAGGAGCCGTCAAACAGTCCGGGCGCGAACCATTTGAATCCCACGGGCACTTCCCAAAGCGTGCGGTTGAGTTCGCTCACAACGCGATCGATCATCCCGCTGCTACCAGCGTCTTGCCGACAACCGCGGTCTGCGGCCAGTCCGGCCTGTTTTGTCAGCAGATATTCGATCGCCACCGCCAGATAGTGATTCGGGATTCAGCAGACCGATCGAGCGAGTCACGATGCCGTGCCGGTCCGCATCGGGATCGTTGCCCCAGGCGATATCGAAATCGTCCTTGAGCTTAACGAGACCGGCCATCGCGTAAGGGCTGGAGCAGTCCATGCGAATCTTGCCGTCGTGATCGACAGTCATGAAGGCGAAGCGCGGATCGACTTTCGGATTCACGACCGTGATGTTCAAGGCCGTATCGGTCGGCGATCGGCTGCCAGTAAGGCAGCGAAGAGCCGCCGAGCGGATCCACGCCGATCTTCAGACCGGCGGAGCGAATCACGTCCATATCGATGACGTTCCGGCAAGATCGTCGACGTAAGGACGCGACAAAATCCTGCTGATGCATCGCAGAGCTGGCCGGGATGCGCGTTTGACATCGCGATTGCCGCCGCGCAGAAGTTCGTTCGCGCGGTTTTGAATCCAGCCGGTGATGTCCGGTATCGGCGGGACCTCCGTCGGGCGGATTGTATTTGAAGCCGCCATCCTCGGGAGGATTGTGCGAAGGGGTAACGACGATGCCATCGGAGAGCCGCTTTATTCTTCCGGTTGTAAGTGAGGATCGCGTGCGAGATAACAGGCGTAGGCGTGAAGCCGTTTCGCGGTTGAATGACGGTTTCGACGCCATTGGCCGCCAGCACTTCGAGCGCGGTGCGCTGCGCAACGTCAGAGAGAGCATGGGTGTCCTTGCCCATGAAGAGCGGGCCGGCGATACCGTTGCGCCGCGCGGTATTCGCAGATCGCCTGCGTGATGGCGAGGATGTGCGCTTCGGTGAAAGTGCCGTTTGACGGAAGTGCCGCGATGTCCGCTGGTGCCGAAGCTGACCAGTTGAGTCGGGTCCGTGGTATCCGGCTTGCGTTCGAAATAATCGCGTTCGAGCTTACCGACATCGATGAGGATGTCCGCCGGCGCGGGCTTGCCTGCCAGAGGATTGATGGCCATGGAATTTTCAATTATTTCAGGGCTGTGTGCGCAGACTGATCGGCGGGAAGTAAGTGCCCTTCAGTTCGCGCTTCCACCAGTTTCCGGTCTGGCGGCGCTCGTCGAAAGTGGTGAACTGATATTCGTACACCATCGGCGCGGACAAATTTAGGCGGCTTACCGCGAAAGGATTATGATCGAGCAGATCGAGCACTGGAGCCGAGCCCTGCAGCAGCCGCATGCATGAACCGCAGAAGCCAGGGATTCTCGCGATAATTGCCGAGCGCGGCAAACCACATCTGCCAATCGAGGCGGGGTTGGTCGGGCGCGACCCATGCCTGGCGCGCGGTTCAGCGGACCCGGCTTGTACCGAAAAACATAGGGCTGCCAGTCCATGCCATCGTTCGAGCCCTCGATTGAGATCTCGGGCCGCTCGGTCGTCATGTTGGCGAAGAGGCCGTACTGGTTGACGACGCCGAACGAAGCCGTCTCGTCCAACCGCCTGGTTGGCAACGTCGGGTGGGCTGAAGCCGAACATCCCCGCGAGTTGGGTCAGCGAGACAAACATGACAAGAATAACCAGGGCGATTGAAACGTAGCGATTCGGCTCGCAGGGGCTTGACGGCCGTGTTTCATGCCGATCTTGTTTCCTGCCGATTTTCAGGAAAGACAGAACGTCGTCGAGCAGGAAAAGACAGAGCGCGATGGTCAGGTAATTGAAGAACGTGTAGTTGCCGGTCAGAATGAATCAGCGTCTGCAGCAGGATCGTTCCGGCAGCGGCGATCTGCTTCAGCCGGCGCGGTCCGAACATCAGAAACGGCAACCCGAGTTCCATGACGAACACGAAAGCGGTGGACATCTTCTGAAACCAGAGGGGCGCCTGCATCATGTACCAGGCGAGCGGCGTGGGCAGCGGCTGCGTTTCGTAGTGCACGGCGAGGGCGGTCAGGTTGCGCCATGATGGATCGTGGCTGAGCAGTTTCACCGACCCGGATTCAAACATCAGCCGGAACAGCAGCCAGCGGAAAAGCCACACTCGTGGCAAATGACGGCTTCAGGAAAATGGCGAGGAAACCCGGCTTCGAGCAGCAGAAAATCCCACTGATACCCCATGAAAATCTGGCCGCCGTTCACGATCGAAAGGTAGTAGACGAAAAGAAGCACGAATGCGCCCTTTTGTCCCGGCGTGTGGGGCCGGCCGACGGCGGCCACAACCGCGATGCACCGCGCCGCCCCAGGCGATCGATTCGAGTCCGTACTCGCTGTTGGATCCACCAGAAAATGGTCGGGAGCCGCCAGAACGCCCTGGTGCCGAATTGCCGGCTGACCTCCGTGAGAAACTCGGTGACGGGCTGGATGCCCTGGGCGCCGATCAGGCCTCGGACTTGCCGGCCGAAGGAGATGAAGGCAATGAAGTAGACGAGCGCGATGGCGCGCGCAAACAGTGAAGACGCAATGTTGTAAGTTGACGGTTCGACGCGTTTGCCCCAAAGCGCGCGAGTGATCCAGTAGCCGGCGTCTCGATGATCCGCGATCAGCCGGTACATCCACTCGGTGATCGGGGCGAAGCCGGGAAGGTGCAGGTACAGCCATATGGGCAAGCTCCAGAGGCCGCCCGACCGCAAACCCATGAGGTGGAAGACAGCCTCCGCTCCACTCCAGTGCTCGTCTCCATCGAAATAATGCACCGCGCGTTTGAAGTCGAATGGCGAGGCTTTAGCAAAGCGTTTGGCGGCCGTTTGCCAGGGCGCGTATTCGATGCGGGATCCTGTGAGAGCTTGCCAATAGCCGACCCAAATCCTGCAGAAGGAGCAATCGCCGTCGAAGACGAGAACGGGTTTGGCAGCAGCCACTAAATCGATTAGATCAGAGCGTGCGGGAAGTTCACCGCACTTCGCTCATCAGGCCGGCGAGGTTGCCTTCCGAATCGCGGAAGAATGCCATCCAGAGTTGATGATCCGGCATTCTGGCGATCAATCTGGGCTGCGATTCGAAGTTTACACCCCGCACGGTGAGCAGTTCCGCGCTGCTTTGGATATCGTTCGTCTTGTAATAAACGATAGAACTCCACGTGCTATCGCCCTGCTCGGAAGGACCCAGCATGAGCCGCGTGCCGCCGCAATCGAAAAACGCCATATTGCCGGATTCGAAGAGAAATGGCAGCCCAAGGATATCGCGGTAAAACGCAATCGCGCGGTCAAGCTGCTTGACGGTGATCGCGATCTGTCCGATTGCGAATATTGGACCTTGACAAGCTACCTGCGGAGTCATCGCCGCGTAGTATATCGCGCTCACCCGTTTAGCCGCACATTCGACCCCACGGACTTGTAAGCGAGCCACAACGCGCCAGTCGCGGGGGCGTGTTTGGGAGGGCCACAAACAACATGTTTTTCGAGCGAGATCAGCATGCGGAAACGTTCCAGCAACGGGGCGCTTTCGTATACGCCTCCCGCCCATGAAAGCAGCACCGGTTCGCCCTCTTTCCAGAGCTGACGGCGTACCGAGCCCGCGAGTAATGCGAGTTCCTGCGCGGCCTGTTGCAATAGCCGCACCGCAATGGGATCACCCTCTTCCGCGATCCGGCTTACGGTAGTCGCCAACCCGGCAACACGAGACCGCGGCCACGCGGGCCCGTAGAAATAATGGAGCATTTCGTTCGCATCCGTGGCTCCAGCAGCTTCGAGGAGCGCGGGTGTCAGGGCGGTGTGCGCCCCCCAGCCTTCGTATTCGCGAAGAACCGCGCGCAGGGCCTGGCGCACGATATCGAATGCCCCACCTTCATCGCCAAAAATGTAGCCCCACCCGCCGGCTCTGGCGGTTTCGCCGCGCCCATTCTGCCCAAATGCCATGGACCCCGTCCCCGCTATCACAATAATTCCCGGTTCGCCCCCCAAGGCCCCGGCCAGCGCGATCATGGCGTCATGCGCGATCGTGAGGTGGTCCGCTTCCAGCAGTTCGTGAAGCAGCGCGGCTTTGTCGTCCGGGCCGCCGCTCATGCCGAGACACGCAGCCTTGAACCGTAGACCGCCTAATCCGGCCCGAGCGGCGGCTTGTGTCAGACACTCACGCATAACTCGAAGGAATTTGGCTTTGGCTTCGGCCTCCGCCACGTGATTGCAAGGTCCGGCGCTGCCCCACCCGACGATATTGCCGTCACCGTCGCCAATCACCGCGGTAGTGCTCGATTGGCCGCCGTCAACACCGAGAAAGAATTCGCTCATTGGATTTCGTATAGCCGGTCGCCTGCGCGCTCGGCAATGAACTTCATGCCCCATCGCGAGGGATCTTTACTCATGTCGGCCGCCGTCCAGTTTGCGTCGTCGATCAGCAGGTAATCGATCCCATGTCGTTTGATTTGCTGCGTGGCCAGGCGGCGGAGATCCCCATAGGGCGGGTCATCGACTTTATCGAGCTTTGCCGGAATCGCAACGCAGGATACATCGCAAGCCTCGGGGTGAACTGCAATGCCAGACTGATCCTGCGAGCCGTCGACTTCAACGCGATCTATCCCGACAGGCGCGCCGAAATCCACATCGATGTGCATTCCGGGTTTGATGGATTCCCAGGAACGCCAGCGGGTAATCGGGTTGCCGTCAAACGCGAGTGCGATATCCCACGGAAACGGTTGCGCGTCGAGGCGCCAGGCTGGAGCTCTTTGAAGTTGACTTTCACCAGCGAAGATTTTGACTTCGGAGATGCTCCAGATGTCCCCTTGGCTCGCGGCAGTCTGAACCAGCCGGAGATGCCTTAGTTGTTGTTTTGGAAACGTGAAACGCAGATCCCGGGTGGGGGCGAGGTCATCACGCGCGGCGGTGGTGAGCATGTCCTGGATTAGCTCGCCTTCGGCGGATTGGTAACTGACCGTGACGTCTGTTTTCGAGTATGCCTCGCCTACCGGCGTCGTGCTGAAGACGCGCTTCCGGGCGGGGACGTAGTAGTCGATTGTCTGAGCATAAACCCACGGCGCGGAGTGGCCTCGCAGGAAAACATCCTGGGGAATGATACGCAGCGCGGCTTTCCACGGCACGTGCGTAATCTGCCAGCCACCTGCGGGCGCGCGGTATTTGTCAATCAGCCTCGGCCAGGCGAGAACGGCGGCGGCAATGGCGAGAGTTGCAAGTGACGCTCGCGAAAATTCGAATGCCATCGCGATGCCTAAAGCAAGAAAAGGTACCAGGGGAATCAAGAAACGCCCGCCGATGTTTTCCGTGTAAGGGATGAGGAAAAATAAAGCAGCTAGCAAACAATGGCGGCCAACGCGTGAGCGGAGCGATAGCAGTGCCAGAGGCGAGAGAAGGAAGAGAGGGCCAATCTGGCCACCGAGTTCGCCGCCTACAGTCGCCTGCCAAAACCAGGGGCGAAAACTGGTGAGAGTGTAATGGCTGAAATACTCCCGGTATTCCCTTTCCAACTGAACGTGAACGTAGGGATTGGGGAAGATGCTATTGAAGAACGGCGAGACCGGGTTTCGCAGCCAGATCCAGTCCTTGATCAGCCACGGCAGAACGATCAGCGCGGCCATCGCGGCAACGGGAATGAGGGCGCGCGGACGTTTTCGCATCAGGATTACCGTAAAGGCGTACAGAGGAGCGACAAAGCCAGTCATCTTGATGGCGAAACAGAAGCCGGCGAGAAGGCCTATGGGGATCAGCAGGGCATCGCGTTGTGGAGCGACGCCGTCGTCGCGCCAGATTTCCAGCAGGTAGAACATCGAGAAAGCAGTCCCCGCGAGCGCAACATCGTTATAGGCGCTGACGCCGTCAATTCCAACTACCGGAGAAAGCCCCGCAAGCAACGCGGCACAGACGCCGGCACGAGGCTTTCCGATACGCCTGGCGTAACTCAGGATGAGCAGCGGCAGTGCCAACAGATAGCAGCAATGGACTGTGGCCGCGGCGGAGTGCCTGCCGAATGAGAACGCAAACAGAAACAACATCTCAAAACCCAGCGGCATGTTGTTGTACATGTTTGTCGTCAGCCGGTGGAATCCGTGTTCGCGAAAATAGCGAAAGACCAGGCCGAGATGATACGTCTGGCCATCGGGGCTAAACTCCGGTGCCAGACTATTGGACAAGTAAATAATGGCGTAGAAGGCGAAAATGGCGATGAAAAGGAATCTCCACGCCGTTGGAATAACAGGTAACACTGGGCCAGTGGTTGAGGTGCGGAATCGCCAGTTCAGACCCAGCGTGGCAATGCCTATGAGAAGAAAGATTGGAGTGCGAGCTAAATGAGCGACGCAGAGGAGGAAAACCGCAGCGCTTAAGATCACCGCGCCGGAAGCAGCAGCAAGCAGGTCATGTTCCAGGCGGTAAAGATTTATTCGCAGCGCTTGAAACAGCAGGCGACCCAGCGCCCACATGACGCAAATGGTAAATGCCGCGCCGAAAAGAATAGAAGGGACATGGCTCACGAAAACCTGAGTATGCCATGTCCCCCGGGGTTAGTTTTGTTTTACGGGCTGCTCGACGCGGAGATTGTTGGTGACCGCACCGAAGCTCATGCTGGAACTAGCGCGCAGGCCTGCGACTTCTTTCTCCATCTGGGTGTTCACCACGCCCTCCAGAGTGACATGCCCATTATCCACGATGATGTGAATGGGAGGAACTGCCTGCAAGCCGTAGCGTGATAGCGTTGGATCGCGATAAATTGCGCGCGCCACCTGCATACGAATGCGATCGTCAAATGGCGACAGGGGCGCAACTTTCAATTCATTGTCTACAGTGCTGACGCCATTGACATGGGCCGCAATGCTGCCCAGGGAAGATTTCTTCCACGGCTGGGTCACTTCGCCCGTCAGGTGAACGACGCCATCCGTTACCTGCATATTCACGTTGTCCCAGATTGTGTAATACGGATAATTACGAACCTCATGTGCAACCTTTTGTGCGATGGCTGCATCGCCGGTCAAGGGGGGCGCACTGGTCTTTGCTGACGCCACCCCAACGATCAGAGCGGCTGCGAATGCCGCGTTTAGAATTATTTTCGACGTCATAATCTCACCATTTCTATAGATGAGTGACGGGGCGCCGGGTTTCGTAAAGATAAGTTGGCGCCGAGTCAGCGCTGGCTTCCTTCGCCGCTCTCAACCCGGCGGTTGAAGCGGGCCGATTCGCCCCGCGGAATACTGAGAGACTCCCATTTTTCGTGCTGCAGGTGCCTGGCGATAAAAACGATTTGCCCGCAATGATACGAGTAATGGGCAAGCTGACGGTTAATGGCCTGCATCACGGAATGGCGTTCGCCGCGGATCGTGGTCGCAAGGATCAAATCCGCATCGGATAAGGGTTCAAGCGCGGCAAATAAGCAACCCCAACCTTCTTCCCAGAGCTGCATGACAGCCTGGCGGGAGGGCGGCGGATCGGTGAATTCGGCATCTCGATCGCGGGCCGCCTTCTCGCCGTCGGCTGCCGGAAAGCCGGTCCAGCGGGAGATCATGTTGCCGGTCATATGCTTCACGATTATCGCGATGGAATTCGTTTCCTGATCCAATACTGCAAAGAGTTGCTCGTCGGCGAGTTGAATCATCGCGCGCTCCGACAATCCTTTGTAATAACGGAACAGTGACAGCGAATCCCGGAGATACGAAGTAGTGAATTGAAGCGCCATCCGCGAATCCTCCTATGCCTCCCAATGGACGCCGCGTTTTCGCAGTTCCATCTCGATCTGCGCCGCGGAGTGAAACTGTACAGCGTCGATGCCCTGCTTCTTCGCGCCCTCGACGTAAGCAGCTATATCGTCCGTGAAGAAGCATTCCCCGGGGGCGCAGCCTGCCGCTTCGATAGCTTTCCGATAGATCAGCGGCAGTGGCTTCAGGGCGCCGACCTTGTAGGAGAGCACGAACGAATGGAAATGCCGTATCAGCGGATAATTCTCGAGAACCATTTCGAAATGAATGGCATTTGTATTCGATAGCAGGATGAGCGGATATTTCCGCGCAATCCCACGCAGCATCGCCTCCGGAATCAGTGTTTCGGGCAGAAAAATAGAAGACCAGATGGCGCAGAAGTTCTCGTACGGCGTGTCGAGGCGCAGATGCCGCGAGATCCGCTCGACGAAATCTCGCGGCTCGACCTCGCCCGATTCGAATTGTGTAACGAGGCCGGTCTCCGCAAGCTTGCCTGGTATTTCCGAAGCGGGAATTCCGCAAAGGGTTTCCAGCTTCGCGTAGCCGCGATTAAAATCAAAGGGCACGATGACGCGGCCGAGATCGAAGATGACTGCCCTGGTCATGCTGTTTTCATCATCCATGATGCGTTCTCGTTTACGGGTATCGGGCTTGGAGCTTTCGAAATGTTGAGCGCTGGCACACCGGATGTGTTCGTGATTGGCGGGGGCCCGGTTGGCCTCGCGGCGGCGATTGCCGCCCGGCGCAAAGGGTTTCGCGTGGTGCTTGCCGATAGTCGCAAACCGCCGCTCGATAAAGCTTGCGGCGAAGGCTTGCTGCCGGACGGCATGGCAGCCGCCGCACATCTCGGATTGCAGTTGCCTCTAATGGACAGCTTCCTCTTCCGCGGCATCTGTTTTCACGGTGAAGGTGTGTCGGTACGGGCTCCGTTTCCAAACGGTCCAGGGCGGGGCTTCCGCAGGATCGCTTTGCACCGCTCCCTGGTTGCCCAGGCTGAAGAATATGGAATCGATTTGCGCTGGGGCTGCCCGGTTGTCGATCCCGGCACCGTTCGCGCGCGCTGGATTATCGGAGCGGATGGCGCCGCCTCGCGCGTTCGCGATTGGGCCCGCCTCGGCGCCTCCCGCCGAGATCCCGGCCGCTTCGGATTTCGCCACCACTTCCGAGTTGCTCCCTGGACCGATCACGTGGAGATTTACTGGGCCGAGCGCTGTCAGATCTACGTCACGCCAGTGTCGCCCGAAGAAGTCTGTGTGGCCGTGATCTCGCGCGATCGGAAACTCCGCGTCGATAGAGCATTACACCGGTTTCCGGCACTCGCGGCACGGCTGGAACATACGCGGCAAAGTTCGGCCGAGCTCGGCGGCATCACCGGCTCGCGGTCTTTGCGGTCCGTGGCCACGCATCACGTCGCGCTCATTGGAGATGCATCCGGTTCCGTCGACGCCATCACGGGGGAAGGCCTTTGTCTGGGATTTCATCAGGCTTCCGCGCTTGCGGACGCGATGGAAAGCGGCGATCTCGCCCGCTACAATTCTGCCCACAGCCGCCTAATGGCGCGACCCCGTTTCATGGCGGATTTCATGCTCACGCTCGACCGCTCCGCCTGGTTGCGCAAGCGCGCGCTGCCTGCCATGGCTTCCCACCCCGAACTGTTCAAGGGGTTACTGGCCATGCATGTGGGAGCTTCCGATCGAACGACCTTTGCCGCCAATTGTCTGGCCTTGGGCTGGAAAATGCTGACCACATGACGTTAGCCAGGCATATTAATTCCCGTTTAGAATGGTGAGCGTGGGAACCTCCCTTATCCGGGAGCGCGTCTCTGGTTGCAGGTGAAACATTGATGGCCCAAGCGTTTAGTCCTTCGAACGGCCACGGATCCGGCACGATGGATTTGGCGGAACTCGAGTACTTCAACTGGGACCCGGAGGGTTCACCGGTATCGATTCATTTACATCTCGACGCGATAGATGGAATTGTCCGCGATGTCGCGGAGGGATTCAAATCACTGCCCCGGCGAGGCCTCGAAGTCGGCGGGCTCTTGCTCGGACGCGTGGAGACGGGTGACCGGCCGAGGATCTGGATTGAGAAATATCAGCGGATTGAGTGCGAGCACAAGTTCGGCCCGCAATTCATTCTGGACGAGGGCGACAAAGCAGGTCTGGAGCAAGCGGCTGCAAGCATTCTTGCCGGCGGCGAACTTGCCATCGTGGGTCTGTACAGAAGCCACACCCGCGACGGATTCCAGTTGGAAGATCCCGATTTCGAATTGACTCGCCGCTATTTCAGCGATTCTTCCGATTTGGTTCTGTTGATCAAGCCGCTCAGCTTGAGCGACATTTCCGCTCAATTCTACGTACATGACGCAAGCGGGGGTGCGCAGGCCGGTGGGAGAACCTTTTCCGTTTCGGGGGCGCGCGATCATAGCTCCGGCGCAAACGGAAGAAAGAAGGGAGGAGAATCAGCCCGACGCCGTTCCCCGCGAACGCCGCAGGCTTGTACCCGATTTTGTTCCCACCCCCGCAGCTTCTTCAAACCCTGAACCCCCAAAAGCCGCAGAGGCGCCGGCTTTCCTTTTCCCCCCCCGAGATCGGGTCCTTGATGAAGAAGACGAGAAAGACCAAACGTCTTTAGGTGCTCGCCTGAAAACCTGGCTGCCGCTTGTCGCCACGCTGCTACTGGCGGGCGGGACTTTTTGGTGGTTCTCCCAACCGGCCAGCCACCACAGCGTAAACCCAGCGGCTGTCGCTGCAACAGAACCGGCTAGACCACTCGGGTTATCGGTCGAACCTATGGGTCAGGCGGGCCAAGCGGGGGGTCAGGCCGCAGTACCGGCTTGGCGAGTTTCCTGGAATCCAAATGCCACGGCTCTTCACGACGCGCGTTCCGTGCAATTGTTTGTGCGCCAGGCGGACGATCAAAACCGGATCGATCTATCGCCGCACGATCTCGCCGAGGGCACTTACAAATATCAGGCGGCTGGGAAACGACGTGACTTTCCGGCTCGAAGTGGTAGGGAATTCCGGGCAAGTGTCAGCGGAATCGTTCCGCTTCGTACGGAATGGCGCTCCCGCCGCGTCCCAGTCCCACACCCAAGGCTGCTACCCCGTCTGCTCCCGCCCCGCAACCGGGGAACGTGACCCGTAGAACGGAGCCGAAAGCAATTCATCGCGCTCCGCCCGTTATCGCCGCGGGCATCCGCCCTCGTATTACGAGCACGATTGCCATTGATGTCCGAGTGCATATCGACGAGCGGGGGCGAGTTATGTCGGCAGCGCCGGTTGTGAAGCCCCATCAGGGCCTCAATGCGTATCTCGCTGACATCCGCGGTCCAGGCTGCACGCCTCTGGCGCTTTGAACCCGCGCGCGGGAAAACGGCAAGGCCGTGCCCGGCACGCAAACCATCCACTTCGTTTTCCAGAAATAACTTTCTCGCGGCCGTTCAGGTACCCTGTTGATTGGCCATGAAGCTGAAGGAACTGGCAGCCTCCCTCGGTTGCTCGATCGAAGGATGCCCGGACGATCGGGATCGAAATCACCGGGGTGCGGGGACTGGAGGAGGCCGGCACCCGGCCAAATCACGTTCCTGGCGAATCCGAAGTACGGGCCCAAGCTGAAAGCCACGCAGGCGAGCGCCGTGATCGCGGCGCGCGCCGTCGACGGCATTCCGACGCTGATTTCCGCCAACCCTTATCACGATTTCGCGCGCGCGCTGGCGCTGTTTTATCAGCCGCCGCGGCCCAAGCCGGGGAGTGCATCCCTCGGCCGCGATAGCCGCCAACGGCGCGCATTGGCGAGGGGCTCCGATCGGCGCCGTTTGTGGCCGTGGGCGAAAACGTCGTGATCGGCCGCAACGCCGTACTGCACCCGCACGTGGTGATTTATGAAGGCGCCCAGATTGGCGACGATTTCACCGCCCATTCGCATTCCGCCATGCGTGAATTTTGCCGCATCGGCAATCGAGTAATCCTGCAGAATGGGGTCGTGGTCGGCGGCGATGGCTTCGGTTTCGCGAAGCGGTCCGACGGCACGCACTATAAGATTGTGCAGTCCGGCGTGGTGGTGATCGAGGACGATGTCGAGATTCAGAGCCTGACATCAGTGGACCGGGCCAGCATGGGAGAGACCCGCGTAAGGCGGGGCGCGAAAATCGACAGCCTGGTCCAGATCGGCCATTCCTGCGTGGTGGGCGAGGACAATATCATCTGTTCGCAGACTGGTTTGGCAGGCAGTTCCGTTCTGGAGAAGAACGTATTGCTGGCCGGACAGGTGGGCGTTTCGGGCCATCTGACGATTCACGAAGGCGCTACCGTTTACGCGCAGAGCGGCATCGGCGGCGATGTGAAAGCCGCACTCGCGCGTCTCCGGTTCGCCCGCATTCGATGCCTCGGAATGGCTGCGCGCGATCACGGCGTTCCAGAAACTGCCCGAGATTCTGCGCGCGATCAGGGAATTGAAGAAAAAGCAACTCATGAATGAACAATCCCGAGTCGCGACCCCCTCTCGCTTATAAGAACGAAGATTTCCTGAAGGGCCCGGATGCCCGGCCGCTGCGCATTTTGTCCGAATATCTGGAACCGCTTGTCGCATTTCCGCCGACAGCGTATTCGCGACACGATCGTGTTCTTCGGATCGGCGCGCATCCGTGAGGACGGGCCGCTGGCGGAGTATTATCACGATGCGCGGACGCTGGCCGCCATGCTGACTGCATGGGCGAAGACTTTCCGCGAACGCACATACCGTTTTGTCATTTGCTCCGGCGGCGGACCGGGCATTATGGAAGCCGCCAACCGCGGCGCGGCGGACGCGAAAGGCAAGACGATCGGATTGAACATCGGCCTGCCGTTCGAGCAGTTCCCCAATCCGTTCATCACCAGCGAACTGAACTTCGAGTTCCACTACTTCTTCATGCGTAAGTTCTGGTTTGCATATCTTGCGAAGGCGCTGGTGGTTTTCCCTGGTGGATTCGGCACGCTGGACGAGCTTTTCGAGATTCTCACTCTCGTGCAGACGAAGAAGCTGGCGAAGAAGATCACCATCATTCTTTATGGCACAAATTTCTGGAAAGAGATCGTGAATTTCGACGCGCTGGTGAAGTATGGAACCATCTGCAGCCGCCGATCTGGAACTTTTTCATTTCGCCGACTCGCCGGAGGCCGCGATGCGGATTCTGCAAGGAGGCGCTGACCGAGCAGGCCGCCGTGCCGGAAGGGGAAATCCCCGCGATCTCACATAGCGTCAAGCCGGACGAACCGGTTCGTTGACCTATTCTGATAGTCGGGAGTGAGTTTTTCCAGGCTCTTAAAAGAGCGTGTCACGCTCGTACGCCTTTTCGGCGTTCTGCTGGCGCTCTATCTGGTTCTAGAACTCTCGTCAAGGCGCAAGGGCTATCGACTCTCCTGGGCGTCATTTTGGCCATCCTCGGCCTCGTTCTGGCCGTCCGTCTGATCGGCCATCTCCTGCGTAAATCGATATGGCGGCTGCGAAACCGGCTGATCGTCACTTATGTCTTCATCGGCGTGGTGCCGATCGTTCTGATTCTTAACCTGGCCGTTCTGGGCACATTGATCGTCGTGGGGCAGGTTGCAGCTTATCTGGTGAGTTCGGAACTGGAGCGGAGGGCCGCGTCGCTGGCCGATCCGGTGCGCATCCTGAGCCAGGCGAAGCCGGCGGACCGTCCCGCCATACTGCCGCAAATGGGAAGCTTTCTTGGCACGCGACTGCCTGGGCTCCAGATGCTGGTGGATGGCGATCAGGAACTGCGCTACCCGAAGGGAGGCACCAGTCCCTCGCCCGCTGAGGATTGGAAAATCACACCGGCTATATCGTGCGAGACGGTGTCTATTATTCCGCCGCCGTGGCGCGAAGTGGCGGCACAACCGTGATAGCCTGGCCCCGATTACCCGCCAGGTTCTCGAAGAATTGTTCCCGGGATCGGAGCGTTGAACCTGGCCACCGGGAATGTGGGCAACATCGGCTTGAATGGCAGTGCCGGCACGATTCCGCCTCCCATTAAGGGATGGAAGTGGCTTGACCTCCCGACCTACGGTCTGGATGAGATCCTCTTCGCGGACTGGGCAAAACCGGGCGAAACCCGAACCGGCTATATCTCGGTGGTGACTCGCCCTTCCACTGTTCTCGTGGCGATCTTCAGCAATGGACAATTGGGAGGAAGGCGTGCTCGTCGGCTTCGCGGTGGTGGCTTGCCTTCTTCTTTTGGTGGAATTCGTTTCATTTGTGATTGGCGTATCGTTAACCCGCACGATCACGGGTGCCGTGCACAAGCTCTACGAGGGCACGTTACAGATCGCGAAGGGCAATTTTTCCTGGCGGATTCCGGTCAAGGGCCACGATCAGCTCGCCGATCTCAGCCGTTCCTTCAACAACATGACCGAGCAGATCGAAAACCTCGTCGTGATCGCGCGAGAGAAAGAACGCCTGCAGTCGGAAATTGAAATTGCGAGCGAGGTGCAGAACCAGCTGTTCCCGCGCACGGCGCCCGTCATGCAGAACCATCGAACTCGTCGGCATTTGCCATCCGGCCCGCATGGTCTCCGGCGATTACTACGATTATCTCTGTCTTCCGGATGGCAATCTGGCGCTCGCTATCGGCGATGTGGCGGGCAAAGGAATTTCGGCGGCACTGCTCATGGCATCGATCCAGTCGATCGTGCGCACTCAACTTGCGGCCGGGATGCCGCTTTCCGCAGCCATGGGAAACGGCCGTGCCACCTCGCGTTTCTCCACCTCGAGCATCGTCGCCCAGTTGAATCGGCAGATCTACGCAAGCACGGCGCCCGAGAAATACGCCACCTTTTTCTTCGGCGCGTACGATGAACGCTCGCGCCTTCTCACCTACACCAATGCCGGGCACCTGCAGCCTCTGCTGCTGCGAAACGGCGAAGTGAAGCTGCTGGAGGTGACCGGCACGGTGGTAGGCGCTTTCCATCCGTTCGCTATGAGGAACAAACGATCGAGATACAGTCAAGAGATTTGTTAATCGCTTACACGGACGGGATCACGGAACCCGAGAATGCTTATGGCGAAGAGTTTGGTGCCGAGCGTCTGGCCGAAACCGCTTTGCTCTTCCACGACCGTGAACCCAAAGAGATCGTGTCCAGAATTATGGAAGCAGTGAGGCACTGGAGCACGGCGCCGGAACTACCGGACGATATGACGGTAATCATCGCGCGAGGCTTGGCATGACAAATCCGCAGGAAAGTTCTCACACCGGCGCGAAATGGCGCAGGTTGATCGCGCCACTATCGAAGCGGGCATGCCCGGCATTATCCTCATGGAAAACGCCGCACATCGCGTGGTCGAGTATATCGCCAGGCATTTCGCTCCCGTCTCCGAACAGCGGATTGTCGTAGTATGCGGCAAAGGCAATAACGGCGGCGATGGCCTCGCCATCGCCCGCCAATTGCACGTTTGTTTCAGCCCTCGCAGTCTGCGCGTGATTCTGATTTCCGATCCGGAAGAATTGCTCGGCGACGCGGCGCTTGAATCTCGCCATGTTGCGCGCTTCAGGAGTACAGGAGTATCGCGATTTCGGCCCTGAAATGCGGCCTGCCACGCTGGTAGTCGACGCGGTTCTCGGCACAGGATTAAGCGGCGCGGCGAATGGACCCGCGCTTGACGCCATCTGGAAATCAATTCGGCTTTCCCATTCGCGAAGGTAGTCGCCGTGGATATTCCCTCCGGACTTTCCGGCGAAAGCGGCTCGCCGCCGGGCGAGTTTGTCCGCGCCCACGCCACCGTCACGTTCACGGCACCCAAGGTATGCCACGCCATGCCGCCGGCCTGCGATCTTATGGGCGATCTTGCTGGTCGCCCCTATCGGATCGCCGCGCTGCGATGTACGAAAACGATGACCATATTCAGCTTGCGCTGATAACCCCGGAGAGCATCGCGCACTTGTTCGCGCCCCGGCCAAAGGATTCGAACAAAGGCAAGTTCGGACACGTCCTGGTGGTGGCGGGGTCCCGCGAAAAGCCAGGCGCAGCCGCCATGGCCGGGCTCGCCGGATTACGCGCTGGAGCCGGTCTGGTCACCGTCGCCTGTCCCGAATCGGCCGTCTCGGCAGTCTCTTCACACACCGCCGAGTTGATGACCGAGCCCCTGCCGGAGACCGCCTCCGGCGAAATCGGCCGTGCCGCTTTTGAACCCATACGGGACTTGGCCGGCAAACGCACCCTGGCCGCGATCGGCCCTGGCATTGGAACCAGTGACGAAACGCGCGCCACGGTGATGCGCCTGTTTACCGAGATTCCCGAACCTATGGTGGTCGATGCCGATGCACTCAATTGTCTCGCTGCCGGCGAGTGGTCCGGTCCAGCCGGAAGGCTGCGCGTGCTCACCCCGCATCCGGGCGAGATGAGCCGATTGACGGGTCGCGGGATCCCGGAAATTCAAGCAGACAGGATCGCGACGGCGCGATCGCTCGCGACCGGCCGAAACGTAGTTGTGGTGTTGAAAGGCGAACGTACTCTGATCGCTTTTCCCGATGGCCGTGTCTGGATCAATCCGACCGGCTCCCCTTCGATGGCCACGGGGGGAACGGGCGATATTCTGACGGGCATGGTGAGCGGGCTGATTGGGCAATTCCCGCACGATCCTGATCGCGCCATTGCCGCCGCCGTTTACCTGCACGGCCTTGCCGGGGAGATTGCCGCCCGCCATCTGACCGAACAGACCGTGATCGCGACCGACCTGCTGCGCTTTCTCGCCGAGGCCATGCGTGCAATTACGGACATTCCACACACACTCTGAGGAGGAAACCATCGCGCTCGGCCGTGAACTCGCTTCCAGCCTCCGCGCCGGAGCCGTGCTTCTGATCGGCAAGCTGGGTGCGGGCAAAACCACCCTCGCAAAAGGCATCGTTGAAGGACGAAATGCCGCGCCCGCGACCGAGGTATCCAGCCCCACTTTTACTCTGATCCATCAGTATGGGGAGCAGTTTGGGGAATCCGCGCCGGTTTACCACATCGATCTATACCGGCTGGATGATGCCCGCCAGGTGGAAACGCTCGGCCTTGACGATCTGTTCTCCAGCGGATCGCTGGTGCTTCTCGAATGGGCGGAGCGGTTCCCCGCTCTGCTGCCCCGACAACGCACGGAAATCCGGCTGCATGCGTTGCCTGACGAAACGCGTGAAATCACCGTGTCGGTCGTCTAAGCTGGAATCGGCATGATTGCAATCGACCAACTCGCCGCTACGCCGGACGTATTCCGCGCCCTGCTGATGAATATCAGCGATGAACAGGCGTACTGGAAACCAGCATCGGACCGCTTTTCGATTGCAGAGCTGCTGGAACACCTCTCCCATGTGGAGGCGCATTATTTCCGCATTCACGTAGATGCGATCCTGGCCACTGACAACCCAGCCATCGAGCCCTACGACCAGAACGCATATTATGCGCAGGGCGCGTATTCGAATCGAGATGCCGAAGAGTCGCTGGCGCACTGGGAGGAACAGCGCGAGGGTAATGTCGAATTGCTCCGCGGTCTTGAGCCGGCGCTCTTGACGCGAACAGGGCAGCATCCCGAGGTAGGCCGGTTTACGCTGGCCAATCTCGTGAACGAGTGGGCATTGCACGATCTCGGCCATGTGCGCCAAATGGCCGAACTGGTTCGCGCACAGGTATATTTTCCTGAAATCGGCCCGTTTCAACCGCAATACATTCTGCGGCCGTAATGAATCGATCGCACATGATCCCGATTGCCCTCACCATCGCCGGCTCGGACCCCAGCGGAGGAGCGGGCATTCAGGCCGACCTCAAAACGTTCCACCAACTCGGGGTCTATGGCACCGCCGCGATCACTCTGCTCACCGTCCAAAACACCACCCGCCTGTCTCGCGTTCAAACGCTTGATCCCGGGTTGGTGTCCGAACAAATCGACGCCGTTCTTGAGGACCTGCCACCGAACGCCGCCAAGACCGGTGCTCTGGGCACCGCATCTATCGTTGCGGCTGTCGCCAACCGTGTGTGGAACTGCCCTACTGGTAGTCGATCCCGTCATGATCGGCAAGCAGGGCACGCTATTGCTCGACGCCGAAGCCTGTACCGCGCTGCGCGATCTTCTGATGCCAAAAGCGGCTCTTTTGACACCCAACGTGCCTGAGGCAGCGGAACTGTCGGGAGTCCCGGTACGCCACCTGGATGACATGAAAGAAGCTGCCTGCCGGATCGCGCGGTCAGGCGCTAAATCTGTGCTGATCAAAGGGGGCCACCTCGAAGGTGAGGAGTTCGCCACGGAAACGGTGGATATGCTGTACCACGAGGGTTTTTTCACCGATTTCAGGGCGCCCAGAACGGCTACCCGCCACACACACGGGACGGGCTGCACGTACTCGGCGGCCATTACCGCGTACCTCGCGCGGGGCGTTGCATACCCGATGCGGTCGCGCGCGCCAAGCGGTTCATCGATGAGGCCATTCGCACCAATCCCGGCTTAGGGGCGGGCGCTGGCCCGGTGAACCATTGGGCTGCGCCGGGTGGTGATTCGCTATAATCTGTTTTCCCGCGATGACGAAAGTTCAGAAGCACTTCCGGCTGCAACGCCCGCTCGACGAGTCCATGATGCAGCAGATCGCCGATGCCCATTCGATCTACGGGATCGAGCGCATTCAAATTGCCACCTCCCGAGAGGAACTTGTCGTCGAATTCGACGCCAGCCGGCTGCGGACGACGGAAGTCGAAACCGCGCTGCAGCGCGCTGGCATCCCCGTGATCGAAGCCTACGCCGGCGTTTAACCTCCTCTATCGCTATAAAATAGAAGCGCTCCGGGAACTTTCGGCGCTGCCCGAAGCAATAGAGAGTGATCGCCTTTGATGCAACGAAGCGACGAGGAACTCTACAGGCTGATGAGAAAGGGCAACCAGGACGCGTTCGCCCAGTTGTACACGCGGCGCGCGCCGGCACTTCGCCGCTACGCTCTCCATGTTTCCGGAAGCCTTTCCATCGCCGAAGAGATAGCGCATGACACTTTTCTGCAACTCATCTGCTGCTCGCCGCCGGAGAGCTGGAAGCCGAGATTGCGCTCGCGTGCCTGCAGATGGGGAAACAGCTCGAAGATGCGCGGCAGGGTCCAGTAGCCCTTGCCGCCGCTGCGCGCGAAGACGGTCGAGGTTTTCCCGCACCGTCAGGCTCGGAAAAATGCCGCGCTCCTGCGGCACGAAGCCGAAGCCCAGCCGCGCGACCGCATAGGGCGGCAGGGCGGCGATGTCGCGGCCCTGGTAGCGGATCCGCCCGCGCCGCGGCGTGCAGATAGCCCATGATGGTCAGGATCGTCGTGGTCTTGCCGGCGCCGTTGCGGCCGAGCAGGCAGACCACCTCGCCCTCGCGCACGACGAGCGAGACGCCGTGCAGGATGTGGCTGTCGCCGTAATAGGCGTTGACGTTGTCGAGCTCGAGCATCAGTGCGCCACCCGAGATAGACCTCGCGCACGCGGTCGTTCGCCTGGATCTCGGCCGGCGTGCCGGTCGCCAGGACCTTGCCGTAGTAGAGCACGGTGATGCGGTCGGCGACCGAGAACACCACCTCCATGTCGTGCTCGATCATCAGGATCGACGAGCGTGCGCGGCAGTGCGGCGATCAGCTCGATCATCCGCGCGGTCTCCGCCGGCGACATGCCGGAGGTCGGCTCGTCGAGCAGCAGCAGCCGGGGTCGCCGGCGAGCGCGACGCCGATCTCGAGCTGCCGCTGCTCGCCGTAGGACAGATTGCGCGCGATCCGCGCGCCGTCGCCGGTCGAGATGCACTTGCGCCAGCAGCTCCCGGCGCGCTCGATCAGCGCATGCGTTGCGGCCGACCGGCGTGAACGGATTGAGCGGATTGCCGAGGCGCGACCTGCAAGCGCCAGCCGGAGGTTTTCCATCACGCTGAGATTCTGGAACAGGTTGTTGCGCTGGAACGTGCGCGCGACGCCCATGCGGCTGATCCGGTTCGGCGCCAAGCCGGTGATGTCGCGTCCTTGAAGAAAATGCGGCCGGAGCTCGGCCGGAGCTGGCCGCCGATCTGGTTGATCAGGCTGGTTTTGCCGGCGCCGTTCGGCCCGATGATGACATGGCGCTCGCCGGCGCGCGATGGCGAGGTTGACGTCGTCGGTCACGACGAGACTGCCGAACGCGCGGTTGAGATGGTCGAGGCGCAGCACGTTCATGGCGGCGCGCTGCTCGCATCGCAGTTTCTGCACGCGCGCCCCAGATGCCGCCGGGGAAGAACATCACGCAGCAGATGAAGATGACGCCGATGATGGCAGCCAATGCTCGCTGTAGGAGCTGACGACATTCTTCATCAGCAGGAAGACGCGCGGCGCCGATCGCCGGGCCGATCAGCGTGCCGGCGCCGCCCAGCATGGTCATGATGAGAATGTCGCCGGAGGCGGTCCAGTACAGCGCGTCCGGCGAGATGAAGCCGTTGAAGATGGCGTAGAGGCCGCCGGCGAGCCCGGCGACCGCGCCGGCGATGGTGAAGGCCAGGAGCTTGTAGGCGCGGGTCGGATAGCCGATCGCGCGCCATGCGCTGCTCGTTCTCGCGAATGCCGACGAAGACGTGGCCGAGCGGCGCGTTGAGCAGCCGCCGCAGCGCCAGATAGGCCAGCGACGAAGAACAGCAGCGCCATGAAATACATCGGCCAGCGAGTTGGACGAGGTCGAAGCCGAAGAAGCTCGGCTTCTCGGCGATCGCCATGCCGTCCGAGCCGCCGGTGACGTCGCGCCATTTCAGCGCCACCGAGAAAACCAGCTGCGAGAACGCCAGCGTCAGCATCAGAAACGGGATGCCGCTGGTGCGCACGCAGAAAAAGCCGATCAGCGCGGCGCCGCCGCGCCGCCAGCAGCGACGCCCGCCAGCAAGCCCGAGCCAGGCGTTGAGGCCGAACATGCGCGCCGAGCACCGCGACCGCATAGGCGCCGAGGCCGAAGAACGCGGCGTGGCCGAGCGACATCAGGCCGGTGAAGCCGAGCAGCAGGTCGAGGCTCATGGCGAAGATCGCGAAGATGAAGATCTCCGCGACCAGCGCGCGTGGATAGTCGCGACAGCAGGAACGGCAGGACCAGCAGCGCCGCGAGCACCAGCAAGCCCGCCGGCGCGCGTCTGCAAGCGTCGCCGGCACGCTGGTGTTGGCGACGGCGGACGCCGCGGCGACGTCGGAATATTTGATGCCGAACAGGCCCTGCGGCCGGATCAGCAGCACGGCGGTCATCGCCAGATAGATCAGGAACAGCGCGATGCTCTGGAAATAGGCTTTGCCGAAGGTGTCGGCGATGCCGATCAGCAGGCTGCCGACGAAGGCGCCGCGCAGGCTGCCCATGCCGCCGATCACGATGACGATGAAGGCCGGGATCAGGATTTCGGCGTCCATGCCGGGATAAAGGCCGAGCACCGGCGCCGGCGGCGACGCCGCCGAGCGCGGCCAGCGCGACGCCGAAGCCGAAGATGCCGGTGAACAGCGCCGGGATGTTGGCGCCGAGGCCGGCCGCCATGGCGGCATTGTCGACGCCGGCGCGCACCATGGCGCCGATCCGGCTGCGCTCGAGCAGCAGCCAGAGCAGCAGCGCGATGGCGAACCCGAAGCCGATCAGGAACAGCCGATAGGTCGAGAACACGCCCGAGCCCGATCTGCACCGTGCCCTGCAGCGCCGTCCGGCGCCGGCAGCCGCAGCACCACGCGGCCCCACACCGTCTGCACCAGATCGAAGAACACGAAGGTGAAGCCGAAGGTCAGCAGCACCTGGTCCATGTGGCCGCGGCGATAGAGCGGCCGCAGGAACAACAGCTCCATCAGCACGCCGAGCACGACGACCGGGATCGGCGCCAGCACGCAGCGCCAGCCAGAAGCTGCCGGTGAGCTGGAAGATCGCAAGCCCGAAGAACGCGCCCAGCATGAAGAACGAGCCGTGCGCCAGGCTGACGACGTTCATCAGGCCGAAGATCAGCGAAAGACCCGCCGCCATCAGGAACAGCAGCACGCCGTAGACCAGCCCGTTCAGAAGCTGGGCGACAAGCAACTCCATGCGGCCCTCGGCCGGCGATGCGCGGCGCTGCTGCTGACGGCGTCTCAGTAGATCTTCTTGCCCGGGATCCTGGACGTGCTTGGCGGTCGACAGGACCTTGGTCGTGATCTTGCCGTCGCTCTCGATGACCTGGCAGATGTAGATGTCCTGGATCGGATTATGCGTCGCCGGATCGAAGCGGAACGGCCCGCGCGGCGCGTTGAACTTGCACCTTGGTCATGGCCTCGGCGAGCTTGTCCTTGTTGGAGGCGTCGCCGTCGACATCTTCAAGCGCTTCGCCGAGCGCGCTGCGCGCCGACATAGCCATAGTCGGCGAACAGATCCGGCGACGATTTGTATTTGGCCTGATAGTCGGCGACGAATTTCTTGCTCTCCGGATTGTCGAGCGTGTCGACAAAGGTGAGCGCCGAGATCACGCCGACCGCGGCCTTGCCGAGCGCGCTGATCGTCTGCGAATCGATCATGGTGAAGCCGGTCAGCGGCATTTTCTCCTTCAGGCCGAATTCGGAATATTGCTGAATGAAGCGGACCGCGTCGGCGCCCGGCATGAAATCGTAGGTGACCGGCGGATTGATCGACTTGATGTCGGTCAGATAGGCGCTGAAATCGGTGGTGCCGAGCGGCGGCCAGATTTCCTTGAGCACCTTGCCGCCCTTGGCGACGATACGGCCCCTTGAACTGCGCCATGACGTCGCGGCCGCCGGCGTAGTCGGACGCCGTGGTGACGATCTCCTTGCCGAGCTTGTCGTAGACGTAGTCCGCCATCGGCGTCGATGAGCTGATAGGTCGAGATCGAGGTGCGGAACAGATAGGGATAGCGGTCCCAGGTGATGGCGTCGGTGCCGGCGCCGGACACCACGTAGAACGCCTTTTGCTGCTTCATGTAGTTGAGCACCGCGAGCGCGACGTTGCTCGCCTGGACGCCGATCAGCGACATCGACCTTGTCGCTCTCGACCAGCTTTTTCGCCTTCTGCAGGCCGACCTGCGGATTGAACTGGTCGTCTTCCTTGATGATCTCGACCTTGCGGCCCGCGATGGTCCAGTTGATGCTGTCGAAATACAGGTTCATGGCGTTGAAATTGTCCTCGCCGGCATAGGCCAGGCCGCCGGTGTAGGTGTTGAGATTGCCGAGCTTGATCGGTGCCCGGGTCTGCGCCAGGATGGCAGGCGCGGCCATGTTCGAGGCGAGCGCGGCGCCGGCAGCGGCGGTGCCGCTCATGAACTTGCGGCGCGAAACGCTAGCGGTCGCCAGGGCGTGACTTGATCATCGAATGCCTCCCTGACTGCCGTTCAGCCCGAAGGCGTCGGCATTTGCCGGTCAGTCTATGCCGCGAACCTTATTGTCATCCGATCGAACGGGCGGCCGACATTAGCTTGTTGTACGGGCCGGTGCTTGGTAGAGTGGACAAAACGGCCACCGCGCCAAATGCTGCTCGAGGAACCCAGGAACAATGAGTTGCGGATTTGTCGGTCTCGCTTTGGCGCGGTGGCCCGCGAGGGCCGCTACGAGAATTACGCCGTGCCGCAGCGGGCAAGCCAGACCGTGCTCGACGTGGTGACTTTCGTGCAGCGCCACATCGATCCGACGCTGTCTTATCGGTTCGCCTGCCGGGTCGGCGTGTGCGGCTCCTGCGCCATGACGGTCAACGGCCAGCCGCGTTGGACCTGCCGCACGCACGTATCGAAGGTTGCCGGCGGCGGCCGCCTCGAGATCGGCCCGCTCGAGAACTTGCCGGTTATCAAGGACCTTGCCACCGACATGGAGCGTTTCTTTGAGAAGTGGCAGCGAGGCCAAGGGGGAGCTTTGCGCCGTCGAAGACACGGCACGACGACATCGAGCAGATCAGGCCGGACAGCCCGAAGCGCAAGGCCGTTGACGCGGCCATCGAATGCATCAATTGCGGCGTGTGCTACGCGGCCTGTGACACGGTGCGTTGGAATTCCGAATACATGGGCCCGGCGGCGCTCAATCGCGGGCCTGGACGCTGGTGAACGACGAGCGCGACGCGGCAATAGCGCGCGCCTGCAAGCGGTCGCAGCATCGGGCGGCTGCCATGCCTGCCACTCGCATCAGTCCTGCCAGGAGTTTTGCCCGCAAACGCTCAATCCAACAGCCTCGATCGCCGGGCCTCAAGCGGCGCACGATGGCGGCTTATCTCAAGGGCGAGATCAAGGCATGAATGTGCGGCTCTATCGTCTGGCAGCGCGCTACCGCGGCGCTCATGGTGCCGCTGGTTCTCGTCCATATCGCCGTCATCTTCTACGCCACACGCCAAGGGCTGACGGCTGCGGATATTCTGCGCGCACGCGCGGCAGCATCGTCGTGGGCGGCGTTCTATGGGACTGTTTGTTGCGGCGGCATCCATTCATGCTTCGATCGGTGTCCGCAATGTCGCTGACCGAGTGGTCGCCGCTCAGAGACCGCGGCGCGGGGGTGTTCGCCGTTGCGTTCGGATTGGCGTTGGCGGTGCTCGGCTTCCGCGCCGTTGCCGCAGTGGTGCTGTCGTGATCGCCCGGCGGATGAACCATCGCACGCGCGTGCTGTGGATCGCCGCCATGATGCACCGGATTTCCGGGCTCGCCTTGGCGATTTTTCTGCCGGTGCACTTTTTAGTGCTGGGTCTCGCGATCGAGGGCGACGCGAAGCTCGACAGTTTTCTGCGCTGGAGCGACCAGCCGCTCGTCAAATTCGCCGAGGGCGGACTGGTGTTCCTGCTGACCATCCATCTGCTTGGGCGGGTTGCGGCTCCTGGTGATCGAAAACTTCGATTGGCGCGATGGTCAGAAGCAGCTTGCGACGATCGCGGCCGCGGTGTCGGCCGTCATAGCTTTCATTTTTCTCGTGCGCGTGTTCTGAGGCTTGCATGACCCTCGAACATCTCAAGACCGACATTTTGATCCTGGGCTCCGGCGGCGCCGGGCTGTTTGCCGCGCTGCATGCGCAGAAAGCGAGTCCCGATCTCGACATCACGATCGTCAGCAAGGGCCTGCTCGGGAAATGCGGCTGCACCCGCATGGTGCAGGGCGGCTATAACGTCGCGCTCAATCCGGGCGACTCGGTCGAACGCCATTTCATGGACACGATCGAGGGCGGCAAATGGCTGCCGCACCAGGAACTCGCCTGGACGCTGGTGACCACGGCGATCGAGCGCGTGCGCGAGCTTGAAAACGAGATCGGTTGCTTCTTCGACCGCAATCCGGATGGCACGCTGCACGGCAAAGCATTCGCCGGGCAGACGTTCGATCGCACCGTGCACAAGGGCGATCTCACCGGCATCGAGATCATCAATCGGCTGATGGAGCAGGTGTGGGCGCGGCCGATCCGCCGGCTCGAAGAGCATCGCGCCGTCGCGCTGGTCCCGGCGACAGACGGCGCGCATCGCCGGCGTGCTGCTGATCGACGTGCGCACGCGGCGAGTTCCGCTTCGTCGCCGCGCAAGCCGTGCTGCTGGCGACCGGCGGCGGCCCGACCATGTATCGCTATCACACGCCATCCGGCGACAAGAGCATGGACGGCTTGGCGATGGCGCTCCGCGCTCGGGCTGCCTCTGCGCGACATGGAGATGGTTCAGTTCCATCCGACCGGTCTGCTGGCCGGGCCGGATACGCGGATGACCGGCACCGTGCTGGAAGAAGGCTTGCGCGGCTCGGGCGGACATCTTCTCAACGGCGCGATGCATCGCTTCATGGGCGACTACGACGCAAAGCTCGAGCGCGCCACGCGAGACGTCGTCAGCCGCGCCATCTATGCCGAGATGCGGGCCGGGCGCACCACGCCGAACGGCGGCGTCTATATCAAGATGGGCCACCTCGGACCGGCGAATGTGGCGAAGCAGTTCAAGGGCATGGTCGATCGTTGCCGCGATTGCGGCTTCGATCTTGCCGGCGGCCTGGTCGAAGTGGTGCCGACCGCTCATTATTTCATGGGCGGCGTGATCTGCGAGCGTGGATACCGCGACCGAATGCCCCGGACTGTTCGTCGCTGGCGAGGACGCCAGCGGCATGCATGGCGCCAACCGGCTCGGCGGCAACGGCGTCGCTAACTCGACCGTGTTCGGCGGCATTGCCGGCGACGTCATGCCGAAGCTGGATTGCCGCCCATCCGGGGCCACCGGCCGCCCGATCCGCAGATTCTCGATGCGGAGCTGGCCCGCGCGCAGCATCCCTTCACGCGCAAGCCTGGCGATCTCAACGCGCTGCGGGAAAAGCTCCTCGACATGATGTGGGACGAAGTCGGCGTCGTGCGCGATCGGGCCGGGATCGAGCGCGGCATCGCGGGGCTCGAGCAGATCGAGGCGGAACTGCTCGCGACCGGCGTTGCCGATGACAATCGTCACTTCAATTTGACTTGGCACGACTGGCTCAATCTGCGCTCGTTATGCGAGATCAGCCGGGTCATTGCGCTTGCGGCGCTGCGGCGCGAGAATTCACGAGGCGCGCATTTCCGGTCCGACTTCCCGGAACCCGGCGATCTCGCCACCTCGACGTTCACGGTGGCGCGGCAGACGTCCGGCGGGATCGAGATCAGCGAACGGCCGGTTGAATTCACCCACGTGAAACCGGGCGAAACATTATTGCGCGATCAGTTGGCGGCCGAGTGACGAGAGGCGAACATGATTCCGCTTTCAAACGTTCAGCGCATCGCCGAGGACTTGATGGCGAAGGCCGCCATCGAGATTCCCGATGACTACCTCGCTGGTTTGCGCCGCTGCGCCGATACCGAAAAAGGCGACCTCTCGGCGTTCGTTATCAAGGCGATGCTGGAGAATTACGAAGCCGCCAAAGAGGACCGCCGCGCGATGTGCGGCGATACCGGTTTGCCGCGCTGGTACGTCAAGATTGGCAATGAGGCGCGCGTCGAAGGCGGCCCGGTGGCGCTGGAGGCCGCGTTGCGCCGCGCCACTGCGCACGCGACCACGACCGTGCCGTTGCGTCCCAACCGCGTGCATCCGCTATGGCGCACCGACCACAATAATAATGTCGGCATCGGCGCGCCGGAAATCGAGTATTCTTTTCATCCCGATGCCGACTGGATCGAACTCACCACCGTGCACAAAGGCGGCCTGTTCGGCTCGGACTACCGCATGCTGTTTCCCGGCGACGGCATCGAGGGCATCAAGCGGTTTTATCTCGACACCCTGATCGGGTTCGGCAAGCGGGGGCTCGCCTGCCAGCCGGCGATCGTCGGCGTCGGCCTCGGCGGTTCGAAAGACACCAGCATGGTTTTGGGCAAGCAAGCGTCCTGCCTGCGTGTCGTCGGTTCGCGCAATCCCGATCCGCGGATCGCCGCGCTGGAGGAAGAATTCAAGGAGATCGGCAACAGCATCGGCATGGGCGCCATGGGCTTCATCGGCTCTTCGATGGTGATCGATTGTCATATCGAGGTCGGCTATTGCCATACCGGCGGCATGCCGATGTCGGTGCATATGTTCTGTCTGTCGTCGCGGCGCGCTTGCGCGCGAATTTCGTCGGACGGCAAAGCGCAGTTTCGTACCGATCCGATGTGGTTCACGGACTACATGCGACGCTCCACTGTGGAATGGGGAACTGAAGCGGCCGAGGCGGCGGAATAGATCATGGCAGAGCTTAAAACGGTTCATCTCGATCTGCCGGCGCGCACCGGCGATCTTCGGACATTGGAGATCGGCTCGGTCGCCTATCTCACCGGCAGGGTCTTCACGGCGCGTGAAGGCGTTTACAAGCGCGCGATCGAAGATGGCGTTGGCATGCCGGCTGGGAAGGACGCGCTCGGCATCACCAATTTTCATTGTTCCCCGGCCGCAAACATCAATCCCGACGGCAGCCATACCGTCGGCGCCGTCACCGCGACCGCCTCGTTTCGCTTTGCGAAGTGGCTCGACGGCTGGTTCCAGCTTTCCGGCTGCAACATCATCATCGGCAAAGGCGGAATGACGTCGCACACCTATCGCGAGTCTTTTGTCCCCAACAACGCCGTCTATCTCACGACAGTTGGGTACGGCACGGGCGCGCTCTTGGGGCGCGGCATCAAGCGGGTGGCGAGCGTTTATTGGCTGGCGGAACTGGGCTTGGCGCAAGCCGTCTGGGTGCTCGACGTTGAAAAATTCGGACCGTTTCTGGTCGAGAGCGATCTCGCCGGCAACAGTTTGTTCGAGCGCGAGAACGCCAAGATCGCGCCCGGTCTCGATAAGCTTTACGCCGGCACCAGGTCGGCGACGCTGCGCCGCTACGGCGAGACTGATGATAAGACCGAGGAAGTTATTTGATGGAACGACGCCGGCTTTGACTTACTGAGCCGCTATCCCGGCGGCCTTGATCAACGGTACCCACTTATCAACCTCCGCATTGACGAGGTGTCGAAGCGCGTCCGGGGTCCTTTGGTCTGGTGCTGGGACGTCGGCGCCGATCTCCGCGAGTCGCTTGGCGATGGTCGGATCCACCATGGCTTTTTGAACGGCGGCGTTGAGGCGGTCGATGACGAATTTTGGAGTGCCTTTGGGAACGAACAGCGCTGTCCACGCGACGGTTTGCAGCTCGGGTAAGCCGGCCTCGGTCGAAGACGGCACGTCGGGTAGCGATGGCGAGCGCGTTGGGATCGTGACCACTATCGGATTCTCGGTATTATTGACGATATGAGGTGTCGCAGTGACGACCTGATCAAACAACGTGTCGATCTGTCCCCCAAGCAGATCGTTGGTGGCCTCCGAAAGGCCGCGATACGGGACATGGATCAAGTCCGCACCCGTCAGGTGATTGAACAACAATAGCGTCAAATGCGAAATTGACCCGACGCCGGCGCTGCCCATGGTCGCCTTGCCTTTGTTCGCCTTGGCATACGCGATGACCTCCTTGAGGGTGTGAACCGCCAGAGTCTTGCGCGTCACCAGCACCATGGGCGTGCTGGCGACGAGGATCACCGGCTCGAAATCCGTCCGGGGATCGTACGGCAGACTTTTATAAATTCCGAGACTGGCTGCATGCGTGCCGAGGTTGCCCATCACCATCATGTAGCCGTCGGGCGCCGCTCGGGCGACGCGCGTCGAGCCGATCGTGCCGCCGGCGCCGGTTGTGTCTTCAACGATGACCTGCTGGCCGAGCGACTGACTCATAGATTGAGCCAGGATTCGGCCGAGGATGTCGGTGGGGCCGCCCGCGGCAAAAGGTATGACCATCGTCATCGGCCGCGTCGGGTATTGCTGCTGGGCGCTGGCGCTCCAGGCGATGCAAACGAGAACGACGGCCGTGGCAGCGCGGCAAATAGCACGAAGACCGGTCATCTTCACTCCCCGAGGGCGAATAGGCGACACCGCGTTTTGCGGAGCGTTGCATTGGAAGATCAGTCTAAAGTGACATGATACCATGTCAAATGTGCGCGGCATCAAATAGAGAAAGACACGCATTCGCGTTATGATAGCCGCAACACAAATGGAGGAACGCCGCGATGCCTGGCAAGCGCGTGCAGGTCGATAACGAAAGCTGGATCGCGCTCGATCTGCTCGCGCGCGATCGCATGATGACGTTTCAAGAGCTCGCCGACGAGGCGTTTGCCGATCTGTTGAAAAAGCACGGCCGCCCGGTCGATCTGCGCGCCGCGTTGCGCAAAAGCGCCGGGGTGACCGCCAAGGTCATCCCGCTGACACGCAAGCCAAGGCTGCGGCGCAAGCGCTAGAAGTCTCAGCTTGCCTTGCGGTGACGCGTGTTCGAGCGGGCCTTGGCCGGCCGGCGGCGGGTTGACTTTTGCGGCGCGCTGCGCGGCGTGCTGCCGCGATCGGACTTCACGCTCTTGCGCAGAGCATCCATGAGATCGATGACGTTGGAAGACTCTTTCTCCTTCGGCCGTTCGATCTTTTCGCCTTTCTGCTTCCGGCGCAGCAGCTCCTTCAGAGCGTCTTCATATTGATCCTGGAATTTCTCGGGCTGAAATTTTCCTCGCTTTGTCTCGACGATGTGCATGGCGAGATCGAGCATGTCTTTGGGGACTTTTTCATCCTCGATATCATCGAAGTAGTCCGCCTCGTCGCGCACCTCGTAGGGATAGCGCAAGGTCATGCCCATCAAGCCTTTGCCGCGCGCTTCGAGCGCAACGATATGCTCGCGTGACGTGAATACGATCTTGCCGAGTGCGACCATGCCTTCCTTGCGGATCGCTTCGCGAATGACGGCAAAGGCCTGTTCGCCGACTTCGCCGTCAGGCACGATGTAATAAGGATCGGCCATATAAAGCTCGTCGATGTCGCCTTTTGGAACAAACTGCTCGATCTCGATGGTGCGCTTGCTGTCCAGCGCGACCGCTTCGAGTTCTTCCGGTTGCAGCTCGATATATTCGCCCTTGCCGACCTCGTAACCTTTGATGATGTCCGCAGCCTCGACATCATCGCCGGTCTCCGAATCGACCTTGCGGTATCGGATGCGATTTCCGGTGTTCTTGTTGAGCTGGTGGAAGCTGATTTTCTCCCGTCCCGATGTCGCCGGGAACAAAGAGATAGGGCACGAGACGAGGGAGAGCTTCAGGTAGCCTTTCCAATACGCACGCGGTGCCACGACAATTACTCCTTCACACGGGGACTATGGGAACACACGGAACGATGGACAAACATACACTAAAGCAGTCCGTTCCGTGTTTCGGTTTTGTTCTTATTCTGCCGGGCGCGGCTGTCGCGGCATTGAAGCCGACGGCACGATGGCGGAATATAAGGTCAGTGTCGAAGACGCCCCTTGGCAGGGACTGCTCTGCCGCGGCAAACGTCCGGTCGGCGTAACAGGCCCAAGACATTCAGGCCCAAGATATTAAAGAGGAAGGCAAGGAAACGGTAATGGCCCAGCAACAAATCAGCTACGTCCCGCTCGAAAAAATGGACGCCAAAATGCGCGCGGAGATGGAACGCTGCGAGCGCGAAGGGACGCCGCGTCCTGAGAGCACGGCGATCCGCGCCCATGTGCCTGCCTGCTTCTGGTTCTTTGCCGACTCCTGGAACAATATTTTTCGCAATGGCGTATTGGATCACGCGATCAAGGAACTGTGCCGGCTTTATGTCTCACGCTCGGTGCAGTGCGAATACTGCGGCAATCAGCGGTCGGTGAAGGCGACGACCAGCGGCGCGCTCATCGAAGATCACGTTATGGATCTGCTGAACTTCGAGAAATCGACGCAATACAGCGAGCGGCAAAAGACGGCGCTGGCTTATGCCGAGGCGATTGTCTGGCATCTCAACACTGACGATGCGTTCTGGGATCGTATGCATCGGCAGTTCAAGGAGCCGGAGTTGGTCGAGCTTGGCTGCATGATCGGGCTCACGCTCGGTCAACAGAGTTGGCTGCGGCTTCTCAATATCGAACATCATGTCGTGATGGCCAGCACGTCCGCCTCGATGGCACCGGGCTTCGAAGATGCCGAAAGCTTGGCGGCGGCGAAGGCGGCCCCGGACTATTGGGCAAAGTCCAAATCGGCGAGCCGTTCCGAGAGCGCCGTCTAAACTACGCCTGCTGTTTCCGCTCGGCGTGTTTTCTCCTATGATTGCCGGCCAAATCGGGAGGAAATGGCGATGGCGCAGGGCGAGCTCAGTTACGTCCATGGGGCGAGCGATGTGCCGCTTCTCGGCGAGACCATTGGGCAGTTCTTCGATGCCGCCTGCGCCAAATGGACAAACCGGCCAGCGCTCATCGTGCGCCATCAGAATGTGCGGCTCAGCTACGGCGAATTACGTCAGGCGGTCGATAAGCTTGCCGCCGGCCTGCTCACGCTCGGCCTCGAACCCGGCGATCGCATCGGGATATGGTCGCCCAATAACAGCGAATGGGTGCTGACGCAATTTGCCACGGCAAAAGCCGGGCTGATCCTCGTCAATATCAATCCGTCCTATCGGGTCGCCGAGCTCGAATACGCGCTCAATAAAGTCGGCTGCAAGGCGCTCATTCTGGCCGAGCGTTTCAAGACCTCGGACTATATCGGCATGCTGCGCGAGCTTGCCCCCGAGCTCGGCAAAGCAAAGCCCGGCGCGCTCCAAGCGGCGCGCTTGCCGGAATTGCGTTCAGTCGTACTCCTCGGCGAGGGCTGGCACCCCGGCACATTCCGCTTTTCAGAAATCATCGCGCGCGTCGGCGCGGCGGAAGCACAACGCATCGCGGAGCTTGCACCGCAGTTCCAATTCGACGATCCGATCAACATCCAGTTCACGTCTGGGACGACGGGCTTTCCCAAAGGCGCGACGCTCTCGCATCACAATATCCTCAACAACGGTTTCTTCATCGGCGAGGCGATGCAGCTCACGCCGGAAGATCGGCTTTGCATCCCGGTGCCGCTCTATCATTGCTTCGGCATGGTCTTGGGCAATCTTGCCGCCGTCACTCACGGCGCCTGCATGGTGTTTCCGGGCGAAGGGTTTGATCCGCTCGCAACGCTCGAGACCGTGGCCGAGGAACGCTGCACCGCGCTTCACGGCGTGCCGACGATGTTCATCGCCCAGCTCGACCATCCGGAATTCGCCCGCTTCGATCTTTCGTCGCTGCGCACCGGCATCATGGCGGGCTCGCCATGTCCCGATCGAGGTCATGAAGCGCTCCGTCGCCAAGATGAACCTGTCGGAGATCACGATCGCCTACGGCATGACCGAGACCAGCCCGGTGAGCTTCCAAAGCTCGACCGAGGATCCGCTGGAGCGGCGCGTGTCGACCGTCGGCCGCATCCAGCCGCATCTCGAAGTGAAGATCGTCGATCTGAACGGCCGCATCGTGCCGCGTGGCACGCCGGGAGAGCTTCTCACTCGCGGCTATTCGGTGATGCTCGGCTATTGGGGCGATGAGGCGCGCACGCGCGAGGCGATCGACGCGGCGCGCTGGATGCACACCGGAGACCTCGCCACCATCGACGCCGAAGGCTATTGCAATATCGTTGGCCGCATTAAGGACATGGTGATCCGCGGCGGTGAGAACGTTTATCCGCGCGAGATCGAGGAGTTCCTTTACCGGCATCCGAAGGTGCAGGATGTCCAGGTCATCGGCGTGCCCGACGATCGCTACGGCGAAGAGCTCTGCGCCTGGGTCAAGCTGCGCGCCGGTGAAAACGCCAGCGAAGAGGACATCAAGGCGTTCTGCCGCGATCAGATCGCCCATTACAAGATGCCGCGCTACGTCAAGTTCGTCGACGCGTTCCCGATGACGGTCACCGGCAAGATTCAAAAATTCATCATGCGCGAACAAACAATTGCGGAGCTTGGCCTCAAGGTGGCAAAGACGGCGTGACGGCCATGCGCACTTTTATTTCGACGACCTACTGGCCGTTCAACATATCCGGGAAGAGCCTCGTAATGCAGATCACAACGAGGCCAGCAGCTTGCCGAAACCTTTGATCGGTCCTTTGACCTTGCCGCGCTTCATCGTGCTCCAGATCATTACGTTCTGCCAGGTGATGACCGTGGTATCGAGATCGCGCTCCAGCAAGTCAATATTGTGCATGCTGCCCCAACCGCCGCACGGGATATAGAGCGCGTCCGGCTTTTCCGGCGCTTCGAGAAAAGTTTTGCGGGCAGTGTGGTATTCGACTGGAATCGGCAGCCGCCTGATCTCGGTGTTGCGCTCGATGCCGAGCGCCCGGTTGTGCGTGATCTCGACCGCTTCCGATTTGAGATAAGTGACCAGACGGTCGTTGATGAATTGACGAAACGGCGTCGCCATCGCAACCGTCTTGATATCGCGCGAATGCATCGCGTCGAGCACCGCACCCATGTCGGAAATGACCGGTAGGCCGGCGGCTTTCGACATCCGTTCCTCGAATTCGCGATGAAAACCCTGGCCGTGGGCGACCACAGGAGGAACGCCGGACTGGAAGATGACGTCCACATCGAAGTTCGACAATTGGTGCGCGGCACGTTCTGCCGCGTTCACCGCTTCCTCCATGTTGTCGTCCGTCAACTGCGTGATGGTCAGAGAGACTGCGGTCATATCGACGCCTTCCGGCACCACCTCATACCATTCGCGGACCGGCCGCGGCGGCACCGGTGTCGGCCAGATCACGCCAACATGCAGCCGCCAGCCGGTGATGCCTTGCGCCATTATCCGTCACTCCTATTGAAATCCTGTTGGAAAGAAGGAATCGCGAACAGCGAGCTCGTGCCGCGAATTTTAATTCTAAATCTTGATGCCCGTTGCCTTGATCAGGTTGCCCCATTTCTCGGTGTCCGCATGCATTGTTTGCAGCATGGCCGCAGGGGTGCCGCCGACAACAGTCAGCCCCTGTGCGACAATGCGCTTGCTGAAACGTGGGTCGTTGGCCGCCGTGTGTACCTCTGCCGCAAGCCGATCGACGATCGGCTTCGGCGTTTTGGCCGGCGCCAACAGGCCGAACCAACTGGCAAGGTCGAAGCCGGGGACGCCGGCCTCCGACATCGTCGGCACTTGCGGCATCAGCGGCGATCGCTCCGGCGCGGTGTAGGCGAGAAGATTAAGCTTGCCGGCTTCCGACATGGCCATGGCGGAGGGCGGTCCGGTGAACATCATCTCGACAACGCCGGCGACGACGTCGGTCATCGCCTGCGCGGTGCCCCGATAGGTCACGAGTGTGATGTCGGTGCCGGTCATGAGTTTGAACATTTCCATGCCCATATGGGACGACGTCCCCATCCCGATCGACGCGTAGTTGAGCTTGCCGGGATGAGCCTTCGCGAATGCGATCAAATCGCGCACGCTATTGGCTTCGACTTTTGGATTGGCGACCATCACCATGTTCAGCCTGGCGACGATACTGATCGGTGCAAAGTCGCGAAACGGGTCATAATTCAGGTTGCTGTACAAGTACGGGTTGATCACGAGATTGCTGTCGACCGCGAAGAGCAACGTATAGCCATCAGGCTCGGCGCGCGCGACCTGTTCGGCGGCAAGGCTGCCGTTCGCTCCCGGCATATTTTCGACGACAACGGGTTGTCCCATCTGATCGGCCATGCGTTCGCCGATAGCACGGGCGATGAGATCGACAGCCCCACCGGCTGGCTGTGGCAGGATGAAGCGGATTGGTTTCGACGGGTACGCATCCGCGAAACTCGCATTCGTCGCCGACGCGGCCGCCATGATGCACGCGAGTGCGATGGCGCGAAAGCCGATCATGAACGCAGCCCTCTTCACAGCGCTCTCCATTCGGTTGGAGTTCCGGCGGATGATCGCACGATACGGCCGAAAAGTCCCTTGTGCGCCAACGTTGGCCATCCATAATCGGCTCGCCAAGGTTTTGGACAGGCTGCCACGACGAGCGGGGCCGATCAGGGGACGAGGGTTTGTCATGTTGACTGTAGAACCGGCGGAGCGGGTCGGACAGGCGTTGGCTGGTGAAGGCACACGCGCCGGCGTCTCCATTTTGGAATTGCGTTATGGGCTCGAAGACAAGCCCGGCCCCATTCCCGCGGTGCTGTTCGGATTGCAGCACGTGTTGGTGATGTTCACGGCGATGATCGCATCGCCGTTGGTGATTGGCCAACTGCTGAATCTTTCGCCGGACTTGCGAGCCACGATGATCACCGGCGTCATGCTGGGCTGCGGTATCGGCACCATCATTTCCGCGCTTGGTCTTGGCTTCGTGGGTGCGCGGCTGCCGATCATCCTCGGCGCTTATGCGGTTTATATCGGCCCGGTTGTCGCCATGGCTAAAGCGTCGAGCCTCGCCGGAGCGTCGACGGCGATGCTGATCGGTGGTGTGGTGCTCTTCGTCGTGAGCCCGATTCTCGGTAAATTGCGCGCGCTGTTTCCGCCTGTCGTCGTCGGCATTCTTCTGATCATTACCGGCATTACGCTGATCCGCATCGCGGTCAATATCGCGGCTGGCGTCAACACGCCGTATGCCGGTAATCCCATGTCATTCGCTCTGGTCATCGGCAGCATCGTGCTGATCCTGGCCATTAATCGTCTGACCAGAGGTTTTGTGCGCGCATTGTCGGTCTTTATAGCGCTGGTCTGCCTTTATCTGATTTCGATACCGCTTGGCCTCGCCAATTTCGCGATCGTAACCAACGCCGCGTGGTTCAGGTTGCCGACAATCGCGCCTTATGGCTGGTTCGTGTGGCCGGAAACGTCCGGGTTGATCATTGTGATCGTCTATCATCTGGTGGCAGCCATCTACACCATGAGCATCACGCTCGCGCTCTGCAAGATGCTCGGGGTCGATGGCACGGAACGGCGGGTTCGCGGCGCCGTCGCCGCGGACGGCCTGGGCTCGGCCATCGCGGCGCTGTTCGGCGGCGTGCCGCTGATCTCCTACGATCAAAATGTCGGCGCGGTTTCGCTCACGGGCGTCGGCAGCCGGTTCGTCGTCGCCGTGGCCGGTGCCATTCTCATCGTGATGGCGCTGGTGCCGAAGGTCGGAGCCGTGATCGCCATCGTTCCGCCGTTCGTCCTCGGCGGTACGCTCATCTTCATGTTCGGCATGATCGCTGCGGTCGGCGCCGGCATTCTGGCCGACAGCATGAAAAGCCAGCGCGACCTTCTGCTGCTGGCAGCCTCGCTGGGGCTCGCCATGGCGGTGGATTTCGCGCCGCCGGGTGTATTCGACAGGCTCGCGCCTTCGCTGCGCATCCTGGCGTCCGACGGCATCGTTGTCGGAACCGTCATGGCTGTTCTGCTCAACCTGATGCTTCCAAACAAGGATTGAGACGCTTAGCCGGACGGCGTCTCGTCTTCGTGTCCGAAGCTGGCGCTCTGTAGCAAAATGAACTTCAATTTCTCCTGGTATTTTTTATCCTTCAAAGGACGCATCAGCCGCCAGGAGTTTTGGCTCGGCTATGCTGGAATGATTATCGTCCTGCTCTTGTTGCAGCGTCCGCTGGAGGATCTCAGCCTCTATTATTTCAAGCCGCCGGATCATCCGTGGGCCGAGGACGAGTTGCTGTTCGCGCTGTTGTTGCCGAGGCTGGTCGTCACTGTCATTGCGCTGTGGCCGCTCGCCGCCATCTCGGTCAAGCGGTTGCATGACATAAACTTATCGGCTTGGTGGCTGCCAATTTTTTGGCTGGTCGCGATCATCCTCGGCTTTATTCCGGGTCATTGCGGCAGCAACCGTTTTGGCGAAGACCCGCTCGGTTGGACACAGGGTAACGACCGTCGAGACTGATCGCGCCGCTCATTCATCCAGGACAGCTCGCACTTTGGCGGCGAGCTGATCGAGCGAGAATGGCTTGCTGATAAAATTGACCCTGGGGTCCAGCACCCCGCCGTGGACCACTGCGTTGGCGGTATAGCCGGTCGTGAATATCACCTTGAGGTGGGGACGCCGATGCAGCGCCTCATCGGCAAGCTTTTTGCCGTTGAGATCCGGCATCACCACGTCCGTGAACAACAGCTTGATCTCCGTCTCGCGGTCCAGAATGGCCAGTGCGTTCGTGGCATTCTCGCTCTCGAAGACTGTGTAGCCGAGCTCGTGAAGCGCCTCGGTCGTGAGGCGGCGCATCAGTGAATCGTCCTCGACGACGAGGATGAGTTCGCTGCGGTCGCCGGTGCGAATCGGCTCGGCGGCCGTTCGTTTGATCTCGTTGGCGTCGCCGACGAGCCGGGGCAAATAGATCTTGATGGTCGTGCCGGCGCCAAGCTCGGAATAGACTTTGATATGACCGCGCGATTGCTTGACGAAGCCGTACACCTGACTCAAACCGAGTCCGGTTCCCTTGCCGGCAGGCTTGGTGGTGAAAAACGGATCGAATACGCGGGCAGCCACGTCCGGCGCCATGCCGGTGCCGGTGTCGCTGATAGCGATCATTGCGAACTGCCCGGGCTCGATCTCCGGATTCTGCTTGCAATATGCATCATCCAAATGCGCATTCGCGGTTTCGATCGTCAGCTTGCCGCCGTCCGGCATGGCGTCGCGCGCGTTGATGGCAACGTTGAGGACGGCGCTTTCGAGCTGCTGCACGTCGGCGCTGATCGTCCATAATCCTGCCGCTGCCACGGTCTCGATCTGAATATGCTCGCCCAATGTCGAATGCAGGAGATCCGACATGTTGATGATCATTTTATTGGCGTCGACCGGCTGCGGCGCCAATGGTTGCTGGCGCGCAAAGGCAAGCAACCGTTGCGTGAGGGCGGCCGCCCGCTCCGTTGCATTCGTCGCCGCTTCGAGAAAACGTCCGATGGCGAAGTCGCCCTTCTTGATGCGCCGCAAGATGAGATCGTGCGCACCCATGATCACGCCCAGCATGTTGTTAAAGTCGTGAGCGATGCCGCCGGTGAGCTGGCCGATCGCTTCCATTTTCTGCGATTGGCGGAGCTGGCTCTCGACCTGCTCGCGACGAGCGATCTGCGCGACGAGTTCCTGGTGCGACAGCAAGAGTTGGTCGCGGGCTGACGCGATCTCGCCCAGCGAACCGCGGGTGTAACGCGCGATCAAAACGCCAAGAATGCAAATCAGCACGAACGCGGCGGCAACGCCGGCTTGAAGCAGGATACCGGAACGGGCCGCCATCGACTGGCGGCCCGTCAACTGTTGATCTTCAGCCGCTTGCATCGACGTGACGCGTTGGCGGATTTCCGTCATCAGCCGTAGCCCGTCGTCATTGTTGATGATCGCCAGGGCCGTATCATTGCGGCCTGACTCGCGCGCGGCCAGGGTGGAGGTCAGCTCACTCAGCTTGCTGGTGATCAGTTGGCGAAGCTGGCCGATTGCATTCTGCTGTTTCGGTTCGTCACTGAGTGTCTGCTGCAGATGGTCGAGCATCGGCGACAGTTGCACATTGGCGGTGTTGTATGGGGCCAGGTAGGCGTTGCGACCGGTGAGCAAGTAACCGCGTTGGCCGGTTTCCGCGCTCTGCACCAGGCTCAGTACGCGCGTCAACTGATCGCGCACCTGCAATGAGTGAAGCACCCACGCGTCATCGCTCTTATTCTGCGCTTCCAGCCAAAAGATCGCGGCAACGATCAAAGCGGCGAGCGCAGTCGTGACGATAAGGCTTCGGTTGAGCGAAGCGAGAGGCTTCGGATCGGTCAGTGGGGGGCGCACGAAACTGGCTGCCGCGGCGGCGCAATCGCGCCTTTTCGTCGATGGAAATCCTTCCGAGCGGTCAACATGATGGTAATCGTGCCGTTTCCCGCGGGCCCCGCACAATGGAATGCCGCAATGGCAGATTCGCAGCGCGGCACTCTATCTTACATCGCATATGAAAATTTATGTCAAAAGACATAGATTGCGCGACGATTGTGTGAAACTGTCCCGCTGGCCGCTTAACGCTGCGCTATTAGCACGCAAAGAATATTTCAGCTCCCGCAATGGCTTATTTTAGGGTTTAGCTGTCCGCTTGACGTTTCGTTATGTGCCGATGGCCGTTTCTGGAGCGCTGTATGTCAGTGACCTGCCTCGAATGCGCATTACGGGCGTGTGGATTGTTCAAACCCATCACACACGACGAACTCATAGCCATCAACGATATCAAGCGCGATCATGTCGTGCTGCCCGCCGGTGCTGAGATTATCCACGCCGGCGATGACAGCCCAGAACTCTATACGCTGTACGCAGGCTGGGCATTCCGCTTCAAGACCTTGGCAGACGGCAGGCGGCAGATTTTGAATTTTCTGCTTCCAGGCGATCTGCTCGGCCTGCAGGCTGCCATGTTCCAGGCGGCGCAGTACGGAATAGAGGCCCTCACGGATGTGCAGCTTTGTCTGATGCCGCGCCGCAAGGTTTGGGCTCTTTTCGAGCGGATGCCGGGCCTTGCTTTTGACATCGCCTGGCTCGGATCCCGCGAAGAGGGCTACGTCGACGAAAATTTGACGAGCGTCGGACGTCGCAGGGCAGAGGAACGGGTCGCCGCGCTGATCATCCTGCTTTATAAGCGCGCCAACGCGCTCGGACTTGTTTCCGAGGGGACATTCGTCTTTCCCTTGACGCAACAGCATATCGCCGATGCTCTCGGCCTGTCTCTCGTGCACACCAATAAGACCTTGGCGCGGCTGCGCCGATTGGGCATGTTTACGCGTTCGAATGGTCTCATGACGTTGACCAACCCGCGCGCGCTTCAACGCATCGCCCAGTATTTCGATGAAGAGATTTCGGTGCGGCCGCTAATTTGACGCGTGGAACATCCGAATTGCGATGAGGTGATAACGCCGCGGTCCAGAAAGTCGAAAAGCTTCGGCGCGCGGGCCGAAGCTTTTCGACGGTCATCAGGCTGTCAGTTGACAGTCAGTACTGAGATAAATCGGTTACTTGTTGGAGGTGTTGTCCGGCACCCAGGCAGTCTTATTGCTGTCGTACTTGAACCCTGGCGCCGACTTGAGAGCGTCTTTCGTCGTGTCCATCGTCAGATAATTCTTGTTATCTTTCATTATTTGCTTGATGGCGTTGAAGTTGACAGCAACGTCCTTCTCGCCGGCGCCAAGAAAGCCGCCAACGCCGACGATCAAAGCGTTGACCTGACCGTCAGAATTCACGAGGACGTCGTTGACCTCGCCAATCTTGTTATTGGAGGTGTCGTACACGTCCTGCTTGTACCAGTCGGTCACTGTCTTGCTACTGGCTGGGACGCTGGTCATCATATCGGCGTGGCCGCTCGCCATCGGTTGCGCGAAAGCAGCGGTGCTGGCGATCAAAGCGCCGGCAGTTAAGACGATTAAACGTTTCATAGGGGTTGACCTCTGTTTTGGTTATTCACACGTGCGTAAACGCATGAATGCCTCGATTGGTCCCTGATGGCGGAGGTATTTTTGCTCTCGTCTATTCGATCTGGCGTATCGCACCGCTATGGAGGCGCTTGGTTCCCAAAACGATATTTTTGGAACTTTTTCACCGGTACGTCGTTCTTCCCGTCGGCCGGGGCCTGATTGCTGGCGTCATCGGCTGGGGTACTTCGCTAAAAGCGGCAGTTGAAAGGAAACGACCATGTCGATTGGTACGATCATTCTTATCATATTGGTCCTTATTCTCCTTGGCGGATTGGGCGGTATCGGCGGCGGACCGTTTTACGGGACCGGCTACTACGGCGGCGGCGGCTTGGGGTTGGTTATCGTGATCATTCTAATCCTTGTTCTCATGGGAAGATTTAACGTAGCTTCGGGGTCGCTGGGCCCAACAGGCTTGGAGCGTGCCTCACTCAGAGCACCGAGCGGACAGTTCTCCACGCACCGTTTTCAACTTACCGGCGGTGGATGATCGTCCGCTCGTTGCCTGAGCGCAGCCGATTACGAGCGTCAATGCCCAGTGTGGCATTGGTTACAAACGACGTCGCCACACCACAATTAGTTATTCAATGATGATGCGGACACGGCGCCGATGCGTGTGTTTTACTGGCTCAATTAGGCGACTTAAACGGACAGCAAATTCTCAATACGAATTGGCAATTTGCGAATCCGCTTTCCGGTCGCATGATAGACCGCATTCGCGATCGCCGCGGCTGTGCCGACATTGGCAAGCTCGCCCAGGCCTTTGACCCCGGCTGGGTTTACATCGTGATCGACTTCTGACACCAGAATGACTTCGATCTGATTCACGTCCGCGTTCACCGGCACCATATAATCAGCCAGATTGTCATTGACGTAACGCGCACGCGGCAAATCGATCTCGGTGGCCTCATGCAGCGCCGAACTGATGCCCCAAATCATGCCACCCATCAACTGGCTGTGCACCGTACGGGTATTCATTAGCCGGCCGGCCGCGAAGGCACCGACGACACGTGGCACGCGAATTTCCCGTGTAAAAGCGTTGATGCGCACTTCCACGAATTCGGCGCCCGTGGCGTACATCAGTTTTTTGCCATGCGGGCCGCCGGTCATCGTCAATTTTCCGGCATAGAGATCGCTGATGGCCTGCGGCGGCAGGCCTTCGGGGACAAATTCAGAATATTCCTCGACCGCGCTGACGCCGAGACGTTTGAAAACGTCGCCGAGGCTTTCTCCGGTCCCGTCGCTCGCTGCAACTTTTCCAGCCTCCAGCGTCAGCGCGTCGACGTCGCGCCCCGCAAGCGGCCCATCGTTTGCGGTTGTTGCCGCACGAAAAAGTTTGGCGCGGATGGCATCGCAGGTTTTCATCACGGCGCTGCAGGTGCTCGCGGTCGTGTTGGAACCTCCGGCAACCGGTGCGGGCGGCAGGCGCGAATCGCCGACCTCGACCGTCACTGATGAAACCTCGACGCCAAGTCGCTCCGCCGCCATTTGGCCGAGAACAGTGTAGACACCATTGCCGATTTCGTGCGCCGCAATCTGCACGCGCACGTCGCCGTTCGGCATCAAACGCACCCGGGCCGCCGCAGGTCCGATGTGGGTGGGATAGAGAGCGGTCGCGCAACCCCAGCCAACGAGCCAGTCACCGTCGCGCATAGTGCCGGGCGTGGCGTTGCGTTGTTTCCAGCCGAACGCGTCGCTGGCTTGGTCATAACACTTCATCAGCGAGCGGCTTGAATATGGCTTGCCGTCGACTGGGCTCGTCAAGGTGTCATTGACGCGGCGAAACTCCACCGGATCCATGCCGAGCTTGATCGCCATTTCATCCATGGCGCTCTCGAGCGCATAGATATAGGGCACCACTGGTGGAGAACGCATGAAGCCCGGTGTGTTCCGATCCGCATGGACCACATTGACCTTGGTCGCGATCGCCCCAAAAGCATATAGCTGCGCGCTATCTTCGACGCCGGCGACAACGTACGGGTCTGGCCGGGAGGTGATCTCCCAGCCTTCGTGACTGTAACCGACAAGCGTGCCGTCGCGGCGCGCGCCAAGGCGAATGTGGTGGCGCGTTTCGGCGCGATAAGTCGCAATCGTGAAGCCTTGATCGCGTGTCGCGACGAGCTTCACAGGCCGATTGAGCCTTTTTGCGGCCAACGCGATGAGGGCGGTGCGGGGCGTCATCACGCCCTTGGAGCCAAATGCTCCGCCGACATAATGACTGGCGACATGGATTTTTTCAGGTTCGATGCCGAGACGCTGGGCGACGCCGTTCTTCAAACCGTAAACGAATTGGCTGGGCTCATAAACGGTCAGGTTATCGCCGGTCCAGACGCATGTCGTCGCGAACAACTCGATCGGGTTGTGATGTTGCGTCGGGGTCTCATACTCGGCTTCGATTGTGACGTCAGCGCCAGCTATGGCAGCAGCGGCATCGCCTGCTTGGGGCAGATGCTTATGCTGCGCCGAGACTTTCGTGGCATCTTGAGCTGTCAGGCCTTCCGAACCAAACGTCGCGGACGGCTTCTGCTCGGCATAGCTGACTTTGACGCTACGGGCGGCCTCGGTTGCAGCTTCGAAGCTGTCCGCAACGACGACGGCGACGATTTGCCCGGCATGACGGATGTCGGGACCCAAATCCTGTATCGAGGTCGAGCAACCGCCACCGAACTTTACCTGCTTCAGTTCGCTCGTGTTGTCGTGGGTCAAAATATCGAGAACGCCGGGCACGGCGCGCGCACCATCCAGATCGAGTTGTTCGATCCGTCCCTTGGCAACCGCGCTCGTCACCAGAACCGCATAGGCCGGATTGGCGACCGGCATATCGGCCGGATAGCGCGCTTCACCGGTGACTTTCAGCCGCGCATCGAGGCGCGGCACCGGCGCGCCCATATTTGCTTTCGGAACGGGTGCAGCCGCGTTTGCCATATCAAATCTCCAGAGCCGCCACTTGTCGCAGTGCCCGGCCCAAAGTCCTTTTGCCAAGCTCGATCTTGAAGTCGTTTTGGCCGTAACCCTTGGCGCCGACAAAAGCGGCATCAGCCGCCGCTGTTATGTTTGCGTCCTCGAGTGATTTGCCGGTGAGCGCGGCTTCGGCTGTGGTGGCGCGCCACGGTACCGTGGCGACGCCGCCGAGCGCGATGCGGGCGTTGCGCACGGTGTCATTTTGCATATCGAGAGCGACTGCCGCGGACGCCAGCGCGAATTCATAGGATTGGCGGTCACGCACCTTCAAATAAAGCGAGCGACGAGTCCAAGGCGCGGCAGGGATCAGAAAGGACACGATCAAATCGCCCCGCTCCAGTATGGTCTCCTGATCCGGCGTGTCGCCAGGTTTGCGATGGAGGGTTGCGAACGGGATCATACGGCTGCCGCCGGAAGCGGCGATCTCGACCGCCGCATCGAGCGCAATCAGGGCCTGGCCGAAATCCCCCGGATAGGTCGCGATGCAGTTGTCGCTGGTGCCGAGGACGGCATGGGGGCGGTTGACGCCGCTCATCGCGGCGCAGCCGGAACCGGGATCGCGCTTGTTGCAGGCGGCGTAGGAAACGTCGCGAAAATAGGTGCAGCGCGTGCGTTGTAAGACATTGCCGCCGAGGCTCGCCATGTTGCGGAGTTGCTGGCTGGCGGCAAGCTTCAGCGACTGCGCAATCATCGGATATTGGTCTTTGATCGCAGCATGCTCGGCCGCGTCCGCCATGCGAACCAGCGCGCCGAGGCGCAATCCATCTGGGCTGACCTCGATCCTGCCATGTGCCGTATTTTCCAGCGCGTTGATGTCGATCACGGTTCGTGGCTGCATGACGTCGAGTTTCATGAGATCGAGCAGTGTCGTGCCGCCGGCGAGATAACTCACGCCGGCGTGCTCGTCCCGCGCCGAAAGCCCGGCGGCGCGCAAGGCGCCGACCAGGCTCGGCGCTTTTTCATAAGCAAAAGCGCGCATGGTTCACTCCTTGCTCGCTGTTTTCATGACAGGCCTGGCCTGTTTCACGGCGTCGACGATGTTGGGGTAGGCCGCGCAGCGGCACAGATTGCCGCTCATGTATTCGCGGATATCGGCGTCATGATCGGCATGGCCTTCGTTGACGCAGGCGACCGCCGACATGATCTGTCCAGGCGTGCAATAGCCGCACTGAAAGGCGTCATGATCGATGAAGGCCTGCTGCATAGGATGCAGGTCGCCGTTCTTCGCCAACCCCTCGATCGTCGTGAGGTCGCGGCCCTGGACCGCAACACCCAACGTCAGGCAGGAGAGCACGCGGCGTCCGTCGAGCAACACAGTGCAGGCGCCGCACTGCCCGTGATCGCAACCCTTCTTTGCTCCCGTCAGCCCAAGATGCTCACGAAGAGTATCGAGCAGAGATGTCCGAACGTCGAGCGCGAGCTGATGATCGCGACCATTGACTGTGAGTGTGACGTCGATCAGTGCGCGCGCGGCTTTAGCCGGCTGTCCCGTTGCGGCGTCCGCGCTCGGCGCCCGTGCCAGAATGGGAACTGCGGCTGTCGAAACGGTTGCCATGAGAAACTTTCTCCGGTCGGGTCCGGAACGGGTCAGGCCGTCCGGAAAAAGGAACTGGCTCAGGGACATTGCTGCCTCAAAATTCGTCAGGATTCGGCTGTTCCGCCGACAAGGCGGTTCGCTCGATCTTGGAGGCTAACAACGCGCAGCGGGGACAGTTCCGGCGAACTTGCGCGGTCGCGACCGGAAATTAGCGGTCGTGGAACTGCGCGTTTCGTTTAAGCAATGAGCGCTTTTGCGGAAATCAGCTTGAAACGAGTAGCACCGACGCCGGCGACTTATCCATTACTTCGGCGGCGATTTCGCCGAAGAACAGATGCTCACCGGCCGGTCGTCCCACCCCGATCACGATCAACTTGTCGGCGTTGTGACCGACTTCGGACAGAATGGCATCCTCAGCGGCCTTCGTGGAGCGCGCGGCTGTCCTGATTCGAAAATCCTGATGGTCGGCGATCTCCACGATGTCTTTCAGGATGGCCTGCTCGTGCCAACGCGGGCGCACGTCGCGCTTGCGACCGTCCTTTCCGGCGGTCTCCGAGACATAGATGGCGCGCAACGGCGCGCGGACCACCTGCGCGATCGCGATCGCAACCTCGGCGCCGCGGCGCGCCATCTCGCTGCCGTTGACCGGCACGACGATGTCCAGTTCGCTTTGCTCCGGATGTTCCTTATGGTTTCCCCTGGTCTCGACGATGGCCAGCGGCCCGTCGAAGTCCAGCGCGATGCGCTCGACACTCGGGCTAAACCGTCCCGATCGGTTTCGCAAGCGATCGAGCCCAATGAACAGCAAATCGTAGCCCTTTCGCGCTTCGTCGGCCACCGCGTCACTGTCCGTCGCGTCGCGCTTTCGTACGATTACATCGACCGGATGGTCCTGCTCGGGCTCGCTGTCTTTGCTGTCCTTTGCGGCTTCGGAAACGGCTTGCTTCGCCGGATGGTCGTTGTCTGAATCCTTTGTTCGTTTCTTTTTGTCGGATGCGGCTGGCTCGGAATCCTCGCCAATGGTCACGACCGTAATCGGAACCCCGCGCGCGCCGGCGATGAGGCCGGCGAGGCGGGAGGCAAATCGCCCGTTCGGGCTGTCGTCGACGGCGAGAAGCAGCCGTTCGATGTTAGGGACGAACCCGCGCTCCTCCATCTCCTCGCGATCGAGCCGTTGCTTTTCCGATTTGGTGATCGGGACCCGCGAGAGGCCCCAACGCAATAACGGCGGCATCGCCATGGTGGTTGCGACCGCCATGGCGACGATCATCGTGAACAGGTTCTGGCTCAGCGCCCCCATCGACAAACCGATCGACGCGACGATGACCTCCGTGGAGCCGCGCGCGTTCATGGCGAAGCCCAGCGCCAGCGCTTCGCGCCGCGTCAGCCCGCCGAACTCGGCGCCGATGAAAGCGCCGGCGAATTTACCGAAACTCGCGATCGCGATAAGCCCAACGGTCAAACCCAGCAGGGTCGGGTTGACAAGAATCGAGAGATTGGTGCCGAGTCCGGCCACCCCGAAGAATACCGGCATGAAGAACGCGATGATCAGACCCCGTAGCTGGTCGTCGATGTGTTTGGTGAGGATCGGCGATTGCCCGATCAAAACTCCGGACACGAACGCTCCCAGAACGGTGTTGACGCCGATCGCATCCGTGATCAGCGCCATCAACCCCATGATCGCCAAAATGGCGGTGATCACGGGAAACTCGCTCTCGAAGTTGTCGTTGACGAATCGAATAGCCCTGAACACGAGCCGGCGCCCGATCGTGAAGCTCGCGATCATGAACAAAGCCGTACCGATCAAGCTCTTGGCGACGCCCGCGAAATCGATCGTCGCCGCCGACGCCAAGCCGAAGGTGATGGAGATGATGATCCATCCGATCGTGTCTTCCAGGATCGAAGACGAGATGATGATCTGGCCGAGATTCCGCCGCGTAAAATTCATGTCGCGGACGACGGCCGCCACGATCTTGATCGACGAGATCGACAAAGCCGTGCCGAGGAATAATGCGGTCAGGAGGCGCTTGTCGGCGGAGGGCAATAATGATTCCGGCAGAAAGTAGCCGAGCGCCATGCCGCAGATGAAAGGAACGGTGACGCCGCTGATCGACACGCTCAGCGCGGCACGACCGAATTTGCGCACGAGCTTGAGGTCGGTTTCCATCCCGGTCAGCAAAAGCAGCAGCAGGATCCCGAAATTCGAGATCGCGTCGAGCATGGCTTTCTGCTCTTTGACCGCCGGAAACAGCCAATGCTGAAAGTCGGGCCAGATCAAGCCAAGGACCGACGGCCCCAACAGAATGCCGGCGAGCAGCTCACCCATCACTGCGGGCTGGCCGATGCGCAGCATCGCTTCGCCCAACAATCGACCCAGCACGATCAGCGCTACCAGCTCGGAGACGAGCGTAATTTCCGCGGATGAGCCGGTATTGATCTGCGCGGCGGCCGTACCCATCCCGATGGCGAGCCAAGCGGCCGTCCAGACACCGATACGGACCAGGCGCCGCCTCAGCCGGTTCATATGCCCTCACTGGTATTTGCCGCAGTCGCCCGCGCCGGAATCGACCACGCATACGCGAGAGATAATGGCCGGAAGTCAATGCGGACATTAACAATGCGGACATTAAGGTGACGGAGACCGCAAATCAGCCTTGTCACAGCAAGGCCCGCGCGATGTTCTACCGCGCGGGCCTTGAGAAAATGAGAGGATAAGCGCTAGGCCGGAATAACGGCGACGATCCGTAGTGTATCCGGATTAACGATCAGAACGTCGTCGCCCACCACCACATAGTCGAAGCCTCGGTATTCCGGGACGACGGCCACGATGTCTTCGGGGACCACAGTGATATGAATGGTCTTCGGCAAGACGGCGCCGACCTTCACGGAAAAATTCACACGATCGACGTGCGCGCCGCGATCCTTGGCCGCCATCTGCTTGATCTTGCTCCGCTGATCTTGCGAGAGCTTGTTTGACCCGCCATCGCCCGAGCGTTCTTGATCGGTCTGCTGCTGGCCGCCGTTCACACCCGGCTTTTCCGACTCACCTTGTTGACCGCTGCGCTGAGCCAACTCGTTCTGATTCTGGACCCCAGGCGTGCCTTGCAGGCCGGCACCAGGCGTACTGGCGCCAGGGCCCGGCTCCACGCGCTCGGGAATCGCCTGAGTGCCCGATGGGCTGGGCGTCACGGTGTTGCCGGGGCCCACTTGCGGCTCGCCGCCGCGCGGTGGCGGAGCGCCCGATTGCGCCATCGCCAATGCCGTAGACCCAAGCAATACCGTCATTGCGGTCGCGGCCAACACAAACCTCCTCATTTGCGTCGCTCCTATGTTCCACCGTTTCGCGCCGTTGTGGGCGCACATTCCTTCGACGGCGCGTCAAATTACGACTGCGCTTAGTACGTCGTAGCTTTGGTAAACGCCTTCGGCACAATTCGTGTTCCGGCTGGTGCGAGAATTGCGCAGTTCCAAATATCTTCCGAGCTGCTGTGGAACAGACGCCAAGGCATCCCGGTTGACAGGTGATATCGACCGTAAAATGACAATTACAACGCTTGGAGATTTCGAATGATTTCAGTTCAAGACGAGCAAGGATCCGGGCAAGCAGCCGACCAAGCAGCCAAACGCGGTGAATGGTCGGAACGTGCGGTTGAACACCCTGTCGTATCGACGCGGGAGGCGCGGCAGGGCGCAACCGGGCAGAACGTGCGCTATGTACTCGGCGCCGGACTCGCACTGATCGTTGTGGCGTTTATTGTCGTTTACGTGGTGTATTTCGGCTAGCGGCGTTACGCGCGGCTAATCGCTGCGTTCGGTCAGGCTTTTGCGTGCTTTGCCGACAGCGCCCGCGCTCACAGGCGGCGCCGCATTGCCCCATGAGTTACGGATGTAAGTCACGACGTCCGCAATCTGACTGTCGTTCAATATCCAGCTGAACTCCGGCATAGCTGCGGCTGTCGGCGCCGTGTCGGTTCCAGCGCTGCGTGCGCCGCGCAGCACAACATGCAGTAGCGAAGTCGGGTCGGTCTGTTGAACCACTGCCGTGCCGTTAAGCGAAGGGAACAGGCCGGCAATGCCTTTGCCCGTCGCGGTGTGGCAACCGGAGCACTCGTCTGCGTAGATTTCCTTACCCGCCTTTAACGCCGCTTGGTCCGGAGCAGACGGCGCGGTCTCCTGTCGTCCGGGTTGGTCTTTCAGATAAACCGCGATCGCCTTGAGATCGCTGTCGGTCATATGGGAAGTGGAAAGGTTCAGCGTCTCCGCCATGGGTCCGGTGGTGGCGCTGGTTTGATTGTGGCCGGTCTTGAGATAAGTGACGATATCGTCGACCGACCAAGCGCTAAGGCCGCGACGGGCGTCGTTGGTGATATCGGGCGCAAACCAGCCTTGCAGTGCATAGCCTTGCAGCGGCGCGCTCGACTTGTCGCCGCCGAGGAAGTTCTTCGGCGTGTGGCACAGACCGCAATGGCCAAGACCCTCGGCAAGATAGGCTCCGCAATTCCATTCGGGGCTCTTGCCCGCGACTGGTTGAAATGTCCCGGGCTTGAAGAAAAGTTCGTTCCAGGCCGCCATGCCGAGCCGAATGTCGAGCGGAAACGGTAACTGGTTCGACTTCACCGGGTTGTGTACTGCCGGCACCGTGTCGAGATAGGCGCGGATGGCCAGCGCATCGTCGCGCGTGACTTTGGTGTAGTAGGTGTACGGCATGGCCGGGTAGAGATGCGTGCCATTCCTGCCGGTTCCTTTCGTCATCGCGTTGACGAATTCGTCGTCGGTCCAGGCACCGATGCCGGTTTGCGGATCCGGCGTAATGTTGGGCGCGAGGAGCATCCCGAACGGGGTCTCGATAGGACGTCCGCCGGCGAAGTCGTGGCCGCTGCCGGGGAGGGTGTGGCAAGCGGCGCAATCGCCGACGGTCGCAAGATAATGGCCGCGCTCTATCTGCTTGAAATCCTGCTTATCGATGCCGGCGGCGAGCGCGGTCCCTGCCGGCAGCGCCAGCGCGAGGCCGAACAGCACGCCATGGAATGGTGGCTTGTTACGCATGGACGAGCGGACCCGGGTTCTTGAGGTATTGCGAACGGATCGCGGCCGCGGACCAGAACGCCAGCGCCGCCACCGTTCCGGTCGGATTGTAGCCGGCGTTCTGCGGAAACGCCGATGCGCCTTGCACGAACAGGTTGGGAACGTCCCAACTCTGCAAATATCTGTTCAACGCGCTGTTGCCGGGATTGTCGCCCATGATGGCGCCGCCGTTGAGATGCGATGTTTGATATTTGGTCACGTCGTAGGGGCCTTTGCGTGGCTTTTTGACGACCTGCTTGGCGCCCATGCCTTGCACGATCTCGGCAAATTTGTCGGTGAGCCAATCGCTCATCTTGAGCTCGTTGTCGTGGAAATCGATGGTCATGCGCAGCAGCGGCCGGCCGAATCGATCTTTGTAGGTAGGGTCGAGATCAAGATAATTGTCGCGGTAGCTGTAGAATGACGCATGCACAGCGCCGCCAGAATTGAGCGTGCTCGAATAATTATCGCGCAGCCCCTGTTTCCATTTCGGACCCCAGCCGGGCGTTCCGGGCGGCAGCTCCATGCTTTCGAGCGGCCGGCCGTTGGTCTGCACCTGGCCAAGATAGCCGCCGCCGACAAATCCGACTGGGCCATGGTCGAAATTATCGCCGTTGAATTCGTCGATGCACATTCCGATCGCGCCGGAGGCGACGAACGGATTGAAATTGTACTTGTCCTTGTCGAAGAAGCCCAACGCCGTCGACACCGTCTGGTGCGTGAAGTTGCGGCCGATCTGGCCTTGGCCGGTCTGCGGATTGTACGGCTGGCCAATTCCCGACAGCAGAAGAAGCTGAACGTTGAAGAGCTGGAACGCGCACAATAAGACAAGATCGGCGGGCTGCTCGATCTCTTCACCGGAAGAATCCACATAGGTCACACCGGTCGCCCGCTTTCCGGTGCTGTCGAGATTGATGCGCGTGACTTCGCACTCGGTGCGCGCCTCGAAATTCGATTTCCGCAAGAGCACCGGCAGGATCGTCGTCTGCGGCGTGGATTTGGAATAGTTGGCGCAGCCGAACCATTCGCAGAAGCCGCAATAGGTGCATTGGCCGAGCGTGACGCCGAGCGGATTGGTGTAGGACTGCGACAGGTTCCCGGCCGGCTGCGGAAACGGCTTGTAGCCGAGCTGCTTTGCCGCCTCGGCAAACAGCGTGTGGCCGTAGCCCTGCTTGAGCGGCGGCGTCGGGTAAGGGCGCGAGCGCGCTCCCTCGAACGGATTTCCGCCAGCTTGGATCGTGCCTTTGAGATTGCCGGCTTGACCGGACGTGCCGCACAGATATTCGAACTCGTCATAATGCGGCTCGAGGTCGTCGTAGGTGACGCCCCAATCCTGGATCGTCATGTCCTGCGGCAAGAAGCTGGCGCCGTAACGCTGCGTCAGGTGGCTTTTGAGCACAAAGTCGGTTGGTAAAAAGCGCCACGTCTCGCCATTCCAATGAATGCCGGCGCCGCCGACGCCGTTGCCGAGCATGAAGGCGCCCCAGTTCGCGGACCGGGAGCGCGGTTTGATTGACGTTGTTGCGAAACGTGACCGAGGTCTGCGATGGCCGCAGGAAAAGTTCATGCTGCAGCCGATAACGCAACTCATCCTGCGCATACGAGATCGGAAAATCGGTCGCTGTATCGCGCCATGGCCCGCGCTCGATCGCGACCACGTCGAGGCCGGCGTCGCAAAGTTCGTTGGCGAGAATGGAGCCGGTCCAGCCCAGGCCGATGATGACTGCGTCTTTGCGGGGAAGTTTTCGCGCCATTGCTCGTGCTCGCCATCAGTCCATGTCTCGCCACCGACGAGCCAAAGTCGTCGAAATCTTATCTGCGACCAATTCGGGTGAATGTTGATGCTGACCGGCGGCAGCGTGACGCGCTGATTGTGACGGTCGATCCAATCGCGGTAGTCGTAATGCGTGCCCGGGAAGCCGATCATTTTCCAGGACGCCATATCCTTGTTGCCGCCATAGATCGGATCGGCGAGAAAGCCGTATCTGGGTGTCTTTGAGGATCGAGCTTGAAGAAATCCTTGCTGTCGGTGCCGTCGAGCTCGAGCGAGCCGTCCTCGAGACCCTTGATGGCGTCGTCTTTCTGATCGTCGGACAGCTCAGCGAAAGTTTTGCCGCCGAATTTGCCGCGGCAAGCGGTGTCGAGCGCGGCCAGGGCTTTGCGATATTGTTGCGCAGGCGTGACCGGCGATTGCGGGCCTTGTTCCTTGGTGCCTTTCTGGAACGGACCGCTCATGTAGCGGCCTTCGAACCTGCCGTGCGGGCCGGCGAGTTGCCGGTCGATGAAAACTGCACAGCCGCAATCCTTGCCGCCCGGCGTTTGCGGATCAGGCGGGATCAGGCGGTCGACGATCGCTTCGACGGTCGTTGCTTCTTGCGGCGGTGAAATAATGCCAGCCGCCGGGCGTGACAATGGCCGGCGGGATCGCCGAACCCGGTTTCCATGGCAAGCCGCCTTTGATGATGCGTTGCGCGTGCGGAGCCGGAACTCAGAACCAGCGCCACAGCGCTGGTGCCGAGAAATTCTCGCCGGTTGATCCGATACACAGCTTCGTTCCCGGTTCCCGCGGCGCGCTGGCATTCAAACGTGCAAAGCAATTTTTAGTTCCCCATCGGCGACTAGCATTGCGTCGCACTCAATGCGCTGTCGAAGCCAGCGGGAACGGGCGACCCGATCGCACGTTGGACTTAGTAGAGCCGGGCAGGCCCTGGGCTAACGAGCCAGCGGCTCCCACTCGCAACTCCGCGCGAGCTCAATTCACCGCAAACACAGGACATCGCAATGGGACTGTTCTCCAAAGACATCAAGACCATGAACGACTTGTTCCTGCATACGCTGCAGGACATCTACTACGCGGAAAAGCAGATCGTGAAAGCGTTGCCCGATATGGTCGGGCAAAGCCAGCGATCCGCAGCTCAAGCAGGGTTTTCAGACCCACTTGCGCGAGACCGAGAATCACGTGAAGCGGCTTGAGCAGGTTTTCCAGATCATCGGGCAGAAGGCACAGGGCGTCGATTGCCCGGCGATCGATGGCATCATCGAGGAAGCCAACGAGATCGCCGGCGAGGTCGAGCACAAGTCGGTTCTCGACGCGGCGTTGATCGCGGCGGCGCAGGCTGTCGAGCATTATGAGATGACGCGATACGGCACACTGATCGCCTGGGCCAATCAGCTCGGGCACAAGGATTGCGTCACTCTGTTACAGCAGACCCTCGATGAGGAAAAAGCGACCGACAAGAAACTCACGACGATGGCTCAATCGCAGGTCAACCGTAAGGCGGCGTAACGGGCCAGTCAGGCGCACAGGTCGGGCGCAAGGGCGCATATCGCGCGCGAGCGTGATGTGCGCCTTGCGCCGACCGCGGACTTGACGCAATCGAGCGACAATTCGATTATCGTCGGTTGAATGCCAAGCGCCGCTTCCTCACATCCGCCGTCGTCGACCGTGACGCCGCAAGGCCACAGACGCGACCGGCACGATGTCAATCCGGCGCTCGGCAGCCGTAAGCTCAAGCTCGGCACGTTCCAGACCAATCTCGACAGTGGATGCGTCATGTCGGATCTCGACGGACGCCTCGAAATCAATTGGCCGAATACGGTGACACTGGCGCAGCTCGCCGACGATATGGACTTCGAGGCGCTAGTGCCGGTCGCGCGCTGGCGAGGATTTGGCGGCGTCACCGATCCGCAAGGCCCCGGCTTCGAGACTTTCACCTGGGCGGCCGGGATCGCCGGCGCCACGAAACGTGCCGGCGTCATATCGACGTCCCACGTCGCGCTCAATCATCCGATCATCGCCGCCAAGCAATCGACCGTCATCGATCACATCTCCAACGGCCGTTACACGCTCAATGTCGTGAACGGCTGGAATTTCCCCGAGATGGCGATGTTCGGCGTCTCGCTGCTCGACCATGATGACCGTTACGCCTGCGCCGAAGAGTGGGTGACGATCGTCAAGCGGCTTTGGATGCGAGCATGAGCGGTTCGATTTCGACGGTGAGTTCTACCACATCAAGGGCGGCTATTTGCAGCCAAAACCGATCCAACTGCCGCATCCGGTCATCATGAACGCCGGCTCTTCAGAGCGTGGCCGCCATTTCGCCTGCAAGCATTGTGATCTTGTCTTCACGAATATCAGGAGTCACGACATCGCGACCAATACGGCTCATGTCGCGGCCTACCGCAAGCTCGCCCACGAAGAGTACGGCCGCGAGATTGGCGTATGGACCAACGCCAACATCATTCAAGCGGAGACCGAGCAGCAAGCGCGCGATTTCTATAACTACTACGTGCACGAAAAGGGCGATTGGGCCGCGGGCCGCAACGTCATCGAGACGATGGGCGCCGAAATCAACAAGCGCGACTATCCGCCCGAGCGGCGCAAGGCGATGGCCGAGATGATGATTTCGGGGTGGGGCGGCTTTCCTCTGATCGGCACCAAGGAGCAGGTTGTCGAGGGCTTGGCGACGCTCTCGAAAATCGGCCTCGACGGCGTGTTGCTGTCGTGGCCGCGCTACATCGAGGGCATGCGCGAATTCCAGCGAGGTGACTTATCCGCTGCTGCGGCAGACCGGGCTGCGGGATTAGATATTGAAGGTACGGATCGAAGCATGGTCACAAAAGCATAAGCGGTGCTCCATCAATACCGAATGCAATCGATTTGGATCGAGTTGATCGACGATTATAGGCTCGTGCATTAATTGATTTTCAGGCCAAGTTCGCTCATCAGCCGATCTTGATAGGTGTAATCATTCTCCAGGAACGCGGCGAATTCGTCAGGCGGCGAGCCGACCATATACATGGCCGGCGACATCCATAACGCGCTTGAGCTTCAGGCGTATCGAGCGCCTCGCGCGATTCGCGATATATCAGGTCAATGCGATCCTGCGGCGTCTTGGCGGGAAATAGCAGACCAAAGTAGCCAGTCACATCGAAATCCTTGTAGCCGATTTCCTGCAGCGTCGGCGTGTCGGGCAACGCCGGCGAACGCCGTGAGCCGGTGACGGCAAGTGCTTTGATTTTTCCCGGAATTCACCAGCGGCGCCGCAGCAGCAATCGAGTAGAACGTCAAGTCGACCTGACCGGTCATGACGTCCGTCATCAAATTCGGCGTGTTATACGGCACGGCGACCATCTTGGTGCCGGTTCTGGCCTCGAATAGCAGGCCCGCAACATGGGTAATGTTGCCCACGCCGTTGGTGGCATAGGTCAGTTGGCCGGGCTTTGCCTTGGCCAGTTCGATCAGCTCCGGCACTGATTTCACGGGGAGGTTGGTGACGAGCGCGAGCCCGTAGGATGCCGCGAGTCTCAGTCACAGGCGCGAAATCCTTGATGACGTCGAACGGCAGGCTCTTTGTCACAAAGGTATTGGCGATATGTGCGCCAGAGGTGATAAGCAGCGTATATCCGTCCGGCGTCGCCTTGGCGACAAGGCCTTCGGCGATGATGCCGTTGGCGCCGGGATGATTTTCCATCACGACCGGTTGCCCGAGAGTCTCTTGCAGTTTCAACGCGAGGGTGCGGCCGATGACGTCAGTCGCCACGCCGGCTGGATGAGGGCTGATCATCCTGATCGTTCGGTCGGGATAATTCGCCGCCATTGCCGCCGTTGTGACGGTCGCGGCGACCGCGAGGGCCGCAGCCAGACGAACCTTGAGGGTCTTGGGCTTGAATGTCAGCACCTGCTTCTCCGGATCGACGCTGCTCGCGTGGCCCTATTGCGCCGAGTAATTTTGCAGCCACCACGCCCTGACATCGTCGTGGGTGGCGAAGACCACGCCCTCGAATTGCTTGGCGTAGGCGATGAACTCGTCCAGCACCAGAGCGCGCGATGGTCGCCCGACGATGAAGTCATGAACGGTCAGCGGCATGAGCACGGCCCGGTCGGCGCCGCGTTCATAGAGCGCGTCGAACTGTGCCGTCATCGTGCGCAGAATAAATTCCGGGGTATTCGAATGCCACGTACAGTAAGGCGTCGGCGGCATGGGATTGGTGATCTGAATCGCCACGGCGGCATCGCTGTACGACGAAAACGGAATCTCCAGGAGCTTCTTGCCGTAGCCTTCGATCATGTATGGCAGGTCGTCGTTCCAGATGCTGGCGTCCCATTCGAAATCGAAATGCTCGAGCAGAAGATCGATCGTATGGTGGCTCGCGAAACAGGTGCGCCAGCCCCGCAAACGTTCGCCGAGAAGGTCCTCGAAGACCGAAACGGTCTTTTTGATCAGTCTCAGCTCCTGATCCGGGGGGTAGTTGCACATCATTTCATGTTCATAAGTGTGTCCGGCGATCGAGTGTCCGGCCTTTTTTACTTCGCGCGAAATATTCGGATATTTTTCGACCGTCGCGCCGCAGATGATCCAAGTCCCGAGCACGCCGTGCTTTTGCAGGATTTCGAGCAGCCGCCACGCGCCCCTGCGCCCGCCATATTGCCGCTCGCTGTAGTCGAAGGGATCGACCTGCCCGTCGGGAAATACGACGGCGGCCTCTTCGGATTGATGATGAACGCTGATGATGATCGGGAGGCGGACGCCGTCTGGCCATCGCCCCGGTTGCTGCAACGAAATCTCGTTCCACTTTGCCGGCATCAATTCCTCGTATGATCGCCGCACCAGCCGGCGATCTCATGGCAGCGCGCGAACTGGATATCGTTGTGGGCTTTCAGCCGTTCGATGAAGTGCCGCAGCGTGCGCAATGGCGCCGGCCGGCCGCTGGCCCAGGTCTGGATGCTCAGGATCATGAAACGCGACGCCCGCTCGCTCTCGCGATAGAGCATGTCGAATTCGCTGTTCCAGACATTGGCGAGACCGTCGTAGCCGCCGCGCATCGGATAGGGGTAGCCGATGAAAGTCTTATCCGCCGTGCTGGTCGTAAACGGCAACTCGATCAGCGGGCCACCGGTGCATTGAAACAGGCAGGGCAAGTCATCATTCAACAGGCTGCTGTCCCAGGAAAATCCTGCTTCGGAGAGGATATCGAGTGTCTGCGGGCTGACGCGATAGTCCGGGCAGCGCCAGCCCCGGATTTTGACGCCGCAGACGTCTTCCAGGACTTTCGCCGTCTTGCGCACCATGGCGCGTTCCCGTTCGGGGCTTGCTGTGCGTACGCGATCGAAAGCATAGCTCATGCCGGCAATTTCGTGGCCGGCGTCGTGCGCGGCGCGGATCGCTTCCGGATATTTTTCCGCCGTCGTGCCGCAGACAAAAAACGTGGCCTTGGCGGAGCAGCGATCGAGCACCTCAAGGATGTTCCAGATCCCCCTTCGGCCGCCGTATTCCATCGCGCCGCCGACCATGTAGTTCGGACGGTCGCCCGGCAGCAATGGCGTGCCCTCGCCGGATTGATGCTCGAAGGTCAGGGCGACCGGCAACCGGACGCCCGATGGCCAATGCGGCTGGGTAATCGATTGAATTTCGGTGGCCATTCCAAATACGCGTGTGGAATCTTGTGACGTGTTTCTATCGCGGCTTTAGCGAAAACTCAAAGTCGAAGTCGCCGACGCAATGCATCCGTGCCGCGACCGTGGGCGATAGGGCGGCGCAATCAGTGCGCGTCGTTGATCTTTTTCGCCAGATCCACCACTTCCGACGGCGACCGGTAGAGCCGCTCGATGAGCGCTTGCATCTCGGCGCCGCTCACCGGATCGACGTCGAGCGACTGTCGCGCGGCGTCCGCGAGCAGCGCCGGGTCTTTCATCATGGCGTCGAACGCCGCGCGTAGCTCGCCGACCCGCTCGGTGGGCAGGTCCGGCGGAGCCAGCAACGGCCAGGCGAGGACGAGAATCAGCCGACAGGAGATCGATTGCTTGGCGGCCGGTCCTGTTTGCAGGCAGTTCGCTCGCGACCGGAACGCCGGGAATTTCCGGCTTCGACAGCGTGAACTGCGCCAGTGGCCGCACCGTTCCGTCGCGCAACCAATCCGGTGCGCGCGTCTTGATGCTGCCCAGCGCCCAGCCGCAGTAGCCTTCGACTTCGCCCTTTTCAAGCGCGAGCGTGATCTCACTGCCGCCCGGATAACCGGATACGATCTTGAATTTGGTTCCGATCAGATCGTTCAATGCCTGCGGATAGGTCAGCGTGCGGGAGCCGGGCCCAGTGGCGCCGACAATGGTTTCGCGCCGCTTGACGTCCTCGATCGTCTGCACCGGCACGGTGTGCCAGACGAGGCAGAGGAAATCGTCGCGTGAACGCCCGTCGATCCAACTAAATCGCCGCGGATCGTATGTCGCCTGTGGGTTGCCGAACAGCGGCTCAAGGACGGTACCGCCGCCGATGACGCCGAGCGTCGTGCCGTCCTTGGGAACGTTATTGTAGAGTTGTGCGGTGGCGATGAGGCTGCCGGCGCCCGGCATGTTGCGGACGATGATGGCGGGATTGCCGGCCAAGTGCTTGCCGAGATACCGCGCAAAAAGTCGGGCGGTCGCGTCGTAAGTGCCTCCAGCCGAGAAGCCGACAATGAGCGTGATCTGTTTGCCTTGAAAGAAGTCCGCGGCGTGCACGGCGGGCGATAGGAGTGACGTCGCTGCTGTGATGATGACCGCTGTCGCCGCCGCGAGCCGCGCCGTTCTTCTCATGATCGCACCGTCAGGCCGCCGGGCATCTCGGCGATCAATCGTCCGAAACCCTTGACCGGTTGGCGCACATGCAGATGGCGCTGGATGTCCCAGCATTGCGCCGGGATGGCATGAACGACCGGTACGCCGAGATCGGCTTCGAGCATTTCAATGATGTCGAGTGTACGCCAGGCTGGGCCGAGCATGTAGATCGCCTGCGCGCTGCGGTGCTTGAGAAAAGTCTGCTTGAGGAAGCGATAGATTTCGTGGCTCGATAGTTCCTGGGCCTTATCGAAATCGACATCCATGCCGGCCATCTCAAGACATTGAAGACCTGCATCTTGGAAATACTGCGCATAGATACGATTGATATCGCCGCGGAAATAGCTCGCCCCGACAAAGCGCTTCACCTTGAGTGCCCGCAAGGCGTCGACGTGGGTGCTTCCGGAGGTGAAAACGCGGATGCGGTACTTCTTCTCCCACTGCCGGACCAGTGCCTGCTCATTGGCGTAGCCCAAAACCATGAACGGCGGCGCGCCGGAAGGATTGATGACGTCGACGCCGGCGGCGGCGAGCTCTTGGACTTTTTCCTCGAAGGCTGGGATCGCTGTCTTGAATTCGTCGAGCGCACCGCGGCGCACGTTGATGTAGAGGGGAATAACGCCGATCCCCTCAGGCAGCATGCGGATCAGGTCTTCGAAGCCGCCGGTTCGCAGTGTCGGGCGTACGATGCCCACGGTTCCGCGCCAGGAACTGAACGCCATGTTGCTGTCCTCGGTTCCTGCCGTTGGTTTATTTTTTGGCCGCCTGCGCGAGCAGTTCCCGCAGCCTATCGACCACGCTCTGCGGTGTCTCTTCGATCTGGCGCACCTGTGCCGCCATCTCCTTGGCGCCGAGCCAATTGGTCTCAAGCCCGATTCGCTTGGCTTCCGCGAGATAGGCCGGATCTTGCATTGTTGCGGCGAACGCGGACTGTAATGCGGCGGTGCGCTCGGGCGGAACGTCGGGGGGTATCAGGAGCGGCCGGGCCATGTTGAACTTCAAAGCATAGAATCGCAGCAATGCGCGGTCCAAATCGGACGACGCCAATTCGACGACAGTCGGCACGTCGGGCAACGCGGCGAGACGCTCGCTGCCGAATTGCAGCAGAATGCGCACTTTGTGGTCGCGCACCCACTCGGCCTTGTTGACGGTGAGGTTGGACAGGCCGGTATTGTTGCCCTTCGACCTCACCACGCTCGACTGCGAGGTTGATTTCGTTCTGGCCGATATAGCCGGGAAAAACCTTCATCTTGGTGCCGAGCAGCGCATTCGCGAGCAGCGGCAATATATAATTGTCGGCCGAGGCCGAGGTGCAGCCCATCAGGATCGTATTGGTCTTGAGGTCTTCGTAGGTCGCAGCCGGCGCGGTGTGCCACACCCACGTCACTTGCGGCTCCTGAAGCGGCGTACCGATCCAACTGAAGCGGGAGAGATCGAACTTGATGTTGCCGCCGTCGGGGGAAAGGAGCTTAAGCCGCGGTTCGAGCGGAATGTTGCTGGTCGGCATGCCGATGACGGTGCCGTCCCGTTTGGCCGCGCCGTAAAGATAATTGGTGACGATCAGGCCGGTTGCGCCCGGCATGTTGCGCACGATGATCGCGGGATTTCCTGGAATATGCAGGCCCACGTAATTGGCGAGCGTGCGCGCCGCAACGTCATAGCCGCCGGCGGGCGCGCCGGCGATTGCAAGCTCGATGGCCTTGCCGCGGTAGAAGTCTTCGACCGAATCGGCGTGCGCGGTCGTATGCGCAACGGCGACGGCGCATAGCGCGCCGAACGACAAGCCGTACCGGCTGATCATGCCGCCTCCGCGAGCGAGGCAAGCAGGCGCCCATGGCCGAGGATCGGGTCCTTGATGCCTAGCGCCTGGAACGCGACGAAAAAGCTCGCATGGCAATAAGCGATCGCTGGAACTCCAGTATCCGCTTCGAGTGCGCCGACAACCTGGCCGGCCTGCCATTGCGGGCAGGGCAGGTAGAGCGCGTCGCAGGTCTTGTGGCGCGAAACCACATCGAGCGCGAAGCTGCGGATTTCGTTCGGCGTGACAGCCTGCAATCTCTTGAACGGCACATCCATGCCCGCAACGGCAACGACCTCGAAGCCGTGCGCCGTCGAGATAGTTCGAAAGCGCCTCGTTGTGGCGCTCGGGATAAGGTGAGGCGATCGCGATCCGCTGCGCGCCGACGTGACGCAGCGCCTCTATGGCGGCGCGTACACCCGTGGTCGCGGGCTTCTTCGCGGCCGCTTCGATATCCTTGACGATGATCTCCTCATAGCCTTTGCCGCGCGCGACGACCAATGGTCCGCCGCCATGGATGATAAAGTCGACGTCGCGCGACCCGAGATACGCGGCTGCCGCCGAGACTTGCGCGAGCGCCTTGTCGAAATACTCGGCGCTCCAATCATCGATGTTGCAGGTGACGCCGACGAGGCCGACGCCTTCCGGTGCGAACCGATAGAACTCGTAGGGCACGACCTCCATGACGGTCGGGCCGATATAGCCGATGCGCTTGCGCGATCCGAACATGCGTCTGGTTCCGCTTAGCGATGATAAGGCCCAAGTTCGCGCACGACGGCATCGACGAAGGAGTGATCGACCAAGTCGTCGAGCTTGACATCGCCGGCGATCAATCCTTGCTCCTTGTAGAACGCGAGATCGTCGGCCAGGCTCGCCACGTTGACCTTGCCGTCCGGATTCATTCCGGTCGGCGTGATTTCTTTATAGATCGTCGGGTCCTTGACGGCCGTGGATTTCGTCAGAATGGAGATCACCTCATCGGCGTTCGGTCCCGCCAAATGACCGCCGGCGAGCGCGCCGTTGTAGAAGCGCACGGCGCGAATATAGGCGCGCATGAAGCGCGTGGCCGCGTCCGCGTTCTTGGCGAATTTCTCGGAATAAAGCAGCACCGCGATCTGGTGATTTGGGATGATCTGGTCGTCGGATTTCACCAGCACCGCAAAGCCGTTTTTGATCGCGATTGTCGGGGCCGGGCTCGACCGAAGCGGAGGCGTCGACCGCCCTTGTTCTTCAGCGCGGCAACATGGTCGGGAAACGGCAGGTTGACGGTTTCGACATCGGAATAGCGCAGGCCGACGGATTTCAGCAGCGCATTGAGCGTCGCGGTGTTGCTCACGCCCGGCGCGTTCATGGCGAACTTCATGCCCTTGAAGTCCTTGGGGCTCTTGTATCGCCCGCTGTCGACAAGGTCTTTGCGCACCAGGATCTTGGTCGCGCCATAGCCCGGCGGCGAGGAGGCCTTGTCGGCGACGATCTTGATCCGCACGCCGCGCAGCACGGCATTATAGAGACCGGCCGAAGCCGACCCGGCGCCGGCATCGAGCTCGCCGGTGCCGAGCGGCGCCACCATGTCGGCGGCCGAACGGAAATTCGACACGGTGACGGCAAGGCCTTCCTCGCGGAAATAGCCCTTCGCGTCGGCGATATAGATCGGCGCGTCGCTGGTGGAGTTGGTGGCGCCGACCGTTACGGCCATTGTATCGCGCGGCACGGGCGGCGATAGGCCCTGAGGTCAGGCAAGCCATGGCGCAGGCGAAAACGGCGAACTGTCTCACGGTCGGGTCCCTCAGATTTCGCGGTGCACCTCGCAATCTACATCAAGCGGCGAGACCGGCAAGAACACGCTCTGGGGGAAGCGGGACGGGTTGCGCGCGCTCGGTGTGTGAGTGGTCTTGCCTCAGCCGGCGAGCTTGAAAAAGCTCACGTCGATGACGCCGAAACGAAATCCGATTTCGCAATAGACCAGGTAATATTCCCACATGCGCCGGAAGCGTTCGTTGAATCCGAGCGGCTCGATATGCGGCCACGCACGAAGAAATCGGCTGCGCCACTCGCGCAGCGTCTTGGCATAACTGTCGCCGAACGATTGCCGGTGAACGAGCTTCAGGCCAGCCCGTGCCGCCTCGCGTTCGATGATCGAGGCGGTCGGCAGCAAGCCGCCGGGAAAAATGTAGCGCTGGATGAAGTCCGGGCCGCTTGCGATAGGCCGCAAAGCGGCGCTCGTCGATGGTGATGGCCTGAAGCAGCGCCAACGCCGCCGCTGCGCAAGCGACGCCCGAAGCTTGGCGAAATAGGCCGGCCAATAGCGTTCGCCGACCGCCTCGATCATCTCGATCGAGGCGATGCGGTCGAATGGCCGTCGAGGTCGCGATAGTCCAGCAGACGCAGATCGGCGCGTCCGCGCTTGATGGCATCGGCGAGGCGCGCCCGCGCATAGGCAAGCTGTTCGGTCGAAAGCGTAACGCCGGTCACGCTTGCGCCATGCCGGCGAACAAGCCGTTCGGCGAGCGCACCCCATCCGCAGCCGATTTCCAGCACGCGCTCGCCGCCGCCGAGCTCGAGCAGCGAGGCCGCGCGATCGAGCTTGCGTTCTTGTGCCGTCTTCGAGCGTGTCGCCGTCCGCATAGAGCGCCGAAGAATAATTCATGCCGCTGTCGAGCCACGGCAGGAAGAAATCGTTGCCGAGATCGTAGTGTGCGGCGATGTTGCGCCGGCTGCCGCGCCGCGTGTTGGCGAGCCACCAGTGCGCGAGCTGATTGCGCGCGAGGCTGAACCAGCTGCCTTCCGACGGCGGCGTCAAGCGCGGCTTCGTTCACCATGAACAATTCAAGCAAATGGCTGAGCTCCGGCGTCGACCAGTCGCCATCGAGATAGCCGTCGGCAAAACCAAGGTCGCCGTCGAGACAGCATTCGCCACAAGCGCGCGCCATCGGTGCACCGATAGGGTCGCTTCAGGCCCGGGTCATTGCCGATGACGCGTCGATCGCTTCGCCATTCGGCAAGACGACCTGCAATCGCCCAGCCTGCAACGCGGGCAGCGCCCGATCGACAAGGCGAGCGACCAGGCGTGGCCGCCTGCGCCGCCCGGCGTCGAGGCATTGTCGTCAACACATGTCCGGCTTGCCATAGCTCATTGCAGCTGACCCTCGACATTGACGACGGTGACGGGAATGGGCGGCGGATTGGGCCGCGAGCGCAGCCGAAATCCCTTGAGCACCATGCGCAGCGCATGCCAGTGGATCGCGCCGACGACCTTCAGGGTGAGCAGCGGATAGGCGAGCACGGCGCGCAGCAGCGCCCGCTCGGTCAATGCGACGCCGCTCGCCGTTAAGCGCGGCGAACAGCAACAAGCCGTCCTTGTCGCCGGTGCGGATCGCGACCGTGACACGTTCGGCCGGAGCGGCGACGCGAAACGCATACGTCATGTCCATGTCCATGAAGGGCGAGACGTAAAAGACCTTCTCGCAGCATCGCTGCGTCGAATGCGATCAGCTGCCGCCCGCCGGCAGGCTGGTCGACGGGAATCAAATACGAGTGGCGTTCGCCGAATGTGTTGTGAACTTCATAGAGAATCGCGGCAAGCGAGCCGTCGCGCTGATAACAGAAATATATGCTCAGCGGATTGAAGCCGTAGCCGAACATCCGCGGCATGCACAGGAGCTTGATCGGCGCCGCCGTCGGTTTCGATGCCGGCGCTTTCGCAAATGGCGTTCGGCTTGCTCGCGCAAGGACCGGCCGCCGCCGTCGCCGTGGTCGACATCATAAAAGCTCACGGCATTGAAGCGGTTGTGCGAGAACAGCCGCAAGTCCGCGCGACACGTCGTCGATTTCGTCGAGGTCGAGCAGCATCCAGAACACGCGGTAACGCAGCCTGTGCGCCCGCGGGCGCAAGCGCCGGTGCATGACCGAACCGACATAAAGGGTCGACCGGAAGCTCATGCGGCAAGCTCCGATGCCGGCAGACGGCGGCGTCGCCGACGGCGGACGTCGCCGACCTGGCGATCGAGCGCGATGCGGCCGGACTCGTTCGGCGACGCTCCAAGGCCGCCGCACGCCGCCAAGGGCTTCGGCGACGGCGAGGCCGGCCTGCAGCCCGTCTTCATGGAAGCCAGCGCCGAAATAGGCGCCGCAGAACCAGGTGTTGCGGCGGCCCTGCAGCGACCAAAGCTGCCGCTGCGCGGCGATCGCCGCCGAATCGAACAGCGGATGCTCGTACATCTCGCTGTGCCATGCGTCGCGCGGGCTCGCGCTTGGGATTGAGAGTGACGAAGAGCGGCGTGTCGTGAGGAATATTCTGCAACGCGTTCATCCAATAGGTCACCGTAGGGCAGGCGCCGTCGTCGTCGTCGCTGTTGTCCGGGCCGATGTGGTTCCAGCTTGACCATACGGCACGCCGCTTCGGCATCAATCCAGGATCGGAATGCAGCACCGCCAGGTTGCGGCTGTAGCGAAAGGCGCCCAGCAAGCGTCCGCTCCTGCGACCGTCGGGTCGTCGAGCATCGCCAACGCCTGATCGGCGTGCGTGGCGATCACGACGTGATCGAAGGTTTCGACGCCGCCGTGGCAATCGCGAATGTCGACGCTTCCGCCGCTCCGCCGCACGGTCGCGACCGCCGCCGAAAGCCGGATCCGGTCCGCATAAGGCCGCGTCAAGCGTTCGACATAGGCGCGGCTGCCGCCGCGCACGGTTCGCCATTGCGGACGATTGCGCAGCCGGAGCAGGCCATGACTGTCCTGGAAGCGGATGAAGGACGCGGCCGGATAGTCGAGGATCGAATCGGTCGGGCGCCGACCAGATCGCGGCCGCCATCGGCAGCAGATGGTCGTTGCGGAACGCCGCGCCATAAGCGCTGGCATCGAGGTAGTCGCCAAGCGTGGTGTGGAACTCTTCGAGCAGAGCGAGGTCGCGCGGCGCTTCCCGATAGAAGCGCTGCAGGTCGCGCAACATCGACCAGAAGCGTGGCCGGAACAGATTGCGCTTTTCGGCGAACAGGCCGGACAGATTGCCGCCGGAATATTCGAGATCGCCATCGGCCAGCGAAACCGCAAAGCGACATCTCGGACGGTTGCGTCGGCACGTCGAGATGCTCGAACAGAGCGGTGAGATTGGGGTAGGTGGCTTCGTTATAAACAATGAAGCCGGTATCGACGGCGATCGGGCCATTCGCCCCCGGCACCGTAACGGTATTAGAATGGCCGCCGATCGCGCCGGTCGCATTCATAGACTGTGACCTTGTGACGTTGACTGAGCAGCCAAGCCGCCGCCATGCCGGAAATGCCGGTGCCGATGATTGCGATGTTTTTCTGGATTGCCGCTTCGCCCTGCATCGTCGAACCCTTTCGGTTCCGCCGGTCACGCACTGGGCCGTTTAACGGTTGGGTTACGCTTGGCTAGCCGGGTTAGATCACTCGTCGCCGTTAAGTGCAATTGATCCAAATAGTGATGCCAGTCGTAACCACGGGCATGCAGGTCGAAACCGCAGGAATTTGGCTGGAATGCCCTTTGCCGTGGCCGGTCATGCGGCATCAGCCCGCGCAACCCGGAGCCGTCATGAGTGATGATGACGAAGCCGTGGTTGGGCAAAGTCCGGCCGATTGGATCGCCGCCATCGCGGCGCGGCAGGACCGTGCGGCCTTCGCTGCCTTGTTCGCGTTCTACGCCCCGCGCATCAAGACGATGCTGATGCGCGCGGGCGCGAGCGCCGACGCCGGCGAGGATTTTGCCCAGGAAACGCTGCTTACGGTCTGGCGCAAGGCGGCCTATTTCGATCCCGCCCGGGCCAGCGCGTCGGCTTGGGTCTATACGATCGCGCGCAATCTGCGGATTGACCGGCTGCGCCACGACAAGCGGGCGAAGTCGTATGTGCCTTACGAGGCCATCGAGCTCGAGGAGCCGGAGCGGCCCGATGTCGTGCTTAGTTCGGCGGAACGCGACGAGCGCGTACGCGCTGCCCTGACGCAGTTGCCGGAGGAACAAATTCGCGTCTTGCAGCTCTCTTTCTTTGAAGGCCGCGCCCACGGCGATATCGCCGAAAAACTCAATCTGCCGCTGGGAACCGTCAAATCGCGGGTCCGCCTCGCCATGGGCCGCCTGCGCAATCTGCTCGGTGATCTGTTATGACCATTATGCACCATCCAAGCGATGAAACCTTGGAGGCCTTCGCGGCGGGGACGCTCGATGACGCCCGCGCGCTGGTGGTGGCGACCCATCTGTCGCTTTGCGGCGCGTGCCGCAAAGCCGAAGCGGGTTTTCGAACAGGTCGGCGGAGCAATGCTCGATCAGCTCGAGCCGACCGCAATGCATGCCACCGCATTGGAACGCACGATGGCGCGGCTTGACCGGCCGCAACCGCTCGTGCCGGCTCGACGCGAGTCCCGCTCGCAGAGTCTTCCCGCGCCGCTTGCGCAATACGACTTGGGATCGTGGCGCTGGATCGGGCGTGGTGTGCAGTACCGGTCTGTCGCGGTCAATTCCGCGGACAATTGCCGGGTCTTCATGCTGAAGGCCGCGCCGGGGACGCGGTTGCCGCGGCACCGGCACACCGACATCGAATGGACCTGCGTCTTCGAAGGCGCCTTCCGGCACGATTTCGGCCGCTATGGCGCCGGTGACTTCGACGAAGCCGACGAAACCGTCGAGCACAATCCCGTGGTCGAGGACGACGTGCCCTGCATTTGTCTGGTGGCGCTCAAGGGCAACATCGAGCTTCAGAGTTGGATGGGCCGAGTGTTGCAGCCGCTGATCCGTATCTGATCCGCCAGCCATGCGCGCCACTTTAAACGTTCAACCGTGCGCCGATGTCATTTCGCAGCCCGCGCCCCATGCTGTTGCTCGCGGCGCAGGACGTCTTTCAGCCGGCGTGCTGGCGATGCTGCTTTTGGCCGGGTGGTCACCGGCAACGCCGTTGAATTATTTGGCGCAGTTGCGCGGCGTCGAGGTGACACGTTCGGTCGCCTATGGGGCGGGCGCGCGGCGCACCCTTGACGTATATCGGCCGAAGACCGCGGCCGCGGCGCCAGTTGTCGTCTTCTTCTACGGCGGCTCCTGGCAGAGCGGCAGCAAGGGGATGTACTTGTTCGTGGCTGCCGCGCTGGCGCGTCGCGGTTATGTGACGATCGTGCCGGACTATCGGGTCTATCCCGAGGTGGGCTATCCGGGCTTCCTCGAGGACGGCGCGCAAGCCGTGCGCTGGGCGAAGGATAATGCGGCCCGCTTCGGCGGCGATCCCAAGAAGCTCTTCATCATGGGCCACTCGGCCGGTGCCTACATCGCGGCGATGCTCGTGCTCGATGGCCGCTGGCTGAAACAGGTCGACCTTTCGCCGGACCGGGATATTGCCGGCCTGATCGGCGTTTCCGGTCCGTATGATTTTCTGCCGCTGCGCGACGGCAAGCTGAAAACGATCTTCGGCGGCAACGATCCGACCACGCAGCCGATTTCCCATGTTTCGCCCGGCGCGCCGCCGACGCTGCTGGTGACCGGCGTCAATGACGGGATTGTCGAACCCAGCAATTCCACCCGTCTGGCCGCGCGGCTTCGCGCCGCCGGCGACGACGTGAAGGTCATCACTTACCGGTGGGTGGGACACCTCAGCATCATCGGCGCATTTTCTCGGCCACTGCGTTTTCTCGCCCCGGTTTTGCACGACGTCAACGCGTTCATGACGGCGATCTTGCAGCACAAGCCTGGTGCCCGGCACGAGGATGGCGCGTCGTGAACGCGCTGGCGTTCATCGCGATCCTCGTTGTCAGCTCTGTGGCGTTGTCGGCGATCATGACGGGCGCCTGGCTGGTGTGGCGCAGCACCAAAAACTCCGGCTGGGTCGACACAACCTGGACTTTTGGACTCGGCGCGGTCGGCGCCTGCGGCACGCTGACGGCCATGGTGCTGTTTGGGGCGACCGCGCGGCGCGCGCTCGTTCTGTTTCTGATTGTGGTTTGGTCGGTGCGGCTCGGGGTGCATATCGCGCGTCGGACCAAAGGCATCACCGACGATCCGCGCTATGCCAAACTGTTGCGTGATTGGGGTGCCGACGCGACGCGGCAGATGCTCTTGCTGATGCAAAAACAGGCGCTGGTCAGCATTCCGCTGGCGCTTTCGATGATTCTGGCCGCGTGGAATCCACTGTCCGGCCTGCGGGTGCAGGACATCCTTGGCGCCTTTGTTCTCGTCATCGGCATCCTCGGCGAGGGCGTCGCGGATCGCCAGCTCCGCCACTTCCGCGCCGATCCGGCGAACCGCAACCGCATCTGCGAGATCGGCCTATGGCGCTGGTCGCGGCATCCGAATTATTTCTTCGAATGGTTTGGCTGGCTTGCCTACCCGTTGCTCGCAATCGACGGTAGCGGCGCTTATCCGTGGGGCTGGATCGCCCTCGCGGGTCCGGTCTGCATGTACTGGCTCCTGGTGCACGTCTCCGGGATCCCGCCCCTGGAAGAGCACATGCTGGAGCGCCGGGGCGATGAATTTCGCAACTACCAGGCGCGGACCAACGCCTTCTTCCCGGCGCCGCCGCGGACGACGTGAGGCCAAGGCCATGAGCATTGTGCAGACAATGATCGGAGTCGGCGAGCGCGTGCCGTGGCCCGACGCGGTGACCCAGGCGGCGATCAACTGGCTGGTCGGGCGCACGCAGCGCACGCTGTCGCGCTCCACAATCGAAGCGGACAGCCGCTTCGCGCGCGACATGGCGCCTTATCCGATCGCCGTCCATGCCGCCGCCGCCAACGCGCAGCACTACGAAATTCCAGCGGCGTTCTTCGTGCCGGTGCTCGGGCCACAGCGCAAATATTCGTGCTGCCTCTATGACGAAGGGATCGAGACGCTGGCGGCGGCCGAGGAGCGCGCGCTCGAAGTCAGCGCCGAGCACGCCGCGCTCGCGGATGGCCAAAGCATTCTCGAACTCGGCTGCGGCTGGGGTTCGTTATCGCTGTGGATGGCGCAGCACTATCCGTCGGCACGGATCACGTCGGTGTCGAACTCCCATTCCCAGCGCGAATTCATTACCGACCTGGCGCGCGCGAGAGGCTGCGCCAACCTTAAGGTGATTACGGCCGACATGAACGACTTTAAGCCGACAGGCCGGTTCGATCGCGTGGTGTCGGTCGAGATGTTCGAGCACATGGCCAATTGGCGGCCGTTGTTGCAGCGGATGCGGGATTGCCTCATGCCGGACGGGCGCATGTTCATGCATGTCTTCAGCAACAAGCACGCGTCGTATCGCTTTGCGGTGGACGACAAGGAGGACTGGATCGCCCAGCATTACTTTACGGGCGGGATCATGCCGAGCCATGGCCTGATCCGGCAATTCGGCGATATTTTTGCGGTCGATGCCGACTGGTATTGGAACGGGCGGCATTATCAACGCACGGCGCTGGATTGGCTGAAAAACTTCGACCGCAACGCCGACGCTGTTTTCGAGGTGCTGAAACGCGTCTACGGCCGCGATGCCAAACTATGGCAGCGGCGCTGGCGGCTGTTCTTCCTGGCGACCGCAGGACTGTTCGGTCACGCCGGCGGCGAAGAGTGGGGCGTCAGCCACTACCGGCTCGCGCCGGCGGCTTAGCCGATCCAATCAGCGCCCGAACAGGCGAACCATGAAAGTCGCCGCTGTCGCGGCGACCGCCGATGTCAGCGCCCCGTAGACGAGATCGACGACCGTGATCTGTATCGTCCACACGCGCAACGTTGCGTAGTTGGTCAAATCGTAGGTGCCATACGCGATGGCGCCGAACAGCAACGCGAGCAGGAAAGCGTTGGAAATCGCGCCCGATCGCAACGCCGGCATGACGGCAAAAACCACGATGCCGATCGGAAACATCAGATAAAAGGCGATTGCCGGCGCAATGCGCAAGCTCGGTGCGATAACCTCGGCGAGAACCGGGCGATAAAGGATTGGCCCCATCACACTGAGCCACGTCGCATCGATCGCACCGAAGACAACCAAAGCCGTAATGTAGGCAATGAGATAAGACATTGGAAAGCCTTTTTGGCACAACCTTTTGGGCTCGGCGCACCCTCTTGGATGCCCCATCGCTACGATTACGTCTGCCAAAAGTTTCTAGATCACATTCGATTTCCTATTTTCTTTCAGGCCGTCCTTTGCTGCCGTCGTTTCACACCACCATCAAATCCTTGGCGACGATGATTTGGCCCTTGAAAGTCTTGGCGGCGGGCGCGCGCCAGGTGTCGTCTGAAATACTGTCGATGGCCGGCGTCAGATGCGACAGCACCAGGGTTTTGACGCCGGCTTCTTCGGCGATGCGGCCGACATCCTCGACCGGCGAGTGGTCCGCCTTCATGTGCGCCATGAAGGCATCGACCGAGACCGGCCGGCCTTTGGCGACCTGACCGCGAACGTAGGCCTCGACCGCCGGCACATACATCGCCTCGTGGACGAGGACGTCGGCGCCTTTGGCCATCTGCGCGACGGCTTCGAGCGGCGTGGTGTCGCCCGAAAATGCGATCGAGCGATCATGGAAGTCGAAGCGATAGCCCAGCGCCGGCTTCACCGGCGGGTGATTCACGATAATCGCCGAGACCTTGACGTTGTCGTCCTGCATCACCGGGCCTGCCGCCGCCACCTCACCGACGTCAAACATGGCGAGCGGCTTCATTTTCAAATCCTCGGCCCAGAAATCGATCGTGGTCTTGTAGGCACGCAGAAAATCCTCGGTCATCTGCTTGAGGGGCGGCGGGCCGTAGGCGCGCACATCGAGTTTCATGCCTTGGATCCAGCCGACGACGAGCAGCGGGCCGTACTCGATATTGTGGTCGGCGTGATGATGAGTGATGAAGATCGACCGAAGAGCGCCAAACGGGATGCCGGTCCGCGCGTATTGATTGGTGACGCCGAGACCGCAATCGAGCACATACGCCGCGCCATTGCTGAGCATGACGTGGGAGGTCATCTGCCGCGACCGTCCGGGCACCGGACCCGCGGCGGTGCCGAGCATGACGAGCTTGGTGCCCTTGGCATCCTTGAGAGCAGCCTGCGTCGCTTGTTCCACCGATTTATCCGTTGGCGTCTGGGCCATTGCGGTCTGGGTCATGGCCATGCCGGCCGTGGTGCCGAGAACCGGCGCAGCCGCGAAACTCGCAAGCAGTTTGCGGCGTGAAAAATCGGATGTGTGCGATGCGTCCGTCACTGCGTTCCTCCCTCATGGTGCCGCGATTGGCTTGGTTTTGCGGCCGCCAACAGGAGGATAGCCGGAAAGGTGCGGCCCCGCACCGATAAGGCGCTGCGTTATTTCGCGCAATCACGGCGCCGCCCGACCCCCGGTTCCGCCGATTTCGGGGCGGCCGTATCGCCGCATCGGCAATTGTGTCCTCGATTTAATGCTTCGAGACGCGCTGTTTTCCCTGAATTTACGCGCGGCAGCCCAATACTTTCTCCGAATTAATGCGCTCTCCAGGTCGCTGTAAGTCGGCGAGGCCATTTTAGCTAGGCAGAAGGGCCTCGGGCCGCATTCATACGATGGAGATACTAGCGATAACTCAAACCCCCCAAAATTCCAAAAAGCCCAGGGTTCTGACTGCCCGCAGGGTGACCCTTATGGCGTCCGTCGCCGCACTGGGTGCGGCCATGCTGTTCTCCGGCCCGGGCGGCTATCACCCGTTCGGCTTCGGGACCGCGCCGGCAAACGCCGCCGAATCCACCACATCGACGTCCCAGGCCCCGGCCGGTTTCGCCGATCTCGTTTCCAAAGTGAAACCCGCCGTCATCTCGGTGCGCGTCAAGATCAACGCGGCCGATGATCCGCAACTGATGCAGCAGGACAGCGACCAGGACCCGATTCCATTCCAGCCGGGTTCGCCGATGTACAAGTTCTTCCAGCAGTTCGGCTCCCAGGGCATGCCGCAGGGCCTGCAGCCGCAGCGCAACCAGGTCATTACCGGCGAAGGCTCGGGCTTCTTCATCACGGCGGACGGTTACGCGGTGACCAACAATCACGTCGTCGACCACGCCAAATCGGTTCAAGTCACGACTGACGACGGCACGATCTACACCGCCAAGGTGGTCGGCACCGATCCGAAGACTGACCTCGCCTTGATCAAGGTCGATGGCAAGAAGGACTTCCCCTACGTGAAGTTCGCCGATCATACGCCGCGCGTCGGCGATTGGGTGGTCGCCGTCGGCAATCCATTTGGTCTCGGCGGTACCGTCACCGCGGGTATCGTCTCGGCTCGCGGCCGCGACATCGGCGCCGGACCGTATGACGACTACGTGCAGATCGACGCGCCGATCAACAAAGGCAATTCGGGCGGACCGGCATTTGACGTCAACGGCAACGTGATCGGCGTCAACACCGCGATCTACTCGCCGTCCGGCGGCTCGGTCGGCATCGGGTTCGACATCCCGGCCGAAACAGCCAAAATGGTCGTAGCCCAGCTCAAGGACAACGGCCACGTCACCCGCGGCTGGCTTGGCGTGCAGATTCAGCCGGTTACCGCCAGCATCGCCGACAGCCTCGGCCTGAAGAAGGCCCAAGGCGCCATGGTCGACGAACCGCAAGCCGACAGTCCGGCCGCCAAGGCCGACATCAAGTCGGGTGATGTGATCACCGCCGTGAACGGCACGCCGGTGAAGGATGCCCGCGATCTCGCCCGCACCATCGCCCAGATGGCCCCGAAGAGCGACGTCAAGCTCGATATCCTGCGCGACGGTCAGACCAAGACCGTGTCGCTGGCGCTCGGCACGATGCCCGACCAGCAGCAAGCCAAGGCCGACATCGATCACGGCAATCCAGACGGCAACGGCGTGCCGCATCTCGGACTAACGCTGGCGCCGGCGAACGATGTTGCGGGTGCCGGCGGCCAGGGCGTTGTCGTCATGAACGTCGATCCCAATGGACCTGCCGCAGAGCAAGGCTTCCAGCGCGGCAACGTCATCCTCGATGTTGGCGGCAAGGCGGTCGCCAATGTCCGCGATGTCCGCAACGCGCTGACCGAAGCGAAAGCGCAAGGCAAGCACGACGTTCTGATGCGCGTGAAGATGGGCGACGCCACTCGTTTCGTGGCGGTGTCGATCGGTCGTGCCTGACAGTAGTGGTCGTACCGCCGTCCGCGCCTTCGTCTCCAGGCAACGCTGGCGGTTCGGTCCCAGGGGACGGGTTCTCGCAGCCCGCCCCCTTTTATTTGTCTTGATCGCGCTCGTTTGCGGCGTGCTTTAAGTTCTCCGAGGCTGACCTTTTGGTGGCGGCCTTTCCCGGAAGCCGTTACGTGAACTCTCGCCGAAGGCGTGTCCTCATCGCCTTCGGCAGGCGAGTGGATGTCCGTTTTCGGGAGCAAAGCGGAAATCGCGCGGACCGGCCGCGATGTCGCCCTTTGACCCAAGCAGACATTGACCTGCAATCCCATAGGGGTCTCCGCCGCAACTAGCTAACCTCTCAGGAGCATGGCCATGAAGAGGATTGCGTTAGCTCTGGCGCTGACGGTCAGCTTTTCGGTAATTGCGCAAGCGCAAGATACGGCACCGGTCACGATCGACAATTTTGCCCGCGCGGAATCTGATCTCTATTTCGGCAACAGCATCAAGGATGCCGGTGGGATTGGAAAATTCGTACATAAACGGACGCCGACAGAAATTGACAAACAGCTCGTTATCCGGATGAACCGCGACACGCTGTATTCGTCGGCGATATTCGACCTCGATGCCGGACCGGTGACGATCACGCTGCCAAATAGCGGCAAGCGCTTCATGTCGATGCAGATTATCAGCGAAGACCACTACGCGCCGATCGTCGCCTATGCGCCGGCACGGGTAAAGCTGACCAGGGAGAACGTTGGAACGCGCTACGCGATGGCGGCGGTGCGCACGTTGGTCGACCCAAACAATCCCGCCGACCTCAAGGAAGTCGCCGCTCTGCAGGACGCAATCACGGTCAGCCAGAAGAATCCGGGCAAATTCGAGGTGCCGAACTGGAATACGCAGCAGCAAAAAGAAATTCGCGACGCCCTGCTCGTGCTGGCAAAGCATGACAACGGTTTCAACAACGCGATGGGCCCGAGAGGCCATGTCGACCCGATCCGCCACTTGATCGTCACCGCCGCAGGCTGGGGCGCCAATCCCGACAAAGACGCACGCTACGCCAGCATGACTCCCGACAAGAACGATGGCACCACCATCTACAAGCTCCGCGTCCCGAAGGATGTCCCGGTGGACGGTTTCTGGTCCATCACCCTCTATAATGGCGACGGCTATTTGCAGAAGAACCAGTACGATGCTTATTCGGTCAACAACATCACAGCGAAGAAGGAGGCTGATGGTTCGGTCAACATTCAGTTTGGCGGCTGCGATGGTAAAATTCCAAACTGCCTGCCGATCGTGAAGGGCTGGAACTACACCGTGCGCATGTATCGACCGCGTTTGGAGATCCTTAGCGGGAAGTGGAAGTTCCCGGAAGCGCAGCCAGCAGGATGAATGTCTGCTTATGGCCAAAACGGACATGGAGCGATGTCCGAGTTCAGGGGCGTTCGGAGGGGTAAGCGGACATTCGGCGAGCTTGGCGTTTATTGAACGGGTTTATGAGTACACGCCCCAGCTTATTTTCCTGTCGTGCACAACATCGCTCGCCCTTGTCGGCGGAGCGGCAGTTGCGTTGCCGCTTGCCGGGCGCGCACAGCAGCGGCGGGAATGAAGCGCCTCGGCGTGCTCTCGCCTGAGATTGCCGGAGACCCCGACGGAAAATCGCGCCTTGGCGCATTTCTTCAGGAGCTTGAATGACTCCGATGGTCGCCGGAGCGTAGTGTCTATACTGAGTACCTTTTCGTGCTAATAGAGATCGCCTAGCCTCCATAGGTGATCTCACATGACTTGGAAAATCAAAGCTAAGGGCACTAAACAGACCAACGAAGTCATTTCCGACGATCCCAAGTTCGCCATTTTCAAAACGGAACAATGGCGGAGCCAGGGGTTGGAGGTTTGGATCGAGGACATAAACGGAAACAAGGTAGACGAAGCTGCGCTGAGGATGGCGGCTGACCAAACACAGTCACCCATACCCCCACTGAATTATCAATTCGACTGATCTGGTTACGGCTTCCGCAAAGCTCTGGCAGCTTTGCGATATTCGCAGCAATGCGCCCTGCCTCATCGTGCGTGAGCAGTGCTGGAGCAGCTCGGGGAGCTTGCCGATATTGGCCATTTATGGAAGTTGAAGGGCTTGTGGCCCAGGGAGGAGCAACCAAATGGCGGAATCTCAAACAGGTGTTGGCACTGAAGCCATCACCGCGCTTATCGCGGCTATACTTGCGCTAGCTAATGCGCTCGACAAGAAAGGCGCGCTTTCATTCGAAGAATATCGCGATTCACTTTTGAGCATGTATCAAGAAATGCCGAGCGAAGATGCCAGCGGGGATGCGGGTCAAATATTCGATGGCATGCTGTCTCAGCTCGAACGCGCGGTAAAGAATCGCAAGAAACAAACGTAAACGCGCGGGCCAAACGTATCGGCAGAGCATCCGTTTGGTGTGTCGAAGCAATACACCATCCTCACCGCAGCGGGCGGCTTGGGCGGCGCTCCATTCGGCGGCCCTGACGAACCCGGCCTGCCGTCGGGCGCTATATCGGCGCCGGACCGTATGACGACTGCGTGCAGATCGACGCGCCGATCAACAAAGGCAATTCGGGTGGACCGCCATTCGACGTCGACGGCAACGTCGGCGATGTGCGCACCGCGCTCAGCGAAGCGAAGGCCCAAGGCAAGCACGACGCTCTGATGCGCGTGAAGATGGGCGACGCCGCCCGTTTGGTGGCTGCGCCGATCGGTCATGCCTGACGGTAGTGATCGTACTGTCGGCCGCGCCTTAGTCTCCAGGCAACGCTGACGGTTCGATCCTTGGGGGCGGGGTTCTCGCGGCCCGTCGCTATTTTTTTGTTGATCGCACGCACCAGGAGCCGGCACCTGTTTGGTGTGTGTGTCAAAAAGTCGCGCAAGAATTAGGCCAAAATGTCGCGCAAGAGCGCCCCAGGGCGTGGGGACATGATAGCATGTTTTGTGCGTGAAGGTCCGGGGGGATTCCGACATGACACGTCCGACGCTTGTCAGGATACCAATCAAATCCGCACTGGGCGTTTTGTTTTCTGCGGCAATCGCTCTGGTGACGTTGTCGTCTTATGCCCAGCCATACCCGATCAGGCCAATCACGATTGTCGTGGCTTACCCGCCTGGAGGCGCAACCGATGTCGTGGCACGGATTGTAAGCGATCGTTTGCAAGGCGCGCTCGGGCAGACCGTCATCGTTGAAAACATGGGCGGCGCCAATGGGAGCGTTGGGGCAGCCCGCGTCGCGCGGTCCTCTCCAGATGGATACACATTCATAGTTGGCAACTGGAATAATTTCGTCGCCAACGGCGCAGTGTACGATCTTAAATACGATTTGAGGACCGACTTCACGCCCATCGCCTTGCTCACCGAGACGCCTCTTCTGATCACTGCAAGGAACACGCTGAAGGCGAAGAACCTCAAGGAGTTCATTGCTTGGCTGAAAGCCAACCCCGACACTGCCACCGAGGGCCTTGCTGGTATTGGCGCCATCGGCCAACTCGTCGGAATCGAGTTTCAGAAAGAGACCAGAACGCATTTTCGCGGAATCCCCTACCGGGGCGGTGGTCCCGCCGTACAGGACTTGGTTGCCGGCCGCATCGACTTCATTCTGAATTCGGCAAGCGATACTCTGCCACAAGTGCGTTCTGGCGCTATCAAGGCTTACGCAGTCACGGCGCCTCAGCGCTTGCCGGCCCTATCTGAGGTGCCAACCGTCGATGAGGCGGGGCTACCAGGATTTTATTTTTCACAGTGGTTTGGATTTTGGGGGCCGAAAGAAGTGCCCGCCGATATCGTTGGGGCGATGAACAGCGCGCTCGTCAAGGCGCTGGCGAACCCCGCTGTGCAGTCACGGTTAGCCGATCTTGGACATCGGGTTTTTCCTCGTGAGCGACAGACCCCTGACGCGCTAGCTGCCTTACATAAGGCCGAGATCAACAAGTGGTGGCCGATAATCCGGGAAGCCGGTATCAAGGCAGACTGAATCCGGCCCCCAAGTTGTGCCGACGGGACGTGATGTCGTCTTTCACCCATGACAGACGTCAGGTATCGCTACTACGGCAGCGTGGGCTCAAAACCATTCGCTGCGAAGACCGCGCCGGCATCGGGGCTGGTCAGATAGGTGATGAAGGCCCTAGCCGCGTCGGGTTGTTGGGCGGCGGCGCCTACACCAACCGCGATGACGGTGTAGAATTGCAGGTCCCGTGGAAACGGGCCGGCGAACTCAACACCAGCGGCCGATTTTACGTTTGGAATGAAACCGAACCCCAACGCGGCTTTGCCGCTGGCGACCGCCTGCCATACCTGCGCGATCAATTCCTTGGATGCGATCCTGGATTTCATGGCTTCCGCGATGCCAAGGCTCTCGAAGTCCCGTTCGACTTGTTTGCCTGAAGGCTCTTTGGAGACGTAAGACACCGACTTCGCGTCAAGCAGCGTTCGCTTGAAGCCATCAATCGTGGCAAGGTCGGGCTTTGGGGCGCCGTTTAGTATTCCGACTCCAAGACCTGTTCGCGCTATTTGAACGTGCGTTTGCGCACTGATTTTCCTCTGGGCGATCTCATAATCCATCACCTCTCCGGGAATGATCGCGAGATCGAAATCTCCCGCCTCGATTTGTTGCTTCTGCGCCGGCACCAATCCGTACGAAGCAGTCAGTTTGTGCCCCGTTGCACGTTCAAATCGAGGCCCCAGTTCGCGTAGGATCGCGGAAACGCTGGGACTCGCGATAACCCGGATTTCGGCAGCTTGTGCTGACACGGTCTGCAGCAGCATGGCTATCGCAGCCATCACGAGCCGGAAATGGACTTGCATGAGAAGCCCCACAATGACCCACTGTAAAAGAGGCCACCTGTTGAGGCGGCCTCCGAGACTATCCTATCGATAGAGTAAGCGTTATTTTTTCTCGACGAAGATCTGCTTACAGTCGGTGGTCCCGACATTTTCGGCCTGATGCGAGGCGACGATCGGAACTGCGCTCGCCGTGTCGGCCTTCTCGCGTCTTTCCACGACCTTGCCGTCGGGTGTGTAAAGCTTCGATGAGCAATCCGTCACGTTATAGATGGCACTGGGCAGAGGATGGCCATGCGGCTTGTCCTTCACGCCGGCCTTCCTGACCGCTTCGATGACGCGAAAGTTCGCATCTTCGAAGATCACTTTGTAAACGCTGGGATCTGCCTGGTAGGACGGAGGCGAGCTCTGCGCCAAGGCGCTGATTGTGCCGAGGGTCAAGGCTGCTCCCGCCAATCCGACGATGCTGTGCAATTTCATTTCACTTTCCTCCCGTTGCCGTAATTGGCTCTCGATCATCACTCGCGATCAGATCACTACTCCGGTTTGATGTCGCCGGCGCGAACGACCTTGGCCCATTTTTGCGTTTCTGAACGGATCAATTTTCCGAAGTCGGCTGGCGATCCGCTCAATAATAAGCCCTGTGTGCCAAGACGCTCCCTGATTTTTGGGTCCGCAAGCCCGGCGTTGATGGTGTTATTGAGAAGGCCGACAATGCCGTCGGGCGTTCCTTTTGGCGCGCCGAAACCCAACCAGTCGCTCGCAGCGTAGCCTGGAATAGCTTCCGCCATAGCGGGAACGCCGGGCAACGCTTCGACCCGTTCTGCCGTCGTCACGGCAAGGCCGCGCAGACGCCCGGCATTGATGTGCTCGATCATAACTGGTGTAGCGCCAAAGAATGCCTGCACTTGGCCGCCCAGCAAGGCGGTCATGGCCTGTGCCGCTCCCCGATACGGCACGTGCACCAATTCCACTCCCGCCATCATCTCGAAGAGCGCGCTGAATATGTGTTGAGGTGAGCCGTTGCCGAGGGTCGCTATGTTGATCGTTCCTGGATGAGCTTTTGCATAAGCGATGAATTCCTGGATGGTCCGGGCGGGAAATGAAGGATTGACGACCATGACGATGGCCACGCGCACAATTCCTGCGACAGGTGTTATGTCGCGAACAAAATCAAAGCTGAGCTTTCCATAGAGCGACGCGTTGATCGCGTTTGCCCCTGTCACCAGTAGCAGCGTGTAACCATCCGGCTGTGCGTGCGCGACCACTTCGGTGGCCAGATTGGAGCCTGCTCCGGGTCGATTTTCGACGACGAATTGCTGGCCGAGACGCTCCGACAGCCATTGGCCAATGAGGCGTGCTGTGACGTCTGCTGTGCCGCCGGCAGCATAACCGACCATGATGCGTATCGGCCGCGTCGGATAATCGCGTGCGAAAGCCGACCGCAATTGAACCGGGAGCAGAGCTGCTCCTGCCGATGACTGCAGGAAGGCTCTTCGATGAATAAATCCCATAAAGCTACCCCTCTCGGCTTTAAATAATTATGGCCGTCTGGCCTTGCGGAAAATCGAGAGTATGGTATATTTGTTGATAAATCAACGTTGATTTATCAACGTAATAATTTACGAGGCCAAAATTGGCAGCCAAGCCGTCAGCAAAATCGCCGCGGCCGCTCGAGCGGCGCTTCGGCTATCGCTTTTCTTCGATCAGCCGCGCGCTTGGGCAACAGATGCTTTTGTACGTGGAGCGCGAGTTCGGCTTGGGTCTCGCCGAGTACCGCATTCTGACCGTGCTCGAGGACGGCGAGTCGCCTTCGATCAGGGAGATTGCGACCAAAAGCCAGATCGATAAGGCTCAGGTGACGCGTTGTATGTCCGCTCTGGTGCAAAGAGGGCTGGTCACGCAGGCTGTCGATGCGCGGGACAGGCGGCTTCGTTCGATAACGCTGACAAAAGCCGGCCGATCTCTGCTCGCAACCATGTGGCCGTTCAACAAAGACCGCAACGAGCGGCTGGAGCGGAGTGTGACGAAATCCGAGCTCGATACCCTCTGGAAAGTTCTCGATCGGTTTGACCGGGAAGTCGAAGAGATGCTGAACGAGGAGAATCAGAAGACCGCGACGCACCGCGGTTAGATTGAGTAGCTCGTTCCGCGATGTCGCTCTATGGCTCATGACGGACGTGGAGCCATGTCCGCATTGAGGCCGTTCGGAGGGGTGAAGCGGACATTCGGCGGGGTTGGCACTACTGAACGGATTATGAGTACAAGCCCCAATGGCGTTTGAAATTGCCGCCGCGTCTAAACAGGCGTACGAGGGTGGCGGGGTCGGCGCTGTGTAGTCACGCGTCCGTTGGACGTGCCTGGGGAGCTTTTCGCGATGGACCGGCGCCCGGCCTGGATGAGGGCCACAACGACATCGTCGCGTGCAGCCACCGCATTGCGCGCAGCAGCTTTGATCGCGGCCGTCGCGTTCCCCGCGCACGTGCTGGGACAGAGTGCGACCTTCGTGGCGCCCGGGCGTGTTGAAGGTGCCGGTCCGATCCTGTCGATCGGGGCTGCGGCCGCCGGCACCATCAGCGACGTTTTGGTCCAGGAAGGCAGCCAGGTTCGCGCTGGACAAATCCTGGTCCAGCTCGACTGCCGTCCGCTCGAGGCCGACGTGCGCACCCGGCAAGCGCAACTGGCCGCGGCGCAGGCGACATTCGATCGGTTCCGCGACGGATCGCGTCCCGATGAGATCGCGGTCGGCGAGGCTGTCGTCGGCTATTCGAAAGCGCGCGCCGACGAAGCTCAAAAAACGCTGGATCGGACCTTGGCGTTGCAAGAGGGTGTCACCGTCACCACGGCGCACATTCTTGAAGTCAAGCGCGACACCCGGATCGCCGCGGCTCAGCTCGACGAAGCGAAGGCGCGGCTGTCGCTGCTGCGCGCCGGTTCCCGCGAGGAAGACATCCGGCAGGCGGAAGCGTTGCGCAATGCCGCAGCCGCGGAGGTGGATTCGACCCGTGCCCGGTTGGATCAGTGTTCGGTCCACTCACCCGTCGACGGCGTCGTGCTCGACGTGCTCGCCAACCCGGGACAATACCTGAGCTTGGCGGTCCCACAGCCGCTGCTGCATATCGTGCAGGATGGTCAGTTGCGCGTTCGCGCCGAAGTCGAGCTGCGCGATATCGCGCATGTTTGCGCTGCGCAGCGCGCGACGGTGTCCGCCGACACATTCTCCAGTGCCGCAATCCACGCCCAGGTCGCCACCGTCAGCCCCGCGGTCAGTCCGCGCAGCACCCCATCGGCAGCCGCGGAGGCCCACGATAAAGACATCGTCGCGGTTATCCTCAATATCGACCGCGGCAGTCCCGCACTGCCGATCGGCTTGCCGGTCTCGGTGCGCTTCGATGCATGTCCGTCGAAGACCTGACGTCACGACGTGACCACGCTCATCCTATGCGGTCGCGAGACGATCCTCCGCGGGTACGCGGTCTGACCCCGCAGGGGCTTTGATCCTCGCGGCTCGTTTGGCTCGAGCCTGAGGGCGGAGGATGGCTGCACTGTTGCGGGCCTTGGCGGCCGATTTCAGCCGCGCCCGCAGCATCACCAGGACGGCTGCCTCTTCCGGCTCCAATCCGGTCAGGTCATCGCGCAGCATCGCCTCGACCTTCGCGGTGATCTGGAGGACGAGTGTGCCGTCGAGGTAGGCGTTCAGCACTTCGGGGTGCACATAACATTTGCGGCAGATCGTCGGCGTGTTGCCGAGCCGAGCCGCGACCTGCTCGATCGCCGCGCGCAGATTGCGCTTGGCCTGTGCCGCGCTGTCGAAGCTCTCGACTTCCTTGAGTGCGATCGCGGCCAATACGGTGCCGGCCCAAGTGCGAAAATCCTTGGCCGTAATATCCTGCCCGGTCATCTCCCGGAGATACGTATTGACGTCGTTGGAGGTCACGTCCTGAATGCTGCCATCCTCGCCGCGATATTGCAGCAACTCCTGGCCAGGCAATTCCTGACAGGCTCTGATGATCTTGGCGATGCGGCGGTCCTTGATCTTCAACGACCATTGTTTGCCGCTTTTGCCGGTGAAGCGAAACCGGATCTCGGAGCCTTCGACTTCGACGTGCCGGCTTTTAAGGGTGGTCAAGCCGTAGCTTTTGTTCTGTCTCGCATAATCATCATTGCCGACCCGGATCAAAGTCTTGTCCAGCAAGTGAACGACGGTGGCCACGACCTTTTCGCGGGGCAGTCCGGGCAGCGCCATGTGCGCGCTCACCTTCGCGCGCAACGTGGGGAGTGCGTCGGCGAAGGCGACGACGTGTTCATATTTGGTGTTGTCGCGCACGTCGCGAAAGCGCGGATGGTAGCGATATTGCTTGCGGCCCCTGGCGTCGCGTCCGGTGGCCTGGAGATGGCCGTCGCCAAACGGGCAGATCCAGACGTCCGTCCACGCCGGTGGTATGGCGAGAGCGCGGATGCGCTTGAGAGTGGCGCGGTCGGACAACCGCGAGCCGTCCGGCCGCCTGTAGCCGAAGCCCTGGCCCGACCGCCGCCGGCGCAGACCCGGGTGGGCGTCGGCGACATAGCGCAAACCCGCTGAAACGGCAGCGGATTCGGGGTCGTCGGTGGCGAGAATTTGCCGTTCGGGATTGAGCACGGGCGGTCCTTGATCCAGTCCTTGGCTTCGGTCCATGAGAACGACCACAGCCGCTTCCTGGTTCCGCGCGGCCATGAGGGCGCCCTCCGACATCCTGAAATCGTTATGGATATCCGGGAGATTTTGCGCGCGTTGCGTCTCCGCAACAGTCTGGCGGCTTGAGGAAAACCCCAGTCCCACGAGGCTTTCTCTCGGCAAAGCCTGTGGATCACCGTGGAAGAACCGCCTTCGCGAGCGCTTTACCGACAAGTGTGGCTTTTACGCACTAGAGGCCGGGGGACGGCCCTGTTTAGGTAGCGCTCCAATCGCGGAACAGGAGGTGCGGATGAAAAAGGTTGCAATCGCAATGGCTGCCATGATGGCGCTGCTCAGCGTCGCTGGCTGCGCCAACACGGGCAAGGGTAAAGCACCCCCGCCGGTCGTCACCAAGGGCTGACGCCAACATATTGCTGCGGTGTTTTCATGACATCGCAGTAGGATGGTCGCGTTGAGATGCGCCCGAGACATTGGGGTTAACCGGCTTTAGGCTTAACCGGCTTGGCGGGCTTAACCCAAGTCTACGAATTCGGACGCAACCGAATGCGACGGGGGGCTAATTCGCCCGCGAATAACCTCAGGGTGTTCGCGGGCGAGCCTTACTCGAAAAGCCTATCAAACATTTCGGACCGTGCGATGACGTGCCTGGAAACGGGTGCGGTTTTTGCCGTTTAGACCGCGTCACAGCGGCGTGCCGTGTGACAGCGGGCCCGCCTCGCATTTATATTGCGCGTGCGGGGCCAATTCGGAGACGGCGATGGCGGCGATGGCGATGGCGATGGCGAGGTCGAAACGAAGGCGTAAAACGTATTACGCGAGCCTCCACGTCACGCGTATCGAGGAATGGCGTGTCGAGGCGGACTCCGCCGACGAGGCGCGGGCCTTGCTGGCGCAAGGCCACGGCGAGCGCAGCCAGATCGGTGAACGCGTTCACCTCGAAATCCAGGACGTTACGGAGTGACGTTACGGAGTGACGTTACGGAGTGACGTCAGTGAGTGACGTCGCCGCGTCGGCGTGCGTAGACGTGGGTGAACTCGGCGCCGAGCAGCACGATTTGCGACGAGTAGTAAACCCAGATCAGCAGCATGACGAGCGACGTTGCGGCTCCATAACTTAATTCCAGGCCGAGCTTGCCGACGTAGAGGCCGATCAGGAATTTTCCGATCTCGAACAATGCCGCGGTGATGGCCGCTCCGAGCCAGACGTCGCGCCATTCGACCTGCGTGTCCGGCAGCCATTTGAACATCATGGCGAAAAGGACCGTGATGAACACGAAGGAGACCAAGGATCCGGCAATCTGCAAGCTGCCTTCCGGCAGGTAGGGCGCGATGTATTTCCCGGCCGCGGCCAGCGCCGTCGTGAAGACCAGGGACACCAGCAGCAAAAATCCGAGCGAAAGAACGCCGGCCAGAGACACCAAATAATCGCGCGCAAATGACCAAACGCCGCCACCCTGCGGCGGGGTCACGTCCCAGACCGTATTGAGCGCTGCCTTGAGCTGGACGACAACGCCGACGGCGGCAAATAACAATGTGGCGACTCCGAAAATCGTTGCCAGCAGCCCGGCGTACGGGTGACTCGCGCCCGCCAGCAACGCTTCCAGCGCCTGCCCACCGGCGTCGCCGAGAAGTCCTTTGACTTGTGTGGTGATCTCGCCATGGACCGCATCGGACCCGAAAAACATGCCGGCGATGGCGGTGGCGATGACGATGAGCGGCCCGAACGAGAATATCGAATAGTATGCGAGCGCCGCGCCAAGCGTCGAGCACTTGTGGTTCGACCAGCTAAGAGCCGTCTCTTTGAGCACGCGGCAAAGCCCCGATGTAGCAACATCATAATCGCCCGTTTTCCCGCAGGTTCCCTGTCGGCGCCGCGATTATCTGCGCTGCTCAGAAGGGGCCGCAATTCGGGCCGCGGCGAATCTGAGGAACTTCCGCCCTCCAAAAATTTTATCCTGGGTCAAAGTAAGGAATTTCACGGTGCTGACCCAGCTCGACCCGCCGCTTCCTCTGGAAACCCCGAAAGGGCCCGGCTGGGCGCATTTCGTCATCGATTACGGGCCCGAAGGGGCGCTCCTGTGGGTTGTCTTCATGGACGCGGACGGGGCGTGCTGGACCGTTCCCAATCCCGAGGTCCGGATGGCGTTCAACTGGACGATGGGCCGGCGCAAACCGGAGGACCGCGAGACCGAGCGCCCGGTGCCGGCCAAGCCGGCGCATGCGGCAGAGAGTACGCGGTTGCACGTCCTGTCCGGTGCTGCCGCCAAACCGGCGAGTAACGTCCCGTGAGTTTGGTTGCGCTCCGAGGTTGAGACCATCTGATAATTTATTGTCCCGGGAGAATGCCATGGCGAAAAAAGCAAAGCGAAAATATTCACCCTCAGCCGGCAAGGATGTCGAAGACGAGATGCGCCGCTACGAGCGCGGAACGGCCAAAAGCGGCCGAGGCGGGAAGGGCGGCAAGGTCAAGAGCCGCAAGCAGGCGATTGCGATCGGCCTGTCAAAGGCGCGCAAGAAGGGCAAGAAAGTTCCGAAGAAGAAGTAATGGCGTAGGCGGCCACCTTGCTGGCGCAAGACACTTGCCGAATCGCTCTATCTCAGCCGTGAATTTGTCTGCGCCCGCAACACGTTTTCCGCCGCCACCGGTCCATGGTCAGCAAAAGCAGGGTCACCAAAAACAAGGCCAAAAAGACCAGCCAGGTTTCCTGGGCTGGAAGGGCGATCAATGCGCTCGGCCCGGGCCTCATTACCGGCGCGGCCGATGACGACCCCTCCGGCATCGTTACGTATTCGATCGTCGGGGCGCAGCTCGGCACGGCGCTGCTGTGGATGTCGTGGCTGACCTGGCCGCTGATGGGCGCGGTGCAGATGATGTGCGCGCGCATCGCGATGATCACCGGGCAGGGGCTCGGCAATGTGTTCACGAAGAAATTTCCACGCGGCGTGGTCATCGGCGTGTGCTGCGCGCTGTTCATCGCCAACACGATCAATATCGCGGCGGATTTGTCCGGCATGGCCGATGCCGCGGAAATGCTCAGCGGCGTGAAACCTTATGTTTTCATTCCGATATTCGGCGTCGGGATCGGCTACGCCATCGTGCGATGTCGCTATGAGGTGATTGCATCAATCCTGAAATGGCTCGTGCTGTCGCTGTTTGCCTATGTGGTCACCGCGTTCCTGGTGCATCCCCACTGGGGCGCGGTGTTCAAAAGCACGTTCCTGCCGGGGTTGCCCAGGGGCGAGAAAATCTGGGAATCGATCGTCGCCATCCTCGGCACCACGATCAGTCCCTATCTGTTCTTCTGGCAATCGTCACAGGAGGTCGAGGAGCGCAAGGCCAGAGGCGATCCCGTCATTCCGCGCCGCATGACGGCGCTGACCAGGACCAGACTGGTCGACCGGATGATGGACGTCGGGGCAGGGACCTTGCTGTCCAATCTGATCATGTTCTTCATCATCTTGACGGCTGCGCTGACCCTCAACCGGCAAGGCACGACCAACATCGAAACGTCAAAGCAAGCCGCCGAGGCGCTGCGGCCGCTGGCCGGAAATTTCGCCGCGGCGCTGTACGCGCTTGCCATCGTGGCCGTGGGCTTGTTGGCCATCCCGACGCTCGCCGGCTCGGCCGGCTATGCCTTCAGCAAATCCTTCAACTGGCCGCATGGTCTCGACAAAAAGCTTGGCAAGGCGGTGGCGTTCTACACGGTCATCATTCTTTCGGTCGGCTTTGGCATTTGCATCGATTTCCTCGGCATCAACCCGATGCGGTTTTTGTTCTGGTCCGCGGTGATCAATGGCGTGCTGGCGCCATTTCTGCTCACCGGCATTCTGCTGATCGGGCGCGACGCCGCTATCATGAAACAGCAACCCTCCTCGCTGTTGAGCCAGGCCGCGGTCGGCATCACCACGCTCGCCATGTTCGCGGCGGCGTTCGGGATGTTTTACGGCGCTTTGAACGGCGGCTCCTAGCGACCGTGTCCCAGCAGGATCATCGAGATTGCCGGCACATAGGTGATGATCAGGAGCGCCGCGAAATTGACGGCGATGAACGGCAGGACTCCGCGATAAATCATTCCCATCGGCACGTTGAAGATTGCCCGCGCGGCGAACAGGTTGAGGCCGAACGGCGGCATGTAAAGGCCGATGCTCAGATTGACCGCCATGATGATGCCGAAGTGGATGGCATTGATGCCGGCCGCCTCGACGACGGGCAGCAGGAGCGGCGTCAGGATCAAGATCGCGGCTGGCGGCTCGAGGAAGCTCCCCGCCACCAGCAGGCCGGCGTTCACGAACAGCAGCGTCTCCCAATGCGGCAGGTTGAGCGCCGTGACCGCGGCGATGAGATGCTGCGGAATGCCGCTCGTCGTCATCAGCCATGAATAGATGCCGGCGCCGGTGACGATGATCATGATCTGGGCGATCAGATACACCGCGTTCACCACGATCTGCCACAGCTCGGCGAGGCCGATCTCGCGATAGATGAACATCGCGACGAACAGCGAATAGACCACGGCGACACCGGCCGCCTCGGTCGGCGTGAACACGCCGCCGTAGATGCCGCCGAAAATCACCACGATGGTGCCGAGCGCCCAGCTCGCTTCTTTGGTGGTCGCCCAAACGTTCCTCCAGCGCACGGCCGACGACAGCGGCACCGTTTTGACGCGCGCGTAGATCAGCACATAGGCGGCGTCGATGACGCCGATGAGCACGCTCGGCAAAATGCCGGCGGTGAACAGCTTGATCGCCGATTCCTGCGCCGTCATGGCGTAGAGAATCATGGAGATGGACGGCGGGATAATGACCGCAACGGCGCCGGACGATGTGATCAGGCTCACCGCGAAGCGCTCGCTGTAGCCTTGCTGCGTCAGCGACGGAAACAACAGCCGCCCGATGGCGACGACGGTGCCGACCGAGGTATGCGCCATCGCGCCGAACAGTTCCGACGACGCCACCGTGGTCACGGCGAGCGAGCCTGGAATGCCGCCGATGATCGAGATGACCCAGGCGACGACCCGGTTGGCAATGCCGCCACGCCCCATGATCTCGCCGGCCAGCACGAAGAACGGTACCGCGAGCAGCGGAAAATTATCGAGGCTGCCGAACATGTAGGTCTGGATCGCCTGCGTCGGCACGTGGGCGACGAACAGGATCGCCGCCATCGAGGTCAGGGTCAGAACGACGAAAATCGGCAGCCCGAGGATCAGCAGAATGGCCGGCAAGATGAAATAGACAAACGTTGCCGTCATCAGTGCTCAACCCCGTTGTCGGGCGGGTTGTCGTTGCGCACGCCTTGTACGATCAGCCGGACGGCGATCAACAAAGCCATCAGCAAAAGCCCGATCGGGACCGCGGCCTGCGGCAGGACCAGCGGAATGTTGGCGGCGTCGCTGCGCTCGTCGAGTTCTTCCAGCATGGCAATGACGGGCCACGCGAAGATCGCCAGCGTCACGCAGGTCGCAATCGTCACCAGGTCGGAAAACAGCTCGAACGCCTTGCGTGCCGGCGGCGGCAGCCACGACACGACGACGTCCATGCGGATATGGCGGCCCATCCAGCCGACCGGGCCGGCGCCGAGGAACACGCAGCCGATCATCAGGAACAGCATCGCTTCCTCGGCCCACGATAGCGACACCGAAAAGAAATAGCGGCCGATGATGTTGGCGAAGTTGATGCCGACGCTGGCGATCAGCATGACACCCGCCGCGATGCGGAGCACGGCCATCAGCGCGGTGGCGCCGCGCAGCAGGATGTTGACCATGGGTTTTTGCGGGCCAGTGCGGATGTCGGTCAAAAAGCCGCTCCTGCGATCCGCTCGTCCCCGCGAAAGCGGGGACCCAGCGGATTTGATCTGAGCAACGCAACAACCTGCTGGATTCCCGCTTGCGCGGGAATGAGCGGAATAGAGTCTAGTTCTTCGCGGCGGCGGCGCGGACCTTTTGCAGCATGTCGTACACGGCCGGCTGCGATTTGGTCGCGGCGTCGCCCACCGGGTCGAGCAACGTCTTCATGGTGGCGAGGTCCTCGGCGGGCAGCGTGTGCACCGTGCCGCCCATGCCCTCCCAGTCGCTTTGCAGTTTCTTTGTAAAGTCGACTTCCCATTGCTGCGACTTGGCCTGGACCGCCGCGCCGGTGTCGATCACGATCTTCTGCAGGTCCGGTGGCAGCGTATCGAGCCACGGCTTGCTGACGACCGCGATCGAAATGATAAACGTATCGTTGGTGACGGTGACGACTTTGAGCAGATCGTTCATCTTGAGCGACACGAACACCGAAAGACCCGAGATCGTGCCATCGATGGTACCCTGATCGAGCGCCGGGATGACTTCGGACAACGGCATGCCGATGCCGGTAGCGCCGAGCTTCGCCATCTTCTGGCGTTCGAGCTCGGTGCCGTTGATGCGCAGCTTCTTGCCGCTGAAATCGGCGAGCCGCATGATCGCATGCTTGGCGCCATAATCGGAGGCGCCGAGGTCGAGCGTGGCGATGCCGACCATGCGCTTGGGCGCTGCGAGCGCCAGCATCGCCTGATGGATGTCGGGATCCTGGATCGTCTTCGCGGCGTTGGCCTCGTCGCGAAACAGCATCGGCGCACTGAAAACGCCGTAGCGCGGATCGACACCGACAAAGAAGTCGACCGGTCCGATATAGCCCTGGATGTTGCCGAGCTGCACGCCCTCGATCTCGCGCGGGATCGGGCCGAGCTGGCTGCCGGGATAGATTTGCACCTCGATCCGGCCGCCCGAGGCCTTTTCGATTGCCTCCTTATAGAACTTGATGAACTGGTGCTGCGTCTCGTTGATGGTCGCGGTGCCGAATTTCATGACGAAATCGGCGGCGTGAGCCGGCGTGACGGCCGTGAGACATGCGAACGCGCCCGCGACGGCGGCGCCATGAAGCTTCCCACGCCAAACGCGCAGGCGACGTGCTTTGCTCATTCTTTCCCCCACTGGCAGGTGACGCGTCTGATGTGGCTCCATGGCCGCGCGTTTCGCCGCAACTATAGAGTGCCGGAAATCCTTGCCAAGCGGCGTTTTGTCTTGCCAAGCGACGTTTTGCCACGAGTGCGGCCATGACGCTGGCTCAAGCCCCGCGAAAAGCTTGCGCTGGCACGAAACGTGCTCTGATAGTCACGCGCGATGCTCGGTGCTAGCCTCGGCTGGTGTCAGCATTTGTCTTTCCGCTGACGCACTGTTGTCACTCATGGTCACGAGGACTGTCATGCTTAATCGTCGACGCGCCCTTCAGGCTGGTTTTGCGATCCTCGGCTCGCTGCCTATCGCGGCGCCTTTCGTCGCGCGGGCGCAAAAGAAGCCGCTCGTCAAGGTCCGCTACAACGAGGTTGTGCATTCCATCCTCTACGCACCCGCCTATGTGGCGATGGCCAAGGGTTACTTCGAGGAAGTCGGCATCGAGCAGACGATGACGACAGCGAACGGCGGCGACAAATCGGCGGCGGCTCTGGTGTCCGGCGGCGCCGATATCGCATTGATCGGGCCGGAGACGGCGATCTACGTGCAGATCAGCGACTCGCCGGTCAAAATCCCGATCTTTTGCGGCCTCACCGCGACCGACGGCTTCATGCTGGTCGGCCGCCAGAAGGCCGAAAAATTCGACTGGAGTTCGCTGAAGGGCAAAGACATTCTCGGCTTTCGTCCGGGTTCGACGCCGCTCCTCTTCTTCGAAGCGGCAATGCGCAAGAACGGCATCGATCCCGACAAGGATGTGAAGCTCACCAACAACGTGGCTATTCCGGCGCGCATGGGCTCATGGCTCGCCGGCCAGCACGACTACGCGATCTTCATCGAGCCGGACGCTTCGCAACTCGAACTCGACGGCAAAGGCTTTATTCTCGCGTCGATCGGCCAGACGGTGGGGCCGGCCGACTACACCACCTTCATGGCGACCGACAAATATATCCACGACAATCCGCAGATCATCCAGAACTGGACCGACGTCATCACCAAGGCGATGCAATGGACCGCGTCGGCGCCGACCGCCGAAGTGTCGAAAACCCTTGAGCCGTTCTTTCCCGGCGTCAACCCGCAGGCGCTGCTGGCGGCTTCGGAGCGGTATCGCAAGCTGAAAATCTGGAAGGACACGCCGGTCATCGATCCCGCGGCGATCGAGCGGTTCGAGGATATTCTGGTGCAGGGCCACGTGCTCGATCCGAACAAGCGCGTCAAATATCAAGACCTGGTGCTCACCAGTTTCGCCAGTAAGGCGACCAGCCAGGCGAAGTGATCCGTGGCGGTGCCTGCCGATGGTAGCCCGGGTGCGTCGAAGGTCGCGCTGCGCGATGTCAGTTTGCGCTATTTCAACCGCGAGGGTGAAACCGAAGCGCTGCGCGATATTTCGTTTTCGATCGCGCCAGGCGAGTTCGTCGCTATCATCGGACAAAGCGGCTGCGGCAAGAGCACGTTGCTGTCGCTCATTTCCGGCATTCTCAAGCCGACCGACGGCACTGTGCTGGTGGACGGTCACGGTGTCAGCGGGCCGAGCCGCAAAGTCGGCTACATGCTGCAGCAGGATTATCTGTTCGAATGGCGAACGATCCTGGAAAACGCCGTGCTGGGCGCTGAGATTCAAGGTGCGAACATGAAAAAGGCGCGGGAGCGCGCCAAGGATCTGCTCACGACCTACGGTCTCGGGCAGTTCCTCCATCATCGGCCGCGGCAGCTTTCCGGCGGCATGCGCCAGCGCGTCGCGCTCGCCCGCACCTTGTGCACGGAGCCGGATATCGTGCTGCTCGACGAGCCGTTTGGCGCGCTCGATTCACAGACGCGGCTTGCGGTCGCCGACGAGGTGACCGGCATCCTGCGCCGTGAAGGCAAGACCGCGATCCTGGTTACCCACGACATCGGCGAGGCGATCAGCATGGCGGAGCGCGTCATCGTGCTGTCGCGCCGTCCGGGGCGGGTGAAGTCGGATCACGCCATCCGCTTCGCGACCGCCGACGGCGCGCGGCCCAATCCGTTCGCGGCGCGCAACGCTCCGGAATTCAACGGCTACTTCAACATGCTGTGGCAGGAGCTTGAAGTTCATGTCGCTGGCTAGGTCGTCGCAGGTCGAAGGCACGCCGGACGACGGCGCGATGCCGGCGGACATCAGTCCGCAGTACCGCGCCTGGCTGCGCCGGGATCGGCGCGGCCGCTTCACCGTGCGCGCCACGCAGGTCATTCTCCTGATCGTTTTCCTGGTGCTGTGGGAAGTATTGGCGCGTACACACATCATCAACCCGTTCCTCACCAGCTATCCGTCGGCGCTGTGGCCGTCGTTTCTGGAAATGCTGAAAACGACGCCGCAGCAGGCGAGCATCCTGACCCACACCTGGGCGACGGTTCTCGCCACCATCATCGGTTTCACCGGCGCGATGATATTGGGCACGGCGATCGCGGCCGCGTTGTGGTGGTCGGATAGCCTCTACAGGGTCTTGGACCCCTATCTGGTCGTCGCCAACGCTATGCCGAAGACCGCCTTCGTGCCGATCTTCTACATTTGGCTCGGCGCTTATTTCTCGATCTACGCCATGTCGCTCGCGATCTCGCTGTTCGTCACCATCCTGATGATCTACAGCGGCTTCCAAGGCATCGATCCCAACAAGGTGAAGCTCGCGCAGAGTTTTGGCGCCAGCAGGGGCCAGATTCTCACCAAGGTGATCCTGCCGGGCAGCGTGCCGACGCTGATCGCGGCGCTGAAGGTGAATGCCGGACTGTCGCTGGTCGGCGTTGTGGTCGGCGAATTCCAGTCGGCCAACCTGGGTCTCGGTTATCTGATCCAATACGGCAGCCAGATCTTCAAGATGAATTACGTGATGACGGCGATCGCGATGCTCGCGATCGTGTCGTCGCTGATGTATCTCGCGATTTCATGGCTGGAGGCCGTGGTGATGCGGCGGCGTTGATTTCGTCGCTGCAGTCGTCACGGCTCACTTGACATTCGTCACTATTAGGAATATATTCAGCGAATCTCGCTCACGAAGGACGTGTTCTCGAGGCACACCTGAACATGGAGCGAGTGCGGTGCCCGCGGGCGGACTTGCACTCCGCACCCGGGCGGCTCGGGCATCAAGCCTGCCGGCATTATGACCGGCACGCGAGGTGCATCGCTGTAACCAAAGGCGGTACTGGCGGGGGTAACCCGCCGCTTACCGGTGCCGTCTGCGGGAAGCCTTGGCCCGAGCTGAGCCTTGGGGATGAATAGTCCCTCTGGCGAGAACCGCGGTGGAACGCCGACAGACGAGCGCGCTCCGCTGAGCGCGCGCCGCACCCGCTGGTGCGGTAGCTGGAGTCCGCGTCTGTCGGCGTTCCGCTTCCCCTTTTTCTTAGCTTCGTAGCCTGGGTTGAGCGGAGCGAAACCCGGGAACGAAGGCGACGCGTCAAAGCCGCCCCGGATTTCGCTCCGCTCAATCCGGGCTACAGACCATTGGCAAACCTCGGGTGCAAAACGCGTCGCGAGAATGTCGCCGCGTGTCCGCCCTGCGGCCATTGTTGCGTAGAATCATTCTCGATAACATGGTGGCCACCTGCGTACCGGCCGAGCACGCCGCCGGTCCGTGTGTTTGCCTATGAGGGAGGATAACCACAATGCTTCATCTCACGATCAATGGAATGTCGCATGATGTCGACGTCGAGCCCGATACGCCGCTGCTGTGGGTCATTCGTGACTCGATCGGTATGACTGGGACCAAATACGGCTGCGGCATTGCGCAATGCGGCGCCTGCACGGTTCATATCGATGGCGTCGCCACGCGCTCCTGCGGCCTGCAGGCTGGCGACGCGGTCGGCAAGCAGATCACCACCATCGAGGGGCTGGCGCAGAACGGCACCTTGAACATGGTCCAGCAAGCTTGGGTCGATAACGATGTGCCGCAATGCGGCTATTGCCAGAGCGGCATGATCATGGCGGTCACGGCGCTCCTGAAATCCAAGCCGAAGGCGACCGACGCCGATATCGACAACGAGATCACCAATATCTGTCGCTGCGGCACCTATCAGCAGATCCGCGCGGCTATCCATTCCATCACGGTCAAGGCCTGAGCAGGGAGGCGGACATGAATCATCAACCGAAATTCGATCGTCGCTCCTTCCTGGTCGGCTCGGCCGCCGCTGTCGGCGGTTTGTCGGTCGGATTCCATATTCCGTTCGGCGATGCGGCCAGCGCCGCCGAAATGGAGCCGGAGGTCAACGCCTGGGTGGTGGTCAAGCCCGACGAAACCGTCGTCATCCGCATTGCGCGGTCGGAGATGGGGCAGGGCACGCTCACCGGTCTCGCCCAGATGACGGCTGAAGAACTGGGCTGCGAATGGTCGAAAGTGACCTACGAGTTTCCGACGCCCGGCGAGAACGTCGCCCGCAAGCGCATCTGGGGCGACTTCTTCACCGCCGGCAGCCAGGGCATCCGGTCGTCCAATCAGATCGTGCGCAAAGGCGGCGCGGCGGCGCGGATGATGCTGGTCTCGGCTGCGGCTACAGCTTGGAATGTCCCGGTCGCCGAGTGCACGGCGTCCGATGGCACGATCTCCCATAAGGCGTCGAACCGCACCACGACTTACGGCAAGGTCGCGAGTGCCGCCGCCAAGGTCGAACCGCCAACGGATATTCCGCTGAAGGATCCGAAGGACTGGAAGATCATCGGCAAGCCCCTCAAGCGGCTCGATACGCCCGACAAGACCCAGGGCAAGACGATCTACGGCATCGACATCCGGTTGCCCGGAATGTTGTACGCCTCGCTCAGGGCCTGTCCGGTGAACGGCGGCAAGATCAAGAGCTTCGATGCGGCCAAGATTACGGGCCGCAAGGGCGTGAAGAAAGTCGTGCAGGTCGAGGATTACGGCGTTGCCGTCGTCGCCGATACCTGGTGGCACGCCAAGAGCGCGCTCGATGATTTGCCGATCGTGTGGGACGAAGGTCCCAGCGCCAAGGTGTCGAGCGAGACCATTGCGGCGTGGCTGAAGGAGGGCCTCGATTCGGACGACGGTCTGGTCGGCAACAAGGGCGGCGACGTCAAAGCCGGGCTCGATAGCGCGGCCAAAAAGTTCGACGCGGTCTACGCCTATCCCTATCAGCACCACTGCACCCTCGAGCCGCAGAACGCGACCGCGCTCTATACGGCCGACAAATGCCAGGTGTGGTGCTCGACGCAGAACGGCGAGGCGGCGCTGGCGACGGCGTCCGAAGCGTGCGGTCTGCCGGTGCCGAAATGCGAGGTTTACAAGACGTTCCTTGGCGGCGGATTCGGCCGCCGCGCCACCTCGCAAGACTACGTGCGCCAGGCGGTCCTCATCGCCAAGGAGATGCCGGGCACGCCCGTCAAGCTCCTCTGGTCGCGCGAAGAGGACATGACGCACGGCTGGTATCATCCGGTCACGCAATGCAAGATGACGGCGGGTTTCGACAAGGACAACAACCTCACCGCGATCCACTACCGGATTTCGGGCCAGTCGATCCTCGCCGGCGTGATGCCGGCGCGTATGCAGGACGGCAAGGATCCGGCGACGTTCTCCGGGTTCTATCCGGGCGGAGCCGAAGCGGCCTACGGCTATGAGGTTGCGAACATCCTGGTCGACCATTCGATGCGAAATCCGCATCTGCATCCGGGATTCTGGCGCGGGGTGAACACCAATCACAACACTATCTACATCGAAAGCTTTATGGACGAACTGGCCAAGGAAGTCGGCATGGACGCGCTGGAGTTCCGGCGCAAGATCATGGCGAAACATCCGCTCCACCTTGCCGGTCTCAACACTGTCGCGGCGAAGGGCGATTGGGGCAAGCCGATGCCGGCCGGCAGCGGCCGCGGTCTCGCCCAAGCCATGGCGTTCGGCAGCTATGTGGCGGCCTGCGCCGAGGTGACGGTTACCGGCAACAAGGTGAGGATCAACCGCATCGTTGCGGCGACCAATCCGGGATACGGCGTCAACCCGGCGCAGATCGAGCGGCAAGTTGCCGGCTCGTTCGTGTTCGGCCTCACCGGCTTGTTCCTCGGGGGGATCGAGGTCAAGGACGGCAAGGTCGTGCAGGAGAACTTCGATACCTACGAGATGATGCGCATCAATCAGATGCCGAAGGTCGAAGTGACCGTCATGCCATCGGGCGGCTTCTGGGGCGGCGTCGGCGAGCCGACGATCTGCGTCGCGGCGCCGGCCGTGCTCAACGCCATCACGGCGGCAACCGGGAAGCGCTACCGGACCTTCCCGTTGCGCGATCACGGCCTGGAGTTGGTATGAAAAATCGGGCGGCGGCGCGAAGCCGCCGCCCTTATATTGCGGGCATGGCAAAAGCGAACAGCACTAAAGCTCCGACCCGGCGGCAGCTATTCGGCGCCATGGCGGGCGCGGGTGTCGTTGCGCTCGATTCGGATCGAGCCGGCGCGCGCCACGCCTGCTTCGATGAAAGAGGCGATCCGCAAGGTCGTGGGTGAAGCCGAGGTCAGCAAGGGCAGGGTGCACATCGACGTTCCGGTGCTGGTCGACAACGGCAACACCGTGCCGCTCGCGGTCGATGTCGAAAGTCCGATGACGCTCGACGACCACGTCAAGGCGATCCACGTCTTCAACGAGTTGAACCCGCTGCCGAACGTGGTCAGCGCTTATTTCGGGCCGCGGTCGGGGCGCGCGCGCATTGCGACCCGCTTCCGGCTCGCCGACACCCAGACCGTGATCGCCATCGCCGAAATGAGCGACGGCTCGTTCTGGTCGGCGTCAGCCGATGTCGTGGTCACCATGCAAGCCTGCCTGGAGACGCTGTGATGGCGCGCGCCCTCATCAACGTCCCTAAGACCGCCAAGCGCGGCGCCATCATCGAGATCAAGACCTTGATCTCGCACGTCATGGAAACCGGCTTCCGCCGCAACAGCGCCGGCGTGCCGTTCCCGCGCAACATCATTACCAAATTCGTGTGCACCTATAATGGCGAGCAGATTTTCGGCGCCGATCTGTTTCCCGCTATTGCGGCCAATCCCTTCATCACCTTCTATGCGGTCGCGGCCGAGAGCGGTACGATTGCGTTCGAGTGGAGCGGCGACAACGATTTTCACGAGACCGCCTCGGCAACGATCACGGTGGAATGATCATGCTTCGCAGCGGCAACGAGCATCTCGAATCGCTGCGCGACGGCCGCGTGGTTTATGTCGGCGACGAGCGGATCGACGACGTCACGGTCCATCCGGCATTTCGCAACGCGGCGCGGACGGTCGCGGCGATCTACGACCTCAAGGCCGATCCGGCCAACCGCGAAGAGCTGAGCTACGAGGAAGACGGCGGACGGCACTCGCTTTATTTTCTGCGCGCCCGCTCGCGCGAGGATTTGCAGCGGCGCTCGGTCTGCCATCGCCGTATCGCCGACTTCACCTACGGCATGTTCGGCCGTTCGCCGGACCATGTCGCCTCCTTCATTACCGGCATGGCGATGAATCTGGATGCCTTGAAGCCGCCGTATGGCCATCCCGACAACGTGCTGCGCTATTACCGACATGCCCGCGATAACGATCTTTATGTCGCCTACGCGGTCGTTCCGCCGCAAGCCGCGCGCGACCCGGAATTCTATCAGCGCCAGAATCTGCCGCTGCCGACCTTGCGGGTCGTGCGCGAAGAGGACGATGGCGTCGTTATTTCCGGGATGAAGATGCTGGCGACCGGCGCGGTATTCGCCAACGAGATCTGGATCGGCAATGTCATCCCGCTATCGCCAGCGCAGAAGAAAGAAGCGATCACCTGCGCCATCCCGTGCAACGCGGCCGGTCTGCGGCTGTGGTCGCGTAAGCCGATGGAGCCCGGCTGCACATCGGAGTTCGACGCGCCGCTGTCGTACCGTTACGACGAAAGCGACGCCATGCTGCTGTGCGACGAGGTGAAAGTTCCCTGGGAGCGCGTGTTCGTGCACGACGACGCGGTGCTTTCGCGCGAGATCTACGTCAAGACCCCGAGCCATTGTTTCGGCAATCACCAATCGAACGTGCGCTACTGGTCGAAGATGAAGCTTCTGGTCGGGCTGTGCGCCAGGATCGCCAATGCGACCGGCGCCGATCAGGTGCCCGCCGTGAAGGAGACGCTCGGCCGCGTCTCCGCTCAGGAAGCGATGATCGGCGGCATGGTCAACGGCCAGATCAACGCCTTCGAAACCTGGCCCGGCGGCCCGGAAGGCTATGTCTGTTTCAACCGCCGCATGATGTATGGCGCGCTGGAATGGTGCACGCAGAATTACACGCGCTTTGTCGACGATTTGCGCGAACTGTGCGGCGGCGGCGTGTTCCAAATGCCGGCCGATATTTCGGTCATGAAGGACACGGCGCTTGCGCGCGACTTTGAGACCTACTGGCAGACGCCGCAGTGCGACGCCGTCACGCGCATGAAACTGTTCAAGCTCGCCTGGGAGATGGTCGGCTCGGAGTTTGCCGGCCGTCACCAGCAATACGAAAAGTTCTATGCCGGCGCGCCGTTCATCGTGCGCGGTCATTCCTTCCGCGAGACCGATTGGGCGGCCTTTGCCAAAATCGTGGAGGACTTGATGGCCGGCTACGATCACCCCGTTGCTGAGCAGCGAGGCGAAGCGGCGGCCGAGTAGTTTCGGCGCAAAAGCCGCACTTTTTTCGATACGCAAGGCCGCGGCATTCCGCTACGCTGCGGCGAGCGCAGCAACAAGGCGCACAAAATCTCCGGAGGATGCCCATGACCTCGCAGCCGTCGCTGCCCAGCACGCCGCGCCTCACGCGCAAGAATTTCCTCAAACTGACCGCGGGCGCCGCATTGGCGATGCCGGCGCTGTGGCGCAGCGATCGCGCCTGGGCGCAAGGCAGCGTCACGCTCAAACTCGCGCATCCCGACACCAACCTGCATCCGACCCAGACAGTTGCGACGCAATTCGCCGAGATGGTGGCGAAAAAAACCAATGGCGCGGTGAAGATCCAGGTCTATGCCGGCGGCCAGCTCGGCAGCGAGGTCAACATCGTTTCCGGCATGACGACCGGCATCGTCGACATGGCGTTCCACACCACGGGATTTCTGGAATCGTTCTTCCCGCGCGTCCAGGTGCTCGACCTGCCGTTCCTGTTCAAGGATGCGCCGACCGCCGAACATCTGCTCGACGGTCCGATCGGCCAATCGCTGCTCGCCGACATGCCGGCCAAGGGAATTTACGGCTTCGTCTGGGGCCACTACGGCTGGCGCGAGACCGAAACCAACAGCACGCCGATCCGCGAGCCGGCCGATCTGAAAGGCATCAAGATCCGCATTCAGCCGGGCGCGGTGTTTGCCGCGAGCTTCAAGGCCTGCGGCGCCGTCCCGGTCGTGATGGACCTGTCCGAGGTCTATATCGGCATGTCGCAGAAAACCGTCGGCGGTTTCGAGCTGCCGTTTCTGGCGGTGGTCTCCTCGAAACTCTATGAGGTGACCAAATATGTCGGGCTGACCAATCACGTCTATAACGCCGGCGCGCTGATGGCGAGAAAATCAGGTTCGACAAGCTTGAGCCGGCACACCAGAAAGCGATCCGCGAGGCCGCGACCGAAATCCAGCCGATCTGGCGCACGCTGGTGGCGCAGAAGTCGGAAGAGAACCAGAAACTCTGCGAATCGAAGGGGCTGCAAATCGACAAGACCAACTATCAAGGCGTTCCACGCGCCGATGGCGCCGGTGTACGTCGAGTTCCGCGACAAGATCGGCGCCGATCTCGTCGCGCAGGTGATGAAGGCGACGCAGGCCTGACGCTTCCCACACCAAGAAGCGGATCATGACGACGGAACTCGACGCCGTTCCGATTGCGGTCACGGAAGATCCGATCGCGGCGCACGGGCATGGCGCGGTGTTGCGCGGCGTCGATTTTGCGGCGAAGGCCGTGCTGGCGGTGGCGCTGATCGGCGAACTCGCCGCGATCTTCGCCAACGTAATCGCCCGCAGCGTTTTCGATACCGCGTTTCTGTGGACCGACGAGGTCGCCAAGCTGGCGCTGTCGACGCTGGCTTTCATCGGCGGCGCGGTTGCTTTCGCCCACGGCCACCATTCCTTCATCCGTTTCCTGCTGAACGCGCTTCGGCCCGGCACCGAACGCATCTGCCTCGTCGTTAGCGATCTTTTGGTGCTGCTGATCGCCTCAGTCACGGGGTTTGCCTCGATCTCGCTTCTGGAATCGCGGTGGGTCGAGCTGACGCCGATCCTGCAAATTCCGGCGTCCTGGATCGTGGCGCCGCTGAGCGTCAGCATGCTGTTGCTGATCGTTTACACCGTGGAGCGCCTGTGGCGCGCGGATCGCGCGATCGTGCTCGCCGCAGGATCAGTGCTTGTCGTCAGCCTCATTGTTGCCTTCGCGACGCGCACCGCGTGGCTGCCCTGGTTTGCCGGCGATGGCGCGATCTTCACCGCGCTGGCGTTGCTGTTCGTTGCCATCTTCGGCGGGCTGCCGGTCGGGTTTGCGCTGATCTTGAGCACGATGGTCTATCTGTGGACCTCCGACACGGTGCCGATGGTGGCGCTGCCGCAGAACATGGTCGACGGCACCGGCAATTTCGTCTTGCTGGCGCTGCCGTTCTTCGTGTTTGCCGGCCTGATCATGGAGCGCGGCGGTATTTCGCTGCGCCTGGTGCGCTTCGTGCAGGCGCTGATCGGGCATCTGCGCGGCGGGCTCCTGCACGTCATGGTCTTGAGCATGTATCTGGTGTCCGGCCTGTCCGGATCGAAGACCGCGGACGTCGCCGCTGTCGGCTCGGTGATGCGCGACATGCTCAAGCGCGAAGGCTACGACATGAGCGAAGGCGCCGCGGTCCTGGCGGCTTCCGCCGCGATGGGCGAGACCGTGCCGCCGTGCATCGCGATGCTGGTGCTGGGCTCGATCACGACGCTCTCGATGGCGGCCTTGTTCATCGGCGGGCTGGTGCCGGCAGCAGTGATCGCGGTCTGCCTCATGGTGCTGATCTACATTCGTTCGAAGCGAACCGCCGGGCAAACGACACGCCGTGCGCCGCTGCGGGCGATGGCGACGAGCGGCGTTGCCGCGATCCTGCCGCTGCTCATGCCGGTGATTCTGTTTGCCGGCATCCTGTTCGGCATCGCGACCCCGACCGAGGTGTCCTCGTTCGCGGTGGTCTACGGCCTCATCCTCGCGATCGTGGTCTATCGCGAGCTCAACTGGCAGGCCTTCGTGCTCACGGTCATCGACAGCGCGCTGCTCGCCGGCATGGTGCTGTTCATCCTGGCCGCCGCATCGGGCTTCTCGTGGGCGCTCACCGTCGCGCAACTGCCGCAGCGGCTGGTCGACACGTTGCACAGCGTCAATAACAACACGGCGCTCTTCCTCGCCGGCTCGATCGCGCTGTTGATCGTGGTCGGCTCGCTGCTCGAGGGCCTGCCGGCCCTCATCATCCTGGCGCCGCTGTTGCTGCCGATCGCCGGCCAGATCGGGATCAGCGAGTTGCACTACGGCATCGTGCTCCTGATCGCCATGGGGATCGGCGCATTCCTGCCGCCGGCCGGCGTTGGCTTCTACGTCGCCTGCGCGATCGTGCGCACCGACATCGAGAGCGCATCGCGCGCCATGGTGCCGTATCTGATCGTGTTGCTGATCGGGCTCTGCATCGTCGCCTTCGTGCCGTGGTTCACGGTTTCGCTGCCGAATGCTTTCGGCTTCGGCGGTTGAGCGGCCAGCCGCAAACCGAGACATGGTTGATTCACCGCCGAAGAATTGATTGGGTGAGACATTGCGAAAGCCAAAAAAGGTGGAAAAGCGATATGGCGAATAAGAACCATGATGCGATCAAGCAGGAACTCATCGTTGCCGGGAAAATCCTCGTGGCGCAGGGCCAAGATGATTTTACGCGCGGCCACATCTCGTTCCGCCTGCCGGATGATCCGGGCTTGTTTTTCATGAAGCCGCACAGCGTGGGCCTCGACGAGATCACCATGAGCAATATCCTGACCATCGATCTCGATGGTGAGGTCGTGGCCGGAACCGCGCGCCGCCATAGCGAAGTCTATATCCATTCCGAAATTCTTCGGGCGCGCGCGGACCTCAATTGCGTCATTCACACCCATCCGCCGTATTCGATCGCCTTGTCGGCGACCGGCCGACCGATGAAAGGCTACAGCCAGCCTGCCGCGCTGTTCTACAAGTCGCTCGGCGTCTATACGGACACCATCAACCTGATCCGCACGCCGGAAATGGGCGTCGGCGTTGCACGCGCGCTTGGTCCGCACCGCGCCGTATTGCTCAAGAACCACGGTCCCGTGGTCACCGGCCGGTCGATCGAGGAGGCGGTCATTTCGACGATCATGCTCGAGAACGCGGCGATGATTCAGCTCACCACCGAGGCGGCCGGCGACCCGGCGCCGGAATTTCTCCGCGCCGATATCGAGAAACTCCGCCACGACATCGGTCAGCCCGAGCAGTTCAAGGTCAACTACGACTACTTGGCGCGACGGGTGAAGCGGCAAAGCCAGTAGAGTCGGCTGCGCGTGCCTTGCCGGCTGCCCGATCACCTGCGGTACGAATTTTTAGCCCTAACCCCTTTTCCGGACGGAACCTTCTGCCTGTAACGGCGTTTGCGGATTACGGCATCGGAGGTGAGGCCCGAATGTGAGGGGGAACCCAGGTCGGCATAAGACTGCCCCACGACGGGAGGCTCTCCCGCCGTGCGTTTGGCGTTGCGGCGCCCTCGACGTTCAGAAAACGCCGCTTTTCCCGCACTTTCGACCCAATTTCCCCGTCTTCCCCGTCGAAGCTTCCCTCAGTGCTCGTCGCCCCAATGTTCGTTGCCAATTGGTCGTCGGAGACACTCATGCGCTCTAGAGCCGTCGGCTCGTCGAAGAAAACCAACGGCGCTCCCATTTCCCCCGCAGCGCGGCAGAAGGTGGCCCAGGCCGCGCTGGACGGTGATGCGGAGGGCATGGCGGAACTGCTGCACGCGCTGCAGTCGATGCGGGTCGGCGATTTCTCCGTGCGGATGGCGGGCGACCGCGTCGGTCTCATCGGCAAGATCGCCGATACTTTCAACGACATCGTCGCCACCAACCAAAGGATGTCGAAGCAGCTCGAGCGTGTCGGCCAAGTTGTGGGCCGTGACGGCAGGACGCGTCAACGGGTACGCATCGGCCTTTCCGATGGTGCCTGGGGTGAGATGGAAGCCTCGGTCAATTCGCTGATCGACGATTTGCTGTGGCCGACCACCGAGGTGACGCGCGCCATCGCCGCCGTGGCGCAGGGCGACCTGTTGCAAACCGTGGCGCTCGACGTCGACGGCCGGCCGCTGAAAGGCGAGTTTCTGCGCTCCGCCGCGATCGTCAACACGATGATCAAGCAGCTCAACGTCTTCACGTCCGAAGTCACCCGCGTCGCGCGTGAGGTCGGCACCGAAGGCAAGCTCGGCGGCCAGGCCCAGGTCGGCGGCGTGACCGGCGTGTGGAAGGAATTAACCGAGAGCGTCAACTCGATGGCGTCGAACCTCACGGCGCAAGTCCGCAACATCGCGGAGGTGACGATCGCGGTCGCCAACGGCGACTTGTCGAAAAAGATCACCGTCGATGTCCGCGGCGAAATTTTGCAGCTCAAGGAAGCCATCAACACGATGGTCGATCAATTGCGCTCGTTCGCCTCGGAAGTCACCCGTGTTGCGCGCGAGGTCGGCACCGACGGCAAGCTCGGCGGTCAGGCGATCGTGCCCGGCGTCGCCGGTACTTGGAAGGATTTGACCAACTCGGTCAACGCCATGTGCGGCAACCTCACCGACCAGGTTCGCAACATCGCCCATGTCACGACGGCGGTTGCGCGCGGCGACCTGTCGCGAAAAATCACGGTCGACGTGCGCGGTGAAATTCTCGAGCTCAAGGACACCATCAATACGATGGTGGATCAGCTCAATTCTTTCGCCTCTGAGGTCACCCGCGTCGCACGCGAGGTTGGCACCGAAGGCAAGCTCGGCGGCCAGGCCAAGGTGCCGGGCGTTGCCGGTACCTGGAAGGACTTGACCGACAACGTCAACTTCATGGCCTCGAACCTCACCGCGCAGGTTCGCAACATCGCCGATGTCGCCACCGCCATCGCCGGCGGCGACTTGTCGAAGAAGATCACCGTGAACGTCTCGGGCGAAATCCTGCAGCTCAAGGAGACCATCAACACGATGGTCGATCAGCTCAATGCGTTCGCCGGCGAGGTGACGCGCGTCGCGCGCGAGGTCGGCACCGACGGCCGTCTCGGCGGCCAGGCCAACGTGCTCGGCGTCGCCGGCACCTGGAAGGACTTGACCGACTCGGTCAACTCGATGGCGACAAACCTCACCGCGCAAGTGCGCAACATCGCCGAGGTGTCGACCGCGATCGCCAACGGCGACCTGTCGAAAAAAATCACCGTCGACGTGCGCGGCGAAATCCTCGAGCTCAAGGACACCATCAACACGATGGTCGATCAGCTCAATGCGTTTGCCGGCGAAGTGACGCGCGTTGCGCGCGAGGTCGGCACCGAAGGCAAGCTCGGCGGTCAGGCGCTGGTGCGCGGCGTTGCCGGCACCTGGAAGGATTTGACCGACAGCGTCAACTCGATGGCGTCGAACCTGACCGGCCAGGTCCGCAATATCGCCGAGGTCGCGACCGCGGTGGCGCGCGGCGACCTGTCGCGCAAGATCACGGTGGATGTGCGGGGCGAAATTCTGGAGCTGAAAGACACGCTCAACACGATGGTCGATCAGCTCAACGCTTTTGCGGCCGAAGTGACGCGCGTCGCGCGCGAGGTCGGCACCGAAGGCAAGCTCGGCGGCCAGGCGCAGGTGCCCGCCGTCGCCGGCACCTGGAAGGATTTGACCGACAGCGTCAACTCTATGGCGGGCAACCTGACCGCTCAGGTCCGCAACATCGCCGAGGTCGCGACCGCCATCGCCGGCGGCGACCTGTCGCGCAAGATCACCGTCGATGTGCGCGGCGAGATCTTTCAGCTCAAGGAAACGCTGAACACGATGGTGGATCAGCTCAACCGCTTTGCCGGCGAGGTGACGCGCGTCGCGCGCGAAGTCGGCACCGATGGCCGCCTCGGCGGGCAGGCCAACGTGCCGGGCGTCGCCGGGACCTGGAAAGACTTGACCGACAGTGTGAATTCAATGGCCGGCAACCTCACCGCGCAGGTGCGCAATATTGCCGAGGTGACGACCGCGGTGGCGCGCGGCGACTTGTCGCGCAAGATCACGGTCGACGTGAAGGGCGAAATCCTGGAGCTGAAAAACACCATCAACACGATGGTCGATCAGCTCAACGGCTTCGCTTCAGAAGTGACGCGCGTCGCGCGCGAGGTCGGCACCGAGGGTAAGCTCGGCGGTCAGGCACAGGTGCCGGGCGTCGCCGGCACCTGGAAGGATTTGACCGACAACGTCAACTTCATGGCGTCGAACTTGACCGCGCAAGTCCGCAACATTGCCGAAGTGGCGACCGCGATCGCCGGTGGCGACTTGTCGAAGAAGATCACGGTGGACGTGCGCGGCGAGATTTTGTTGCTCAAGGATACGCTGAACACCATGGTCGAGCAGTTGCGCTCGTTTGCCGCCGAGGTGACGCGCGTCGCGCGCGAAGTCGGCACCGACGGCCGTCTCGGCGGCCAGGCAGTGGTCCCCGGCGTCGCCGGCACCTGGAAAGACTTGACTGATAACGTCAACTTGCTGGCCGCCAACCTCACCACGCAAGTCCGCAACATCGCCGAGGTGACCACAGCCGTCGCGCGCGGCGATCTTTCGCGCAAGATCACGGTGGACGTGAAGGGCGAAATCCTGGAGCTGAAAAACACCATCAATACCATGGTGGACCAGCTCAACGGTTTTGCCTCGGAAGTGACGCGCGTGGCGCGCGAAGTCGGCACCGAGGGTCTCCTTGGCGGCCAAGCGCAGGTGCCGGGTGTCGCCGGCACCTGGAAGGATTTGACCGACACCGTCAACGTCATGGCCGCCAACCTCACCGAACAGGTGCGCGGCATCGTCAGGGTTGTTACCGCGGTCGCCAACGGTGATCTCAAGCAGAACCTCGCGGTGAAATCGAAGGGCGAGGTCGCGGCGCTCGCCGAAACCATCAACAACATGACCGATACGCTGGCGACCTTTGCCGACCAGGTGACGACCGTGGCGCGCGAAGTCGGCGTCGAGGGCCGCCTCGGCGGCCAGGCCAACGTGCCGGGCGCCGCCGGCACCTGGAAAGACTTGACCGGTAACGTCAACCTGCTCGCCGCCAATCTCACCACTCAGGTGCGCGCGATTGCCGAGGTTGCGACCGCCGTGACCAAAGGCGACCTGACACGCTCGATTCAGGTGCAAGCGCGCGGCGAAGTGGCCGAGTTGAAAGACAATATCAATACCATGATCGACAATTTGCGGCTGACGACCGACCGCAATACGGAACAGGATTGGCTTAAGACCAACCTGGCAAAATTCACCAACATGCTGCAAGGGCAGCGCGACCTGTCGACGGTCGGGCGGCTGCTGCTCTCGGAGCTGACGCCGCTCGTCAATGCTCATCAGGGCGTCATCTATCAAATGGAAAGCGCCAACGACGAAATCCAAGGTCTCAACCTGCTCTCGGCCTATGCCGACAACGGCGCCAACGGGCATCCGCAGAGCTTGCGTCCCGGCGAGGGGCTGATCGGCCAATGCGCCGTCGACAAACGGCGCATGCTGATCACCGAAATGCCGGAACACGCGGTCCCCATCAGCTCGGCTCTGTTCGAAGTCGCGCCGCGCAACAACATCGTGCTGCCGGTGCTATTCGAGAATCAGGTCAAGGCGGTGATCGAGCTCGCTTCGATTCACGAATTCACGGCGTTGCAAACGATGTTTCTCGAGCAGCTCACGACGTCGATCGGTATCGTGCTGAATTCGATCGAGGCCACCATGCAGACGGAAGGGTTGCTGAAGCAGTCGCAGCAGCTCGCCGGCGAATTGCAGGCGCAGCAGAGGGAGTTGCAGCAGACCAACGAGCAGCTCGAGCAGAAGGCGCAGCAGCTGGCCGAGCGCAATGTCGAGGTCGAACGCAAGAACCAGGAAATCGAGCAGGCCCGCCGCGCCTTGGAAGAAAAGGCGACCGAGCTCGCGCTGACGTCGAAATACAAGTCGGAATTCCTGGCCAACATGTCGCACGAGCTGCGCACGCCGCTCAACTCGATTCTGATCCTGGGCCAGCAGCTGACCGACAATCCGGAGGGCAACCTGTCGGACAAGCAGGTCGAGTTCGCCAGGACCATTCACGGCGCGGGGACCGACCTGCTCAATCTGATCAGCGATATTCTGGACCTGTCGAAGATCGAATCCGGCACCGTGACGGTCGATGCCGAAGAGGTTTTCTTTCCGAATCTGATCGACATGGTGACGCGGCCGTTCAGGCACGAAGCCGATAACCGGAGACTTTCGTTTGACGTTCACGTCGACCCTAATCTTGGGCGCACCATCACCACCGACACCAAGCGGTTGCAGCAGGTGCTCAATAACCTCTTGTCGAACGCCTTCAAGTTCACTGCCCAAGGCGGCGTGCGGCTCGATGTCACCGCAGCGCTCGGCGGCTGGAGCGACGATCATCCGGTGCTCAGTCAAGCGCCCGCGGTCGTCGCGTTCGAAGTCGCCGATACCGGCATCGGCATTCCCAGCGAAAAGCAGAAGATCATCTTTGAGGCCTTCCAGCAGGCCGATGCATCGACCAGCCGAAAATACGGCGGCACCGGGCTTGGGCTTGCCATCAGCCGCGAGCTCGCGAGCCTGCTTGGTGGCGAAATCCATCTGCGCAGCTTACCGAACACCGGATCGACGTTTACGCTTTATCTCCCGCTCAAGTATGTCGGTCCGACTGCGGCGCACCACGGCGGCGTTGCGGCGCCGCTGTCGGTCAAGCCGTTTGCCGGTATTCACGTTGTTCCCGAGCGGACGGTTGAGCCGATCCCCGACGACAGGATGGAAATCGAACCTGGCGATTCGATCCTGCTGATTGTCGAGGACGATCCGCACTATGCTCGCATCCTGATCGATCTTGCCCGCGAAAAGGGCTTCAAGGCGTTGCTGGCGATGCGCGGCGACGATGCGCTCGACCTCGCCAAGCAATATCAGCCGACCGCGGTATCACTCGATGTGTTTCTGCCCGACATGCTGGGCTGGAACGTGCTGAGCCAGCTCAAGCAGAATTCGCTGACTCGGCATATTCCTGTACAGATCGTGACGCTCGACGAGGATCGCCAGTACGGGCTGGCGCGCGGCGCTTTTTCGTTCGTGACCAAACCGACGACGCGCGAGGGCATCGCGGACGCGATGTCGCGAATCAAGGAGTTCGCCGAGCCGCGGCGCAGGCGGCTTTTGGTCGTCGAGGACAATCAAGCCGAGCAGATGAGCATCCGCGAGCTGCTCGGTCACGACGATATCGAAATCGTCAACGCCGCAACGGGCAAAGCCGCGTTGGCGACGTTGCGGGACCGGACCTACGACTGCGTGGTCTTGGACCTCCGACTGCCCGACATGTCTGGGTTCGAGGTGTTGGAGTATATGTGCGGCAACGATGCCCTGGCGGATGTTCCGGTCGTGGTTTTTACCGGCCGGGAATTGTCGGCGGAGGAGGATGCGCGGCTTCACACGATGGCGCGCAGCATTGTGGTCAAAGGCGTGGAGTCGCCGGAGCGGCTGCTCAACGAGACCGCGCTGTTCCTGCACCGGGTCATCACCGAACTGCCCGCCGAAAAGCAGAGAATGCTGGAACGACTCAACGGTTCGGACGATGATTTGGCCGGCCGCACCGTGCTGCTGGTGGACGACGATGCCCGCAACATCTTTGCGTTGTCGAGCGTGCTCGAGCGGCGCGGTATGAAGGTACTGACCGCCACGACCGGGAAAGAGGCGATTACCCTCATTGAGGCGACACCGTCGCTCGCCCTTGTGCTGATGGACATCATGATGCCGGAAATGGACGGTTATCAGACCATCGGAAAAATCCGGCAAGATCGCGCCTACCGTCGCCTGCCGATCATCGCTTTGACCGCAAAGGCCATGAAGGGCGACCGCGAGAAATGCCTGGAGGCGGGTGCATCGGATTACCTCGCCAAACCCGTTAACACAGAACAGCTATTGTCCGCGCTGCGGATGTGGCTTCACCGTTAGGTCCGGTTCCCATGAACGAGAAAGTCAACGTCCTTCTGGTGGACGATCAGCCGGACAAGCTTCTGGCCTACGAGGTCATTCTCGGCGAGCTCGATGAAAACCTCGTCAAGGCTTCATCGGCGCGCGAGGCCTTGCAGTTCCTCCTGAAAAACGATGTCGCCGTCGTTCTCATTGACGTGTGCATGCCGGAGCTCGACGGCTTTCAACTGGCTGCGATGATCCGCGAGCATCCCCGCTTTCAGAAGACGGCCATCATCTTCATCTCCGCGATCCATTTGACCGACGTGGACCGGCTGCGCGGCTACGCGATGGGCGCCGTCGATTACGTGCCGGTGCCGGTTATTCCCGATGTTTTGCGCGCCAAGGTGCGGATATTTGCCGAGCTGTTTCGCAAGACGCGCGAGCTTGAGCAGTTGAACTTAAAACTCGAGCGGCGTGTTGCCGAGCGCACGGCCGAGCTTGAAGCGTCCAACGGACGTCTGCTGCAGAGCGAAGAAGGCCGCAGCCTCGCTCTGGCGGCCGGCCAGATGGGCTCGTGGGATTGGCATCTCGACAGCGACGAATGGCGATGGGACGAGGGGCAGTACCGCATCTTCGGCGTCGATCCAAAAGCCTTTCATGTCACGGCGCAGGCTATTGGTGCTCTCATCCATCCTGAAGATTTGGATCGTCTGCAAAAAGTCGTGCAAAGCATGGCGACCGGCGCGCGGACGCAACAGACCGAATTTCGCGTCTGCCGTCCCAACGGCGATCTCCGCTGGTGCATCGGGACCGCGGCCGCGAGCGTCGGTGGTGATGGCCGTGTCGCGCATATCAGCGGCGTCACGATCGACATCACCGAACGCAAGGAGGCCGAGGAACGCCAGTCGCTGCTGGCGCGCGAGGTCGATCACAGGGCCCGCAACGCCCTTGCCGTCATCCAATCGATTATCCGGCTCACGCGGGCGAAGAGCGTCGACGAATACGTGCTTGCCATCGAGGGGCGCATCAAAGCGCTGGCGCGCGCCCACACTCTGCTGTCCAACTCGCGCTGGGATGGCGCCGATCTCGGCACGCTCGTTGCCGACGAAATGGCGCCGTATCGGGCCGGCGACAAGATCAACTTCGGCGGACCCGGCATCTCACTGCAGCCCGCAACCGCCCAAGGGCTTGCGCTCGCGCTCCACGAGCTTGTCACCAATGCCGCAAAGCACGGCGCGCTGTCGGTATTGACGGGCCAAGTCAGCCTGAACTGGCAATTGCGCCCCGATGCTCTGATGTTGCAATGGGTGGAAAGTGGCGGCCCGCGGGCTGCGCCGCCCACGGCGCGCAGCTTCGGTTTGCGGGTCATCCGCGCCAGCGTCGAGCAACAGCTTGGCGGGGAGGCAGCGTTTGACTGGAATCCCAAGGGCCTGCGGTGCAATCTGTCGATCCCGCGCGGCGAACTGATGAAATCGCGGGACCCCACCGGCGTGCGTCAGAACGGCAGTGCAAAGAACGGCCCAATCTCGTTGAAGACGGCCGGAGCGCCGCGGGTGCTTCTGGTCGAGGACGAGGCACTCGTTGCCATCATGATTCAGGAATGCCTCGTCGAGTTCGGTTGCCAAATCGTCGGTCCGGTCTGCACGGCGTCCGATGCGGTGATCGCCGTCAAGGATGGTCAGTTCGACGCCGCTGTCCTCGACATCAATCTGGGCGACGGGCTGGTTTATCCGGCCGCTCAGATTTTGGCGGAGCGGGGTGTGCCGTTCGTCTTTGTCACCGGCTACGATGCCGACAGTGTCGATCGCCGCTTTAGCGGCGTTCCGGTGCTGCAAAAGCCGATCGAACGGGAAATGCTGCAGAAGATGTTTGTCAGCGGCGCGAAACAATCCGTCGCCTGCTGAGCATCGCTAATTGGCCGACCACACGCCGACTGTCTTGTCGTCGCTGGCCGACGCCAGCTGGCGGCCGTCGGGCGAAAATACCAAAGCCCGAATGCCGTCGGTGTGTCCCGACCAGTCGTGCAGCGGCTTGCCGGTGTTGGCATCCCATAATTCGATCGCCGGATTGGTGCCGCCAATGGCGATCGACTTGCTGTCGGTCGAGAATGCCAAGGCATCCACCAGGTTGGAATTCGCGTTGAGCGTACGAAGCACCTTGCCGGTGTCCGCGCTCCAGAGCATCACGGCATTGCCGCTGCCGGCGGCCGCGATCGTTTTGCCATCGGGGGCCACCGCGACCGCGCGGATTTGGCCTGGGTGCTCGGTAAGCGTTCGCAGGAGCTGGCCGCTGTCGGCGTCCCAAAGCCGAACGGTGCCGTCCTTGCTGCCGGAGACGATCGTCTTGCCGTTCGGCAGATACGCAACCGATGTGACCACATCGGAGTGGCCCTTGATGACATGCAGGAGATCCCCGGTCGTTTCGTCCCAGATTCGTATGGCCGAGTCGGCGCTGCCGGAAACGATCCGCGCGCTGTCCGGTGAAATTGCAATCGACCACACCGACGGCGGCACTTCCCAGGAATAAGTCTGATCAAATCTGAGCCCGCGGATCGACCGGCCGGTTGTGGCGTCCCAGATGTAGATTGTCCGATCGAAGCTTCCGGAGGCAAGCCACTTGCCATTCGGCGAGAATGCGACCGAGGATACGGCGTCGGCGTCGCCGGTGAGAGACCGCAACGGCAGCCCCTTGCCGGCGTCCCACACTTCGATCGTCTTATCGGAGCTGCCTGAGGCGATCATCCGTGCGTTGGGTGAGAAGGCGACCGCGAGCACCGGGCCGAGATGTCCCGACAGCGTGAACACGCGCTGCCCGCGCTCACCGCCCGACGTGTTGAACGTCGTGGCGACCAACAGCAGAAGCAGGCAAGCCGCGATCCCGGCGCCGATCGCAAGCCGCAGAATTCTTCCTTGCCGGGCCTCGGGCCACAACGTGCTGCGCCACGCCGCCGGGACGGATTGAAAAAAAGAAAATCGCGCGCCGTCCTTGCCGCCATCGGCGGGCGGAGTTTCGACCAGCGCGCGGCTCCCTGTGTCTCTGGCAGCGGCGCGGCTTCCGGTGTCCGCGGCCGGACGGCTGCCGGTATCTTTCCTCGGCGGCGCGTCGGCGGGAGCGTCGACCAGGGCTTTGTTGCTGCCGGTCGAGGGTTTTGCCGAGGCGCCCGGCAACTTCGTTTCGCGGCTCGGCGGCGAAGAGCCGGTCTGGCCGAGGATCGAATCCATGGATCGAATGAGACGATCCATGTGATAATCAAAATCCTGACCGGTATCGACCTTGACCGCATTGCGAAACGCAAAATCCTTAAGGCTCGGCGGCAACTGGTCGGAGCTTGGCATTTTGGTATTGCCGATCAAAACCGGAATGATCGGCACGCGCCGGCGTAGCGCCGTCTCGACCTCGACGCGGACCGGATCGGATTCTTCCTGGATCCGCTCCAGGCCGCCGCGCGACGTGCCGAGCCATTTCGGCCCCACAACGGCCAGCAGAATACTGGTCTTGAGCAGCGTCTCGTTGATGTGGTGGCGAAAATCGATGCCCGGCGGAATGTCATCGATGTCGCGGAAGATGACGTCCTTGCCGTAGTGGGCAATGAGCCGATCGAAGATACGGCCGGTCATCGCCTCGGAGTCGGCGCGGCGGTAGGAAATGCTGATCTTGGGCATCAGGGCCGGTCCTGCCGGAAGTATAACATTCTGAAGCCTTTAGCCTCCGACGAGCGATCAGCAAAGTTAATGTGCACAGCGGCCAGACCTATAGCATTTCCCGACTTTGGCTGCCGGATGTTTGATGATCGGGGCTTTGCTTTGTCATCCCTCGTGCCACCTACAAATTGGGGGTGGATACCTCCCTTGCCCAGATTTATTGCCAAAATTTAAACTGGGACGCCAGCCACTTTTAGCACCTGTCTTTGGCTGATTGCCTTTTTTGATCAATGCGTTGATGAGCATCTTCGGGTGCCGACGGTTGCAATTGCGAAAGCCCGGTCAATCAGGCAAATTAGCTGCAGAATCCGAGGCAGCCGGCAAGGCTCCGAACGGGAGATTTCGATGACGAGAATCGGCATTTTTTTGCTGCGCAAACCTTTAGTGAGCAAGTCTTGGTTGGGCACCGCCCTGGCGTTTATTGTCGCGTCGGTCCTGATGATGCTGGCGCCGGCCACAGCCTCGGCGCAGTTCAACATTGAAGGCATCATCCGCGGCGCCCTCGGCCATGGCGGCTATCGCCATCACGCAAGAGGTGGCGAAGGCCGCCATCGGGAGCGGCGCCACGCGTCGCGCCACGAGCGCCAACATGACGAAGACTCGGCAAGCTCCGACAAGGGCAAAGACAAGGACGCCCTGGAAGAGAACGCGACGAGTCAGAAGGGTGGCGATGGCAAACCCGATGCCAAGGTCTCGCGTGAGACACCTGCGGCGCCGTCGCACGATGCCTCGCAAGCGTCCGACGCAGTATCGGCCAAGCCCAACAAGACATCGGACGACGCGCCGTCATTTGCGCCTTCGCGCTGATCGGCATCCGCCGGCACGGGTCCTGAACTGCGATCAATTGCGTTGAGTCAGATCACGTCTGAAAGCGCTTTTCTGCGCCAGGCCGCAGCGCTGACGCGCCGGCGATTGAGGTCGGCATGATTATTGGCCGCCGCCGGCGCTGGCTTTCAAGCGGTCAAGGGCATGCTGGGCCTCGATGTTACCGCCGCGCGCCGCCTTTTGATAAAGCTCCATCGCGGTCTGGGTATTCGGTGCATCCATGCCCAGGCCTTTTTCAAACATATAGCCGAGCCGATATTGCGCCTCGGCGAAACTCTGATCGGAGGCTTTCGTGTACCAGGTGATCGCCTGCTTGTAGTCGCGGTCGACACCACGGCCGTAAAAATACATGTCGCCAAGATTTTTCTGCGCTTTGGCCAAGCCCTGGTCGGCCGCTTTCTGGTACCAGCTAACCGCTTCTTTGTCGTCCTGCGCGATGCCGTCGCTGCCGGTTGTATAGAGGATGCCGAGCAAATTCTCCGCTTCGGCATATCCGTTGTTGGCGGCGCTGCGATAATATTTGACCGCACCCGGGATGTCTTTATCGGTGCCGAGGCCTTTCTCGTACATATAACCCAGCCGGAATTGCGCATCCGGGCAATTCCTGCTGCGCGGCCTGCAGATACCAGGACAATGCGACCTGATAACTCTTGTCGAGGCCGCCGCGACCGAAGAAATACATGTCGCCAAGATTGGTCTCGGCTTTGGCAAATCCCTGGCGGGCGGATTTCTCGTACCACTCGACCGCCTTGGTGTCGTCGCGCGGCAGGCCGTCTTCGCCTAATGAATATTTGACGCCGAGCGCATTTTGCGCCGCCGGGTCGCCGCGGTCCGCCGCCGCGATGAGCTCGGTCAAGGGTGTTGATGCGGTGGTGGCGTTCGTGTCGCCGCTCCCCGGCGGCGATCCGGTTGGCGCGGACGGCACAGCCTCTTTCGGCGGGATGAGCGTTTTCTGCGGAGGAGGCGTCGATATCGGCCCGGGCGCTGCTACCACCGGTTTCACGGTCTGCGGCGGTACCACCGTGGGCGCCGTGACCGGCGGCTTCGCCACCGGCGGCGGCACCACGGACGGCGGCACCGCGACAACGGTCGGTGGCTGTCGTGAGGATGAGGGATAGAACAGGAAGGCGACGATGCCGAGCGCCAACACCAAGGCGCCGCCGCCGCCCGCCGCGACCGCGCGCATGTCCGGCGGGAGCGCGCTCCATGTATTCCGCAGACCCCCGCTCATGGCGGACGGCAACAGGGCCGTCAGCCTGCGCCAGCCCGACGACGCGGCAGGTGCGGTCAGTGCGGCCAAATCCGGCGGCTCGAGCAGCCGCGTGTCATTATGCAGAATCTTCGGCGCGTCGATGCGCAAGCGCCGTGGCGCCGAGCGCGTCGCTGAAAGCTCTGGTCGACGGGAAGCGCTGCGCCGGTTTTTTCGCCAGCGCTTTCAGCAGTGCGGCTTCGACGCCGTGAATCGAGGCCGGGCACGCGCGGGATCAGCCGATCCGGCCGCTTGGTTGATCTGCGCCTGCATCAGATCGTATTCGCTGGTCGCGCTGAACGGCGGCGCGCCCGACAGCATCTCGTAAAGCACGATGGCGAGGCTGTAGAGATCGCAGGACTTCGTCGCCTTCCTCGCCGCGCAACTGCTCCGGCGCCATGTAGGCGAGCGTGCCGACGATGCTGCCGCTGCGCGTCAGCCGCTGCGAGCCGCGAACCCGGGCGATGCCGAAATCCATGATCTTGAGCACGCCGTTTTCCGCGATCATCAGGTTCGACGGTTTGATGTCGCGGTGGATGACGCCCATGCTGTGCGCGTAACCGAGCCCGTCGGCCGCCTGGGCAATGATGGCGAGGCTCTCGCGCACGTCGAGCGGCGCGTTGCGCTTCTTCAGAATGTCGTCGAGCGTGTGGCCGCGCACCAGCTCCATGACCATGTAGAGGTTTTTGCCGTCCGGGATGAGCGAATAGAGCGTCGTGATGTTTGGATGGTTCAGTCGCGCCAGGCTGGTCGCCTCGGCGCGGAACCGATCGACGAAATTCGTGTCGCTGAGCAGTTCGGGCCGCAGCGACTTCATCGCCACTTCGCGCTGCAGCACGGTGTCGAAAGCGGCGTGGACCTGCCCGATGCCGCCTTCGCCGAGCAGTTCGCCGATTTCGTATTGGCCGATCGTTTTTTTCATGGCTGATCAATGCGGTTTGCCGTCATCTGTTGCCCGGCGACGTCGGGCATGCGGCCGCCCAATCGGGAGTTTGATACGGCGCGTCGTCGGCTCCGGCGCAGTCTTCGGCTCCGTCCCTGTCGACGCTGAAGACACCCAGTGAAGCGTTGTCGTGGCCGCCGGCCGCGAGCGCCGCCTCGATCAGCGCGTCGCAGGCTTCCTGCGGCGGCAGCCGGCCGGCGATCTCGGCGATCTTGACGTCCGTGACCAGGTTGCAGACGCCGTCGGAGCAAAAATCAGAACATCGCCGAGTTCGTAGCGGCAGGCCTTTCGAGCCGATGATCGGCTTCATCTTCGTGCTGGTGCCGAGCGCTTGCAGAATGACGTTGTGCACCGGGCTGTGATCGGCTTCTTCCTGGGTCATGGTGCCCTCGCTCACCAGCTTGGCGACCAGCGTCTGGTCCTGGCTGAGCTGTCGTAAGCTCACCGTCGCGCAACAGATAGGCGCGGCTGTCGCCGATATGGGCGAGCCAGGCCTTGCCGTCGCGAAACGCCAGCACCGTGCAGGTCGTGCCCATGCCCTTGCATTCCGGATGTTCGGCGGCATATTCGAGAATGGCGCGGTTGGCGGCGGAAAACGCCGCGGTCGAGCACCTTCGGGACCGGACCGTTGAGATCGTAGTACAGCCGGCGGATCACGTCGGCGGCGAGCGCGCTTGCGACCTCGCCGGCGGCATGGCCGCCCATTCCGTCGGCCACCAAGGCAAGGCTGCCATGGCTTGCCGCGACGCTCGCGTCCTGCGGCGTGATCCAGGCGACCGTGTCTTCATTGAGCTCGCGCACCAGGCCGAGATCGGTGCGCATGGCGCCGACGATTTGCATGGCAGGTGACGCTTGAACCATGTTGCCGACCGTGCAACGGTGGTCTCGGCGGCCGGCGCGTTGCGGCCAAGCGGGGCGCGAAGCGTTCTGCGGCTAGGGTGAAGCGTTGCGCTGCGGCTGCAGCAGTTCGCGCACGTAGGATACCGGCACGGCGAACGAGACGTGCTGGGCGGTCGTGCTGACGCAGCGACAACAGCGCGATGACCTTGCCGTCCGAGTTGAGCACCGGACCGCCGCTGTGGCCAGGCCCGGCGAAAATATCGAGCTGATAGGTATCGCCGAGTCGTACCGAAGGTCGTTGACGTCGCTCGTCTGTTTTTGTTGTTGGTGCGTCGGCATCTTGGCGACGATGCCCTGGGTCACGGTCGGCTCGGGAATATAGACGGCGCGGCTGCGCAACGTGCCGCCCTCAGTCGAGCTCCTGCAACGCGATGGTTTCCTGCGACACGCCCGGATAGCCGAGCAGGATGATCTTCTCGCCGATCTGCACGCTGTTGTCGTCGGCGAGCTCGAGCTTGCTGAGCGAGTGCCGACGCATCGATCTTGATCTCGGCGACATCGGCATCGATCGAGGTCCGCAACAGGTTGGCGTTGATGTATGTCCTGGTTCCGGGAAACTGAACGGTCAGAACCGTCGTTGCGGCCGAAGAAATCGCGCGGACCGTTGGAGAGCAGATTAGGGCGGTTCGGACTCGAACATATAGCCGCCGCTTTCGGGTACCCAGTCGGTCGAGCGAGCGAACCTTGTCGACGTTTTTCTCGGTGACGCGCCGCTCGCTCGGCTTCGCCAATGAATAAACCGCGCCGCGGGTCCAATTGTAGTACGCGAAGTCCTCGTATTCCGAACGTCCAGCCGGCGGCGACGTGTTTGTTGGTGAGGATGAAGCCTTCCTCGCCGATGACGAAACCGCTGCCGCTGTGGTCTTCGCCGATCGGCTTGTAGTTGCTGTCCTTGTCGTTCTCGAGCGTCAGCCAGCGCACAAGTCTTGCCGTCGTCCATCCGGACGTAGCAGGGCAGCCATTCGCCGTCGACGTTGGTCATCTTTCTGATAGATCGGCCGATTGGTCTGCCGGTCGATAGAGCTGCCATTGATTGTGAATGTAAGACGGTGGCGTCGCCGAGTGTCTTGATCTCGCTCGGCGTGAGGCCATTCGCCTTGGTCGAGTCGCGCGTCTTGGTTTCAGTCGCTGATCGTGCTCGGCGCGGGCTGCTTGCGGCGGCAAGTTGCTGCTTGCAGTTGCCTGGCGACGACTGGCTGATGCCAAAAAATCGCGCCGCCGCCGATGATCGCCAGCACCAGAATCGGCGGCCAGCGCCGCGATCCAGATTTGGCGGGACTTGCGTGCGTTCATCGTACAGCATGCGCATGATGGTCGCTTTGCCGACCGGCGCTCTTCGTCAGTGTCGAAGTCCCGGTGACGGCCGATGCGCTGCTGCGTGTCGGCGACGGCGGCATGTTCCGCGGTTGCGCCGATCTCTGCGGAGGAGGCGTCGACCATGCGGGTCGACGGCCGCATCGACCTCGCCCATCTGGCGGGTGCGTGCCGGCATGTTCGCCGGCCGCGGCTGAACGTCGAACATGAATTTCGGGCCGCCGGAGCCGAGCTCGACGATGTCGTCGGGCAACAGCTCGACCTCGCCGCCGATGCGCTCGCCGTTCAAGAACGTGCCGTTGCTGCTGTTGAGATCGGCGATACGAAAATAGAGCTCCTTGTCGTTCTTGACCCGGATAATCGCGTGCTTGCGGCTGACTTCGTCGTCGCGGCTGCAGGTCATAGACGACCTTGCGAGGTGGGATCGCGGCCGAACGTGATGTCCTGGAGACCTTCGAGATCGAACTGATCGATCTGATTGGTCTTTGATCCGCTGAGATGGCGGATCACGATCCGCGCCGGCGATTCCGTCATGTCGTTTCCCTCGTGCGCTCGCCGGCCTGCAGGCACTTTCGGCACATCGTCGCCGTGCGCTGGCGCAAGATCGACGCGCCCGAACACGCAAGCATGCAGGCAGCTGCCCGTTGGGGCGACATTACTTGAAATAGCACGCTTTTCAACGGGAATTAGCCGTGGCGCGGCCACGACTTATTACGATAGCGCTGCTATTTCAAGGCGTTAACGCCGGGCAAGGCGGCTCCGCCGGCACCCGGTTTTGCCCCGGAAACGCTCCCGGCCGGCTCGCCACACGCGTGCGCGCGGCGATTGCACCGGCTGCCAGCTTTCCAGTCGGTCGGCCAGTCGTTCAGCGGTCGCGAATGCGATCCATCAGCACTTTGTCCTGGCCGCCGTCGATCTCGATCATCGTTCCATTGACGAAAAAGGCGAGATCGGAGGCGAGGTAGGTGACCAGATTGGCGACCTCTTCGCATTCGGCGATGCGTCCCAGCGGAATACTGGACGGGGCAAGTTTGTCGGCTTCCTCGACGCTGATTTTCATGTCGCGCGCCATCGCCTTCACCAAGCCGGTCCAGCGCTCGGTGCGGACCGGACCGGGGTTGACGGCGACGAAGCTGATGTTGTGCTTGCCGTACTGACCGGCAAGCGAGACCGTCAAATTTTGCCCCGCCGCATTGGCGGCGCCGGGCGCGATCTCCCAATAGGAAACTTTGACGCCGTCGTTGCCGATCAAATTGACGACGCGGCCCTTCTTCTGCTTCTGCATGATCGGCAGCACGTGCTTCATGCAGCGCACGTAGCCCATGAATTTCAATTGCAGCGCGCTCGCCCAATCCTCTTCGGTCAGATGCTCGATAATGCCGCCCGGCGCCGAGCCGGCGTTGTTGACCAGAATGTCGATCCGCCCCAGCGCTTCGTGGGCTTTCTTGACGAGGTTTTCGGCGTCGCTCGGCTTCGTCAGGTCGGCAGGAATAGGAATGATCTTGCGTCCGGTCTGCCTTGGCGATCTCCGCCGCGGTCTGTTCGAGCGGTTCCTTGCGGCGCGCGCAGATCGCGACGTCGACTCCTTCTCTTGCGAAGGCAAGCGTGATGGCCTTGCCGATGCCCTCGCTCGCGCCGGTGACAATCGCCGTCTTTCCCGTCATCCCCAGGTCCATCGCCCTAGCTCCTTTGCTATTCAGTCGTTCATGCGGCGACCAGCCGCGGCATCAATTCGCAGGCATTATCGTCCAGGATTTTCGCAATATCCACGTCGGCGAAGCCTGCGTTGCGGACGGTGCCGACCGGGTCGAGGTCGGCCGGCGGAAACGAATAATCGCTGCCGAGGACGATACGCTCGACGCTGACCGCCTCCGCCAGCCAGCGCAACTGCATGGGGCTGTGCAGAATGGTGTCATAGTGGAAGCGATGAACATACGACGAGGGCGCCGCCGCGGCGACGTCGCCCTGCGCGGCCCGATCCATGCGCGCATGCATGCAGTCGAAACGTCCCAGCAGATATGGGAATGTTCCGCCGCCGTGCGACAAGATGATGCGCAACGTCGGGAAAACGATCGAGCACGCCCGAAAAGATCAATGAGCCGACACAGAGCGTGGTGTCGAATGTGTATTGCGCGATCTGAGTGAGGGCGAATTTGGCGATGCGCGGCGTCGGCATGGCTTGAACCGGATGAATGAAAACCGGTGCATCGAGCGCGACGGCGGTATGCCAGAACGCGTCGAGATCAAGCTCGCCGAGATTGGTTCCCTCGACATTCGCGGCAACGATAAGACCGGCAGCGCCAAGCTGTTTCATCGCATATTCGGCCTCGCGCGCCGCGGCCGCGGCGTCCGGCAACGGCACGGACGCGAACAGCGCGAACGCGGCCGGATGCTTTCGACAGAGATCCGCAAGGCTTTCGTTCATGAGCCTGTGCCAACGCGAGCCCTGCGCGCTGGGCAGGCCATAGGCGAATATGTCGGGCCAGACCGAAAGAATTTGCCGCGTCACGCCTTGCGCCGCCATGCCGTCAAGACGCTGTCCGACCGGCTCGATCAGTTTTTGGAAGAACGGCCGTACCTTGAGCCCATAGTCGAAATGCAGCGCGCATTGCGGCGGCGTCTTGATCAGCGACACGCCGAAGTCGCGGGCGCGATCTTCGAGGTTCTCAATAAGACGTTGGGGCACGTAATGAGCGTGCACGTCGATCGGCATCGTTCCCCCTTTATCGGCAGCAAGTCCTGCGTGCCGGGTCACGCGAACATACGCACGATCGCTAATCCGGCAAAGAGCGCACTGATTGCAAGGACGACCGACGCGATGACGTAAATGGCAGCGCCGACCAGATGTCCGCGCTCGTAGAGCAACGCCGTCTCGAGCGAGAACGCGGAAAATGTCGTGAAGCCGCCTAGCACTCCGGTCATGAGGAACAGCCGCCAATGCTGCGGCAACCCAGCCTTGAGCGCAAAAGTTTCGGCGATGAGACCCATCGCCAGGGAGCCGGCGACGTTGATGAAAAGCGTCCCATAGGGAAACGAGGTGCCGGCCAGGTGGGCCGCCGCCATGTTGACCCCATGCCGAATGGCGGCGCCGAGGCCGCCGCCAAGAAACACGATGAGGTATCTCATTTCCACACTCCAGCCATCTCCAAACCTCTTGTGTACGTTTCAACCGCACGGACTGCACGCACCAGTGCGCGTTACGACCGATCACAAACAACCTGGAGGCGGTGGGAGTGCAGAGACGGAATCCTACCGACGCCAGGCGCCCAGTAGGAGTCATCAGCCTCTGCGGCGGTTAATGGGGGACTCCATCCCCAAGACGCCGATAATTCTAGTCGGAAACGTCATGATGGCAAGCCGGAATTGCATCCGGGATTGGTTCGCGCGCACCGCTGTGCGACAAGCTTTGCCCGGTGACTGAATGCAGGTGAGGATAGCGACGATGGATTTCGAACTGCCCGAAGAGCTTCGTCTTTTGAAGGACAATATCCGCCGTTTCGTCGACCGGGAATTGATCCCGCTCGAGCGCGAGGTCGTCAACGACATCAAGCTCCAGAAGGATCTGCCGCGGCGATTGCGCGACAAAGTCGAGGCGCTCGGTCTGTGGCAGTTCGACGTGCCCGAGGAATTCGGCGGCCTTGGGCTTGGCATGATGGCGAAGGTCGTGGTGTGGAGCGAGACATCGCGGACCACGGCGCTGCCGGCGCGCTATGTCGAGATATTCGGTCCTCCGGTCAGCCCGATTTTTTACACGCTGGAAGGGGAGGCCCGCGAGAACTACCTTTTGCCGGTCATTCGCGGCGAAAAGCGAAGCTGCTTTGCGCAGACCGAGGCGGATGCCGGATCGGATCCCGCCGCCATGCGCACCACGGCGGTGCGCGATGGCGACGTCTATGTGATCAACGGCGTCAAGCGCTTCATCACCAATGCCGACGAAGCGGATTTCGCCCAGGTGTTCGCTGTCACCGACCCGGAGAAACGCGCTCGTGGCGGCATCACGGGATTCCTTGTCGACATGAACACGCCCGGCGTGAAAGTCACCGCGACCTATGACCTGATGATCGACGACCGGCCCTGCGAGGTCTTGTTCGACAATGTGCGCGTGCCGGTTGCAAACCGGATCGGCAAAGAAGGCGAGGGGTTCAAGCAGGCCCAATCATGGATCAATTCCGGCCGTATCCGCCACGGCGCGCGCAGTCTCGGCGTGATGGAGCGTTGCTTCGAACTCGGCAAAGCCTACGCCAAACAACGCAAGACATTCGGCGCGTACCTCGCGGAGCGTCAGGCGATCCAGTGGCCTCTGATCGACATGTACATGGATGCTCACAAGCTTCGTTTGATGCTCTATCACGCGGCTTGGCGGTTCGATCGCGGAGAAGATTGCCGCGATGACGCATTCATGGTGAAGATTTTTGGCGACGAACGCTCGTTTGCGGCGGCCGACCGCTGCATGGCGATCCACGGTGGCATTGGCCTGTCGAAAGAGCTGCCGATCGAGCGTTTCTTCCGCGATCAGCGCAGCATGATGATCACGGAAGGCGCAGTCGAGGTTTTGCGGATGGCGCTCGCGCGCATCATCTTGCGCTAGGCGCAATGCGCCTCACGCTCCTGGGCGACGGCGTCATCGGGAAAGAGTTTGTCCGACATCCCGCTGTAGCGAATCTCGCCGGCATGCAGCTTTGCATTATTGGTCTCGCGCAAAGCGGCATCGGCCTCGCCATAAAGAAAGGCAAGGAACGCGTAGCGCCGGCCGCGGCTCACCGGCGTGACCTGATGCAAGGCGCCGCACGAGAACACGATCGCTCCACCGTGCGGCGCGCGATAGGTGCGGCGGCCGAACTCCGGAAATACCAGATCGCAACCGTCATAGTCCCGGTTGAGGTTGATCGAGATGGCGAAGCGCCGATGCTGCGCGCCGGCATTGATATTGTCGCGGTGCCGGAAGAAGTGCCCGCCGATGGCGCTGTCGTAACAAGAGATGATGTAGCGGTCCATCCGGGTCGCTTGGTACTGAAAGAATTGATCCAACGGCGGCAAGAGGCGCCGCACGATCCGGCTGCGTAAGGTCTCACGCAGATCCGGCGCCGCGACGAGAAGATCGTTGCGGCGTTTCAGGCGGTGATCTATCACCGTTGCGGTCTTGCCCGCGGTATCGAGGAGAAAGCCAGAGTCTTTGCCGCCCATTCGTTCATAAAACTGTATGAGAAAGTCGCACAGCTCGAACTCGAAGACCCGGGGCACGATGAGGACCGGTGCGTTCAGCGGAACGCCGGCGGAATCGTCGATGGCGGGCAGGCCGTGCAGCACCTCGAGCACCGACTTGGCGTGCCCGGCCGCGTAGTCCCACGGAATATCGGCGACCGCGCGCAGCATCGGATCAAGGACGATCGTGCGCGGCATTGCGGCGGCGCCGAAGGACCGGCTGATGGCGCCGTTATAGTCGGCAATGAATGAAACCGCCGCGGTATTCAGCGCGTTGAATGGCGCCGGGTTGCTGGGCGGTGCGGTCAGCACGCCGTAGAATACCAATCGATCTTCGTCGAATAGATGCGCATCGCGCAACAGCGCGGCGACCTCGGCGTGTGCCCGCGGGTTTTGCGGCGAACCGAGGAAGCTCAGCACGATCCAGCGGCCCGCCGCGACCTGAAGGTTGAAGCCGCCGCCGGCGATCAGCGGCGCGCCGAACCACGGCACGGGATCGCCCAAAACGATCCCGGTGCTGTCGGCTTGAATTTTTTCCATGCCGAAGCCTTCGGTCGGAGTTTGCCCCGGCCGATGGTGCTATTTTATGGTAAATTTTGCTTTAACCGGAGGTGACCGGCCGCGGTGAATCCGGCGGTGGATCGGGCTCAGGCGCTGGCTCGCTGCTGCTCCGGTTCGGCGATCGCAGCGAGCTCGGCGCCGATCGTGTCGATCGACTGCACCAGTATCGCGAGATCGCTATCGCTGGTCCGATGGTTGGTGATGCAAACGCGGATACACAGCCGATCATTGATCCGGCACGTCGAAGGTGCGGCAATTCCCCGCCGCTGCAGCGTCGCGATCAGCTTGGCGTTGAGCCTATCGATCGCCGCCTCGTCCATTCCAGGCGGTTCGTAGCGGCAGCAGACGATTTGCAGCGGCACCGGCGCCATGATCCGCAGCCGAGGCCGGCGCGCGAGCCGCACCGCCAGGTCTTTGGCTTGTGCGCAATTGCGGGCGATGGCTTTGCCCAATGTGAGCGTCCCATGTTCCTGGATCGTGAACCAGACTTTGAGCGCGCGGAAACCGCGGGAGAGCTCGATACCGAGATCGCAAGGCCAGGTGTCGCCGCCGGCCAAACCCTCGTCCGTCGCGAGGTAAGGTGCGCGGGTGCCGAAGGTCGACAGCAACGCAGCCTCATCGCGCACCAGCAAGCAGCCGGCGTCGTAGGGAACGTGCAGCCATTTGTGATAGTCGAAAGCGAGCGAGTTGGCGTTTTCAATACCGGCAAGGCGTGGCGCCAATTCCGGGCACAGAATTGTCATCGCGCCGAATGCGCCGTCGACGTGCAGCCAGAGTTGTTCGTCGCGGCAAAAGTCCGCGAGGCCGGCAATGTCGTCACACGCTCCGGTGTTGACCGTCCCGGCCGTTGCGACCACGCAGAATGGCTGGAGGCCCGCTGCCCGGTCTTCGTCCACGGTTCGGCGCAGCGCATCGCGATCCATGCGGAATTCGGCGTCGACGCGAACCCGGCGCAAGGCCGCGTGACCGAGCCCAAGCAACTCGAATGCCTTGGCTACGCAGGAATGCCCTTCGGTGGAGACGTAACCCACGAGGGGAGCGCCGCGAAGGCCTTCGCTCCGCACATTTTTGCGTGCGCTATTTCGCGCCGCGGCGAGGCCGAGCAGATTCGCCATCGAACTTCCGGTTACGATCAGCCCGCCGGCCGTTGCCGGAAAGCCAAACCAGCGCGCCATCCATGCGATGACGCACTTTTCGACGTAAACGGCGCCATGATCGCGGCCGCCGCAATTCGCATTCATCGCCGACGCCGCCATTTCGGCGAGCATGCCGCCGGGTGTGCCGGCGCCATGAACCCAACCCCAGAAGCGCGGATGGGTATTGCCGGTGCCGAACGGCAGGATCAATTCGCGCAAGTCGGCGCAGGCTTGGTGCAAGCCGCGCGGCAGACGAGGCGGCGGTTCCGCCAACTGCCGCCTGACGACGTCGGGCATGGGCGTCCACACCGGGCCGTCGGCAACGTGCTCGATCCGCCCGATCAAATCATCCAGCAAGGCGTGGGCGTCGTTGCGAAAGCTTTGCCAGTCCGCAGGGTCGAGCAGCGATCCGCTGCCTGCCGCGGCTCGGTCGGCGCCATCCGACGGCTCATCCATCCCGCGTCGCTCTTTCGGATTTTCGCTGTGGCTTCGCCTTATAATGGGCTGCACACAACATTGATTTGCGACGCCAGAACAAGGGCCTGCATTGCCGTGATGGATCGTCCGCTACGGACCGCACGGAGCTTGCGCGTTCAACAGCTCGATCGATTGCTGGAGCACGATCCGGACGCGACCACGATCCGTTTGGAACGCGCCGGTCTTTTCAGAGAGCAAGGCTTATTCGACGAGGCAAAAAGCGACTACCTTGAACTGCTTCGGCGCAACCCGACCGATTTCGGCGCCCTGAACGATTTTGGTACGCTTGTTCTGAAGGCGGGATACCGGGATGCCGCACGTTCGTTGTTCAGCGAAGCGGTGCGGCATCATCCGGGCAATGCGACGGGGCGCATCAATCTCGCCAATTTGTTGTTTCTAACCGACGAGCTGGAGCAGGCCCGCGTTCAATTCGAGGCCGCGCTCGCGATTGATCCGCACCATGTTCACGCCCATCGTGGTATCAGTAATTTGTTGGCCGAGATCGGAGACGAGGCGGGCGCCCGCCGGCATCGCGACCAAGGTTTCAAAGACCACTTCCTGACCAAGTTGCCCTATCGGGGCGACGGCTCGCCGGTATCGGTGCTGCTGTTGGTTTCGGCGATCGGCGGCAATGTGCCGACGAGTTCGCTGCTCGACGACCGCCATTTCGAAATCACGGTCCTGGTGGCGGACTATGCCGACCCGATGGCGCCGCTGCCGTCCCATGATCTGGTCTTCAACAGTATCGGCGATGCGGATTTGTGCCGGGACGGCCTTGAAGCGGCGTGCGCGATCGTCGCCCGCACCAGCCGTCCTGTGATCAATCATCCGGCAGCGGTGCTCAAGACCGGGCGCGCGGCGAATGCCGAACGGCTCCGCGGTCTGCCGAATGTCGTCGTTCCGCGCGTGGCGACGTTGCCGCGCGGTGACCTCCTTGGTTCTGAGGGCGCTGCGGTGCTGGCGACGAATGGATTCGCCTTTCCGCTGCTGCTGCGGGCGCCGGGTTTCCATACCGGCCGTCATTTCGTGCGCGTCGAAAGCTCGCATGATCTTACTGCTGCCGCGGCAGCACTGCCCAGCGAGGAGGTGTGCGTCATCGAGCAGCTTGATGCGAGCGGCGACGACGGGCACTTTCGCAAATATCGCGTCATGATTGTCGACGGGCATCTGTATCCGCTCCATCTGGCGATATCCCGCAATTGGAAGGTCCATTATTTCACGGCCGACATGGCGGATTCCGCGGGCCATCGTGCGCTGGACGCAGCATTTCTCGACGATATTGCGAAAGTTGTCGGGCCGCGCGGTATCGCGGCGCTCGAGCGGATTGGCGCGACACTTGCGCTCGACTACGCAGGCATCGACTTTGCGATGAACGCGCACGGCGACATTTTGTTCTTTGAAGCCAACGCCACCATGTTCGTTCCGCCACCCTTGATCGACCCAAAATGGGCCTATCGCCGGCTGGCGGTCGAGAGCGTTTTGGCCGCGACGCGCGCGATGCTGATGGGCAGGGCTGCCGAAAGCCGCACGCTCGCCTAACGCGGCGACAAACGGCGGTATGTCGCGTAGAACGGCTCCCACATCTTCGCTGCGACGGCGGCCGCGATTTCCTGGTCCGAATGTGGATCGGCGAGTCCCTCGCTCTGGGCCTGCTTGGCGACCGCGATTGCGACATGGAACGAGAGTTTTCGCAACTCGACGAGTGACGGCAACAGATTGGCTTCCTTGTCGGAAGCCGCCGGCGAGTGATCGGCAATTGTCCGCGCGGCGGCGAGGAACATCCCGTCCGAAATGCGCTTTGCGTCTGCGACAATCGCGCCAAGGCCGATGCCGGGATACACATAAGCATTGTTGGTCTGGTCGACGCGAAACGCCCGATTGTTGCGTCGAAACGGTGGGAACGGGCTGCCGGTGCCGACCACGGCGCGGTCTTCCGTCCAGGCGAACAGGTCTGCCGGCGTCGCTTCGCTCCGTTCCGTCGGATTCGACAGCGGAAAGATAACCGGCCGGCGTGTGTGGCGCGCCATCGCACGGACGATTTTTTCCGAAAAGGCGTGCGTTTGCCCGGAGGTGCCGATCAGTACGGTGGGGTGGGCATTGACGACGACATCGGCGAGATCGATCCGTGCCGGCGATTCCAGCGTCCAGTTGGCAACGGCGTTTTTGCTTTGGGCAAAGGGCGTCTGAAATGACTGCAGACCGGTCATGCCCTCGACCAGCAGACCCTGCCGGTCGATCAGATAGAAGCGGCTGCGGGCTTCGGATTCGGGCAAGCCCCGCTTCCACCATGGCCCGCAACAGCAGCGCGCAGATTCCAGTGCCTGCCGAGCCGGCGCCGAGCACCGCGATGCGTTGCTCGATAAGCGGCACGCCGGTCACGTTTACGGCACTGAGCAGAGTGCCGACCGCTATGGCGGCGGTGCCTTGAATATCGTCGTTGAAGGTGCAGAGCTCATCGCGGTAACGCGCCAGGAGCCGGTTGGCGTTGCCGATCGCGAAATCCTCCCAATGCAGGAGAACGTGCGGCCACCGTTCACGGACGGCGTCGACAAAGGTGGCGACGAGGGCGTCATAATCGGCGCCGCGCACGCGCTCGTGCCGCCACCCGATGTAGAGCGGATCGGCCAGATGATCCTGATTGTCCGTTCCGACATCGAGCATGATCGGCAGCGTGGTCGCCGGATGAAGGCCGGCGCACGCCGTGTACAGCGCGAGCTTGCCGATCGGAATGCCCATGCCGCCGGCGCCCTGATCGCCGAGCCCGAGAATGCGCTCGCCGTCGCTGACCACAATGGCCTCGATGCCATCGAAGCGCGGGTGGCCGAGGATGCGGCGTATGGCTCCCTTATGCTGCAGGCTGAGAAACAAGCCGCGCGGTTTGCGAAAAATGCGGCTGAACTGCTGGCAGCCTAATCCCACCGTCGGCGTATAGACGATGGGCATCATCTCTTCGATGTTTCGGGTCAAGAGCGCGTAGAACAAGGTCTCGTTCGAAGTCCTGCAAGCCACGCAGGAAGACGTATTTTTGCAAGTCGCCGCCCAGGCCGCGAAAGGCATCCAGCCGCCGTTTGACCTGCATGTCGAGCACCGTGACATGAGGTGGCAACAGGCCATGCAGATCGAACGCTTCACGCTCGTCGTTGGTAAACGCCGTGCCCTTGTTGAGGAGGGGATCGTTCAAGAGTTCGTAGCCGCTCAGCGCGGTGTGGTAGTTTCGCGACGGTTCTTCGTTCATTGGCATGGAGCCTCGGGCAATCGTGACGATAAGCGCGAACGATCCGATTCCATAGCGTTCACGGCCCGGTGATTGCAATGACTGTTCGGCCCGGTGAGGTTCGGAGCCGCAAAAGACGGCAATAGAAAACGGATGTCCAGCGATCAGTCTCGTCGATTCGCCGCGTCAAATGGATGACGGCAAAGGATCAGATGCGGCCGGTGGCTCCCGGTTTCGTGCAACGCCGAAGGCGACGCCTTTCGCTTCGGTACCGAGTGCGGTCAGGATGACGATCAAGACCGCGACAGTCCCCGCGACCGCCGCGAGCGCGATGGCATAATCGCCGCCGTAATGGGCGGCAATGCCGGCTTGCAGCGTCGCGTTGACCGATGCGATGAGATTGCCGAGCTGATAGACAAAGCCGGGAAACGTGCCACGCGCATCGTCCGGCGACAGCTCGTTCAAGTGAACCGGAATGACACCCCAGGCGCCCTGAACCGTTATCTGCATCAGGAAGGCGCCGACCGCGAGCCAGACGGCGCTGGCCGCAAAGGCCCATAGCGGCAGCACGAACAGCGAGAGCACGGCGGCGATGATGATCATGCGCCGTCTGCCGAACCGTTCGGACATGGTGCCGAACGTTATGCCGCCGATGATGGCCCCGATGTTGTAAATGACCGCGATCAGGCCGACTGCATGCGGCGACAGTTTGTGCTGAACTTGCAGGAAGGTCGGATAGAGGTCTTGCGTCCCATGACTGAAGAAATTGAAGGCGGTCATCAGCAGGACCGCATAAATGCCGAGCCGCCAGTGCGACTTCAGGATCGTCAGTGTGCCGCTGCGTTCAGTCGTCGGTTTCCAGCTGGGCGATTCCGGAACACTGCGGCGGATATAGAAAACCAGAATGGCCGGAATGACGCCGACCATGAACATGCCGCGCCATCCGATGTACTGGAACAACAGGCCGTAAACGATCGAGGCCAGGAAATATCCGGCGGGATATCCCGACTGCAGCAAGCCTGACACGAAGCCCCTGGCGTGCGGCGGGATCGATTCCATGGTCAGCGACGCGCCGACTCCCCATTCGCCGCCCATCGCGATGCCGAATATGGCGCGCAGCACCAGCAGCGTTGCAAGATTAGGAGAAAAGCCGGATGCGAGCTCGATAACCGAATACAGCAGGACGTCGACCATCAAGGTCGGTCGGCGGCCCCAGCGGTCGGCTGCTCGCCCAAACACGTAAGCGCCGATCGGCCGCATCGCCAGCGTCAACAGAATGGCGAACGTGACATTGGTAATGTCGGTCTTGAATTCCTGCGCTATGTCCTTGAGGACGAAGACCAGCAAGAAAAAATCGAAAGCATCGAGCGTCCATCCCAAGAAGCTCGCCGCAACCACGTGCTTCTGTTCACTGGTCCAGCCAGAGAGCGCCTCGATGCGCATTGTCGTGGCTCCTAACAGCTTACCGGCCTCGCGGGCACGCCGCCGCCGTCAGCCCTTGACGTCGGTGTCGGGCCGATCGCTGCCGGACGCTAATTCCTCGTGCCAGTGGCCATCTTTGTCTTCCCAGGAAATGGCCGTCGTATTTCCCGGAACGTGCTGCTCCCTGGCGGCGCGCTCCGCCGCCTTTCGTGCGGTATCGTGGGATGGAAAGGTCTCCGAATACACGCCATTGGCGCGATAGGCCCATCCGCCATCGTGTTCGACGATCTCATATGTGACTTTGGCCATGTGTTACCTTCGGGGAGTCCTGTCTCGTCTGTCGAATAATAATGTATCAGCCTGAATGTTCCGGTCTACATCGTCTTTGCCGCCGCTTACTCACGCGCGCGGCGCGCTTCGTATGCCTTCAAGTGCGCATAGGCGATTGGCAACAAAGGATAGTCGCGAGCCTGAGTTCCGCCGCGCCGGATCAGGTCGCCGATGACGTGGTCGGCTTCGATTGCCACGCCGCGCTCGATGTCTCGAAGCATCGATGCGGCGAGCGGCGAGCCCGGCGCGGTGAGTATGGTCCGGCTGCGATCCAGACTTGCCGCGCCAGGCGCAAAACCTTGTGCCGCCGCAATGGCGGCGCATTCGCCGAGCAGTGCGGCCGTAAGATTTGGGGCGCCCGCGGCGACGATGTCGCCGACATTGGCGCGCATCAAACAGGTGATCCCCGCGGCGGCGGCAATGAACACCCACTTCTCCCACATCTCTTGCAGGATCGCCTTGCTGAGGCGCGATTCGAAGCGCGCGCCTGCCAGAGTTGACGCGATCGCCTCGGCGCGCGGGGACGCGGAGCCATCCTGTTCGCCGAAAGAAAGGAGATGGGTGTCGTTGAGGTGGACAATCCGTCCATCATTGTCGAGCGTCGTCGAGATCAGGCATTGACCGCCGAGCACGGCACGCTTGCAGAAACGTGCGGCGAGAACATCCATATGGCCCATGCCGTTGAGAAGGGGCAGGATCGCCGTATTCGGTCCGACGGCCGGTGCGAACGAGTCGATGGCCGTATCGAGATCGTAGGCTTTGCAACTCAGGACGATCAGATCGTAGGGGTCGTGCAGCGCTTCGGCCATGATGGCTGGCGGCGCCGGCATGTCGACATCGCCGAACCGGCTGCGAATGCCCAGGCCGGTTTTCGCCAATTGGGCGTTGCGCCGCGCGCGGACGAGGAACGTCACGTCGCGGCCGGCCTCCAGCAGCCTGCCGCCGAAATAACCGCCGATCGCGCCGGCGCCGACAACCAGAATACGCATGATCCACTCCTATGCAGCGAACGCCAAGGCGATGCGGCCGACCGACATTATTGTTCGATCGGCCGGCGCGGCACGATGAGATTGGCGATGAAAACTTGGACCGGTTCGTCGTTCTGATTGAGTGTGGTATTGCGCACCCTGATCAAGCCGCGCTCGGGGTGCGATTTGGAGGGGCGTACTTCCAGCACTTCGCTGCGGACGTGCAACTCGTCACCCGGGCGCACCGCGCGCGGCCAGCTAAACTCGTCCAAGCCGACGCCCAGGATACCGCCCGCCGGCTTGAACTCACCATCGACCATCAGCCGCATGGTGACCGCGGCGGTGTGCCAGCCGCTTGCCGCCAGCCCTTTGAAGGGTGACTGGCGCGCGGCATTTTCATCGAGATGATACGGTTGCGGATCGAACTCGCGGGCGAACATTTTGATCGCATCGGTATCGATCCGCTTGCGACTCGTTTCAAAAACCTGACCCGCGGCAAAGTCTTCGAGATATCGCTCTTTCATGATCTGACCGGCTCCTGCGCGAGAGGACGAGTGCGGCCGGGCGAATCCGTGCGTTTGAACCAGACGCCGGCCGCGACGGCTGCGGCATTGATCAGGCCGAAAGCGGCGAGCGCCACCGCCAAGGCGATAAAAATGGATGTCAGATTGCCGCTCCAGCGCAGCGCCAGCCAGCCGCCGATCGCCGCGATCAAGAGCCGGGCGAAGTTGGCAAGCAGCGGCCAGAGCAGCCGTCCCGCGCCCTGGGAGGCAAAATAAAGCGCCATGCCGAGCCCGAACAGGCCATAGACCGGCCCGACCACGTGCAGGTAGCGCGAGCCGGCGTCGATCATCGTGGGGTCGCTATCGAACAGGGAAAGCCAGGCGCCGGGGCCGGCGGCGGCGCCGAGCCCGATGATCTCGCAGAGACCGCCGCCGATCGCGGCGCCGATCCACGCCACGCGCAGCGCGCGATCGCGGCGGCCGGCGCCGATATTGGTGCCGACCATGGCGACCAGCGGGCCGCCGAGACCGAACACGAGCGGGATCAGCATATATTCGAGCCGCGAGCCGGTGCCGTAGCCGGCGATCGCGGCCGGCCCGAAGGCGCCGACAAAGCCGGTCGCGATGGCGATGGTGAGATTGGTCTGGACGGTGATCAGTGCCGCGACCAGGCCGACGCGGAGAATGTCGCGAAACAACGACCAGCGGAAGTGAATACCGCGAAAGGCGAGCCGCACGACGCTTCGATCCGAGCGCAGATAGGCTGCGAGCACGACGCTGCCGATCGCATAGTAGATCAACACCGCCACCGCGCCGCCGGCAACGCCGAGCCGCGGAAAGGGTCCCAAGCCGAAGATGAGGCACGGCGACAGCGGAATGAGAACGGCGACGCCGGCGCAGGTGACGATCGCCGGAAACGCCATGTTGCCGGTGCCGCGGATCACATTGGCGAGCGAGTTGAAGAGCCAAACCAGGATCGCGCCAGAAAATACAACGCGGGAATAGGTCAGCGCCGCGGCCAGCGAGGCGCCGCTGCCGCCCATGGCAACGTAGAGCCATCGGCCGCCGGCGAGCACGGTAAGCATGAAGGTAAGACCGAAGATAACGGCGATGACGAGCGCGTGGAGCGCCAGTGCATCGGCGTCGGCGCGGCGGCCGGCGCCGAGCGCGCGGGCGATCGCCGAGGAAATGCCGCCGCCCATGGCGCCCGCCGACATCATCTGCATCAGCATGACGATGGGAAAGACCAGCGCGACGCCCGCCAGCGGATCGGTGCCGAGCTTGCCGATAAAATAGGTTTCCACGAGCCCGACCGAGGTCTGCGCGAACATCACCAGCATGTTCGGCGCGGCGAGCCGGAGCAGCGTCGCCGCGATCGGCCCTTCGATCAGAGCGCGGGTGCGCTTGTCGTAGCGCACTTCGTCCGGCGGCGGCGGGTTGTCCGCGCTTGGCGTTGGCGCGGCGGGTGCCAGGCCTAGTGACGTCATCTGGAGTCGTCCTTGCCGCGCATGCGGCCGCTCTTGAACGGGGCATGATATAGGAGTATATACACCTAAATCAAGCGATGAGGAATGCATGGCGCCAGCGGTCGAGAATGCCGTCACCTGCAATTGTCTGGCGCTGCGCCAGGCAGCCCGTCATGTCACGCAATTTTACGATCAGTGGTTGGCGTCGAGCGGCTTACGCACGACGCAGTATTCGATCCTGTCGAAGCTCAATCGAAAAGGCCCGATGACGATCAATGCGCTAGCCGGAGCATTGGTGATGGATCGCACCACGCTCGGGCGCAACATCCTGCCGCTGCAGCGCGACGGCCTGATCGCCGCCGGGATCGGGCAGACCGACCGCCGTAGCAAGGAGCTGCGCGTGACGAGCGCCGGCGCGGCGCGTCTGCGCACGGCGTTCAAGGTCTGGACGCAGGCGCAGGCGCAATTCGAGGGTGCATTTGGCGTCAAGCGCGCCAAAGAGATGCGCGCGCTGATGCGCGAGGTTACGCGGATATAACTGACGATCGCGTGGTGTGTTTACCGCTCATTCTCGCGCCAGCGGGTATCCAGCCTTTGCATCCTGGAAGCCTGGGTCCCCGCCTTCGCGGGGACGAGCGGATGAAGGTCAGCGTCTTCGACCGAAAATTTCAAAGCGCCGCTATGGTCTGGACCTCGAGCCAATACGATTCGTCCGCCAAGCGGTTGATGATCAGCAATGTATTGGGCGGATAGGCCCCGTCCGCAAAGAATTTCGGAAACTCTCGCGCGCGGTAGGCCCGGAACGCTGCGGCATCCTGCGGGCGCGTGAGGTAGCTCGTGAACTGCACGACGTTTTTCCAGTCGGCGTTTACCGCGCGCAGGCATGTGTGAATATTCGCGAAAACTTGGGCACATTGTGCCTCGAAGTCATTGGCGCCGACGGTTGAGCCTGACGCATCGATCGGCGTCTGGCCGGCGATGAAGACCAGTCCTTTTGTCTCGGCGTAGGCCACCTGCCGATAAGGCGAGGCCGGTTTGAACAGGCCATCGGGGTTGAAAATCTTGATCTCCGGCATCTGGTAGCTCCCGGTCTTGGATTGTTGGACAATGTGTTCAGGGATAGCGCGAGAAGTCGTAACCTTCCTTGACGACGAATTCGAGGAGGAACGGCGCGTCGGTTTCGGTCACGGCGACCGCGTCCTTGAGTGCCGAGGCAATGTGGGCCGGCTTCTCGACGCGCGCCGAGGCGACGTTGAGACCCTCCGCAACCTTGGCGTAATTGCCGCTGACGGTGAGGGCGCCATATTTTTCCGTCGAAAGGCGAAGCACGTCCCGCTCGGCGGCCATGACGCCGTTGTTGAAGACGATCGTGAGAATGCCGATGCGGTTGCGCGCAGCGGTCTCGATATCCATGCCGGTCATGCCGATGGCGGCGTCGCCCATCACGTTGATGCATAGTTTCTTCGGTTCGGCGAGTTTTGCGCCCATGGTGATGCCGAGCCCATAGCCGAGCTGGGTCGACTTGCCCCAACCCATGTAGGAACCCGGTGATGTGGTCTCCCAGAACGGCAGCAGTTGTTCGCGCGGGCTGCCGGAATCGTGGGTGATGATGACGTTATCGCGGTCGAGTGTGCGCATCATGTCGCGGATGACGCGGTATTGGTTGATCGGCGTCTCGTCGGAATCAAGATGCTTCGCCCAGTCCTCGAGCCAGGCTTTCTTGCTGGCGGCGATGTCTTCCTTGAGCGCCTTCATCGTATTGCCGCCGCTGCCGCGCTTCTGCCGGCTCACTTCCGCGATCAGCGCATCGATCACCATGGCGGCGTCGCCGACCACGGCGTGATCGACGCGATACTCCTTGTTGATGTCGCCGGGATCGTTGGTGGAGTGGATGATCGTTTTGCCCGGCGGCACCGATGGACCAAACTGCGTGCGGGTGAGGCTCGATCCGATCGCCAGCACGAGGTCGGCGCGGCCCATGAATTCGGCGAACGGTTTCGAGCGCGACCGTGTCGAGGCGCCGAGCGCCAGCGGGTGGCTGTCGGGGATGGCGCTTTTGCCCGGATTGGTGGCGACGACCGGCGCAGGGACGAGTTCGGCGAGCGCCGCGAGCCGGTCGCCAGCCTCTGCGTAGTGCACGCCTTGGCCAGCCCACAGCAGCGGATGCTTGGCCGCCAGCAGCATCTCGACGGCTTTTTTGATGGCGTCCGGATCAGGCGCAAAGCGTTGCGCCGGCACCGGAACGTAGTCGAGCTTGCCGGTAAATTCGGCTTCGAAAATCTCGTTCGGCACTTCGACCAGGACCGGGCCGCCTTTGCCGCTGCGCATGGCGCTATAGGCGCGACGCATCAAATCCGGCAGTTCCTGCACCGAATGCGCCAAGGCCGACCATTTGGTCACCGGCCGGTAAACGTCGGCGGCGCGGAACACCGGGTGCACATATTGGCGCTCCAACGGCAACCCGGCCGGAATCACCAGCATGGGAACATTCTCGGCAAAGGCCTGGGCGATGCCGGGGAAAGCGTTTTCGATACCGGGGCCCGCCTGGGCGGCGAACACGCCATTGCGCTTGCCGCGCTTGATCCGCGTATAGCCATCGGCAATTCCGACGCCGACGCGCTCCTGACGGCACAGGATAGGCCGGATATCGAGTGCTGCGCCGGCTTCGATCAGCGCGTTGCGCGGATAGCAGGAGAGAAATTCCGTACCTTCGCGCTTGAGGATTTCGGCAATGACTTCGGCGCCGTTCATGGGCTTGTGCTCTCGCTCGGTGAAGCTGCGTGGAACATTGTTATGTGTTTCCATCCGTGCGGCAATGCCGTTATCATCGGAATCGCGTGCGGCGCGGAATGCTGTTGGCGCTGCGGCGCTATGGAGCACGGCTATGGCAATGCGCACGATTTTCCTTGGGCTCATAGTCGCGTTGGCCGGCGTCGCATCGCCTGCCATCGCGGGCCAATATTGGACGGGCCGTGCCGTGCCGTACTGGCCGGCCCATCACGAGATCTACGCGTTGGAGAATTCTATCGCCTATCTGGAGGCCGATCCCGACGTCGATGACGACTTCAAGGGCCCGGTGATCCGGGCGCACCACGCTGAAATCAAGCGGCTGCAAGTCGCCATCGCACCGCGGCCGCCGAAGTATTTTACGCCGTGCTGCTACAGCCGCAGGCCAATTCACATTCGCTGAGCGGAACAATTAGCGCTAAGACGAAAATCGCCTCATCGCAGTGATGGAGCGCCGAACAGGCCGGGAAACATGCGTTCGCGCGTGCGCAGGAACCACAGGCCGAGTCGGTCGAGATAAAGATAAACGACGGGCGTGGTGTAAAGCGTCAGCATCTGGCTGATGATGAGGCCGCCCATGATCGAGATGCCCAGCGGTCGGCGGATTTCGCCGCCATTGCCGAAGCTGACCGCCAGCGGCACGGCGCCGAGGATCGCCGCAAAAGTCGTCATCAGGATCGGCCGAAACCGCAACACGCAGGCTTCGAAGATCGCATCGCGCGAATTCAAATGATGCGCTCGCTTCGCCTCGATGGCGAAATCGACCATCATGATGGCGTTCTTCTTGACGATGCCGATCAGCAGAATCACGCCGATCAGTCCGATGATGTCGAACTCGGTGTGGAATAACATCAATGCCAGCAAGGCTCCGACGCCGGCGGACGGTAACGTCGACAGGATCGTGATCGGATGGATGTAGCTCTCATAGAGTACGCCGAGCAGGATATAGACGGCCGCGATCGCGGCAGCGATCAGAATCGGCTCGTTGTTGAGCGATGCCTGGAACACCTGCGCCGTGCCCGCAAGTGTGCCGTGGATCGTCGCCGGCATGTGAATGTCGTTGATGGCGTTATTGATCTCGATTGCCGCGTCGCCAAGCGTGGCGCCTGGTTGCAGATTGAACGATATGGTGGAGGCGGCGAACAATCCCTGATGGCTGACGGATAACGGTGTGTTGCCCGGTTGATAATGACTGACGGCGGACAGGGGAATCATCGTCTCCTGACTGGTGCTGACCGCGGCGCCCGACGAGGCGCTGCCCTTCCCGGAATTGGCGATGGCATTGATGGCGGCGTTGCGCGCCGAATTGTTGTTGGCGCTCGCTGCGGCCGTCGCTGTCGCCGTCGCCGTCGCGCTGGCGGAGGAAGTGGTCTCGACAGTCACGGTGCCGGCCGAGGCATTCGAGGTCTGGGTACCAGCAGCCCCGCCGCCGGAGGTCGCCACGTAGATGTCTTTGAGCGATGCCGGATATTGCGTGTAGCGCGGGTCGATTTCCATGATGACATGATACTGATTGATCGCGCTGTAGATGACCGATACCTGCCGCTGGCCGAATGCATCGTAGAGCGTATTGTCGATTTGCGCGGGCGTAATGCCGAGACGCGAGGCAGTATCGCGATCGATGACGACGTCGGTCTCCAGCCCCTTCTGCTGTTGGTCGGAATTGACGTCGGCCAGCACGGTGCTGCGCTCGAGCTGAGTGACGAGCTTTGGTCCCCAGGCATAGAGGTCGTCGGTGTTGTCGGACTGCAACGTGTATTGGTATTGCGAATTGCTCTGGCGGCCGCCCGCTCGGATGTCCTGCACTGCAACGAGAAACAGCCGGCCTCCGGGCACGCGGGCAAGCTTCGGGCGAAGGCGCGCGATGACGGCATCGATCGAGGGGCGTTGCGAAAGCGGCTTCAGCGAAACGAACACTCTGCCGGTATTAATTCCGCCGCCGCCACCGCCGCTGCCGACGCCCGTATAGCCAACGACGGTCTCGACGGCCGGATCCTGCTGCACGATTGCCATCATCTGCCGCAGCTTTTGCGACATTGTCTGAAAGGAGACACTTTGGTCGGCTTGCAGAGCGCCGACGAGACGCCCGGTGTCCTCCTGGGGAAAAAATCCCTTGGGGACGACATAGAACAGGAAGCCGTTGAGGACGATCGCTCCGAAGAAAACAAGGATCACGAGACGGCTGTGCTGCAAGGCCCAACCGAGCGAGCGCTCATAGCCGCCAAGCGCCCGCTCGAACAAACCGCGGCGCGAGGGTGCTTCGCTGCGCCGGGGCCGCAAGAAAAGCGCACACATCATCGGGGTGGTCGTGAGCGAAATGAAAAGGGAAATGATAATGGCCAGCGACAGCGTCAGCGTGAATTCGCGAAACAGCCGGCCGAGGATACCGCCCATCAAAAGGATGGGAGTGAAGACGGCGATCAGCGATAGACTGATCGACAGGACGGTAAATCCCACCTCGCGCGCGCCCAGTAGAGCCGCCTCCATGCGGCCCATTCCGGCTTCGATGTGACGCGAAATGTTTTCAAGAACGACGATCGCGTCGTCGACCACGAAGCCGGTTGCGATCGTAAGCGCCATCAGCGACAAGATGTCGAGGCTGTAGCCCAAAAGGTACATCGTACTGAAAGTGCCGAGGATGGAGACGGGCACGGCAATGAAGGGAATCATGGTCGCGCGCAAATCGCGCAGGAACAGAAAGACTACGAGGGTGACCAGCCCGATGGCAATTGCAAGCGTCAGTTCCGTATCGCGCAGCGAATCGCGGATTGTCGTGCTACGGTCGATGGCGACGCTGACATTCACGTCGGCGGGCATGGCCGCCTGTAGATGCGGCAATTCGGTCTTCACGGTATCGATCGTGTCGATGATGTTGGCGCCCGGTTGAGCGAAGATGATGATCAGTACGGACGGTTGGCCGTTCGATAGTCCGAGGTTGCGCACGTCCTCGACCGAATTGTTTACGGCCGCGACGTCCGCCAATCGGACCGCGGCGCCGTTGCGGTAAGCAATGACGAGCGGTGCATAGTCCGCCGCCTTGGTCGATTGGTCGTTGGTATAAAGTTGGTAGCGCTGGTCGCCGTCGTCGATCGTTCCCTTCGGGCTGTTGGCGTTGGCGGATGCAAGGGCGGCACGCACGTCTTCAAGACCGATGCCGTATTTGAACAGCGCCTGCGGATTGAGCTCGACGCGGACCGCGGGGAGCGCCGATCCGCCTATGATGACTTGCCCGATGCCGCTGAGCTGCGAAAGGCGCTGCTGAAAGACGTTGCTGGCGGCATCGTACATTTGACCTTGCGTCAGAGTTTTCGACGTCATCGCCAGAATGAGAATCGGAGCGTCGGCTGGATTGACCTTGCGATAGGTCGGATTGCTTTTCAGGCTGGCCGGAAGGTCGGCTCGAGCGGCGACGATGGCGGCCTGCACGTCGCGCGCCGCTCCGTCGATGTCGCGGTTGAGATCGAATTGCAGCGTGATGCGGGCCTGCCCGATGCCGCTTTGCGACGTCATCTCGGTCACGTTGGCGATTGAGCCGAGATGGCGCTCGAGCGGACTTGCGACGCTGGTGGCGACCGTATTCGGGCTGGCGCCGGGGAGCTGTGCGCTGACCGAAATGGTCGGGAAGTCGACCTGCGGCAGCGGCGCCACCGGCAGTTTGGCGAACGCAAGGATTCCCGCCAACGCAATGCCGACGGTGAGCAGCGTTGTCGCTACCGGTCGTGCGATGAAAGGCGCCGAAAAGTTCATTCGCCAGGCTCGGGAGCGAGGCGGCCGGCGGTGCCGCGGCCGGAAAACCGCATGGCCAAGCGATCGAAGTAGAGATAGATCACCGGCGTCGTAAAAAGTGTGAGCAGCTGACTGACGGTCAATCCGCCGATGATGGCGAGGCCGAGCGGCTGGCGCAGCTCCGAGCCGGTGCCGCCGCCCACCAGCAGCGGCAGCGCTCCGAGGATCGCCGCCATGGTCGTCATCATGATCGGCCGGAAGCGCAGCAGGCACGCTTGATAGATTGCGTCGCGTGGCGGTGTGACCTTCGACGCGCTCGGCTTCCAGCGCGAAGTCGATCATCATGATCGCATTCTTCTTGACGATGCCGATCAAGAGAATGATGCCGATGATGGCGATGATGTCGAGATCGTAGTGAAACAGCATCAACGACAGCAGTGCGCCGACCCCGGCCGACGGCAACGTCGACAAAATGGTAATGGGGTGGACGAAGCTTTCGTAGAGTACGCCCAAGACGATGTACATCGCCACAACGGCGGCGATGATCAAGAACACCTCGTTGGACAACGAGGATTGAAACGCGGCGGCAGTGCCTTGGAATGCCGTGATGAAGCTGTCGGGCAGTCCGACACTGCGTTCGGTTTGTTGGATGGCGTCGACCGCGGAATCAAGTGAATAGCCGGCCGCGGTATTGAACGAGATCGTGGTGGCGGGAAACTGGCCGAAGTGTGTGATCAAGAGCGGTCCGGACTGCTGCTCGATATGCGAAATGGCCGAGAGCGGCACTTGGCCGTTTGTCGCCGAAGACGATGACGGCAGATAAAGCGACGACAATCCCGTGAGCGAGCTTTGCAGCTTTGGATCAAGCTCCAGGATGACCCGATACTGGTTCGATTGAGTATAAATGGTCGAGACGATGCGCTGTCCGAACGAATCGTAAAGCGCATTATCGATGGTGGCGGGCGTGATCCCGAAACGGCTGGCCGTGGCGCGGTCGATGACGAGATTGATGGTCAGGCCCTGTTGCTGCAAGTCGCTGGCGACATCCGTGATTTGCGGCACCTGGCTCAAACGCTGCACCAGTTTTGGCACCCACGTGTTGAACTCGGTGGCGTTGGCGTCTTCCAGCACGAAATGATAGGGCGCTTTGGCGATCGTCGAATTGATGGTCAGGTCCTGGACCGGCTGCATGTAGAGCGCGATGCCGACGACTGCCCGAGACTTCGGTTTGCAGCCGCTGAATGATCGCGCTTGCGGTGAGCCTGCGCTCGTCATGCGGCTTAAGCGTAATCAGGAAACGGCCGGTGTTGAGCGTCTGATTGGTGCCGTCAACGCCGACAAATGAGCTCAGACTCACGACGTCAGGATCCTTCAGAATCGTTTCCGCGAGCTCGTTCTGAAGGGTTGCCATGGCCTGATAAGAGATGCTCTGCGACGCCTCGGAGATGGCCTGGATCATCCCGGTATCCTGCACCGGGAAAAATCCTTTCGGGATTTCGATGTAGAGCAACACCGTGAAGGCGAGCGTCAGCAGGGCGACCAGCAGAGTAAGCGGCTGCCTGTCCAGCACCCAATTCAACGCGTGCCCGTAGCGAACGACGATCCATTCGAAAGTGCGCTCGGCTTTGAGGTCAAAACCGGTGCGGTCTCTTTCGGATCGGTGGCGGATCAGTTTGGCGCACATCATCGGCACCAGCGTCAACGAGACGACGGCGGATATGACGATGGTGACAGCGAGCGTTATGGCGAACTCGTGGAACAGGCGGCCGACCACGTCCCCCATGAACAACAGCGGTATCAGTACCGCGATCAGGGAGATCGTCAGCGAAATGATGGTGAAACCGATCTGCTGTGAGCCGCGTAGCGCCGCATCCAACGGATCCATTCCGCCTTCGACAAATCGCGCAATGTTTTCGATCATGACGATGGCGTCGTCGACGACGAAGCCGGTCGCGATCGTCAGCGCCATGAGCGATAGATTGTCGAGGCTGAAGCCGAGGAGGTACATCGCGCCGAATGTGCCGACCAGCGAGAGCGGCACCGACAGGCTCGGAATAATGGTGCCCGGAAGCGTGCGCAGGAATACAAAAATCACGATCACGACAAGGACAACGGCAAGCCCCAGCTCGAATTCAACGTCTGCCACCGAGGCGCGGATCGTCACGGTACGGTCGCTCAGTACGCTGACGTCGACCGCTGCCGGCAGTGTCGCTAGGATTTGCGGCAGCAGGTTTTGGATGCCGTTCACGACCTGAATGGTATTGGCGCCGGGCTGTCGCTGGATGCTCAGGATGATCGCCGGCGTGGTATTGGCCCACGCGCCGAGCTTGGTGTTCTCCGGGCCGCTGATGATGGTGGCGACGTCGGAGAGTCGGACTGGGCCGCCATTGCGATAAGCGACGATCAGATTGCGATATTGGTCGGCGCTGCTGAGCTGGTCATTGGCGTTGATCGTGGAAGCCTGAGCCGGACCGTCGAAGTTGCCCTTTGGCGTATTGACGTTGAGGTTGCCGATCGTGGTGCGGATATCGTCGACGTTGAGGCCGTAGGCGGCGAGCGCTTGCGGATTGACCTGCAGGCGTACCGCGGGCCGCTGTCCACCGCTGATGCTGACAAGGCCGACGCCGGTCAATTGCGAAATCTTCTGCGCCAGACGCGTCTCGCTCATGTCCTCGAGGTCGGTCAGCGGCAAAGATTTCGAGGTGACGGCGAGCGTGAGAATGGGCGCGTCGGCCGGGTTGACCTTGGCGTAGATCGGCGGCGCGGGCAGGTCGCTCGGCAGCAGGTTGCCGGAGGCGTTGATCGCGGCTTGCACCTCCTGTTCGGCGATATCGAGGCTCAGGTCGAGGCTGAATTGGAGCGTGATGACGGAGGCGCCGGCCGAACTCGCCGACGTCATCTGATTGAGACCCGGCATTTGCCCGAATTGCCGTTCCAACGGCGCGGTAACCGACGACGTCATCACTTCCGGACTGGCGCCCGGATAGAGGGTTTGAACCTGGATCGTCGGATAGTCGACCTCGGGCAGTGTCGAGAGCGGCAAGAACGTGTAGGCGACGATGCCCGACAGCATGATCGCTACCATCAGCAGCGTGGTGGCGACCGGACGCAAAATAAAAGGTTCAGAAACGTTCATCGTATCGTTTCATTGTGGCGCAGTGCGCTCGCGGCGCGCTGTGCCGTTTACTGGCCGCCGCCATTGCGCCGCGTACGACCGGAATTCTGACCTTGTCCGCCGCTGCTGCCGGCGCCGTGCGTGCGCGGGCTGCCGGTGCCGGGCGCAGCCGTCCCGGGCCCAGCCGTTCCAGTTGTGGGCTTGCCGTCGAGTGTTGAAACATTGACGTGCAGACCGTCGCGCAGGCGATCGGCGCCGTCGACCACGACACGCTCGCCGGCAGTGAGTCCGGAATTGACGGCCGTCATGCTGCCATCGGTCTGACCGGTCGTAATCGGCCGCACCGCCACGGTGCTATCGCTATTGATCACGTAGACATAGGAGGCAGGCGGACTGCCGGGGGTGGTGCCCGGCGAGCCGCGCTGGATCGCCGCCGTCGGCACGGTGACGACGTTCTGCAGCGTCTTTACCAGGAGCTGGGCATTCACGAACTGGTTTGGAAATAAAGCATTGTCGGAATTGTCAAACTGCGCACGAACTTTCACGGTCCCCGTCGTGGTGTCGATCTGATTGTCGACGGCCGAAACCTGGCCCGCCGCGAGTTGCGTGGTGTTCGAGCGATCGAACGCGGTGACCGCGAGCGCGGTACCGGCACTGAATTGCGGCATGACATCCGGCAGATTGTCCTCCGGAACCGAGAAGATCACCGTGATCGGCTGCAACTGGGTGATGACCGCGATGCCGCTGTTCGCCGTCGTTTGCACATAGTTTCCCGGATCGACAAGACGCAAGCCAACCCGGCCGGTGATCGGGGAGGTAATGTGACAATAGGCGATGTTCAGCGTTTGAGCGTCGACCTGCGCCTGATCCAGCTTCACGGTGCCCTGGTATTGCTGCACGATGAAGACCTGATCCTCGGCCTGCTGGCGCGCTATCGAATTCTGTTTCACCAGGCCCTGATACCGCCCGAGGTCCATTTGGGCTTGGGCCAGCAAGCCTTGATCGTGCGCGAGCTGCCCTTCGTACTGAGCTTTCGAAATCTCGTAAGGGCGCGCATCGATCTGCGCCAGAAAGTCACCCTTGGCGACGGTCTGTCCCTCGGTGAACCCGACGCCGGTCAGTTGGCCGCTGATTTGCGTTTGCACCGTGACCGTCGCGAGCGGCGTCACAGTGCCGAGCGCGTTCACCACGACCCGGATATTGCCGAGCCCGATCGTGGCGGCGCCGACGGATTGAAGGCCGGCTTGTGCAAAGCGGCCGCCGCCGGTCGGCTTGGCGGTCTTCACCCACTTGAACGCTTCGTAGCCGCCGAGAGCGAGCAGGCCGACAATGATCAGAAATCCAATGCCGGTTCGAATCTTCGAACGAGGGCGAGTCTTGACCGCCGGATCCGGCGCCGTTCGGCGAAGGTTCGGAGCCAGCTCGTCGTTCGTATTGCGCGTTCGCTCGTCCATGTCGGGCGTTCATTCAACCGGATTTTCGCGACATATACTGTGAGCCAATGTCGCTCGCCTAATGAATATTCGCTAATGGCCGTGGCCACTTGGGATGACGACCATCCTTTTGCCGGGCAATGTGACCGAGCTGAGGCTCCCCGCGTAACGCGCTTTCGCGCTACTGTCCCTGGAATCGGACGCTGAATCAAGAGTTTGAAGGAAGATTTGGCGGTTATCCGCTTACCGTGCGGTGGATTTGGCCGGCACGGCATTCGATCGCCCGCGCCGCGCGCCCGATCATCGCGGATTCGCCATGTTTGAAACCCTGGCCGACAGGCCGCCGCGTTTCATCGCGTTGGAGGCAGTTGCTGCACCAGGGAGAAACCCTTCTCCAATTCCTGTTGCGTCGGCAGCAATGTCGTATCCCAGCCGCCGCCAAGCGCCTCGATGAGGCTGACGCTGGCGAGGAACAGGTTCTGCCGGATCGTCAATTCGGACTCCTGATCGGCCAGCAACGTCAGTTCCGCGGTCACCACGGTGGTGAAAGCCACCGTGCCGGCTACAAACTGGTTCAAATAGACTTTGACGGCCTGTTGTTGCTCGCCGACCGCCCGCTGCGCCACCCCCAGTTCCTGGGAATAGAGCCGGATCGCCGCGAGTTCATCCTCGACCTGTTGGAAGGCGGTCAGCACGGTTTGCCGGTAGTTGGCTACTTCTTCCCAGTAGGCTGCTCTGGCGGCATCGACCTGTGCCGCAGTAAGGCCGCCATTGAACAAAGTCTGCGTCGCGCCGGCGCCGATCGACCCGATCGAACGGGCGGCATTGAAAGGCAGCGGGATGGGGCCGACGAATTCGATCATGCTGGAGAGGGAAATGTCGGGAAAATACGCCGCCACCGCGACGCCGATGAGCGCGTTCTCTTGCTCCATCGTTCGCTCCGCCGCGGCGATATCGGGACGCCGTTCGAGCAGCACCGAGGGGACCGCGACTGGAATTTTCGGAACGCCGCCGGCCAAGAGGCGCGGCGCCAGCGTCAGTTCCGCAGGCGGCCTGCCGATCAGCATCGCGATGGCGTGCTCGTATTGCGCCCGCGCCACGCGCGCGTTGATCTGCTGCGCCTGAGCGGTCAAAAGCTGGGCTGTGGCGGTCGCGACGTCGGCGCTCGTGACCGAGAAACCGGCGTTGAATTGATTCTGAACGATGCTGAGTGTTTTCTTGTACTGCACGATTGTGCGGCCGAGCAGATCGATCAGCGAATCCGAGGTGCGCAGATCAAAATAGGCGGTGGCAAGCTGCGCTTGCGCGGACAGCTTGGCGTTGGCGAGATCGGCCGCACTGGCCTGTGCCGCGGACGCGTCGCTCTCGATGAGCCGGCGCACTTTGCCCCACACGTCGAGGTCCCAGGAGCCGCTGATCGGTGCGGTGTAGAGCGTCGAGTAAGTGGCGCCGCCGCCCGTCGTCACCCCGGTACCGGAGCGGGAGCCGGAGCCTGCGCCGGCGAGCGGTCCGGTGCGTGTGCGGGTGACGTTGTATCCGGCGGTCGCTGTCGGGAAGAGCTGCGATTGCGCCTCCCTGATGACGGCGCGCGCTTCCTCATAAGCCGCGGCCGACGCCGCGACCGTTTGATTGGAAATCTCGACTTGACGAAGAAGCTGATCGAGCCCGCGATCCCGATAGGGTGCCCACCAGTCGCCACGGTCCAGAGCATCGCTTGGCGTGGCGACTTTCCAGCCCTTGAGCTCTTTGAACGTCGGCGAAGCGGGGGCGGCTTCGGGGACATAATTAGGACCGACCGTACATCCGGCCAGCCAAAAACCGAGGATTAATGCCGAAGCGGCGGCGCAGAATTGCGTACGCCAGGCAGGGATGCGTGGCACCCGACCGACACGACGCGAATCAGCGTGGGCCAACGCATGCACCGCCAACAACCCGTTGCTGTACAACCCCAAACGCAAACAGGAACTCGAACAGTTGCCACGACGGAGACATCGCAAGAGGTGTCCGCCAAGGACCGCCCGCCCGCGGTCCATCGGTCACATCGTGCTCGTTTCCGCGACGATCCCCGGCCCCCAGTGATCGTGTTAACCATGACGATGCCCCACCAATGGGTGAAGATCAACACGCGCCGGCAGTCGCACACAGGCGCAGAATTGTTCTGTGGTGCATTGTGATATTCAAGAGACAGTCATTGCCGGCCGAGCGGTGTGATCGCGGCACCACGTGACAGCGCGAACGTCAGTGTGTTGCCGCTACGTCCAGGCGAACGTCCATTTTATTTGGATGTCCCCGCGCGACGCAATTCTTGTGGCAATCCTGTGCGTCGCATCATCACACCCGCTCGCGTGCCGGAACGGCGTCCGCCTTGCGGCGTTCAGATGACATTAGCGAGGAACCCGATGGGAAAGCTTTTGTGGAGGATTGCAACCGGTGCTGTCGCACTCGGCTTTATGATTTGCCTGGCAGGTAATCCAGCCGTCGCCCAACCCGGCAGGCATGGCGGTGGCCATCCCGGCGGACACCCGGGAGGCGGCCGTCCCGGCGGGGCACCGCATATGGCCGCGCCGCGGGCGATGCCGCATCTCGCGCCGCGTGCTATGCCGCACATGGCCGTGCGTGCACCGCACATCGCTCCACGTGCCGTGCCACACCTCGCCGGCCGTCTCGGCCGCGGTGCTCCGCATTTCCATGCCGCTCGCGCCCGAGCGGTGGCGCATGCCCATGTGGTGCGGCCGCGGGCCGGACATATTGCTAGAGGACCGGCGATGAGCCGCGGCAGGTCGTCATCGCACGGTCAGTTTCGATCAGGTCACGTGCGATCGGCTCATGCGCCAGCGGAGGCCGGCCGTCATAGCGTGACGAACGCACCCGCGAACGCGGCGGTAACCCGCAACGGTCGATCCGCTCACGCCGCGGGCCGCGCCGATCCGAGGGCGTTTGCGGATCACCGCCACTTTGCGGCCAACTCCGCCTTCCGTCCGTTCTTGCGCGACCGCTGGCATCGCCACCATCACCTGGGCTGGGTCGGCCCGTTGTTCTGGCCCTATGCCTACGGCGATTTCTTTTATTATGCGCTGTGGCCCGGCCAATACGACGACGCCGATCCGGTTTGGGCTTACGGCTACGACGACATCTATCAGGGCATTTTCTCGCCTTATAATTACGACGAATACGTGCGGGGCTCCGGTGCACCGGCGCGGATGACGGCACTGAAACAATCCGTGGCGGAAAGCTGTACCGACGAGGCCGCTGAAGTCACCGGCTGGCCGATCGATCAAATCCACGATGCGGTTCAGCCGAACCCGCAGCAGAACGCTCTGCTCGACGATCTCGGCAACGCGATCATCAAAGCCAGCGACGTCATCAAGGCGCACTCAGATCGACAGCGCGGTCCGTCCGACGCAAGCCCAACACGCCAAGCTTGCTGCCTTGCAGGCCGCCACCGTGAAAGCGACGGACATCATCAAAGCAGCATGCCCGAGCGAGACGCCGGCGACGCCGCCGAGCCGTCTCGCTGCGGTCGGCAAGCGGCTGCAGGCCATGTTGCAGGCGGTCGAGACCGTCCGTCCGGCACTCGACGCGTTCTACAATTCATTGAATGACGACCAGCGGGCGCATTTCAACACCGTCGGTCAGCAGCTCTTTGCGGCGAATAAGAAGTAGGACGGTCGCCCGTAGCCCGTAGCCCGTATGGAGCGAAGCGAAATACGGGAGCGAAATGCGGCGTCCCATGACGCCAATCCCGGATTTCGCTTCGCTCTATCCGGGCTACGTCCGCGAGTTCCGCCGTTTAATGAAACAACTGCGGAAATTTCGCCCGCATTTTAGTGCGTAGATTGGCGCTGACGTCGACGGTCGGCGGGAACGTGCCCTTGAGCTTCATGTCGTAAGGGATGCAGGCGTCGACCAGCATGCGATTGTTGAAATTGCCGGGCAGAAACAGCGGGTCGCGTTTCGAGGCCCATGCCTTTTGCACGATATCGATATCGACTTTGGGATCGAAGCGCGTGCACATCGCCCACAGCACCTGATCGAGATCGCCGGCATCGATGTCCTCGTCGACCACCACCGTCCATTTCCCCGCATAGGCGCCGCCCTGGCACGCGCACGCGACGTGCAAGGCCTGGCGGGCATGGCCGGGATAACGCTGGCGGATCTGGACGGTGGTGAACCGCGTCGCCGGCCCCGCTTCGTGGTTCCAGACGCCGAGCACATCGGGAACGCCACAGGCGTCGAGCGCGCGCCAGATCTGTGCGGCGCCGGCGATGCCCTTGAGCAATCCGGTCTCGTCGACCGGCTTGTGCTGCGGCGCGCAGGTCAGGATCGGATCGTTGCGGTGGAGGATGGTCTTGACGTTGACGTAAGGCCGATCCTGCGTGTCGTCCGAATAGTAGCCCATCCATTCGCCGAACGGGCCTTCGGGCTTGTTCTGGCCGCGCACGGTCTCGCCTTCGATGGCGATCTCGCAATCGGCCGGGATCGGAAAGCCGGTGAACGGTCCGCGCACCACGTCGATCGGCTCGCCGCGCATGCCGCCGGCGATGTCCATCTCGCCGATTTCAGGCAGCGGACTCGATGACAGCATGAACAGCAGCGGGTCTTGCCCGCACAGGATCACCACTTTCATCGGTTCGTCGCGCTCGAAATACTTGTCGCGATGAATGCGGCCGTGCTTGCCCTCGGTGATCTGGCAGCCGACGGTCTTGCCGTCATAGACTTGGCTGCGATAGGCGCCGAGATTGAACCAGCCGGTGTCGGGGTCCTTGGTCATCACGGCATCGGCGGTGCCGATGAAGCGCGCCTTGTCCTGCTCGTGATGGCGCGGCACCGGAAATTTCAGCACGTCGATCGCGTCGCCTTCGATGACATTCTCGAAGATCGGACCGTCGTTGACGAAACGCGGCGGCAGCGGCCGCAAATCCTGCATGCGCTCATGGTAACGCCGCACGATGTCGACCTTGCGCTCGTGGTCGAGCGGCAGGCCGAGCGTGAGCGCGATGCGCTTGATCGACGAGAGCTGGCCGTAAAGCGTGCGATAGCCCTTCGGATACCCCGGGACATCATCGAACAGGATTGCCGGTGCTTGCCCGCGGCTGTTCTCGGTGAGCATTTGGGTGACGGCGCCCATCTCGGCATCCCAACTGGCACCCGACACGCGCTCGAGTTCGCCGAGCTTGTCGACCTGATCGAGCCACCCGCGCAAGCCACGATAGCCGACGCTCTGGCGCTGTGCTGCCGACGCGGTTGCCATGCTGGTCTCCATTGTCCGAGGGTCAAAGGCGGTATGAATTGCGGTCCCGAACGTGTCAAGGTGAGCGAAATCCGCGTGATGCTCCGTCCTCACCGCTCGTGGCTCCCTCGCCCCGCGTGCGGGGAGAGGGTGGGGTGAGGGGGCTTGGACGCATGCGTGGCGCACGCGGAACAAAGACGAGAGTGGCCCGGCAACTGCGGAAAAACGCAACAGCCGCAGAACGAAAACTCTGGCGGCTGCTTCGCTCCCGGTCGCTTGCGGGATTCAAATTTGTGCGCCAGGAGCCGATCGGGCCTTACATCGTGGATTTTGTCTGCCGAGAGCATCGGCTCGTCATCGAGGTCGATGGTGGCCAACATGCCGACAACAGCCGCGACGTCACCCGAGAACAATGGCTCGTTGCACATCGCTACCGAGTCCTTCGCTTCTGGAACAACGATGTGCTGGGCAATATCGAGGGCGTTTGGGAGACGATCTTGGCAACAGCATCTGCGGCAGCGCCCCCTCACCCCAACCCTCTCCCCGCACGCAGGGAGAGGGAGGAGCCCAGCCGGACGACGGAGTGAAGCTCGTCGTCGCAGCATGATGAGCGCAATTCAAGCACTCCGTCCTCACCGCTCGTGGCTCCCTCTCCCCGCGGGCGGGGAGAGGGTGGGGTGAGGGGGCCTCGACGCATGCGCGGCGTCCACGTGGCGTAAAAAAGCCGGCTACCGCTCCCACCGCATCGCCGCGATCCGCGGATCGTCCTGGAAGGCCTGCCGGTTGAAATCGATCGTGGCGCGCGGCATTTCGCAGAGCGCTCTGGCGCCGTTGCTTCCTAAAAGAATCCGCCAGGTTTGGCGGGAGTTCGGCTCGGCATTGGCGAAGGCGCGGCACGAAAGGATCGCGATGTTGTGCCGGTGCGGCGGGTCGCGCACCGAGGAATATTTGATGACCTCCACGCCGACCGTCCGCGCCAGCTCGGCGAGCGTCTGGCACTCGTCGTAGCGCGTGACATGCATCCAAAGCGTGGACCTGGAATTGAACGGCGCCGCCGTCAGATCAATCGACCGCGCGGCCGAATAATCGACGGCGAATGCGGTGTATTCGCCGGCATTGCCGGGCCATGGCGTGTCCGGCGATTTAGAAAAAAACAAAAGGCGATGAAAGCACAATTCGGCGATAGCGGTGTGCGACTTCTTCGGAGCCGTGAAACCGGGAGCCGCGAGGGTAGGGCGCGCCATAACGGAAGGGCGTCGACAACAGAAAGTTCAGATGCCGGCACGCGGGAGGGACCGGCGGTTTGGTATCCTCGATGAGCAATTCCAGGGCGTGCTGTTCCGCCGCCGTGTCGGTCAGCTTCGCTGTCGATATTTGATACTGGGCTTCGACGACCCGCCAACACCGTCCCGCTTTGGCGCGGCAGTTAGACGACAGCTCTTCGGGAGTTGATATAGGCGATGACATTGGTGAGACCGGAGACCGACTGGATCAAATCGAGCGGGACGCCATCGAGCGCGGTGTTTTTGTTTTTGAGCCACTCGGCCGCGACATGATCGTCGCCGGCCACGATGCCGTCGAGCGAGCGGTAAAGGCGCACGAGCAGGATCGCGAGCTCGAAAGCCTTTTGGCTGCGATCGAGCTGATATTGGCCGCGACGCATGCGTGAGATCGTCGGCTCCGAGACGCCGAGGATTTTGGCGAGCACGGTGTTCTTGATGCCAAGGCGACCCGCGGCGCGCACCGTGGCTTTGGTGATGACGCTTGATTTGTCGGCGGCTTCTTCCGCGCGCGGATCGGTCCGCATTCTCGATTGTCCCTCGGTCGCCGGCAAAGCAAGAATAGCATTATTTTTCTTCTGTAGAAAGAAATGATCTTTCTGTAGAACGATTGTGAACGTTTTATTCCTCTCATAAGCAATTTTGTCGCCGCCACAAGGATAACCTTGACAAATGTCTCTTGTTTGATTACATTCAGCGAATCTTGTCTCCGTAAAGGACGCCAGCCGGTGACTCCGGCTGGAGGGGGCAAGAACGGTTCCCGCGGGCGGCGGCTCGTCACCTCCGCTCCCGGGCGGCTTCGGGTCATACGCCCGGCCAGCATGACGACTGGTCTGCGAGGGTGACCTCGCTGCACTGGATGGCGGCCGGGAGCGGGTAACGCCCGCTCCTCCCTAGTACCGCCCCAGGAAGTGCGTGACTGGAGCTGAGCGGTGGCGTTCGTTCGCTGCCGCAAGTGCCGTGGTGGAACGCCGACAGGCGAGCGCGCTCCGCTGAGCGCGCGCCGCACCCCCGCTGGGGCGCGGCGGTTGAGTCCGCGTCTGTCGGCGTTCCGCTTCCTTTTCTTTCTTAATCAGTAGCCCGGGTTGAGCGGAGCGAAACCCGGGAGCGGCATTGAAGGTTGCGCGATCGTTCCTGGGTTTCGCTCCGCTCAACCCAGGCTACAGTTTCGTGGGAATGGCGTGGCATGACTCGGACGCTCAATGCGTCGCGAGAACGATAGCGCTTGTCCGTGAGCCGCACACGAGGCGTGTGATAGGGTCCCGGCCGCAAATGAGGAGCATCCCGTGACCCTGCCGCGACCGAACTACAATCCGCCGTTCAACATCACGCGCGCCAGCCATTCCGTCATGCACGTGAAGGATTTGGCAAAGAGCCGCGCGTTCTATGTCGATCTGATCGGCTTCATCGTCAGCGACGAGGACAAGGATACGATCTATCTGCGCGGCGTCGCCGAGGCATGCCATCACAGCCTGGTGCTCAAGCGGGCGGCGGTCGCCGCAGGCCGAGCGCGTCGGCATGCGCTGCTTCACCGAAGAGGATTTGGAAAAGGCGAAATCTTATTTCGAGAAGGCCGGCCTGCCGGCGCAATGGGTCGAGCGGCCCTATCAGGGCAGGACGCTGCATGTCAGCGATCCGCTCGGCGTGCCGCTCGAATTCTGCGCCACCATGACGACGAAGCCGCGGCTCGTTGATCGATTTCGCGCGCCACCACGGCGCGGTGCCGCAGCGGCTCGATCATTTTCAGCTTCTGGTGCCCGACGTACAGCGCGCAACTGGAGTTCTACATGGGGCTCGGCTTCCGGCTGTCCGAATACATCGCGCCGGACGGCAGCGACGAGCCGCTGTTCGTGTTCCTGCAGCGCAAGGGCAATCCGCACGACATCGTGTTCGCGCCGGGCGCCGGGCCGCGGCTGCATCACGCCGCGTTCAGCATTCCGGAATCGTTTCATTTCTTCTACGTCTGCGATCTCGCCTAGCGACATGGGCTTCGCCGAGAACATCGAATATGGCCCCGGGCGGCACGGGCCGGGCCACGCGCTGTTTGTCTACATGCGCGATCCCGACGGCCACCGCATCGAACTCTTCAACACGCATTATCAGACGCATGGACATCGAGGACGAGCCGGTGCGCTGGGACGCGTCGTTCGCCGGCAAGCGCCGCTGGCAGCTTCCGGCCCGCGCCATGTGGTTCACCGAAGCGAGCCGCTTCGCCGGCGTCGAGCCGCGCGAGCCGGCGCATAAGGGCAATCCGATGACGCTGGAGAGATATGTCGGGGCGAAATAACACGTCTTCGCCGCTCGTCCCCGCGAAAGCGGGGACCCAGCGCTGGATTTCCCGCCTTCGCGGGAATGAGCGGAGATTTACACCCGCCGGTGCAGCCGATGCTCGATCCACAGCAGCAGCGCATTCGCGACCGCGGCGAACAGCAAACAGGACGATCGCGACCGTCACCATGTCCTCGCTCTGCGCGAGCGACATGTCGTTCATGATCATGGAGCCGAGGCCCAGCTTGGAGGCGAACATCTCGCCGAGCAGCACGCCGAGCAGCGTCACGGTGAAGCCGATGCGCAGGCCGGTGAACACTTCCGGCAGCGCGGCCGGAAGCAGCACGGTGGTGATGGTCTGCCATGGCGACAGATGCAGCGTGCGCGCCGCGCGCAGGTAGACCGGCGGAATGGCGCGGATCGCCCCCATGGTGAGCAGCGCGACCGGCAGGATGCCGTGCATGGCGCCGAACACCACCTTGCCGGAAATGCCGAGGCCGAAAATCAGCAGCACCACCGGATAAAGCGTGATCTTCGGCAGCGAATAGATCGCGACCAGGATCGGCTCGCCGACCGCGCCGGACAGCCGATGCGCGCCCATCCAAACGCCGATGGCAAGGCCGATGCCGATAGGCGAGCGCGAGCGCGCATGGCGAACTCCTCGAGCGTCGCCGCGGCGTTCTCGGCAAAGCGCGCGCGTCGGCACCATGTGCACGAGATACGACAGGGTCGGCAGCGGCGCCGGCAGCGCCGTCGCGCCGGCGATCTGGTGCAGGACCTGCCAGAGCAGCAGCATGCACGACCAGCGATGATCAGCGTGTCGGTGACGCGGCGCGTCGCGGTCACGACCGGCCTCCGCTGCGCCGCGCCGCCCAGCGCATGTCGAGCGCGTGCAGCACGCCGTTGACGATCGTGGCGATGATCAGCAGGAACAGGATCAGCGCGTACATGCGGCGATTGTTGAAGTCGGCATAGGCGTCGGCGATGTCGCGGCCGAGCCCGGCCGGCGACAGGATGAATTCGGCGGCGATCACGGCGATGAAGCCGTAGCTGACCGAAAGCTTCACGCCGGTGAACAGATACGGCGCCGCCGCCGGCAAGCTGCAGCGTCAGCGCGGTCGCCACCGGCCGAGCCGATGCACGCGCGCCACTTTGGTGAGCACGCGCGGCACCCGGTCCAGGCCGTTGAGCGTGGCGATGATCATGGCGACGATCGCGGTGGCGACGCCGATCAGCACGATCGGCATCGGCGAGAGGCCGAAGATCGCGATCAGCACCGGATAGAAGATGAAGATCGGCACGGCGTAATAGGTGGCGAAGAACGGATCGAGCGCCTCGCGCAGCCGCGGCAGCGCATGGATCACGAGCCCGGCGACAAAGCCGAGCACGACGGAGAGCGCGATCACGATCGCGATCACGCCCAGCGTGCGCTCGATGTCGGCGTTGATGGCGCCGGACGCCAGCAGCGTGCCAAGCGCGCTCAGCCATTTCCGACGGCGCGATGATGACGTGATGGTTGATGAGGCCGAAGCCGGCAGGCGAGTTCGAGCGCGCCGATCATCGCCGCGATGACCGCGAGTCGGATCAAGCCGACGCGTGTCATCCCGCGGCCATCGCGGCCATGCCGCGAATGGCCGAGCGCCTTGAGCGATTCGCCGCGCAAGCGCTCCCACAGCCGGCCGGTGATCTCGCCGAATGCCGGCTGGGCGACGATCGTGCTGTCGCGCTCGCGCGGCCAGCCGGTCTCGATGATCTCGATGAAGCGGCCGGGCCGCGCCGACATGGCGCCGACCCGGTCGGCCAGCATCGCCGCCTCGTCGAGCGCGTGGGTGATCAGCAGCACCGTCGCACCGGTGCGCCGCCACAGCCGCAACACCTCGTCGCCCATCAGCAGCCGCGTCTGCGCATCGAGCGCGCCGAACGGCTCGTCGAGCAGGATCAGCCGCGGCTGCAGCACCAGCGTGCGGGCGATGCAGACGCGCTGGCGCATGCCGCCGGACAGTTGCGACGGATAGGCGCGGGCGAATTCCTTCAGCCCCATGAAGGCGAGCGCGTCCTCGACGCGCCGGCGCACCTCGGCTTCGGCGACGCCGCTGCGGCGCAGGCCGAACGCGGCGTTGTCCCATACCGTCAGCCAGGGAAAGCTCGCGTCTTCCTGGAAGACGACGCCGATGCCTTCGGCGACTTCGCCGCTGACCGGCTTGCCTTCGAACGTCACCGTGCCGGCGGTCGGCCGCTGCAGCCCGGCCAGCACGTCGAGGAAGGTCGACTTGCCGCAGCCGGACGGCCCGACCACGGCAAAGAATTCGCCCTTGCGCAGATCGAGATCGACCGGGCCGAGCGCCTGCGACCGGCGGCTGGCCGCCGGCGCCGGCATAGACGCGCGTCACGCGCGCTGAGTGCGCGTGGATCTCGGCCGGCATGGTCGGCGCCGTTCATTTCTGCAGATCGCTCGGCAGGAACGAGGTATCGACCATCTTGCTGAGATCGACGATCGTGTCTTTGTCGAGCATGCCGACATATTTCATCGCCCGCACCGTGGTCTCGAGCAGCGGCATCTCGATGCGGCCCTCGCTGTAGAATTTCGCCTCCACGAGCTGCTGCATCATGGTGTCGACGTCCTTCGGCGGCAGCGGCGCATAAACGCTTTCGAGAATCTTGCTGGCGTCCGCGGTGTGCTCATAGATGAATTTCACCGCCTCGCGCCGCGCCGCCAGGATCGCGCGCAGTTTCGTCCGGATTTCTTCTTCATGAGATCGCCGGTGGCGATGCCGACCGCCGGCGGCAGCGCCGGCAAATCCTTCGGGCCCATGATGACGCGGTATTTGCTCTCGCCGCCGCGCATCAGGAACAGGATGCCGGGAATGCTGGTGGCATCGACGACGATGATTCTCCAGCGCGGTCAGCGCGCCGGAGAGGTTGCCGAGCGCAACGCGCTGCACGTCATTGGGATCGAGGCCGACTTTCTCAGCCGCGATCACCGCCGTCATCTCGCCCAGCGATTTCGGATTGCTGATGGCGAACTTCTTGCCCTTGAGGTCGGCCATCGACTTGATCGGCGAGTTCGGCATCACGATGATGACGTTGTCGGCGAGCGAGCGCGAGCCGATATCGACGATCTTGATGTCCTGGCCTTCGTTGATGGCGGCGATGATGCCGGCGGGCGAGGTCTCGCCGTAGCCGAGGTCGCTGGCGATCACCGCGCGCACCGACGTGCCGCCGCCTTCGCCGGAAATGACGCCGGTGATATCGACGCCGGCCTTCTTGAACATGCCTTTATCGATCGCGACGCCGTACGGCGCGCCGGACGGATCGGCCTTATATTGGGTGACGAGGATGTCTTCGGCCATGGCCGGCAACGGCGCGGCTATGCATAAGGCGAAAACAACGATCGAGCTTCTGAGCTGCAACATGCGGACCTCCCTCCAGGTTTCCGGGCCTGCCGAATTCCCCACGGACGGCGCGGCGGGCGAGCGGCCATTATCCCTCGCCTTGGCTCGAATGGAAATGCGACCTGTTTTGCCATGCATACGACGCAAGAATCATCGATGATGAGTGGGCACGGCCCCCACGCGGGGAGCCGGGCACGTGCCGAGTCAGAGGCGCCATGACACTCGTTACGCCATGACACTCCTCACCCAAGGCGAACCGGTCGCAGCCGGGACGATTGAGCCCGTCTGGTTCGATTCCTATCCGGCGGGCGTGCCCAAAACCATCGATCCGGATGCCTTTCCGTCGCTTCACGCCATGCTGCTCGACGCCTGCCGGCAATACGCCGACCGTCCGGCCTTCGAGTGCCTGCGCGCGACAATGACCTACGCCGAATGGGAGCGCGACAGCCGCGACTTCGCGGCTTTCCTCATGGAGGAGGCGCACTGCCAGCCTGGCGACCGCGTCGCCATCATGCTGCCAAACATGCTGGCATATCCGGTGACTTTTCTCGGCACGCTGCGCGCCGGTCTGATCGTCGTCAACGTCAATCCGCTCTACACGCCGCGCGAGCTCAAGCAGCAGCTGGCGGATTCCGGCGCCACGGTCATCGTGATCATGGAGAATTTCGCCCATAAGCTCGAAGCCGTCATCGCCGAAACGCAAATCCGGCATGTCGTGGTGGCGCGGCTCGGCGATTTCGTGCCGACTCTGAAGCGTTGGGCCTTCAATTTCGCCAATTCGTATATCCAGCACGCCGTGCCGGCATGGCACTTCGAAAAATTCACGATGATGCAGGATGCGTGCGACCGCGCGCCGAGCGAGCAATACGCGGATGCCGAGCCGCCCGCGATGGCTGTGGCGCTGCTGCAATATACCGGCGGCACGACCGGCGTGTCGAAAGGCGCGATGCTGTCGCATCGCAATCTGATCGCCAACACGATGCAATGCCTCGCCTGGACCGCGCGCGGTGTCGACGTCGACGGCGAACGAGCCCTGACGCCGCTGCCGCTCTATCATATCTTTTCGCTGACCGCGAACATGTTGAGCTTTGCGGTGATCGGCGGCCTGAACATTCTCGTCCCCGATCCGCGCGATCTGCATCGGCTCATTCGCACCATGGCGACGGCCAAAATCACGGCGATGTCCGGCGTCAACACGCTGTTCAACGCGCTGGTCCACGACCCCGAATTCGCGGCGCTCGATTTCAGCAGTCTGCGTTTTGCGATCGGCGGCGGTGCCGCCATGCAGAGCGAGGTAGCGCGCCAAGCTGGCGCGAGGTCACCGGCACGCAATCTGGTTGAAGGTTACGGTCTCACCGAGGCGTCGCCGGTGGTGTGCATCAATCCCATCATCAACCCGAAGATCGGCAGCGTCGGCCTGCCGGTGCCGTCGACCGAGGTGACCATCCGCGACGACACAGGCGTGATCCTCGACGAGGGCGAGGAGGGCGAGGTTTGGGTGCGCGGCCCGCAGGTCATGCAGGGTTATTGGCAGCGTCCGGACGAGACCAAAGGTGTTCTCACCGCCGACGGCTGGCTCCGCACCGGCGATATCGGCGCCTTCGACGCGCAGGGCTATCTGAAACTGCTCGACCGCAAGAAGGATATGGTCGTCGTCTCCGGCTTCAAGGTTTTTCCCAACGAAGTGGAAGACGTGGTCATGCAGAACCCGGCTGTGCTGGAGGCCGCCGTCATCGGCGTGCCGGACGCGCGCAGCGGGCAGGCGGTCAAGCTCTTTGTCGTCAAGCGCGATCCGGCGCTCACCAAAACGGACCTCAACAATTTTCTTCGCGCCAATCTGGTGAACTACAAAGTCCCAAGGCACATCGAATTTCGCAACCAATTGCCGAAGAGCAATATCGGAAAGATCTTGCGCAAAGAATTGCGCTAAACCCCTTTCCCCGTCGGGGAGAGGTATGCTTGCGCCGGCCTTCCTGCCTCCAAGGCGGCGTGCTAACCGTAGGCCGCAATCAGAAACGGGAGGAATTGTCGCCCATGCCCAAGCTGCAGCTTTCATTCGCGTGCGGCCTCTACGACCGGATGCAGCCGCTTTATACCGGCGAGGTCAAGCCGGACGGCATCGATCTCAATTTCATCGCCATCGACCAGCCGCGCCCGATCTTCGACCGCATGTCCGGCGGCCAGGAATTCGACGTCGCCGAATATTCGATCTCGGAATTCACCCAGCGCTTCGCCAACAAAGCGTGCCCGTTCGTCGCCATCCCGGTATTTCCATCGATCGCGTTCCGCATGGGCTTTATCGCCATCAACAAGAAGTCCGGCATCAAGACGCCCAAGGACCTCGAAGGCAAACGCATCGGCGTGCCGCTTTACACCATGACGGCGGCCATCTTCATCAACGGCATGCTGCATCACGAATTCGGCGTCGACCTGTCGAAGGTCCATTGGGTGCAGAGCGCGATGAACGACCGCGGGCTCGCACGGCAGCCCGACCGTGCTGCCGCTGCTGAAGAAAATCTCGATCGAGAACAACACCACGCATAAGACGCTCGGCCAGCTGCTTGCGGCCGGCGAGATCGACGCCACGCTCGGCACCAGCCTGCCGGAGGAGATCCGCACCGATCCCGAACATCGTGCGGCTGTTTCCGAACTTTGTCGAGGTCGACAAGGACCTCTACAAGCGCAAGAGAATTTACCCGATCATGCATCACGGTCGCGATCAAGAAGAGCGTCTACGAGCGATATCCGTTCGTCGCGACCAGCCTTTACGACGCTTTCGTGAAATCGAAGAAGATCGCGCTGGAAAAATTGTTCAACCTGCGCGCCGTGCGCTACATGACGCCGTTCCTGATGCGCGAGATCGACGACATCTGGGAGGTGTTCAACGGCGATCCGTGGCCGTACGGCGTCGAGCCGAACCGGCGCACCATCGAGGCGCTGATCACCTATCAGCAGACTCTTGGCTTGACCGAGCCGGGCCGGTCAAAGTCGACGATCTGTTCGTGCCGACCTACGGCTGAAAGAACGTTATGAAGTCTGCAACAGCCGCGAAGCCGCTCGTCCCCGCGAAAGCGGGGACCCAGAGTTCGGATTCCCGCTTGCGCGGGAATGAGCGGAAAATTCTTCAATCCTTTGTAATCGCTTCCGAAAGAGCCGCCATGAGCCAACTCGAAGACCTGCTGCGTGATCTCGTCGTTGCCAATCGCATCCTGTCCAACGAAGACGTGGTCGATGCCTACGGCCACATCAGCGTGCGCCATCCCGACAATCCGAAGCGCTTCTTCATGTCGCGCTCGCGGGCGCCGGAACTGGTGGAGCGCGCGACCTGATCGAGTTCGATCAGCAGGGCGAGCCGGTCAACGACAAGCGCCAGCCGTATCTGGAACGCTTCATCCATGCGGCGATCTTCGAGGCGCGGCCCGACGTGATGGCGGTGGTGCATGCCCACGCCGAGGACACGCTGCCGTTCGGCCTGGTCGACGAAGCCGCTGGAGCCGGTGATCCATTCCGGCAGCTTCATCGGCGGCAAGGTGCCGGTGTGGGACATCCGCAAGAAGTTCGGCGACACCAATCTCCTCGTCACCAACATGGCGCAGGGCCGCGACCTCGCCAAATGCTGGGCAAGGGCAATGTCGCGCTGATGCGCGGCCACGGTTTTGCGTCGGCGGCCGCTCGATCATCGAGGTGGTGCGGCTCTCGGTTTATCTGCCGCGCAATGCGCGGGTGCAGATGAACGCGATGCGCATGGGCGGCAAGCCGAAGCCGTTGTCCAAGGGCGAGATCGCCGCGCGTGCCGCCGGCTATAAGCCGAATTCGCCGGAAACCTGGCGCGCCTGGGAATACTGGGCGAACCGCGCCGGCTGCGGCGACCACATCGGCCAGCCGCACGACCACGCGGCAAAGAATAGCGCAAGCGTCAGGTCGTCATATAATCCAGTATCCTGAAGCGTCCTTATTGATTGGATTTGAGGAAACTTAATCGGTGATGTCGGGGTTCGCGGCCTCTTGAATTGAACAATTTTGACCATATTCCCATGGTAGTGTTGGGTCCGACCATTTATGTTGCGGCGCACGATAGGGAGGCCAGATATGGGTCTGATCGACGTTCTCAATGGAATGCAGAACGGGCCGCGCGGACAGCGAAGCCCGGGCGCTAGCAGCGGCGGCGGCATGTCGCCGCTGACCATGGCGGTGCTTGGCTTGCTTGGCCTACAAGGCAGTGAAAAGCTTCACGGTCAGCCGAGCGCCGCACCGGCAAGCCCCGGCGCTCCGGCCCCGAGCCGGCACGGCCGCGCAATTCGGGCGGTCTCGGCGGCCTCCTCAAAAATGGGCTGGGCGGCCTGCTGGCCGGCGGCGCCGCGGGCAGCGTGCTCAGCGGCGGCCTCAACGATCTGCTCAAGCAATTCCAGCAAGCCGGCCAGGGCGACGCGGCCAAGACTTGGGTCAGCAACGGACCAAACAAGCCGATTTCTTCCGACGATCTGGCCAAGGCGCTCGGCGCCGATCAGATCAGCACGCTGATGGCTCACACTGGACTGTCACGAGAGGATTTGCTAGCGGGTCTAAGCCAGCATTTGCCGGACGCCGTCAACCATCTGACGCCGGATGGCCGGCTGCCGAGTGAGCAGGAATTATCGCAGTCGATCTGATCGGCCGCGGGTATTTGTAATGAGTATGGAAGGTCATACACTCAGCATTCAAATGCACAGCACAAGGGATCCGCCATGACAATACGTTACGCGCTGCTCTGCGCGGGCGCCGTCCTTGCCGCCATGGCCCTGCAAGGCACATCGGCTCACGCGCTGACGATGGCGGAGTGCAGCGCCAAGTACAAAGAGGCGAAAGCAGACGGACACGCTCAACGGCATGAAATGGAACGACTTCCGCAAGGCGGAGTGCGGGACCGGCGCCTCGGCCGCGCCGGAGGCTGCAGCACCCGCGGCCGCGGGCCCCGCGCCGGCGCCCGCGAAAACCACGGCCGCGCCTGCGCCTATGACGACCGGCAATGCGGTGTTCCCGAGCGCTGTTTCGTCCAAATATTCAACCGATAAGGCAGGCAAGGCCCGCATGGAGACCTGTCTCGACCAGTACAAAGCCAACAAGGCCAGCAACGGCAATGGCGGGTTGAAGTGGATTCAAAAGGGCGGCGGCTATTACAGCGAATGCAACAAGCGTCTGAAGGGCGCAGCCTGATCTGGAGCGTAAATAAATACCTGTCAACGAGAGGACCATGGAATGAAAACGATTGTTAGCGCAGCACTGTTGTCGTTCGCGATTGGCGTAGGAAGCGCCTTTGCACAGGCTCCGGCGCCTGCTCCCGCCCCGGCACCCGCTCCATCGGCCGCGCCGGCAGCGCCGTCGAAAATGAGTTCGGGCGCCAAGTCGGCGGTTTCCAAGTCCTGCAGCGATCAGGCCAACGCCAAAGGGTTGCACGGCAAGGCTCGGAAGAAATTCCGATCCGAGTGCAAGCACAACGGTGGCAAGGCTGAGTAACAGGCCACCGGTGTGAATTCCGGTCAATAAAAAATCGGAGCGCGGGGCACCGCGCTCCGATTGGTTTTTTCCGGGTTGCGAAGGTTACTGCAACAATTCCGTGACCTTGCCGTTCTTGGCGCGGCCCTGCGCATAATACTGGCCGATGTTCTGCATCAGTGCGGAGTCCGACACCGAGTAGATCACGGCGTCGGTCTTGCCGGTGTTGATGTGGCGCCGCCACAGGAAGTTCGGCACGACGAACAGGTCGTTGTGGCCCCACTCGAAGCGTTTGCCGCCGACTTCGGTCGCGCCGGTGCCTTCGATCACCACGTAGTAGGTGCCGGCCGTCTCGCGTTTGAACTCGGTCTCTTCGCCAGGGCGCAGCAACTGTGCCGAATAGTTGAGCGTCTTGAACACCGGCTCGCCGGTCACAGGATTGACGAAGTTGACCTTGATGCCTTCGTACGGGTCGCCTTTTTCCTTGCGCAGGCTGTGCAGCATTTCGAGCACGTTCTCGCCGCGGTAATGGAACAGCGGTGCAGGGGCGTGGCCGACGCCGCGCTGATGGTTCACGAAGGTCGGCTTAAGGCCGCCGTGACCATAGAGGTTGTGCGAGTAACCTTCGGTGACCGTGACGGCTTGCACGTTGGTATTGCCCTGCGCGCCCGGCATATTGTGGTCGACCCAAGCCGCGTCGAGGAATTCCATCAGCGGCCAGTCGAGCGTATCGATCCAGATGCACGGCTCGTCGGAGTCGTTGCCGTGGTCGTGCCAGGTGCCGTTCGGCGTGAGGATGAGGTCGCCGCGGTTCGCCGTGACGCGCTCGCCTTCGACAACAGTGTAGCCGCCCTTCTTGGACAGGATGGTCCGGCTCGCGTTCGGCGAATGCAGGTGGACGGGCGCGACGTCGCCGGGATTGTAGATCGAGATCGCGCAGCGGATGGTGTTGGTCACCTGCAGGCGGCCGTTCAGTCCGGGATTCAGCAACAGGATGCTTTGCCGGTCGGCGAACTCGATCGGCGAGACGTCGGCTTTGCTGGCGATCTCCGAGATCTGTTTGAGGTAGCCGTTATATTCGTTCCACTTCCACATATGCGGAAAGGTCTTCATCTGATTGACCGCAACGCGGCCAGTGGCGAGTTGGCCCGAACCCTCGCCGCTGGTTTCGCTGAACCACGGCTTTTGCGCCGGCGCGTTGGCCTGCGTGCGGACCCAGACGTTGTGCTTGCCGGCTTCGGTGTTGATGGCCTCCATCAACTCGCGCGCCTTGTTCGAAAGCCCGCTCGGGGCGGGGGCTTTCATGGTCACCGTTGCCATGACGTTTTCTCCATTAAAGAGGGGGCGATTTGAGCCCTGTTTGCAGCTCGGCCCGGTTGTTTCGACTGGCCTGACGGCCAATCCGCGCCTTTATCTGAGGTATAGTGGCTCGGCCGGAGTTTGCAACGGCGGCGGGAAGCCGCTGCGCGATGCCCACCCCCGCGAAAAGGCATACCGGCGCCCTCGGTCAACACGTTCGCGAACGGCGCATGATTCATCCGCCGGCCGAAATGAAATCGCGGATCGCTTTGCTGAATTCCGCCGGGCGGTCCATGTTGGAGATGTGTCCGGCGCCCGCCAGTTCGGCATAGTGCGAGCCGGGCAGTTTCTCGTTGAGCTTGCGCATGGCGACGGGCGCGGCGCCGTCTTTCTCGCCGACCATGAACAACACCGGGCGCTTCACCGTGGCGACAGCCGCCGCATAGTCGTGGGCGGCAAGCGCGGCGGCGCAGCCGATGAAACCGTTGACCGGCGTGGCGCGGACCATGGCGCGGACCTTGTCGAGGTGGGGTGGATTTTTGGCCAAGGTTTCGGCCGGAAACCAGCGCGAGACCGTCGGCTCGACAAGAACGTCCATGCCCTGCTTTTGCGCGATCGCGATGCGCTCTTCCCATTGCTGGCTGCTCTGCGGCGTCGATTGGCAAGGCGAGTTCGCATACAATAATGCGGTCGAAGCGGTCGGGATGGCGCTCGACGAGACCAAGCGCGGTAGCGCCGCCCATCGACAGGCCGGCGAAATGCGTCTTTTTGATCGACAAGGCGTCAAGCAGGGCGAGCGCATCGGCAAGCAGCATATCGAACGGATAACGGCCCGCCGGCGCATCGGTGCCGCCGTGTCCGCGCTGATCGTAGCGCAGCACGCGGAACGAATCTTTCAGCGCCGCGGCTTGCTCGTCCCACATGGCGACCGAGGTCGCGAGCGAATTGGAAAACACGATCCAGGGGGCGCCTTCAGGCCCGTCGATCTGATAGTTGATGTCGATACCGTTCGCTTTGATTTTCATGGGTTTGCCTTCAATTGTTCTGTAGCCCGGATGGAGCGAAGCGTAATCCGGGGACGATGGAGCGGCTGGGTTTCCCCGCATTGCGCTGCGCTCCATGCGGGCTACGATAGTGGCAGAAAATTCTCCAGCAGCGCGGCGAGCGGCTGCGGCCCCTGCGTCGGCATGAAGTGCCCGGCTTCGATCAACTCGAACCGCGCGCCCGGAATCTTTTTTGCGATATCCGCAGAGCCGGCGTGCGGCCGCACCGTATCGTGGCGGCCGGCGACGACCATCGCCGGGCATCGGATCAGCGGCAGCATATGCAGCATATTGGTGCGCGCCAGAGCGCGAAAGCCGTAGCCAAAGCCAACCGGATCGTTGGCGAGGTAACGGCCGCGATAGGCTTCGTATGCCGCGGGGTCCCCGAGTGTTTTTGGATAGGAAATATCGAGCGTGGTCGGGAGCGACGCCCGCATTCCCTCGCGCATCGCAAAGGCGGCCCGCTCATCGAGCGCCGCGGCGCGGCTCGGATCGACACCGGGTGCCGGATTACACAGCACGAGCGAACCGACTCGATCGGGATGCTTCTCCAAATATCGCAGCGCCTGCGTTGCAGCCGCCGCGACCGTGACGAAATGATAGGGAGGATCGAGGTGGACGGCTTTGGCGAGCGCCGCGAAGTCTTCGACCAGGACATCGTTGCTGAACTCCTGCCGCACCTTTTCCGAAAGGCCCGAACCGCGCTGGTCGTAGCGCAGCACGCGACAGCGTGCGGCAAGCCGCGGCGCGACGGCGTCCCACGAATGCAGCGTGCCGCCAAGCTCGTGCAGCAGCACGACAGCAGGGCCGCGTTCGCCTGAAAGCGCGTAATGCAGGCTCACGCCATTGGCATCGATAAAGGGCAAGGGGGATTCCTCTTACAAGGCGGGATAACGCCTATAGCATCAGTGGCCCTGTTCGTCATGGCCGGGCTTGTCCCGGCCATCCCGGCGAAATCGGAAAGACGTTGCCCATTCACCGAGATCGCCGGGACAAGCCCGGCGATGACGCTAAGGCCAACCCATCAGGTGATCCAGCGAATAAAGACCGCCGCCGTGAACCAGAACAGAGAAAACGACGATGGTCCACATCAGCGTGTACTCAAGTCCAAGCTGGTTCCAAAAGTATTTGCCGACGCGCCAGCGTTCCACGTTGGCGACCAGAAGAAAAATCAGCACGACAGCGGCGACCGGACGGGTGAACAATCCGAGTGCCAGCAGCGGTCCGCCGACAAGCTGGGTGATTGAGATGGCCGGCGCCCAGAAGCTGCCGGGCCGGTAACCGTCCCGGTCAAGCTGCTTCGCGAGGTCCTTGAGATTATGCGCGCGCACGCCGGTGTTCGGAAAGAAACCGAACGTGTTGCGCAGCCCATGCGGCACCAACGCAAGCCCGACTGCGACGCGCAGCAGCGTGTCGGCGAATGGGATGAGCGTTTGGAGGAACGAGGACAATGCTGGAACCTTGGCGTGTGTCGGTCATGCGAACAGTCGCACCGATCAACCTTTTCTTTCGTCGCCCATCACGCCGGCGAGGGCCCAATCTTCTTTCGGCACTTCCTGAATGATGACGTGGAGATTGTCGGGTTTTGCGCCGGCGTGCTGCACCATGGCGTCGGTGATAGCCCGGGCGAGGGCGCGTTTTTGCTGCGGTGTGCGGCCGGTCCACATCTGTACCGTCACGACGGGCATGTCACGGTTCCTCCTGTAAGATTTGTTCAATGCGTTGGCGGATGCCGCCCCATTGGCTGGCCCCGACGGTGACCGGCGCGCGGCTGCCGAGACCGCGCGCCCAGACCGCGGTGAGGCCAAGCCGCTTGGCGGCTTCAAAATCGACGCCGCCCGGCGGCGCCGCAAGGTCGGCTACAAACGCCGATTTCTTCAGCCGCGACAGCACGTGTTCGCTGACGACGCGTGTCGGTACCGTCGAGAACAGGAGGTCGAGTTGCGGCGCAAGCTGCAGCAACTCTTCCAGCGTGTGGGGTATGGCGCCGGCGACATAAGCAGCGGAGCGCTGTTCAGGATTGCGCGCGGCGACATGCGTGTGCGCGCCGAGCGCCACCAGATAACGTGCCAGAATGGCGCCGATCGTGCCTTGGCCGACGACGCAGGCCTGAGCGTTGTGAATCGTGATCGCCGTATTTTCGATCACGATCTTGACGAGGCCCTCGATGATCGCGGGGGTGCGCTGGAGCATCAGGCTGCGATCCCATTCGTATTCATGCAGCTCGATCGAGAGCGCCTCACAATGCGCCTTCAAGTTCTCGTCGGCCCAGCCGAGGATGATGTGCGCCCGCGGCGCCATTCCCGAAAGCATCGCCTGGTCCGGAACGATCGGTGCAGCGGCAGCGGGAGCGAACAGCGCGCCGTTGGCCGAAATGCCCGGAATGGGAAACAGCGCGAACCGGGCGCCTTGGAGCACCGCGGCTGGATCGGCGATGTGCTTGACGGCGGGAATTCCGTGATCCGGCCATGGAAATCCATAAGCGCGCACATCAGCGCCGGTCGCCCCGGCACGGCGCGCGATCTCCTGCTCGCGTTTGTCGCCGCCGAGCATCCCGATCACCAGTGTCGACCAGTCGACGCCTTCACTTGCCATTCGTCTTTGCTCCAATGCGCTCCAATAGGCCGCTCCGATCCAGTCCCGCAATGCCCATCCGCTCGGCGGTGCGGCCGGCTGCGGCGAAATCGGTACCTGTGAGCGTTTCTGCAATCCGCATCAACGCATTGGCAACCGGTACAGCGACGCCGGCAATGCCGGCCAGCACGATGAACGGCAAAAGGCCATGACCGAAGTCCTCCCGATAATAGCGGTGCGCGAGTGAATCCGGCGCCTTGATCCGGCGATTGGCTTCGCCGCCGGCAATGGCCGCAACGATATCGTCACCGTCATACGATGCATCCACGGTTCCGATCGCGCGCATCTCGGCCAAAAGCGGAGGGAGATCGTGGCCAAAGGCGCGGGCTACCGCGCAGCGCTCCGCATCGAGAGCGTTCATGACGCGCGCGACGCCGGGCGTCATGCCTTGCACGTAAAACGTGAAGTCGCCGCGGGTCGCTTCGACCCAGGCCGCGCCGAGCACCGCGCCGGGCGTGTGCAACACCATGTTCACGTTGGCGAGGTCGCAGCCGAGAACGTCCGGCATGAGCTTGGCGCCGGGAAATAATGCCTGTGCCGCTTTGCTCGCGGCTTCACCGTCGGGGAGCGCCGCCAACCGCACGCTTTTGGCGCGGCCGGTGATGGTCACGCTGCCGGGCTTATATTGGCGAGCCACATAAGTGAGCGTGGAGAATTCGGCGATCGGCGGCGGCGCGATGTCGAGCGCGCGAAAGCTTTGGCGGAACTCGAGTGCGCCCCCGGTGTGACCCGGGTTGAGGATCACCGGTTGCCGGGTGCCGGCACGCGCCAGCGCGGCGGCGATATCGGCATGCGCAAAGGTCGGCAGGCAGACCAGGATCGCTTCGGCGTCGGCGATCGCCGCACGGATGTCGTGGGTAATGAGACTTGGCCGGGCAATGCCCGAGCCGAGCACACCCTCATAGCCGATGCCATCTTGATCGCGGAAAGGTGCGAGCGTTTTCTCAGAACGACCCCAGAAGGCGACAGCGTGGCCGGCGGCGGCCAGTTCCGCCACTGCCGCCGCTCCACCCGCGCCTGCGCCTACGACCGCGATTGTCCGCATGTGTCGTTGCGCCGCGCGCGGCCGGTCAATGCGCCATCAGCACGGGCAGCCGTGCATTGGCGAGGATATGCCGCGTGGTCCCGCCGAAAATCATCTGGCGCAGGCGGCTTTGCGTGTAGGCACCTTTGACAATGAGATCGCAGCCGAGTTCCTCGGCCTTGTTGAGGATGATTTCGCCGGCGCGGCCTTTCTTGGACGTCAGGGTGATCGTCTCGGCGTTGATGCCGTTCATTTTCAGCGTGCGCGCGAGTTGCTCCCCGCTCGGCCCCGCCACGGTGGCGCCCTCGACGGTGCAGATCGTGACGCGCTGGGCGAGACGAAGCAGCGGCATGGCAAACGCCGTCGTGCGCGCCTGCTCGGTGCTGGAATTCCAGGCGATCAATACATTGGTGCCGAGCGAGCGTGGCGAGGCCGGCGGCGCGATCAGCACCGGACGTCCGCTTTCGAACAGAGCAGATTCCAGCGTGATCATGGATGGGCTCTGCCATTCGTCGCCGGGTCGCGCCAGCACGATCATGTCAAAGACGCGGCCGTAGCTGCCGACGAAATCATGGCCGCTTGGCGCCTCCTTGACCCACGCGCACGACAACACCGCTGCGGCATCGCCGGTCCGTTGCGGCACGTTGTGCTGCTCCATGAACGAGCGGAACAGGTCCTCGGCCTGCCGTATCATTTCCGCGTCGTTCTCCTTGACCGCCACCATGGTCAGCCCGCTGTCGGGATCCATGGCGACCAGGTCGGCGACCGCCGGACGCAGCGGAAAGCCCTCGATACAGCAGCCGAACTGCTGCGCGAGCAGCAGCGCCGCGTCGAGCGCCGACAGCATTGCCGAATTATGCTCTGTGGGTACGAGAATTGTTTTCATGCGTGCCCCGACGTTCCCCGACAAGGCCGGCAGGCCCCATGCCCCTTGCTGCCGCCATGTCCATGCAATCATACTGCCGTGCGGATGGATGCCGGACAAGCTCCCGATGCCTGACGGCGCTGCCGCGATGGCGCCACCTGGGGTGGAAACGGCTGAGAAACCACTGGGAGGACGGTCATGAACCGGCGCGCCATGATTGCGGCATTCGGTCTCGCGCTGCTGTGGACGGCGCCGGCCGGCGCGCAAACGTTTCCCACCCGGCCGATCAAGCTGGTTCTGACCTTCGCGGCGGGAGGCGCCGCCGATTTGTTCGCGCGGGCTTTTGCCAACGCCATGAGCACCGAACTCGGACAGCAGGTTTTTGTCGAGGTTCATGCCGGCGCCGGCGGTCTGACTGGGGTCGACTTTGCCGCCAAAAGCGCACCCGACGGCTACACGATCTGTTTTGCCGGCGCTGCCGCGCTCTCAGCCATGCCGTTCATGTATGCCAAGATGCCGTTCGACTGGCAGAAGGATTTGGCGCTGATCAGCAACGTCGTGCGCGTACCGGAAGCGATCGTCGTGACGCCGACGCTCGGCGTCGACACACTGCCGGCTTTCGTCGCCTACGCGCGCGCGCATCCGGGAAAAATCAATTTCGGCTCGGCCGGCCTCGGCACGATCACGCAGCTCGGCGCGGAATTGCTGAAAGAGGAAGCCAAGATCGACATCGTGCATGTGCCGTATCGGGGCGTCGCGCCGGCGCTGCAGGACCTGCTCGGCGGTCAGCTCCAGATGCTGGTGGCCGATGTGCCGTTCCTGCTGCCCCAGATCAAAGCCGGAGGACTGAAGGCGCTCGCCTTGACGTCGGCCGAACGCATCTCCGCGTTGCCCGATCTGCCGACCACGGCCGAGGTCGGTTACCCGCGGGTGACATCCGACAATTGGTACGGCCTCGTTGCGCCGGCCGGCACGCCCTCTGATGTGATCGCGCGGCTCAACCGTGCCGCCGTCGCCGCGCTCAACAGTGCCGACGTGAAGAAGCAGTTCGATACCTTCAACGCCATCCCGGCTCCGACCACGCCGCAGCAATTTCGCGATTTCATTCTGGCCGAGCAGGCCAAGTGGGGGCCTCTGGTCCGCAAGGCTGGCGTACACCTGGATTAGCGTGCGCACGCATTCCGTGGGAGAGGAGGACTGATGGCCGATCTGCTGATCGCCGACGACGGTGCGGTGCGTGTCCTGACGATGAATCGCCCGGAGAAGCGTAACGCACTGAACATGGCGCTGAGCGAAGCGCTGCTCGATGCGTTGCGGGCGGCGGATGACGCAGCGGAGGTGCGTGCGATCGTGCTCACCGGCGCCGGGCCGGCATTCTGCGCCGGCGCGGACTTGTCGGAGTTCGCCACGTTGACGCCGGCGAACGAGGCTCTGGTCGAGCGGCGGGCGGACCTCACGAGGAATCTGCACGGCGTTTTTTCGCACCTGACCAAGCCCGTGGTGACGGCGATCAACGGCGCCGCCATGGGCGGCGGCGCCGGCCTCGCGCTTGCCGGCGACATCGCCATCATGTCGGCGACCGCAAAGCTCGGTTATCCGGAAGTCAAGCACGGCATCGTCGCCGCCGTGGTGATGGCAAACCTTGTGCGCCACGCCGGCCGCAAGGCCGCATTCGAGCTCCTCGCCACCGGCGAGCCGATCGATGCCGTCCACGCTTTAGCGCTCGGTCTCGTCAATCGCGTGGCGGTGCCGGACCAGTTGATGGACGAGGCCTTGCGGTCGGCGCGCGCACTGGCCGCAATCGCACCAGAGGCGATGGCGGCGACGAAGGCGCTGTTCTATCGCGTTGCCGAGCTGCCGTTCGACGAGGCGTTGCGTGAAGGCAGCAAAGTGAACAAGCGCATGCGCGCGTTCCGTAAGACCAGTTAAGCCAATTCGAACAAGGTCGAAACTGATGAACTTGACGACGTTGCATTACGATGTCGCCGACGGCGTCGCCACCATCGCACTCGATCGCCCCGAGGCTCGCAACGCGGTGAACCGCACCATGTGCGACGATATCGTCGCAGCGGCGACAGCGGCCCGCGAGAATGCGAACGTGCGGCTCGTGCTGGTGCGCGCGAACGGTCCGGTGTTCTGCGCCGGCGCTGACCTCAAGGAGCGCAAGGGGCTCGATGCCGACCAGATCCGCGCGCGGCGGCTGGCGGCCTTCGCCGCCTATGGGGCTATCGAGAGTTTGCCGATGCCTGCGATTGCCGTCGTGCAAGGGCCGGCGGTCGGTTCGGGCTGCGAGATCGCGGCGTGCTGCGACTTCGTCATTGCGACTCCGCAGGCGACATTTGCCACGCCGGAAGCCCTATGGGGGACGATCGGCGCCACGCAGCGCCTGCCGCGTATCTTCGGCAAGCAGCTCGCGAAGGACATGATGTTCAGCGGTCGCAAGCTCACCGCCGAAGAGGCAAGGGCGGCCGGCCTGGTGACGCGCATCGTGGAGGCTGCCGCGCTTGACGACGTCATCGCCGACGTCAGCAAGATCATAACAGCAGCGCCCCAGGCGGCGTTGCGCCAAGCCAAACGCTGCATCGACCAAAGCGTCGAGCTCGACCGGCGCGGCGCGCTGGCGCTGGAGCTTGAGGCCATGGAGGAAAATATCGCGCGCGACACGTGGCGCGCCGGGATGGAGACGTTTGGCGAACGAAAAGGATGAGGCAGTTTATCAGCGCGTTCGTAAGGTCAGCGTATCGCCTGCGCCGCCGCCTTCACCATCGCGACGGGATCGGTAAAGGCTGCGATGCCCAGGGCGCCGAGTTTTTCGACGGCCTGTTCGGCGGTCATCTTGCGCGTAGCAGCGTGACCGGCGGCGATGCCGACGAATAACGGCTTCGGCAACGGCTCGGCGGAAAACCAGGCGACCAGGGCGTCGACGCGCTCGGCGAGCGAGCGCGAAGCCAGCGTCGTCTGAAAGATAATCGCCTTGATATTGGGGCGCGCGGCGAGCGCCCGCGCGATTTTGAGCCGCTCGGTCATGGTTTCGTCGGGCGCCCCGCGCAGATTGTCCATGAAGCTTGCGGCGCGTAGGCCGTGGTCGGCGATGAGGTCCATCATCATCATGCCGAGGCCGGCGCCGGAGGTGACGAGCGCGACATCGCCATCGGTCTCGACCAGCTGAAAGCCGAGGTCGCGGGCCTCGCGCTCGAGCTTCGTCATGGCGCGCTCGGCGAGCTGCCGGCTGACCGCGAATTGTTGGGGGTCGTGGCGGAAATCGGCGCTGGCGTCGCGGATGATTTTTGCATCGCAGGCGATGAAGGCGCCGTCCGTCGTCAACACCAGCGGGTTGATCTCGAGGAGCTCCAAATCCTCCTGCCGGGCAATATCCGGCAGGCGCGCGGCGTATCGCGCCAGGCGCGCCGCGAGATCGCGCGGCAATAGTCCAGCGATCGCCGGAAAAATCTTTTCTGGTGTCGTCGGCGCGTCGGCCGCTATGGGAATGCGGGCGAGCTTGGCCGCGGATTCGACATTCTCGCCGCCCTCCGGCGCCACCAGGAGTTCAAGCCCCTGTCGGGTACCGTCGATGCGGACCGCGACGAAAATCTCGCGAGCGATCGGCACCGCCTCTTCGAGCAGGAGCGGCGTATCGGCATCGTCGAGCGTCGCGAGAATCAGCCGCCGCGCGTCGCGCAATTCGGCGGCCGTTTCGAAGCGGCGCACCAGGCCGCGCTTGCCGCGTCCGCCTTCGAGCACTTGTGCCTTGAGCAGGAATCCGGGCCAATCCGCGGCCGCGTCCGGTACACTTTCGCTGCCCCTCAGCAGCGCACCGCGCGGCACGGCGAGGCCATGTCGGCGCAGCAAGGCTTTTCCGTCATACTCGGCAAGACGCATAATGGGAAACCTCTGGCGCCGTCCGGCGCATCAATCCTGGAGCTTATCGCATGTCGGGGCCGACGCGCCTGCCGTTTCTCGATCCGGAGCCCTGGCGGGTCGCGGTGGTCGCGCCGACCGGGCGCTATGCACGCAACCAGGTCGCGGGCATGATCGAAGCCGGCACGCCGCTCGCCGGCGGCGTAGCGCTTGGCCGCGGCGGCACGACGATGGACGGCTTGTCGCTCTATGACCGCATCGCAGACTTTCCGCAAAAGCCCACCATCGCCTTGATCTACACGCCGGCGGAGGGCGTACGCGACGCCATCGCCGAATGCGCCGCAGCGCAAATCCCGACCATCATGGCGGTTGCCGAATACGTGCCGGTGCATGACGCGCTCGTCGCCGCCGCGCTGGCGCGTGCGGCGGGGAGCTGGCTGGTCGGGCCGAATACGCTCGGCATTTTCGTGCCGGGCCGCGGGCTCCTTGGTTCGATCGCGCCGAGTTTTTGCAAGGCGGGTCGTCTCGCGCTGATCGTGCGCAGCGGCACGCTGTCTCTCGCCATGGCGCGGCAACTCACTGCGGCCGGTATCGGGCAGCGCATCGTCGCGCATGTCGGCGGCGACACCGTGGTCGGCCGCAACCCGCACGAATATCTGCAAGCGCTCGCCGACGATGAGGCGACGTCGGCGGTGCTGTTCTGCGGCGAGATCGGCGGCGACAAGGAATATGCGTTCGCCGAAGCCGCGCGCGATTTTCCCAAGCCGGTGTTCGCCATGGTGGCCGGCCGCCACGCGCCGGCGGAGAAGCAGATGGGTCACGCCGGCGCGCTGGTCGGCAGCGCGCGCGAAGGTGCCGCGGCAAAGCTCGCAGCGCTCGCCGCCGCCGGTTGCCGAATCGTGAAAGGGCCCGAGGAAGCTGTCGCAATGCTTTCGGATATCCGCGAGCTTCGTTAAACCCGCTTCATCTCGAAGATGTTGTCGACGACCGCGTAATCCCCCCGATATCCGAGGCGCGCGATCGGACGGATGCGGGACATGTCGATCATGCCGTCAACGATCATCGCATCGTCGATGTGCACGTTGACGACCTCGCCAATGACCAGTTGATACTTGTGCGCTTTGCCGTTGCTGCTCGTGAGGTTCACCGTCTGCGAGTAGATGCATTCGAGCGCGATCGGAGAGTTGGCGACACGCGGCGGCTTGACGATACGCGACGGCGCCATGGCAAGCTTGGCGACTTCCGGCTCGCTGACGTCTTCGGCATGATCGCCGCCGGTCACGTTCATTTCGGTGCGCAGATCGTAAGTCGCGAGATTGAAGACGAATTCCCGGCTTGCCTCGGCATGCGTTTGCGTGTGCTTGCGCGTATTGGATGCGAACATGACGAAAGGCGGATGGCTCGCGATCATATTGAAGAAGCTGTAGGGCGCGAGATTGACCACGCCGGTGGGACTGATGGTCGTGATCCAGCCGATCGGTCGCGGCACCACAAGCGATGTGGTGGGATCATGCGCAAGATTGTGCGGCTCGCTGCGCGGGTCGTAGTCCATGGCGATCTTCCATTGATGTGCTGGCGTGGGATGTGCTGGCGTGGCGGAGTGCGCAGCGCCGTGGATCGGCGACCGTGAATAATGGAGAATGCTAGCGCCTCGATGGTCAAAGCGCCATCGGCATCCGCTATTCTTGGATATCTCAAGGAGTTCAGCGATGAAGCTGCACTGGTCGCCGCGCTCGCCGTTCGTGCGCAAGGTCATGATCGTCGCTCATGAGCGCGGGCTGGCCGACCGCATCACCCGCGTGCGTACGGTGGCGGCGGCGACCAAGCCGCACGCGGAGCTGATCAAGGATAATCCGCTGTCGAAAATCCCGACGCTGGTGCTCGACGACGGCTCGGCGCTCTACAATTCGCCGGTCATCTGCGAATATCTCGATGCGCTCGATGGCAAGCCGGAGCTGTTTCCGGTCGATGCCAAGGCCCGCTTGGTCGCGCTGCGGTGGCAGGCGCTTGGCGATGGGATTCTCGATCTCCTGGTTCTGACGCGCGACGAGCGCATCCGCGCGCAGCCATCGCCCGCGCATCTGGAAAGTGCAGCCGTGCGAAAGGCAGCTGTGTTGCGCAGTCTGGATGAGGAGGCGCCGGCGCTCTCCAAAGCGCCTCTCAGCATCGGCCACATCGCGATCGGCTGCGCGCTTTCGTATCTTGATTTCCGCTATGCCGACGAGGATTGGCGCCAAGATCATCCGCGCATCGCAGGCTGGCACGCGACGTTTGCGGCGCGGCCTTCGATGCGGGCGACGGAGCCGGTCGATGATTCTTGAAACGTCTAAGGCGGGTCAAATCGTCCGTTCCCAATTCCGCGGGCCCTCGGGCCATGGCCACTCAGCGCGAATCTTTGACGATTATTCTATTTACAGAGTTGTATCATTTTTGGTACATATGATGCAGGGATAAGAATGTGAAGCGGCTTCCTGCGGCCTTTTACCAATTGCCGTCCGGCCACGAGCCGGTACGCGAATGGCTCAAGGCCCTCACCGTCGGCGATCGGAAGATCATAGGTGAGGATATTAAGGACGTGGAGTTTGCATGGCCGATCGGAATGCCGTTGTGCCGCGCTCTCGGTAAAGGGCTGTGGGAAGTCCGCAGCACGCTCACGCAGGGCCGTATCGCGCGCGTGATATTTTGTGTCCACGATGGACGGATGGTGCTTCTGCATGCGTTCGTCAAGAAGACACAAAAGACACCGGACGCCGATCTCGATCTGGCGACCAAGCGTAAGAAGGAGTTCGCATGAAAAAGAAAGGCCGCATCGGGTCGTCCTTTGACGACTTCCTGAAAGATGAAGGCATCTATGAAGAGGTCACTGCCCGCGCCATCAAGCGGGTGATCGCGCGCCAGCTTGATGCGCTCATGGAAGATCAAGGGCTGACCAAATCCGAACTGGCGAAACGTATGAAGACTAGCCGGGCCCAGCTTGACCGCCTTCTCGATCCCGAGAACGAATCTGTGACGCTCGGCACACTCGCGCGAGCTGCACACGCCGTAGGCCGTCAATTACACATGGAGTTAGTGTGAGCGACGCCTTGTGGAGATGGCAGTTTGCTTTCGCCTGGTTCGCGTTTCCAAGATGTCGCGCGCTGCCATGTGTCTCGGCAAGATGCACGACGATTCTCACCCCAGCGTCGGATCGAGCACGATCTTGCCTTGCCCCTCGCTCTTCTCGACCATGCGATGGGCGTCGGCGGCGCGCGCGAGTGGCAGCACGCGGTTGATCTGGGGAACGACTTTCCCTTCCGCCGCTGCCATGAGGCAGTGCGGCAGGTCGGATCGCGTGTAGCCGGGGCGGCCCTTGATGGTGATGCGTTTGTGGTAGAGGTGCGAGAAGTCGATCGAGACATTCGGCCCGGCATGCGCGCCCGCGGTGACGAGGCGGCCATCCATGCCGATGGCACGGAAAGCGACCGGTAGCACGATCGGATTGGCGATGTTGTCGTAGAGCACGTTGACGCCCTTGCCGGCGGTGATCCGCATCACCTCGTCGCAGATGTTGTGCGTCGTGTAATTGATGCTGTGGTCGGCGCCGAGTTTGCGGCCGAGCGTGACGCGCTCGTCGGAGCCGGCCGCCGCGATCACGCGCGCGCCGATCACGTTCTTGGCGATCTGGATGCCGATCGTTCCCAGATTGCCGCCGGCGCCCATGATCAGCACGGTCTCCCCGGCCTTGAGCTCGGCGACGTGCATCAACAGAATTCCACGCCGTCGGCACATGACGCATCACGACCGCGGCACGATGGAAATCGAGCGCGGCCGGGAATCGCGACGCCGGCGCAGGCCGGCACCGCGACCAGCTCGGCAAACCCGCCGGGCCGCTTGATGCCCATCATGCCCTGCGGCCCGCTATAGCCGGCGCCGTCCTCGGCGCAAACATCGAGCGGCATGACGCCGGCGGCGGCGACACGATCGCCCACGTGCCAGCGGCTGACCTGCGGCCCAACCGCCGTCGACGACGCCGGCGCAATCGACGCCGGGAATGAGCGGCAATACGGCGCCGCGCGCCGTTTCATGGCCGGCGCGCAGGCTCACGTCCAGGACGCGATTGACCGTCGCGGCGTGCACCTTGATGCGGATTTCGCCTTCGCGCGGCGTAGCGTCGGCAACATCCTCGAAACGCAAAACGTCGGGCGGCCCATATTGATGAATGACGATGGCTTTCATTCGTGACTTTCGTGGTTTCGTGCGCCCTCGATCGGCGGATCGTTCTGGCGGAAAAGAGAATTGCGCGACGCAAAGAGGCTATCCTATGGTACGCGGACGCACGGTGCGTGCAGCGAGGTTTATTTGCAATGGAATTGAACGACAAGGTTGCCTGTGCGGAGCTGATCCAGGCCTGGGGCGTTTTTCGCGATCAGGGCAAATGGAAGGAGCTGCGCGGCACGTTCACGCCTGACGGTCACATTTCGGTGTCATGGTTTCGCGGCTCGTTCGAGCAATTCGTCGAGCACTGCCAGGCCAGCTTCGCCGCCGGCCACACCTGGTCGCGTCATCAGCTTTTTCCGCCGACCATCAAGCTGGCCGGCGACCGCGCCGTCGCGGAAACCAGCGTGATCATCCGCGTGCGGCAGCCCTTCAACGGCATCCAGGTCGATCTCACCTCGTGCTCTCGTTTTCTGGATCGCATCGAGCGCCACTCCGGCGGCTGGCTCATCGCTGAGCGGGCCGCGATCTACGAACGGGACCGGCTCGATCCGGTCGAACCGTCGTCGGCCTTCGACGATTTATTCAAGACCGCCAATACCGCGCAGTATCCGGAGCAGTACCGCTACATGGCATTCCGCCTCGCCCACGCCGAAGGCCGCACGCTCGCGTCGGTGATCTATCGCGACGGCGGTCCGGAAACCACGGACCTTTATGGCCGGTTCTACGACTGGCTCGATGGCAAGACGCCTTGACGACGGTACGGGCGCCGCGTTAGCGCGAGGGCGCTGGAGACCTGCATGGCTGTCTACACCGATGTCACGGGGGAGGACCTCGCTCGTTTTCTCGCCGGCTACGATATCGGCGAGCTCTTGGCCTACAAAGGCATCGCGGAGGGCGTTGAGAACTCGAACTTCCTGGTCCACTCAAGTAGCGGTTATTACATCCTCACGCTCTACGAGCGGCGCGTCGCCGAGCGCGATCTGCCGTTTTTTCTGTCGTTGATGGAGCACCTGGCGAGCCGCCAGATCACCTGCCCGCAACCGGTCAAGAACCGCTCCGGCCAGGTCTTGGGCAAGCTCGCTGGGCGTTCCGCGGCGATCGTCACATTTCTCGACGGCATGTGGATTCGCCGCCCGAGCGCAGCGCATTGCGCGGCACTCGGCGAAGCGCTGGCGCAATTGCACCTCGCCGGCGCCGACTTCGTCATGCGCCGCCCGAACGCGCTTTCGGTCGCCGGCTGGCGGCAGCTTTACGAGGGATGCCGCGAACGTGCGCACAAAGTGCAGCGCGATCTTGAAAGCGTCGTCGCAGCCGAACTCGAAATGCTCGAACGCGAATGGCCGCGCGGACTGCCGCAAGGCGTCATCCACGCCGATCTTTTCCCCGACAATGTGTTTTTCCTCGGCGACCGGCTGTCCGGGCTGATCGATTTCTACTTCGCGTGCACCGATACGCTGGTCTACGACGTCGCCATCTGCCTCAACGCTTGGTGCTTCGAGTCGGACCACTCCTACAATGTCACCAAGGGCCGTGCACTCCTGGCGAATTACGCCAAAACGCGCCCGCTCTCGCCGCAGGAATGGAATATGCTGCCGCTGTTGGCGCGCGGCGCGGCCCTGCGCTTCCTGCTGACACGGCTGGTCGACTGGCTCGACGTGCCGCCGGGCGCGCTGGTCCGGCCCAAGGACCCCGTCGAGTATTTGCGCAAGCTCAGATTCCACCAGACGGTCAAAAGCGTCCGCGACTATGGAGTGATCGACCCGTGAGTCCCGATCTTGCACACGTCGTCATTCATACCGACGGCGCCTGCTCGGGCAATCCGGGCCCAGGCGGCTGGGGCGCGATTTTGAGCTTCGGCGATCGGGAGAGAGAACTCAAAGGCGGCGAACCGAACACCACCAACAATCGCATGGAGCTGATGGCGGCGATTGCCGCGCTCGAAGCGCTCAAACGGCCATGCAGTGTCGATCTGCACACCGACAGTCAGTATCTGCGCAACGGCATCATGTCCTGGATCAAGAACTGGAAGCGCAACGGCTGGCGCACGTCCGACAAGAAGCCGGTGAAGAATGTTGATCTGTGGCAGCGGCTCGAAGCGGCGCTCGCGCCGCATCAGGTGCGCTGGCACTGGGTGCGCGGCCACGCCGGCCACGACATGAACGAGCGTGCGGATGTGCTGGCGCGCGAAGCGATTGCGGAGATTCGTGCGGCGGGACGGGCGGCGAGGAAATCGTGAGCCCTAAGCCCTCCGCCGCTTGCGGGCTGCTCCTGAAGTCCTCAATCTCTAATCGGCTGGGGCGTTCTCGCGGCGTTGGTGATGCGGGGATTTCGGCTTTGAGCTTGTCGCGGCGGTCGCGGACGACGATGGCGCCGGCTACGGTGATGCTCTCATAGCTATAGCTATTGACTGGCTGGATATCCTTGCAGTTGAATTTGCTTTGATGTCTCGTCGCCGATCGCGCGAAAGAAGCGAGGCATAGGGGTGCTTTAAGTTTGGCACCGCGAGCGGGGTCGTAAGCCACGGGAACAGGGATAACGAGGCAGATGTCCGAAGCCGGCGGCGTCCGTCACGAGTGGGAAGAAGAAGAGTACGAGAAGTTGTTCGCGAGCATTGGAAAATACATTGTATTCTTCCAGTCGATAGAAGCGAAAGTAGATCAGCTTCTTTTGCTCGCGTGGGGGCACGAGAACTGGCAGGCGAGCCAACGGAGGCTCGCAGGAATGTCGAACGACGATAAGATACAGACGCTGGTGTCGGAAGTATTAGTATCGGTAGACTTTAAGCGCGTACATTCGCGACCAGATTGGGTATCGCATTTTAAGGCGGTCGTCGAACGGCTTAATTCCGAGAGAAAGTTCCGCAATTCGTTAGTTCACTCACAAATCCTTTTCGAATTTGCGGAAAAAAGTTTGGGTCCGCCGCTTCTTTCGTATCGCGGCAAAGACGGCCAAAATGCGAAGTTCCACCAAAATTGGCTCACTACAGAATTCCAGAAAGAGATGGTCGGTCGAGTGGCCATTCTTAGTTTCGATATAAATTTCGTCTATGTACAATTACTGCATGACTTTCAGGCCGAGGCTTAGACGTAATGCACTTCTGCTTCTCAATCCCGTCGCCGACCAGACCGAGAATGAGATAGACCAAAGCATCGCATGCATCGTCATGTCCCCTCCGAAGCCGAGTAGGGAGCGTTTGTCCTTGATCGGATGCATCGGAGTAACAGCGAACGCCTCGCGCTCCATTTCCTCAATCGCTGCTGCTTGATAAGCGACCGACTCCACGAAAAACTTGGCTGCGAGGGTGGATTTTGCGCGTCCGCGGAAGCCGATCACCTCCGACGCTTGATGTCGCCGTCCTGCGACACGGCGCATATTTCGTCGAAGAAGTGGGATAGTTGAGCGGGAAGTGGTGCGGGAGGTAGGTGAGACAGAAGCCCTTAAGGGTCTTTGGCGCGTTCGTCGCGCACGACGTGGCGAATTTGTTCTTCGACGTGTGGTAGAACGCGAATGGACCAATTATAACCTATTCGTCAACCGAGCCGATCCGCCAGTAGGCTTCGAATATCGCGGATCATTGCTTGTACTTCATTTTTAGTGAAGCCGCCTTCTCCATGCGCTGCACAATTTCTCAAGTCGGCCAGCGCAGTAATCTGCTTCTGTATGTGCTTGTTGTAAACATCGGCCTTAGCTAATTCCGCATTCATTCTGTCGAGCTTGCCGACTGGAATGTTACGGTCTTTGCAAAGTTGCCGTAGCCGCGACTCCAGTACCACGCCGGCTATCACTGCCGCAGCAACATCATAGCCGGCTGTAAGCAATTCCTCGGCCTGTTCCAGTTCGCCATCAAACACGTCGGCTTGGATAAGGTCGCGCATTTCGTGAAAATAGCCGCCTTCATAATCTTCTTTGGCTGCCTGTAACACAGCTAGCACTCTTTGAAAGATATCATGGTTGGTGGTGTACATGCTGATTTCTTCAGCATTCTGAAGGCTTTTGAAGTATTGCGAGCCGTCTCCGCACACAGTGCTAATCAGGTGCCGGACCTTGACCCGCCAATTTAAAAGACGCATCTCATCGACGTAGGTGATATTTCCGTAGTCGCTCTGCCTTATCGTCTTGCTGGCCTCTATAGGCTGTGCCTGTTCTACAAGCTCATTGAAACGTCGTCCGAAATCCGCAAGCATCTAAGCCTCCCAGCAAGTGCGTGGATCCTATTGTCCAAAACTTCCGGCTCCACTTCAACTTACTTCCACTCCCACGTCTCCGCGTGCGTCGCCAACTGCAAGTTTTGTTCGATGCTCAGGTGAAAGCCGTTGAGGTCGCGCTGGCCCTCCTGCATCGGGTGCGCGGCCACGCTGGCCATGACATGAACGAGCGCGCGGATGTGCTGGCCGCGAAGCAATTGCGGAGCTTCGGGCGGCGAGGAAATCGTGAGCCCTAAGCCCTCCGCCGCTTTGCTCCTGAAGTCCTCAACCTCTAATCGGCAAGAGCATTCTTGCGGCGTTCGGCGATGTGCCAGAGGAGGCCGGAGGGATCGTAAACATAAGCTACGCGCAATCCCCACGACTGCATTGCCGGGGCTTTTGGAGGTCGAACGCCAAATCGCCCCGGCAAATCGAGACTGCAGATGTGGTCCCACCAGGCATCAAGGCCATCGACCATCATCTGCATCATGAAGTTCTCGGCCCATTCTTTTTGATAATACTTCTGAAGGATGAAGGCGCCGCTCCCAACGCGGAAGATAGCGACATCGCTGTCGAGTAGCTTCTTGAAGCCAAGCGCCTCATAAAAGGCCTTGCTCGCCTCGAAATCCTTGGCGGGGAGGAAGGGTCGAGCCATTTCGGCGCCGTCCGGAACGGCCATTTGGCATCCTCCGCGCTTCACGAGCGGCTACCGTATTTGCCTCCTCAGCGAGCGACGCTCGCGTCCTCCCCCGCAAGCGGGGGAGGACAGTCAGTCTTTACATTGACTTCAATAAGCTCTCCGCACTCGAAGCCTCGGCCTTGCCAGGCGCGTCCTCGACGTTGAGCTTCTTGACCACGCCGTCTTCGACCAGCATGGCGTAGCGCTTGGAGCGATGGCCGAGGCCGCCGCCGGTGCCGTCCATGGTCATATCCAAAGCCTTGGCGAAATCGCCATTACCGTCGGCCAGGAATTCGATCTTGCCGGCTGCGCCGGTCGACTTCTTCCAGGCTTCCATGACGAAGACGTCATTGACGCCGGTCACCGCGATGGCATCGACCCCCTTGGCCTTGATGGCGTCGGCATTCTTAAGGAAGCCGGGCAGGTGATTGTTGTTGCAGGTCGGCGTGAAGGCGCCGGGTACGGCGAACAGCACCACTTTCTTGCCTTTGAACATCTCATCGGTGGTCTTCCAGGCCGGTCCGTCGGGCCCCATTACTCGGAATTTCGCCTCGGGCAGGCGGTCGCCAACCTTGATGGCCATGATCGTGTCCTCTCGTTCTACACTCAGGTGGTTTCACAGCGTGGTGTCGTCCGCTCACGCGGCGCCACCATAAAGTAGCGTGCCGGGCGAATTAGTCGAGATGGGCGGGCACCTCGATGGCATCGTTGCCGGATACGGCCGTGAAGGTCAGGGTTGCGCCCTTCGCCTCCGCGCCTGGCGGCAGCCCATCGAGATCGAATGTAAACTCCCGCACCGGTGCCACCGGACCGGCCGGCTCGGGCAGCGGCAGCGACCATTCGGGCGTCGGTCCCTCGACGAAAAGCGTCACCGCCGCGTCGTCGGGCGCGGCGACCTCGACGACGACACGGTCGTGTGCTCCGCCGGGCTCGCGGTGCACCGAACGAATCACGAGGTCTTTGCCGGCCCCCAGCGCGAGGCGCCTGGGCACATGCACTTCGGCCTTTTCGATCATTTTCTCCTCAGCGCCATCGCCCGACAGTGCGAGGTCGAGGTTGGCTTCGGCCGGTACGCAAAGATTTCCGCAGATGGCGTAACCAAGCTTGAGATGAACCGATGGTTCTTTGGTCGCGTCCTTGGGAATCACCCGCAACGGTAAAATGATATCGCCAATGTAGCCGATCGAATTCCCTCCGGCGCCATCGGGAAATCGCTCCGGTGCGGGCCACAACACAGTCACCGACTTGACGTTCTCGGAGCCGGAAAAATCGAGCGATGGCGGTACACCGGAATCGCCTGGATCGCGCCAATAGGTTTTCCAGCCCGGATCGAGCCGGATCTCGAGACCGGCGCGCACAAAAGACGTGTTTCCGGTCTTTGCCTCCGAACCCGCGATAAGCCGCGCCGCGGCATGCATATCCGTATCCCATGCCGACGCGTCCTGCGCCCGCGCCGCCGATACGCCGGAAAGGCACATCAAGGGCGTTGCCACAATTGCTGATCGGAGGATGGAGGCGCGAAGCATGGCTGTCGGTCTAGGGCGAATAGCGAGCAACAGCCACTGACATCATCGTTACCGCCCACGATATCGTGGGAAACGGCAAATCGGCCAAGACTCGCCGCAATTTGTCGCCGCAATCGACTCCTCTGCTGCGGCATCGACGCGGAGACGATATCGTGAACTTTTGGCGCTCCCGTTCGTTTGCAAAGGCGGACCGATAGGCTAACTTTCAGGAATGAAATTGCCGCGCGGATCGGGAAAGAATCGGGGCAAGGGCCGGGGCTATCTGGACGGCCAGATGCTGATCGCCATGCCGGCGATGGGCGACGAGCGCTTCTCACGCTCGCTCATCTACATTTGTGCGCATTCTTCCGAAGGCGCCATGGGCATCATCGTCAATCACCCCGCGCCGAACATCGCCTTTTCCGATCTGCTGGTGAAGCTCGATGTGATACCGGCGGCCGATGTCATCCAGTTGCCGTCACGTGCCGGCGTCGTGAAAGTCATGCGCGGCGGGCCGGTTGAGACCGAACGCGGATTCGTGCTGCACAGCGCCGACTTCTTTCTGGAGAATTCAACGCTACCGATCGATGAAGGCATCTGCCTCACCGCCACAATCGATATCCTCAAGGCGATCGCGCGCGGCGACGGGCCGGCGAGTGCAATTCTTGCGCTCGGTTATGCGGGTTGGGCACCGGGACAGCTCGAAACCGAGATTCAGGGTAATGGCTGGCTGCACTGCTCGGCCGATGCGGAATTGATTTTCGGCCCGGATATCGGCGGCAAATACCAGAAGGCGCTGAAAAAGATCGGCATCGATCTCGGCATGCTGTCGAGCGAGGCAGGACACGCGTAACAGGGATCAGTAATCAGCAATCAGATATCAGCAATCGGGTATTAAGCCCTACTTCTGCCCTGATCCCTGACTTCTGATTGCTGATACTTGGCCTATCGTGCCAGAGCCAACGGTTTGTCCGGTTGCAGCAGAGTGCGCGCCTTTTCGGCGGTCATCGGTTCGCCGAAGACAAACCCTTGAGCGTACTCGCACCCGAGCTGAGAAAGTTCGACCGCGTCCGAGTCCGTTTCGGCGCCTTCGGCGACCACATCCATGCCGAGGTCGTGCGCCAGCGTGACGATCGAGCGCAAAATCACCGGGCGCGTGCCCTTGGACGTGGTGCGCACGAACGATTGGTCGATCTTGATCGTGTCGAACGGGAAACGCTGCAGATAAGCCAGCGAAGAATAGCCGGTGCCGAAATCATCGAGCGACAAGGCCGGCGCCGAGTTCGCGGATGCGCTGCAGCATCTGCGCGGCGTGTTCCGGGTTCTCCATGACCACCGACTCGGTGAGTTCGAGTTTGAGCGTGCCGCGCGCAACCGCGGTGCGCGACAGCACCGTGCGCAAGTCCTGGATCAGGTCGTGACGCAACAATTGCCGCGACGAGACATTGACGCTGGCAAACAGCGGCTCGCGTTGACGCAGCGTGCGTTGCCAGGTGCTGAGCTGGCGCGCGGTGCGCTCGAGCACGAACAGGCCGAGCTCGACGATCAGCCCGCTCTCCTCGGCGATATTGATGAATTCGGCGGGCGACATCCGCCCCAATTTCGGGTGGTTCCAGCGCGCCAGCGCCTCGAAACCGGCGACGGAGCGGTCCTCCAGCCGCACGATCGGCTGATAAAGGATCGCGATCTCTTCGCGCTCGATGGCGCGCCGCAAATCGGTCTCGATGCGACAGCCGGTCGGTTTTGCGCGCGCGCATCGCGGGGGTGAACACATTGATGCGATCGCCGCCGACGCGTTTGGCGTGATACATCGCAAGCTCGGCGTCCTTGAGCACTTCCTCGCCGCGTTGCAGTTCGCCGTCGCCGAGCTTCAATCCGATCGAGCCGGTCAAGACGATCTCGCGATCATTGAAGGTGATCGGCGCGCGCAGAGTCTTGCGCAGCGTCTCGGCGAGTGCGGTGATGCGCGCGGAATCGCGCTCCGACAACAGGATAAGACCGAACTGGTCGCCCGACAGACGCGCCAGCGTATCCTGCGGCCTTGATGAGCCGCCCCAGCCGTCGCGCCAGCGTCAGCAGGATCGAGTCGCCGAGCGCCATGCCGACCGAATCGTTCACCTGCTTGAAGCGATCGAGATCGATCACCATCACCGTCGGGCCGGATCTTTGCGTCGGCCTTGGCGAAGCCGAGCACCGCCTCGAGGCGGTCGAGGAACAGCTCGCGGTTGGGCAGCCCGGTGAGATTGTCATGCACGGCATCGTGCAGCAGGCGTTCTTCGGCGGTCTTGATCTCGGTGACGTCGGTGAGCGTGCCGACCAGCCGCACCACCTCGCCGTCGGATCCGACCACGGGGCGCGCACGCAGCGCGAACCACAGATAGTGTCCGTCGGCCGTGCGCATGCGGAAATCCTGCGCCACCCGGCCGCGCCGCTGCTCGAGCACGTTGTCGAGGGTGGCGCGGAAACGATCGCGGTCGAGCGGGTGCAGCGCTTCGAGCCAATGCGCCGCCGAGCCGATCAGCGATCCGCTTTTGAGGCCGAGCGTCGTTTCGGTTTCGGGGCTGGTGAAAATCTTGTCGGCCGAGACATCCCAATCCCAGATCATGTCGCCGGCTCCGGTAAGCGCCAGTGCGCGGCGTTCGACGTCGGAGACGATGCCATGGGTGATGCTGCCCGCAAAGGCGTGCTGCATGACCGTAAAGCCGATCAGCATGACGATCAGAACAAGTCCGCCGAGAAGGGCCGGCCCGACAATATCGTTGGTGAGAAAGCCCAAGCACGGTCAACGCTGCGCCGAAGACCCAGACCACCAGCAGAAGCCACGTCGGGATCAGCATGACGGCGCGGTCATAGCCGTGGGTGGAGAGATAGACGACCAGCACGAAGCCGAGCACGGCGACAAAGAACAGCGAAATGCGCGCGATTCCCGAAGCGACCGCCGGCGAAAACAGCGCGACGGCGACGAGCGCGCCAAGGAAGGCCAGCCAGCCGACGGTGATATGCGCGTAGCGCACGTGCCAGCGGTTGAGGTTGAGATAGGCGAACAGGAAAACCAGAAGCGTCGCCGCCAGGATCGCCTCGCCGGACGCACGCCAGATGCGCTCGGCGCCCGACGACATGTCGAAGACCTTGCCCCAGAAACCGAAATCGATGCCGATATAAACCAGCACCGCCCAACTGAGCGCGGCGGCGGCCGGAAACATCACGCTGCCCTTGACCACGAACAGGATGGTCAGAAACAGCGCCAGCAATCCGGCGATGCCGATGACGATGCCCTGATAGAGCGTGAGCGAATTGACCTTGTCTTTGTAGGCGTCGGGTTCCCAAAGATAGAGCTGTGGCAAATTGTTGGTGCGAAGCTCGGCGACAAAGGTGATCACCGTTCCGGGGTCGAGCGTTATTCGGAAAACGTCGGCGCTCGCATTGTCCTGACGTGCTCGGGCGGATCGCCCGAGGATGGCGTGATGTAGACGATGCGCGAAAGCCCGAGGTCGGGCCAGATCAGGCCGGAACCGACCATCCGGTAATGCGGCGCGACGATCAGCCGGTCGATCTGCTCGTCGCCATTGTTGGCGAGGGCGAAGACCGCCCAATTCCGCCCGGCTTCGCGCGCCCGCACCTCGATGCGGCGGATGATGCCGTCGGGACCTGGTGCGGTCGAAACCTGAATGCGATCGCTGTCGCTGTGCTGGAATTGGACTGCGTCGGTGAGATCGATCGCGGCGGCATCGGTGCGGACATTCACGGCCTCGACTGCGTGGGCGGCGGAGACCGCGACGCAGGCCGTGAACGCGATCGCCAATGCGGCGCGTAAAAATGCCAAGAGGCGACCTCCGATATCGGCAGCCGTCGCAGATGGCGCCACGACGATCACGCGTACTCCGAGAGAATACCTAACCGGCTTTGCGCCGAATTCGCGGCGTTCCGCCCCGCAAGCGCCCAATTTGGTCCAGGCCGAGCCACCATGAGTACCCGCTACGGGGCGGCAGGGCAAGGATATTTCCGTTTACTTTCAAAGGGTCAGGACGATCTTGCCGATATGCTCGCTGCTCTCCATGCGGGCGTGAGCGGCATCGGCCTTATTCAGCGGAAAGGTCGAATCGATAACCGGTTTCACCTTGCCGGCTGCGAGCAGCGGCAACACGTTGGCCTCGACCGCCCGGGCGATGGCGGCCTTATCGGCGACGGAACGCGCCCGCAGCGTCGATCCGGTATGGGTCAGCCGTTTGAGCATGACGCGCAGGAAATCGACCGTCGCGCGCGACGAGCCTTGGAACGCGATCTGGACGATGCGCCCTTCGACCGCTGCTGCTTCGTAATTGCGGTTGATGTAATCGCCGCCCACCATGTCGAGAACCACGTCGGCGCCGCGGCCGCCGGTTGCTTGTTTGGTCGCGGCGACGAAATCTTCAGATTTGTAGTTAATGGCGGTGTCGGCGCCGAGTTTGCGGCAGGCCGCGCATTTTTCCGGCGTTCCAGCGGTGGTGATGACGCGGGCGCCAAGGGCTTTGGCAAGCTGGATCGCGGTGGTGCCGATGCCCGAGGAGCCGCCGTGGACCAACAGAGTGTCTCCCGGCAGAAAGGCGGCCGCGCTCGAAGACGTTGTACCAGACCGTAAAGAAGGTTTCGGGGAAGGCGGCAGCCTCGATCATCGAGAGACCTGCCGGCACCGGCAGCGCGTGGCCTTCGTAAGCGAGGCAGAACTCGGCGTAGCCGCCGCCAACGACAAGCGCCATGACCTTGTCGCCCACCTTCCAGTGCGTGACCCCGGTTCCGAGCGCCGCGACTTCGCCGGCGATTTCCAGGCCCGGAATGTCGGTGGCGCCTTTCGGCGGCGGATAGTGACCCTGGCGCTGCATCACATCGGGCCGGTTGACGCCGGCCGCCGCGACTTTGACCAGGATTTCGCCCGGTCCGGGCGAGGGGACCGGGCGCTGCTCGGCAATCAATACATCCGGGCCGCCAGCCTCGCGGATTCCGATCACGGTCATTTGGGCGGGCAGGGACGTCATTGCGGGACAGTCATCGTGAGCCTCTTGGCGTCGCGGCCAGCTTTAGAGGCCGACGGCAGGTGTGACAACTCCACGACGCGCCGCTAATTTGTCCGGGAAGGAAAGCAAAATGCCCGCAATCGACCCGGACGATCTGCCGAAGAAGAAAATCACCCACGACATGGGGCAGGATCTGTCGCTGCTATCGGTTGGCGAACTCAGCGAGCGGATCGCGATCCTTAGAGACGAGGTTGCGCGGATTGAGGCCGAGATGGCCAAAAAGAACGCCTCGAAATCGGCCGCGGCCACTTTTTTCAAAAAGTAACTGAACAGCTTCACGAGGCCGGTGAGGGCAATCCCAGGGGGCCTCCGTGGCGCCGAGGGCACGTTCGATCTAAATTTTAGAAAGATTCGGTAAGCTTTTATGATTGCTTTACTTTTTGTTAAGCTTTCTCGTTCATTACAGTGTTGTCCATCTTCTGGACATCGAGTGGCTCCTGTCCACTCTGTTTGACGCCTCCCTGTTATCACCTTGAGCCGCCGGCAACGGCGGCTCTTTTTTTGCGTCTCCGTGGCATCGTGTCGTGGCTTTAGGTCGTGCGACCGAGGGCAGCGGTGCGTTTGGGCCGGCAATATCGCGCTGGCAACTATGTCGGAAGCTTCACCGGCGGAGATGCTGGACACTGGACGCGGACCGGGCGATGCTGGCGGCTGGTGAGGCGTACAATGTCCGATAAGCGTGCGACGGAAGCCGGCACGGTCTCCTTTGGCGAGCGGCTGGCGAGTTCCCAGGTCTTTGCCATCCTGTTCCGCGATGGCATGGCGCTTGTCGAGGAGACGGCAAGTTATCTCGACGGTTCCGGCCGGCAGGAATCCAAGAAGCTCGAACGCAGCGCTGCGCTGGTCTACGCCACCGAAAGCATGCGGCTGACAACCCGGCTGATGCAGCTTGCGTCTTGGCTGCTGCTGCATCGCGCGGTCAAGGAAGGCGAGATGACGCTCGCCCAGGCCAGCAAGGAGAAGAGCAAGGTCAGGCTGGCCGCTTGCGAACCGGGCGATGCCAAAGCGGTCGCGCTTCTCCCTGAGAAATTGCAGCAACTGATCGTCCGCTCCACCAAATTGCAGGTCGATGTGCGCCGCCTCGATGCCACGATGCACGCGGCGACGCCATTGAGAGTTGCAGTGGGCAATCCAGTCGAGCGGCAGATGGGGCTCCTGAAAGCGGCGTTCGAACAGGACGGCCGCTGAACGTAGCGCGCTTCTTCACTTTCGCCGGCGCGGCGTCGGGAATCCAGCGCTGGCCGAACACCGGCTCCTTATAGGGCGTCGGCGGCAACTCCCAGGCGCCGGTCGAGGGCGGGCGCACCTCCGCATCGACATGCACATCGAGCAGGAACGGCTTGTTGGCCTTCACGGCGTGTTCGAGCGCGCCGCGGAAGTCCTGCGACTTGGTCACCGTGAGCGCATCGACGCCGGCGGCTTTGGCCCACGCGGCGAAGTCCGGATTGTACGGTTTCTTGTTGGCGCCTTGGTGGAACATGGTGCCGTGCTCGCGGCCGCCGAACATGCCGAGCTGGATGTCGCGGATCGAAACCCAGCCGAAATTGTTCCAGATCACCCAGACCACCGGGAATGTTGTATTCGACCGCGGTGCAAAGCACGTGCGGCACCATCGTGAAGCAGCCGTCGCCGGTGACCGCGACCACCGGCCGGTCGGGCGCGGCAAGCTTGGCGCCGAGCGCGCCGGCGGCGCCGAAGCCCATGCCGGAAAAGCCCCAGGAGTTGAGCATGCGTCTGCGGCTGTCGCGCGTTCCAGAACTGCATGTACCAGTTGTGGCTGACGCCGACGTCGCAGCAGATGATGGCGTCCGCCGGCAGCACCGCCTGGCAATCGGCGACCACGCGCTCGGGCCGCATCGGCGACGCGTGCGTCTCGAAATTCGGGCGTGTGAATTCGTCCCATTCCGCGCGCCAGGTCGCGATGTCGGCGAGCCACGCCCTTTCTTCCCTCCGCCGCAAGCGGCGGAGAGTTAGGGTGGGGTTCGCGCCGCGGCGCTCGAGTTCGCCGAGCAGTTGGCGCAGGAACGTGCGCGCGTCGGCGAGGATGCCGAGGTCGGGCGGATAATTGCGGCCAAGCTCGGCCGGATCGAGATCGACATGGATGAGCTTTGTGTGCGGAAAATTCCACGAGTAGCCCGGCATCCATGATGAAGCTGAACGATCGTCGAAGCGGGCGCCGATGGCCAGGACGAGGTCGGCGCGGCGTCCGGCTTCGTTGGCCGGGAACGCGCCGTTGCGGCCGATGAAGCCGAGTGACAGCGGATCGGTCATGTCGATACAGCCCATGCCGTTGGGCGAAGAGATGACCGGGATGGCGAGTTTCTTCGCGAACGCGGTGAGCTCGCGGCTGGCTTCGGAGAGCGTCACGCCATGGCCGATGAAGATCACCGGCCGCTGCGCCGCCAGGATCAGATCCAGCGCGTGCGCGATGTCGTCGGGCGACGCGCCGCTGCGCTGCGCATTGAGCGGCGGCGCCGGCGGCGGCATCGTCGACGTCGTCTTCTTCCTGAAATACGTTGAACGGAACATCGATATTCACCGGACCCGGCCGGCCTGACAGCATCGTCGTCGTGGCCTGCCGCAGCGCCAGCGGCAGCATATCGACCCGGGTCGGCTGGAAGCTGCGCTTCACCACCGGGCGCACGATGTTCACGAAGTCGGCCTGGAAGTGCTTGTTGATTTCCTGGAACGGGCTGCGGTTGAACTGCGAGGTCGGCACATTCGCCGGTGATGGCAAGCACCGCGGAGGAGTCCGACAAGGCAAGGGCAAGCGGCATGATAATGTTGCAAGAGCCCGGCCCGCACGAGGTCAGCGTGGCCGCCGGCTCGTGGCGCACGCGGAAATAAGCGTCCGCCATGTGCGCGGCGACTTGCTCGTGGCGAGGTGAAACCAAGGTGATCCGATCGCGCGCCTCGTAAAGCAGATCGAGCATGCCGACATTGCCGTGCCCGCAAATGCCGAAGACATAAGGGATGTCGTTGGCAATCAGATATTCGGTGATCAGCTCGGCGCCCTTCATGCGTGGCATCGTTTCTCCTGAGGCTTGGCAATTCGCGACGTGCGCAAGCCGCCAACATATCACAACTGGATTTGGTTCGGGCAGCCGGCCCCGATGCCCCCATGGGAGTCAAAGGAGCAAAGATAGTGGTACTCCAAACGCCGCCGACTGCGCTAAAATCGACGTACAGGTCCACGAGAGGGTGAAGGTAGAGAAGCCATGGCAAAGAATTGATCGGCGGTCTTGCTCTCGAACGGCGGATCGAACACGCACCGCAGCACGGCGCCCTCGGACACGATGGTGGTCGGCACCGTCGATGGCATCGTCGTCCTGGAACGCGCCGCGCAGGGCTGGAAAATCACGCACCGCGCGCTTGGCGGCTGCTTCGTCAGCGCCGTGACAGCGCTGGAAGACGGCACCTTGTTCGCGGCGACCCATGGCGTCGGCGTCGCCCGCAGTGAAGACGGAGGCCATTCCTGGACCTGGACCAACGACGGTATCGACCGTTTCGACCTGTGGTCCGCGCGCGCCGGGCGGCTGATGGGCCGCGAGGTGGTGTGCGTAGGCTCGCTACCGGCGCATCTTTACATCAGCGAAAACCGCGGCAAGAGCTGGCGCGAGTTGTCGGCGCTACGCGATGCGCCCAGTGTCGCGGCGTGGTGCTTTCCGCCGCCGCCGCGCATCGGCCACGTCAAAGACATCGTTTTCGACGGCGATCGCTTGCTGGTCGGCATCGAGATCGGCGCGCTCTTGGTGTCGAAGGATTTCGGCCAGAGCTTCACCGAACTCCAGGTTGATCCCGATCCCGTGGAGTGCGATCTCCATCGCATTCTCGTGCATCCCGACCGGCCGCGCCGGATCATCATCGCCAACGGTATCGTTGGTGTCATGTCCAGCGACGATGACGGCGCGACGTGGCGGAAGAATCCGATGCCGCCGAACGCGGATTATCCGGACGCCATTGTTGTTCATCCCGACAAGCCGGACACCGTGTTCCTGACCGCGGGCGTCGGCTGGCCGTCGCATTGGTACAAGCTCGGCCGGGCGCGGGGAAAAATCGCGCGCAGCCGCGACGCCGGAAAGACATGGGAGCGTCTCCTCGGCGGCCTGCCTGACGGACAGCGCGCGTTGTTCAGCGCGCTCACCGTCGAGGTCTGGCCGGGCGGCGCCGCGCTCTACGCCGTCGATACCGACGGCCAAATCTTCGAGAGCACCGACGAAGGCGATCACTGGTCGATCGTTGCCGAGGTCGCGCCGGTTTCGAAAGGCGAATTCTACCGCGCGCTCGCCAAGAACCGCGGCAAATTGGCCATCGACGACATTCAGGTCAGCGACGCTGCGACCAAGAGATTGTCGGCGGTGACGGTGTGATCAGGCGGCCTATGCGCATCCGCCCCAATCAAAAGCGCGGCCGAAACGACGATCCGATCTTCTCGATATGACCGGCAAACGGCGCGCCGACGTGGCCTGGAAAAACCAGCGCGCCGCTTGACGCGCAATCCTCGAACACGCTGGCGACGACTGCGCCTGGCATCGTCGGCATTCGAATTCTTCGGAAAATTCCAGTCCGGATAGAACACCTGCAACAGGTGATGAAAGACATCGCCGGTGATCATCGCGCGATGGCCGCCGATATCGAGCTTGAACACGAAATGTCCCGGCGAGTGGCCCGGGGCGGGCAGGATTTCGATGAACTCGTCGAGCCGATGCGGCCCGGTGACGAGATCGGCGCGGCCCGCTTCGACGACCGGCAACACGCATTCGCGGAATGATCCGAACTCCGCCGGGGCTGTGGCAGGGTCGTTATCGAGCTTTTGAAAATAATCAAAATCCGGCTTGGAGAAAACATAGCGGGCGTTGGGGAAGGTCGGCTCCCAGCGGCCGTCCCGCAGTTGCGTATTCCAGCCCACATGATCGTGATGCAGGTGGGTGCACATCACCAGGTCGATGTCGTCCGGACGGGCGCCCGCCGCCGCCAGCCGGTCGAGCCATGGCGTGTCGAGCATGTTCCACCACGGCCGCAGCGGCCGCGATTTTTGATTGCCGCAGCAGCCGTCGATCAAAATCTTGCGGCCGTCGAGTTGCAGCAGCCAGCTATGGACGCTCAGCTTGAGCTTGCGGCTGTCGGGATCGTAGTGGTGGGGCGCCAGCCAATGGGCGTGCTCGGCGAGGCGGGCGTCGGTCAACTCCGGGAAAATCTCCGCCGGAGGATAGATCGGCAGATAGGTTTCCTCGATCCGCGTAACCGTTGCCGTGCCGACCTTGAAAACCGACATCCCCACCCACATCCACGCTGGAGGAAGGCCGCAATCAAGGAAGGGGCCGCAGCAAGCCCGGTTCCCTGCTATTTCTTGAGGAAGCCCGAGAACTTCTTCTGGAAGCGCGACAATCGGCCGCCGCGATCGAGCAGGTGCTGCTGGCCGCCGGTCCACGCCGGATGCGACTTCGGATCGATATCGAGATGCAGCGTATCGCCGGACTTGCCCCAGGTCGTCCGCGTGCTGAATTCCGTGCCGTCGGTCATGATGACCTTGACGGTGTGATAGTCGGGGTGAGTATCGGTTTTCATGGCTGGTCTGAAGGCCTTTGCGGCGCCGGTCCGGCGCTTGTTTCTGCTGGTGAATTTTGCCGTTCTATACCCCCTTGGCCGGGGCGAGACAAGCCGACGCTGCGGTCGTGTCGCACGTTGCCAGCGGGCGGCCCGCAGGGCATTGTCCGGCCACCGTGGCCGCCATGCGGCCGGAAAAGGTATTTGCGGCGCATGAACTTTAATGCCCCAAAAGATGCGGCGGCGCTCGCTGCAGCGACGCCAGCGCCGACGGTGGTTGCCGCTGCGGTTGGGCCAGAACCCGGGCCGGAGAAGCGCAAGCCCGGTTTGCGGCCGCTCGCGTCACTCCTGCCGTACGTTAAGCGCTACCGCTGGCGGGCGCTGGCGGCGCTTGTGGCGTTGATCCTGGCGGCATTGTCGACGTTGATCGTTCCGGTTGCGGTGCGGCGCATGATCGACTTCGGCTTTACCGCTCATGGCCTCCATCTCATCAACAACTATTTCCTGGTCATGATCGGCGTTGCGGCGGTGCTCGCGCTCGCGAGCGCCTCCCGCTACTACCTCGTCACCACGCTTGGTGAGCGCATCGTCGCCGATCTGCGCGGCGACGTGTTCGCCCATGTGACGTCGCTGTCGGCGGCCTTTTTCGATGAAGCCAGGACCGGCGAAGTGCTGTCGCGGCTCACGGCCGACACGACGCAGATCAAGGCCGCCGTCGGGGCTTCCGTATCCGTTGCTTTGCGCAACCTCGTGCTGTTCGTCGGAGCCAGCGTCATGATGGTGGTGACGAGCCCATGGCTGTCGGCATTCGTGCTCGGCGCCATCCCGCTCATCGTCTTGCCGCTCTATGCCTTCGGCCGTGCGGTGCGCCGCCGCTCGCGATTCGCCCAGGATACGCTCGCCGATGCGACGGCTTATGCCGCTGAATTGATCGGCGCGGTACGCGTCGTGCAGGCGTTCACCAACGAGGGTCTTGGCGTGACGCGCTTTCGCGATGCGGTCGAGCGCGCCTTTGTGGCGGCGCGGGATTCGGTCCGCGCACGCTCGATCCTCACCGGCATTTGCGTTTTTCCTGGTCTTGACCAGCGTCGTCATCGTTCTGTGGATCGGCGCCCAGGCGGTGTTGAGTGGGCAAATGACGCCCGGCCGGCTCGGCCAATTCGTGCTCTACGCCGTATTTGCGGCCGGCGCGCTTGGCTCGCTGTCGGAGATCGGCGGCGAGGTCGCGCAGGCTTCAGGCGCCGCGGAGCGGCTGTTCGAAATTCTTGCGATCAGGCCCGCGATTGTGCGCCCCGCACATCCGCTGGCGCTGCCATCGCCGTCGCGTGGGCAAGTGGCGTTTGAAGACGTGCGCTTCTCCTATCCGACGCGATCGAGCGTATCGGCGCTCAACGGCGTTTCGTTTAACGTGCAGCCGGGCGAAAAGGTCGCGATCGTTGGACCGTCCGGAGCCGGCAAGAGCACGATCTTCCACCTGTTGCTGCGTTTCTACGATCCGAGCGGTGGACGCATCGCATTCGAAGGCGTGCGTCTGCAAGACATCGATCCGGCGGAACTGCGCGCGCGCATCGCGCTGGTGCCGCAGGACAGCGTCATGTTCGCCTCCTCGGTGCGCGACAACATCCGCTTCGGCCGCCCGGACGCGACCGATGCCGAAGTTACGCGCGCCGCCGAATTGGCGCACGCCGCCGGGTTCATCGCGGCGCTGCCGCAAGGATTTGAGACGCTCGCCGGCGAGCGCGGCATCACGCTGTCCGGCGGCCAACGCCAGCGCATCGCGATCGCGCGCGCCATCCTGCGCGATGCGCCGCTCCTGCTGCTCGACGAGGCGACCTCTTCGCTCGATGCCGAAAGCGAAACCCAGGTCGCGGCGGCGCTTTCCGACCTGATGCGCGAGCGCACCACGCTCGTCATCGCCCACCGGCTGGCGACGGTGCTGTCGTGCGACCGCATCCTGGTGATGGACGAGGGCCGTATCGTCGAGCAGGGCACTCACCAGTCGCTCGCCGCCGGCGGCGGCCTCTATGCACGGCTGGCGAAATTGCAGTTCCAGAGCGGTTGACCCGCTCCGGTCGGATTCGCTTCGCCGGGTCGCGCGGGATAAACAAAATTTAATTCGACATTGAGTTCCATCGTAACAACATTGTAGGTTCCGTCACGGGTGGCAACCTGCCTGCTTGTTCGATGGCTCATCGTGTTTTCATCAGTTATTCAAGCCAGGACGAGCGTGCGGCCGATGCCGTCTGCGCGGGCCTCGAAGGCAACGGCATCGGCTGCTGGATATCGCATCGGGACAATCAAGCCGGCGTGGCTTGGAGCGAAGTGATCCTGGCCGCGATCAGCAGCGCGCGCGTCGTCGTTCTGATCCTGTCCGAACACAGCAATACCTCGCCGATGGTCGCTCGCGAAGTGGAGCGGGCCGCCAACAAGAATATCCCGATTATTTCTCTGCGTATTCAGAATGTCATGCCGCGCGGGGCGCTCGAATTTTTCGTCAGTGCCAATCACTGGCTCGACGCGTTCCCGCTCCCGACCGAGAGCTATGTCGATCCGCTGTTGCGGGCCGTCCGCCAGCACATGCGCGGCCGTACGCGCGGCGATGGCGATCTCAATCTCTATCCCTATATGGTCGCGCGCGGTCCCGCCGCGCACCGCGCTTTCACCGGACAACCGGACGGGCCGTGGGACGGCTCAATTCGCGGTTCGGAAACGATCGAAGACTTGCGCACCAAGCTGCTGCGCAACCCGGTGCAGTTGCGCAAACCGGTCGAGATCAAGGTGAAGGGCACACTCTTTCCCTGTGCGCTGCTCTCGAGCGGCTGGTGGGAAAAGCAGAAGAACGCGAAGATCCAGCACCTGAAATGGCGCGACGGACTGCAGGAATGGCTGTTTACCGGGTTCGATCAATGGGGGCCGTCCTGGGATTTCACCTGGGATTTCGACAACTGGGCGCGCAGCAGAGAGCACCGCCATTTCATCGCCCAGCTCGGCAACGGCGATGAGGCCAACTCCATTCCGGTGCTTTTGCCGCCGTCAAAAGCCAAGCGGTTGCAGGATGTCTTCGGGTCGGGCTGGGGCGGCACGGAGGCCGAGGTCAGCGGCGTACTGGGGCATCGTAAGCACTTTGCGAAATACGTCGACGAAGATGCGTTGGAATTGTTTGGCGGCCTGCTCGATTACTGTCTGTGGCTCGACGAGGACAACAAGAAGCATGTGATCTCGGTGACCGCGGCGCATACGCCGAGCTATTCCGGCTATCTGTGGAAATGCGTCGCGCCGACCGAAAGCCTGCACGGCAAGGCGGCCTGTCTCAACGACGTGTATTTCATCTGGGAGCACGTCAATTTCGCCAGCCGCGACGCGATCGCTTACTGCTTGGAGTCGATGCGGCACAAGGAAGACTATATCCAGCGCCAGTACGGAAATTTGATGCTGGTGCAGAAATCGTCCTCGCTGGTCGACGGCACGCCGGCGCTGGCAGCCGAAAGCATCTACGGCATGCTGCTCGGCAAGACCGGGCAGGAAATTTGATCAACGGGCAGTGTGCGGGCTGCTGCAGCATGATCCGGAAAAGTGGAAACCGGTTTTCCGAAAAGATCATGCTCGATCAAAAGGCCGCCAGGTCATGCGGTGAACGGGGCTACCCGAAATCGGATTGATGCCCGAACCGCTGATGATGAAGCCCTCGTTACCGTAAAACCGGATGGCACGTGCGTTGTCGGTGTTGACGTCGAGGTCGAGGCCCCCCGGCGAGATGCGCTTGGCTTCCGTCATGCAGCGCCGCGCCGGCGCCCGAACCCCAGCGCTCCGGCGCCACCACGATCTGATCAAGATAGCGGGTGCGCGGATCGACAGTGACAAAACCGACCATAGCGTCGTTGGCTTCCGCGACGAGAATTGCGGCGTTTGGTACGAGTTCGTTGTTCCAGCGCTCGCGCCACCAGTCGAGGCGTGCGGCGAAATCAATCTGCGGATAGGCCGCTTGCCATGTCCGTAGCCACAGCGCGATGGCGGAATTTTCATCGCGGGACGCGTAGGGACGTAACTTGTGGTCGCTAATTTTTGCTGCCGGATTTCGTTTCACTTCGTCCGGACCAAGGCTCATCGCTCGGTCAATTTAAGCTCGATGCGGCGATTGTGGCTGAAGGCTTCCTCGGTGGTGCCGGGATCGATCGGCTGGAACTCGCCGAAGCCCGCGGCGACGAGGCGCTGCGGCGAAACGCCCTTGCTGATGAGATATTGCACGACCGAGATGGCGCGCTCGGCCGACAGTTCCCAGTTCGACTTGAATGGCGAACTCGCCGATACCGGCCTGGCGTCGGTATGGCCGTCGACGCGGAGCACCCAGTTGATCTCTGGCGGGATTTTCTTCTCGAGGTCGAGGAGCGCGCCCGCGAGCTGATCGAGCTCGGCGCGGCCTTCAGGCCGCAGCGTGGCCGCGCCGCTGTCGAAAAAGACCTCCGACTGGAATACGAAGCGATCGCCGACGATGCGGATGTCCGGGCGATTGCCGAGGATCTCGCGCAGCTTGCCGAAAAAATCCGATCGATAGCGCGATAATTCCTGCACGCGCTGCGCCAGCGCCGACGTTCAAGCGTTGCCCGAGATCGGCGATGCGGAGCTGCGAGTCTTTATCTTTCTGCTCGGACGCGCCAAGCGCGTCTTCGAGCGCCGACATTTGTTTGCGCAGCGCGGTGATCTGCTGGTTGAGATTTTCGATCTGCGCCACGGCGCGCGCGGTCGCCTCCTTCTCGAGGTCGATCTGGGCGTTGAGCTTGTCGGTCTGGCCCTGGTCCGGCGCCGCGCTCGGAGCGCTGGCGACCGACGCCGCGCAGCCGGTCGCGCTCGCCTTCGGCCGCCGACAGCGAGGCGCGCAACTGCGCGACCTCGTCCTCGAGACTGGTCTTGCCGGTCTGCTCCAGCGACAGCAACTGGCTCAGCCGTGAGATCTGGGCGTTGAGGCGGGCGAGCGCGGTGTCCTTGCCGGCGACCTGCTGCGACAGCACGAACTGCGCGACCATGAAGACCGTCAGCAGAAAGATCACGGACAGGACCAGCGTCGACAACGCGTCGACGAAGCCGGGCCAGTAATTCATGCCGCTGTCACGACGGCTGCGGGAGAGCGCCATAAGGCTTCCTATGTCCGTCTTCTATGGCGGCCTATTTGTTGACGGTTTCGCGCGCGAAATACTCCATGAACCGCCGCAGGTCGTTGTTGAGCTTGGATTGTTCGTCGGCCCAGTCGCGAATCATCTGCTGTTCGGTGCGCATGTGATGAACCAGGCCCTGGATCGCCTCGGCGAGATTGGCCATGGCGGCCGGTCGTCGCCTTGCCCGAACCGGCGTCTCCGATCGACGCGCGCAACCGCTCGATGCGCGTCGAGCGTCGCCGTGGGCACGGCCGCGCCGTTGCGTTGCGCCGACGCCGAGATCCTGCACCGTGGTCGCGAGCCAGTCCTCGAGGTTGGTGTAGAAGCGGTTCTGCGCCTGGCTCGTCTGCAGGTCGAGAAAGCCAAGAACCAGCGAGCCGGCGAGGCCGAACAGCGATGAGGAGAACGAGATACCCATGCCGCCGAGCGGCGCGGCCAGGCCTTCCTTGAGGGCGTCGAACACCGAATCGGCATCGCCGCCGACTTTCAGGTTGTTGATGATGTTGCCGACCGAGCCGACCGTCTCGATCAGGCCCCAGAACGTGCCGAGCAGTCCGAGGAAAACCAGCAGGCCGGTCAGATAGCGGGAGATATCGCGCGCCTCATCGAGCCGGGTCGCGAGCGAATCGAGGAAGGCCCGCATGGTCTGCGCCGAGATCGCGACGCGGCCGACCCGCTCGCTGCCCAGGATGGCCGCCATCGGCGCGAGCATTCTGGGCTCCTTGGCGACCGCAAGTCCGGGATCGGCGCGGCGAAAGCTGTTGACCCAGGACACTTCCGGGAAACAGCCGGATGACGTGATGGAACGACAGGATGATGCCGATGAGGAGGACGCCGATGATCAGCCCGTTGAGCCACGGATTGGCAAAAAATGCGGTCTCGATCTGGCGCTGGAGAACGAATGCGATCAGCCCGCAAAGAATCAGGAACACCAGCATCCGGATCAGGAAGATGCGGGGTGAGGAGAGTTTGACGGGATCGAGATCGCTCGCCATCGTCTCATTTTAACGCGCTGTTATCAGGCAACTATGGCACAGAAGCGCTAGAAGAAGAATGCGGGATTAGCCGTTCTGCGACCCCATGGGATCGGTGTTGCCGCCGCCAGTTCGCCCTGTACGTTGTGACCTGCCACAGCGTTTGCGGCAGTGTGATGACGAAACGAACCGCGATGGCCGGCGGATCACAACGGCTGAACCGCTTTCGCGGCTTCGCTCGCTTGGCTCCTTGCTGGCTTCCTTGCCGGCTGCCTTGAGCAGGCGAAGCAGCTCGCGGTGCATGGTGTCGTTGCCGGCGACAATCTGGCCTTTGGTCAGGATGGCGTCTCTGCCGTCGAGGTCGCTGACGAAGCCGCCGGCTTCGCGCACCAGCAGCGAGGCCGGCGGCCAAGTCCCACGGCGACAGATCGCGCTCCCAATAGGCGTCGAAGCGGCCGGCGGCGATCCAGGCGAGATCGAGGGCGGCGGCGCCAAAGCGGCGCAGTCCGGCGAAAGTGCTGCTGAGCGGCGGCGATCTCGTGGCGGGCGAGGGCGAGATCGCCGCGGCCGTAATGCGGCAGGCCGCAGGCGACCACCGCATCGGCAAGCCGCTGCCGCGCGGCGACCCGGATGCGCTGGTCGTTGAGGAACGCGCCCTTGCCGCGCTCGGCGACGAAAAGCTCGTCGTTGGCCGGGTTGTAGATGATGCCGGCGACAATGGCGCCGTCGCGCTCGAGCGCGATCGAAACCGCGAAATGCGGAATGCCGTGCAGGAAATTGGTGGTGCCGTCGAGCGGATCGACGATCCAGCGGTGGCTCTTGTCGGCGCCCTCGCGGACGCCGCCTTCCTCGCCGAGAAAGCCGTAATCCGGCCGCGCCTTGGCGAGTTCCTCGCGCACGATCTCCTCGGCGCGGCGGTCCGCGGCGGTGACGAAATTGCGCGGTCCTTTCAGCGAGACCTGCAGGTTCTCGACCTCGCCGAGGTCGCGCTTGAGGCTGCGGCCGGCGCGATGCGCGGCCTTGATCATGACATTGAGCACTGCGGAATGCAGCATGGCGCCTGCGGTAAGGCGCAAGCGACCGCGGCGTCAAGCCCAGGGGCAGGTCAAGATGAACGCCTTTTGCAGCCCGTTCAGGACTTCGCGGGCTTCAACGCATCGAGCCAGGCCTTGGCCGCCTTCTCGCCGGCCGCGCGCTTTTCGGGGTCGAGATTGTTGACGAAATCGTCGAGCGGAAGGTCGGTCTCGCCGCGCGCTTTCGAGATCAGGTGCCATTTGGTAGCCTCGACCGGATCGGCCGGCACGCCGCGGCCGGCGGCGAGGATGTGGGCAAGCCGGTCCTGCGCGATCGCGCTGCCCTTGCATCGCCGCCTTGCGGAACAGCGCGGCGGCGGCCGTTTCGTTCTTCGCCACGCCGTCGCCGTTGAGAGCGCGATCGCGTATTCGACCTCGGCGTCGGTGTTGTCGGCGAGCGCGGCGAGCGCCCAGAGCTGCACCGCCTGGGCTGCATGTCCTTGGGGACGCCGCGGCCCTCCTTGTACAGCGTGCCGAGCGCGTATTGCGCGTCGGCATTGCCGGCCTGCGCGGCGACGCGCAGCAGCTCGGCGGCGCGGCCGAAGTCCTGCGGGAACAGCTGGCCTTCCATGTAGAGCAGCGCGAGATCGTAGGCGGCGGTCGGATGGCCGAGCTTGGCGGCGGCGGCAAGCCATTTGGCGCTGGCCTCGCGGTCGCGCGGCCCGGCGCGGCCGGCGAGGCGGAACATCGCCAGCGCGAACATCGCGTTGGCGGTCGCCGCGGTCGGCGGCGAGCTTGTACCAGTCGGCCGCTTTGGCGTCGTCCTGCGGCACGCCGTAGCCCGTTGGCGTAAAGCTCGCCAAGGAGCGTCATCGCACTTCGGTGTCGCTCTGTCTGTCGGCGCGCTGCGTCGCGAGCGCGAACGCGGTGAGGAAATAGCCGCGCTGGAACGCGCCGAAGGCGAGGTCGGGTGCGCCGCCTTTGGCTGCCGCGGCGGGCGCCGCCGCATCGATTGTCGAGACGGCGCTTGGCACCGGGCGTCGTTTTTCGCAGGTGCCGCGGCCCTGGCGATCGGATGGCGCGGCTTTGGCCGGACGGTCGGTGGCTTTGGTGCGGCCGCCGGATTCTGCGCCGATGCTGCGGACGGCAGGACCGCGGCGAACGCGGCCGCCGCCAGCGAACGCGCAGCCGGCCGCCGCCTTGGTCAGGCGGCCGCGGCTGCGAGGCTTTGCGGCTGCCGCTGCACATCGCGGCGACCGGTCCACTTGGGTTCGTCCATATCCAATCACCGAGCGCGACGAAATCGGCGCCCGCTTGCGCCAGCGGCCGGACCTCGTCGGGTCGGCGGCATAGCCGACGCAAGGCAGTTCGAGCAGTTCCGCCCACCAGGTCACGCGTTCCACGACCGCATCGAATGGCGGCCGGTTGCCGCGCGCGGTCCGGTTCCCCGAACATCACATAGTCGGCGCCAGTTTCGCCGGCGAGCATGGCATCATGACGGCTGTGCAGGCCGCCGGCGCCGGCGATCCGGTCGGGCTTGAGCGACGCGACGCGCGGCTGTGAAGGCCTCGATCGCCGGTGAGATGGGCGCCATCGGCCCCGGCCCGGCCGACGATCTCGGGATGTCCGTCGAGCAGGAGCGCGACGTCGCGGCGCTGCACCTCGGCGCGACCGCCTTGGCGCGGTTGATCAGGCGTCCGCTCGTCGGCGTCGGCGAGCCGCAAGCAGCACGCCGCGATGTCGGCGGCGTCGCAGAGCTGCGTCGAGGGTGGCGCAAACGCCGGCACGCGCTAGCCGGCGTCATCAGATAAGCCGCGGCGGCGGCTGTGACCGATTCCGGTCTGAGGCGCGGGTGAGGGCGGCTATCACGCCGCCTTGCGCTCGAGGTCGGCCTTCCATTGGCCGAGCGCGGCGAGGCCGTTCATCATGGCGCGATGGCTGAAGGCGCGCTGCGCCGCCGCCACGTTTTCCGGCTTGCCCGACCAGGCCTTCTGCGGCGCGCGCCTGCAGCGCGCGGCCGTAGGAGAAGGTGACGCTGCCAGGGCAGCGCGCCCGACTTGTTCATGGCGTCGAGGTGCGCGGTCGCCTCTTCGTCGGACTGGCCGCCGGACAGGAACGCGATGCCGGGCACCGCGGCCGGCACGCAGGCCTTGAGCACGCGCAGCGTTTTTTCCGCGACCTCCTCGACCGAGGCGCGCTTGGCCGATTTCTTGCCGGGCACCGCCATGTTCGGCTTGAGCACCATGCCTTCGAGCGCGACACGGTTGTAGAACAGCTCCTGGAAGGTTTCCTTGAGCACCCAGGTGGTGACCTCGACGCAGCGATCGATGTCATGGTCGCCGTCCATCAGCACTTCGGGCTCGACGATCGGCACGATGCCTTCGTCCTGGCAGAGCGCGGCATAGCGCGCGAGCGCATGCGCGTTGGCCTTGACGCAGGTGTAGCTCGGCATGCCGTGCGGCTGGCCGATATCGATCACCGCGCGCCACTTGGCGAACTTGGCGCCGAGCCCGCGGTATTCGGCCAGCCGCTCGCGCAGGCCGTCGAGCCCTTCGGTGACGACTTCGCCCGGGCAGAACGGCAGCGGCTTGGTGCCCTTGTCGACCTTGATGCCGGGAAGCGAGCCGGCTTTCTCGATCAGCTTGACCAGCGGCGTGCCGTCCTTGGCGTTCTGCCGGATGGTCTCGTCGTAGAGGATGACGCCGGAGATGTATTTCGACATCGCCTCGGTGGTGCGGAACAGCATTTCGCGATAGTCGCGCCGGTTGTCGGCGGTCGAATTCGACGCCGAGCGCGTCGAAGCGCTTCTTGATGGTGCCGGTGGATTCGTCGGCGGCCAGGATGCCGCGGCCCGGCGCCGACCATGGCCTCCGCGACTTTGTTCAATTCGGTCGAGATTCATCGCGCCCTCCTGGAAATCGGTAGCTGATGCTCGCGGCGTTTTGCGCAGTGATTCGACGCTTGGCGCGTATTGGCTCTATTCGCGTGCGCGCTGCGGGCGTCTGGGACACCATCAGCACCTTGACGCCCGGCAGCGGCTTGCCTTCCAAGCGCATTCCAGAAAGGCGCCGCCGGCGGTCGAGACATGGGTGAGGCGGTCCGTGACGCCGGCGACGTTGAGCGCCGCCACGGTGTCGCCGCCGCCGGCAAAGCTGACAAGCTTGCCGGCCTGTCGTGAGTTCCGCCACCGCCTCGGCGATCTCAATCGTGCCGTTGTCGAACGGCTTGCATTCGAAGGCGCCGAACGGGCCGTTCCAGACCAGCGTCTTGGCGCGGCCGAGCACCGAAACGACGCGCTCGATGCTGCGCGGGCCGATGTCGAGGATCATGTCGGTCTGGGCCGACGTCGTCGACCGAGACCACGCGCCAGGCAACGTGGGCGGCGAGCTTTGGCGCCACCACCGCATCGACCGGCAGCACGATCTCGCTGCCGAGCGATTGCGCCTTGGCGAGGATATCGCGCGCCGTCGGCACGAGATCGTGCTCGCACAGCGATTTGCCGACGCTTTGCCCTGTGCGGCCAGAAACGTGTTGGCCATGCCGCCGCCGATGATCAGCGTCTCGACTTTCAGCAGCAGGTTGCCGAGCAGATCGAGCTTGGTCGAAATCTTGGCGCCGCCGACGATCGCCGCCACCGGGTGTTGCGGCGTATCGAACGCCTTTTCGAGCGCGTCGAGCTCGGCCTTCATCGCGCGTCCCGGATAGGCAGCAAGGTTCGACGCGGTCACGATGGCTGTGTTCGAGGCGTGCTCGCGGTGCGCGGCCGAGAACGCGTCATCGACAAAGATGTCGCCGAGCGCTGCGAGCTGCTTGGCGAAATCCTTGTCGTTTTTCTTTTCCTCGGCGTGAAAGCGCGTATTTTCCAGACAGAGAATGTCGCCGTTCTTCATGGCCGCGACGGCGGCTTCCGCTTTCGGGCCGACGCAATCTTCGGCGAAAGCGACCGGCCGTTTCACGATGCGCTTGCGACCTCGGCGGCAACCGGCCGCAGCGAATCCTTCGGATCGGGTCCGTTCGGCCGGCCGAAATGCGAAAGCAGGATGACCTTGCCGCCCTTGTCGGCGATCTGCGTGATGGTCGGTGCGACCTCCTCGATGCGGGTTGCGTCGGCGACCTTGCCGTCCTGCATCGGCACATTGAGGTCGACGCGCACCAGCACGCGCTTGCCCTTGACGTCGGCATCATCGAGGCTGCGGAAGGCCGGCATGGCGCGTGTCTCACGATCCCATCGGTGTCATCAGGACGAGACCGTTGCCTTCGCTGTCGCGAAAAGGCGCATAACGCCCCCACGGCTCGTCCTGGATTTCGTCAATCGCAACGTCGGCCTCACGCAGACGGGCGTGGTCGGCTTCAATGTCGCTGGTTTCGATGACAAGACCGCGCAATGAGCCAGCCGGCATCGTCTCGAACCAGTTGACCAGCGTAATGCCCGAGCCGCCGCCTGGGGCTGCGAGCTGAATCCAGTCGCGGCCGTTGCCCATGACGCCGGGATGCTCGGTGATAATGTGGAAGCCAAGCTTGTCGCGATAAAAATCGCGCGCGCGGTGCTGGTCCGCGACCGGGACGGCGATGATCGCAACGGCAAGATCACTCATGGTTTCACACGCCCCGGCGCCGCAGCGCGGTCAGGCGAGCTTGCCCATCGCCACCGCGGTGTCGATCATGCGGTTGGAGAAGCCCCACTCGTTGTCGTACCACGACATCACGCGCACCAGCGTGCCGTCCATCACCTTGGTCTGGTCCATGTGGAAGATCGAGGAATGCGGGTCGTGGTTGAAGTCGCTCGAGACGTTGGGCGCGTCGGTGTAGCCGAGGATGCCCTTGAGCTGCTGCTCGGCGGCGCGCTTCACCGCGGCGTTGATCTCGTCCTTGGTGGTCGCGCGCTTGGCGACGAACTTGAAGTCGATCACCGAGACGTTCGGCGTCGGCACGCGGATGGCGACGCCGTCGAGCCGGCCGGCGAGTTCCGGCAGCACCAGGCCGACCGCTTTCGCGGCGCCGGTCGAGGTCGGGATCATGTTGAGCGCCGCGGCGCGCGCGCGGTAGAGGTCCTTGTGCACCTGATCGAGCGAGGGCTGATCGTTGGTGTAGGAGTGCACCGTGGTCATGAAGCCCTTGTCGATGCCGACGGCGTCGTTGAGCACCTTGGCGACCGGCGCGAGGCAGTTGGTGGTGCACGAGGCGTTGGAGACGACGGTGTGCGTCTTGGTCAGCTTGTCGTGGTTGACGCCATAGACGACGGTGAGGTCGACGCCGTCGGCCGGCGCCGAGACCAGCACGCGCTTGGCGCCGGCTTTGAGATGCGCCGCGGCCTTGTCCTTCGACGTGAAAATGCCGGTGCATTCGAGCGCGACGTCGATGCCGAGCTCTTTCCACGGCAGCTGGCGCCGGGTCCTTGATGGCGGTGACCTTGATGGCGCCGTTGCCGCAATGGATGGTGTCGCCCTTGACCGTCACCTCGCCGGGAAAGCGGCCGTGCACGGAGTCGTAGCGCAGCAGGTGCGCATTGGTTTCGACCGGCGCGAGATCGTTGATGGCGACGACCTCGATGTCCCTGCGGCTCGGCCTCGACGATGGCGCGCAGGATGTTGCGGCCGATGCGGCCGAACCCATTGATGGCAACGCGAACCGACATTCCCGGTCTCCCTTCGACACCGCGCCCGTCCCTCCAACCGTCCCGCGCGGGCGGGGGTTAGGCAATGCGCAGCGCCGGCATCCCTTATCTAAGACTTTTTATATATCGATCTAGGACTTACTCAATCGCGCCAGCGCCGCCTCGGCCACCTTTTCGGCTGTGATGCCGAAATGCTGGTAAAGGTCCTTGTAGGGCCCGCTGGCGCCGAAGCCGGTCATGCCGACAAAAGTGCCGTCCGAGCCGATGATGGCGTCCCAGCCCTGGCGGATGCCGGCTTCGACCGCGACGTTGACCTTGGCGTTGCCGATCGATCGCCGCGCGCTTGGCTTCCGGCGCGGCCAGCAGCAGCTCGAAGCACGGCACCGAGACGACGCGCGCCGAGACGCGCTGCTCGGCCAGGAGCTTTTTGGCCGCGACCGCGATGGCGACTTCCGAGCCGGAGGCGAACAGCGACACCGACCGCCGCTCGTCGTCGGCCGCCATCAGCTCGTAGGCGCCGAGCGCGCAGCGGTTGTGCTCGTCAAAGCCCTGGCGCAGCTGCGGCAGGTTCTGCCGCGTCAGCGCCAGCACGCTCGGGCCGTTCTTCGACTTCCAGCGCCAGCTGCCAGCACTCGAGCGGTCTCGACCGCGTCGCACGGCCGGAACACCTTGAGGTTGGGGATGGCGCGCAGCGCGGCGAGATGCTCGACCGGCTGGTGCGTCGGGCCGTCCTCGCCGAGCCCGATCGAATCGTGCGTCATCACATGGATGACGCGCTGGCCCATCAGCGCGGCGAGCCGGATCGCCGGCCGGCAATAATCGGCGAACACCAGGAACGTGCCGGAATAGGGGATGATGCCGCCGTGCAGCGCCATGCCGTTCATGGCCGCCGCCATGCCGTGCTCGCGCACGCCGTAATGGATGAAGCGGCCGGCATAGTCCGCGGCGCTCATCGGCTTCATTGCCTTGGTGCGGGTGTTGTTGGAGCCGGTGAGGTCGGCCGAGCCGCCGACCATTTCCGGCAGCGCCGACGGTCAGCGCCTCGAGCGCGAATTCTGACGCGGAGCGGGTCGCGATCTCCTTCGGCGTTTGCGCGAGCTTCTGCTTTGACATCGCGCACCGCGGCGCCGAGTTTGGCCGGCAGCTCGCCGCGTGTGCGGCGCTCGAACTCGGCGCGCTTGTCGGATCGAGCGCGGCGAGGCGCTCTTCCCACGCCAGCCGCGTCGGCTTGCCGCGCGCGCCGGCCGCGCGCCAGCGCTCGAGGATCGCGGCGGGGATTTCGAACGGCGGCGCGCTCCAGCCGAGCTTTTCGCGCGCCGCCGCGATCTCTTCGGCGCCGAGCGCCGAGCCGTGGGCCTTTTCGGTGCCGCCTTTGTTCGGCGCGCCGAAGCCGATGGTGGTGCGGCAGGCGATCAGCGACGGCCGGTCGGACTTTCTTGGCCGCTTCGATCGCGGCGGCGATCGCCGCCGGATCGTGGCCGTCGATGCGCGTGGCCGCCCAGCCGGCGGCCTCGAAGCGCTTCACCTGGTCGACGGAGTCGGCGAGCGTAAGCGGGCCGTCGATCGAGATGCCGTTGTCGTCGAACAGCACGATGAGCTTCTTCAGCTTCAGGTGGCCCGGCGAGCGCGATCGCCTCCTGGCTGATGCCTTCCATCAGGTCGCCGTCGGAGGCGAGCACATAGGTCGTGTGATCGACGAGCTCGCCGCCGAACAGCGCCGCGAGATGGCGCTCGGCGATCGCCATGCCGACCGCATTGGCAAGGCCCTGGCCGAGCGGGCCGGTGGTGGTCTCGACGCCGGGCGTGTGGCCGTGTTCGGGATGGCCGGGCGTCAGCGAGCCGAGCTGGCGGAAGCGCTTGATCTCGTCGATCGTCATCGTCTCGTAGCCGAGCAGATACAGCAGCGCGTAGAGCAGCATCGAGCCGTGGCCGGCCGAGAGCACGAAGCGGTCGCGGTCGGGCCAGTCCGGATCGGCCGGATCGAATTTGAGGAAGCGCGTGAACAGCACGGTGGCGATGTCGGCCGCGCCCATCGGCAGGCCGGGATGGCCGGACTTTGGCCTGCTCGACCGCGTCCATCGCCAGCGCGCGGATGGCGTTGGCCATGCGGTCGTGATGCGCGCGCGCGATCGGGTTCGTGCGCGGCGGCGGGAACGCGGTGAGGCTGGGCGAGGGTTGTGCTCGCCGCGAGAAGCGGTCCGGCATGGTCATGGGACTGGCCAAGACGCGGCGCGGATGCAAGAACGGCCGCGGTCACGTGGAACAGAGCGGCGCACAGATAGCACGCGGCGACCCTTGAGTCAATTGCGTGGCCGCGCGCCGCGCGCGTCATGCACAGGCAGCGCGCACGGTCGCGCGTCAGAGCGTTGACGCTCTAGCTCGATACGACGTAAGGTTCCTTCCGTAAATAATTGCCGTCGCACAATTTTCACCTCGGCGCGATCGTGCGCGATGGCGCAGCGGAAGGTCGCATGAGCGACACCGATTCGATCGAGATGGCGAGCCGGCGCCTGGCGCTGGCGCTCGATGCGCTGGAGGCGGCGGCCGAGCGGCGGCAGCGAAGCCGATCGCGGCGAGGCAGGCGCTGGCCGACCAGGTCCACGCGCTCGGCACCGATCGCGCGCGGCTCGCCGGCGAGCTCGATCAGGCGACCGCCCGCTCGCGCGCGCTCGAAACCGCCAACCGCGAGGTCGCGCAGCGGATCGACAGGCGATCGAGACGATCCGCGGCGTGCTGGAGTCCGACGGCTGAGCTCGAAAGCGCGGCGTCGGCCGCAGCGGAGCGAGGTGAGCGATGGCCCAGGTCAGCGTCACCATCAACGGCCGGCAGTTCCGCATGGCCTGCGAGGACGGCCAGGAAGGCCATCTCATGAATCTCGCGCGCGACCTCGACGCGCGCATCGAGGGCTTGCGCAGCGAAGTTCGGCGAGATCGGCGATACGCGGCTCACCGTCATGGCGGCGCTCACCGTCGCCGACGAGCTCGCCGAGATGCGCGCCGCATCAAGCAGCTCGAGGAGGAGCTCGCCGCCTTGCAGGACGCGCGGGCCGACGGCGGCCGATCGCGAGCAAACCGCGCAGGCCGCGGTCGCCGCCGCGCTCACCGCCGCCGCCGAGCGCATCGAGGGCATCACCAGAAGCTCAACCAGACCGTCGGCAACCGTGGCAGCTGGGCTAGTCGCTCCCGCTCGCGGGTGGATGGCGCGGCGCCGCCTATCGCGCATTACATTGGCGGTGCGGGGCTGCGCGGTGCGTCAGGAGCCAAATCCCCGGGGCCTTATCGATCCTGAAGGGAGCTGTCCCTGGCCGGGCTCGTGGGTTCGGTCACATGGCGCCCACCTACTTTCGTAGGGAACCCGGGATCGAGCGCTCCAACGGCCGGCGCGGCTCCGCACTCTTTCGACTCTGCCGCCATGGCCATGACTTGCATCCGTCACCCTTCGATGCCCGCGCCGAGCGCGGCACTGTCGGTGACGGCGAAGTGTCGGATCGCGTCTCGCAGACGAAAGTCGAACTGCGCGCGCCGCGCTGGCGCGGCGCGACGCGCTGCCCGCCGAGGCACGCAAGGCGGCGGCGGAGGCGATCGCCGCGCGGCGTTTCCGCTGCCGATCGCGCCGGGCGTGATCGTCTCCGGCTTCATGCCGCTCAAGAGCGAGATCAATCCGCTGCCGCTGATGCAGAAGCTCGCCGAGGCCGGCGCGCGGCTGGCGCTGCCCGCGATCGCCGGGCGCGGCAAGCCGCTGATCATGCGCGCCTGGGAGTTCGGGCGCGCCGCTCGATCGCGGCCAATGGGGCATCCGCGAGCCGAAGCCCGACGCGCCGGAGGTCGATCCCGACATCCTGCTCGTGCCGCTGCTGGCCTTCGACCGCGCCGGCCACCGCATCGGCTACGGCGCCGGCTATTACGACATGACCATCGCCCGGCTGCGCGCGCGCAAGCCGGTCACCGCGGTCGGCATCGCCTTCGCCGCCCAGGAAGTTCCCGCAGGTGCCGACGACGCCGCGCGACGAGCGGCTCGATCTCGTGCTAACCGAGCGCGAGGTGATCGATCTGCGAGGCGTCTGAGCATGCGCATTCTGTTCGTCGGCGACGTCGTCGGCCGCAGCGGGCGCACCGTCGTCTACGAGCGCCTGCCGGGCCTGGTGCGCGACTGGAAGCTCGATCTCGTCGTGGTCAACGGCGAGAACGCCGCCGGCGGCTTCGGCATCACCGAGACGCATCTATCGCGAATTGCTCGACGCCGGCGCCGACGCCGTCACGCTCGGCAATCACGCCTGGGACCAGAAGGAGGCGCTGGTCTTCATCGAGCGCGCGCCGCGGCTGATCCGGCCGATCAACTATCCGCCCGGCACGCCCGGCCGCGGCGCGGCGATGGTCGAAGCCAAGAACGGCGCGCGCGCGCTGGTCGTCAACGCCATGGGCCGCATCTTCATGGACCCGCTCGACGATCCGTTCGCCGCGGTCGAGCGCGAGCTTGCCGCCTGTCCGCTCGGCGACGGCGCCGACGCCATCATCGTCGACATGCACGGCGAGGCGACCAGCGAGAAGCAGGCGATGGGCCATTTCTGCGACGGCCGCGCCAGCCTCGTGGTCGGCACCCATACCCATGTGCCGACCGCCGATCTGCGCATCCTGCCGGGCGGCACCGCCTTCATGAGCGATGTCGGCATGACCGGCGACTACGATTCGGTGATCGGCATGGCCAAGGACGAGCCGCTGCAGCGGTTCCTGCGCGAAATTCCGTCGTCGCGCTTCGAGCCGGCGATCGGGCGCGGCGACGCTGTGCGGCGTCGCGGTCGAAACCGATCCGGCGACCGGGCTTGCCGACGCGCGTCGCCGCGGTGCGGCTCGGCGGCTGCCTGGAACAGGCAGCGCCGGCGTTCTGGGCTTGAGTCGCCGAGCGCGACGCCGTCACTTCGATCTTGCGCGCATGCGCGCTCGCATCTATGCCGACGGCGCGCGGCTGATTGTCTGCGCGCCCGCAACGCACGAAGACGGAGACGCCATGGCCGGACATTCACAGTTCAAGAACATCATGCACCGCAAGGGGCGGCAGGATGCGGTGAAGTCCAAGCTGTTCGGCAAGCTGGCGCGCGAAATCACCGTCGTCGGCCAAGCTCGGCACTGCCCGACCCGGCCATGAATCCGCGCCTGCGCGCCGCGATCATCGCGGCGCGCGCCGAAAACATGCCGAAGGACAATATCGAGCGCGCCATCAAGAAGGCGACCGGCGGCGACGCCGAGAACTACGAGGAGATCCGCTACGAGGGCTACGGCCCGGGCGGCGTCGCGGTGATCGTCGAGGTGCTGACCGACAACCGCAACCGCACCGCCGGCGAAGTGCGCGCCACCTTCACCAAGAGCGGCGGCAACCTCGCCGAGACCGGCGCGGTCTCCTTCATGTTCGACCATGTCGGCGTCATCGAATACGACGCCAAGGCCGCGAGCGCCGACGCGATGTTCGAGGCGGCGCTCGAAGCCGGCGCCGACGACGTGGTCTCGAGCGAAAACGGCCACGAGATTTACGCCGCGCAGGATCAGTTCGGCGCGGTCGCCAAGGCGCTGGAAGCCAAGTTCGGCGAGCCGCGCAAGGCGTCGCTGGTCTGGCGGCCGCAGAACACCGTCGCGGTCGACGACGAGCAGGGCGAGAAGCTGCTCAAGCTGATCGACAATCTCAACGACCACGACGACGTGCAGAACGTCTATGCCAATTTCGAGGTCTCGGACGCGCTGATGCAGCAAGATGAGCGCGTGATCGCCGTTTACTCGGTCAGATTTTCATCTCGACGACATCGTCCGGACGCAACCCGCGACATCATCCGCCGTATTCCAGAATGAAGCAGGCCGGCGTTGTAGTCGGTCGCATAGATCAGCCCGGCGGCGTCGACGAACACGTCGGCGGACTGGATCACCCGCGCGCGGTTCGGGCGGTGGTCCATCATGCGCGCCGGCGCCGGCGGCACCCAGGCGCCGATTTCCTTCGGCCGGTGTGGGTCGCGGATGTCGAACACGCGCACGCCGGCATTCTGATACGTCGCAAAGATCGAACTGCGAGCTGACGAAACTGCCCGGGCCGGTTCTCGTGAATATTATGCGGGCCGAAATGGCCGCCCTTGCTCTTGTAGTCGGCCTCGCGCGGGTTGCGGGAACGTCGCGATGCATCGCGGATTGGTCCTGTCGCGATTGTCGAACACCAGATATTCTTGACCCCGTCCTCCTGATGGTCGAGCACGGCCTCGTCGAGCACGACCAGGAGATCGCGGTCCGGCAGCGGCAGGCAATTGTGCGTGCCGCCGCCGAACGGCGGCGCGCCGTCGCGATGCGCGATCAGTTTCGGCCTGCGTGCGGTCGGCGACGTCGAGCACCACCATGCCGGCGTCGCGCCACGCCGCATAGGCGGTGTCGCCGTGGATGATCGGCATGATGCAAGCCGAAGCGGCTGGTCGGCGGCCCAGTCCGGCGTCTCGCCGGCCGCCTGCGTTCATGCCGGGAATCCACCAGCGGCCGGCCTCGCGCGGGCTTCGCCGGATCGCTCATGTCGATGGTGATGAAGATGTAGTCGGTGAAGCCGTCGAGCAGCGCCGAGGCATAGGCCCAGCGGCCGCCGGTGTACCAGACGCGGTGGATGCCGCCGCCTTCGACGGGCATGAAGCCGATGCGGCGCGGCGCGGCGGGCTGCGAAATGTCGTAGACCGCGAGCCCCGCGGTCCAGTCGCGCGCGGTTTCGCGGTTTGGCTTCCGCGGTGCCGACCACCTTGCCGAGCTGGCCCTTGTAATAGGCCTTCTCGTCGGCGAATTCGGCGGCGGCGAACATGTCCTTGGCGTTGATGACCAGGAGCAGGTCGCCGTGGGTTTGCAGATGGATGTTCCAGGTGTCGGGCGGCGCCGGCGAGATAATTCACCGCGCGCGGATTCTTCGGATCGCGCACGTCGACGATCGAGAAGCCCTTCGAGAACATGTGGCCGACATAGGCGTGGCCGCGATGCACCATGATCTGCACGCCGTCGGCGCCGGCCGCCCTGATCGGAGTGGCCGACGAGCGCGCATGTTGCGCGCGTAATCGGGCTGCGGCAGTTCGCTCATTTGTAGGCGTCCAGGAAATTCGGCACCGCGATCCAGTCCATCATCGCGCCGTCGCTCTGCAGCAGCTCGTGCATGCGGCGGTCTTCGTCGGTCTTGAGGTCGACGCCCATATGGGTGCCGAGCTTGCGGCTGTGCATGACGATGGTGTTGCCGATCGGCTGGCGCTCGGCGTTGTAGGCCTGCGAGCGCCGTGTCGATGTCGTCGTGGTCGCGCAGCGCCTCGCCAGCGCCTGCGCGTCGTTGCCGGCCTTGGCGACGCCGAAGCCCATATGCGGGCGCGGCATTGGCGGCGGCGTCGCCGACCATGGCGACGCGGCCGAACACGATCGCGGCGCGGTGAAATCGTAGATCGGCGTGATGAACGGCTGCTTCATCGTCATCACGCAGTCGAGCATCACCTCGGGCATGATCTCGCGCGCGTCGGCGTGCATTGCGCGATCAGATCCTTGCGGATGAGCGGCGGCGGCACCGAGAATTCGTGCTGCGTGCCGTTCTCGTCGACATTCATCTCGCGCAATCGCGCGGCGTCGGCGACGCGATACCAGATGAAATTGTAGCGGCGGTGGCCGGGCCGGAGGTCGTCGTTGAAGCCGGCGATCGGGTAGGTGATGACTTCCTGCCGCGGCGGCAGGTAGAACACGAAATACGGGAAGATTTCCTTCAGCGTCTTCGGCGACGAGATCGGCCTCGTTCGGCGCGCCGCGCCAGATGTAATAGCCGGCATAGATCGGCTGCAGCTCGGGCGCGACCTGGCCGCGCACGCTCGAGCGGATGCCGTCGCCGCCGATCAGGATGTCGGCCTCCTCGACGCGGCCGCCGTTGAAGTGCACGCGCACGCCGCTGCCGTCCTGCTCGACGCGCTCGAATGCCCAGCCGAGATGGTAGTGCGCGGGATCGATGGTGGCGCGCAGCAGGCGTTGCAGGCGGTCCCATGAGGTGAGGATTTGCCGCAGCGGCCGCTCGGCGATGATGCGGCCGTCCCGGTCGATGGCGATGCGCTTCGCCACTTCGATGCCGAGGTCGCGGTGCCGGCGCCGCTTGCTTCCAGCGCTGCGAGCAATTCCGGATGCGTGGTGATGCCGGCGCCGCGGCCGACCAGTTCGACGCCGGAGCGCTCGTAGACGTCGGCACTCCCAGCCGATCTGGCGCAGGAACGCCGCGCTGAACAGGCCCGACATCGAGCCGCCGATGATGATGGCCCGGCGTTTTTTGGAGCGTGGTCCCGGCATGCTGCCGGAATGCTAGGCATGATCGGCCATAATGACGAATCATACCGCCGTGAACACTTTGCCCACGGGCGGCGGCGGGTCTATCACCAAGGCACGATGGACCGTCCGATTCGCATTCTCGGCATCGATCCGGGGCTCCGCCGCACCGGCTGGGGCGTGGTCGAGATTGCCGGCAACCGGCTGAGCTTTCTCGGCTGCGGCTCGGTGACGACCGACGACCGGGAGGCGCTGGCGGCGCGGCTCTGGTCATCCACGACGGGCTGATGCGCATCCTCGATGAATTCCGGCCCGACGAGGCGGCGGTCGAGGCGACCTTCGTCAACAAGGACGCCAGGGCGACCCTCAAGCTCGGCCAGGCGCGCGGCATCGCCATGGTGGTGCCGGCGAAGGCCGGCGTGCCGGTCGCCGAATACGCGCCGAACCTGGTGAAGAAGAGCATCGTCGGCGCCGGCCACGGCGACAAGGCGCAGGTGCGCATGATGATCGGCGTGCTGCTGCCGAAGGCCGATCCCGGCTCTGACGACGCCGCCGATGCGCTCGCCATCGCGGTGACGCATGCGCACCACCGGCAGAGCGTCATGCTGAGGGTGGCCGCGCGATGATCGGCAAGCTCAACATTGGTTTTTTCCTCCCCGCTTGCGGGGAGGGAGGGAGGGGCTTGCGGCCTCATCGCTCGCGCAAGCGTTGGACCGACCCCCACCGGCTCGCTTCGCTCGCCACCTCCCCCGCTTGCGGGGGAGGAGAAGGCGCGCGGATGATCGGCAAGCTCAAAGGCGTGATCGACAGCTACGGCGAGGATTTCGTCATCCTCGACGTCAACGGCGTCGGCTATCTGGTGCATTGCTCGGCGCGCACATTGCAGGAGCTGCCGCGCGCCGGCGAGGCCGCGACGCTCTCGATCGAGACGCATGTGCGCGAGGACCAGATCCGGCTGTTCGGCTTTCGTACCGACGTCGAGCGCGAATGGTTTCGGCTGCTGCAGACCGTGCAGGGCGTCGGCACCAAGGTCGCGCTGGCGGTGCTCGGCACGCTCAAGCCGGCCGAACTCGCGTCCGCCATCGCGATGCGCGACAAGGCGATGGTGGCGCGCACGCCCGGCGTCGGGCCGAAAGTCGCCGAGCGCATCGTCACCGAACTCAAGGACAAGGCGCCGGCCTATACCGATATCGATCCGGCGCTGGTGCGGCTCTCCGGCGCGCTCGACGAGAAGCGCGCGCCGCAGCCGGTCACCGACGCGGTCTCGGCGCTGGTCAATCTCGGCTACGCCCAGCCGCAGGCCGCCGCCGCCATCGCCGCGGCGGCGCGCAGCGCCGGCGACGGGCGCCGAGGTCAAGACGCTGATCCGGCTCGGGCTGAAGGAACTGGCGAAGTGAAGCGAGTCCGTAGGGTGGGCGAAAATCGCCGGCCGCGGCCTAGAAAGTAACTTGAGCGCATCCGCGATTTTGCCCACGCGGCAAGCTCTGGTCGCGTGGGCATTGCGCCCGCTCCCGCCGCGAACGAACCCATGCGGCGGAGCCAGCGCAATGCCGACCCTACGGAGGCTGGCGACTTGAAACGGCCGGCGAAACTGAGCAGCGCGGATAGGGAACTGATCGCGGCCGCGACGGCGGCGATCAAGCAGCGCTATCGCGACGACTGGCAGGAGGTCGGCGCGGCGTTGCGCACGCGCTCGGGAAAAATCTTCACCGGCGTCAATCTCGACGCTTATCTCGGCCGCATGGCGGTGTGCGCCGAGGCGGTGGCGCTCGGCCGCGCCTTCGTCGAACTCGGCGATGCCGGAATCGAGACCATCGTCGCGGTGCGCCATCCGCCGCCGGACGAAAAGGATCAGGCCATCGCCGTGGTGTCGCCCTGCGGCGCCTGCCGCGAACTGATCTTCGATTACGATCCGAAGGCGCGCGTGATCGTGCCGAACGGCAAGTCGCCGGCGGTGGTGCCGATCGGCGAATTGCTGCCCAACAAATACAGCCGGGGGCCGGAACGATGAGCGCAGTCCCGGACCGCAAGCTGGTGACGCCCGAGCGCCGCGAGGAAGACGCCGCCGAAGCGTCGCTGCGCCCGCAGCGGCTCGCCGAGTTCATCGGCCAGGAGCAGGCGCGCGAGAATCTCGCGCGTGTTCATCGAAGCGGCGCGGGGCGCGGCGCGAGGCGCTCGATCACGTGCTGTTCGTCGGCCCGCCCGGCCTCGGCAAGACCACGCTGGCGCAGATCGTGGCGCGCGAGCTCGGCGTCAATTTCCGCGCCACCTCGGGGCCGGTGATCGCCAAGGCCGGCGATCTCGCGGCGCTGCTCACCAATCTCGAAGAGCGCGACGTGCTGTTCATCGACGAGATCCACCGGCTCAATCCGGCGGTCGAGGAAATCCTCTATCCGGCGATGGAGGATTTTCAGCTCGATCTCATCATCGGCGAGGGGCCGGCGGCGCGCTCGGTGAAGATCGATCTCGCCAAGTTCACGCTGGTCGGCGCGACCACGCGCGCCGGGCTGCTGACCAATCCGCTGCGCGACCGCTTCGGCATTCCGATGCGGCTCAATTTCTACACCGAGGCCGAGCTCGAACAGATCGTCAATCGCGGCGCGCGCGTGCTCGGCATCGGCGTGACCGCGGACGGCGCGAACGAGATCGCCCGGCGCGCGCGCGGCACGCCGCGCATCGCCGGGCGGCTGCTGCGCCGCGTGCGCGATTTCGCCGCCGTCGCCGGCGCGGCGGCGATCGACCGCGCGCGTCGCCGACAAGGCGCTGGCGGCGCTCGAAGTCGACGCCGCCGGGCTCGACGCCATGGACCGGCGCTATCTCACGACCATCGCCGTCGAACTACGGCGGCGGCCCGGTCGGCGTCGAGACGATCGCCGCCGCGCTGTCGGAGCCGCGCGACGCCATCGAGGACATCATCGAGCCCTATCTGATCCAGTGCGGCTTCCTGCAGCGCACGCCGCGCGGCCGGCTGATCACCGGCCACGCCTTCCGCCATCTCGGCCTGCCCGAGCCGGCGCGCGATCCGGCGCAGTTCGGGTTGTTCGGGTCGGACGAGGATGACTGACGCCATGCCGTCAAACCTACGAAGGCGGCTGCCATTGCGGGCGGGTGCGGTTCCGCGTGACGGCAGACCTTGTCGCGCGTCACCGATTGCAATTGCTCGATCTGCACCAAGAAGGGCTTTCTGCATCTCATCGTGCGCCGGAGCAGTTCGAGCTGCTGCAGCGGCAAGGACGCGCTGACGACCTATCGGTTCAACACCGGCGTCGCGCAGCACACCTTCTGCGCCACCTGCGGCATCCATCCGTTCTACGTGCCGCGCTCCGACCCGGACAAGATCGACGTCAACGTGCGCTGCCTCGACGGCGTCGATGTCGCGGCGCTCGAAGCTCGAGCAGTTCGACGGCCGAGAACTGGGAGCACGCGATCGACGGGCGGGTGCCGTGGAGATAGCAAGTGCGCGATGAACGCTGCAGCTTCCCCCTCGACGGCGAAATCCGCGACGGCCGCCACGTGCTCACGGTGCGCGTCTATTACGAGGACACCGACTTCACCGGCATCGTCTATCACGCCAATTATCTGCGCTACATGGAGCGCGGCCGGACCAATTATCTGCGGCTGATCGGCGCCGACCACCGCGCGCTGTTCGAGGCGGCCGAGCAGGAGGCGCCGGGATTTGCCTTCGTGGTGCGCTCGATGACACATCGATTTTCTGCAAGCCCGCGCGGATGGACGACGTGCTCGAGGTCGTCACCGAGCCGGAGGAGGTGAAGGGCGCCTCCATCACGGTGCGCCAGCGCGTCATGCGCGGCGACGAGCTTCTGGTCGAGGCGCATGTGCGCGTCGCCTTCATCACCGGCGGCCGGGCGCGGCCGATCCCGAAGCCGCTGCGCATCGCCATGAAGGCCGATCAGGACGCGGCGCAGGCCTGAACCGTCTGAGCGTGCGGTCAGAAATCGGGTGGCTGCGACGGCGCCGTGCATTATATTGCGTGCGATCATGAGCGATCTTGGCTTTGCACTATTCGAAACGGCGATCGGCCGCTGCGGCATCGTTTGGAGCGCGCGCGGCATCGCCGGCGTGCAGTTTCCGGAACGCGACGAACGCGCCACCCGCAATCGCCTGCTGCGGCGCTTTCCGGCCGCGCGCGAGGCCGCTGCCGCCGGCGGACGTGCAGCGCGCCATCGACGATATCGTCGCGCTGCTCGCCGGCGAGCCGCGCGACCTGAGCCACGTGCCGCTCGACACTGCAAGCGCGTGCCGGACTTCAACCGCCGCGTCTATGACGTCGCCCGCACGCATCCCCGCCGGCGCGACGCTGACCTACGGCGAAATCGCCGAGCGGCTGGGCGACCGCACTCTGGCGCGCGAGGTCGGCGCAGGCGCTCGGCGCAAAATCCGTTCCCGATCATCGTGCCTTGCCATCGGGTGCTGGCGGCCGGCGGCAAGACCGGCGGTTTCTCGGCGCCGGGCGGCGTCCGCACCAAGCTGCGGCTGTTGTCGATCGAAGGCGCCGCAGCCCGACGACGGCCCGATGCTGTTCGACCGGCTGCCGCTGGCGGCGCGCGCCGCGCCGGCGCGCCTGAACGGCGCCGCGTCGCATCGACGCTGCGCGCGCAGCTCATGTAAAAGCTATTTACATGAGCTGGTCGAAGGACGGCGAGCGACGGCCCGCGCGGCTATCACCACGGCAATCTGCGCGAGGCGCTGATCCGCGCCGCGCTGGAACTGATCGCGCAGAAAGGGCCGGCCGGCTTCACCTTCGCCGAGGCCGCGCGCTGGGCCGGCGTCAGTCCGGCCGCGCCGTATCGGCACTTCCGCGACCGCGACGAACTTCTGGCCAGCGTCGCGCTGCGCGGCTTCGAGCAGTTCGAGGCGGCGCTGGCGCGCGCCTGGGACGACGGCCGTCCCGATGCGTTCGCGGCGCTCGACCGGCTCGGCAAGGCCTATCTCGAGTTCGCCCGCACCGAGCCGGCCTATTATTCGGCGATGTTCGAGGCCGGCATTCCGCCGGACACCAGCCCGGAATTGCGCGACGCCGGCGACCGCGCCTTCGCGGTGTTGCGCGGCGCTGCCGAAAAGCTCTGCGCGCAGATGCCGCCGCAGCGGCGCCCGCCGGCGCTGATGGTGGCGCTGCATATCTGGGCGATGGCGCACGGCATCGCCTCGCTGTTCGGCCGCGGCGATGCGGCGCGGCGCACCTTGCCGATGTCGCCGGAGGAACTGCTGGAGGCCGGCGTGCTGGTCTATCTGCGCGGGCTCGGTCTGCCGGAAGCGCAAAGCGGCATCGGTACGACTTAAGCGCCAGCTGAGCCGCAGCGGCTGATCTTTTGCACCGCCCCTTGACAGTCGGCAGACGTGCGATGTAAATGTTATTTACATTCACACGTGAGGTGGCCCATGCCCATCGCAGCAAAGCTCGATGAATTCGGCAAGCCGGCCTGGATCGCTCTGATGATCCTGGGCTTCATCGCGTGGTGGCCGCTCGGGCCTCGTCATCCTCGCCTTCATGATCGGGAGCGGACGAATGGGATGCTGGCATCGGCCATCGAGCGGCGATGGGCCGGCTACGGCATGAACGCAAGATGGATCGCATGCAGGAGAAGATGGATCGCGTGCGCGCCAAGATGGACCGCGCGCGCGGCGGCAACTGGTGGGGCGGCGCCGCCGTCGAGCGGCAACCGCGCCTTCGACGACTATCGCACCGAGACGCTCGGCGGCTGGAAGAGGAGCAGCGCGAGTTCAGCGAGTTCCTCGAGCGGCTGCGCTTTGCCAAGGACAGGACCGAGTTCGATCAGTTCATGGCCGAGCGCCGCAATCGCGCCGCCGAGCCGACGGCCCGCAGCCGCAGGCTGACGCAGATCCCGCTCACAGCTGCGAGCCGTCCGCCGACTGGTGAGCGGCCGGCCGTGCCTTTGCGATGGTCGACCGCTGGTCGGCGTCCTGCGCTTCGGACATCCGCTGCGCCTGCGGCATTAACCCCCCATTAAGCACAATCGGGCTTCGTTAGCCGCGAACGACCGGGGTTGCGCCCTAGTTTGGACAAGTTTCGCGATGATTTCGGTCCGGCCGGTGGCGGGTCCGGCTCGGGTCCTCGCGAAATTTCGGGTCTTGGTCGGCGCGCGCGATGCGGCTGCCTGTCATGCCCTTTGGTCCAGCGCCGGTGCGCCGCTCCGGTCATGGCCGGCTGCCGTTTTGACCGTTCGCGGTCGGACCGCCGAAAGGACGCCCCATGAACCCTGCCGACATCGCGCCGTCGGTCGCGCCGTTGACATCGTCCGAACCTGTCGCTGTTCCACCTGTTCTGGCACGCCCACTGGATCGTCAAGTTGGTGATGGTCGGGCTGCTGGTCTGCTCGGTCTGGGTCTGGGCGATCGCGATCGACAAGACCCTGCTGTTTTCGCGGATCCGCAAGCGCCGGCGACAGTTTCGAGCAGGCGTTCTGGTCGGGCCAGTCGCTCGAGGAACTGTACAAGTCGCTGGCCGCCAAGCCGGGCCATTCGACCGGCGCGCTGTTCGTCGCCGCGATGCGCGAATGGAAGCGCAGCCTCGAGGGCCATGCCCGCTCCTTCGCCGGCCTGCAGATGCGCATCGAGAAGGTGATGGACGTCGCCATCGCGCGCGAGGTCGAGCACATGGAGCGGCGGCTTCTGGTGCTGGCGACGGTCGGCTCGGCCGGGCCCGTTCATCGGCCTGTTCGGCACCGTCGCGGGCATCATGACCAGCTTCCAGTCGATCGCGGCCTCGCAGAACACCTCGCTGGCGGTGGTCGCGCCGGGCATCGCCGAAGCGCTGTTCGCGACCGCAATCGGCCTCGTTGCCGCCATCCCGGCGACGATTTTCTATAATAAGTTCATGACCGAGGTGAACCGGCAGGCGCAGCGCCTGGAGGGCTTCGCCGACGAGTTCACGGCGATCCTGTCGCGGCAGATCGACGAGCGCGGCGTGAGGGGAGCGGATATGGCGGCGAGCGTGCGATGAGCGCGCGGCGTCGGGCGGCAGGCGCGGCGGCCGCCGCCGCGCGGTCATGAGCGAGATCAACGTGACGCCGTTCGTCGACGTCATGCTGGTGTTGCTGATCATCTTCATGGTGTCGGCGCCGCTGCTCACGGTCGGCGTGCCGATCGAATTGCCGCAGAGCCAGGCCAAGGCGCTCGAGCAGGACAACGAGCCGCTCACGCTCTCGGTCAATGTCCAGGGCCAGATTTTCCTGCAGAACACCGAAATCCAGATCGACGACCTGGTGCCCAAGCTCAAGGCGATCACCGACGCCCGCGGCGCCGGCTCGACGAGCAGATCTATGTGCGTGGCGACAAGAAGGTCGACTACGGTACGATGATGCGGGTGATGGGCCGGCTGTCGGCGGCCGGCTATCACCGGGTGGCGCTGGTGACCGAGGTCGAGCAGGGCGGGGGATGAAGCGCCGGCCTGACCATATCGTGCATCGCGCATGTCGTCGCACTGGCGCTGGGGCTGGTCGCGATCTCGGCGCAGCCGATGGAGGCGCCGCCGGTCGCTTCGCTGCCGGTCGCTTTCATCTCCGACAAGGACTTCTCCCAGCTCACGCAGGGCGTCAAGAACGCGCCGAAGCTGAAGGTCGACGAATCCGAAGCCGCTCGCCGACAAGATCGACGCGCCGAAGCCGGTCGAGCAGCTGGCGCCCAAGGTCGCCGACAAGCCGGAGATCAAGACCGAACGCCGCAGCCGCAAGAACCGCAGCCGAAGCCCGCAAGCCGAAGCCGCAGCCGAACCGAAGCCCGAGCCAAAGCCGCGAAGCCGACAAGCCCGATAGCCGAAGCCGCCGATCCGAAGCCGGCGCAGAAGACCGCCGACAAGCCGAAAGCCGCCGCAGCCTACAAGCCCGACCAGATCGCCGAGACCTTGAAGAAGGAAGACGCCAAGAAGCCGCCGAAGCCGACAAGAAGAAGCCGACGCCGCGAGAAGCCGGCACGCGACGCGCCGAAGTTCGACGCCAACCAGGTCGCGGCGCTGCTCGACCAGCGCGAGCCGCAGCGCCAGGTGGCGACCGCCGACAGCGCTCAACGACACGCCAATCTCGGCGCCGCGACTGGGCAGCCGCGGCGCAATTGTCGCAGAGCGAGATCGATGCGCTGCGCGCGCGTATCGCCAGATGCTGGAATCCGCCGGCCGGCGTCGACGTCGAACGTCCAAGCTCTATGTCGTGCTGCGCGTTTTGTTCAAGCCGGACGGCTCGCATGGCGCAGGAGCCGGTCGTGGTCGAAGGCACCGCCGTCGGCGCTTGGGCCGGCGCTGGCCGAGAGCGCCAAGCGCGCGCTGCTGATGTGCCAGCCGTTCACCATGCTCAGGCCCGAGCATTACGACCAGTGGAAAGACATTGAACTCAAATTCGATCCGCATGAGCTGCTCGGCGGCTGATCAGACGAACTCAACAATCATGACGCTCCTCGCATAACCTGCAATCGTTTCGTTGACGCGCCGGCGCGCGCTGGCGCTCGGCGCGCGCCGCCGGCAGCTTGTTGCTGTCGGCGCGGTCACGCCGGCGCGGTGATCCGCCTCGACATCACCGAGGGCAATTTCCAGCCGATGCCGATCGCGATTCCGAATTTCTTCGGCGGCGACGCCCGGCGACAACGACACCGCGCGCGGGGTGACGCCAGATCATCACCGCCAACCTGCAGCGCAGCGGCCTGTTCGCGCCGATCGATCCGGCGGCCTTCATCGAGAAGATCGCCAGCGTCGACGCCGTGCCGCATTTCCCGGACTGGCGCACCATCAACGCCCAGGCGCTGGTCACCGGCCGCGTCACGCGGCAGAGCGACGGCCGGCTCAAAGCCGAATTCCGGCTGTGGGACGTGCTGGCCGGCCAGCAGCTCGCCGGCCAGCAGTATTTCACCACGCCCGACAACTGGCGCCGCATCGCCCACATCATCTCGGACGCCATCTACGAGCGGCTCACCGGCGAGAAGGGCTATTTCGACAGCCGCGTCGTGTTCGTCGACGAGACCGGGCCGAAGGAGCGCCGCATCAAGCGGCTCGCCATCATGGATCAGGACGGCGCCAACGTGCGCTATCTGACGCGCGGCGACGAACTCGTGCTCACGCCGCGGTTCTCGCCCTCGACCCAGGAGATCACCTACATGGCCTACGGCCAGGGCGATCCGCGCGTCTATCCTGCTCAACATCGAGACCGGCCAGCGCGAGATCGTCGGCAACTTTCCCGGCATGAGCTTCGCGCCGCGCTTCTCGCCGGACGGCCAGCGCGTCATCATGAGCCTGCAGGAGGGCGCCAACGCCAACCTCTTCGTCATGGACCTGCGCTCCAAGGCGACGACGCGGCTGACCAACACGCCAGGCGATCGACACCGCGCCGTCCTATTCGCCCGACGGCTCGCAGATCTGCTTCGAATCCGACCGCGGCGGCCATCCGCAGATTTACGTCATGGCGGCGACCGGCGGCGCCGGCGCAGCGCATCAGCTTCGGCGACGGCACCTATTCGACGCCGGTATGGTCGCCGCGCGGCGACTACATCGCCTTCACCAAGCAGGCCGCGAGCAAGTTCGCCATCGGCGTGATGAAGCCGGACGGCTCCGGCGAGCGCATCCTGACCGAGGGCTTCCACAACGAGGGGCCGACCTTTGCGCCGAACGGCCGGGTCATCATGTATTTCAGCGACTCGGTCGGCAGCCCCGGGCCGTCGCTGTTCACGATCGATATCAGCGGGCCGCAACCAGCAGCGGGTGCCGACGCCGAGCTTCGCGTCCGATCCGGCCTGGTCGCCGCTTTTGTCGTGAGCGTGGCGTGCGGCATCACACGCCTCGCCGCATTGACGCCTCATTAACCATTGCAAAAGCTTTCACGGGTGTTGCGCGGGGTCGAGGCTTCTTTGTAAGGCTGCATCAAGGTTGACGGAACCTTCGCTTAACGAAGGCGCTGCTAGACCCGGGCCAGACCAACCATGTCCGGTCGCGACGGAAGCAATGGAGGCACCGGAATGAACGTGGCGAGCATCATCCGCGGCGCCAAATTCGCGGCCGTCATCGTGGCAGCGCTTGCGATCGCGGGCTGCGCCAAGCAGGCAGGCTGACCAGACCGCGGCGCTGGGCGGGGCGGGGGCTGCGACTCCCGGCAGTCAGCAGGACTTCGTCGTCAATGTCGGCGACCGCGTGTTCTTCGAGACCGACTCGTCGGAGCTGACCGAGCAGGCCCGCGCCACGCTCGACAAGCAGGCGCAGTGGCTCAGCAACTACAACCGCTACGCCTTCACCATCGAAGGCCACGCCGACGAGCGCGGCACCCGCGAATACAACATCGCGCTCGGCGCCCGCCGCGCGCAGACGGTGCGCGAATATCTGGTCTCGCGCGGCGTCTCGGGCGCAGCGCATGCGCACCATCTCCTACGGCAAGGAGCGGCCGGTCGCGGTGTGCGACGACATTTCCTGCTGGTCGCAGAACCGCCGCGCCGTGACGGTGCTCGATCAGAGTTCGTAACCGCTCGATCAGCGCAGTCCCATAGTCGATCGTCACAATCGGCGCCCTCGCGGCGCCGATTGCGTTTTGGCGCGATGTTTGGCCTTGCCAAGTCCGTGCTGAAATCGGATCGTAGTCGGCCGGCTGTCGCTTCGTCGCGATTGCTTCTGTCTAAAGATTTTGACGAGGTCTTCGACCATGACCGCCGGCGGCGTTCGCTGCGCGTCATGCTGATGCTCGCCGCGGCCGTTGCGGTCGCCGGCTGCGGCCAGAACAACGATACGCCGCGCCGCCGCCGCCGAAGGTCACCGTGGCCGCGCCGGTCGAGCAGGAGGTCACGCGCTATTTCGAGGCGACCGGCAACACCGCCGCGGTCAACTCGGTCGATCTGGTCGCCCGCGTGCAGGGCTTCGTCCAGGAGATCAGTTACACCGACGGCGATTTCGTCAAGAAGGGCGCGCCGCTGTTCACCATCGAGCCGCAGCCCTATCGAGCTGAAGCTGTCAGCGCCGCGCAGGCCGCCGAGGCCGGCGCGCAGGCGACGCTCAAGCAGGCGAGGCCGACTACACAGCGCCAAGCCGATCTTGCCAGCCGGCAGGTTCTCGGCTCAGGCGACGCTCGACCAGGCGCAGGCGACCCGCGACAGCGCGCAAGCCAATCTGCAGCAGGCGCAGGCGAACACCAAGCAGGCCGCGATCAATCTCGGCTACACCAAAGTGACCGCGCCGTTCGACGGCGTCGTCACCGCGCGGCAGGTCTCGATCGGCGAACTGGTCGGCGCCAGCTCGCCGACGGTGCTCGCCACCATCGTGCAGCTCGATCCGATCTATGTGAATTTCAACGCCAGCGAGCGCGATGTGCTCGAGGTGCGCGCCAATCTCGCGCAGCCGGGGCGAGACCGTCGCCGATCTCATCGGCCTGCCGGTCGAGGTCGGCGCTGCAGACCGAGACCGACTATCCGCACCAGGGCAAGCTCGATTACGTCGCGCCGACCGTCAATCCGTCGACCGGCACGCTGGCCGCGCGCGCCATGCTGGCGAACAGCCGACCGCGCGCTGCTGCCGGGCTATTTCGTGCGCGTGCGCATTCCATCGCAAACCGCAGCCGGCGCTGCTGGTGCCGGACGTCGCGCTCGGCAGCGACCAGGGCGGCCGCTACGTGCTCGTCGTCAACAAGGACAGCGTCGTCGAGCAGCGCAAGGTCGAGACCGGTCAGCTGGTCGGCGACCTGCGCGTGATCGAGAAGGGCTTGACCAAGGACGACCGCGTGGTCGTCGGCGGCATCATGCGCGCGATGCCGGGCCAGAAGGTCGATGCCGAGCTGCAGACAGCGGCGGCGATGAGCGACGGCTGACAAATCGAGCGCTGATGAGGCACTGCCGTCACCTGAGCTGCGGCGGAGCGAGCCTCGAAGGGCGACAGCCGGGCCGTGCATCCTTCGAGGGCCGCTCGCGCGACCGCCTCAGGATGACGGAACGGAATCGCGATGATCTCGAAATTCTTCATCGAGCGGCCGGTGCTGGCGAACGTCCTCGCCATCCTGATGATTTTGATCGGCGCGGTGGCGCTCTACGGCCTGCCGATCGCGCAATATCCCGACGTCGTGCCGCCGACCGTGCAGGTGACGACCCGCTATCCGGGCGCCAGCGCGCAGACCCTGATCGACACCGTCGCGCTGCCGATCGAGCAGCAGGTCAACGGCGTCGAGAACATGCTGTACATGCAGTCGACCAGCGCCAGCGACGGCAGCTACACGCTGACCGTGACCTTTCAGATCGGCACCAATCTCGATAACGCGCAGATCCTGGTGCAGAACCGGGTCTCGAGCGCGCTGGCGTCGCTGCCGCAGGCGGTGCAGGCGCAGGGCGTCACGGTGCAGAAGCGCTCGACCGCGATCCTGCTGTTCGTCACCTTGACCTCGCCCGACAAGCCGTTACGACAGCCTCTATCTCGCCAACTACGCCACCATCAAGCCTCAAGGACGAGCTGTCGCGGCTGCCCGGCGTCGGCAACGTCAACGTGTTCGGCGCCGGCCAATATTCGATGCGCATCTGGCTCGATCCGGACAAGCTGAAGGCGCGCAGCCTCAATGCCCAGGACGTGGTGCAGTCGCTGCAGCAGCAAAGCCAGCAGGTGACCGCCGGCCAGGTCGGCGCGCCGCCGACGCCGCCCGGCGTCGATTTCCAGTACACGCATCGAGCTCGCCGGGCAGCCTTGCCGAGGTCGGCGAGTTCGAGAACGTGATCGTCAAGACCGGCAATAACGGCGAAGTCACGCGGCTGCGCGATATCGGCCGCGTCGAGCTCGGCGCCCAGACCTACGGCCAGATTTTCACGCTCAACGGCAAGCCGGCCGCGGGCATCGGCATCTTCCAGTCGCCCGGCGCGAACGCGCTCAACGTGGAGCAGGCCGTCAAAGCCAAGATGAGCGGCGCTGGCGCGCGACTTCCCCCAGGGCCTCGTCTACGCGGTGCCGTTCGACACCACGATCTTCGTCAACGCCTCGATCCACGAGGTCTACAAGACGCTGATCGAGGCGGCCGTGCTCGTGCTGATCGTGATCTTGGTCTTCCTGCAGGACTGGCGCGCCATGCTGGTGCCGGCGACGACCGTGCCGGTGACCATCATCGGCGCCTTCGCCGCGATGTGGGCGCTCGGCTTCACGGTGAATTTCTCGACGCTGTTCGCGATCGTGCTGTCGATCGGCATCGTGGTCGACGACGCCATCGTCGTGGTCGAGGGCGCCGCGCACAATATCGAGCGCGGCATGAACGGCCATGACGCGGCGATCCGCGCCATGAACGAGCTGTTGGGGCCGATCATCGGCATCACGCTGGTGCTGATGTCGGTGTTCCTGCCGGCGGCATTCCTGCCCGGCCTCACCGGCCGCATGTATGCGCAGTTCGCGCTGGTGATCGCCGCGACCGCGCTGCTCTCAGCGCCATCAACGCGGTGACGCTCAAGCCGACGCAGTCCGCGCTGTGGCTGCGCCCGCCGGTGCCGCCGGAGCGGCGCAATGCGTTCTTATCGCGGCTTCAATACCGTCTATGGCCGGCTCGAGCATCGGATACGACGCGCCTGATCGGCCGCATGGTGTCGCGTGCCGGCCTGATGACGATCGTCGCTTTCGTCATCATCGCGGTTGCCGGCTGGGGGCTCGCGCGGGTGCCGACCGGCTTTCTGCCGATCGAGGACCAGGGCTATCTGCTCGTCGCCGTGCAATTGCCTGACGGCGCCGCGCTGGAGCGCACGCAGGCAGGCGCTCGATCAGGTCTCGGCGATCGTGCGCAAGGATCCCGGCGTCGATCAGGTGCTCACCATCGCCGGCATTTCGGCGCTCGACAACAATGCGACGCTGGCCAATGCCGGCGTCGCCTATGTGGTGCTCAAGGACTGGAGCGTGCGCGACAGATCTGCTCACGGTTTACGGCCGGCTGTCGCAGGCGCTCGCCGACGTCGACGCGCGCGTTCTGGTGCTGCCGCCGCCGCCGATCCAGGGCATCGGCAACGCCGGCGGCTTCACCATGCAGGTCGAACTGCGCGACGGCAGCACGGATCTCGCCAAGCTGCAGAGCATCACCAACACGATCGTCGCCAATGCGCAGTCGCAGAGCGCAATGCAGCGCGTCTCGACCTCGTTCCGCGCCGTGGCGCCGCAACTGCGAATCGAGGTCGATCGCGTCAAGGCGCAGACGCTGCATGTCTCGGTCGATCAGGTGTTTGCGACGCTCGCGACCTATCTGGGCTCGACTTACGTCGGTGCAGTTCAACAAGTTCGGCCGCGTGTTCCAGGTCTATGCGCAGGCCGACGCGCCGTTCCGGCTGCGGCCGCGGGACATCGAAAACCTTTCGGTGCGCAATCAGCAAGGCGACATGATCCCGCTCGGCACGCTCGCCGCCATCTCGCCGACGGTCGGCGCGCCGCTGATCAGCCTCTACAATCTTTATCCGTCGTCGAGCATCATCGGGCTGCCGGCGCCGGGCTTCAGCTCCGGCGAGGCGATCCGTCTGATGGAGCAGGATGCGGAGCGGACCTTGCCGCCGCGGCACCGGCACCGAATGGACCGCGATGTCCTATCAGGAGAAGGTCGTCGGCAATCAGATGTATTTCGTGTTCGCGATGGCGATGCTGCTGGTCTATCTGGTGCTGGCCGGCCAATACGAGAGCTGGTACGCGCCGCTCGCGGTGATCCTCTCGGTGCCGCTGGCGCTGGTCGGCCCGGTGCTGGTGCTGACGTTGCTGCCGCATCGACAACAATCTCTACACCCAGATCGGCCTCATCCTGCTGATCGCGCTGTCGGCCAAGAACGCGATCCTGATCGTCGAGGTCGCGCGCGAGCACCGGCGTGCGCGACGGCAAGCCGATCCTCGAAGCGGCGGTCGACGCCGCGCGCGCGCGGTTCCGGCCGATCCTGATGACGTCGTTTGCGTTTATCCTCGGCGTCGCGCCGCTGGTGATCGCGAGCGGCGCCGGCGCCAGCGCGCGCAAGTCGATCGGCATCACGGTGTTCAGCGGCATGATCGCCTCGACCTGCCTCGCGGTGCTGTTCGTGCCGTCGCTGTTCGTGGTGGTGCAGCGGTTCGAGGAATGGCGCGCCGCCCGCAAACATCCGCGCATTCAGCCCGCGGAATGATCCCAAGCCAATGCGGGCGCATCCGAGGCGATGGGTCACAATTTGGACGCAGGCCGCGCTATGGTAGGAAACTGCGTATCAACAAACGCGAATTCACCAAAATGCAGCCTGCGATGATCCGCTCCGCCTCGTCTCTCGTGGTCGCGCTCGCTTGCGCGCTCTGGGCGCCATGCAGCCCGTGCGCAGGCTTCGCCGACCGACCTGGTGACCCGCATCGACCGCATGCAAGAGACGCATCCGCGATCTGACCGGATCGGTCGAGCAGTTGCAGTATCGCAATCAGCAGCTCGAGCAGCAGGTGCAGCGCCTGCAGGCGGAGATCGAGGGCGGGGCGCGCCCGGCGTCCGTCGCCGCCGCCGCCGCGCCAGCGCAGCACCCGCCGCCAGCTTCGCCGCCGCCGCCTTCCGCCGCGCCATCCCGCCGCCGCCGGCGCCAATCGAAGTCCGCCGCCGATCGTCCGGCCGCCGCAGGCGACGCCTTCGATCCGGCGCTCAATCCGGGTGCACCGGGCGCGCCGCGTCCGCTGGGCGCGCCCGGCTGGCAGCAGCCGAGCCGCCGCCGCCGTTGGTATCGGACACGTCGCGCCAACCCGGGGCGCCGCTGGACCTCTCCGGCTCCGAGGGCGGCACGGCGCCGGGCGGCGCTTGCCGCCGCCGCCGCCGCGCAATCCGAGCGCGACCGGCGCCATGCAGGCGACCCTGCCGCCGAGCAATTCGCCGAAGGACGAATACGATCTCGGCTACGGCTATATCCTGCACAAGGACTATCGGCCCGGCCGCGGACACGTTCGCGCGCCTTCCTGCGCAAATATCCCAGCGACCGGCTGGCGCCGGAGGCGCAATACTGGCTCGGCGAGAGCGCTGTTCCAGACCCAGCAGTATCGCGATGCCGCCGAAGCGTTCCTCGCGGTGTCGACCAAGTACGAGACCACCGCGCGGGCGCCCGATGCGCTGCTGCGGCTCGGCCAGTCGCTTGCGGCGCTGGGCGAAAAGGAAGCGGCCTGCGCCTCGTTGGGTGAGGTGCTGCGCAAATATCCGCGCGCCTCGCTCAGCGTGAAGCAGAGCGTGGACCGGGAACAAAAGCGTGCCCACTGCTGACGAAGCCGTTCGCGACGACGAAGCGAACGCGCTGTTCGGAGGTCTTGAGGAGTTGCCCGGCCTGGTGCTCGCGGTCTCCGGCGGTCCGGATTCCACCGCGCTGCTCGTGCTTGCGGCGCGCTGGGCCAAGCGGCTGAAGCGCGCGCCGAAACTCGTCGCCGTCACCATCGATCACGGTCTGCGGCCGGAAGCCGCGCGCGAGGCCGCCGCGGTCAAGCGCCTGGCGCGCCGTCTCGGCGTGCCGCACCGCACGCTGCACTGGCGCGGCAAGAAGCCCAAATCCGGCTTGCAGGAAGCCGCGCGCATCGCGCGCTATCGCTTGCTGGCGCAGGCGGCATCGCGCGACGGCTACGCTCACATCCTCACCGCCCACACGCTCGACGATCAGGCGGAAACCGTGCTGTTTCGCCTGGCCCGCGGCAGCGGCGTGATCGGGCTTGCCGGCATGGCGCACGCGTCGCCGCTGCCGTCGAGCGGCGAAAGCGATATTTTTCTGCTGCGCCCGCTGCTGCTCTTGCCGAAGGCGCGGCTGATCGCGACCTTGCAGGCGGCCGGCATCGCTTATAGCGACGATCCGACGCAATCGCGATCCGCGGTTTGCGCGCACGCGCTTGCGCGCATTGATGCCGGCGCTCGCCCGCGAGGGGCTCGATGCGCGCGGATTGGCGCGGCTCGCGGCGCGGGTGCGGCGTGCCGAAGCCACCATCGAATTCGCGGTCGCCGCCGCGCGGGCAGCGCTGGCGCCGGGGCCCTGGCCGCAGCGTGGTCCGATCGCGGTTCGAAACGTCGCACTTTGCCGTGCTTGCCCGCGGAGGTGGCGCTGCGGCTCCTGGGCGCGCGATTGCCCATGCCGGGGACGAGGGGCCGGTCGAACTTGCCAAGCTGGAGGCGCTTTACGAGCGCTTTGCGGCAAGCGACGGCCAGCGGCTGCGCCGGACGCTGGCCGGCGCGCTCGTTACGCTGGGAAACGGACCGGCTCATCGTCGGAGCGCGCCCCCGCGCGGCGCACATTAGCCATGCGCACGGGCAGCAAGAGGCGCTTTACGAAATGAGCCGTATAGTGGGGATTGCGGATTCTCGGGTTCTGTACGGATCTCTTGGGTTCCTTTGGGTTCCCTTGGCAGGGGGCGGGTCGACGCCTACATTGCCTATACGGGACGTGAAGCCGCCACGATTTGTAGGCACACACTAGGCTGCCGGGCTCCTGCATCATCGCGGGCCAAGGACATCAGATGAACGCCAATCTGCGCAATTTCGCCCTCTGGGTCATCATCGTTCTGCTGCTTGCTCGCGTTGTTCACGCTCTTTCAGAATCCGGGCCAGCATACGACGTCGCAAGACATTTCGTTCTCGCAGTTGCTCAACGAGGTCGACCAGGGCCGCGTGCGCGACGTGCTGATCCAAGGTCCGGAAATCCACGGCACCTTCACCGACGGCCATACCTTCCAGACCTATGCGCCGAGCGATCCGACGCTGATCCAGCGGCTCTACAACAAGGGCGTTACGATCACCGCCCGCCCGCAGACCGAGAGCGTTCCCTGGTTCGTTTCGCTGCTGATCTCCTGGCTGCCGTTCGTGGCGCTGATCGGGGTGTGGATTTTCCTGTCGCGCCAGATGCAGGGCGCCGGCGGCAAGGCGCTCGGGTTCGGCAAATCGCGGGCAAAGCTTCTCACCGAGGCGCACGGCCGTGTCACTTTCGAGGATGTCGCCGGCGTCGACGAGGCCAAGCTCGATCTGCAGGAGATCGTCGAATTCCTGCGCGACCCGGCTAAGTTCCAGCGGCTCGGCGGGCGCATCCCGCGCGGCGTGCTGCTGGTCGGGCCGCCCGGCACCGGCAAGACGCTGCTGGCGCGCGCCATCGCCGGCGAAGCGAACGTGCCGTTCTTCACCATTTCGGGCTCCGACTTCGTCGAGATGTTCGTCGGCGTTGGCGCAAGCCGCGTGCGCGACATGTTCGAGCAGGCCAAGAAGAACGCGCCCTGCATCATCTTCATCGACGAAATCGACGCCGTCGGCCGCCACCGCGGCGCGGGCCTCGGCGGCGGCAACGACGAACGCGAGCAGACGCTGAACCAACTGCTCGTGGAGATGGACGGCTTCGAAGCCAACGAAGGCATCATCTTGATCGCGGCGACCAACCGGCCAGATGTGCTCGACCCGGCGCTGTTGCGTCCCGGCCGTTTTGACCGGCAGGTGGTGGTGCCGAATCCGGACGTGGTCGGCCGCGAGCAGATTCTCAAGGTCCACGTCCGCAAGGTGCCTTTGGCGCCCGACGTGGTTTTGAAGACCATCGCACGCGGTACGCCCGGCTTCTCCGGCGCCGATCTCATGAACCTTGTCAACGAAGCGGCCTTGATGGCGGCGCGGCGCAACAAGCGCATGGTCACTCAGGTCGAATTCGAGGATGCCAAGGACAAGGTGATGATGGGCGCGGAGCGCAAGTCGCTGGTGATGACCGAGGAGGAGAAGCTCCTCACCGCCTATCACGAGGGCGGCCACGCCATCGTTGCGCTCAACGTCAAGGCGACCGATCCGGTGCACAAGGCGACGATCATCCCGCGCGGCCGTGCGCTCGGCATGGTCATGCAACTGCCGGAGCGCGACAAGCTGTCGATGAGTCTTGAACAGATGACCTCGCGCCTTGCCATCATGATGGGCGGCCGTGTCGCCGAGGAACTGGTGTTCGGCCGCGATCGGGTAACCTCGGGCGCCTCCTCCGACATCGAGCAGGCGACCAAGCTCGCGCGCATGATGGTGACGCGCTGGGGCCTGTCCGAAGCGCTCGGCACCGTTGCGTACGGCGAGAACCAGGAAGAGGTGTTCCTCGGTTATTCGGTGGCGCGCCAGCAGACCATCTCCGAAGCGACGGTGCAAAAGATCGACGCCGAGATCAGGCGATTGGTCGAAGCCGGCTACAAGGAGGCGGAACAGATCCTCACCGACAAGCGCGCCGATCTCGAAACGCTGGCCAAAGGGTTGCTCGAATTCGAAACGCTCACCGGCGACGAGATCAAGGATTTGATCATGGGCAAGCGCCCGGTCCGCGAGTCGGTGATCGAGCCCCACGCCGCGGGCCTCGACCGTGCCGACCGCTGGCGCCGGCCCCGGCCGCAACCGGCCCCGTCCGGAATCCGGTCCGATGGAGCCGCAGCCGCAGGCGTGAGCCGGCGGGCGTGGCCTGCCTAGTTGTTGCCTGGCATGCCAGAAGGATCGCGCGCGGCGTGCCGGACGGCGTGGATAATGATCTCAGTCTCGGTGATTTCGTAGAAAACGAGATAGGGGTAAGGCAATGTGGTCAGACGACGAATAGTCGGATCGTCTGTGCGGATGCCGATGTGGGGTTGCACCAGGAGCAGATCGATCGCGGACCGTATGCGGGCTTGGATGCGCTTGGCGGCCTGCGGGGAATGTGCGGCGATATAGTCGAGGATCGAACTAAGATCGTTGAGGGCAGGGACCGTAAAGCGAATCTTCACAGACCATACTTCGCCCAGATGGACCGCACCTCTTCATCGGTGGCGAAATCGCCGCGAGCTGCCGCAGCCTTCGAAGCAGCAATTGACGCACTTTCATCTGCCGTCAGCGTCGCGGGCGTGGCCCTCTCCTGGCCAGCAAGTTCAAGTACGATGCGTGCGATATCATCTTGAGCGTCAGGCGGAAGGATGCGCACCGCTTCGAGCGCTTGATCTAAGAGCTTGGTCATGAATGAAATATACTCTCATTCAAGACAGCGATGAAGGGCATTGAACGAATGCCAGTGTGGCCAAGTCGTTGTGTTCATCGTTCGTCCAAATGCGGCCACACCACTAGGATATTCGTCCCAAGAGTGGGGGAGGCGGATCAATGCGGACCTTGTCGATTGCCGGCGTGATGGTCGCCCTTGCGGTCAGCTCAGCCGGTTCCGCGCTGGCGCAGGTGGCCGGCCAGCCCACTCTGTTACCGCCGCGCCCGGTTCCCGCAACGCCGCATCGTCCCCCAGCTGCCCGGCCTCACCCGGCCCGACCGGCGCAACCCGCCAGGAACACCTCGACGCCGGAATCGCGATCTGCCGCCGAACTGGCGATGTCTTCGGATCCGACCTTCGACGAGGGCACCTTCGAGCGCATCAAGGAAGCGTTGCTCAGCTATTCGGCGATCCAGGTGCGCGGCGGCTGGCCGATGCTTCCCGCCGACAGCCAAGCTCGGCCCGGGGCGAGCGGTCCCAACGTTGCGTTGCTGCGCCGGCGCCTCGCCGTCACCGAAGACCTCGCCGCCGACAAGGAAGCAGGCGACGACTACGATGCCGCCGTGGTCGAGGCGGTCAAGCACTTCCAATTGCGCCATGGACTGGATGTAACCGGCGCGGTCAACCCGCTGACGCTGCGCGCGCTCAACGTGCCGGTCGGCCAGCGCATCAAACAGCTCGAGGCCTCGCTCGATCGTCTGCTCGGCATGGATTTCACTTTTGGCGAGCGTTACGTCGTCGTCAATATTCCGGCGGCTTTCGCCGAAGCTGTCGCCAACGGCAAGGTCGAGCGGCGCTATCGCGTGATCGTCGGCAAGACCGACAAGCCGTCGCCGACGCTCAGCGTCTACATCACCGCAATCGACCTCAATCCAACCTGGACGGTGCCGCTCTCGATCACCAAGAACGAAATCTTCACCCGCATGCGCAAAGATCCGAACTATCTCAGCCGCATGCACATGCGGGTGTTCGGCGCGCACGACCAGGAGATCGACCCACACTCGATCGACTGGGCGTCCGATCGCTCACCGAATTTTTTCGTGCGGCAGGACTCCGGCCCCTGGAACGCGCTCGGCAACCTCAAGATCGACATGCCGAATCCGTATTCGGTTTACATGCACGACACCGACACGCGACAACTGTTCAGCAAAGACTATCGCTTCGATTCCCACGGCTGCACGCGGGTCGACAATGTGCGCGACCTCGCGGCCTGGATTCTCCAGGACGTGCCGGGCTGGGATCGCGCGGCGATCGACGCCGGGATCGCCACCGGCGAGAAGAAGATCATCAATCTGCCCCACAGAATTCCGGTCGCCTGGGTTTATCTGACGGGCTGGATGACGCGCGACGGCACTGTCGAATTCCGCAACGACGTTTACGAGCACGACGAAGCGCTGGATCGCACCGCGCTTGACCGACGTGGCGGCGCGGGCCGGCGGCTTTGTGGCGGGCGAGCCGCCCGTGCCGCAGACCATCAAGCAGGTTTCCAATCTCGACAGCCGCTAACACGGGCTTGCTTCATGCGTCGTGCGATTCTTCTCGCTGGCATTCTGTCAGGCGCGGCGGCGCCGTTGCCGGCGCTCGCCAATGACACCACCGCGGAGCTTGCGAACGGCGGCCTGATCTTCGTCACCAACGATAACGTGGAGATGCGTTCGGAGAATTTGTTCATCTCCACCGGTCAGATCCGCGTGACCTATGACTTCTTCAACAAGTCGAACAAGGACGTCACGGTGCTGGTGGCCTTCCCGTTGCCGGAAATCCGTATCTCCGGGGAGGACGACAATATCGCGGTGCCGACGCAGGACCCGGTCAACTTTGTCGGCTTCAAGACCACCGTCAACGGCAAGCCGGTCACGACGCAAGTCGAGCAGCGCGTGACGGCCGTGGGCATCGACCGGACGCAATACCTGCGCGCTCTCGGCATTCCGCTGGCTCCGCAACTGGCCGCGACCGATAAGGCACTCGATGCCCTGCCGAAGGACAAATGGGCCGAAGTGGTGGGGCTCGGCCTCGGCGCAATCACGGAGTACGACGCCGGTTCGGGGATGCAACAGCATCTCGAGGCGCGGTGGGGGCCTGCCACCACGTTTTATTGGCAGCAGACCTTTGCGGCCGGACAGGAGACGATCGTTCAGCACCAATACACGCCGAGCGTCGGCTCGTCCGCCCAGACCAATCTCGGCTCGCCCGATGAGACGACGCAGAGCTGGTACGGCGACTATTTGCAGAAATATTGCATCGACAAGAGCTTCCTGGCGACCATCCAAAGCTTGCGCAAAGCCAACAAAAGCGAATTCGGTCCGCCCTACACCGAACAGCGAATCGACTATATCCTCACGACCGGCGCCAACTGGTCCGGCCCGATCCAGACTTTCAAGCTCGTCATCGACAAGGGCTCTGCCGACAATCTCATGAGCTTCTGTGGCACAGGCGTCAGCAAGACTTCCCCGACGCAGTTCCAGATGCAGCAGAGCAATTTTACACCCGATAGCGATCTCTCTATTTTGATCCTGAGTAAGATCGGCAATTAGCAGCCGGTCGTCTTACCGCTCAGGTCACGCATGGCGCCAAAACAACCGAACTACGACTACGTCATCGTCGGCGCCGGTTCAGCCGGTTGCACACTGGCTTATCGCCTCACCGAAGATGCCGATGTCCGCGTCTTGCTGCTGGAGGCCGGCGGCTGGGATCGCGATCCGATGCTCCATATCCCGTTTTGCTGGCCCTACATCCTGCTTAACCGCAAGCACGACTGGATGTATTTCGCCGAGCCCGAGGCGACGATGGACGGCCGCGGCCTCGAATGCGCCCGCGGCAAGGTGATCGGCGGCTCGTCCTCGATCAACGCCATGGCCTACGTCCGCGGTCATCGCGGCGACTACGACCGCTGGGCGGTTTCGGGACTGTCGGGCTGGTCGTTCGCGGACGTCTTGCCCTATTTCAAGCGCCAGGAAAGTTGGGAGGGCGGCGCGGACGCCTACCGCGGCGGCGCGGGGCCGCTGACGACGCGGTATTCGCGGTTCGACGACCCGCTGGTCGAGGCATATTTCGCCGCCGGCGCTGCGGCCGGTTATCAACGGACCAGCGATTACAACGGCGTGCAGCAGGAAGGCTTCGCGGTTTGGCAATGTACCATTCGCGACGGCCGCCGCTGCACCGCGTCGGTCGGTTATCTGCGGCCCGCGCTGAAGCGGCCCAATCTGACCGTGCGGGTCGGCGCTCTGGCGACGCGGATTGCGTTCGAGGGTACGCGAGCGGTCGGGGTCGAGTATCTCGACGGGACGGCGGTGAAGACCGTGCGCGCCGATCGCGAGGTTTTGCTGAGCGGCGGCGTGATCAACTCGCCGCAGCTTTTGATGCTGTCCGGTATCGGCGATCCGGCCGCGCTTGCGGCGCACGGTATCGGTGTTCGCGTGCCGCTCCCGGGCGTCGGCAAGAATCTCCAGGATCATATTTCCGCAGGCGTCGGCTACAGCCGCAAGGCAACCGGACCCGTGCACCGGCGGATGCGCGTCGATCGCATCGTGCCCGACCTCGCGCGGTCGTATCTGTTCGGCGACGGCATGGCGACCGACCTGCCGGGCGGCGTCATGGCATTCTTGAAGACGCGGCCCGACGTCGCGCTGCCCGATGTCCAGTTGTTGTTCAACGCGGCGCCGATGACCGCCCATCCGTATCTGGCGCCGTTCCGCAAGTCCTACGCCGACGGTTTCGCCTGCCGCGCCGCGTTGTTGCGCCCGGAAAGCCGCGGCGAGGTCAAACTCGCGTCATCCGATCCGCGTGCGGCGGTGACGATCCGGCAGAATTTTCTGGCGACAGACAGGGACTGGACGGTGCTGCGCGACGGCCTCCGCATGGTTCAGGACATCGGCCGGCAAGCGCCGCTGGCGCCGTTCGTCGACCAGGAGCTGGCGCCGGGGCGAAACGCCTCGGCTGCCGATGTCGACGCCCACATCCGCGCCACCGGCATTACCGTCCATCACCCGATCGGCACCTGCAAGATGGGGCCCGGCAGCGATCCTGCGGCGGTGGTCGACGCCGAACTTCGCGTCCGGGGTACCGAGGGGCTGCGCGTCGTCGATGCCGCGGCGATGCCGGACCTCGTCGGCGGCAACATCAATGCCGCCGTCGTCATGATCGCCGAGAAAGCCGCCGACCTCATCCGCGGGCGTGCCAACATGTCATAATGCATCGCCTTGCTTCTGCGTCGTTAGCAACGGACCCCGCCGATGCGCCAGATGATCATGGTCGGCTTTCTGCAGGCGCAGAACTGCACGAACATTGCGAGCTCGTGGCGTCACCCGCAGTCGCGCACCGATAGCTGGTCGCCGGAGTTCTACCGCCACATCGGCCGCGTGCTGGAGGCGGGCAAGTTTCACCTCGGTTTTTTCGATGACCGCTTGTCGATGCCGGACATGTACGGCCGCGATCACGCCCACACCGTTGCGCATGGCATCCGCTGCGTGAAACTCGACGCCGTCACCGTGCTCACTGTGATGGGCATGGCGACCGAGCGGCTAGGCCTCGGCGCCACCTATTCGACCAGCTACTACGAGCCGTTCCACGTGGCGCGCGTGTTCGCGACGCTCGATCTGATGACACACGGCCGCGCGGCCTGGAACGTCGTCACCTCGCTCAACGACGGCGAAGCGCAGAACATGGGCCGCGACGAGGTGATCGGGCACGATCTGCGCTACGACCGCGCCGACGAGTTCATGGAGATCGTGCTTGGTCATTGGGACACCTGGGAGGATGACGCCATCGTCCAGGACAAGGCGACCGGGTTGTTCGCCACGGCCGAGAAGGTTCATCGCCTCGATTACGCGGGACGCTACTTCCGCTCGCGCGGGCCGTTCACGGTGCCGCGCTCGGCACAAGGCCATCCTGTCATCATCCAGGCCGGCGCCAGCGGCCGCGGCAGGCGCTTCGGCGCGCAATGGGGCGAGGTGATGTTCGTCGTCTATCCGAACCTCGAGACTGGCCAACGCGAATATGCGGCGTTCAAGGCGGAGGTGGCGCGGCTCGGCCGCGATCCGGAGCACGTCAAGGTGACGCACCTCATCAACACGGTGGCGGCGGCGACCCAGGCCGAGGCCGAGGACAAGTGGGCTGAAATCGACAAGCTGCCGCTCGAGATCGACGCGCTGTCGCTGTTGTCGGAAGCGCTCAATTTCGATTTCGCCAAGAAGGCCATGGACGAGGCCTTCACCGCCGACGAGCTGGAGGCCATGTCCGGCCTGCAAGGCATCCGCGACCGCGTGCTCAGTGTGAGCGGGAAGAAAAATCCGACGGTGCGCGACTTCATCGACATCAGCGGCCGCGGGCGCGTGCACAATCCGATCGTCGGCGGCCCCAAGGCGGTGGCCGATCAGCTCGAACAATGGTTCGCCGCGCCGGCCTGCGATGGATTTGTCCTCTCTGCCACCCACGTTCCGGGCGCCTACGAGGACTTCGTGCGCTTCGTCGTGCCCGAGTTGCAACGCCGCGGCCTGTTCCGCAAAGAGTTCGCCGGCGCGACGCTGCGTGATAATCTCGGGCTGCCCGTCCCGGCGGTGGGCGCGTGACGTTCCGCGCGTACGCCGGTAAGCTAAACTGAAGAGTGGAGTGCGCTATGAAGACACCCGCAACGATGATCGCCGTGGTTCGGGATGCGTCAAGCGCGGCGGTCGCCGACACCTTTCGAACCCTGGTCGATCAGTGGCAAAAGACCGTTCGCCTTGCCGGTCTCATTGCGGAAGGCCACGGTCTTGCCGACCGGGCTTGCAGCGCTGGATTCCTGCGCAACATCGCGACCGCGGAACGGTTTTCGATATTCGAGGATACGGGACCCGGCTCGACCGTGTGCCACCTCGACGGCGCCGGCGCGCTCAGCGCGTCCAAGGCGGTGCAGCGCGATATTGCGGCGGGATGCGATCTCGTTTTATTGAACAAATTCGGCAAACTTGAAGCGGCCGGGGAGGGCCTCGCCGGCGCCTTCAGGGCGGCAATCGAAGCCCGCATCCCCCTGCTGACGTCGGTTTCTCCTGCGTCCGAACCGGCTTGGAAAAAACTCGCCGGACCGTCGTACGATGTCTTTCCTGCCGACCCCGTTGCAATCGACGCATGGTGGCGAGCGATCCACACGGCGTCAGCGGCTGCTGTGTCGTTCGATCACCACGGCCAGCAGCCAGGGCGATAATCGGTCCGTTCAATCGATGGGAGGTTTGGTGCCCGTTTCGCGCGCGTGCATATCGAGCCACCGTCCCTCGACGTCGCGGCTCATGATGTAAACCTTGCGGCTGGTAGCATCGCCGTACCGGAAGCAGAGCTCGTCGAGCGCAGGAATTCGCCGATAGTCGTCCTGATAGTGACGTTCGCGCGCGGCAAAAATCTCTTCGCAAGACGAATTTTCCAGGTCATCGATGTTGGTCTCGTCGACATCGAGCTTCAGCATCAACCTTCGCGGCTGGCTCGCGGTTTCCAGCATCACGGGGATCCATTCCCGCTCCGACAGCCAGTTGTCGAATTTCCGCGGCCGAAGCTGTTTGATCCGTGGCGGCAGGCTATCGCGGATGTCTTCGGTGATCCGTTCGCTCTCATATCGCGTGGCCAGCCCGGCATAAAAGAACGGGCTTGCGATGCGGCTGCTGACCTCTCCCGGAATATCGTCGAGGATGTCGAGCAGGCGGTCGAAAATCGGCAGTGTGTTTTGCGTGAGGAAGAGCTTTTCGCGGCGAACCATGCCGCGCTCGCCGCCCAACCGCAGGATCGCGGTCTGATAATCGAAGTCGCCGGCGCGCCCATTCCATCGATCGTGCGTTGCGCCGCAGCCCGCGAACGAGGCATGGAAGCCGGCGATGCCGGCGGCTTTTCGTTCCTCAAGCCACGTTGTCAGCGCATCACCATGCCGAATGCGAAGGCCGCCGAGATTGAGTATCTCGAACTTGCCGCCGCGCCTGGCCCGGAGACGGGCAACGCCCTTCAGGGTCTCGAGATCGTAATCAAGCGATGGACCGACAAAAATCCCGATCTCGAGGTCATCGCGGCGGTCCGATTGCTTCCAATCGTGAAACCGATGAACAAGCCGTTCAAACCGCGAAAACGGCAACGCGCTGCGCTTTCGCGATTCCGAGATCAGGCAATAGCGGCAGATGTGCGCGCACGGCGCGTGGCGCAACGAAAACCGCAGTCCTTTACCCACAATCTCTCTTGGCATGTCGAACTCGAGCGATCACGGCTTCGCACGCGCGGCCTCGTCTTTCAAAACCGATTTGCCGTCGAGCCGCGTCACGGCACGATAGGCGTTCGCGAGACCAGCGCCAAAGGCCGAATCGTCGCCGGACGGCTTGAGCGGCTTGGCTGTCGTGGTGATGATGGTGCGGATATCCTGTGGCTTGAGTGCCGGATAACGCTCCAGCAAGAGTGCCGCGATGCCGCTGACGTGCGCTGCGGCCACCGAGGTTCCCGTGGTGATCTGGTAGGAGTCATCGGGCGCCAGCGCGAGAATCTCGACCCCCGGGGCGGCCACCGCGATATAGCGGCCGCGATTGTCCATCTTGAACATGCCGTCGTTGCTGTCGGTCGCCGCCACCGCAATCACATCGGGATCGGCTGCCGGGTACGGCGGCTTGGAATTCGGCCCGGCATTGCCGGCTGCCGCGATCAGCACAATGTCTTTCTCGTAAGCTGCCGCCAGCATGCGATGGAGTGCTGGATCGGCGGGGCCGGTAAAGCTCATATTGACGACGCGCGCGCCATTGTCGGCGGCCCATTGCAGGCTCTTGTAGATCGCAAACGAGGTTCCGTTGGCTTCGCCGGGTGTGTCGTCGAACGCGCGCGCCGCCAGCACCTTGGCGTCCGGCGCGATACCCATGAGCTTGCCGTGTGCGGCAATCGCGCCCGCAATGGCGGTGCCATGCAGTTGCGGCTTGTCTTCGCCGCCGAGCGCATCGAAGTTTTTCACGATTGTCGCATCGAGATCGGGTTGGGTTGCATCGATGTCCGAATCGATCACCGCGACTGGAATATCCTTTCCCATCGCCAGGTGATGCGCTTCGGCGATGTGCAGTTTGCTCAGAACGTATTGGGCGGCATCGCCCGGCGTGCTCGCAGGGGTTTTGCTGAGTTGTTCCTGCAGCGCGAAAATATAATTGGGTTGCGCGCTGGCGACGATGCGTTCGTTCTCGAGCACGCCCACCACATCCGGCACCGATACGGCCGCGGCCGATGCGCCAGCGATAGAGCGTGCCGCCGAGCAACGGGAAGCTTTGGGTTTCGAGCTGCGTCAGATCGTATTGCCGCGCGATCCGATCGATCGCTTGCGGCGTGGCGTTTGCGGCGAATTCGGTGATGACCTCGTCGCGGACGTAGCGTTGCTCGCCGCGCGGCGGCACGCCGCTGCCGTTGTTGCCGCCGCTTCGGCGTCCCGCCTGGCGACGCGGTTGGCGCGACCGCCGCTTGGCAGCAGGGTATTTCGCCGACAGTACGGTCGATCTCGCCGCGGCCGACGATCCGATGATGTCTACCGCCGCCGCCTTCGCCGGGTCCGGGCCCTCTGCCGATCCTGCCGGGGCCGCGCTCGACGACAATGCCGACGCCGCGCCGCGGCGGCGGCGGCGGTTGTCGCCACCGCCGCACGCCCATGCCCGGTCTGCCAAAGCCGCCGCCCATCGCCGGCGGATGGAAGCCGCCCATCCGGCCGAAGCCAAACATGCCGAACGCTACCGCCGCGCGCGAACCGCCAATCGAGCCCGCGGTCACGAGCAAACCGCAGAGCAGCAACGCCAGGATCAGCCGCGAAGTCATGAAGCTCTTTCGCATGGCAAACTCCCGATATGGCGGCCGCTTAGCGCAGCGGCCCATCAGCAAAACCTCCGGAGCCGAGGCGGCGTCACAGCCGCGCCGCCCTCGACGTTCGTTCGGCCGTTATTCAGTCATGGCGATGAAGCCGACGACCTTATCGTTCTGCAGCGTCTTTACGATGCGCATCAGGTCGGCCTTCGGCAACTTGGTTGACGCCACACGCACCCGGTATAAGCCGCCGGCCGATGGCCCGCCAACGATGCTCAGCTTGTTGGTTTCCAGGAAATTTGCGGTATCGGCGGCGGTCGCCTGGGGCTGGAAGCGCATCAGGACGTAGGCGCCTTCGCCGGAAACGTCGGCCGGCACCGAGGCTGTTTCATAACGGCCCGAGCCGATGTCCTTGAACAGGATGCCGCCAATCAGCGCGGCCTGCAGCACGATGGCGAGCGCTGCGGCGCTGGCCGACCACGCCAATGTCTGTGGCGACAGACTTGCGAAAAACTCGCCGATGCGGGCGCCGAGGCTGATCGAACCCGCGCGCCGCCGCGCCGGTTGCGCGTCGATCTTGGCGAACAGAACGTCCACGTCGCGTGCCGAAGGTTCGCCCATCGCCTCGCTGGCATAGGTTTCTTGTGCGAACTCCTCGCGCACCCATTCGTAGCGGCGGGCGAGCTCGGGGTCGCTGGCGAGCGCGGCTTCCACCTGCTGCGCCTCGCGATCGTCGAGCGCTCCCGCGGCATGCCACGGCAGCAACAGTTCGATTTCGCTGGGTTCGCGATTGTCTGCTGTGGTCATGGCCAACCTCGATCGATGCCTTGCTCCTTGAGGAGCTCGGATAATTTCTTGCGGGCGTAGAACATCCGCGTCTTCACGGTCGCCTCCGGGATGCCGACGATGCCGGCGACGTCCTCCACCGACTTATGCTGGTAGTACACAAGGTTGACGATTTCCCGGTGCTCCGCTGACAGCTTGGTCGAGGCACTGCCGCAACGCCGCGGCCTTGTCTTTCTTGGCCAAGGTGATTTCCGGATCGTCGGCGTCATCCTCGATTGCACCGGCATTCTCCTCATCCAGTTCCTCCGTCGGCCGGCGCTGCAGGACTGTCAGTGCCTTGAAGCGGGCGATACTGAAAATCCATGTCGAGACCGCCGACCGCCCCTCGAACGTCCCGGCTTGCCGCCAGACGTCGAGGAACACGTCGCTGTTCAAATCTTCCGCCGTGGCGTCGTTGCGCACCATACGCAGCAGGAACCGATAAACGCGGATCCGATAGCGCGCGAACAACTCCGCCATCGCGTGCCGATCGCCCTTGGCGATCCGCACGATCAGAACCTCATCCGAAGTCGTTTGCATCGGCAGGTCCATCGGCTCGTCCATTAGGCAGCCGGCGGGCGCGCAGGTTCACATGAAATCGAAAAAAAATAACGCGGCGGGTCCGGGCACCTGGCGCTTGGCCCGATTGTCCTCTTTCAGGCGCAAATCGGCAAGGTAGCGGCGCTCGCGCCGGGTTTTCGACCGGGTTCGTCCTGAGCCAGTCCTGATTGTCCAAGGAGCCGCGCCGATTTCGGCCGATGCCTGCGCGCTTGAACCTTTCTCCGGGAACGCTGTCCCACAGGCATCGGAATTCAAACCTTGGAGAACGACCATGTCACGCAAAATCATCCTTACTCTAGCGGCGGCCACGATTGCTGTTGCGACGCTCGCTTCGCAGTCGGCAGACGCCAGGGGCTTCGGTGGGTTCGGCGGCGGCCGCTCCTTTGGCGGCGGCGGTGCTCACTTTGGTGGCGGCCGGTCCTTCGGTGGCGGCGCCCGCTTCGGCGGCGGCCGATCCTTCGGCGGCGGCGGCCCCCGCTTCGTCGGTGGCCGTTTCCCCGGACACGGCGGCGGACACACCTTGATCCCGATCTTCAACCCGGGCCACGGCGACCCCATCCATCCGATTCATCCGATCCATCCCCCGATCCACGTCGGCTGGCATTGGCACGACCACCATCACGGCTACCGCGTGTTCCGCGACGGGCGCTGGATTGTCCTCGACGAACCGATCGGCGATACGGCCGTTGTGGAACTCGGTTGCCGTGGCGCCCGCAGCCGGCCCCGGACCGTGCACGTGCCTGACCAAGAACTACACGCCGGACGGTCTCGTGGTGTTTGCCGATATCTGCACCAAGGAAGCCGCCACCGCGCCGGTCGACGGCAGAGCCGCCGACGCTACCCCGGTGCCGACCTCTACGGATTACGCCGGCCGCACCTATCAGGACTATCTGACCGACCACCCACAGGCCGCGCAGAAGAATTGAAGAAGCCGCCAGCGCACGTTGCGATTTGAAGACGAAGGCCGCTTGCGAAAATTCGCGGGCGGCCTTTGCCGTTGGTTTGCCCACAGGCGCGAGGCGGTTCCCTTCGCGCGGCAGGCCCGCTAAGCTCCGGTGATGATGCCCGCATTGACCCAAGAAACCTCGCAACAAAGCCCCCAACACACCCCGCAACACGATCGCCCGCCGCAAAGCTTTACCGGCGGCATCGCTGCGCTTGCGGACGATCGGCTTTACGCGCTGCAAAATCCCTTCGCGCTCGACGGCCGGGTCAGTCGTCTTATCCGGCCAGCGCCCGCGGCTATTCGGTGGCGAACAGCTACCTGCTGACGCGAGCCCGACGCCGCGATGCTGATCGACACCGGCTTCGGCAAGGATGAGCCGGCGATCCGCGGCGCAGATCGAGTCGCTGATCGCGCCGCGGCCTGCCGCTGTCGATGTTTCCGCTGCGGCTCAACGAATTCATGTCGATCAACAACGTCGAGAGCTTTGCCGGGCCACTTCAACGTCGAGACCTGCTACACCAGCAATATCGACGCGGCGCTGTGGTTCGATTTCGGCGCCAAGGCGGACGGCCGCGACGTCCTCAAATCGATGAAGGTCACCGCGGTGACGCGCGCCGACACCATCACACTCGGCAAGGCCGGTCGCGCCATCGACGTCATGCAGGCGCCGATCCGCCTGATCGCGACGCGCTGGCTCTACGACCGTGCCACCAAGACATTGTTCTCGTCCGACATGTTCACCCACGTCTGGCGCGAAACCGCGACCGGGCCGTGGATCGTGACCGAGACGGATAACGATCCGAACGATGCCACGGCCGCGCGACGTGCGCTCGTTCATGCTGAACACGCGCTACTGGTGGCTGGAAGGCGCGCCGACCGACACGATCCGCCGCGGCATCGGCGAGGTGTTCGACAAGTACGACATCGAGACCATCGCGCCGGGCTACGGCTGCATCCTGCGTGGCCGCAACGTGGTGGCGCGGCATTACCAGATGCTCGACGACTTTCTCAAAGCGCTGCGACAAGAGCGTGGCGGTGTCGCGCTACGTCACCCGCGACGAGGAGCGCTGATTGTATTCTTTACCTCACCCTGAAAGGGGGATGCCGGCGGCCAACGGCCGTCGGGTGGGGGTCCGTCATGTGCTCATGTCCGCGACGCACGGACCCCTCCCTGGCGCGCTTTGCGCGCCGGCCCTCCCCTTTCAGGGGAGGGTACATCCATACAGAAAGCCAACCCCACCATGACCCATAAAATGCCCCGCGAGATCGCGTCCGGCGTGTTCTGGATCGGCGACTGCCTGGCGCAGCGCCACAAGGGCAAGGTCTATCACGGCTACAACGCCGCGTTCCTGGTCGCCGGCGATGACGCGTCGATCCTGGTCGAGACCGGTCACCCGAAGGATTTTCCGGTCATCGAGCGGCATCTGAACGAGCTGTTCGCGCGCGGCGTGGCGCCGCTCAAATATCTGTTCGTCACCCACCAGGAAACGCCGCATTGCGGCGGCCTCGGCCGCATCCTGAAAACCTTTCCCGACGTGCTCCTGTGCGGCGACGTCAGCGACTACCACCTGGCCTTTCCGCAATACGAACACCGCATGCGCTGGATGAAGGAGGGCGACGCGATCGATCTCGGCGGCCGCACGCTGATGGCGGTCGAGCCGGTGATCCGCGACCTGCGCACCACCTGGTGGGGTTTCGACACCAGGGAGCGCGTGCTGTTTCCGGGCGACGGCTTCGCCTACAGCCACTACCACGAGGACGGCCATTGCGGCCTGGTCGCCGAGGAAGCGGTCTCGCTCGATCTGCCGGACGTGTCGTCGACCTTCGCGGACCTGGCGCTGTTCTGGACCAAGTTCGCCGACATGAACGTCTATTGCGACCGGCTCGACCATCTCATCGCGCGGCTCGACGTCAAGACCATCGCGCCGACCCACGGCCTGCCGATCACCGACGTCAAGACCACGGTGCCCAAGGTGCAGGAAGGTTTGAAGGCCGCCGCGCTGATGCCGGAAGTCGGGGACCAACGAGAAGATGGCGGCGGTCGGTTTCGTAGCTCGGATGGAGCGCAGCGCAATCCGGGAACAGCGTTTGAGCCCGACAGGCTCATCCCCGGAACGCGCCGCGCTCTATCCGGGCGACTTTTAGATATTGGCAGGCACACCATGAAACAGCTCACCATCGGCGACGTCACCATCACCAGCATCATCGAGCGCGACGGGCCGTGGCGGCGGCCGGAGGATATGTTCCTGGCCTACGATCCCGAGGTCGGTAGGCGTCATCTTGCCGAGCTCGATCCGCGAGTGTTCGATCCGGCGTCGGGCAAGATGGTCATCACCTACCAGACCTTCGTGGTGCGCACGCCGCAAGCACACCATCCTGATCGACACCTGCACCGGCGAGGACAAGGGCTATCCGGCGCCGATGGATTTTCCGAAGCAGCCGTGGCTCGACGGTTTTCATGCCGCCGGCCTGCGCTTCGAGGACATCGATTACGTGTTCTGCACGCATCTGCACATCGACCATACCGGCTGGAACACGATGCTGCGCGATGGCCAATGGGTGCCGACCTTCCCGAACGCGAAATACATTTTTCACAAGGGCGAATACGCCGCGTGGGAGGAATCCAACAAGCGCGGCGAGAACCGCCCGGGCGGCGGCGGCAACGTATGGGGCTATAATTGCGAGCCGGTGGTCGCGGCCGGGCAGGCGCTCCTGGTCGATGACGACTTTGCGCTCGACGATACGCTCTGGCTGACGCCGACGCCGGGCCACTCGCCGTGCCATTGCTGCGTCAATATCCGCTCGCGCGGCCAGCACGCGGTCGTCGTCGGCGATCTGATGCACCACGCCTTGCAATGCCGCGAGCCGGACTGGTCGACGGTGTTCGATTGGGACCCGGCGCAGGCGGCGCGGTCGCGGCGAAAATTTCTCGCCGAGGCGGCCGGCACCGGCACGTTCGTGCTGCCGATCCATTTCCCGCATCCGACCACCGGCCTGATCGAGGCGGACGGCGCGCGGTTTCACTATAGGTTCGTGCGGTAGAGAGGCGCCATCATGCCCGACAAAAAGCTGACCGGCCGGATCGCGGCTGAGCGCATCCGCACGCAATCGACGCCGAAGCCGCCCGCGGGCGCGGTCGAGCGCTTCCTCGCGCTCGGCGAGTGCACCAGTTTGATCTCGGACGTGATGGATGAGCTCGGTGTGCCGGAAGGCACGATCGGCGCGACGACGCTCAAGCCGACGCTGCCCGGCAAGCTCGTCGTCGGCCCGGCGCTGACCGTGCGCAACATCACACAGCGGTCCGATGCGCTGAACGCCAAGACCCACGTCAATCGCATGGCGGAGTTCGAGGCGCACAATCTGGCGGAGGATGGCGACGTGCTGGTGATCCCGGCGTTCCCGGCATGTCTAACATGGGCGGCATCTCGGCGATGACGGGCCAGCGCGAAGGCGAACGCGGCGCCATCGTCATGGGCGGCGTTCGCGACATGCGCCATTCGCGGTCGATCGGCTATCCGATTTGGTCGAGCGAGATCACTCCGGCGACCGGCAAATGGCGTCTCGAAACCGTCGAGATCAACGGCGAGATCGAAATGTGCGGCGTGCGAGTGGACGCCGGCGATCTCGCGGTCGCTGACGACACCGGCGTCTGCTTCGTCCCGCGCGCCGAGATCATGCGGGTCTTGGAATTGTGCGAGAAGAAAAAGCATGCGGAAGATGCCCGCATCGCAGCGATCTCGGACGGCGTTCCGGTGCCGGTGTTTTACGGCAAGGGCTGATCAGGCGGGCGGGGCGGATTGCCATTTGATCCGCCCCGCCTAGCCATTACGCTTTATTCACCGTGCGGTTGCGCGCGCCGCCGCTTGCTTCGGCTGGATCAGCAGGACGAGCGGGACAAAGCTCGCGAGTGTCACGGCCGCCATGATCCACCAGGCGCGGTCGAACGCGGCGAGGCGCTCGAGCGGCGAATGCGGCGCGCCGAGGAGGGCGACCAGCATCGCCACGCCCAGGGCCAGGAAGGTCTGGCGCGTCATGTTGAGAACGCCGGAGCCGGTGGCGAACGAGGACGGCGGCAGCGACGACGTGCCGGCGCCCATCAATGTCGGGTAGGCCAGTCCGACGCCAACACCGGCGAAGATCATGCCGACTAGCGCCACGCCGACATTGGGTTCGAGACCGGGCACGGCGGCCCACCAGATAAAGCTGGCGGCGAACACCACGATGCCGAGCGCGATCACGGTCGCGGCGCCGAAACGGGCGATCAGCCGACCGGAGACCAGCAAGGACGTCACCGGCACCAGGAACGGTCCCGGTGCGATGACGAGGCCGGTCTTGAGCGCCGACCAGCCCCAGCCGTTCTGCATCCACAGCGCGAGCGACAACAGCATCGCGCCGAATGCCACCGAATAGGGCGCCATGATCAGCGTCGCGCCGCTGAACGGACGAATGCGAAACAGCGCCGGATCGACGAATGGGTTTTTCGAGCGCAGGCAATCGATGACGAACAGCGCGAGCAGGACGGCGGCGAGCGCCAGGCTCGCGATGACGCCGCGCGAGGTCAAGCCCCAGGCCGCGGTCTGCATGATGCCGAACGTCAGCGCGGCGATGCCGAGCGTCACCAGGCCCGCGCCCCAGGCGTCGGGCTTTTTGACGTCATGGCCGGGCACGGCGGGCAACTTCCACCAGCCGATCGCAAGCGCGATGACGCCGATCGGAACGTTGACCAGAAAAATCCAACGCCAATTCGCCGTCACCAGCAATCCGCCAATCAGCGGGCCGAGCGCCGCGGCGAAGCCGCCGACGGCGGTCCAGGTCCGCACCGCACCGCCGCGCCGCTCCGGCGGGAAGGCGGCGAGGAGGAGGCCGAGCGAGGTCGGCGTCATCAGCGCGGCACCCGCGGCCTGGATCACGCGGAACGCCACCAGCATCTCGATGCTGGTGGCGGCGGCGCAGGCCGCCGAGGCCGCGGTGAACAGCGCGACACCGAGCAGAAAACTGGCGTTGCGGCGGTAGCGCTCGGCGAGGCGGCCGAAGAACACCAGGAGCGCTGCGTAGACGATGGCGTAACCGTTGAGGATCCACGAGAGATTTCCAAGACCCGAGCCGCGGAAAATTCTGCGCGATATTCGGCAGCGCCACATTGACGATGAAGAGGTCGAGATTGGCCAGCACGATGCCGATGCAAACGATCGCCAGAACGCGGTTCGGTTGCACCGGCGCGGTGGTGCGGCCGACGTGCTGCTGCGCAACGTCGGGCGTTGCTGTAAACGGTGGGCCTGGTGGTACCGCGGCGCTGGCGGGCGGCGCGAAGCTCATGTCCGTGGCAGTGCGATAGGCCATTTCAAGTCTCCATATTTTAATACAAAACAAGAGTTGTTTTATTTCTTGCATGAGTTTGGCATGACGACTGGACGTTCGCGTTTCGATTACTGGATTTTTTCGACCAAAGAGGCGAGGCTGGTTCGCCGCAGCACGCCGCCGACGGCGGCGTCGGCCGCGCCGAACACCGGGTTCAGCAAGCCCGCCATGGCGGCATTGACCGGGCAGCGCGGATTACCGCGTTGGCGTAACGCGAAGACCGTGCCGTCTTCGAGAGCCTTGTAGATTTCCTCGAGCGTGATGTCGGAGGGCGAGCGCGACAGCGTGACGCCGCCGTGGCGCCCCGGGCGAATCTCCACCAGGCCGTGGCGCTCCAAACCCTTGAGAATGCGGCGGACCACGACCGGGTTGGTCTTCAGGCTTTTGGCCACGTCCTCGGAGTTGGTGGCCTTATCGCCGCGCCAGGCGAGGACACACAAGAATCTCGGACCGCTCCAGCAGAGACTATTGGCTGCCATAAACATAACAATAGCAGTTATGTTTTTTCGTGGCTCGTCAATGGGGGCTGATCCGGACAGGTCCGATTGGGGATGAGAAGAATCGATTTCGTCACCGGAATAACGATAAAGTATTTGAGCAATTGTCCTCCGTTACGATGAAAGTGACAAAGTCTGCTGAGTGAGGGACGTCAACCGGTGACGGCCGTTGGATGGAGCAAGTGCGGCGCTCCGCGCGGGGCTCGTAACCCCGCTCCCGGGCGGCCCAGAACTCCCGCCGTCCGGCACGATGACCGGTCCGCGAGGAGCTCGCTGCACTGAGGCCCGGGGAGCCCAACAAGGGCACCGATCCGGCGCACAGGAAGCGCGGTCTGGGCTGAGCCAAGGGGTAAAAGCCTTCGGCGGGAAGAGCCGCGGTGGAGCGCCGAGAGGCGAGCGCGCCCCGCAGGGCGCGCGCCCGCATCCGCTGATGCGGGCAACGAAGGCGCGCCTGTCGGCGCTCCGCTTTCCCTCGCTTGTTGTTGAGGGATCGTTTTTCGTGAGAACGTGCAGCAAACCTCGGATGCGGATGCATCGCGAGAATACCTCTGCTCGTCATTGCCGGGCTTGACCCGGCAATCCATGCGGCGGACTCGCCCTGCTCTTTTTATTGCATCGTTCTTATTTGCTGGACGTCAGCATGGACCACCGGGTCAAGCCCGGCGGTGACAAAGAAGGGGGGGACCGGCGGGAAGAACCGGGCTGCTGGTGACGAAGATGTTGCACAAACGCGGCTGTGACCCTGTGATCGGCGCTACTGCGCCGGGATGTTGTTGGCGCGGATCACGTCGCCCCAGAGCTTGATCTCGCTCTTGAGCAGGGCGCGCGCGGCTTCGGGCGTCTCTTGGTCGGGCGGAAACTCGTCCATGCCGCCGTCGGCAAAGTCTTTTGCACCTTGGCATCGGCGATCGCATGCGCGAAGCGCGGTGTTGAGCTTGTCGATGATCGGCCGCGGCGTGCCGGCCGGCGCCAGCAGCATGTGCCAGAAGTCGAGGTCGAGCTTCTTGTAGCCGAGCTCGCCCATGGTCGGCAGGTCCGGCAAGCCGGCAAACCGCTTTCGGCCGATGAGGCGCGTAGGCTTTGAGCTTGCCGGCATTGATCAGGGGTGCGGCGACGCACCGCCGAATCGAGCTGAGATCGACCTGGCCCGCCAACAGATCGATCAGCGCCGGGCCGGCGCCGCGATAGGGCACCTGGGTCACCGTGATGCCGAGCTCCTGGGCGACCAGCACGCCGGCCAGATGGCCGAACGAGCCGACGCCGGGATGGCCGATCTTGACGGTCCGTCCGGGCTCTTTCATCCAGCGCAGCAACTCGTTGAAATTGTTCGGCGGCAGCGTCGGCGCGCCGCAAGGGTCGAAGCGGCGGTGTTGATCGAGGCCGATGGTGACGAAATCCTTTTCGGCATCGAAGGTCAGATCCGGATACAGCGTCATGCCTGCCGCCAGCGCGACCTGATGGATCAGGATGGTGTAGCCGTCGGGATCGGCGCGGGCGGCTTTGGCGGCGCAAATCATGCCGCCGGCGCCGCCGATGTTTTCGATCACGATCGGCTGACCGAGCGATTCTGCATGCTGTCCTGGATGATGCGCGCGATCGCGTCGGTCGCGCCGCCGGGCGGGAACGGCACCAAGAGGGTGATGGGACGATTGGGATAAGTTTGCGCCGAAGCGGCGCCGGCCGCCAAAACACAAGCGGCGAACAGCGCAGCCGCAAGCGCGCGTGCGAAGGTCATGATCCCTCCCAAAACTCGAACTCTTCTATGCCGTCTGTTCTTTTTGTTGGGCGGCGGCCATTGAAGTCCGAACCGGGCCGGAAAGCCACCCCTTTTCCGGTCCTCCGACAAGGATGCGGCGACGCGCCGCTTCGAGCGATAGCCGCAACTCAGTTCAGCCGCAGTTCGGTGATGTGCCGCGGATCCGGCTTCAGCTCGCCCTTCTCGACGCGCTTGACGATGTCGGTCAGCACCGCATTGGCGCGGCAGGTCAGGCCAAGCTTCTCGCCCTCGCGCACGATGTGGCCGTTGATGAACTCGATCTCGGTGCGCCGGCCCTTCTGCATGTCCTGGCCCATCGAGGGGCGTTGCCCGGACGCGGTCTTCTTGCCGTCCTTGAAGCGCTGCGCGTCATAGGCGCTGGTCGCCGCCTCGTCGCCTTCGCCCGCGCGCGCGATCGTCTCCGGCGGCAGATGCAGGATGTCCTCGAGCTGATAGCCGTGCGCCTGTCCGACCCGGATCGCCTCGCTGCCGATGCGCGCCGCGAAGCGGCGGATCGGATCGTTCTTGAGCATCTCGCCGCCGGAGAGACCGGTGCAGGCCGAGAGCCCGTTCTGCATGGCGTTGGCGACGAGCTTCGACCAGCGCTCGCCCCACAGATTGTTGGTCACCATGGCGCTGTCGGCATAAGCCGACCAGACGGCCGATCTTCTTGGCGCGGTCGGTGATGCGGCCGTGCACTTCGCCGGCGCGAAACACGGTGTGCGCCGCGCCGCCCTTGCCGGCGCCGCGATGGACGTGGCCGGGCTCCGGCAGGTTGACGGTGATGCTGCTCGCGATGCAGCCGAGCGTCTTGCCCCAGCCGACCACGCCGGCGATGGTCTCCTCGTTCATGCAGTTCTGCAGCGACACGACGAAGCCGTCGGGCGCGAGATACTGCCTGATCATCATGGTCGCCCACGCGGTGTCGTAGGATTTCATGCAGACGAAGGCGATGTCGACCGGCTTCTCCTTGGCAAGCTGCTGCGCGTCGGTGACATGCAGCGCCCGCACCGGCACGGTGAATTCCGGCTACGTCGTGGGCGTGAGTGACGCGCAGGCCGTGCTTGCGCATGTGCTCGACATGCTCGGGCCAGGGATCGATGAAGGTCACGTCCTCGCCGGCCTGCACCATATGCGCGCCGGCATAGCCGCCGACCGCGCCGGCTCCCACGATGACGATCTTGTGGCCCATGCCGTCCTCCCAACTGCGATGACGCGATTAACCGCGGAACGCCGCCTTGATGGCTTCCACCGTGGCGCCGGGCGCGCGCGCGGCGGCGATGATGCGCGCCTCCTGCTTCATGAGGCCGTCGAGCGCGGCCGCCATCGCGTCGATCTTGTCGATCGGCACAACGACGGCGCCGTGGCGGTCGGCATGGATGAGGTCGCCGCTTTTCACCGCCATGCCGTGGATGGTGACGGGAATGCCGAAATCGACAACATGCACATAGGCGTGCGACGGCGCGATCGAGCCGGCCAGCATCTGAAAGCCCGGGGCGACCGTGGGATGTCGCGCACCGAGCCGTTGGTGATGGTGCCGAGGCAGCCGAGCGCCTTGTGCACGTTGGTCTGCACCTCGCCCCAGAACGCGCCGTAGCCGGCGGGCTCGTCCTTGTCCTCGATTACACGATGCTCGGCCGCGGCGCCGCCGCGACGTAGTCGAGATAGTCCATCCGCTTTTGCATGTAGCTCGGCCCGCTCACAGCGTCGCGGGCGCGGATCGTCACGGTCTTGGCGAAGCCGACCATCGGCGGCAGGTCGGGAAACGGGCAATGCAGGTGGCTCGTCGTATAGCCCGCGCCGCGGCGTTCCGGCGCCACGATCTCGATCAGGTTGCACACGGTCGGCGTATCGATCGACCGCAGAAATGTAAACTGGCTCTCCGAAAGCATCGCTTCCCCATTGTCTCCGCCGCCAGTGTCAGGCCGTCATCGGTCCCAGGCGATGGCGACAATCACCGCCATGATCGCCAGCATGGCAACGATCATGGCGACGCAACCATTCCAGCCGGCGAAGGTCCAGGCAAGGCCGTTGAGAAAAGCGCCCGCGCTGCCGCCGATATAGAAGATCGACGCGTAAAGACCGACGGCGGACGAGCGTCCCTCCTTGGCGGTCAACGTGACATAGCCGGTCGAAACCGCCTGGCACAGCATGCCGCAAACCGCGCACAGCGTCAGCCCGGTGAGGATGATGCTGACCGGGGACGCCAGCAGCAGCAATGCGCCAACGACCCACACCGCGATGAGGCCGAGCACGAAACGCCGGCGGCCGAAGATCGTAATCGCGCGTCCGGTCCAAGGCACCACCACGCTGCCGACCAGATAGGTGAAAAACAGCCCGCCGAGCAGCGTCGGCGAAAACAGATAGGGCGGCGCCGCGAGATGGAAGCTTATGTAGGTGAAGGTGCCGATGAAGCTGAACAGGACGCCGAAGCCGATGGCGTAAGTTGCCAGCAGGCGCGGATTGCGCAAGTGGCGGACCATTTGCACGACGGAATTCGCCAATCCGCCCGAGCGCACGAAACGCCGCTCAGGGGCCAGCGTGAACGCGACGATGGTCGCGGCGCCAAGCGTGATCAGCGCGACGACGATGAAGGCGGCGCGCCATCCGATCATATCGGCAAAACGCCGGGGATGAACCGGCCGCAAAAGCCGCCGATGCTCGAGCCCGACACATAAAGCCCGGCGACGCGCGGAATATCAGCCGGCGGCCATTCGTCGCCGATATAGGCGACGGTGACGGTGAAGATCGGCGGCAGCAGCAAGCCCTGAATGAAGCGCCAGAACGCCAGCTGCGGGACGCTTCCCGAGAGCGTCATGATCAGGGTCGGCAACACGATAGCGAACATCGCGGCGGTGATCAGGCGCTTGCGTCCGGCGACATCGGCCAGCACGCCGGAAAATGGCGCCGTCAGCGCAATGGCCGCCGTGCCGGCGGTCATCAGCGAGCAGATCTCGCCGGCGCTGACGCCGAATTCGTGCGCCAGTTCGGGCAGCAGGGCCTGCGGCGAATAAAGATTGACGAAGGCGCAGAAGCCCGCCGTGGCCACGGCAAGGCTGCGAGGATCGAAAGTCATGGCGCATTATGAGCGATGCGCGGCGTTAAAGCACGTCCGGCCGCTTTTGACGCCGGGTTTAGGAACAAATATCTACCGGCTCGAAGCGAGATAAAGTCAGAAGGGAAACATTGTCATGAGTGCTATCGAGGACAAGATCAAGGCGATGGGGTATTCGCTGCCCCAGCCATTCAAGTTTCCCAATCCCAACCGAACCGGCTGCGTCGTCGTCGGCGCGATCGTTTATGCGTCCGGCCACGGCCGTGACATGGCCGGTCGCGGCGTCAAAGCGAAAGGCAAAGTCGGCCGCGACCTCACTGTTGAGGAGGGCTATGCCACGGCACGCGCTGTCGCACTCTCGATGCTCGCGAGCCTCAAGCAGGAACTCGCCGATCTCGACCGCGTCAAGCGCGTGATCAGACTGTACGGCATGGTCAACGTCGCTGCGGGATTTGAGCGCATGCCTGAGGTCATCGATGGTGCCTCGGATTTTTTCTACGAACTGTTCGGCCCGCAGGCCGGCCAGCATGCCCGCACTGCCGTCGGCATGGCTGAACTTCCCCACGGCATCCCGGTCGAGATCAATGGCGAGTTCGAACTGAAAATATGATCGTCGATGGTGCCGTAACGGCGATCATTTGCCGAACGGCTTGATGCTTTCGGCGACGAAGTCGGCGATATGCTCCTTGGTGATGACGCCGACGATCTGCGACGGGCGCCGGCGTCCTTCGGCTGTCGTCACCACCGCCATGCCGGCGTCATGGCGCGTCATGCGCTGGACCAGATCGAACACGATGTCGCTCTTCGCGCGCGAGCGTGAAATTGCGCTGTGCGACGTCGCCGAGGGTGACGCCTGTATAGGCGGCCTCAAGCCCGCGCCGCAGTCCGGTGTTGACGCGCACGCACGCCGGCGATGTGGTTGCCGCGGTCACCACGACGTGCTTCATGCCGCCGGCGGCGCCGTGTTGGCGCAGGAACGCGTCGAAATCGGCGTCCGCCGGCACCACCGCGACGTCGCGTTCCATGACTTCGCCGGCGCGGCGCACCAGGAACATGTTGGCGTGCAGCGCCTTCGGCACAATGTGGCCGCGGCCGACCAGCTTGACGGTGTAGATATTCTCCAGCGACAGCAGCCGCCGCATGCCGATGGCAAGCGCGACGGCGACGATGATCGGCATCACCAGATCGTAGTCGCGCGTCATCTCGAAGATCATGGTCACGGCCGTCATGGCGGCGCCGGTGCCGCCGCCGACCATGGCGGCCATGCCGACCATCGCGCAGGTCGTGACGCTGACGCCCGTCGACCGGATGGATGGCGGTGACCAAAGCGCCGAAAGCGCCGCCGATGGTCGCACCCATGAACAGCGACGGCGAGAAAATGCCGCCCGAGGCGCCGGAGCCGAGGCTCACCGAGGTGGCGACAAGTCTTGGCGAAGAACAGCAACAACAAGCAGCGCCGGAACAGCAAGATCGCCCGAGAGGATCGCTTGGATGGTCGAGTAGCCGACGCCTTCGACGTAGTAATGGCCGGCCGTGCGCAACAGCACATACATCAGGACGCCGAACATCAGCATGCCGATGGCGTGGCGGAGATAGGCGGTTCTCGATGCTCTCGAAAATGTCCTCGGCGAAACTGAGCCCGCGGATGAAGGCGGTCGCGGCAAGGCCGATCAGCGCGCCGAGCAGCGCATAACAGCAGCAGCGCCGACAGCGAGGCCGGTTGCTCGACGCTGAGCAGCTCGCTCGGGATCGCGAAGGCCGGGTGGATGCCAAAGAAGATGCGGCCGATGAATGTCGCGGTGCCGGTCGCCAGCGCGACCGGCAGGAACGTGCGGGCGCTCAATTCCGGCAGCATCAGTTCGATGGCGAACATCACGCCGCCGATCGGTGTGTTGAAGGTCGCGGCGATGCCGGCGCCAGCGCCGGCCGCAACCAGCGTGATGCGTTGCCACGGCGCCATCGGGATGATCTGGCCGAGCGAGGAGCCGATCGCGGCGCCGATCTGGATGATCGGGCCTTCACGGCCGACCGCGGCGCCGGTGCCGATCGACAGGGCGGATGCGAGCGACTTGATCACCGCGACAACCGGCCGGATGATGCCTTCCTTGTAGTAGATGGCGTCCATCACTTCCGGCACGCCGTGGCCGCGCGCTTCCGGTGCGAAATTCTGACCAGGAAGGTGACGATCATGCCCCCGACGATGGGAACGAGGATGATAAACGACGCCCCAAGGGCTTGGCGGCGTGAACACGTTGGCATCGTAGTCGGTCGAAAACGTGCCGAGAAAGGCGACGTTGTGGATGAACCCGATCAGGGCGCGGAAGAGAACGGCGCCGATTCCGGCAACGAGGCCCACCAATACGGCAAGGAGCGATAACCGGGTCAGCCCGATCCGCTGGGTCAGCTTGAGTTTCATACCTCGCTAACGCACGGGTCGTTCAAAGCTGCCGGATCGAATCGAAATTAAAGGCCGAATCGGTCGGATTTTCGCCGACGCGGAGCGTCGTGTCGTTGACGAAATGATACGGCGGGACCGGCAGATTGTAGGGCGCCGGAACGCCGCTGAAGACGCGCCCTGCGGGGTCGTATTTCGAGCCGTGGCAGGGGCAGAAATAACCGCCCGGCCAATCCGGCACCGGCGATGAAGCGTCCGGCGTCGGGTAAAACATCGGGATACAGCCGAGATGGGTGCAAATGCCGACCAGGATGCCGAATTCCGGCTTGACCGAGCGGTGCCAGTTTTGTGCGTAGGGCGGCTGCTGGAGTTCTTCGGAATTCGGATCGGACAGCCGCGCCGTCATTTGACTGCTCTGCAGGGATTGCAGCGTTTTCTGCGAGCGATGAAAGACGAAGATCGGCCGCTCACGCCAGCGGATCACGATCTGCGCGCCTTCCTCGATCTTGCTGACATCGAGATCGACGGGACCGCCGGCCGCGAGGGTCGAAGCATCTGGGTTCATCTGGTCGACAAGCGGCACCAGCGTCGCGGCGGCGCCGACGGCGCCGACGACTGCCGTAGCGATGTAGAGAAAATCGCGACGCGAGGGTTCGTCGGGAGAGCCGGTTGCCGACGTCGATGCGCTGCTCGCCATATTCGTACCTTTTTGGAGTAATCACGCCACTTTTGAGGGCGCCGCCCGGGGTCTTTATGTCGGCACAGGTACCGCTTCGTCAACCGTCACGGTCCCGGTCGCGATTAAATTCTGCGGATGCGACGAAAGGTCAGTCGGAGGCGCTGAGGTCGCGACGTCGGTCACTTTGCCAACGCCGCCGCAACCGGGTTCCCGGCCTTCCCCAACATGGGCTATTCATACCGTGAGGAAGTGCCAGGAGAACGCGATGCGCGTCAAGGACAACATGCGGACCGCCGCCCAGGTCCTGGTCGATCAGCTGCAGATTCACGGCGTGCGTCACGTGTTCTGCGTGCCGGGCGAGAGCTACCTGGCGGTGCTCGACGCTTTCCATGACAGCGATCTCGCCGTCACCGTTTGCCGGCAGGAGGGCGGCGCCTGCATGATGGCCGAGGCGATCGGCAAAGTGACAGGCCGGCCCGGCGTGTGTTTCGTCACCCGCGGCCCGGGCGCGACCAATGCGTCTCATGGCATCCACATCGCGCATCAGGATTCGACGCCGCTGGTCATGTTCGTCGGCCAGGTCGCGCGCGACATGCGCGAGCGCGAGGCGTTCCAGGAACTCGACTACCGCGCCGTGTTCGGCTCGATGACCAAATGGGCGACGGAAATCGACGATCCGGCGCGGGTGCCGGAGATCGTTTCGCGCGCGTTCCACACCGCGGTCAACGGCCGGCCGGGACCGGTCGTGATCAGCATTCCCGAGGACATGCTGATCGAGCGTATCGCGGTGCCCGATGCACCGCCGTTCGCGTTGATCGAAACCTCGCCGGGGCCTGCCGAAATGGCGAAGTTCGCGGAGCTGCTCGGCGCCGCGCGCGCGCCCATCATGCTCGTCGGCGGCAGCCGTTGGTCGCAGGAGGCCTGCGATGCGCTGGGGCGCTTCGCGCAAAAACATTCACTGCCGGTCTGCACCACGTTCCGCCGCGGCCATTTGTTCGATGCCCTGCACCCTTGCTACGCCGGCGATGTCGGCATCGGCCCGAACCCAAAGCTCCTGGAACGGGTCAAGTCCGCCGACCTCGTCATTCTGCTTGGCGGGCGCATGGGCGAGATACCGTCGCAGAGTTACACGCTGTTCGACATTCCGGGCCCGCAGACCAAGCTGGTCCATGTGCATCCCGGCGCGGAAGAGCTCGGCCGCGTTTATAGCCCGCATCTTGCGATCCACGCCTCGCCCACGGCCTTTGCGGCTGCGCTCGATCGCCTGGAATTGCCCAAGGCGGTGGCCGGCGATGCCCAAGCCGCTCACGCCGACTATCTGGCATGGACCGAAAAGCCGACCGAACAGCCGGGCGACTGTCAACTTGGGCGCCGTCATGGTGTGGCTGCGCGAGAATCTTCCCGCGGATGCCATCGTGTGCAACGGCGCGGGCAATTATGCGTCGTGGATTCATCGCTTCTTCCGCTTCCGCCGATTCGGCCAGCATGTCGCGCCGACGTCCGGCTCGATGGGTTTCGGCGTGCCAGCCGCCGTGGCGATGAAGCGGCTCCATCCCGACAAGACGATCGTGTGCGTAGCGGGCGATGGCGATTTTCTGATGAACGGCCAGGAGTTCGCGACCGCCGTTCAGTACGATTTGCCCGTTATCGTTGTCATCGCCGACAACGGTCTCTACGGCACCATCCGCATGCACCAGGAGCGCGAATATCCCGGCCGCATCTCGGCGACCGAGCTGCGCAATCCGGATTTTCCTGCTTACGCCCGCGCTTTCGGCGGCTTCGGCGCGTCTGTCGAGCGCACCGAGGATTTCCCCGCGGCGTTCAAGGCGGCGCAGGCGAGCGGCAAGCCGGCGATCATCCGCCTCGCCATTGATCCGGAGGCGATCACGCCGGTCATGACGCTTGCTAAGATTCGCGCCAAATCCCTCGCGGAGAAAAATCGCTGATCGGCTGTTGCGCCACCGTTCTTGGCCGAAATGCGGCAATGGAACCAAACCCGCCGCCATGGATTGTGTGAACGACAAATGGAGATCACCCCGCTATGAAAACGATTCTCGGCGTTGCGGCTTTGACGTTGGCTTTCGCGCTCACGACCATTCCGGCTGATGCCAAAGGCTGCATAAAAGGAGCCGTCGTCGGCGGCGTAGCCGGCCACGTTGCCCACCACCACGGCCTGTTGGGAGCGGCAGTGGGTTGCGCGATCGGCCATCACGAAGCGAAGAAGCACGCGAGAGAGAACGCCGAGAAGACAGACGCTCAGCCCGGCCAGTCGCAATAATCAAACCTTCCATTCCGGTCCAAACGCGTGGACCGGAATGGAATGACTATTCGGCTTTGATGCCGGCGGCCCTGATAATCGGCCACCACTTTTCAATTTCGGCCTTTTGAAAAGCGTGCAGCGCTTCGGGCGTTTGCTGATCGCGCGGGTAGATCACCTGGGCAAGATCGGTGAGCTTCTTTCGCGTGTCAGGATCGGCCAGCGCGGCGACGACGGCGGCGTTGAGCTTGGCGATGACGTCTTTCGGCGTACCCTTTGGCGCCCACATGGCGTGCCAGAACGAGAAATAGAAACCAGGCAATCCGGCTTCGTCGGTGGTCGGGATATCCGGCGCGACCGCGATGCGTTCTTTGGCGGTGACCGCATAGGCCTTGAGGTCGCCGGACTTCACGTGGGGTAGCGATACCGCCGGCGTGTCGAGTTGGAGATCAGTGAAGCCCGCAAGCAAATCCTGCGTCGCCAGGCCGGCGCTGCGGTATGACACCATCTGCCATTTCACACCGACTAGGTTTTCCATCAGCACGCCGGCGACATGGCTCGGGCTGCCGACACCGGACGTGCCCATCGTTGCCTTGTCGGCGTTGGCCTTAAGCCACGCCACCAATTCCTTGAGGTTGTTCGCCGGCATGGTTTTACGGGCATCGATCAGGAATGGCTGCGTTACGGCCAGCGCGATTGGCTCGAAATCCTTGAGGAAATCGAAGCCGAGCGAATAGATGGCGCCATCCGCGACGTTGGTTCCCCACATGCCCCAAAGGACCGTATAGCCGTCGGGCGCTGCGCGCTCGGCGCGGGTCACGCCGATGGTGCCGGCCGCGCCCGATGTATTCTCGACAATCACCGGCTGGCCGAGTGTTTTGCGCATGGCCTGGGCCATGATCCGTCCAAGCGTATCGGTCGATCCGCCAGGGGCGAGCGGCACGATCATGGTGATTGGATGCGACGGATAATTTTCCGCGCCGGCAGGGGCCGCGGCGCCAAATGTCAGAGCAAGGCACAGGCTCACGGCGACGGCCGCTGCGCTTGTTTTACCGATCATGTTTTCCTCCCCCGAGCGGATTGTTGACGCTCGATATGCCAGAGGAAGAGGCGCACCCAAAGGGCAAAACGGTCGCTGCGACCGGATAACCGACGTTGCCGCACCAGTTGAATCGTGGTTCAGCTATTCCAAGCGCCGTCGCGATTCCCTTTTATAAAGCGCCAATGCCTTATCGCCGCACAGAGAATGTCGCCCGTCGGCTTGCAGCCCGGCATGCCGCGATCGTCACCGCGGCGCGCGAGGCCGCCAGCGAGGGCGGCATGGCGGCGGTCCAGATCGCGCCGGTGTGCAGACCGCGCCGGCATCGCAGCGGGCACGGTCTATCGCTATTTTCCTGGCAAGACCGATCTGGTTGCGGCGCTGCTCGAAGAGATTGCCGCGCGCGAAATCGGTGCGCTGCGCGGCGCCGCCGATGTCGCGCCCGGCCCGCTTTCGGCACTTGCTGCGGCGGTGATGACCTTTGCGGCGCGCGCGTTGCGCAATCGCCGTCTTGTCTTCGCGGCGATCGCGGAGCCGGTCGATGCAGAACTCGATGCCGCGCGGCTAAGCTTTCGCACAGCGTTGGCGGCCGAATTTGCCTCGCGCATCGCGGCGGCTATGTCCGGAAGACATTTACCCCAACAGGATGCAGCGCTCGCCGCTGCGGCAATGGTCGGCCTTCTTGTGGAGGGGTTGATCGGTCCGCATCGCGCCCGATGCGGCAGGCCGCGAGCGCGAGGTCGTGCAGTCGCTGGCACTTGTCGCCCTGCGCGCGCTCGGTGTCGCGGATCCGCGCGCCCGCGGCTTGGTTGTGCAGACGGCGTGATCAGTGATCGAGTGAACCTCCGATCACCGATTCCTGTCAGTGCGACATCAACATCGGGAGCGTCATCGAGCCCAGGATGCTGTGACTCACGCCGCCGAAGATGAACTCGCGCAGCCGGGAATGGCCGTAGCCGCCCATGACGATGAAATCGGCGCCGGAGTCGGCGGCGTGCGAGAGCAGCGCGTCGGCGACATCGATGTTGCCGCCCGTAATGCGCTCGACCGCCACATTGAGCCCGTGCCGGGCAAGGTGCTGGGCCATGTCGGCGCCGGCGATTTCTTCGTGCCTGTCGGGCTCGCTGGCGATGATGACGACTTCGACTTTTCCCGCTCGCTCCAGGAGCGGCATGGCGTCGGCGACGGCGCGCGCCGCCTGCCGGCTGCCGTCCCAGCACACCATGACGCGATCGAGCTTCGAGCGGCGCCTTTTGGATATAAGGCACGATGATGACCGGACGACCGGACTCCAACAACGCGCTCTCGGCAATCATTTCTTCGACCGCGCTGATATGAGGCTGAGCTTGCCCGACGACGGCAAGGTCGAAGCGCCGCGCGATGCGGCCGAACTGATCGCCGGCGCCGGCGAGACTGGCGTTGAGCGTCAGCGTCTCCGCCGATAGTCCCGCGCGCGTGGCCGCGGCATTGAACCGGTCGATCGCTGCTTGCGCGGCGGTTTGACTGTCGGCCTGCTGCGTCTCGATCACCTCGGCGGGAATGTAGCCGGTGCCCGAAACCGGGACGATCGGATCGTAGACAAACGCGATGCCGGCCACGTGCGCCTTCAGCGTGCTCGCGAGCGAGACCGCAAAGTCCCCGGCCGGGCCGCCGCCGGTCGCCGACGCTCAGATTGACGACGATGTCCTTGATCATTGGGCGTCTCCTCGCGCCGGGCCGACACTGCCTCCGTGCTTCGATCACGCCTATTTCTTGATGTTGCCGTCGGCGTCGAACTGGCTGACATAAGCCCAGAGATTGTTGATCTCGTCGTCGTTCTTGATGCCGGCAAAGATCATCTTGGTGCCGGGGATCATGGCTTTGGGGTCCTTGATGTACTCCTTGAAGTTCGCCTCGTCCCAGACGATGCCGGAATTCTTGTTGGCGTCGGAATAGCTGAAATTCGGCGGCGGTGCCGGAATGCCGGCCATCGAGGCCGTTAAGCTCGGGGCCGATCTTGTTCTGCGCGTCTTCGCCGATCGAATGGCATGGCAGGCATTTCCTGAAACGAGGCCTCGCCCTTCGCCACGTCCCCCTTCGCCGCGTCCTGGGCCAACGCTGTGCTCCCCGATGCGGCAATCAACGCGGCCGCCATGATCACCGTCCTCATCTTCTTGTCTCCCTTTCGCTTTTGGCCTAGTCGCGCCGGTTCGGCGGCAACCTCGCGCGCCGCCGTTCAAGCGGCCCCGGCGCGGTGAGTCAACGCCCAATAATGGTCGGGCGTCTTGCGATCGGCAAGCGCGCCACGAGTTCAGGCGCACGGCCCGCCTTTTCCCGCTATAATGACCGACGAGTGACGGAGACAGTCCGATGCCTGTTGCGATGCCTTTATCCGACGATGCAGTGCTCGCCCGGCGGGCCGAGATCGTGGCGGCGCTCAAGCGCATCGTGCCGGGCGAGGGCGTCATCGCCTCCGAACAGGCGATGCGGCCGTTCGAAAGCGACGGGCTCACCGCCTATCGCCAGCTTCCCATGGTGGTGGTGCTGCCGGAAACCACCGAACAGGTCGCCGCCGTGCTCGGCTATTGCCACCGCGAAGGCATCAAGGTCGTGCCGCGCGGGGCCGGGACGTCGCTCTCGGGCGGCGCGCTGCCGCTCGGCGACGGCGTTCTCCTCGGCATGGCCAAGTTCAACCGCGTCCGTGAGATCGATTTCGACAATCGCGTCGCGGTGGTCGAGCCCGGCGTTACCAATCTCGCGGTGTCGCAGGCGGTCGAGCAGGCCGGTTTCTATTACGCGCCCGATCCGTCATCGCAGATCGCCTGCACCATCGGCGGCAACGTCGCGGAGAATTCCGGCGGCGTGCATTGCCTCAAATACGGCGTCACCACCAACAACGTGCTCGGCTGCGAACTGGTGCTGATGACGGGCGAAATCTTGCGGCTCGGCGGCCGGCATCTCGATTCCGGCGGCTATGATCTGATCGGCGTCGTCACCGGCTCCGAGGGACTGCTCGGCGTCGTCACCGAAGTCACGGTGCGTATCTTGAAGAAGCCGCAGAGCGCGCGCGCCGCGCTGATCGGCTTCAACAAATCGGAGGATGGTGGCGCGTGCGTCGCGCGGATCATCGGCGACGGGCATCATTCCGGGCGGCATGGAGATGATGGACCGGCCGGCCATTCATGCCGCCGAGGAATTCGTCCATGCCGGCTATCCGCTCGATGTCGAGGCGCTGCTGATCGTCGAACTCGACGGCCCGCGCGACGAGGTCGATCACCTGCTCGAGCGCGTCGAGACGATCGCCCGGCAATGCCGCGCGGTGACTGTCCGCGTCTCCAATTCCGAGGAGGAGCGGTTGTTGTTCTGGGCCGGCCGCAAGGCGGCGTTCCCCGCGGTCGGCCGCATCTCGCCCGACTACTACTGCATGGACGGCACCATCCCGCGCGCAAAATTGCCGCTGGTGTTGCGGCGCATGCAGGAATTTTCGGAAAAATACGGCCTGCGTGTCGCCAATGTCTTTCATGCCGGCGACGGCAATCTGCATCCGCTGATCCTTTACGACGCCAACAAGCCCGGCGAGCTCGAACGGGCCGAAGAATTCGGCGCCGATATCCTGCGGCTGTGCGTCGAGGTCGGCGGCGTGCTCACCGGCGAGCATGGCGTCGGCGTCGAGAAGCGCGATCTGATGCCGGTGATGTTTTCCGAGACCGATCTCAACCAGCAGCAGCGCGTCAAATGCGCCTTCGACGAAAAGGGCCTGCTCAATCCCGGCAAGGTTTTCCCGACATTGCATCGCTGCGCCGAGCTCGGCCGCATGCACGTCCATGCCGGCCGCGTGGCATTTCCGGATTTGCCGCGGTTTTAAGCTTGCTGGTGCAAGACAAGCAGCAAGCCCTGTCGCGGCTCCTTGAAGCGTCCAAAGAGGCATCATGAAATTCGGTCTCTTCACCTCGGCTCAGGCCAACAGCCAGGCTCTCGGCCGGAAACCGGCCAGGGTTTCCGCGATTATCTCGCCTTCAACGTCGAGGCCGAGGCGCTCGGCTTTCAATCGAGCTTTCTGGTCGAGCATCATTTCACCGGCTGGAACCAGGTGTCCGCGACATTGATGCTGCTGATGGCATCGCCATGCGCACCACGTCGCTGCGGCTCGGCTCGGCGGTGATGGTGCTGCCTTGGCACAATCCGGTGCTGCTCGCCGAACAGGCGGCGACGCTCGATCTGATCTCCGGCGGCCGCTTCGATTTCGGCATCGGCAAGGGCTACCGGCACAGCGAGTTCAAGGGTTTCCAGATCGCGCCGGAAGAGGCCGAGGCGCGTTTCGAGGAGGCGATCGAGGTGATGAGCGCGCCTGGTCGACACGTGAGCGCTTTTCGCACCACGGCCGCTTCTGGCATTTCGAGGATATCGTCGTCGAGCCGCCGCCGGCGCAAATGCCGCATCCGCCGTTCTGGGTGGCGGCCGGCAGCGAACAGTCGATCCGCCGCGCCGCGGCGCGGGGCTTCAATCTGATCCTCGATCAATACGCCAGCCCGCAGCAGATCGCGCAGCGCATCGACCTCTACAAGGCCGAGCGAAAACGGCACGGCCTAGGCTTTGATCCGATGCAGGTCGCGGTGGCGCGGCAGCTTTATGTCGCCAAGGACGAAGCCGACAAGCAGGCCGCGCTGGCGCGCCAGGCCGCCTACACGCAGCGCACCGTCGACGTCTCGCGCACACCCGGCGATAGCGGTGGGACACCGGCCGGTTCGCATGTTCTCGCCTATGCCGACAAGACCGGCGGCACCGAGGAGAATGCGCTGTTCGGCACGCCGGACGAAATCTGCGCCATGCTCGAAGCCTTGCGGGAGGCCGGCGCGGCTTATGTTCTTCTCACCATCGACTGGCGGCGTTCCGCAGTTGCGCCGCTTTGCCCGCGAGATCATGCCGGCGTTCACACGTTCTTCGGTCGCCGGCCGCCGATGCCGCGGAATAATGGTGCCGCGATGGCTGACACCCTCAACCCGCGCGATGCCGCAGGAGGTCGAGCAGGCGATCCAATGGGCGCTTGCCGACGGCAAGACACTCGAAGTGGTCGGCCACGGCACCAAGCGCGCCATCGGCCGCGCCGCGCAATGGGACGCGACGCTCGATCTCTCGGCGCTGTCCGGCGTCACGCTCTACGAGCCGGAGGAACTGGTGCTTTCGGCCAAGGCCGGCACGCCGCTCGCCGAGATCGAAGCGCTGGTGGCGGCAAGCAGACAGGAGCTCGCCTTCGAGCCGATGGATTACGGGCCGCTGCTCGGCACGGCGACCGGCGCCGGCACCATCGGCGGCGTGATGGCAGCCAACCTTTCCGGTCCGCGGCGCATCAAGGCCGGCGCCGCGCGCGACCATTTCCTCGGCGTGTCACGCCGTGTCCGGCCGCGGCGAGACGTTCAAGTCCGGCGGCCGCGTGGTCAAGAACGTCACCGGCTATGATCTCTGCAAGCTGATCGCCGGCTCGTGGGGCACGCTCGCGGCGATGACCGACGTGACCATCAAGACGCTGCCGCGGGCCGAAACCGAGGCGACCGTTTTGGTCCTGAACCTCGACGACGTGACGGCGCGCAAAGTGATGGCGGCGGCAATGGGCTCGTTCGCCGACGTGTCGGCGGCGGCGCATCTGCCGGCCGCCGTCGCGTCGCGGATCGCCGAGACCGCTGCGGCGCGAGGCGCCGTCACGGCGTTCCGCCTCGAGGGCGTCGCGCCCTCGGTCGCGCAGCGCAAGAGCGTGCTGGAAAAGCTCTTGTCGCCATTCGGCACGCTTGGGCGCTTTGAGCGAACAGGCGTCGCGCACGCTTGTGGCGGGCGGTTCGCGACGTGACGCCTTTCGCGGCCAGCGGCCCCGTCGGCCGACGCGACCTGTGGCGCATTTCGACGGCGCCGACGCACGGCGCCGAAGTCGGCCGCGGCACTTGTCGCAAAGGCGGACGCCGAAGTCCTTTACGACTGGGCCGGCGGGCTGGTCTGGGCGGCATTGCCGGCCGAGCGACGACGCCAGCGCGGCGCTGGTGCGCGCCACCGTCGCAGCGGCCGGCGGCCATGCGACGTTGATCCGCGCGCCCGCCGCCGTGCGCGCCGCGGTCGAGGTGTTCGACGCCGGAGCCGCCGGCGCTTGCGGCATTGACGCAGCGCGTGCGGAAGAGCTTCGATCCGCAAGGCGTGCTCAATGCCGGGCGCATGTGGGCGGGCGTGTAGCGATGCAGACCACCTTCACTCTCGCCCAGCTTGCCGATCCGGATGTGGCGGAATCGGAAAAGATCCTGCGCGCCTGCGTGCATTGCGGCTTCTGCACCGCGACCTGTCCGACCTACGTGCTGGACGGCAACGAACTCAATTCGCCGCGCGGCCGCATCTACCTGATCAAGGACATGCTGGAGAACGACCGGCCGGCGACCGCGGAGGTCGACCGAGCATATCGACCGCTGCCTGTCGTGCCTCGCCTGCATGACGACGTGCCCGTCCGGCGTGCACTACATGCATCTCGTCGACCATGCCCGGGTCCATATCGAGCAGACCTACCGCCGGCCGCTGAGCGAGCGCCTGCTGCGCGCGCATGCTGGCCAAGCTGATGCCCTATCCGCGCCGTTTCCGGCTCGCGCTCGCTGCGGCGCTGCTCGCCAAGCCGCTTGGCGCCGCTGTTCGAAGCGCTCGGGTTGAAGCGGCTGGCGGCCATGCTGCGGCTCGCGCCGTGGCACGGTCCGCAGCGTCCGCTGCCGCCGCAGACGTTTCCGGCCGCCGGCGCGCGCAAAGGCCGCGTCGCGCTGCTCGCCGGCTGCGTCAACGACGTGCTGGCGCCGCAGATCAACGCCGCCGCCATCCGCGTGCTGACGCGGCACGGCATCGAGGTGGTGGTGGCGCAGGGCGCCGGCTGCTGCGGCTCGCTGGTCCATCACATGGGCCGCGAGGAGGAAGCGCTGGCGCAGGCGCGCGCCAATATCGACGCCTGGACCGCGATCGAGGGCCTCGACGCCATCGTGATCACCGCGTCGGGCTGCGGCACGACGGTGAAGGATTACGGCTTCATGCTGCGCACCGATTCGGCCTATGCCGAGCGCGCCGGCCCGCGTCGCCAGCCTCGCCAAGGACATCACCGAATATCTCGCCGACGCTGCCGCTGACGGCCGGTCGCAGGACGCGCCGGCCTCGTCGTCGCCTATCATGCCGCCTGCTCGCTGCAGCACGGACAGCGCATAACGCGCCAGCCGAAAGAACTGCTCGCCAAACTTGGCTTCGTCGTGAAAGACATTCCCGAAGGTCATCTGTGCTGCGGCTCGGCCGGCACCTACAATATTCTGCAGCCCGACATCGCAAGAAGGTTGCGCGAGCGCAAAGTCGGGACTATCGAGAGATTGCGACCTGATGTGATTGCAGCAGGCAATATCGGCTGCATCACGCAGATCGCGGCGGGCACGGACCTTCCGGCCGTCCACACGGTCGAGTTGATCGATTGGGCCACCGGGGGGCCCTGTCCGCACAAGCTCCGGGCGCATTCGCCGGCATGCGGCGATGGGCCCTTCCACGGCAGCGAGCTGAGCGCGGGGCTTTCAAGTCGTGCGCGTACCGGTCTCCCACGGGGGCCGACGGATTTCGACTCTGGCAGCAGATCGGGAGGACGATCATGGCGAAGAAGGCAAAAGCGAAGAAGAAACGGGCGACGAAGAAGAAGGCCGCTCCGGCGCGAAGAAGAAGAAGACAATGAAGGCGGTCGCGAAGAAATCGGCGCCGAAGAAAGCGGCACCGAAGAAGGCGGCAAAGAAGTCCGCGCCGAAGAAAGCAATGAAGCCGATGACCAGAAGGCGGCGCCGAAGCGCAAGGCTCCGGCACGCAAGCCGGCGCCCGCCATGATGCCTGCGGCAGAGCCGGCTCCGGCTCCGTCCTGGCCGCCGCCGATCGGGCTCAGGCATGGACAGCAGCGACGGCGAAAGCCAGCTAGGCGTTCTTCGCACAATCGGAAGCCGCGGCGCTTGGCGGTGACCCATCGCCGCGCTTCCTGCGCGTATTCGATCGACCCGTATTGCAGCGGCTCGGTCGACGCATAAATAGCATTAGTCGGCACATAGGATGGGCGGCGAGGCGATCGTCGGTCCAAGGCCGGTGATGTCCGGCCGTTTCGCTATTCGTGGAGGTGCGTTATGCCGGCGACCTACAATATCCTGCTGATGGGCGCGTCCTACGGCTCGCTGCTCGCTTCCAAGCTCCTGTTCGGCGGGCCACTAGATCCATCTGGTCTGCCTGCCGGCGGAAGCCGATCTGATCAACGCCGAGGGCTTCAGCGTGCGCCTGCCGGTGCGCGGCCGCAAGGATCCGGTCGTGCTCGACTCCCGCAAGCTGCCCGGCAAGGTGACGGCCGGGCCGGCCACCGGCGTCAATCCCAAGGACTACGATCTGGTCGGCTTGTGCATGCAGGAGCCGCAATATCGCTCGCCCGGCGTGCGCGAACTGCTGGACGCGGTGGCAAAATCGCGGGTGCCGTGCATGTCGATCATGAACATGCCGCCGCTGCCCTACGTGAAGCGCATCCCGGGCTTGGATTACGAGGCGCTCAAGCCGGCCTACACCGATCCGAGCGTCTGGGACTCGTTCGATCCGGCGACCATCACGCTCAACAGCCCCGACCCGCAGGCGATCCGGCCGCCGGACGAGAAGGCCAACGTGCTGATGGTCACGCTGCCGACCAATTTCAAATGCGCGCGGTTCGACGACGAAAAATCCACCGCCATCCTGCGCCAGCTGCAGGATGACATCGAAGCGATCCGCTTCGACACGCCCGAGGGCAAGATCGAGCTGCCGGTCAAGCTCAAGGTCTACGATTCGATCTTCGTGCCGCTCGCCAAATGGGCGATGCTGCTGGCCGGCAACTATCGCTGCGTCACCAAGGACGGCATGCGCACGCCCAGGAGGCGGTGCACAGCGACATCGAGACCTCGCGCTCGGTCTACAATTTCGTGTTCGATCTGTGCGTCAAGCTCGGCGCCAAGCCGGAGGATCTGGTGCCGTTCGAGAAATATGCCGCCGCGGCGCAGTCGCTGACCCGTCCGGCTTCGGCGGCGCGCGCGCTGCAGAACGGCGCGCCCAATATCGAGCGCGCCGACAAGCTGGTTCAGCTGATCGCCAAGCAGAAGGGCTTGAGCAATCCGGCGATCGACGCCCAGGTCGCGCTGGTCGACGCCCGGCTCGAGGCCAACCGCAAGAAGGCGGCGGCCTAGGCTGCATAGAAGTTCCGGGTTTCCCGGGGGCGCGAATCAGGCGCTCCCAGACGCCCGTGCCGTCGATCAGTTGACCTCGACGTCCTGCCAGAAGCCGAAGCGGTCCGCGACCGCTTTCATCTCCGGCCGCGGCGCTTCGTAGGACCAGGCGGCGCGCTGGTGCCGCTTGCCGGCGACGACGACGTCGTAGAACTGCACGCCATGCGGACAGGCGTGATCGCTCTCGGTCTTTTCGGCTTTTTCCAGCCAATCCATGCGCACCGCGCGAGCGCGGAAAGTACTGATAGCCTTTGCATTCGATGATATCGTTGCTCTGGGCAACCACTTGTCCGTCGACAGTCGCCTTCATGCTCCGATCTCCATGTGGCCTCTCAACCGCGAGCCCATGATAGCGCAAATAGCCATTGCGATCAGAATGTTTGGACCTGACGAATAGTGTATCTCGCGCGCCACACTGTCGAGGAATGCGTTAGGCGCGCACAAAACCGCATAAAAAGGCAGCAATTGCTGCAGTTTTGAACTTGGCTCCGAGACGGCGTCCAGCAAACATTTCAGCACGTGTTCTGCGTATGGCGTCGAGCGAAACGCTCAGTGCCGGTTCATTGGTGGGGGTCACCAGCCGTGTGCAGTCAGGGAAAAGGGGCAAAAAATGAAAAAGCTGGCTTATTCGTTGGTTCTGTTGCGGCCGGATTGGCGTCGTCCTCCGTTTTCGCCGCCGACATGGCGGTCAAAGACTCCGGCGGCGGCCCCGGCTCCAGCAACACCGTGTGGGACGTCGTGATCACCGCCGCGTTGATGACGGACTACAATTTCCGCGGCGTCACCCAGTCGAATCACGGCCGTCGACCCAGGCCGGCTTCGAGCCGCGCTACAACTTCAACGCGAACCTGCCAGGGCTATGGCGGCGTCTCGGGTGAGAGCATCGACTTCCCGAATCGCGCTGCAGCCGAAGTCGATCTCTACGGCGGCATCCGTCCGACCTTCGACAAGCTCGCCCTCGATTTCGGCTTCTGGTACTACTCCTACCCAGGCGGCCAATGCTACAATTCGGCGATCGCCGGTTGTTCTGGCTAGCCTGCCGAACGGCAATGTCATCAAAAAGGATTGAGCTTCTACGAGTTTACGGCAAGGCCACCTATACGGTGAACGACAACTTCAATTTCGGCGGCAGCGAGTGGTACTCGCCCTCTGTGCTCAACACCGGCGCTGATGGACTCTACTACGCCGGCAACGTGACCTTCACCGCTCCGACCACTTGGTTCACCAACGGCGTTGGCGCCTATGTGTCCGGTGATCTCGGCTACTGGAATCTCGGCACCAGCGACTCGTTCTACGGCCGGTTCGCAGGCTTCCCGAACGGCATTCCCTACAAGAGCTATGCCAACTGGGACGCTGGCTCGGCTTCACCTCAAGGTGTTTACGCTTGATCTGCGCTACTACGACACCGACCTGGGCCAGGGCGATTGCAACGCCTTCACCAGCGCTCAGACCGCCAGCGGCGTGGCCAGCACGCCGATCAACCCGGGCGGCCCCGGCATCCAACTGGTGCGGCCCGGCTTACATCGCCAAGCTGTCGATCGCGACATCGGTCAACGCGCTGAAATAACCGGCCGGATATGTCTTCACAATGGCGGGCGGTCGCGGAAACGCTGCCGCCCGCTTCATTTTGAGGCCGTGCAAGATCGTCAGGTACCGGCTTTCGCACCGGCCTCGTCACTCTGCCGCCGGAGCCAGCGGCACGTCGCGCACCTGATAGAGCGACCGATCTCGGACCATCGACGCGGCGGCGATGGAAGGCGCCGAGCGTCGAGCGATGGCCGATCGAGATGATCGTCGTGCCCTTGAGCCGATCCTGCAGGAGCCGGTAGAGCATCGCCTCGGCCGGCTCGTCGAGCGACGCGGTCGCTTCGTCGAGGAACAGATAATCGGGCGCTTGAAGCAGCGCGCGCGCGATCGCGAGCCGCTGCTGCTCGCCGAGCGACAGCATGCGGTTCCAGTGCGCCTCCTCGTGGAGCCGCGTCACCATGCCAGGCAGGCCGACCGCGGTAAGCGCGTCGGCCAGACGGGCGTCGTCGAAAGTGCCGATCTTGCCCGGATAGGTGATGGCGGCGGCCAGCGTCGCCACCGGGAAATACGGCCGCTGCGGCACCAGCATGACCTTGGCGTCCGGTCGGCACGCGTCACTTCGCCGGACCCGAACGGCCAGATGCCGGTGATGGCGCGGAACAGCGTCGATTTGCCGGCTCCCGACGGGCCGGTGACCAGAACACGCTCGCCGGCGCTGAACGCCAAGTGCTCGGCATTGACCAGCGGTTCGCCGTCGGGCAGGCGGACGTGAAGATGATCGATCGCGAGTGCCGTGGCGCCGTCGCGCGGCGCGACCTCGATCGCCGGCTGGATCGAGCGCTGCGGCGCGGCCGGCCGCGATCGCCTGCTCGAAGCCGGACAAGCGCGTCACCACCGCCTGATATTGCGCGATCGACTGGTAGGCGGTGACGAAATAGGACAGCGCGGTCTGCACGCTGTTGAAGGCGGACGCCGGTCTGCATCAGGCCGCCGAGCTGCATGGCGCCGGCGAAATAAGCCGGGCTGACCATCAGATAGGGAAAAATCACCGAGGCCTGCGAATAGCTCTGGGTGAAGAACGTCAGCTTCTTCTGCCGCTGCATGATGGCGATCCAGTTGTCGACAAGCAGGCTGAAGCGGTCGAGATGCCGCTCGCGTTCGGCGGCTTCGCCGTGCAGCGCGGCGATCTGCTCGGAATTTTCGCGCGTGCGCACGAGATTGAAGCGGAAATCGGCTTCGAAACGCTGCTGCTGGAAATTGAGCGGGATCAGCGGCCAGCCGATCAGGTGCGTGAGCGAGGTGCCGATCGCGGCATAGATCAGCGCCGCCCAGACCAGATAGCCCGGGATGTTGAAGTCCGCCGAACAGATGCAGCGGCGCGTGCTCCGACAGGCTCCAGAGGATGACGACGAACGAGCACAGCGTCACGACCGCATTGAGCAGGCCGATGCCGATCGAGAGCGTACTCTGGACGAACATCTGCAGGTCTTCGGCGATACGCTGATCCGGGTTGTCGGCGGCGTCGCCGAGAAGCTGCATGCGGTAGTGGTTGGCGGTATTGAGCCACTGCCGCAGATAGGTCTGCGTCATCCAGCGCCGCCAGCGGATCTGCAGCCAAAGATTGAGATAGTTCTGATAGACCGCGAGCACCGTATAGATCGCAGCGAGCACGCAGAAGAACAGGATAGCGCTGACGAAGGCCGTCCAGTTGTGGTCCTGCAGCGTATTGTAAAAGCGATTGTACCATTGGTTGAGGATCACCTGGATGCGCGACGATCGACAGCTCGATCGCGATCACGGCGGCGAGCAGGATGCGTCCTGGCCAGCGATCCTCCGAGCGATAATAGGGAATGGACAGCCGCCAGATGGTGGCCAGCGTTGAAGCAAGGCGTTTCACGAAAGACCTCCACAATAGGGGGCGGAAAAGGGGGAATGGACGCGTAGCAATGACCCAGGACGCAGTAAGCCGGACCGCGAAGCGTCGCGTCGTAGTGCGTCACGATCAAGTAGCGGCCATCGGATCGCTGATGATCGACCTTTGGCATATTGCGAGGTTTTCATGGTGCACCGCAGTATCACAGCGTCCTCGGTTCGGGCAGTGCCTTGTGCGACACCCTGCCACGCTCGCGCAACGGCAGCTTGTCGCGGAACTCGCTTAATTTGCCTGGGGGTGACAACGAATCTTGCTTTCTTCATGTCGGGCGAAGGAGCATTCTCGCTTGTCGCGCATTCGGCGATCGAACTGCGAGACAACAAAAATTGAGTAAGGGTCCTCACAACAAAAGTTGAATGCAGGGCCCTCGTCGGGGAGGACTATCCATGTTCACGCAAATTCTCGATCCCACAGGAAACCTGTTTCTGACTTGGTTGGTTGCACTGATTCCGGTCGTGCTCCTGCTGTTTCTTGCTTGCCGGCCTGCGCATGTCGGCGTGGGCGGCGGTGCTAATCGGCTCGATCGTCACCTTCCTGCTTGGCTTGTGGGTCTGGAAGATGCCGCTCGACGACGGGATACGTGCCTACATTTACGGCTCCGCCACGGGTGTATGGAACGTCGACTGGATCACGTTTTGGGGAGTGATGCTCTTCAACACCCTGGTGACGACAGGCTCGTTCGACAAATTGCGCCGCTGGCTGGTGCAGCAGGGCACCCGGGACGTGCGGGTGCAGACCATTCTGTTCGCTTGGGCCTTCGGGGCCTTGCTCGAAGGGCTGGTCGGCTTCGGCTACCCTTGGGCCTTCGTCGCGCCCATCCTGATCGCGATCGGCATTCCCGATCTTGACGCCATTCGCGTCGCCGCCATCGCCAATAATGCGCCGGTTTCCTACGGTGCCTTGGGGCGCCGATCATCGCGCTCGCGACGGTCACCGCCGGCACGCTGGGCATGAGTTTCCAGGACCTGCTGCCGATCTATTCGGCGTCGGTCGGCAAAATCGTCGCCATCCTGGCGCTGCTGCCGCCCTGGATCCTGCTCTACCTCGTCTCGGGCCGCCAAGGCATGTGGTCGGCGTGGCCGCTCGCCATCGTCGGCTCGCTCGGCTACATCGCCGGGCAGTTGCCGACCGCGATCTATCTCGGGCCCTATCTGCCGGACGTGATCGGCTCGATCATTTGCTTTGCGGTCCTGCTGCTCCTGCTCAAGGTCTGGCGGCCGGCGCAAGTGCTGGCCTATGGCGGCGCACCGGCGACGGGCGACATGCAGGCGGAGGCGCATGGGCTCTCCGCCGGCGACATCGGCATGGCGTGGCTGCCGATTGCTGTTCTGATCGCGGTGGTCGTTGCTTGGACCGGACCGTGGTCGCACTTGCCCGGGGTCGTCGTGCTGCACTACGCCGTTGTCGCCCATTCGGCGATCACGCCGGGTGCAACGATCTCGGCGATCTTCAACTGGACGCCGTTCGTCGGCGGCACGGCGATTCTCGCGTCCTGGATCATCGTGGTGCTGCTGCTGCGCGTCAGCATGAGCCAGATCAGCGCGATCTTCGCCAAAACCTGGTCGCAGATGTGGGGCGCCTGCCTCGTCGGCGTTTTCATCTTCGGCCTCGCCTACGTGTTCAACTACTCGGGCATGGCCGGCTCGCTCGCCAGCGCCTTTTCCAAGCTAGGGCCGGCCTTCATCATCGTGGCGCCGATCCTGGGTTTCATCGGCGTTGCTTTGTCGGGCAGCAATACTTCGACCAACGCGATGTTCGGCGCGTTCCAGGCGCTGGTCGGCAAGGTGCTCGGCTTCCCCTTGATCTTGCTGCCGGCGCTCAACTCGGTCGGCGCCGAGATCGGCAAACCGATTGCACCGCAAACCGCAAGTGTCGGCGTGTCGACCAGCAAGTTCGTCCGCAACGAAGGCGAGGTTATCCGCCACAATTTCGGCTGGTGCCTCGTGCTGCTGGCTTACCTCGTGATCATCGGGGTGGCCTGCTATCTGTTCTTCCCGCAAATTGCGGTCCTGCCGACACACTAAACCGCACTATGCCCAAAGCGTTGCCTGGGGCCGCCATTTGGCGGCCCCATTTTTATTGGCTTGCGGAGCGGAACACTGGATACGGGAAATATACTTGACGCGGGCCGCGTCGCTGCGGCCTAGATCGTCGCGCGCAGCGATCCGGCCGCGCATTTTTGCGCGCCGCGAATTTGCGCGCACGGAACTGGAGACGATGATGGTGTGTCTGCGCTGGTGTGCCGCGTGCTGGCTCGTTGGTTTCGTGGTGTCGCGTGCGATCCTGCCCGTTGCCGCAAGCGAGAGCACATTTCCGTTCGACCAGGAACTGATGCTCGATGTTGCACCCATGCATGGCTCCAAGCGCATCCCGATGCTGGAGATCGACGAGAATGGCGCCGCCACGATCGATCTGTGGTGCACGAGCGTACGTGCCGCTGCCACCGTCGGCGACGGCACCATCAGCATCGCCGCCGACTCGCCCCAGCCGGCGCAGTGCACGCCGGATCGCCAAAGCGGCGACGACAGCTTGCTGGCGGCGCTCGCCCAGGTTACCGGCTGGCGTCGCAACGGCGACCTCGTCGAGCTCATCGGCGCCACCACGCCGCTGCGTTTCCGCCTGATGACGAATTAAGTTTGTCGGCCGCGGCAGCAAGAGGCCGGGCCGCGTCTGCTGGGGAGAGCCACGGCGGTTCTACCGGTTAGCAAGTGCCGCCAGAACGGCCTTCGCCGCATCGGCCCGGTCGACCGTCGCAGGCGCTGCCGCCGGCATTCCTCGTGCTGACGGCGTGTTGAAGGCCTTGGCCAGCGCCTCGTCCATCACCGCCCTGGTGAGCGTCGCGTCGGGCGCGAACGTGGTCGCGGTTGCGCCGGCCATGTAGCCCTTGGCGACGATGGCTGCGATCGCCTTTGCGCGCGGATCGGTCGCCGGCACGTCGGTGAACGCGCTGGCGCTTGCGTCCTCCGATAGCTTCGCTGCGCGTGCGAGCATGACGGCGAAGTCGGCCCGCGCGATCGGGGCCGCCGGTGAGAAGGTGCCGGCGGCTGCGCCGGGCTGCGGATCGGGAAGGATATGCGCGCGGGCAAGCACCCCGATCGCATCATGGCCCTGCAGCGTTTTCGGCACGTCGGTGAAACGATCGATGCCGTGTTCCTTTTGCTGCAACTCGGCCACGATCATCGGCCGCAAATTGACCTTGGCCGAGCCCGGACCGGGCGCTGCGCTGTCCTGATACATGAAGCCGCCAAACTTGCGGTCCAGGAATACGCTCACACTCGGCTGCTGGATCAATGGTCCGTGAAACTTGGTGTCCTTGCCGAAGCTGTTGTCGGAATCGTTGAGCATGACGGTCGCAGTGGTCGTTTTGGCGCTGGAGACCGCGGAAGAATCTCCATAGAGAAACTTCGTCGTGTTCGACCCCGTCTGCTTGGTGGAATCATCGGAGTTGAGTGCGTCGCCAAGGAACGCCGCCAGACTGCCGCCAAAACTGGTGTTTGTTTCCTCGACCGAGGTCACGGTCGCGTCGTATTCGGTTGTCGCGGCCGTGTCCTTCTCGTTGGTGGTGGTATTGGTCACACTGTCGGTCTTCTCGACCGGCGCGTTGCCGGCTCGCGCCCCGTAGGACGTGCTTTCGAGCTTGATCACGCGGGCGGAGTTGAGCTCTGCGCCTTGCCCGTGGCCGAAAAAAGGATCGAGCTTGAGCAGGTTCGCGGCCTCCTGCTTGGTCAAGACCACCTGCTTCGTGCTGCCCTTGTAGACGATCTTGTTGCCATTCTTGTCGACGAGCGTGTCGTCGGAATAGTCCAGCGCACACTGATTGATGCCCGGGATCGCCTCGACGTCGCCGGTGCACGCCGCTAAATCCAGCACCGCGATCGTGCCTACCACCGGAACAGCGGCGGTCATCACCGTGAGCTGCTTGTCCGCAAGTTGCTCCCAGGTCGCAAACTCCGGATGAATGAGCAGGACGAACACGTCGTGCCAGAATGGCTCCGCCGCGTAGGCGTCGGAGCTTGGAATGGGCTTTGCGCAATCGGTCTCGCTCGCGCAGGTCTCGCCCGATCCGGGAACCAGCGTATCGATGGCTTCGGCGGTCCAGGTCGAAGAAAACGAGTTGAGGACCGTGTTCGTCGTTTTGTCGGTACTGGTTGTTCCGAAACCGTATTCGGTCGAGTTGTCCCACCCCTGCGAATTCGAAAACGACAGGCCGACCGAAAGTCCGTTGCCGCTATACGCCAGGTTGGCGCTCGCCTTGATCTGGTCGTCGTCTTCGGTGGTCGATTTCTGCGAACTGTCCGACTCGGTGTTGAGTGCGTAGCTCGTCGTGTATTGCCTGGTCATCTGGACCGTGGCCGAACTCTCGTCGCCCGGCGGCTGGTACATGATGGTGTAGGGCAGCACCTTGAACTGCGCCATTGCGGCGGGCGAACGCACGACCGTCAGCTCCTGAGTCGATATGGCCTGCCGGTTGAGCGCGCCGATGTTGCCATTGCCCGCAGAGTCGCTTTGGCTTTCGTAAACGGTGAGAACGAACTGCAGTTTTCGCACCAAATGCTTCTCGTCGAAGATCTTCTCGTCCGTTGTCACCGTGAGCATGCCGTTCGTCATTTCGGTGCCGGCGGGGGCGGCGAGAATCTCGTCTTTTGTGGCGCTGACCTGCTTCCAGGCGCCAATGTTGCCGTCCCAATCCTTGCACTGCTGGTCCTTGGCGGGCGTCGTGCCTGATTGCGGATCGCACATCGACAGCGTCGCATAAAACCAGCCGCGGTCGCCGTAGACCGGAGCCGACGGGTTATTGCTGGCAAGCTGACCGCTCTGCTGGAATTGTGTGAGGATGTAGAAAGTCGGCGCATCGTCATTCGTAGTCACGATTTCAAGATTGCCGGATCCGACCGCCGGCGAGGAAATTCCCGGAGCGGAGCCGCCGGACGTTTCGGCCGGCGGCGGCAAGGTCCATCCCCGGGTCGCCCACGCCGTGTCCACCGCAAAGGTGCCGACCGGTGGATACGGCAGCGGGCCGACCACGCCCATCAGCCCGACCGGAAAAGACACTGGTTTCGGGGCGTGCGCCGTCGTTCCGTCCTTGAAGCGCAGCAGCACCGGCAGCGACATGCAGCAGCCGGGCTTCGCGTTCGGCATATTGGCCACGACCTGGGTGCTGGAGTTCGATTGCATCGGCATCTCGATTCCGCCGACGACCACCGATTTCACGTTGTCGAGATCGCTGCCGCTGATGACGATCGGCGTGCCCGGGACCGAAACTTCCGGCTCGACCTTGTCGATTTTAGGCGCCGCGTCGGCGCGCGATGTTAGTAACGGGGACATCGGCAGAAGGACCGCAGGCATGAACGTAAGCTTCAGCCAAAGCAATTTGCCGAATTTCATGATCGCCTCCATGCGTTAGGACCGATGCAAGTTCGTTTGACTCCCAAATGAAGTTCCGCTAAGCTCGGTAGCATGCCGCGGTGCCGCACCCGGCAACCAGCACCAATTCTGGTTCCCGGGATCTCACTGGACGCGATCAATGTCGCGACCAATTGGTGTCCGATGATATTTTAATTTGTATCTTTTCTGCGTAGTCGGCGGCTGTCGGTCCTTCGTTCAAATATTTTTTTTGTCATGTGCTCTACGTCACACGGCGATGCTTGCCGCAGCGATTACGCTCATGACAATTGAAGGTTCACGCCGCAAGCAGCGTAGCGTAATGAAAATCGCTGTTGAACCGTGACAGGGAAGTCGAGATGCTTTTCTATGAGAAAATCAGGCCGCTAGAAATCTTTCCCAAGAATGGCACAGTCACCGATCCGCAGCTTCCTCCAGCTACGTCGGAGGGCGGTGGCTGTTCGTCGGCATGCTACTGTGGGGAGCCCTGCACCAAAGTTCCGCAGCACCATGGAAATCATTATTGCCCAAAACACGGAAGTTATTCATAGGATGTCTTGCTTAAATTGAAATGCGGGCGTGGTAGCCCGGGACCTCGCTTGTCCGCGTCGACGTCGGCGCGTATCGTGCCCCGTGATCTGCGGCAACAGCCGCAACGCCCGTGCCATCGATGTCGACACCTCCTGACGTTCCCGATTGGCGCATCACCGGCGACTGGTGGGATTTGTGCAACTGCGCGGTCGGTTGCCCTTGCAATTTCGGCTCCAATCCAACGCTGGGTTATTGCGAAGGCGTGCTGACGTGGTTGATCCGCGACGGTCACTACGGCGACCTCAAGATCAGCAAGGACCTTGCGGTTGTCCTCATCATTCATTGGGAGGGCAACGTCATGGAGAAGAACCGCGAATTCGGCTTTTTGATCGACGAGCGCGCCAATGCCGACGAACGCGTTGCGCTCGAGACGATTTTCACCGGCTATGCCGGCGGCGCTTTTGCGGCGTGGCGCGACTTGACCATCAGTCTCGACGGCGTCGCGTTCGTGCCGATGACGGTCACGCACGATGCCGAGACTTGGCGCGTCGAAGTGCCCGGCATGGTCGACGGGCTTGGCGGCCCGTTTCGCAAATACATGGTGCCGGCGGGCGACACTTGCCGCATCTATAACGCGCCGCGCCCCGAAGTGACGCCCGGCTTTCTCACGGTTGGCGAGGCCAAGCGCAATATCGTCACCGGCGCGTTCGGCCGCAATTGGGATTGGTCGCAGCGATCCTCCAAGCACATCGCGTTCGACTTGCGCGGGCCGAAGACGTTCAGCTGGCGCCAGCCTTTGCCGACCGAATGACGCCTCCTCACGAAACCGCCGCGGCGCAACGCCTTGATCGCTTCATTGTGGCCGGTCTGCTGCTCTTGGTCGCCGCGCTGGCCTGGGCCTTTACCGTGCATCAGGCGATGCTGATGAACGGCATGGGCGCACTCCAGCTCGGCATGACCATGCCGATGGAGGCTGCAGCGCCGTCCTGGAGCGCAAGCGACGCGGCGCTGGTCTTCGCAATGTGGTCGGCGATGATGGCGGCTATGATGGTACCGGGCGCGAGCCCGATCGTTGCTGCCTTTGCGGCGATCAATCGCCGGCGCCGCCAGCGCGCCGCGCCGCATGTGCCGACCGCGATCTTTCTATTCGGCTATCTGATCGCCTGGGCAGGCTTTTCGTTCTTGGCCACGGCGGCGCAGTGGGGGCTGCAGGCCACCGGCCTGATCACGGCGATGATGCAGTCGGCATCGTATGGCTGGTCGGCCGCGCTGTTCATCGTCGCCGGGCTCTATCAGTTCAGCCCCTTGAAAGACAGATGTCTCGCCTATTGCCGCTCGCCCGACGGTTTCATTCTGAGCGAATGGCGCGACGGTGCGCTTGGTGCCGCGATCATGGGGTTGCGCCACGGTCTATTTTGCATCGGCTGTTGCGCGGCCCTGATGGTGCTGCTGTTCGCCGTTGCGGTCATGGATTTGCGCTGGGTCGCGGCTCTGACGGTTCTGGTGACCGCCGAGAAGATTCTTCCAGGAGCAAAATTCTGGCGGTTCGGGATCGGTGCCGGGTTGTTGGTCGCCGGCGTCGGCTTCTCGCTGGCGGCATGGAGCGCGGCGTGATGCGCTGTTCGTCCGGTGCGGAGCTAGCCTCGGCCGGCTTTAAGCCGCCAACGCTGTGTCGACCTGCGCCAAGGCTTGCCGCAAGGCGCTAAAGCAGCGGCGATCAATTGCGGTATCGAGCATTTCCGTCATGACGGCAAAGGCCTTGGTGACCGGCATCGCTGCCCGGTAAGGCCGCTCGGCGGTCAGCGCGTCGAAAATATCGGCGGTGGTGATGATGCGGCTTTCGAGCGTGATCTCGTCGCCCTTCAGCCCGCGCGGATAGCCCTTGCCGTCGAGCCGCTCGTGATGCGCCGCCGCGACGGCCGCCAACTCGCTGAACGCTCTGATGCGCGACAAGATCGTCTCGGTGTAGGCAGGATGAAGTTTCATCGCCACCCATTCGGCCTCATCAAGCTTGCCGGGCTTATCGAGAATTGTGTTGCTGACGCCGAGCTTGCCGATGTCGTGCAGCAACGCCGCGCGCTTAAGCCAGCGGCGCCGCTCCGCCGAAAATTCCATCTGTTTGGCGATCAAATCCGTGAACAGCGTGACGCGGTCGCTGTGTCCGCTGGTATATGGACTCTTGGAATCGACGACTTGGGCGAAGGCGGCGGCGATGTCGTCAAGATAGTCTTCATCGACCAGCGAGCTGCTTTGCGCAGGCTCGAGCGCGAAGATCGCCTCTTGCAGATCATCCGACCGCAGCGTGTCCCAAAATCCTGGCTGTGCCGCGACGCGCGCGAACGCTGCTGCCAATTGCGGATCAAACCAAGTGCCGGTGCGGTGCTCGACCTCGCGCTTGGCGGCGTCGACGCCGTTGGCGGTCTGAAACACGTCGGCGATCTGCGCCAACAGCGCAACGCGCGAATAGATCGGAATGGCCTCGCCGCTGAGTCCTTCCGGCATGCCGCCGCCGTCCCAGTGTTCGTCAAGGTGCCGGATGCTTTGCGCGACTGCCTCCGAGAAACGCATCTTCCGCGCGATCTCCGCGCCGCGGTCGCAGCGCGTCTCCATCAATTCCTGGGCGATCTGGCCGCCGTTCTGGAAGATGTGCACGAGCGCGCGAAACCGCTCGGCGAAGTCCTGCCTTCATTCCGGTGTGCGACAGGACGAAGCGCAGCACCTGCGGCAGGCTGCCGTTCACCGTCATGAAGTCGTGCTTGAAGGCGATGTCGTCGGCCAAGTAGAGTTGGCAGATGCGCGCCGCATTGCTGCTGCAGCCGAGGTCTTTCAGCAGCAAGGTGTAATAGAGTTCCCACACCTGGGCGTCGTCGAGGCCGGCTTCTTTGCCGATGTGAATGCCGATCCAGCAGGCGCGAACGCAATGACCGGCCGGCTGGCCTTCCACCATATCGAGCGCATGACTGAGCGCGCCCAGTATCTCGGCCAGGCGGATTTTCGGTGCCTCGCCAGATCGGCTCTGTGAGTTGGTCACGACTTCGGTCTCCGGCGGTTGGTCCGGCCGCGCGGATTGTTATTGCCCTATCAGTAAAGATAGGGTGATAAAGACCGGCAATTCCGATTGTCATAAACGGGCCTCTGGGATAGCTGTTTGGGTACAACGGCAGGCTGTAGGTTGCGGCGTCGAACAACATGAAGCCAATGCGCATCGGTACTCGAAAGAGCGCCATGGCTCTTGTTCAGACCAACGAGATCGCCCGGCGTCTGCGCGCGGCGTGTTCGGGCCTCGATGTCGAGGTCGTCAAGTTCGATACGCGCGGCGATGACGACCAAGTCAGCAAGCTGCACCGGCATGGTGGCAAGGGCGGCGCATTCGTCCGGGAAATCCGCGCCGCCATGCTTCGGGGCGATCTCGAAGCCGCGATGCACTCCCTCAAGGATATGCCGGGCAACGAGGAAACGCCGGGGTTGGTCATCGGCGCGTATTTGGAGCGCGAGTTGCCGGAGGATGTGCTGGTGATCCGCGACGGTCTGTCGTTTGACGACATCCGCCACGTGAAGGGAAAAGGTTTCAAGATCGGCACCAATGCGGTGCGCCGCGCCAGCTACATCCGCCGCTTGCTCCCGGATGCCGAAGTCATCCACTTTCGCGGCGCCGCCGATACGCGGATCAAAAAGCTTGACACGCGAAAGTTGCAGGCGATGCCGGATGGCAGCGAACAGGGCCCCGCCGATGCCCTGGTGATGGCGCGGGCCGGCCTCGATCGCTTGGGCTTTTCGGGCCGTATTGCTTACAGTTTCCTAACGGAGGATATGCTGCCTGCGATCGGACAGGGCATCGTCGCCGTCGAATGTGCGGAGGTCGACTGGGGCACGCGTCGCACGCTGTCGGCCATACACGATGAGAATTCGCGGCTGTGTGCGGATGCCGAGCGGGAGGTGCTCTGGATTCTCAATGGTCACTGCAATTCACCGATTGCCGGCCACGCCACCATCGCCGGCGCCGACATGACGCTGCGGGCTGCAGTCATGGAAGAACGCGGCGGCAAAGTCATCGAGGTTCAGCGCACCGGAAACGCGGCGCGGCCGCGCGAACTTGGCCGCGCCGTCGGTCTGGAGTTGCTGGCGCGTGGCGCAGCGCAAATCATCGAGCAAACCCGGCCCGATGTTTGAAGCTTGTAAAGGAAAAGTGTACTCATGAACGTCGAAACAAGAAATGTCATAAGAAAAGTCGTGCTGGCAGCGGTGCTTGCGGCGGTTTCCGGCGGTTATGCCGCCGCTCAGGACGCCGCCAAGGGCGAGGTTGTCTTCAAGCAATGCACACTTTGCCACCGCATCGGCGATGGCGCCCAGAATGCGCTCGGCCCGGTGCTCACTAACGTGATCGGCCGTCAGGCCGGGACCTTTCCGGGTTTCAATTATTCGCCGCTGATGAAGAACGCCGGCGCGGCAGGCTTGGTTTGGAGCGAGGATTTGATTTTCCAATATCTTCCCAATCCCAACGCCTTCCTCAAGAAATTCTTGACCGATCACGGCAAAGCAGATCAGGCGACTGGCGCTACTCTGATGACCTTCCAACTGTCGGATGAGCAGAAGCGCAAGGACGTCATCGCCTATTTGAAAAAGGTCTCTTCTGGCAAATAGCCTGGTCTGGCCGCGGCATCAGTCGCGCCACGATCTCAGGCTCCGATATGACGTTGCGGGCCGTGATCACGGGAGGAATGCGGCGGCAAGGTGACAGAGGTTTGGCGCAGCTGGTTGGTGGCGCATCGGAACCGTGCCGACGTAATGTCTTGGCGAACAATGCTGCGAGCGCGATTTTGTGCGCGGCGCCTCGTGGCGAGGTCCTGCCGCGGTCAATCGCCGCACGCGTTGGCGAAAAAGCCGAGCACTTCGGCAATTTTACAACCAAAACACTTCAGCCAGATTGGCTACTCGACAAACCGAAATATTCAAAGCGAAATATTCTTGATGCGACGTTGTGCTTCGATCTCGGTATCGACACATAGGCGGTGCAGATCATCCACCAAAGCAGGCAGCGCAACGTGCCTGGGAACTGCCCAAAAAACGGCGACCTGCCGAATTCGCCGTTCACATCGTGGCAGCAGTGACGCCATCGGCTGGCACCGTTCTCTTTGAAAATGGACCTTGGCTTTATCGGGTTGCCACCGGCAGCCGCAGATCGGCGAGGCGCGCGAAACGGCTTGCGTACTTGCCGGATATTCAAACAAACAACGCAAAGGAAAGGCACGATGAGTTCTCAGAACGAACACGATCAGGGCAGAAAATCTCTCGACAAGGGCGTGGCGATCGGCAACGAAACATTTGAGAGAGGCAAAGCGGCGATGGAGCAAAGCTGTTCGGCTGCGGTCGAAAATATGCGTGACTTTAACGTCAAGATGATCGGCGCGATGCGGGCCAATGCCGACGCAGCTTTTGACTTTGCTCACCAGGTTGCCACGGCAAGAACGCCGTCCGATCTTGTCGAGTTGTGGATGACGCACGCCCAAAGACAGTTCGCGATGCTGAGCGAACAGACCAAGGAATTGACGACGCTCGGACAGAAGATCGCCGGCGAAAGCGCCGATCCTCTCACCCGTGGCGTCAGCCAGGCCTTCAAGAAGGCCTCTTGACGGTCCGTCGGCCGCGGGCGGGCAGTATCACTGCCTGTGCGATGACAATAAAAGCCATGGGGACGCTCCATGGTTGATCAAAAAACATATGGGAGAACGTCATGGAAACAGCGCACGAACAGCAAAAGCCACCAGACACCTCGCCGGAGCAAAAAGCATCGAACGAACTCGTCAGAATGATTCGCAAGCTGCGCTGGGTAGGGATGGAGGAGGAAGCAAAAAGGCTGCAGAGCCAACTGACCCTATACAACGTCTCAGCCGCTGACAGTGTCGTCGCGGCGTCACGCGAGACGGATTAATACCGCACGTTACCGCATGGACGAGGGAACCAAGACCAAGCCGGTCGATTGTTCCCGGCTTTGGCTTGGCCCCCGTCAGGCCGAGCTTTCAAATTCAATAAAAAGGGCGCGGATTACACCGCGCCCTTTCGTCGATTGATCGGCGAGAGGCTCAGAAGCCGCCCATCCCGCCCATGCCGCCCATTCCACCCATGCCGCCGCCGCCCGGCATCGCCGGCATGGCCGGCGCGTCCTTCGGCATTTCGGCGACCATGGCTTCGGTCGTGACCAGGAGGCCGGCGATGGAGGCGGCGTCTTGCAGCGCGGCGCGCACCACCTTGGCCGGGTCGACGATGCCCTTGTCGAGCATGTCGACATAGTCCTCGCTCTGCGCGTCGAAGCCGAACGTCTCGGACTTGTTCTCCATGATCTTGTTGACCACGATCGAGCCCTCGACGCCGGAGTTCTCGGCGATCTGGCGCAGCGGCGCTTCCAGCGCCTTGAGCACGATGTTGATGCCGGCCTGCACGTCGGGATTGTCGTTGGTCAGCTTGCCGACCGACTTCTTGGCGCGCAGCAGCGCGACGCCGCCGCCCGGCACGATGCCTTCCTCGACCGCGGCGCGGGTGGCGTTGAGCGCATCCTCGACGCGGTCCTTCTTCTCCTTGACTTCGATCTCGGTCGCGCCGCCGACACGGATCACGGCAACGCCGCCGGCGAGCTTGGCCAGCCGCTCCTGCAGCTTCTCGCGGTCGTAGTCCGAGGTGGTCTCCTCGATCTGCGCCTTGATCTGGCCGACGCGCGCCTCGATGTCCTTCTTCTTGCCGGCGCCGTCGATGATCGTGGTCTTCTCCTTCTCGATCACGACCTTCTTGGCGCGGCCGAGCATCGCGGTCGTGACGCTCTCGAGCTTGATGCCGAGGTCTTCGGCAATGAGCTGGCCGCCGGTCAGGATGGCGATGTCCTCGAGCATGGACTTGCGGCGGTCGCCAAAACCCGGCGCCTTGACGGCGGCGACTTTGAGCCCGCCGCGCAGCTTGTTGACGACGAGCGTGGCCAGCGCCTCGCCTTCGATATCCTCGGCGATGATCGAGCAGCGGCTTGCCCGACTGCACCACCGCTTCGAGCACCGGCAGCATCGCCTGGAGCTGCGACAGCTTCTTCTCGTGCAGCAGCACGTAGACGTCCTCGAGCTCGGCGATCATCTTCTCGGCATTGGTGATGAAGTAGGGCGAGAGATAGCCGCGGTCGAACTGCATGCCCTCGACGATCTCGACATCGGTCTCCAGCGACTTGGCCTCTTCGACGGTGATGACGCCCTCGTTGCCGACCTTCTGCATCGCATTGGCGATCATCTTGCCGACGGTCGCGTCGCCGTTCGACGAGATGGTGCCGACCTGGGCGACCTCCGACGAGGAGCCGACCTTCTTGGACGCGCTTCTTGATGTCTTCGACCACGGCGCTGACAGCGATGTCGATGCCGCGCTTGAGATCCATCGGGTTCATGCCGGCGGCTACCGACTTGGCGCCTTCCTTGACGATGGCGGCGCAAGCACGGTCGCGGTCGTGGTGCCGTCGCCGGCCAGGTCGTTGGTCTTCTGCGCGACTTCGCGCACCATCTGCGCGCCCATGTTCTCGAACTTGTCTTCGAGCTCGATTTCCTTGGCGACGGTGACGCCGTCTTTGGTGATGCGCGGGGCGCCGAAGCTCTTGTCGATCACGACGTTGCGGCCCTTCGGGCCGAGCGTGACCTTCACCGCATTGGCAAGCGTCTCGACGCCGCGCAACATGCGGTCGCGAGCGTCGGTGGAAAATCTTACGTCTTTCGCAGCCATTTCAATTTGCTCCTGGGGTTTTGTGTTTGCTTGTTCCTGCCCGTCATTGCCGGGCCTGATCCCGGCAATCCCGATTCCATCGTGCACCGCGGTGCCACTGACGTCGGGATGGCCGGGTCAAGCCCGGCCATGACGCAGGCGGTGATTTCAGGCGATCACGCCCATGATGTCGGACTCCTTCATGATCAGGAGCTCGTCACCATCGAGCTTCACCTCGGTGCCGGACCACTTGCCGAACAGCACGCGGTCGCCGGCCTTGACGCCCATCTCGATGACTTGCCGCTCTCGTCGCGGCCGCCGGGGCCGACGGCGACGACCTCGCCCTCCTGCGGCTTTTCCTTGGCCGTATCGGGAATGATGATGCCGCCCTTGGTCTTCGTCTCGGCATCGATACGCTTCACGACCACGCGGTCGTGCAGGGGACGGAACTTCAGCTTCGCCATGATCACCCTCTCGCCGCGCACAAGCGGCCTCGCTTTGAACTGAAAGTTTCTATTTTGCAGAGCTTTAGCACTCAGATTGGCGGAGTGCCAAAGCTGGCGCGGACATAGGGACTTGCTTTTGGACTGTCAAGGCTGGCCGATGGGTGGCGGCGTCATGACCGATGGCGCAGGCCGCCGGAAAGTCTATTCTAGGTTTTGGCCGTGACCGGCCGATAGGGGATGCGGGGAGTTCAATAGGAATGCGTGCGCTTTGCCTTGAACAGGCCAATACCATCATTGCCGAAACTTTCGCGGCGGCCGAAAAACACAGATGTCGCCCGATGAGCGCGATCATTCTCGACGCCGGCGGCAGGGTGAAGGCATTCCAGAAGCAGGACGGCGCCTCGATGCTGCGCTTCGAGGTGTGCTACGGCAAAGCCTATGCCTCGCTGGCGCTCGGGCGGCCGTCGAAGCTTGTGCTGCAGAAGGCGAACGAGAAGCCGCTGTTCATGCAATCGATTGACAATCTGGCGGACTATCCACTGTTCCTCGAAGGCGGCGGTCAGCTCATCCGTGACGAAGAGGGCGAAGTCGTCGGCGCCGCTGGCGTGACCGGCGATGCCAACGAGATGGACGACATCTGCGCGATTGCCGGAATACATGCGGTGGGATTATGCGCCGATAGCGATTTTTTCGACGATCCCGAGCAAATGCGGGTGCTAAGCATTCACAAAACGCCGCCGCTCAAAGATCCACGCAAGCCGCAGCCGTCGCGCCGCAAGGCTCCCGACACGGCCGGGCAGCGCCACACCACGCGCAACGGGTCCGCCCGGCGCAATGGTCCGCAAATCGCCAAATCAGAGCCCTAATGTTCGACTATGGGTCTGGCGCTGGGGGAAAATTTGAAACAAAGTCTCAAGGTTAACGGTATAGGACGGGCCGGTTCGCGGATCTTGGCTTGGCCCATGCCTGCGCCTGCGTCACGGCTCGTTCTGGGCTGGCTCCATCAGCCGCTTTGGTCTTCGGGGAGACCCTTCATGTGTGCATCGCTGCGTCATCTGGGAAAACTTGCGAGCGTGGCTGCGTTCTGCGCGCTTGCGGCATCGGGCTGCACCACGAATCAAACGGCGCCCGAGGCATCGGCCCCGCCGCCGGTAACGTCGCCCGCCATCCCGTCGATTTATCGGCCGGAACAAATCGTCGGCCGTTGGGGCTATGGTTCCTATCACAAGGAAGAGGATCGTGCGCGCACGGAGGCGGCAGCGCGCGGCCAGTGCGGCCAGCCGGTGGTGATCAATCGCGGCCCTAATGGCGGCGTCATGATGTATCTCGCCGACAGCGCCCAGTTGCAGGAATTGCAGCTCAAGGGCAGCCAGGGTGGCAAGAACTATATCGGTCCGCCCGGCGATGCCGGCGGTCCGCAGGATCGCGAGATCGTGTCGCTCGACGGCCGCACCATGGTGTTGCGCTGGGTCGATCCCGAGGTCGCCGGCCGGTACGGCACTGGGGTCTACGTCCGCTGTGCTCCGGAAGGCACGGCTCGTGGCCGGGCGCCGGCCCGTTAGGCAGCGGGCCGAGAACTAGGACTTGCCGAACATGGCGTCGACCTCGCTCTGCGTGACATGGCCGCGGTCGATGGCGAGCCGCGGGCCGTGCAGCACCTGTGCGGGATCCGACGGGTCCGGCGCCGGCGGGCCGTTTTTGATCTCGTCCAGCACTCGGGCAATGTGATCCTCGACGAATTTCAGCGTCGCCGTCACTTTGCTGACGCGCTGGCCGACGAGGTCCTGGAAGTTGCAGGCCTCGAAGATCTGAATCACGAGATCCTGAATGTCTTGCGCGAGATCCTGTTCGATCTTGCCTTTGAGTGCGGCCGATAGGTTGTTTGCCGTCTGATCGATTTCTTCGGCGACCGCAAGGATCTTTTGCGTAGCCGCGTCGGTGCCGTTGACGATGGCGTCGAGTTCGTGGCCGATGCGCGTAAAGTGCGTCGGCTGCGCGGCGCCGCCGTGGCTGCCGTCGATCTCATACTCGGCGCCGCTGATGGCGCCGTGGATGAGATTGAGTTCGCTGGCGAGCCGCGCGGTCGCGGCGGCCACGGGCTTGCCGGGCGGCCGAGCCGGTATAGAGGTCGCGGTGAGCAGCGCACGCAGCGCGGCGACCTCCTGCATCATCTCGGCGTGGCGTAGCGCTGCCGGCGTATCCTCGACGCAATCCGCAGGTTGCGCCCCCGTCGTCTCTTCGATTCGGAATAGCTTACGCGGCGCCGCCATGTCTCACCGACCCATTCCGCGCGACGTTAAAGCATAGCCGTTTAATATGGCGTTCACGGCGCGCTCCCAGTCCCCCGGCTAGCCGGGATGGAAGGGCCGGGCGATACGGCCGGTTAACCATGACCTCGGACCATTCATGCAAAATAAACTGTAACTTGATGAACAATGTACAAATATCGCCTCCGGCAAAGTGCGCGTTGCGAAATTTACCAAACAGTCGAGGTTTGCGTCTGTAGTGGTTAACGCGAACGAACCCGGCTTTCCTTCCTCGCAAGCGGGCAGGGAATGGGGGGACGCTCGAAGTGCAACAGCGTCAGAGTACAGAGTTCAGCAATGCGTCGCATCCTCGTCTCCGCGCTCCTGGCGAGCGCGTTTTATGTGCCTGCCTGGGCCGATCCCCTCCAGATCGCTCCCGATGCTGACCCGGGTCGCCAAAGCGTCACCGCCGGCGCGTCGCCCCAACAAGACGCGGTGGCCGTCAGGCAGCGTTTTGCCGCGACGACGCAACAGCCCTATGCCGGCTCCAATCAGACCAATATGGGCGGAGGCTTCATCGAATTTTTGTTCGGCGGCGCGGCGCGGCCGCCCGCCGTGCCACGCCCGTATCAGCCGGCGATGCCCGACTATCAGACGGATCCGGCGGCGCAGCCAAGTTATATGCCCGATCCTCAGCAAGGCTATGCGCCCTCCGGCGACGGCGACCTCGCGCACGCTTCGCCCGACCCGAAGTACAACCGCCAAACCGTCGAATATACCGGCAAGGAATCGCCCGGCACGATCATCATCGATACCCCGAACCGTTTCCTGTTTCTGGTGGAGAGCGACGGCAAAGCGATGCGCTACGGCATCGGCGTCGGCCGGCCGGGCTTCACCTGGGCCGGCGTCAAGACGATCACGGCCAAACGCGAGTGGCCGGACTGGCGGCCGCCGAGCGATATGATCAAGCGGCGTCCCGATCTGCCGCGCTACATGGCTGGCGGTCCCGACAATCCGCTTGGCGCGCGCGCGATGTATCTCGGTTCGACGCTCTATCGCATCCACGGCTCCAACGAGCCCTGGACGATCGGTACCAACGTGTCGTCCGGCTGCATCCGCTTGCGCAACGAGGACGTGATCGACCTTTACGGCCGCGTCAAAGTCGGCACCAAGGTCGTGGTGATGTGAGATGAATTCCGGCTCGGATTGCGCGGCGCGTAATCCGAGCCGGAGCTTCACTTCAACGAAACGCCGTGCGCAGCGAGCAGCTCGGGAAATGCTTCGCTGAGCAAAAAAGCGTATTCGCGTTCGCGTAAATCGGTCAGCGGATCAAGCCGCCGCAGCTCGGCGTCGACGATGCCCGGATGGCACATGACGACGCCGCCATCCGGCAGCCCCTCGAGAAAATTCGGAAACAGCCGCGCGAAATCGGCGCCTTGCCGGAACGCATAGGTGCCGGCGAAGGCCGGATTGGTGGGTACGGCCTCGTCGCGCGCAAGATTACGAAAGCTGCGGCTCAGCCTGTCGAGAAAGAGCGCCTTGGGATCGCCAAGCCGTTTGCGCCGCCGGCGCGAACCGTCCGCATTGCCGCAGCCACGCCTGCGGTGCGGCCTTTTTGACCTCACGCAAAAGCACCTCGCGGATTTGCGGAAAGAGGTGGATGTGCTGGTGGCCGTCGACATAGTCGGGCGCGCGACCGAATGCGGTTTTGAAGGCGCGCCAATTGATGAGCGATCTCCGTCGCCAACACGCTCGGGCGCAAGGTTATGGGCTAGCGCGCGGCCCGCCATGGCTGCAAGCGGCAGGAACACGCCCTCGCGCAATGGCGCGAAGCCATCGGAGAGCGGCGCGAACGGCGCCGTCAACGTCAGGTGCAAACCGATGGCGGCATGGCGTCCGGCCGCGTCGATGAGGTCGGCTGCCTCGGCCGGCCGGAAGCTCGGCGCCACTACCATAACGGAGGTGGCGTTAATGCGTCGGCGCCCGATGAGGTCGCGGATGGCGGCGCTGACCGCGGGGGAAATGCCGTAATCGTCGGCGCAGAGCCATATGCGTCTGCGCACGCTATCGCGCGGCGCGACGATTGAATCGCAATCGCTCATTCGGCGGCGGCTCCCACGTCACCTTCTCCCGCTGGCGGGGGCGGGTAAGATGGGGGAGTCTCGGACCGGTTCGCATCCTCGCGCAGCTTCACGTCGCTGCTCGGCGACAAAATAGACCGGCCGACCTTTGATCTCCTCGAGGATCTTGCCGATATATTCGCCCAATACGCCGAGCATGATGAGCTGAACCGCGCCAAGCACCATGACGCCGACGAACACCGACGGATAGCCGGGAACGCTTTCGCCGTAGATCAATGTCTCGTAAGCGATCTTGCCGCCGTAGATGAGCGCGATCACCGCCAGCAACAGGCCGAGCATGGTCGCGAACCGCAGCGGCGCCACCGAAAATGCGGTCAGTCCGTTGACCGAAAGCCCGATCAGCGAGCGCATGTTCCAGGTCGTGCGGCCTTCCGTGCGCGGCTCCGGCTCGTAGTCGATCCGTATCTGACGGAAGCCGATCCAGCTCGCCAAGCCCTTGAAGAAGCGGTTGCGCTCCGGCAGCAGACGCAGCGCACGCGCCGCGCGCGGCGACAGCAGCCGGAAATCGCCGGCATCCTCGGGAATCTTGATGCGCGCGCCCCAATTGAGCAGGACATAAAATGATTTCACGGCGAAACGCCGCGTTATCGGTTCGTTCGCGCGGTGTGCTTTTGCGGTGTAGACCACGTCGTAGCCGTCATCGAGCCAATGACTGACCAGCGTGTCGATCAGCTTGGTCGGATGCTGGCCGTCGCCGTCGATAAAGAGGACGGCGCCGAGCCGCGCATGCTCGAGACCGGCGAGCAAAGCTGCTTCCTTGCCGAAATTGCGCGATAGAGACACCACTTGTACGTCGAGGCCTGTCGCCGGCAGCGCGCGCGCCAGCGCAAGCGTGTCATCACGGCTGCCGTCGTCGACATACACCACTTCGCAGGCGAGCGAACGGGTCGTCCGTAACATACGGGCGACCTCGATAAGTCGAGCGTGCATGCGCGCGAGCGACGCGGCTTCGTTGTAGAGCGGCACCACGATCGAGAGGCCAAACGGCGCCGCGCCGCGGAGAGTTTCCTCGCGTGTCAGAAGCGCCGTTCTGGGGTCGTCCGCAGCGGTCATCGGGTCGGTCCTTGCTGGGCCGTTCTATAGCGTAACCGCTCGATCCTGTCGCGCTTGCAGGGGCCGCGGCCCGCCGGTTCGCCACGTCGAGACCGGGTCGGGCTGGCAGCGGGCGTCGAACGTGATATGCGGTGACGGCAATGATGCCAGCTTCTCCCTACGCGTGGGCCCGCTCCAAGCTCGTCGACGGCTGGCGCAATCGCGCACTCAGCATGAAGGCGATCGCTTTCGGCCTGGTCGGTGTCATCAACACGGCGGTGGATTACGGTGTCTTCCTGCTGGCGCGCGCCGCGTTGAGCCGGTCGACGACGGCGCTGAATGGCTTCGGCGCGCTGGCGGACTCATGCCACTGCGGCAAGCCCGAGACCCTCTTGTTGATTGTTGCAAACACGGTGTCGTGGAGCGTCGCCGTGACCGGTTCTTACGTCATGAATTCTTCGATCACCTTCGCCGTCGAATCCGGACGGCAATTGCGATGGCGCGATTACATCACGTTCGTCGTCTCCGGTATCGCCGGATTGATCGCCAACACGACGACGCTCGTGATCGCCGCTGAAGCGCTGCATCTGCCGGTATGGATGGCAAAGGCCGCCGCCATTTTAACGAGCTTCGTGGTGAACTTCTCGTTCTCTCACTTCGTGGTGTTTCGGAAGCGCGGTGTCGCAGGCCGGCGCGAGCGGGGGCTCGACGATGCTTAACGTGCGTGCGCACCAGTCCGGAGACACGAGGCCGCCATTGCTGGCGGCCTCATCCGTTCTCCTGTCACGAACCCGCGGCGACGCCACGGACCCGGCTTAATGATGCGTCTCAGCGCTGCGAACCTTCGCCGAGGTCCTTGCCGAAGATCATGGTGCTCATCATCTTGCCGCCTTCCATTTTCTTGTCCTCGGACATGTAGAGTTTGCCGCCGCTGACATAGATCATGGTTCCGGCGCTCACCGGGTGGAAGTTTTTCATGATCATCTCATGGCTGGCGTCGCTGACTTTCATGTGGACCATCTTGCCGTTCATGAACAGATAGACGTTGCGCTCCTGCAGCGTATTCATCTCCTGAGCAAACGCCGGAGCTGCAAAGGACAGTGCGAGGGTCGATGCCAACAACAATTTCGATGCCGTATTCATTTTCTTCCCCTGTGTTGCAAGAATGATTTCCTGCACGTCTAGAAATAGACGGGAAGTTTTTTCACGCTCAATGCACGTTTGCTTGCAGGTCGCTCACACCTTGGGCAGCAAAGCGCAACGTGCGCTCACGCTTCGTGCATCGTTGCACACGGACGGGTCACGCGTTTGCAAGCGCGGCTCACCGCGCGCTCACGAATTCGCAATTGACGCGTGAGGTGACAGCGACCGAGCCCCGCAGGACGGCGTTGCAGCCTACGCGACGTGGGTGCATCATCGGCCGCGACGCACAGGAGCAATTCCCATGCACGATATCGTCATTCGCGGCGGCACCATCATCGATGGGACCGGTGCGGCGGCTTTCGCCGGCGATGTGGCCATTGCGGGCGGGCGGATCGCTGCCGTCGGCGGCAAACAGGGGCCGGCGCGACGCGAGATCGACGCCGCAGGCCTGTTGGTCACGCCCGGCTGGGTCGACGTGCACACGCACTATGACGGCCAAGCCATGTGGGACCCGTTGTTGGCGCCGTCGTGCTGGCATGGCGTTACCACGGTGCTGTTCGGCAATTGCGGCGTCGGCTTCGCGCCGGTGAGAAAGCATCATCGCGGAGCGTTGATGGATTTGATGGAAGGCGTCGAGGAAATCCCAAATCCAGTGCTCGCCGCCGGCCTGACCTGGGAGTGGGAGACCTTCCCCGAGTTCATGGATGCGCTGGAGCGAAGGCCGCGCGCGATCGATATCGCGGCGCAGGCTGCGCATCTCCCGCTGCGGGTCTATGTGATGGGCGACCGCGCCGTGCGCCGGGAGGCGGCGACGCCGGACGACATTGCGGAGATGCGCCGGTTGACCATCGAGGCGTTGCGCGCCGGCGCGTTCGGCTTCACCACCTCACGCACCAACTCGCACAAGACCCCGGACGGCGAACTGGTGGCGTCGCGCGACGCCGACGCCGAAGAACTGCTCGGCATCGGCTCGGCGCTGGGCGTGGCCGGCACCGGCGCCTTCGGCATGAACAGCGACTTCGACGATGAGGACTACGAACTCGCCTGGATGACGAAGCTCGCCAAGGACACCGGCCGACCGGTCTGGTTTTTGCTCACCGACCGCTATGAGGATCCCCAACGCTGGCGCCGTCTGATGAAAGCCACGCACGCGGCGCGCGCTAACGGCCTGCCGTTGACGGCGCAGATCGCCGGCCGGCCGATCGGCGTGATGATGGGCGTCGGTACGGCGCTCAATCCGTTCACGGTGCGGCCGAGCTACAAAGCACTCGAGAACTTGCCGATTGACGAGCAGCGCAAACGCCTGCGCGATCCCGCGGTACGGCGGCAAATTCTTGCCGAACAGCCGTCCGAAGCCGAAGTGGCGAAGCTGGCGCAGTTCCGCCAGGCCGTCACCCGGCGCTGGGACAAGTTCTTCGTCATGGGTAATCCGCCGGATTACGAGCCCGCGCCGGAAAAGAGCGTCGCGGCGATCGCGGCCCGCACCGGTCGGCCGCCCGACGAGGTCGCCTACGACACCATCACCGAAGCGGAAGGCCAGTACCTTTACTTCCCGGTGGTGAACTATGTGGTCGGCGATCACGCGCCGATCTTTGAAATGCTCAACGATCCGGCCTGCCTGTTGGGGCTTAGCGACGGCGGCGCGCATTGCACCTCGATCGTCGATGCCGGCCTGCCGAGTTTCATGCTGACGCATTGGGGCCGCGACCGGTCCCGCGGGCCGCGCTTGCCGCTCGAGCTTCTGGTCAAGCGTCAGACCAGCGAGACCGCGGATTTCTTTGGTCTCGCCAATCGCGGCCGGCTCGCGCCCGGACTGCGTGCCGATGTCAATCTGATCGACTTCGACCGCTTGCAGCTACAAATGCCCGAACTCGTCCACGACATGCCGGCCAACGGACGCCGCTTCATACAACGCGTTGACGGCTATGAAGCGACGCTGGTCGCCGGCGTGCCGATCTTCGAGCGCGGCGAGCACACCGGCGCGATGCCCGGGTGCCTGGTGCGCGCCGGCCGCGATGGCGAGGCCTTGGCCGCCTAAGTGTGAGTTCGTCGTCGGGAACCGAGCGGCCGCTGTCCTGGTTGTCCCAGCACGCAAGCCCGTCACCGGCAACCGACGGCCATAAGGAGCTACCCGATGGCGCCCAAAACTCGCGATGAAGACCGGCCGACCGAAGACGATATCGCAAAAGAAAAGCTCGGACAGCGTGGTGTGCCCGATGCTCCGGGGGGACCAAAAATGACGCCCCAGGAGGCCGAGAACACGCCCAAGTCCGGCAAGTTCGATGGCCACACGGCTTGATTGATCGATGCGTGGGCTGAGCTGTTCGCGATTGCCGAATGCGATTTGAGTGACGCAACGCATGGCACGGGTAATGTGCCGCAAACGCGTCGTGCGGTTTCATGCTTTCCAGAACGGTTTGGTTCGCTCGGCTTCGGCGTCGGCCGCGTCTCCGAAGTCCTTGATGTCGCGGTAGCTCAGTTCTCCCAGCTCGCGACGGTCGCGTACGCGGCGCTGCCATTCACGAGTCATCTCGACAAATCGTGCGCACTGGACAGTGATGAACTGCGCCGATGCAAACACAAGCCGATGTGACGAAACCGAATGTACCGGCATCGCCATCCGCCGCGAGGAGATTGATATGGGTGATCCACTCTGGCTCATTACAGCTCTCCATAGGTTGGCGTCGCCACGAGGCGGCAACCGCCGCGGCAGCCCAGCGGGCTGTAGGCCAGCGCTACAGGCCGACTATCGGCGCATTGATGAGCGTCGAATCCGCGTAGAATGATGCAGGCGGCAGCGCGAAGAACAGAATGGCCAGTGCCAGAATTACCGCAACGATCCACAGCGCCGTACTGTTGTGGAAAATGCGATGATCTGACAACGCAGGATTTGCCGCCTTGGCGAGAAGGCGAGACCAAGCGGTCTCGGACGTTTGACTGCGGCGATCCGCCGGCCTCGCCAGCGGTTGAAGCAAGCGCACCGTGGGTAAATGGGTCATTGGTCATCTCTCTTCGTTTCGGCCACCGACGCGATCGACGTCCGTGCGTCATCCTGTCGATGGCGCTGATCTTACGCGTCGCACCGGCTCGGTCTGTGCCAAGCATCACAGCGCGAACAGGCGTCGGATTTGGTCGGTGGCGTTTACGAAGATGAGAGAGGTTTTCTGGAACGCACCGGCGCTGTCTACGGTGGTGCGGCCCCGTCGATGCCGGCGCAGACATCGATCGGTTTCGTATTCGCGGGATAGCCTGCGAGCCTCATCTCCTCGCCGGTCAGCTTGGTCAGATTGCCGAGCCGGTGCGAGCAGACCTCGGCGACGATATCCTTCGCTGGCGTCTCAACCACGCTGGCGTCCCAGATTCGCGCGTTGCCTTGCTCGTCGCCGGTGACAATCTGGGTTCCCGCGGCGTTGAACGCTGCTGAAAAGACGCCGCTCTCGAGATCGCGCAGGACCGCTATCTCGGTTGCGGTCGCGGCGTTCCAGATACGGACCGTATCGTCCTGCGACGCCGTTAGTATCCTCGAACCGTCGGGACTGAACGAGGCTGACCACACCCAATTCTCATGGCCGCGCAAGACCGCGATTTCGTTGCCGTTCGAGGCGTCCCAGATCCGCGCGGTCCGGTCCTCCGACGCGGTGACGACGCGTTTGCCGTCGGGGCTGAAGCGTGCATCCCAAACGCCGCCGCTGTGGCCGCGGAGCACGATAAGCTGTTTGGCGGTCGCGGCGTCCCAGATGCGTGCCGTTTCATCGTAGGACGATGTGACGACCCGCGTGCCGTCGGCGTTGAAGCTGGCGGACAAAATGCCGCTTTGGTGGCCGGTCAACACCGCAATCTGCGCCCCGGTGGCAGCGTTCCAGATGCGCGCCGTATTGTCGTAGGATGCGGTGACGATCCGGGTGCCGTCGGCGCTGTACGTCGCACATAGCACCGCGCCTTGATGCCCGCTCAGCACGGCGATCTGCTTGGCGGTCGTGGCATCCCAGATGCGCGCCGTGCCATCCATCGACGCGGTGACGATGCGTGTGCCGTCAGGGCTGTATGAGGCCCAAACGACCCAGCCCTGGTGCCCGCTCAGCGTCGCGATCTGTTTGCCGGTGGCGACGTTCCAGATGCGGGCGGTCTTGTCCTCGGACGCGGTGACGACACGGCTCCCGTCCGGGCTGAAGGAGGCATTCCAGACCGGGGCGGTGTGTCCACGCAGCAGCCGGATCTCGTGCCCAGTCGCGGTGTCCCAGAGCCGTGCCGTGGTGTCGAAGGACGCCGTAACGATCCGCGCGCCATCGGCGCTGAAGGCTGCGGACAAGACGCCACCTTCGTGCCCCTGCAGCGTTGCGATCAACTCGCCGGTGGTCGCATTCCAGAGCCGGGCTGTGCCGTCCTGGGACGCGGTGATGACCCGTTTGCCGGTGGAATTGAACGCAGCGGTGACGACCCAGTCCTCGTGGCCTTTCAACACCTGAAGTTGCTTCGTGGTTGCGACATCCCAGATGATCGCGGTGGCGTCCTCCGATGCCGTGACGATCCGCTTGTCGTCGAAACTGAATGAAGCATCCCAAACGCCTGCATCATGGCCGCTCAAGACCGCAATCTGCTTGGCGGTCGCCACGTCCCAGATCCGCGCGGTGCCGTCTTCCGAGGCAGTGACGATCCGGGTGCCATCGTGGCTGAAGGCTGCCTTCCAAACCCCGCCGTCGTGGCCGCTGAGCACCGCAATCTGTTGTCCCGTTGCCACATCCCAGATGCGCGCGGTCTTGTCGTAAGACGCGGTGACGATCCGGGCGCCGTCAAAGCTGAAGGCGGCAGAGACGACCCCGCCCGAGTGGCCGCTGAGAACGGTCAACTGCTGACCGCTTGTGGCGTCCCAGATGCGCGCGGTGCCATCCTGCGATGCGGTAACGATCCGCGTGCCGTCGGGACTGAATGCTGCGGAGAGGACCCAATCCTGATGTCCCTTCAGAACCACAATCTGCTTGCCGCTCGCGGCGTCCCAGACGCGCGCGGTCTTGTCGTTAGAAGCAGTCACGATCCGGGTGCCGGCGGCGTTGAACGCCGCGGACCAGACGCCGCCATTGTGGCCGCTCAAGTTGAGCCGCCACCCCGATTCGAAGAAGGCGGCCGCCAGCTCTGCGAGCGCCGGTGAGGCGGCGGTTGATACGGCGGCATTCGCATCCGCGCCGTCAAGGCGAACGTCTTCGATTGCGAGCCGCAGCGCGCTGTCGAAATTGCCGCTCAGCAGTTCCGCGTCGGCGACTTCGGCCAGCAGATTGACCTGCTCGCGATCGAGGTCTTTCTTTTGTGCCAGGTTGGTCCGGTGTTGCCAGATGCCCGCTCCGATCCCGGCAATGACGGCAAGCGCGATCGCGCCCAGCATCACAATCGCAATGCGTTGCACGCGTGTGGTGCGCGCTTGCTCTGCGGCGACACGGTCTTGTGCCCGCGCGATCTCGGCAAGCCTTGCTTGTTCGCGCGCGAGCGCCTGCTCTTTTTCCTGGCGTTGAGTTTCCTCGTGGGCGCGGCAGGCGGCAAGGTAGGCGGCGCCTTCGCTGCCAAGCCGGTCGCGATAGTCTTGACTCGAGGCGAGCTGTTCGGCCGCTGCCAACCTTTCGGCGCGATGATCGAGCCAGGCCTCGAGCCGGCCGTTGCGGGCCCATTCGCCGGCGGCCCGGTCGACGCCCTCGATCAGCTTGAGCTGTGCCGCGGCGGTTTCGAGCCAAGATGTCAGCGCCGGCCATCGCCGCAACAGGCTCTCGTGCGCCACTTCGATGACATCAATGCTGGCGCGGCGGTCGGCGACCAGGAGCCGCGCCTCGATCAGCCGCTCCACCATGGCGAGCGACGCGCCGTGGAATTCGTCCAAACGCGCGACGCGCCGCATCGGTACGCCGGTGTCGGGGTCAATGCGTGCCAGCCACGGAATGAATGAGCGACGTAGAACGGCGAGTTGCTCTTCTTTCTCCGCCGGGATCGCCGGCTCGTCGCCCGGGTGCGCCAATGCTTGTTTCAGCGCCATATCGATCGAGCCGGATATGCCGCCCATCGCCTCGTATTGCGCGAGCGTCATGCGGCCCGCGGCACTGAAGTTCTGATAGAGGTGCGACAGCGTGAAGGCGAGCAGCGGCAGTGCGTCGGCGCCTGTCGCATCCGCAACCAGCCGGTCGGCCAGTGCCGGCTCGATCACGAGCCTTTGCCCGCGCCGCACGATGACCTCGATAGGCTTGAGGATCACGTCGCGATAGGAGGTTTGCGGCAGCGGCAACAGCGGCAGCGTCTCGGGCATCTCCAGTTTCTGGTCGGCAATCGTTTGAAACAGCGGAGCGGCGCTGTCGGCGCGGATCGTCACCACCGCGAATGGTTCGACGCCCGGCGGCGGCTCGCGCAGGATGCTCGCGAGGAGGAAAAGAAAGCGCTCGCTTTCCGCCGCATCCTCAGGGGCGAACAATTCCTCGGCCTGATCGATGGCGAGAACGAGTGCCGGCGCACGGGCATCCGCATCGCCGATGCGACGGTCATCGTGGGCCTGCGTGGCGGCCAATGTGGCGAGCTTGGCGAATTCGGCCACGGCCGCCGCGGCATCTTGCGCCATCAGCTTGCTATGAAGATCGCCCGGCGTGACCGGCTGGCCGGGGCGGGATAATCGCGCCGCCAACATGCGGCCGAGGCCTTGCAGGCCGGTCAAAATGCCTTGTGCCGGGCGCAAAATGGCAATCGGCGCGAAATCCGGGTCGCGGTTGAGTCGCGGCCACAGCCCGGCACGCAGAAAAGACGATTTGCCCGCACCCGAGGCGGCCTGGATCACCATGATCCGCGGGCGACCATTGCGGCGCAACACCCGCAGACTGTCGAGGCCCCTTAAAATATCGGAGTCGCGCCCGAAGAAGATGCCGGCGTCGCTTGCGGTGAAGGCGCTCAGGCCGGGAAATGGGTCGGCGTTGGGCCGGTCAAGCGGCGGCCAGGCGAAACGATCCGGCGTGATGCCGCACTTGACCAGGTAATCCTTGACGCGCGCCAGCGCATCGCCGTTAAAATGAATCTCGTGCTGTTCGCCGCGATAGGTGACGGCCTCGATATGAGACTGTGGCGGAGCGGAGAGGTCGACAATCTGCCGATCTTTGTAGGAATCGAGCCGACGATCGTCGAGCGCGACGTCGTGCAGCAGCACGACGATGATCTCTTTGCCGAAGTCTTCGGCTTTGCGGACTTCCGCGAGACATTCGAGCGAGGCGAGTGAATCGGGTGAGGCCAGCAGAATGACGGCCTCGCAGCGGGCGTTGGCCTTGCGCAGTGCCTCCTTCCAGCGTTCGCCGGCGCCGATGGCGTCGAGATCGAGGAAAACGTCCTCGTCGGTCCAGCCGTTGGCGCCGAGCCATTGCTTGAAAGCAATCGCGGCGACGTTGTCTTTGCTCGAATGGCTAATGAACAGACGTGACAAGGCGTGCGCCCGCGGCGGCCTGCGACTGGGCCGCCACTATATACCGGCGCATTTTGCGGTGACAATTCGCCCAGCGGATCGGGAAATCCCAAGCATTTTTGCCCGTCAAACGGTCCGCCCTGGGGAACGTTGGCATAGTGCCGGTCGTTATTATATCCCGACGCGACCGGCCACGGAGAATTGCGATGATGCACAAACCAATCCTCGCGCTCACAGCGTTTGCCGCAACGTCGCTGTTTACAGCGGCAGCGGGCGCTCAACCCCTTGAGGCCACATATCGCGGCATGTTTGTCTGCGAACAATTCCAAGGTTCTCCCGATATCCTGCACGTCCCGCTCGATCTGGCCGTTCGCGGGGGCAATGTACAGTTTGCCAGACCCCTCTTTAACTGGAACGGTACGCGTGTACTGGGCAGTGAATTGGGTTCGGGGACCGTCGACTCCGACGGTAAGCTCCATTTGACATCCGAATGGGATGCCCGTGGCGTGACTTTCCAGGGCAACTATAACGGCACGCTGACGCCGACTGGCGGAACCGTAACGGGCACGCAATCGTGGCGCGGCCCGGAGGGCAAGAATGGCAGCCGGACTTGCACGGCAGCCTTTGTGACCGCGCCCCAAGCTCGGCATACCGCCGCCGAGTAATGCCGCCACAGCTTTCAGGCGCGCGGTATTCCCTTATCGGAGTTCTGCGGCAAGCTTGGCGTAGAGCGGGTTGTCCCGCGTATAGACGTAATCGAGCGCCGCAACCGACACAGCCTCGGCGCCGTGCTCGCGCAAAAAACTGGCGAGCGCGTGGACGTGCTCGGGCGGGCAGTGCAACGTGAGCATGCCAGAGGAGGTCGGGCCGCCGAACGGCGCGGCGACGCCGAATTTGTCGCGAGCGGTGGCGAGCAGCGCGTCGTTCAAACCGGCAAAGCGCGTGCGCACCTCGCGGCACGACGCGCCACGCTTTTGGGCGGCGAGACGATCGAGCAGCCGGCGCGCGGTTTCGCGTTGCGCTTCGCCCCATGATGCGGCACGCGCGGCCACGAGGTTGGCTTGCGAGCGCAGGATCACACCGTCCTCGATCACCTTGAGGCCGTTGGCAGCGAGCGTCGCGCCGGTCGTCGTGATATCGACGATCAACTCGGCGGTGCCGGCGGCGGGCGCGCCTTCGGTGGCGCCGGAGCTTTCCACGATGCGGTAGTCGACGAGGCCATGCTCGGCGAAGAAGTCGCGCGTCAGGTTGGCGTATTTGGTGGCGAGCCGCATCTTGCGCTCGTGCTTGAGGCGGAATGCGGTCGCGACATCGTCGAGATCGGCCATGCTGCGCACGTCGATCCAGGCTTGCGGCACCGCGACGACCACGGTGGCATAACCGAAACCGAGTCCCGTGATCATGACGATGCGCCGTTCGGATTGCGGAATCATCTCGCGCACGAGGTCTTCGCCGGTGACGCCGAGGTGAGCCGCGCCTTGGCCGAGTTGCGTGGTGATTTCGGACGCCGACAAATAGGCGACTTCGACGCCGTCGAACCCGTCGATGGCGCCGCGATAATCTCGTGCGCCGCGCGGTTTGACGAACTCGAGACCGGAGCGGGCGAAAAACGCTTCGGCGTTTTCCTGCAAGCGGCCCTTCGAGGGGACCGCGAGGATCAGCGGCGCGCTCATGCTGCGCCCTCCGTATTGCGGCCGCAGGCCGCGAGCTCTTCGATCGCGGCGGCGAATCCGACCGCCGGGATCGGCTCGCCGGCGCCGAGCCGCATCAGCAGGCCATCGTAGCGACCCCCGGCGACCAGTGGGCTTCTGGCGCGCGGTTCGTGCAACTCGAAGACGAACCCCGTGTAGTAATCGAAGCCGCGGCCGAAGGCGGTCGAAAAGCGGATGGCGCGCACATCGACGCCGCGGGCAAGCAGGAAACCGGTGCGCGTTTCAAAAAGATCGAGCGCCGCGTCGAGCGAAATTTTGGCGTCGGCGGCGAGCGTGCGCAGTTCGCCGGCGGCCTCGTCGGGGTCGCCCTGAACCGACAGAAACCGTTCGATCAGAGCCCGCGTTTCGCGCGGCAACCGGGTCGGCGCATTCAGCGCCGACTGTTCGAGGAAGCGGTCGGCGATCTCGGCCACGGAGCGGCCGCCGACCGCCGCGATGCCGGCGATGGACAGCAGATCGGTGACGAGGTGATGGGCGGCCTTCGGATCGGCGCCGGCGAGCGCCGCGAGCACACCCCGGTGTTCGGGCGCGCCGTTTGCGGCAGCGAGCGTGAGTTGGTTGAGGTCGTGCGCCAACGAGGATTTCCGATTGAAGTCCTTGACCAGACGACGTTTCCAGACCGGCGCGAGATCGAGCGCGGCGATGAAGGCGGCGAACACGCCGACATCGCCCATGCGGATTTCAGGCGCGACCAGTCCGTATTGCGTGGTGGCTTCGAGGCCGAGCGCCAGCATTTCGGCGTCGGCCGCCGCCTTGTCCTGCCGTCCGAACGATTCGATGCCGGCTTGCATGAATTCAGCCGTCGCGTTTTCGCGGTGGCGGAACACGGTGCCGAGATAGCAAAAGCCGGCCGGCTTTGCCGGCCTCCCGCGACGCCAGATATTCGCGCGACACCGGAATGGTGAGGTCGGGCCGCAAACACAGCTCGCGGCCGTGCGGATCGCTGGTGAGGAACATGCGGCGGCGAATGTCCTCGCCGCCGAGGTCGAGGAACGGCTCCGCCGGCTGCACCACCGGCGGCTCGACCTGTGCGTAACCGGCACGCCCATAGGAGGCGACGAGGGCTTGTGCCCGCGGGTCCGGTCCATTGCCTATCGTGCTCGACATGCGTTTTTGCTCAGTGTCGCCGGCTGCCGGATGCGTCATTGCAGAGGACGCTGGGCGCGGCGGTGCGGCGGCCTTTAGCACGGCAAGCGGCCCGTTTCGACGACGATCGGCGCGCGCCGTTAATGGTTGCGGGCGACCCGCCTGATTTGCGGGTTTAGCGCCCGCGCTCGCTTTGGCTCTTGTGTATTGTAATATTATAACATTACAATAAGCGGTGGGATGAAGGCTTCCGACGGATCGCTCCGGCCCGTGGGACAGCCCGAATACATCGTGAAACATGAGTTTGCGGTGATGCGGTGGGTGAGGGCGCATAAGTCTTACGGCGGCTGGGCGGCGCTATTTGCGCTGGCGCTTCAGTTTGTCCTGTCCTTCGGTCACATCCACCGCGAGGACATTTTCGGCTCCGGGACAACGGTTGTTGCCGCGTCGTCGACTGCGTTGGGCGCTCTGCCGACGGCGGAAGATTTTAAACGGCCCGACCGCGATCAGCCGTCCGATCCCGCGGACGATTACTGCGCGATCTGCGCAACGATGCATCTGCTAGGCGCCTCGTTCGTCGCCGAGGCGCCGCAGGCGGCGTTGCCGATCGTTTCTTGTGCCATCGAGCATCGCGTTCCCGTCGCCGTCGCTTTCATCGCGTCGCAACGCACGCCGTTTCAATCGCGCGCTCCGCCGCTCGTCTGATCTGTGCCGGCCGTTTGGCTCTCCAGTTCAGCATCGAGAGGCGGGGTATCATGTCCGACCGTACCTATCGCGCGTGTCGCGCGTCTTTCCTCTATAGTTCGGCGTTGCTCGCCGTGATCGGTCCCGGCGATGCGGCGTTCGCGCAAGTTGCGCTGCCGCAACTCACCGTCAGGGCGGCGGCGCAGCAGAAGTCCAAACCGAAACCGCGTGTCGTCCGCGCGACACCCGCTGCCGCGCCAGCAAAGCCGACGACAGCGACCGATCCGGCTGCGGCCAAGACCAACGCATTCGATCAGCAGCGAAGCAACCTTTACACAACGATCGGCACGACATCGGATACCATCAGCCACGACACCATCGAGGCTCTGCCGCAGGGGACCAATACGACGGTCGAGAAGGTGCTGCTGCAGGCGCCCGGCGTTTCGCAGGATTCGGCGGCCAGCGGCTCGCTCCATGTCCGCAACGATCACGCCAACGTGCAATTCCGCATCAACGGCGTCATGCTGCCGGACGGCGTCACCGGCTTCGGCAGTATTCTGGAAACCGGTCTGATCGGTAACATCGCGCTGGTCACCGGCGCGCTGCCGGCTGCGTACGGGTTGCGCACGGTCGGCCTCATCGACATTACGACGCGGGCCGACGCCTTCAACAACTCAGGCAGCGTCAGCCTTTACGGCGGCAGCCGCGGGACCTTCACGCCAAGCTTCGAATATGGCGGCACGTTCGGCAACACCTGCCCCTCAACCGCGGCGCCGCAGGTTGGCAAGGCAGCGCCGTTAGTCTCGACCACGGAGTGTTTCCCGGGCGTCCAATATTTTTTCACCGGCCGCTATTTGCAGACCACCGAGGGCATCGAAAATCCGACGCCAAGCCTGAATGCCATCCACGATTTTTCTCGGCAGGAAAAAGGCTTTGCCTATCTGTCGACCTTCGTCGACCCCACCACCCGATTGAGCCTGATCGCCGGAACCGCAACGAGCAGCTTCCAGATTCCCGACGTCCCAGGTCAGCCGGTCGGGATGATGGGAAATCCCCCGGTCACCAGCGCGTTCGGGATCACCAACTTCAACTCGGCGCAGCTCAATGAGAACCAGACCGAGAGCACCCAATTCGGTGTGCTTGCGTTGCAGAAATCGGCAAACGGGTTCGACGGGCAATTGTCCTATTTTACCCGCTACAACACCTTGCACTTTACGCCGGACCCGGTCGGCGACCTGCTGTTGAATGGCATTGCCTCGGATATCACCCGGCGATCCTATACCAACGGCATCCAGGGCGACGGCTCCTACGAGATCGACCCGGCCAATACGGTGCGTGGCGGCTTCACGGTCAGCGGCGAACAGGCTTTCGTCGCCAATTCATCGCTCGTCGAGTCCTGCACCGTCTGCGACGGATCCGACAATGGCGCACCGGAGGGGATTAACGACACCAGCAGCAAGACCGGCTGGCTCGCCGGGGTCTACCTGCAAGACGAGTGGAAACTTACCAGTCAGTTCACGGTCAACGCCGGTTTGCGCTTCGACCAGATGTGGCAATATGTCGACGCCAACCAGCTCAGCCCACGCCTGAGCTTCACCTACAAGCCATTCGATAATACGACATTCCATGCCGGCTATGCGCGCTATTTCACGCCTCCCGTTTTGGTGGAAGCCGCTCCGGCCAATATCGCTTTGTTCAACGCCACGACAGGAGCACCGAATGCCGGCCAGGCGAACGATCCGGTGCTGCCGGAGCGCTCGCATTATTTCGACGCCGGTGTTGATCAGAAAATACCCTTCGGGTGCTCTTCGCAGGCTGCTAACGACTGCACGACGCTCGATCTCGGAATCGACGCCTATTACAAGATCGCCAAAGACCTGATCGACAACGGAAATTTTGGTCAAGCGCTGGTGCTCAGTGCATTCAATTACGCGAAGGGTGTCAATGAAGGCGTCGAGTTCAGCGCGAAATTCAAAAGTGGCAATTTTCAAGCCTATGGCAATCTCGCCGTGGCCAAGCAGAAAGCCACCGACGTGGTGTCGAACCAATATCTGTTTGATAACACCACGCCGCTCGCCGATCTCGGCGGCTTGACCGAGTACCAATACATTCAGTCGCACTGGATCGACACGGATCACACGCAGATCGTGACCGGGTCGGCAGGTCTTTCCTATCTTTGGAACGGGACGCGGTTTTCAACCGACATGATCTACGGATCGGGGTTGCGCAGCGGCGACGCCAATATCGGTCATGAAGCGCCCTATGCGCAATTCAACGTCGGGCTGTCGCACGAGTTTGCTTGGCCCGACGGCAAGCCGGTCACGGTGCGTTTCGACGTCGTGAACCTGTTCGACACCGTCTATCAGATCCGAAGCGGCAGCGGCATCGGCGTGTTCGCCCCGCAATACGGCCCGCGCCGCGGCTTTTTCGTCGGCGTGTCCAAAAAACTCTGAACGCCGCCTGCAAACTCCCTCAATGGTCAACCGTGCGGTCGCTGCGGCCATCGGCATGTTCTCAGGCCCGAAGATCGCAGCCGACTCGCAAGGATCTTGATTGGCGGTGAGACAGCCTGCATGCCGTTCAGAATTTCAACCGGCCCGCCAAGACGTAGGTGCGGCCGGGGAACGGATGGAACAGGAAATATTGCTCGTTGAAGAGATTGTCGACCCCGAGGTCGAAAGAAACGTTCTTAGTCGCTTCGTAATGAAGTTTGGTATCGACGACGAAATAGTCGTCGAAGGCGCCGTAGACGTGCGAGACAATATCGGTGTTGTCCAATGTCGAATATTGCTTTCCGCTGTAACGCGCGGCGACCGTCCACGCCCAATTGTCGTCCGGCCGGTAAGTGAAGCCGAATTTGGCGCGCCAATCCGGGACATAAGGGACCCGCTTGCCGACCACGGTATCCGGCAGACCCGTCAAGGGATTGGTCCCGGCCCACGTCGGGTCTGACAGGATGCGGGAATCGACATACGTCACACTGCCGAAAAGCTGCAGCCCCTTGATCAGCACATTGTTCTTGTCGGCGGAAAGCTCGACGCCCTCGTTCCGGATGGCGGCGACGTTGCCGGTGGTCGTGGTGGGTACCTGGGCGCCGGTCGTGGGGTTTGTTGCGAGGTTTGTTTGCGAGATAATGGCGTTGTTGGTGCGCTCGTCGAACACCGTCAGCCGGACTCGGCCATCATCCCATTTTCGCTCGATATTCAATTCGCTATTCAAATCCTGCTCCGGCGCCAGTAATGGATTGGCGAAGGTCGCGACGCCGTTGACCGTGATGTTCTGGTAAAGCTCGGTGACCGTCGGATAGCGGTAGGCTTCGCCAAAATTTGCGGTGACGTTCCATTCCTTGCTTGGATCGTAGGACAGCGACGCTTTCGGCGAAAAGTTGCTTGAACTCAGTCCGGGCTGGTTCACCGCCGCGGTTGATGTGATGACGCCGGCGGCAGTCGCGGCGGTATTGACGTTGAAACCGTCGAGCGCCCGCCAGGTTTCCAGCCGGCCGCCGAGCGTCAGCTTCAGCGTCGGGAACGATCTTCCAGGCATCCTGCGCCCACAGTGCGCCGGTGCGGGTTTCTCCGACGCCGTCGGAATAGACCTGCCCGGTGCCGCTGGAAGGGTCGTTCCAGACCGACGAACCATAGACCGGGTTGTCGAAATAATAGCGATCGCCGTGGATGCCGTAGCTGATTTCGTGTGGACCATCGATGCCTGCGGGACGCCAGATGAATTTCGCGTCGGCGTTCTGCCAGTCCGTTCCATCGTTACGCGTGATCTTGCCGTTCTCGGAGTAGCCGGCGCCGGTCGGCGTGACGGTGTACGGATTCAGCATGATATCCTGCAGATAATTATAGCTCGATGCCGAGATATCGAAATCGTACATGCCCTTGGTGTCGCTCTTGATCGACACGGCATTGCTCATGTGCGCCTGATTCCAAATATATTCGTTGCTGGCGAACGCGGTGACCCCGCCGAATGTCGGGCCGCCTGTCGCCGTGGAGGTCAGATAAGTCTGCGGGTTGGAGGTCTGGACGTTGTTCCAGATTCCCAATGAATAGGTTGCGCGGACCGACGCTGCGAGATCGTAAGCGACCTTGAGATTGGCCGTCGTCTGCTGCGTGTGGATGAGCGCGCCGGTCCCGACGACGTCGGCAACGACGCCTTGCTTGTTCAGCGCGGCGATGGTTCCCGTTGTCCCGGCGGGTGCCGAGCCGTTGGTCGTGTAAGTCAGGGGCTGCTGGAAGCCGTCGAGAAAGTTGGCGCTGACGAGCCATGACAGCGCGCCATTGCGGTCGCCGGCCGACGCGCTGGTCTGGCTGGTCACATAAGTGTTTTTGGTGCCGTACTGGTCCCAGGGCTGGACCGAGACCGTTTCCTTGACGCTTGATCTCGAATTTGTCCGGCATTTTCGTCGTGATGAGCAGGACGCCGCCGATCGAATTGCCCGGATACATCGCGGCGTAAGGCCCGTTGAGAAAATCGATACGCGCGATCGAATCCGGCGACACCAGGTTCCAGTGCGGCGAGGCGCCGGAATTATTGTTGCCGATCAGCGCAGAGATCAGCAGGTCGTCGTCATAGATCAGCGTGCGCGCGCTGGAATTGAGTCCCCACGTCCGGGTCGCGAGCACCGCCTGATTGTCGCCGTCGTTGCGCTTGCGCACGAACAGGCCGGGAAAATATTTCACGGCGTCTTCGGGGTCTTTGAGATTGATGGTCTGCTCGATCTCTTTCGCCGTGATGCTGAAGGATTTTTGCGGTAGCTGATATCGGGTGACAATCGGCGGCACGCCGGCCCCAGGGCCGCCCCCAGGACTGCCGCTGGTCGCGTCGCTTGTTTGTACGGACGATGGTGTTGAAGGCGGAACCGCTGGGCGGGTGACCGGCGTCCGCGCGGCAGCGGTATGTGGCCGGCGCGCCGGTTTTTTGGCCGTTGGGCGCTTGGCGGTCACTTGTATTGGCGGCAGAATTTCGGGCGCGTTTGCGGTCTGTGCACGCAGCGACGCGCACAGGCCGACGCTCGCCGCAAATACGACGGCGCAAGCCGATAAACGGGCAGGCATGACGCGATGCTCCCAGACAGATGAGTGCCACTAAGGCGCGGCTAAGCCGCGCGGGTGTCACGCTGTCGTGGGTGGCGCTCGCGATCGATGGGATTTGTTTTCGGGACTGGAGACGAGGGATTTGCTGACGGGCAATTCGACGGTCTGAGCCGCTGCCTGCTGAACCGGAACAAAGTCCACGGGCGGCGGCGGCACGGCGGCGAGCAGCAGCACGCAGCCGATGCAGCAAGAAGCGGTGCAAGTTTGATCGCTGCCGTCGTCTTGAGCCGGGGAGGGCCCGCCGGCTTCGGTATGACAGATAATGAGGCCGGGATTTGCAGCGGCGCCGGCTGCGGCCTGCGCCGCGCCGAAACTCGCGATCAGCCCCGACAGCGCAATCGCGTAAGCGGCCGCAAGCGCAATGATGCGCTGCCGCAACGGCCGCTTGGCGTCATTGTTGAACACAGCCCCAACCCCGTCCCGGAGAGTGTGCCGGGATAAGCGATATTAGACCACGACGATCGTGAGATTGAAACAGCGCGATCGCGGGTTTATTCCGCGGTGGCCTCAGCGCGGAACGATACCATGGCGGGCCAGCACCGCGCGCACGGCTTCGACGAGTTGCGCTTCCGGCACTGCGCGCTGCGCCTCGGCCTGTTTCTGCAAATGCTCGTCGCGGCCTTTTTCGAGCTTGGCAAGCTCGGCGCCGACGATCAAATCCTTGATCGTGACTTCGCCTTTGGCCTTTTCGTCCGAACCTTGAATGACCACGCAGGGACTGTTGCGCCGGTCGGCATATTTCATCTGCGGACCGAATTTGCCGGAGCCGAGATAAAGCTCGGCGCGAATGCCGGTATTGCGCAGCGCCGCGACCATCTGTTGGTAGTCGGCGACACGGTCTCTGTCGAACACCGTGACGACAACCGGCCCGGGCTCAGGTTTTGTCTCGACCTTGCCGAGGTGCCGGAGCGCGGCAAGGAGCCGCGACACGCCGATGGAAAATCCCGTCGCCGGCACCGGCTCGCCGCGAAAGCGCGAGACAAGCCCGTCATAGCGCCCACCGCCGCCGACGGAGCCGAAGCGCGGTGTGCCATCTTTGCCGCCAGTGGGGAGCGTCAGCTCCACCTCGAAGACCGGACCGGTGTAATATTCGAGGCCGCGGACGACGGAGAGGTCAATTGCAACGCGGTCGGATTGATAGTTGCTATTTCTAATTAGTGTTCTCAGTTCGAATAACTCGTCGATGCCTGACCAGAATGAAATCATGCTTTCCGGGAATGCGTTTTCAAGGTGTTTAAAGAGCAGCTCGTCAGCGATGGGGATATTTTTAGCACCCCTACCTCGATAATTGTATTCAACGAAAGCTGCTTCTGATACATTGGCTACATTTTGCATTGTCATCACAAACTGGATTATGCGTTTAATTTGCTCGCTATTTAGCATCGCTCCTTTTGTGAAATCGCCACTTTCGTCTTTGCGCCCTTCGCCGAGGAGAGCCTCGACACCCTGCCAACCCAGTCGATCGTATTTGTCGACCGCTCGCAGAACCGTCAGCCGTTTAGCTGCGTGCGCTTCGCCACCCAAACCAATGGAATCTAAAACTCCATCCAGCACCTTTCGACTATTAACTTTTACAACGTAGTCGCCGCGCGGAATCCCAAGCGCCTCCATCGTATCAGCCGCCATCATGCACAACTCGGCATCCGCCGCGGGCGAGGACGAACCCACCGTATCCGCATCGAACTGCATGAACTGCCGGAAGCGCCCCGGACCCGGCTTCTCGTTGCGATAAACATAGCCGTAGCGATACGAGCGATACGGCTTCGGCAGCGTATCGAAATTCTCCGCCACATAGCGCGCCAGCGGCGCGGTCAAGTCGTAGCGCAGCGACAGCCACTGCTCGTCGTCGTCCTGAAACGAGAACACGCCTTCGTTCGGCCGGTCCTGGTCCGGTAAGAATTTGCCGAGCGCGTCGGTGTATTCGAACGCCGGCGTCTCCACCGGTTCGAAGCCGTAAAGCTCATAGACGGTGCGGATTTTCTCGATCATCGCCCGCGTCGCGGCGAGTTCGCCGGGCGTGCGGTCGGCAAGGCCGCGCGGCAAGCGTGCCTTGAGCTTGTTTGATTTGTCGGATTTATCGGCCATTCAATGTTCTCTGCGCCGTCCTAGCGCCGTTCTTGCTACTTTAGGGTTGGCGCGGTGGTAGCAGCCGCGTCATAAAGCGGCAAGCGACCGTGGAGTTATCCGATGCCGCCGGTGACAGCGCCAATTCCCAACGATCTCGAAGCGCTTTGGATGCCGTTCACGCCCAATCGCGCCTTCAAACGCGCGCCGCGGTTCGTCGCGCGCGCCAAGGACATGCACTATTTCACGCCGGAGGGCCGCGCCGTGCTCGACGGCGCCGCGGGCCTGTGGTGCACCAATGCCGGGCACAACCGCGATCCGATCGTCGCTGCGATCCAGCACGAGGCGGCCGAACTCGACTACGCGCCGGCGTTCCAGTTCGCGCATCCGAAATCATTCGAGCTGGCGAGCCGGATCGCGGCGCTGGCGCCCGGCGATCTCGATCGCGTGTTCTTCTGCAATTCCGGCTCCGAGGCGGTCGATACAGCGCTCAAGATCGCGCTCGCCTATCATCACGTGCGCGGGCAGGGCGGCCGCACCCGGCTTATCGGCCGCGAGCGCGGCTATCACGGCGTCGGCTTCGGCGGCATTTCGGTCGGCGGCATCGTCAACAATCGCAAGTTCTTCGGCTCGCTCCTGGCCGGCGTCGATCACCTGCCGGCGACCTACAGCCGCGAACATCAGGCGTTCACCAAGGGCGAGCCGGAATGGGGCGCGCATCTCGCGGACGAACTTGAGCGCATCGTCGCGCTGCACGACGCCTCGACCATTGCCGCCGTCATCGTCGAACCGATGGCCGGCTCGACCGGCGTGCTGCCGCCGCCCAAGGGCTATCTGGAGCGGCTGCGCGCGATCTGCGATCGCCACGGCATCCTGCTGATCTTCGACGAGGTGATCACCGGCTTCGGCCGGCTCGGTTATGCCTTTGCGGCCGAGCGCTACGGCGTGATGCCCGACCTGATCACCTTCGCCAAAGGCGTCACGTCAGGCACCGTGCCGATGGGCGGCGTCATCGCGCGCGAGGGCGTCTACGATGCCTTCATGCACGGCCCGGAGCACGTCATCGAGCTGTTCCACGGCTACACGTATTCGGCGCATCCGCTGGCTTGCGCCGCCGGGCCTCGCGACGCTCGATCTTTATCGCGATGAAAAATTGTTCGAACGGGCCAGGGCGCTGGAGCCGGTCTTCGCCGATGCCGCGATGGCGCTTAGAGAGCTGCCCGGCGTGCTCGACATCCGCACCGTCGGTCTTACTGCCGGCATCGATCTCGCCTCGCGCCCCGGCGCCGTCGGCGCGCGCGCCTACGAGGCAATGGAGCGCGCCTTCCGCGACGAAGGCCTCATGATCCGCATCACCGGCGAAACGATCGCGCTCTGCCCGCCGCTGATCGTGACCAAGGCGCAGATCGGCGAGATTTTCGACAAGGTCGGCCGGGTGATCCAAGCGGTGACTTGAATTCCTGCCGGGACTTCACTGCGGCTTCAGCAACGCCCAGCCGACATGTACCTCGCCGTCGTGCCGACGCATCGGCAAGGTAAAGGCGGCTCGACCTCGGCCGCGCCCGCAACGGCGGCGAATTGCGCCGGCAGGTGCGCGGTATCGCCGGCGGTCCATACCACCACGGCGCCCTTGGCGCGCAGATCGTCGAGGTCGATCCAGGGTGCGCGGCGCGGCAGGCCATCGATCAGCACCTGCGGCTGGTCGGGCGAATAATGGGCGAGATTGCCGCCGTCCCACATCGTGCCGATGACGTAGCGCAGCGGTTGTCCGGTTGCGGCGTGGAAGCGCTGCGTCAATTCGGTGCCGAGCTTGTCGCCCGGAAAGAACACGGCGCGATAGCGGTGGTCGAACGAGGGCAGCACCGTGTAATTGACGACAAAGACGATGACGAAGATCGCAAACACCGTCGCCCAGGCGGCGCCGACCCGCATGAGGCGATCGGCATCGAGCGCGCTGCGCACCGTCAGCACGATCCATAGGCCGACAAAGAGCCACAGCGGATAGCCCCACATCGCCACCGTGCCGCGTCCGCTCACCGCGGTCAGCGCGATCATGGCGACGCCGGGTCCGAACGCGAGCAGCGTCACGATCCGGCGGTCGAAGGCATCGGCGGCCCCCTCCCCACCCTCCGCCGTCTGCGGGGGAGGGAAGGGTGGTGGGGCCTTCGGCCGCGGCCATAACAGCGCCGCCGCGATGAAGAATGTCGGCAGCAGGAAAAAAATCTGGCTCGCCGCGAAAATCGCCGGATGCAACAGATGGTCGTACCAGCCGCGCACCGGCGCGGCGCGGGCGCTGGCATAGGCGAACGGCAAGAAATCGGTCTGGAAGAGCCAGATGAGGTGCGGCGCCATGACGATGAGCGCGGCGGCCAGCGCAAGCCACGGCCCGGGCGTTCGCCAGCGCGCGGCGCGCTTCGCGATCGAACAGCAGGAACAGCGCATAAGGCGCTGCCAGCACGACGACGAAATATTTCGCCCACAGCGCCCCGCCGATGGCGAAGCCGAGCAACAGCCAGTGGCCGGTGCGCCCGCGTTTGAGCGCGGCATGGAAGGCGTAGCCGGCGAGCGCCCAGAACGGCAGCTGAATGACGTCGTGATTGAACTTCACCGCGGTGTACTGGAAGTAATGCATGCCGTCGATGATCAGCACCGCAACAAGCGCGCCGGTCGCGCCGACCAGCGGCCGCGCCGTTGCCCAGACCGGCAGCGAAGGCGATGATCACCACGGCCTGCGCCAGCGCGTAATAGGCGGCGTCGACACCGAACAGCCGATGCATGATCTCGACCAGCCACCACGGCAGCGGCGGCAGCTTGTCGTAGCCGAGCTGCCATTCGCGGCCGTAGGTCAGAGCCTCGATCAGATCGAGCGGCAGATTGGCGTAGAGCAGCGTCGGCAGCATGGTCCAGACGGCGAAATGCAGGGCGAGGAACGCGGCGAATGCCGCCTGCGGCCGGCTCTCGATCCAGCCGCCCAATCCGGACGCATGCGTCCGCTCCGGCGCCGGCAGCGGTCGCGACGAGGACGAGGATGCGGGGATTTGGCTCATCGCAGGTACTGACCGCCGCGGGGGTGAGGGCGGACAGAGCCGCCGGCCGCGATTGGCGTTATAAAAGGACACCTTAATCTTTGCTACGCAAACGGGCGGACTTGCGGCGGCGCATGGCTTGTGGACACTGCTAACAGTGGGCCGCGAATCAATTGTCAGGGTTTCCTGCGCAATCCTTTTGGGTTGCTGCGGGCGAGGGTTATCCTGCTATGTTGGCTATCCACCGGCGTGAGGCATAACGGGGTCCGGCATGGTGCGCATCAGCGCCATTTTCATCGCTCTATGCATGGTGCTCATCGCCGGCTCGGTCGGCTTTGTGGTCTATCTTCGCTTTGGGCTCACCGGTGCGGAATCGGCTTTGGTGGCGCTCGGCGTTGCTGACCGCGCTCGCGGTCTACAACACCGTTTCCGCCCGCACGCGTGATCGCTCCGAGGTGAGCAACCAGATTGCCAATCTTGGCCGCGGCACCGGCGATCTGGCCCGTCAGCTTGCCGAGTTTGGCCGCCGCCTGTCAGCCATGGAAAACAAGGTCGAAGAGGTGATGGAACGGGCGCTGGCGACCGCCCAACCGCTTGCCGCCGAAATCGAGGAACTGTCGACCCTGGTCAAGCAACTCGCCGAGTCGGTTGCACAGCATGACCTCATGCTCAGTAGCGACCGCAGCCGGGATCGCGCAGTGCTTCCGCCCGCTGTCGCTGCGGCGGCGCCGGTTGCCGCGTCGATGGCCGCCAATGCACCGCTCTCCACGCCCAGGGCGGCGCCTGCGGCGCGCGCGGTGCCGATGGAGAGCAAGATCGCCGCTTTTGCCGGCCTCGACAACGCGGCGATCATTGCCGCGATCCGCAGCGCCATCGAAGGCAGCAAGATCGACCTCTATCTGCAACCCATCGTGACCTTGCCGCAGCGTAAGGTCCGCTATTACGAGGCGATGTCGCGGCTCAAGGCCGAGAACGGCGACCTCGTTCCGGCCGGCGATTTCTTGAGTTATGCCGAAGCGGGCGCGCTGGTGCCCAAGCTCGACAATCTTTCGGTGTTGCGTTGCGTGCAGGTGGTGCGCCGCCTGCTGCTCAAGAATCGCGAGATCGGTCTGTTCTGCAATATTGCCGGCGCGACGCTGACGGACGCCGCATTCCCGCAATTCCTGGAATTCATGGATGCCAATCGCGCGATTGCGCACGCGCTGGTGTTCGAGTTCACACAAAGCGCGGTCCGCGCCATGGGACCGATCGAGCACGAGAGCCTCGCGGCGCTGGCCGAGCGCGGCTTTCGGTTCTCTATGGACAATCTGACCGATCTTCGCGTCGAAGCGCGCGAATTGAATGAGCGCGGGTTCCGGTTCATCAAGGTGCCGGCGACACTGCTGCTCAATCGGGTCGGCGCGGCGTCGACGGATATTCATCCCGCCGATTTTTCCGATTTGCTCGGCCGCTTCGGCATCGATCTCATCGCCGAGCGGATCGAGAGTGAAGGCACGGTTGTCGATCTGCTGGATTACGACGTCCGCTTCGGGCAGGGTTACCTGTTCTCGCCGCCACGCCCGGTGCGCGCCGAGGCGCTACAAGGCATGGCCGGCGACGCCCTGCAGGACGCCGCGGTTAACGCCGCAAAGTCAGGGCCGCCGAAAAGCGAGCCGGCAAAGAGCGACACGGGGGTTCCGGCGCGCAGCAGCTTCTTCTCTCAACTCGCTCGCACTGGCAGCGGGCGCACCTGACGCATCAAAATGGACCGCTTGCAAAATAGACCGCTTGGCGGTCGTGCGACGCGCCTACTTGAAGCGGTTTTTCCGGGGCGGTGATGCTGAAAAATGTCTCGCCGCCCCTCCTCGAGCGGTTTGGGCCGCTGGCGCGCGACTATGACGTGCTGCTCTGCGACGTCTGGGGCGTGGTCCATAACGGGGTTGCGGCATTTGCGCCGGCATGCGACGCGCTGATGCGCTTTCGCGCCGGCGGCGGCACTCCGATCCTGCTCACCAACGCACCGCGGCCCGGCGTCTCAGTTGAACACATTCTCGATCGGCTCGCCGTGCCCCGCGAAGCTTATGACGGCATCACTACCTCCGGCGATGTCACCCGCAACATCGTCGAGAGCCGGCGTGGGCAAAGCATCTTTCATCTCGGCCCGGAACGGGATCTGCCGATCTATGCCGACCTCGACGTTGCGTTCGCGCCGCTCGAAAGTGCCGACTACGTGGTGTGCTCCGGACTGTTCGACGACACGACGGAAACACCGGAGAGCTATCGCGACATGCTCGCGACGATGCGCGCGCGCGCGTTGTTCATGGTCTGCGCCAATCCCGACATCGTCGTCGAACGCGGCGAGACGATCGTCTATTGCGCCGGCGCGCTGGCGGACGCCTATGCCGCGCTTGGCGGTGAGGTGCTCTATTGCGGCAAACCGCATGCGCCGATCTATCAGGCGGCACTTGCCAAGGCGGCGGCGTTGCGCGGCACCACGGCGCCGCTCAAACGGGTGCTTGCGATCGGGGATTCGGTGCGAACCGATCTCAAAGGTGCGGCCGCGTTCGGGGTAGATTGCGTCTTCGTCACCTCCGGCATCCACGCGGAGGATTTTGGCGGACGCGAGGCGCCCGATCTCGCGGCATTGTACGCAATCTTCGCCGCGGCCGAGGTCGCCCCCAGGGCGATCACCCGTGGTCTGGTGTGGTGAAGCGTCTCGTCGCCCCGCGCTAGCGCGCGACGGCGGATTCTCCGCTCAGTTCCTTTTCGGCGAATACCGCCTCGATCTTGGCCTTGAGCGTCTGCGCGTTGAACGGCTTGACGATGTAATTGTTCACGCCGGCTTTTTTTGCCGCGATCACGTTTTCGGTCTTGGATTCGGCCGTCACCATGATGAACGGCGTCTGTCCGAAGCCCGGATCGGCCCGCACCTGCTTCAGCAGGTCGTAGCCGGTCATCGGCTCCATGTTCCAATCCGAGATCACGAGGCCGTAGCGTTTGCCCTGCATTTTCGCGAGCGCTGCGGCACCATCGTGGGCGTCATCGACATCCTCGAAGCCCAGTTGCCGCAACAGATTGCGAATGATGCGGACCATGGTGCTGTAGTCGTCGACCACGAGCACGGAAATTGACGGATTCAGTGCCATCGCTCAGCTTCCCCAGGTACCATCTATTGCGAGCGACCGGCCGGAGTCGGCTGATCAGGATACGCGGAGCCGCCCCCAGCGGCCCCTCAGATAAGCAAAATTACCATGCGGTGTTTGAGGATCGGTTAATCGTGGAGATCGGCGATGCCGGTGCCGCACAACCATCGCTGGTCGTGATGCTTGACTTTGGCAATCCGCAGACGGCACCTACGGCACGCGAATTCATTAACCATTGAAGCCCGATGTCGACGAAAAGCTTCCTCATCGTGCGCGGTGTCGCGCCCGATGATGCCTTGCGTGGCGCCGTCGTCGCCATCGGCAATTTCGATGGCGTGCATCGCGGCCATCGGGCCGTGATCGGAGCCGCGCTGGCGCGCGCCAAGGCGTTGCGCCGACCAGCCGCGGCGATGACTTTTGAGCCACACCCGCGCGCTTTTTTTCACCCAGGCGAGCCGCTGTTCCGGCTTACCGACGAGACGGCAAAACTGCGGCTGCTCGCCTCGACCGGGCTCGACGGAGCCATCGTGCTGACCTTCGATGCCGCGTTGGCAGGCCTCACCGCCGAGGAGTTCGTCGCGCCGAATCCTGGTCGAGCGGTTCGGCGTCAGCGGCGCGGTCATCGGCTTCAACTTCCATTTCGGCATGCGGCGCGCCGGTTCGCCGGATTTTCTCAGGGCTGAAGGCCGCAAATACGGCTTTACTGTCGATGTCGTGCCGCGCTTCGAGGACAACGGGCGGCCGGTCTCCTCCGGTCCGATCCGCGATGCGCTGGCCGCGGGGCGCGTCGATGAAGCAGCCGAATTGCTGGGCTTTCCATGGTTCGTGTCCGGCACGGTGATCCATGGCGAGAAGCGCGGCCGCGATCTTGGCTTTCCGACCGCCAATCTTCGTCTCGATGCCGGCTGCGGTCTGCGCCACGGCATCTACGCGGTGCGCGTGGCCGCCCGAGGGCGCCGGTATGATGGCGTGGCGAGTTTCGGCCGCCGTCCGATGTTCGATAACGGTGCCGTGCTGCTCGAAATGTATCTGTTCGATTTTGCCGGTGACCTCTACGGCGAAAGCATCGACGTCGCCTTCATCGCGTGGATCCGCGACGAACAGGTGTTCGATTCCGTCGAGCAACTCGTAGCACAAATGAAAGATGACAGCCGCGCCGCGCAAGCTGCGCTGACGCGCGCCGGCAGTGTGTTTCCGCCGATCTAAAATGCGATTCTTACGGTTGCTGACTGCGATCGCGATATTCGCGCGCCCACTGCGTCGCCATAAAGCCGAACAACGCAACCGGCACGATGCGCCGCCAACCGAGCGAGCGGCCGGCTTGGACCGCGACGGAGAGAATTTTGGGATCGAGAAACCACGACGGCGTGTGAGCGCGCGCGGCGCGTTCGAGGATGGCGCGTTCACGGATTCGCCGGCGCAGCGCTGCGGAGACAACGGCGCCGATGATCGCGACCACGATGAACACGCCGGCCACGATCAGCCCGGCGAAGATGCTGCCGAAATGCAACGACAGCCACTCGAAGCCGGCGACACACAGAAAGATGAAGGCCATCAACAAGGCCAGCACCATCACGCAAGCCAGACGAGGACAGCGGTGTTGATACCGCTCCGCGTTTGAACGGCGAGCGTGATGTCATGCATCCAACCCTTAAGCATGGAATCCTCGCAATGCATTCAGCGACGACGGGATTTCAGCGTCGCAATGTTCTTGATTGGTCTGGATCGTTGGGGCGCTAATCTTCAAGTCGCCACTGCTCAGCGTCGCCAAGTCGCTCCGAACAAAAAGCCAAGGCCGGCCACGATCGCGAGGGTGGTGTAGGGCCGCTCCTTGAGCGAATCGTCAATCGCTCCGACAAAATTGTCGGACACGTCGCGCACCGCGCCAGCGGCGTCGCGGCCTTTGTCCTGAGCGTCCGAAACGATGCTGTCGACGCTCGTCTTGGCGCGCCGCCAAGCGGCGTTGCCTTTGTCGGCGAGAATCTCGCCGACCTGCTCCGCAAGCCGGGCGAAATCGTCGCGCAGGGCCTGAAGATCGTCTGGATGTCGCCGGACGCGGATGAGGCCGCTTTGCCGGCTTCGCGGACGCCCATCGCGAGCATCTTTTGCCGTATCGCGCAGGTTCTGGGAGAGGTTCGGTGCCGTATTCATCGCTATTCTCCATGCAGCAAGCCTGCGGTCGCATTGACCCGGTTAAGTGCCTGATGGGACAAAAGTTCCATCGAGTTCCATTCAATCAGGAAGTTTAATATCGTCGGTCGGAAACAAATGGTTGAATACGACAAGCCCGATGATCGACAGCGGCGCCGCCAGAAGCGACGCCGATCGGCCCCCACATCCAGGTCCAAAATGCGAGCGCGAGAAAGACCACGAGCGGATTGAGCGTGAGGCGCCGGCCGACGATGTCGGCGTGATGAAGTGCCCTTCAGCGGTGGTGAGCGCGACGAAGGCCACCGGTGCGATCAGAGCGTGGCTAAGCTGAGGGAAAAGTCACCAGACCGACGCCGAACAGGACGACCACCATGACGGCCGGTCCGACGTAAGGCACGTAATTCAAGAGCGCGGCCAAAAGCCCGAAAATTGCCGGGTGGGGGAGGCCGATCAGCATCGCCCCGAATCCTGTAATCGTGCCGACCGCAGCATTGATGATGGTCACGACGGTCAGATAACCGGCCAGATTCTGCTCGATGTCCTTCATGATCTTCAGGAAGCGTAGTTTGGCGTCGCGATCGCCGAACAGCGAAACGAGTTGCCGACGCAGTTCGATCTGGCCGACCAGGAAGAACATCAGCGTGACGAAGAACAACAGGAGCTCACCAGCGGCCGGCGTCACAAAAGCGACGACCGGCAGGACCACATTGGGCGCCGGCGCGCCGGCCGCAGCCGCGCCGGTGTCGCCGAACAGCGTATTCTCCAACTCATGCAATGCCGCGAGCGGCTGGTCGAACACCGCGAGCTTCGACTTGATGGTGGCGCCGATTTCCGGAGCGCGGCCGATCCATTCGCTGACCGGGCCGGCCAAAGCGGTTCCCACCACGGCGAGCGTCCCGATCGACAATACGACAATGATCAGGGCGGTGATCCAGGGCGAAATTCCGTGCCGCTTGCCCGCTTTGATGAGCGGCGCGAGGGTCAGGGAGACCACGGCCGCGGCCAGAATCGGCAGCAGGAAGGCGCGGCCGATATAGAGAAAACCGCCGAACAGCAGCAGAAACATCCAATTGTCGCGGCATGGCTGGCCGATGACCACACGTTTCCCATGTTGGCGACCGGCTGCGGGTCGCTGATGACCAGGGCGTGGCGCACTTCCTGCTTGGCTCGAAAATATTCCACCGAATCCCTCCGCCGCCCCGGGGGCACCTGCAATATAGGGGCTGCCCCGACCATGTGCCGGTTCAACGCCGACTCGGAGCAGGTAGTTCCGCGAGCCCCATGGCGCGGGACAGCGGAAAGCCTTCCCGCCTCGCGGGTGGCTTGTTAGAAGGCCCTCATGAATGAGACGCCTTCTCAAGCGCGCGATTACAGCGAGACGCTGTTTCTGCCCAAGACCGATTTCCCGATGCGCGCCGGGCTGCCGCAGAAGGAGCCCGCGATTCTCGCGCGCTGGCGCGAGATCAACCTCTATGGCCGGCTGCGCGCCGCCGCCAAGGGCCGGGCCAAATTCGTCCTCCACGACGGGCCGCCTTATGCCAACGGCAACATCCATATCGGCCACGCGCTGAATAAAATCCTCAAGGACGTGGTGACGCGCAGCCAGCAGATGCTTGGCTTCGATTCCAACTACGTGCCGGGCTGGGACTGCCACGGCCTGCCGATCGAGTGGAAGATCGAGGAGGAGAATTACCGCGCCAAGGGCAAGCCGAAGCCGGATTTGTCAAACCCGGCCGCGCTGATCGAATTCCGCAAGGAGTGCCGCGCTTTCGCCGCGCGCTGGATCGACGTGCAGCGCGAGGAGTTCAAGCGCCTCGGCGTCGAAGGCGACTGGGCGCATCCCTACAGCACGATGGATTTCTTCGCCGAGGCGCAGATCGCGCGCGAACTGATGAAGTTCGCGGCGAACGGCACGCTCTATCGCGGCTCGAAGCCGGTGATGTGGTCGGTGGTGGAGAAGACCGCGCTCGCCGAGGCCGAGGTCGAGTACGAGGATTACACCAGCGATACGGTGTGGGTGAAGTTTCCGGTCGGACGTGTAGATCAAACAACTATTGTCGAAGGTGTGACGCCCGCAGCGGTCCCCACTGATCCGAATTATGAGCTTTTGACGTCAGCGTCCATCGTTATCTGGACAACGACACCTTGGACGCTGCCGGGCAATCGCGCGATCTCCTTCTCGCCGAAAATCAAATATGGACTCTACAAAGTCACCGATGCCGCGCCGGATAACTGGGCGAAATTCGGCGATCTTTTCATTCTGTCGGAGAACTTGGCAGGCGAAGTCTTCAAGCAGGCGCGTGTAACGGGCTACGCCAAGGTGGCCGAAGTGTCGGTGAGCGCGCTGAGCGGCATGACCTGCCGTCATCCGTTGGCCGGACAGGGCTATGATTTCTCTGTTCCTCTGCTCGCCGGTGATCATGTCACCGATGATGCCGGCACCGGTTTCGTGCACACCGCGCCCGGCCATGGGCGTGAGGATTTCGACGTCTGGACCGCGAACGCGCACAGGCTGGCGGCGCAAGATATCAATACGGCCATCCCCTACACGGTCGATGCCGACGGCCGATTCACCGATCAGGCGCCAGGCTTCACCGGCAAACGCGTGCTGACGGAGAAAGGCGAGAAGGGCGACGCCAACGAAGCGGTGATCACGGCGCTGATGGACGCCGGCATGCTGATCGCGCGCGGGCGGCTCAAGCACCAATATCCGCATTCCTGGCGCTCGAAGAAGCCGGTCATTTACCGCAACACGCCGCAATGGTTCATCGCGATGGATAAGGACATCGCAGCGGCAGGCGACACGCTTCGCGCCCGCGCGCTCGATGCGATCGAGGTCACGCGCTGGGTGCCGGCGCAGGGCGAAAACCGCATCAACGGCATGATCGAGAGCCGACCCGACTGGGTGATCTCGCGCCAGCGCGCCTGGGGCGTGCCGATCACCGTGTTCGTTCGCGAGACGGGCGACGGCTCGGCCGAAATCCTTCACGACGAACGCGTCAACGTCCGCATCGCGGAGGCGTTCGAGACGGAAGGCGCCGACGCTTGGTATGCTGACGGCGCGCGCGAGCGGTTTCTCGGCGAGCTCGCCAACGAAGACTGGCGCAAGGTCGACGACATTCTCGATGTCTGGTTCAATTCCGGCTCGACGCACGCCTTCGTGCTCGAAGACGCGGTGCGCTTTCCGGGGCTCGCGGGCATCAAACGCAAGGCCGATGGCGGCGCGGACGCTGTGATGTATCTCGAAGGCTCCGACCAGCACCGCGGCTGGTTTCAATCTTCGCTGCTGGAAAGCTGCGGCACGCGCGGCCGCGCGCCCTTCGACGCCGTGCTCACCCATGGTTTCGTGCTCGACGAGAACGGCCGCAAGATGTCGAAGTCGCTCGGCAACGTCACCGCGCCGCAGGACGTGATCAAACAGGCCGGCGCCGATATCTTGCGGATGTGGGTCTGCGCCTCCGACTATGCCGACGATCTGCGCATCGGGCCGGAAATTCTCAAAACCACGGTCGACACCTACCGCAAGCTGCGCAACACGCTGCGTTGGCTGCTCGGTAATCTCGCGCATCTGCACGACGAGGCAGGAGTGCCGCACGACGACATGCCGGAACTCGAGCGGCTGATGTTGCATCGGCTCGCCGAACTCGATCCGCTTGTGCGCACGGCCTACGCCGATTTCGACTACAAGCGCATCTTCGCGGCGCTCAGCGCCTTCATGACGGTCGATCTCTCGGCTTTTTACTTCGATATCCGCAAGGATGCGCTGTATTGCGATCCCTATTCCTCCACTAAGCGCAGAGCCTGCCTCCACGTTCTCGACCATCTGTTCCGCTGCACGGTGACTTGGCTTGCGCCGATGCTGTGCTTCACCGCCGAGGAGGCGTGGCTCGCCCGCGATCCCGCGGCCACATCGGTTCATCTGGAGTTGTTTCCTCAGGTGCCGGCATCCTGGCGCGACGACGCCTTGGCGGAGAAATGGCGCAAGCTGCGCAATTTACGGCGCGTCGTCACCGGCGCGCTCGAAGTCGAACGCGCCGCCAAACACATCGGCTCATCGCTCGAAGCCGCGCCCATGATCTATGTCGCGGATCCCGACCTCTTTGCGGTCGCGGTCGACGCCGACCTTGCGGAGTTGTGCATCACCTCGGCCGCGACGCTGGTCGAAGGCGAGGGGCCGGCTGCGGCCTTCCGACTCGACGACGTGCGCGGGGTTGCGGTCGAGCCGCGCCGCGCCGAAGGCCGCAAATGCGCCCGCTCGTGGAAAATCTCGACTGCGGTCGGTGACGATCCGCAATATCCCGACGTCACGCCGCGCGATGCCCAGGCGCTGCGCGAATGGGAAGCCATGCGCAAGGCAGCGGAATAGGGGGCCCGGCTTGGTGGACGCGGTGCAGGACAACAGCGTGCGGAATTACGTCTGGGGGCGGTTGAGCGCTTTTGGGCTAGTGGTGGCGGCGATCACCTGTGTCATCGATCAGGCGTCAAAGTCTTGGTTGTTGCTCGGCTACGGCCTTAAGGAGCACGTGCCGGTCGCGGTCACGCCTTTTATCGATCTCCTTCTGACCTGGAATACCGGCATCAGCTACGGCCTGTTTCCCCAAGAGGGGCCAGTCGGCCAGTGGGCATTGCTCGCTTTCAAGGCCGCGGCAGTGGTATTCCTATGGGTCTGGCTGGCGCGAGCGCCGTCGCGACTGACCGCTTTTGCGCTCGGGCTTATCATCGGCGGCGCGTTCGGCAACGCTTTTGACCGATTGCACTGGCCAGGGGTCATGGATTTTGTGCTCTTCCACATCGATACCGCCGCCTGGAGCTTCCGCTGGTACGTGTTCAACCTGGCCGATGTGGCGATTGTTGCGGGGGTGGTGGGACTCTTGTATGAATCTCTGTCGGGCGAGGACGCCGTAAAAGCGCCCTGATCGCAATTATAAGCTGGTCATGAGGGTTAGATCGTTTCTCCGGGACTGGTGCCCGGAACGTGCCGGACCGGCACCTCGGGGTGAGGGCATGCCGCAATATCTTATGAACTACCGAAAGTTCAGCGTCGCACCGCTACTGCGCGTGGCGCTTGGGGCCGCGTTGTCCGCATTCGTCGTCTGCGCCAATACCGCTGCGCGGGCGGGCGATGACAGCAGCGACACTCCGTCGTTGGGGGACAAGATCATGCGCACGCTCGGCCTGATGCCGAGCGAAAATCCGATCAACTATAGCGAGCGCTCCCCGCTGGTGGTGCCGCCGACGCGCGATCTGCCGCCGCCGGCGGCGGATGCGGCGCCCAAAATTCCGGACTGGCCCAAGGATCCCGACGTGAAGCGGCGCGAGAAAGCCAAAGCGGCCGAAAAAGTCGTACCGCATGGTGACTATGCGTCTGAAGCCGATCGCGTCTTGCGTCCCGATGAACTCGATCCGCCGGGCCGGGTCGCCCCGCCGTCCCATGGCTCGCAGCAGGACCAGGCGACGGGTACTGTTCCGCCTCCGAAGAAAAGCATCTTCAGCTTTAGCTGGCTCAAGCAGGAAGAATACTGCGCCTTTTACCGGCGAGCCGGCACGAACCAGCCTGACCGATCCGCCTCCCGGCTATCTCACCCCGTCGCCGGACCAGCCGTATGGCATCCGGCGGAGCACAAGAAGGCCAAACCGCAGACCGTCGGCGAGCGTATGGAACTACAGCGCTAGGCCGCGCCGTGACGACGAAAAGCGGCGGCACGAGACAGAAATCCTGTCTCGACGAGTGAAGAGTCCCGATCAATAGCGACGTGGGGCGTTTGTGTGGGGCGCTTTGCTTGAGCCTGCGGAGACCTGCCTTGTCCAAAATGCTCGTGTCTGAAATGCAGGCGCCTAAAATGCGCTTGCTTAGAATTCTGACGCTCGTTGTCATGTTTGCCGGCACTGCCGCGCGTGCTGCATGGGCCGGCAGCCGGCCCCGATGTTTCGGATTTCACTTTGTCGAATGGCCTTGAGGTCGTGGTCATTCCCGATCATCGCGCGCCCGTCGTCACGCATATGATCTGGTACAAGGTCGGCGCCGCCGACGAGACGCCGGGCAAATCCGGCCTCGCGCATTTCCTCGAACATCTGATGTTCAAGGGCACGACGAAAAATCCCGGCGACCGTTTCTCGCAGGACGTCGCCGACATCGGCGGCCAGGAGAACGCCTTTACCACCAGCGACTATACCGGGTTTCTTCCAGCGCGTTCCGCGCGAGCACCTCAAGGAGATGATGGCGTTCGAGGCCGACCGCATCACCGGGCTGGTGCTGACCGACGACGTGGTGCGGCCCGAGCTCAAAGTCGTGCTCGAAGAGCAGAACATGCGGGTCGCCAACAATCCGAATGGCCGGCTGGCCGAGCAGATGGACGCCGCGCTTTTTCTCAACCACCCCTATGGCCGGCCGGTGATCGGCTGGCGTCACGAGATCGAGCAGCTCGACCGCGACGATGCGCTGGCCTTCTACCGGCGCTTCTATACGCCCAACAACGCCATCGTCGTCGTCGCCGGCGACGTCACCGCCGATGAGGTCAAGGCGGATGCCGAGGAGACCTACGGCAAGGTTGCGCCGCGCGCCGACATCGTCCCGCGCGACCGGCCGAAGGAGCCGGTGCAGGAAGCGCCGCGCACCGTCACGCTTGCCGATGCGCGCGTCGAGCAGCCAACCGTCACCCGCTCTTATCTGGTGCCCTCGGATACGACGGCGAAGCCCGGCGAGAGCGAGGCGCTCGATGTCCTCGCCCATGTGCTCGGCAGCGGCTCGAACAGCCGGCTCTACCGCACCCTGGTGCTCGACAAGGGCATCGCGCTCAATGCCGGCGCCTACTACTCGAGCACCGCGCTCGATTACGGCAAGTTCGGCGTCTACGGCTCGCCGAAGCCCGGCAATACGCTGCATGAGGTCGAAGATGCCATCGATGCGGTGCTCGACGATGTCATCCAACACGGCATCACCGCCGACGAACTCGATCGCGCCAAGACCCGCCTGATCGCCGATGCCGTTTACGCCGCAGGACAACCAGGCGACGCTGGCGCGCTGGTACGGCGCTGCGCTTGCGACCGGCGAGACCGTCGACATGGTCCGGACCTGGCCCGACCACATCCGCGCCGTCACTGCCGACGCCGTGCAAGACGCCGCGCGGAATTGGCTCGACCGCCGCCGCTCGGTGACCGGCTATCTGGTGAAGAGCCTGCAGCCCGAGGAGAAGCGCTCGTGAATCGCAATGGCGCCGAATCTGTGCCGCCCCATCCTGCGGCATCGCGGCAGTTTCGATCCTCGCTCTGCTGGTGACCGCCGCGCCCGCTCTGGCGACCACGATCGAGCGCGTGGTCAGCCCCGGCGGCATCGAAGCCTGGCTGGTGCACGAGCCGGCGGTGCCGCTGATCGCCATGGACTTTTCGTTCAGCGGCGGCGCCGTGCAGGATCCGCTCGGCAAGGCGGGCACCGCCAATCTGGCGACGTCGCTGCTCGACGAGGGCGCCGGCGATCTCGATTCCAAGACGTTCCAGGATCGGCTCGAACGCAAAGCCATCGAAATGAGTTTCGCGGCCGACCGCGACACATGTCCGCGGCTCGCTGCGCACGCTTGGCGGAGAACCGCGACGAGGCGTTCGACGATCTGCGGCTGGCGCTCACCGCGCCGCGCTTCGATCCGCCCGATGTCGAGCTCAACCGCGCGCAGATCATCTCGATGCTGCGCCGCGCCGACGACCAGCCCGACCGACATCGCGAGCCAGCGCTGGTGGGAGACGGCATTTGCCGGCCATCCCTACGGCCGCCCGGTCAACGGCACGCTGGAATCCGTGCCGGCCATCACCGTCGACGATCTCAGGGCCTATACGCATCGGGTGCTGGCGCGCGACAATCTGAAGGTTGCGATCGTCGGCGACATCGACGCCGACACAGCGAAGGCCATGCTCGACCGCGTGTTCGGCGGCTTGCCGGCGAAGGCGGATCTGACGCCGATCGATAACGCCGTCGCCGCAGGGGCTCGGCCGCCGCATCGTCGTCAACCTCGACGTGCCGCAGACGGTGGTCGATTTCGGCGGTCCGGGCATCGCCCGCAACGATCCGGATTTCATGGCCGCCTATGTGGTCAACCACATTCTCGGCGGCGGCTCGTTCTCGTCGCGGCTTTATCAGGAGGTGCGCGAGAAGCGCGGCCTGGTCTATTCGGTCTCCGACAGCCTGGTCTGGCTCGACCATACCGCGGTGTTTCTCGGCGGCACCGCGACGCGCGCCGACCGCACCGGCGAAACCCTCGACCTGATCGAGAAGGAAATCCATCGCCTGGCCGAAGACGGCCCGACCGCGGAGGAACTCGCCAAGGCCAAGGCGTATCTCAACAGCTCGTTCGTGCTCAATCTCGACACGTCGAGCAAGGTCGCGTCGTTGCTGGTGCAGATGCAGCTCGACGATCTCGGCATCGATTACATTGAACGCGGCGCCCGGCGATGATCGACGCGGTGACGCTCGACGATGCGCAACGCGTCGCCAAGCGCCTGCTCGACGGCGGCCTGCTGGTGACCGTGGTCGGCCGGCCGGAGGGCCTCGCTCTCGACCGCCGCGACCGGACCGACGTATCAGCCGATACCAGCGCCGGTTGCCCGGCCCGATTGAGCCAATCATGATCGGGCAGGCATCCGCCGCCTCAAAAAGCGTCGTCCCGCGATTTCGCTGGCGCTCAATCCGGGCTAGGCTTCGAGCCATGATCCGCGTCACCGCCGACATCAGCATCGACGAGCGCGAGATCGAGGAAAGCTTCGTGCGCGCCTCGGGTCCGGGCGGCCAGAACGTCAACAAGCTCTCGACCGCGGTGCAGCTTCGCTTCGACGTGCGCCACTCGCCGTCGCTGCCGCGACGACGTGCGGGCGCGGCTCGAACGGCTGGCCGGCTCGCGGCTGACCCGCGACGGCGTCCTGGTCATCATCGCGCAGCGCCACCGCACCCAGGCGCGCAACCGCGAGGATGCGCTCGAGCGCCTGATTGAGCTGATCCGCCAGGCCGCGGTGCGGCCGGTGCCGCGCCGCCCGACCAAGCCGACCAAGGCCTCGCGCGAGCGCCGCATCGAAGGCAAGAAGCGCCGCTCTCGGCATCAAGGGCCTGCGCCGAGCCAAGCCGGCGTTCGATTGAGAGCGGTGGAGTCGGATTTCGCACCGTGCTCGATCCGGGTTACGGTCGCATTCGCCGCAGCGAGTCGCCCATGCCTGTCCGCCAGCTCTCCGAGGCCGTCGTCAACCGCATCGCCGCCGGCGAGGTGGTCGAGCGGCCGGCGAGCGTGGTCAAGGAGCTGGTCGAGAACGCGCTCGACGCCGGCGCGCAGCCGGATCGAGGTGCTGACCGACGGCGGCGGCCGGCGGCTGATCTGCGTCAGCCGACGACGGCGAGGGCATGACGCGCGCCGAGCTGGCGCTGGCGGTCGAGCGCCACGCCACCTCCAAGCTCGCCGACGACGATCTGGTCGCGATCCGCACGCTCGGCTTCCGCGGCGAGGCGCTGCCCTCGATCGGCGCGGTGGCGCGGCTGTCGATCGCGACGCGGCATGCCGGCGAGCCGCATGCCTGGGCGATCGACGTCGAGGCCGGCGCGAAGTCCGCGATCAAGCCGGCGGCGCTCGGCGCAGGGCACGCGCGTCGAGGTGCGCGACCTGTTCTACGCCACGCCGGCGCGGCTGAAGTTCCTCAAGCTCGACCGCGCCGAGGCCGAGGCGATGCGCGAGGTGGTGCGCCGGCTCGCCATGGCCGGCCCGATGTCGCCTTCACGCTGGCGGGCGAGGAGCGCGCGCCGGTGACGTTCGCGGCGGCGCTGCCGGGCGCGACCGGCCGGCTGGCGCGGCTCGGCGACGTGCTCGGCGCCGACTTTCGCGCCAACGCGGTGGAGATCGCCGCCGAGCGCGAAGGCGTCGCGGTCGACGGCTACGCGGCGCTGCCGACGCTCACCCGCGCCAACGCGCTCGGCCAGTATCTGTTCGTCAACGGCCGGCCGGTGCGCGACAAGCTGCTGCTCGGCGCGGTGCGCGGCGCCTACGCCGACTACCTGCCGCGCGACCGCCATCCGGTGCTGGCGCTGTTCGTCGATGCTCGACCGCGCGAGGTCGACGTCAACGTGCATCCGGCCAAGGCCGAGGTGCGCTTCCGCGATGCCGGCGCTGGTGCGCGGGCTGATCGTTGCGCGCGCTGAAGCACGCGCTGGCGCGCGAGGGCCAGCGCGCCGCGACGACCGGCGGCAGCGGCGACCATCGCGGCGTTCCGGCCGGCGGCGGCGACTGCCGCGGCCGCGGCTGGGACTGGCGGCGTCGCCGGCGCGGCCGGCCGATCCGCGGCTCGCGCGCGGCGCCGCTGCGCGGCAGCGGGCTTCGCCGAGGCGGCGCAGGCCGCCTTCGACGTCGGCGCGCCGGCCGCCGACTGCGCGCTGCGTCGAGGCTGGCCGAGCCGACGCGCCCGAACCTGATCGACCATCCGCTCGGCGCCGCGCGCGCGCAGGTGCACGAGACCTACATCGTCGCCCAGACCCGCGACGGCCTGGTCATCGTCGACCAGCACGCCGCGCACGAGCGCCTGGTCTACGAGCGGCTGAAGGCCGCGCTCGAGCAGAGCGGCGTGGCGCGCCAGATGCTGCTGATGCCCGAGATCGTCGAGCTCGACGAGGCCGACGTCGAGCGGCTGGTCGCGCGCGCCGAGCGAGCTCGCGCGCTTCGGCCTGGTGCTCGAGCCGTTCGGCCCCGGCGCGGTGCTGGTGCGCGAGACGCCGGCGCTGCTCGGCGAGATCGACGGCGCGCGGGCTGGTGCGCGACCTCGCCGAGCACATGAGCGAATGGGACGAGGCCTTGCCGCTCGAGCGCCGCCTGATGCAGGTCGCCGCCACCATGGCCTGCCACGGCTCGGTGCGCGCCGGCCGCCGGCTCAAGCCCGAGGAGATGAACGCGCTGCTGCGCGAGATGGAGGCGACGCCCAATTCCGGCCAGTGCAACCACGGCCGCCCGACCTATGTGGAACTGAAGCTCGCCGACATCGAGCGGCTGTTCGGGCGGCGGTAAATCATGACGATCGTCACTATGCCGCAGTGACGGCGACCATCCGGCATCGTTGAAGTTCGGACAGTCGAGATCGGGAGTGACTCATGAGTCGTAGGCGATTCCTCTGCTTGCGGCAATGCTGCTGGCGGCGTGTTTGCAGGAATGTGCAGAGGCGAGGGCGCAAGCAAAGGCGCAGGACTGGCCGACCGGCCGATCACGATGGTGGTGCCGTTCGCGCCGGGCGGCGTCTACGACACATTGGGGCGCGTCTATGCCGCCGGGCTCTCCGAGATTCTCGGCCAGCAGGTGATCGTCGAAAACGTGCCCGGCGCCGGCGGCATGACCGGCGCCACGCGCGTCGCCCGGGCCGATCCCGACGGCTATCAGTTCTTGTTCGGCGGCGAATCGCCGAACGCGCAGGTTCAGCTCCTGCACAAAGCCCGCCCTATGACGGCGCCCGCGATTTCGCTCCCGTCGCGCTGGTCGCCGAACAGCCCCTGGTCCTCACCGCCCGCAGCGGCATTCCGGCCGGCAACCTCTCGGATTCATCGCCTACGCGAAAGCGAACCAGGCCAAGATGCAATACGGCTCGCCCGGCACAGGCAGCGGCTCGCATCTGCCTGCGCCTTGTTCGAACGTCGCGATCGGCGTCAAGGTCACCCACGTTCCCTATCGCGGGCTTGGCCCGGCGATGCAGGATTTGCTCGCCGGCCGCATCGACTACATGTGTCCGACGATCACGACCGCCATGGCGCAGATCGAGGCGCACCAGGTCAAGCGCCGGCCGTGCTCGGGCGCGAGCGCTCGCCCGGCCTTCCCGACATCGCCGACCGCCGAGGAGCAGGGGCTCAAAGGATTTCGAAGCCTATGGCTGGAATGCCATGTTCCTGCCCAAGGCAACGCCGGCGGCGATCGTCGACAAGCTCAATGCTGCGGCGGTGGCGGCCATGGATGAGCCCGCGGTACAGCGGCGTGTGCGCGAACTCGGCGCGACGTGCCGCCGCCGGACCATCGCTCGCCGCAATATCTGCAGAGCTTCGTCGAAGCCGAGATCAAGAATGGGGCGCTGCTGTCAAAGCGGCCGGTTTGACTGCCGAGTAGCTCTGTGGGTTTGTCATGAAGGAGAGATGGTCGGTGCCCAGAAATTTCATTACGACCAAATTTGCGGTTGGGGTTGCGGTTTTGTTTGTGCTGGCTTCAGCCGCGTTCGCCCAAGATTGGCCGACCCACGCCATCACCCTCGATCGTGCCGTTCGCGGCCGGCGGCGGCGTCGATCTGAGCGCCCGCATCCAGGCACAGCGCATGAGCGAAGTGCTCGGCCAGCCGATCGTCATCGAGAATATCGGCGCGGCGGCCGGCATGGCCGGCAGCGCTGCGCGTCGCCAAGAGCGCGCCCGACGGCTACACGGTCGCTGATCGGCAACAGCGGCACCCAGGCCTTCAACCAGTCGCTCTACAAGAAGCCGCTCTATAATTCGGTCACCGACTTCACGCCGGTCGGGCTGGCGACCGGAATCGCCGCGCATCCTGATCGCGCGCAAGGACCTGCCGGTCAACAACCTGCAGGAGTTCGTCGCCTACGTCAAAGCGCAACCAAGCCAAGATGCAGTTCGGCTCGGCCGGCGTCGGCTCCGGCACCCATCTGCCGTGCGTGCTGCTCAACATCGCGCTGGGCGTCACCGTCACCCAGTGCCCTATCGCGGCGAGGGGCCGGCGCAGCAGGATTTGATCGGCGGCCGCATCGACTACATGTGCTCCACCATCCAGACCGGCGCCGCGCTGGCCGAGCAAGGCAGGTCAAAGGCATCGCCGTGATGGCGCCGCACCGCGTGAAGATCATTCCCGATCTTCGCGACCACCGGCGAGCAGGGCTTGCCGGGAGTCGAAGCCAGCGTCTGGAACGCATTCTTCCTGCCGCAAGGGAGCGCCCGACGCGATCGTGCGCAAGCTCAACAAGGCGATGAGCGACACGCTCGACGATCCGGCCGTGCGCAAGCGGCTGGAAGGCCTCGGCCTCGAGATCGCTGCCGCCGGAGCAGCGCACGCCCGAATATCTGGCCAAGTTCCTGCCGGAGGAAGTCGCGCGCTGGGCCAAGGTCGTCCACGCTGCCGGCATCAGCGCCGATTAAGACGGTGTCTCATCGCTCGCGGGCGAAGCACGATGAACTCCGTGTCGTCATAGCTGCGCCGTTCGAGCTCGGTGAAACCTTCCGGCGCGGCGAATTTCGCCTTCGTCGCTTCTTCGACGACGACGAGCGCGTCGGGCGCAAGCCAGCCGCCCGCGCGCGCCGAGGCGAGCGCCTTGTCGGCGAGGTCCTGGCCGTAGGGCGGATCGAGGAAGACCAGCGAGAATGGCTCGAGCGGATGCGCCGGGCCGAGCTTGGTGGCGTCGCGGCGGAAGATGCGGGACGTGCCGCCGAGGCCGAGCGTGGCGACGTTCTCGCGCAGCAGCGCGCGCGCCTCCGCGCCGTCGTCGACGAACAGCACAAATGCCGCGCCGCGCGAAGCGCCTCGATGCCGAGCGCGCCGGTGCCGGCGAACAGATCGAGCACGCGCGCGCCGGTGACCGGATCGCCGTAGGCGTGCACCAGGATATTGAACAGCGACTTCGCGCAGCCGGTCGGCGGTCGGCCGGATCGCTTGCGATTTCGGCGCGGCGAGCGTGCGTCCGCGCAAGCTGCCGCCGACGATGCGCATCAGCGCCGGCCTCGCGGCTGGTGCGGGCGCGGCCCGGATGCGCGGTCGGGCGAAGCACGGCGGCCGCGTCGAGCCGCGCTTTGGCGCTTCGGCTCTTGGGCTGTTCCTGCGGCGGTCTGCCGAAGCGCTCGACATGCACGCGGCGGCCCTTGCGATCCATGATTTCGCCGCTGCGCGCTTCGGCCGCCGGTTGCCGGCGCGGCTTGTCGGCGTCGCGGCGCGAGCCGTGAAATTTGCGCCGCAGCTTTTTGGGCGGGCCTCATCGTGCGCGCCCCAGGCGTGGCTTGCCGGCTTGCGATGGATGGTCTTGCGTTGACCATCCTTCGTCGTAGCGGAAGGAGAGATTGCACCCGGTCCCGGTCGTTGACCAAAGCGCTTGGCAAGACCACGGTGGTCTCTGATGTCATCCGTGTGGGTTTCCGGCGCCTCTCGGCGGCGCGGCTTGGCGTTATCATGTCGCCAAGCTTTGTGCCGCGGCGCGGTTGGGCGGTCCTCCTGATGAGGCTGCCCGGTATCGGTCGTCGGGTTCGGTCGCAAGCTGCGCGGCGTTGCATCCCGACTCTGCTGCATTGAAACAGCGGCGATGGGACCGGAAAAATCCGCACCCGAAAGCGCGGCGAGCCGCTCGCCGAGCTGCTCGCGCAGCACGCGCGTGCGCACTTCCTCGACCGCGCCCTCGGCAAGCTCGCCGAGCTGGAACGGGCCGAACGAGACGCGGATGAGCCGCGTCACCGTCGAGGCCGAGATCGCCGAGCACGTTGCGCACCTCGCGGTTCTTGCCCTCGCGGATGGCGAAGGTGAGCCACAGATTGGAGCCTTGCACGCGCTCGATCGCGGCCTCGATCGCGCCGTAACGGATGCCGCCGATGGTCACGCCTTCGCGCAACTCGTCGAGCTGCTGCTGCGTCGACCGCGCCGTGCGCCCGCACGCGATAGCGCCGCAGCCAGCCGGTCGCGGGCAGTTCCAGCACGCGGGCCAGCGCGCCGTCATTGGTGAGCAGCAGCAAGCCCTTCGGTATTGAAATCGAGCCGGCCGACGCTGATGAGGCGCGGCAGATCTTGCGGCAGGCGCTGCGAAGATGGTCGGCCGGCCGTGCGGGATCGGCGTGCGTGGTCATGAGCCCGCGCGGCTTGTGATAGAGGAAAAGCCGCGTGCGCTCGCGCTGCCGGCAGCGGCTCGCCGTCGACGGTGACGCGGTCGCGCGGCGGTGACATTGAGCGCCGGCGAGGCGATCACGGCGCCGTTGACGGCGACGCGGCCGGCGGCGATCCAAGCTCCGCCTCGCGGCGCGAGGCGAGGCCGGCGCGCGCGATCGACCTTGGCGATGCGCTCGCCGCCTTTATCGTTGCGGTTGATCGTATTCGTCATCGGCGTTTCATCTCGTCATGCCCGGCACATGGGTCCGGCCATGGCCGGCCCGAGCATAAGCCTTGTGCCGGGCATCACGTTTATACACCGAAGACGTGGATGGCCGGGACAAGCCCGGCCATGACGACGAAGATTGTCATGGCGTCGTTCATGGACATGGCGCTTGACGGAGGCCCGGCGGCCGGCGAGCGCGGCGAGGTGCCGGTCGGCTGCGTCATCGTGCGCGACGGCGCGGTGGTCGCGCGGGCCGGCAACCGCACGCTCGCCGATCGCGATCCGACCGCGCATGCCGAAATCGTCGCGATCCGCCGCGCCGCGGCCGAGCTCGGCTCCGAGCGACTGGCGGAGTGCGATCTCTACGTCACGCTCGAGCCGTGCGCGATGTGCGCTGGCGCGATCGCGTTCGCCCGCATCCGCCGGCTTTACTACGGCGCCGCCGATGCCAAAGGCGGCGCGGTGGAGAACGGCGTGAAATTCTTCGCATCGCCGACCTGCCATCATCGGCCGGAGGTGTACGGCGGAATGGCGGAAGCAGAGGCTGCGGCTTTGCTCAAGGAGTTCTTTCGCGAGCGCAGGTGAGGTCACGCGAGCAGCGCGCCGAGCTTGTCCTTCACCTCCGCCTTCACCGCGTCGGCCACGCGCAAAATGGCGCTCGCCTGATAGAAGTCGAGCGTGCGGAAAATGCCGACATTGGGCCGGATCACAAGATCGGGCGCGGCGTGACTTGAGCTTCGCGGCAACGATCGCGCCGCCCATGACGAGGATAGTGGTGTAGACGGCATTCCCAAGCGCCCGGCATGTCGGTGCGGTCGCTCGGCAAGCCGAAGACGTCGACGGCTACGATGATATCGGCAAGCCCACTCAGCTGATCGAACGGCAGCGGGTTGGTGGCGCCGCCGTCGATGAGGATGCGGCCATCGATGGTGACCGGCCGGAACAGGCCGGGAATGGCGATCGAGGCGGCGAGCGCCGGACGCAGCGCGCCTGACGACAGCGGCGCTTCCTGGCGGCGATGCAGATCGGTCGCCATCACGGTCAGCGGAATTTCGAGCGCGGCGAAATCCACCGGCACTGCTTCCGGCAAGAACTGCGCGCAGAATTTCTCGGCGTCGATCTGCGTCGCCTCGCTGAACGCGCCGCGAAAATAACTGCGCGAGTGTGCCGGCGCGCGCCTGCATGAGGCGGCGCACGGTGCTGGCCCGGTTGTGCGCGACCGCGATGACATGGTGGCGGATATCCTTGCCGCGCATTCCGGCCGCGTAGCCGGCGCCGATCAGCGCGCCGATCGACGTGCCCGCGATGGCGACGGGCTTTACGCCCATCTCGTCGAGCGCTTCGATCACCGCAATATGCGCGAGCCCGCGCGCGCCGCCGCCGCCGAGCGCGAGCGCAAAGGTCTTCATGCTCCCGCCTGGCGAGCGAATTCCCACGCCTTGGCGGCAAGCGGACGCACCAGTTCGGCCTTGGCGGCCGCAAATGCGCTGGTCGCGGTGCCGTCGCGCACGCGTCCGGCAATGCCCTGCATGATCGCCGCGAGGCGGAAGAAATTGTAGGCGAAATAGACCGGCAGATGCGGCCGCGGATCGAGGCCGGTGCGCGCCACGTAGGCGTCCGACATAGGCGTCGAGCGGCGGAATGCCGAGCGCGGCCAGATTCTGCCCGAGCAGCGAGCCGGTGCCGGCTTCGGACGGCGGCATGTGCCACTGCATCAGGTGATAGGAGAAATCCGCCAGCGGATCGCCGAGCGTCGAGAGTTCCCAATCGAGCACCGCGGCAATCTTCGGTGCGTCGGGCGCAAGAATGATGTTGTCGAGCCGGTAATCGCCATGCACCAGCCGCGGCGGCTTGCGGCGGCGGCAGATGCGCCGGCAGCCAGGCGATCAGGCGCTCCATGTCCTCGATCGCGCCGGTCTGCGAGGCGCGATACTGCTTCGACCAGCGCTCGACCTGCCGCGCCACATAGTTCTCGCCGCGGCCGTAATCGCCGAGCCCGATCGCGGCTGGATCGAACGTGTGCAGCCGTGCCAGCGTCGCGTTCATCGCATCGTAAACCTGCGCGCGCTCGGCCGGATTGGATGCCGGCATCTGCGGCTCCCAGAACACGCGGCCATCGACATGGGACATCAGGAAGAACGGCGTGCCGATGACGCTCTCATCGGCGCAATAGAGCACCGGCTCGGCAACCGGAAAACCCTGCGCATAAAGCGCGCTGATGACGCGGTACTCGCGATCGACGGCGTGCGCCGACGGCAACAGCTTGCCGGGCGGTTTGCGCCGGAGCACGTAACGCCGCAACGGCGTTTCCACCAGATAGGTCGGATTCGACTGGCCGCCCTTGAATTGGCTGACTACCGACCGGCCCGGCAAATCCCGGCACGCGCTCGCGCAGATAGGTCTTCGAGCCGCCGGACATCGAAACGCAGCGGCTCGGCCACGTCCTTGGTGCCGGAAAAGGCGCTCTGGCGGTCGACGGTTGTCATTGCTTCGCTGCGCGGCTCCTGGTGCCGAATTTTAGCGCGCGGCGAAGAACTCCAGCAACGCCGTCGCGGTCGCGGCGGAGTTTTCCTCCGCGAGGTAATGGCCGCTGTCGATGGCGAAACCGCGCAGGTCCGTCGCCCAGTCGCGCCAAGCCGACAATGCGTCGATGCCGGCGTTGGCGGGGAGGCCGCTCGTACCCCACAGCGCCAGCACCGGGCAGGCAATTTTCTTTCCGGCGGCGCGGTCGACTTCGTCGTGGTCGAGGTCGGTGGTGCGGCCGGCGCGATAATCTTCGCACATGGCGTGAATGCGGATCGGGTCCTGATACGCCGCATGATAGTGCGCGAGCGCGCGCGGATCGAATATCGAAACGCTTTTTGCCTTGGCGCCGCTTGATGCGCGCGAATCGAAAAAGAACAGCGGGTCGCGGCAGATCAGTGTTTCTGGAAACGGCGCGGCAAGCGACAGGAAAGTCCAGTGCCACGCGCGCGACGCGAGGCGCACGTCGAGCCGATGCCACATGTCCCAGGTGGTGATGATGTCGAGCAGCGCGAGTTGCTCGATGCGGCCGGGATGATCGAGCGCGAGGCGATAGCCGACCCGGCCGCCGCGATCGTGGCCGGCAAGCCGGAAAGCGCACGAAGCCAAGCGCCTCCATCACTTCGATCATGACGGCAGCCATGGCGCGCTTGTTGTAGGGCGCATGGTCGTTCTGCGCTTGCGGCACCGCGGACCAGCCGTAGCCGGGCAGATCAGGGATGACCAGTGTGAACTGCGGCGCCAGCACCGGAGCAACGCGGTGCCACATCACATTGCTCTGCGGATGGCCATGCAAGAGCAGCAGTGGCGGTCCGCTGCCGCCGACGCGGGCAAAAATTTTGCCGATCGACGTATCGATCCAGTGCGCGGCGTAGCCGGGATAAAGGTCGGCGAGATCGGGCATTGGCTAGGGCCGCCACGCCGGTACGATGTCGGTCGTAGAGAAATCGTCGCCTTTGAAGAGCAAAGTATCGTCGCGCGCCTTTGCCAACGCATACACAAAGCAATCGCCGAAATTAAGCGACGCAGGCGCCCGTCCCCGGCCGTATTGCATAAAGGCCTGCCTTGCGAAAACGGTCTGTTGGCCATCAACGCCATGAACATCGATTTGCAGAGCTTCCACCGTTTCGTCGAGCCTTGCTGCTTCAGGCTCCCGGCGCTTGTTCAGCAGTACGATCATGGCCTCGACGACTGAGACGGCTGACATGACAACATTTGAAGATCTCAGCACCAGGTCTTCGAAAATGGCGCGTTCGTCCTCACGAAGGATCATCGCGACCAGCGCCGAAGTGTCGACGACCATCAGATCGGCAATCCATTTTCGTCATAACCGATGATTTCTTCGTTGGTTAGATGCTCGTTGATTGTCGGCAATGAATCGAAATAAGCAAACAGTTCAGCAAGTCTGCGCTTGCGGGCGGCGATTTCATCCTCATTGAGAGGCACGTGCTTTAGACGCTCGCGTACGGCCTCTTTGACAGCATCGGTGATGCTCTCGCCGGTCCGCCCGGCCAGTGTTCGGATCATCTGGTCGGTTTCTTGATCTTTAATCAGAATGGCCATTTTCAGGCCTCCGTATATATTTTGTCGTGGCAATATATATCGAGCGCGTCGGGTGCGCCAGCTACTTGTTGTTGCTTTGTTTTTCCCGCTCGACCGCGCGACGGCCAATGTCGTGGCGGTAGAAACCTTCGGGCCACCGGACGCGGGCGATGGCTTCGTACGACCGCGCCTGTGCTTCGCGGACGGTCTTGCCGATTGCCGAGACATCGAGCACGCGGCCGCCGTTGGCGAGGATGCGGCCACCGTCGGCCTTGGTGCCGGCGTGGAAGATTTCGACGCCTTCGATTTGGGCGGCGGCGTCGAGGCCTGTCGATCACCGAGCCGCGGGCGTATGGGCCGGGGTAGCCTTCGGCCGCCATGACCACGGTGAGCGCGGATTCTGGATACCAGCGCAGATCGAAGGATTTGAGCTGGCCGTCGCGGCTCGCGAGCAAAGCCGGCACCAGGTCCGACATCAGGCGCAGCATCAGCACCTGGGTTTCCGGATCGCCGAAGCGGGCGTTGTACTCGATGAGCTTCGGTCCTTCCGCCGTGATCATCAGGCCGGCGTAGAGCACACCTTTGTAGGGCGCGCCCATCGCCTTCATGGCCCGCATCGTCGGGAGGACGATGTCGTTCATGATGTGCGCGCTCATGGCGGCATCGATGTTCGGCGCGGGTGAATAGGCGCCCATGCCGCCGGTGTTGGGGCCTTGGTCGCCGTCGTAGGCGCGTTTGTGGTCCTGTGCCGTCGTGAGCGGGATCGCGGCCTCGCCGTCGCACAGCGCGAAGAACGAGGCTTCTTCGCCTTCGAGGAATTCCTCGACAACGACCTCGGCGCCAGCCTCGCCCAATCCGCCATCGAACATCATGTCGATGGCAGCCTCGGCCTCGGCGAGGGTTTGCGCCACCACGACGCCCTTGCCGGCAGCAAGCCCGTCGGCCTTGACGACGATGGGCGCGCCGCGCTCTTGCGCGTAGGCCTTGGCCTGATCGGCCGCGCTGAATCGCCCATAAGCCGCGGTCGGAATGTTATTGGCCCGGCACATATCCTTGGTGAAGCCCTTGGAGCCCTCGAGGCGCGCTGCGGCGCGTGTCGGCCCAAAGGCTTTGATGCCGGCGGCCTCAAGGTCGTCGACAATGCCGGCGCAGAGCGGCGCCTCCGGGCCGACCACGACGAGGCCGATGTGGTTGGCGTGGCAAAAAGCGATGACGGCGGCGTGATCAGCAATATCAAGCGCGATGCACTCGGCCTCATGCGCAATCCCGGCATTGCCCGGTGCGCAAATCAGCCGGTCCGTGAGCGGACTGGCCGCCATTTTCCAGGCTAGCGCATGCTCGCGTCCGCCAGAGCCCAGCAGAAGAATGTTCATGTGTCGGAATGCCTTGGCCGAGCCCCTGTAGCACGGAAGCGCGCCGCTGCAAGGTATTCGCGGCGGGACTTGAAGACAAATCTGAGGAAAAGCCGGGACGTCGGTCGGGGCCTTGACCGCGTCCTCGCGACGCGCATCACTAGTCGGCGGTAAACGCCTATATTCGCTCCATGTTCGTCGGGAGGCATCCATGATTCGTCAGGCCGCCGGAATAGCCCTGGTCGGCGCGATGTTGGGCTTCGGCGCGCCGCGGGCGCAAGCCGAGACGATCGCCGTTTTCACCAAAAGCCAGAACAGCCCGATCTTTGCCGAACTGCGTGCCGGCGCCGGGGTTGCCGCCAGGAATCTCGGCGTCTCGATCGTTCATTACGTGCCGTCAACGCCGGACAGCGTGGCGGAGCAGAACAAACTGGTCGGTGACGCGATCAAGGACAAGTCGGATGCGATCGTGTTCGTGCCTGTCGACTTTACCGCTGCTGCCAGTGCGGTAGCGCAGATCAACGCCGCGCACATTCCGCTCATCAATGTCAACGAGCGGCTCAGCGGTGGCACCGTCGTGGGCTATGTCGGCACCGACGATGTCGCGCTGGCGCACGAGACCGGCCGCTATTTGATCCAGGCGATGGGTGGCAAGGGCAATGTCGTCATCCTCGACGGTCCCGATAACAACATCACCGCGCAGGGCCGCGCCCGGGGCTTTCGCGACGTCATCAAGGAATTCCCCGGCGTGAAGCTCCTCGCCGGGAAATCAGGAAATTACGCCCGCGCGCAGGGCAACGCCGTGGCGGCTGCCTTCCTGAGCAGCTATCCCCAGATTGACGGCATCCTCGCCGCCAACGATCCGATGGCGATCGGCGCCGCCGACGCGCTGAAAGCCGCAAGCCGCAAGGCGCTCGTCGTCGGCATCAATGCCAGCCGCGAGGTGATGGCCCTCATCAAATCCGGAGCGGTCATCGGCAGCGGCGATTACGACACCTTCGATCAGGGTTGCCTTGGCGTCGAGATGGCGGTGCGTAGCCTGCGCCATGAGACGACCCCGAAAGAGGTCATGCTCAAACCGGTGGTGATCGACAAAACGAACGATGCGCCGTTCGACCAGGCGTACGAGAAGCGCGCATGTCCGACGCTGGCGGGCGTCGCGGGCCACTAGCGAGGATATTGATTTGAACGAGCCGCGCCTCAATCTGCCGGAACTGACGGTTTCGGAACTGTCGTCGGCGCTCAAGCGCACGATCGAAGACGCCTACGGCTATGTGCGCGTGCGCGGCGAACTCGGCAAAGTGAGCTACCACTCGAACGGCCACGTCTATTTCGATCTCAAGGACGAGCGTGCCTGCATGGCCGGTGTCATCTGGCGCAGCGCGGCGCCGCGCATCAAGCTGAAGCTCGAAGCCGGGCTTGAGGTTCTGATCACCGGGCGCCTCACGACCTATCCCGGTCGCTCGCAGTATCAGATCGTGGTGGAAACGCTGGAGCCCGCCGGGCTCGGTGCGCTGATGGCGCTGCTCGAGGAGCGCAAGAAGAAGCTCGCCGCCGAGGGCTTGTTCGACGAGGCGCGAAAGCAACTTTTGCCGTATCTGCCGGCCGTGATCGGCGTCATCACCTCGCCGACCGGCGCCGTCATCCGCGACATCCTGCACCGCCTCGCCGATCGCTTTCCGCGCCATGTGCTGGTTTGGCCGGTGAAGGTACAGGGCGAGGGCTCGGCGGCGGAGGTCGCCGCAGCGATCGAGGGCTTCAACGCGCTTAGGTCCACGCGACCCGATCTCATCATCGTCGCGCGCGGCGGCGGCTCGCTCGAAGACTTGTGGTCGTTCAACGAGGAGATCGTCGTCCGGGCGGCGGCGGCAAGCCTCATCCCGCTGATCTCGGCGGTCGGTCACGAGACCGACGTAACGCTGATCGATTTTGCCGCCGATCGGCGGGCGCCGACGCCGACCGCTGCCGCCGAGATGGCGGTACCGGTGCGCGCCGAACTCTTGCTCGACGTCGATTCATTTGCGCGGCGCGCGCTCGCCTGCTGGCGGCGCAATCAGGAGGCGCGCCGCAGCGAATTGCGCTCCGCCGCGCGCATGCTGCCGGACGCGGAAGCGGTGCTGGCGCTGCCGCGGCAGCGGCTCGATCATGCCGGCGAGCGGCTGTCGCGCGCGTTGCGATCCAATGCGCAGATTCATCGTGTCGGCTTTTCGCGCATTGGCGGTCGGCTGAGCGCACACCTGTTGCGCGGTAACGTCGAGCGCCGACGCGAGCGCTACGTCGCGATCGCGCAGCGGTTGCGCGTGGGCGTTGCAGCAAATGCGCAAACCTATCGGACGCGGATCGCGCGCCAGGGCGAGCGCGTCGTCGCATTTGCCGCACGCGCCGAGCGTGCCGTCAAGACTCTCATCGCCACACGTCACGCGCGCACCGAACGCGGCGCGCATTTGCTCGCGGCGTTCTCCTATCGCGGCGTGCTGGCGCGCGGCTTTGCGCTGGTGCGCGACGGGGCGGGCCAACCGTTGCGCACGGCCGCCGCCGTGATCGCGGGAATGCCCGTCGAGATTGAATTCGCCGACGGGCGGATCGGCGCACGCGCCGATGGTGCGAAATCGCCCAACCCCGTGAGCACCGAGCCGCCGAAGCCACGGCCACGCAGTGGTGATGGTGGCGGCGGGCAGGGCACTTTATTCTGATAATGCTTGGGGCATCGGGATGCCAAGCACCCGATCAATCAACGCATCAAGCCGTTCGCCCGCAAGCTTCGCCGATGCGGCGTGATAGGCCGGTCTGATCGGATTGAAAAATGAATGACCGGCCTCGGGATAGAGAAAAATCTCGATTGACGGGCGCTCCCCTGCGGCCAATGCGACTGCGTCGATTTCCGGCTGCGGGATATGCGGGTCCTTGAGGCCGTAGTGCAGGTGGACCGGGCAATGCACGCGTTCAAATTCCGCGGCATGAAGGGAAATGCCCATGCCGTAGAACGACACCGCCGCATCGACGCCGGCGCGCGCAGCGGCGACGAACGCCATGCGGCCGCCGGCGCAGAAGCCGAGGGCAAAGACCTTGCCGTCCGCAAATGACTGGGCGCGCAGCCAGTTCACGGCCGTGCCGATGTCGCGGCCTGCGGCATCGACATCGAAGGCTTTGAGCCGCGCCCAGGCGGCGTCGCGATCCGGACCATCGAAGGCAAGCTCGCCTGGAAACTCTGACCGCCAGAAAAGGTTCGGCACCAAGGCGTTCAAGCCGCGCCGTGCATAAGCGTCAGCAAGGTTGCGGTTATGGCGGCTCAACCCGAACATCTCGGTGAAGATGATGATGCTCGGAGCCTTGCTGGCGGCCCGCGCTATGTAGGCGTCGAAGCTGCGGTCACCTTCGCGCGCCAGCTCAATCATGTCCGCGACCATCATCCCTAGGCGACCTGGGAATTGCGTGACTTGTGACAGATCGTCTCAAAATCGGCCGCAATAATGCGATCGCACTCTTTGATCTAAGCTCATTCGGAAATTCTGACTGTCTGTTCATCGTGTTTGATATTTCGACGCCGCGGAACTGCCATGTTGTTGATGTGCTATGAATTCAGCATCGGTTCGCGCCCTAGGAGAACTATAATGATAAAGACTGTTTTTGCCATTGCTCTTGCGACTGTGGCCGTCGTTGGAGTTTCTGCGCCGTCGCATGCCGCACCTGCTGCGCCGCTCGCCGCGGGCATCACGAGTAATCATGCGAATTTGACCCCCGTGTACTGGCGCCGCGGCTACTACGGCCCTCGCCGCTACTACGCTCCGCGGGGCTTTTGCTATTACCATCCCTATCGCTGCCGCTGATAATGGCACAAGGGGCGTGGCGGTAAACCGTCGCGCCCCTCCGCATCACCCGGCGCGATTTACTGCCGGTGTGGCTTTTTCTCTGTGAACGCGTCAATCTAAGTGCCGCCTCGAAGAGACTCGGGGCGGCGCTGCATTTTTGCGCGCGCGTTAAAGAGCCGGGAGTTACGCCATGGACCTTCTTGCCGATCGCGGCCGTCGCGTTCCGATCGAAGAGCTCAACACCAGCCGGCTGCTCGCCCACGCCCGCAAACAGGCGCACGACCGCAACCTCGACGATCTCCTGATCGCCGACGTCGATTCCCATCACTACGAAAATGAATGCTACGACGAGTTTTTGCCCTTCATCGAGAACGACGTGCTGCGGCAACTCGTGCTCTCCGGGCGCGCCAAGGGCCGCCAGACCTTGATGCCGAGTCAGGTGAGCTTTCAGGACATGGGCGGCCGCATCACCCGCTATCCGCTGCGTTCGTCCGAGAAGACCGAGAACGGCAAGCCGCGCGACGTCGAGCTCGGCCAGCGCTGGATGGATGCGATGAGCGTCGACTATGCGTGCCTCTTTCCAACCATGCTGCTCGCCGTCGGCCTGCATCCGTCGACCGAGATGGAGATCGAACTGTGCTGGGCCTACAACCGCTGGCTCACCGAGAAGGCGCTTCCGGAAGGTGACGGCCGGCTTTATTCGATGCTGTCGCTGCCGATCTCGGACCCCGACGAGGCACTGCGGCAGGTAGAGGCCTTCGGCCATTGCAAGAACATCACTGGTTTCATGGTGACATCGGCGCGCAACCTCCCGATCCACCACAACGCCAACATGAAAGTGTTCCGCGCGATCGAGGAGCGTGGGGTGGCGCTTGCCTTCCACTCGGCCGTCAATATCGGCGAGCCGGTCTTCAAGGGTCTCAACCGGTTCTCATCGGTGCATGCGCTCGGCTTTCCGTTTTATAACATCCTGCATGTTACGAACTGGGTCACCAATGGGTTGGGCGAGCGGTTTCCGAAACTACCCGTGATCTGGATCGAGGGCGGCCTTGCCTGGGTGCCGTTCCTGATGCAACGGCTCGACCATGAGTTCATGCTGCGCGCCTCAGAGTTTCCGCTCCTGAAGAAGAAACCTTCGGACTACATGCGCGATATGTATTACGCCTCGCAGCCGATGGAGCGCGTCGACATGGCGGCGCTGGAATGCACCTTCCGCATGATCAACGCCGAGACCCAGTTGATGTATGCATCCGATTATCCGCACTGGGACTTCGACTTGCCCTCGACGGTCTGGGATCTGCCGTTTCTGTCCGAGAAGGGCAAGCACAACATACTCGGCGGCACCGCGGCCCGGCTGTTCAAGCTGCCGCCACGCAACGCCAAGCAGAAGGACAATCTTGTCCGCTTCGGCAATCTCGCGGCGTGACGGCTTCGATGCGGTGGTATCGCGCCTGCGTGACCTTCGTCGTCGCCTCCTGGGTGATGTCTTGCGCCGGTTCTGCCGCCGCCCAGAACGCGGCGGAGGATTTCTACAAGGGTAAGCAGATCAATCTCGTGGTCGGCTACGGGCCGGGCGGCGGCTACGACATCACGGCGCGGCTGGTGGCGCGCTATCTCGGCAAATTCATCCCCGGCAATCCCAATGTCGTGGTGCAGAACATGCCTGGCGCCGGTTCGATGCGCGCCGCGAATTATCTTTATGCCAATGCCCCCAAGGACGGTTTGACGTTCGGGCTGATCGCGCGCGATATGCCGTTGATCGGGCTGCTCGGCGTCAATACGAGCGTCCAGTTCGACGTTCACAGGTTCAACTGGATCGGTTCGTCGTCGAGTTTCGCCAATGACGCTTATGTCTTGGTCGTCGGCCCGAAATCGCCGGCGGCTTCGATTGCCGAGGCGCGGAAGCCCGACAGTCCGCCGCTGGTGCTCGGCGGCACCGGCGAGGGCGGTACCGATGCCGACGTGCCGAAAATCCTGCGCGACACCATCGGCATCCGCATCAAGCAGGTGCTCGGCTACACCGACACGCCCTCGATCATTTTGGCGCTGGAGCGCGGTGAGATCGATGGCCGTACCTTCGATTATTCTTACGTCAAGAAGGCGCGGCCGCAGTGGCTCAAACCCGACAGCGGCTTTCATATCCTGGTGCAGTTCGCCCGCCGCACGCGGCATCCCGACCTTCCCGACGTTCCGACCGCGCGTGAATCCGCACTGAGCGATACGGCGCGCGAGATGATCGTGTTCGCCGAAACGCCGTTTCTCACTATGGCGCGGCCGTTCGCGGCGCCCCCCGGCGTTCCGGCGGAGCGCATCGCGGCCTTGCGCGCCGCGTTCGTCGCCGCCCATCGCGATCCAGAGTTTCTGGCCGAAGCCGAGAAACTCGGCCTCGATATCAGCCCGGTCAGCGCCGACGAGATAAGCCGCGCCCTCAACGACATGGCACACGCCTCGCCGGCGGTGTTCGACTACATGAAAAACCTGATGGCGAACGCAAAAGGCGGCTGAGCGGGATGGCTTAAGGCTTCGCCAACGCTACGCCCAACGCGCCCCTGAAGTCGGTTGGCGCGGGCTGCCCCGCCTTGGCGGCCTTTTCGCGGGCAAGCGCGTGACTCATATCCGCAGGTATGAACTGTGTCGGCTTCCCCAGGCGTCCCGCGGCCATGAACTCATCGCGCGCGATGCTGTCGCCGCCGACGGCGACGAACTGGTCGGTCGTTCCGACCATGGCTGTGGATGTCGGGGAGAGTGTCTTGGTGCCCTCCAACAGGCCGCCCCACGTCTTGTCTTTCACATAAAACACGATGTCGACGCATGGTGAGAGCGGCATGTGCGTTTCTTTGGCCAAGCTGGAGACAATCCCGGAGGTTGTAAAGCCTTTCTGCTTTGCAATCTGATATGCCGCGCCAATTCCGTCGGGCGTCGCGCCGATGTTCACGATCGTCTTCCCCGGGTCTGCCTGATCGAAGAGACGAGTGATGTGAGCCATCATGGCGGCCTCGTCTTCATATCCGGAGCCGGAATAACCGAGCAGGGTCAGTACCGTTTTGTGGGCGGCGTTGAAAAAGCTGCGCACCTCTTCGGGGCAGGCTTGTCGATTAATTTTAGCTGGTTCGCATGGTGCGGCCATAGCGATGGAGTGCGCCTCCGGCAAAAGTAGAGACACCGCAATGCAACCACGAGAAATGAAGGTTGCTGTGAACATGTCACTGAGGATTGCAGCACCCGACGAAATGGTCGAGTTCGGCTTATTCTGACTTGCACGCAACGATTGTGCAAGAAATGGGCATGACAGCGAAATCCCCGCGGCGGTGCGGAAGCTACTGGAGTTGGTCAGCCCAGCCGCGCAGAAAGTCTGCTGCCGCGCGGTCAAGCGAGCAAGCGGACGGAGGGTTCGCGGGCCCAAAATCGTTGCCGCGCCGCCCGAACAAAATCCCTGCCGAGATCAGTGACGCCATCGTCGTGCGTCACGCCGGCCTTGTCGAGCAGTGGTGCCGCGGCTTCGGTCGCACCGATCGCTTTCAAATGGCCGAATGCATCCGCGACGAACTGCACGGCGGCGCCCTGACCCATAAGCGCCTCGCAACCCTCCTCCGACAATACGATCGCGACTGCGTCGAAGATTTGCGACGGCGTGCCCGCGAGCTGGCCGCCGGCTTTGAGCATTTGGCCGCCCCGAACTTTTGCGCCGCCGAGCTTTGGCGCGACGATCATGCATTTTCCGCCATCCTTTTCGACGGCGGTGCGCACGGCCGCCACCTCGGCGGCATCGGAACCGTCAGCGATCAGTATGCCGACCATGCGGCCTTTCAGAGTGGGCTTCATATTCTTGTGGATAGACAACGCGGGCGATGGCTTCATGTCCAAAACCCTGGCGCGAGACGGATTCTTTTTCGGCAGCTTGATGCCGATGCCGTCGGCCACGCGCCGCGCCAAGTCTTCATCGACATTGATCAGGTTGCCGACCATCCGCGGCGCGACCTGCTCGAGATCGACCTTCGACAGCTCGAACGTGAATGACGAAGCGATGTGGGCCTGCTCGCTTTCGGTCATCGAGTTCCAGAACAGACGGGCCTGGCTGTAATGATCGGCGAAAAGTTCGGCGCGCACCCGCAGCTTGTCGCCTTGTTCCTGGTTTGCCTCGCGCCCTGGCGCGGTGATGAAGCCCGTCACCGGGCATTCGCGTGGGCCGCCTTCGCCGCCGTGCTCCGCCAGGCTGTTAGGCTCGTAATTGGCGCGGCCGGTCGGCACATTCATTTGCATGTGCCCATCGCGCTGGAAATTCATGACCGGGCACTTCGGTGCGTTGATGGGCAACTGGTGGAAGTTTGCCGTCCCGAGCCGTGATTTCTGCGTGTCGAGATAGCTGAAGAGTCGTCCCTGCAGCAGCGGATCGTTGGTAAAATCGATCCCCGGAACGATATTGGCCGGGCAAAAAGCCACCTGTTCGGTCTCGGCAAAGAAGTTGTCAGGATTGCGATCGAGCACCATGCGGCCAATCAGCCGGACCGGCAGAACTTCTTCCGGTATGATCTTGGTTGGGTCGAGCACGTCATAGGGGAGCTTGTCGGCGAATTTTTGGTCGAACGCCTGGATGCCGAGCTCCCATTCCGGAAAGTCGCCGCCGGCGATGGCCGTCCAGAGGTCGCGGCGGTGATAATCGTTGTCAGCCGCTTGCAGCTTGAGGGCTTCGTCCCAAACCGTTGACTGTATGCCAAGCTTGGGCTTCCAGTGAAACTTGACGAATGTCGACTTGCCCCTCGCGTTGACCAGCCGGAAAGTGTGGATGCCGAAGCCTTCCATCATGCGCAGGCTGCGCGGGATGGCGCGATCGGACATCGCCCACATCAGCATGTGGGTGGTCTCGGGCATCAGCGACGCCCAATCCCAGAACGTGTCGTGAGCGCTGCCGGCTTGCGGAAAGGCGCGATCGGATTCCATCTTCACCGCATGGACGAGATCGGGGAACTTGATGGCGTCCTGGATGAAGAAAATCGGCATGTTGTTGCCGACGAGATCCCAGTTGCCCTGCTTGGTGTAGAACTTCACCGCAAAGCCGCGCACATCGCGCGGGGTGTCGACCGACCCGGCGCCGCCGGCCACCGTCGAGAAGCGGGTGAAGAGCGGAGTTTTTTCGCCTTTGCGCTGGAAGATGTCGGCGCTGGTCAAATCCGAGAGCGATTCGTAATTTTGGAAGAATCCATGCGCCGCGGAACCGCGGGCGTGAACGATGCGCTCGGGAATGCGCTCGTGATCGAAGTGAAAAATCTTTTCTCGCAGGACGAAGTCTTCGAGCAGGGTCGGACCCCGCGCGCCTGCTCGCAGTGAGTTCTGATTGTCCGAGACGGGAATGCCTTGGTTCGTCGTGAGGCGGTCCTCGGCTGGGCGCGAATTGGTCTTTGCAACCCGCTGATGCGTTTCACCGCCTTTGCCAATCGCGGTTCCAAAATCTTTGCTCTTTGCCATGAATAAACTCCGTGTTCCGGGGAGAACCGCGCGGTGATGGGAATGACCGCTGAAAATCCAACCCACTACCGCCCAACCGACCCGCGAGAGGATCGTTGCAGCGGCGCGGGTTCGCGACGAGACATAGACAAATGAATTGTGTCGTCGAAAGTTCCGTTATTCCAGAGAGCGCGTCAGTCCCTGGAACACGCTCACGCCGAGATGGCGATCGGCACCGTCGCGGCCGCGTCCTTCAAGATCATGTCGGCGCCCTTTTCGCCGATCATGACCACTGCCGCGTTGGTGTTGCCGGAGACGACTGTCGGCATGATCGATGCGTCGACCACGCGCAAACCCTCGAAGCCGCGGACGCGCAAGCGTTCGTCGACGACGGCGGCCGGATCGGGTCCCATGCGGCATGTGCTGGTCGGATGATAGACCGTCGTTCCGTTGGCGCGCGCGAAGGCGAGGAGATCGGCATCGCTCGCGCACTGCGATCCCGGCGCGCGCTCCTCGGCGATGAACCGGCGCATCGCCGACTGGTTCATCACCGCGCGCATCTGCGTCAGTCCGGCGACGATGGTATCGCAGTCGTTGCGGCTCGACAGGTAGCGCGGCTGGATCGCCGGTGCCGCGCTTGGATCATTCGATTTGACACGCACGAAGCCGCGGCTCTCCGGGCGCAATTGGCAAACCGACGTCATAAAACCCGGGAATGGATGCAGCGCACCGCCGGCCGTTTCGGTGCTGAAAATCAGAAAATGGATTTGCACGTCGGGCGTCGCGAGATCAGGCCGGGTGCGCAAGAACGCCCCCGCGTAGCCGGCGCCGATGGTCAGCAGTCCCTTTCGAGACAGCATGTAGCGCAGCCCGGCGCCGTAGCGTTGGCGCCGGCTGTTGATCACGTCGTTCATCGTGATCGGCTCGGTGCAGCGAAATTGCATGCGGACCTGGAGGTGATCCTGCAGGTCGGCCCCGACGCCCGGCATGTCGGCGATCACGTCGATACCCAGCGGTCGCAACACGGCCGCCGGGCCGAGCCCGGAGAGTTGCAGCAATTGTGGCGAATTGAACGCTCCGCCGGCGACAATCACTTCGGCGGCCGCAAGAGCAGTCCGCGTCGCTTCGCCTTGCCGGTATTCGACGCCGATCGCGCGACGCCCCGAAAACAGAATGCGAGTCGCCAGCGCATCGGACGCGATCGCCACGTTGGGCCGCCGCCGCGCCTGGCGCAAATAGCCGACAGCCGTCGACCAGCGGCGGCCGTTCTTGCGCGGTGAGCTGGAAATAGCCCGCGCCCTCCTGGGTGGGTCCGTTGAAATCGTCGTTGCGCGGGATGCCGGCCTGTTGCGCCGCCGCGATGAACGCTTCGCATAAAGGATGGGGCTCGCTCACATTGGAGACGGCGAGCGGGCCGCCGGTTCCGTGCAGCGCATCGGCGCCGCGTTCCTGGTCCTCGGACTGGCGAAAGTACGGCAGCACATCCTCGAAGGCCCAGCCGGTATTGCCGAGCTGCCGCCAGTGGTCGAAATCCTCGTGCTGGCCGCGGATATAGAGCAGGCCGTTGATGGAACTCGAGCCGCCGAACACTTTGCCGCGCGGCTGAATGATTTTGCGGTTGTTCAGTTCGGGTTCAGGCTCAGATGCGTAGCGCCAATTGACCCTGGGGTTGTCGAACAATTTGCCAAAGCCGAGCGGAATGTGAATCCAGATGTTGCGGTCGGGGCCGCCGGCCTCCAACAGCAGTACGCGATGACGGCCGGATGCGGTGAGACGATTGGCGAGAACGCAACCAGCCGAGCCGGCCCCAACGACAATGTAGTCGAAGGTCTGTGAAAGCGGCTGCGGTCTCATGGCTCGGGTCTCATGGCTCGGGTCTCATGGCTCGCCGTAACCCCTATAGGGTTCGATCGCAAAACATGCAGTCCCAGCCATAATATTTGCCGGAAACAACGTCATTTGACGTATAAAACCGATACATCACCACCTATGAACGTGCAAATCTCCACGCTTCCCCTATACAAGGTCTTCGGAAAATCACCGGCATGCCACTGTCAAGTATCACGTTTGTTCGCGCGACCGTCATTGCCATTCTGGTCGGATTGGCGGCTCTGGTCGCTATTGTCGGTACAACGCTTTGGCTTGTCGGTGAGACCCGGGATTACTTCGATACGGTTACGAGTGCACGCTTGCAACGTTCCGCCCTGGTCGATTTGCGCGGTCTTCTGCAGGATGCAGAAACGGGACAGCGCGGTTATCTCCTGACCGGCGACGATGCTTACCTCAAGCCCTATGAGGCGGCCGAATCCAAGATCGCCGCGCAGCTCGATGACGTGCACGCGCGTCTGCTTGGAAATCCGGTGCAGGAGGCTTCGTCCGATCGTCTATCGAGAATCGTGACCGCTAAGTTCGCCGAGATGCGAAAGACGATCGATCTTGAGAAGAGCGGTCGACATGATGAGGCGGTGGCGATCGTCAAAACCAATCGCGGTCTCGCGCTCATGAACGAAGCCCGCGATATTTTCGCAAACTTGGTTTCGCAAGCAGAGGCGACAATCATCACCAGCGTGGAGCGGCAGCAGCGCAGCATATCGGCCCTGCGCTGGATCACCTTACTCGGTGCGCTGGTCATCTTCATCGTGGTCGGCGGTGCGGTCTGGATGGTGTTGCGCTATACGCGGCAACTCGTCGAAGCGCAAAACGAAGTGCGGACGCTCAACGCCGGTCTGGAAGGACGCGTGCGCGAACGCACCGCCGAACTCGGCCGCGCCAACGAAGAAATACAACGCTTCGCCTATATCGTGACCCACGATCTGCGCGCGCCGCTCGTCAACATCATGGGATTCACCAGCGAACTGGAAACGGGTCTTACCTCGGTCCAAAGTTATGTGAAGCCTGACGCGCCGAATGACGAGGAGGCTGTCTCGCAGGCGCGTACGGCGGCGCTCGAAGAGATGCCGGAGGCGATCGGATTCATCCGCTCTTCGACCCGCAAGATGGATGGCTTGATCAACGCGATATTGAAGCTCTCGCGCGAAGGCCGCCGCATGCTCAAACCGGAGCGGATCGAGCTTCAGGCCGTTCTCGATACCGCTGCGGCGAGCATTCGCCACCAGGTTGTCGAAGTTGGCGGTGAAGTGTCGATTGACGGCTCAGTGCCGTCTTTGGTCTCCGACCGACTCGCGTTGGAGCAAATATTTGGGAATCTATTTGATAATGCGGTGAAATACCGTGCCCGCGACCGGCCTTTGCAGATCCACGTTCGGGCCAGAGAGGAACCCGGTCAGCGTATCAGCGTTGAAGTCGAGGATAACGGTCGCGGCATAGCGTCTCAGGATCACGGCCGCGTCTTCGATCTTTTCCGCCGTTCAGGCACACAGGATCAACCGGGTGAGGGCATTGGGTTGGCTCACGTCCGGACCATGATTCGTAGTTTGGGTGGCGAGATCACCCTCCGCTCTCAAATCGCCCAAGGTACCACCTTAACACTCACCCTCCCGCGCGACCTGCGCACAGTGACTGGAGCCGCATAACGTGAACCAGGAAGCCAAACCGGTCAAAATCATCATGATCGAAGACGATGAGGGGCACGCGCGCCTTATCGAGAAGAATGTTCGCCGTGCCGGCGTGAACAACGAAATCATTCCGTTCGGAAATGGAACGGAAGCGATGGCCTATCTGCTGGGGCCGGACGGGTCAGGCGCGGTGAGTGCCGGGCGCCAACTTTTGATTCTGCTTGATCTCAACCTGCCTGATATGACCGGCATCGATATTCTCGAGAAACTGAAAGCAAACGTCCATACTCGACGTTCCCCCGTCGTCGTTCTGACGACCACGGATGATGCTCGGGAGATTCAGCGGTGCTATGATCTGGGCGCCAACGTTTATATTACGAAGCCGGTGAACTATGAGGGCTTCGCTAACGCCATCCGCCAACTCGGTTTGTTTTTCTCCGTGATGCAGGTACCGGAAACCGATTGAACAAATGCCGACGAAGCCTGTTTCCGTGCTCTATATCGACGACGATCCGGGCCTGGCGCGTCTGGTCTCCAAAGCGCTGGGCCGGCGCGGCTATGCGGTGGAGAGCGCCGCGACCAGCGAGGAGGGGCTTGCCCGCCTTGCCAAAGGCGGCATCGACGTTATTGCACTCGATCATTTCCTGCCCACCGGCACGGGTCTCGATTTTCTCCAAGAGTTGCGCACGATACCCGCGCCACCGCCGGTCGTTTACGTCACTGGATCGGGTGAAACCGCTGTCGCCGTTGCGGCGCTCAAGGCCGGCGCCGCCGATTATGTCTCAAAATCCGTAGGCGAGGATTTTTTGGAGCTGCTCGGGCGAGCGCTCGATCAGGCGATCGAAAAATCCCGTTTGGAACGCGCGCGTGATGATGCGGAGCGCGAGGTCCGCGAGGCGAGGGACCGCGCCGAGATCCTGCTCGATGAAGTCAATCACCGCGTGGCGAACAGCCTCGCGCTGGTCGCTGCCATGGTTCACATGCAGGGCAGAGAAATGGCCGACTCCTCGGCCAAGAAAGCCTTGCAGGAAATCGAAGGCCGGATTTCCGCGATCGCCGGCGTCCATCGGCGCCTTTACACCTCGCAAGACGTCCGTTCGGTCGAAATATCCGAGTATCTGGCGAGTCTCCTCGCCGAACTGGAAACGACGTTGAACGCGTCAGGTCACGGCTCAACCGTGCGATTGACGGCCGAGCCGATCTCGGTACCGACCGACAAGGCGGTTTCGATCGGCGTTGTCGTCACGGAATTGGTCACCAACGCGTTCAAGTACGCCTATCCCAACGAAAACGGGGGACCTATCAGGGTTCGCATCCGGGAAACCGCGCAGGGCAGCGTGACGCTCGCGGTCGAAGACGACGGCATTGGGTGGAAGGGCGGCGGCTCGCCAAAGGGCACCGGCATCGGCAGCCGTATCGTCGCCGCTATGGCGCGCAACCTCGGATCTGAGATTGTCTATCCGCCGACGCCGGGCTGCTGCGTCAGCTTCGAATTCAAGCTGCCGGCATTGCCGTAGGGTCGTGTGCTTTAACGCGCCAGCCATTGCGGCACGCGCTTGAGCGCGTCACTGCGGGCGGCCGGATTGGTGCCGCCATGGGCTTTGCCGGAGGGATCGACGGTATTGACGAGTCCGGTGTGCAGCCGCAGCGGCGAATTGGCCCGATCGAATTCGTGGTGCGCGCCGGGGTAAACGACGATCTGGACACGGGCGCTGCGGCCATGAGCGCCGGCGACCATCTGCTGACAGGTCGATGCCGGCGTCCAGTCGTCGGCGCTGCCGATCAGGATGAGGGTTGGAATCCGTGCGCTCCAGGCGGTTTCGCGCAATCGGCGGCATCCCGGATAAAGCACGGCGGCTGAGCGGAAATCCGCCGTGCCGTCGTGGGGAGCGGCGGTTGGACGCACCGTCCACAAGGCCGCGGTGCCGCCGTTCGACCAGCCGAGAAGCGAGATGCGGTCGGCGCGGACGAACGCCTGGGTCTGCAGGAAGCGGCGCGCCGCATTGGCATCGCCGACGCGCTCGCGCGATGCGCGGACCTTCCGGTCCCGCACGCGGCACTGAGCGCCGAGACCGCGGGAGCCGAAGGAATCCGGAAACAGCACGACAAAGCCTTGGGTGACGAGAAGGTTTGCCCATTCATTGTAGAGGTGCGCCGTCGTACGCGGCCGGTTGTTGAGGCCGCCGCAATCGTGCAGCGCAACCACCGCGGGGAAGGGGCCTGCGCCTTCCGGCTTGTACAGCATGCCGTGCAGCGTGAGTTCGCCATCGGCGATATCGATCCGCTCCGCCGGGGCGGCGGCTGCGGCAGCGTTAACCCACAGGGCGGCGCCTGCCAGGGCGATAAGGAGTTTGCTGAAGCCCATGATCGGTAATCTAATCAGCTTCCGAGCCCGATCGTATCATGGACCGCCGGGGCCGCGCAGCGTCTTCCGCCATCACAAGTCCGAGGGTTTCGCCGCGGCGGCGGAACGATTATGTTGCTGGTCGTGAGCGCGGTCAGTTCGGCGACGAGACCTGGCCGGCGACGGAGGCCAATTTGCTCAATCGCACCGATCGTCCAGTCCCGATGCCCGGCGAGGCCGATGTCAAATATCTCGACGGCGATTTTCGCGTCGTGCGGCCGGGCGCGTTCGTGCGTTGCGCCGTGACAGGGGTCCCAATCCCGCTCGAGGAACTGCGCTATTGGAGCGTCGACCTGCAGGAGGCCTATGTTTCGCCGGAGGCCGTGCTGGAGCGGCACGCCGCGGGCTATCCACAGAGAAAATCCTGACGACTACTGTGGCTTTGTCGCAGCCAAGACCATTTGCCGGAACGCATCTGCTTCCTCGATCATGAGGCGTACCGGCAGCGCGTTGGCGCGGGCGGCGATCGCGGCGAGGTGCGGCGCGCCGGCAATCCGGGCCAAATCCTTTTCCGTCGTGAGCAAGACCAGATTTCCCGCCTCGGCGCGCGCGATCAGCGCCTGCGCCTCGGCCGCCGTGTAGCGATGGTGGTCCGGGAAGCTCGAGCGTTCGGCCACGGCGACACCAGCCTCGCTGAGCGTTGTGAAGAATTTTTCCGGGTTGGCGATCCCGGCGAACGCCAGCACCTTGCGGCTGCCGAGCGCGGCAACAACGTTGCGATCGGGTTCGAGGCGGCCGTGGAAAATGGCGAGGCCATGGTGGCGCGCGGCATCCACAACGGCGGCGGCGCGCTGCGGCGGTCCGACCACAACAACCGCCTGCGCGTGCGCGATCTGGATTTCGAGCGGCGCCCGCAGCGGTCCTGCCGGAAAGACGCGGCCGTTGCCGATGCCACGAAGACCGTCGACCAGGAGGACTGCGAGATCCTTGGCGAGCGACGGATTTTGAAACCCGTCATCCATCACGATCACGCTCGCCCCGGTGGATCGCGCGAATTTCGCACCGGCGACGCGGTCGTGGGCGACAACGGTGGGCGCGAGACGCGTCAGCATCAACGGCTCGTCGCCGACATCGGCGGCCGAGTGCACCGGAGGATTGACGCGGATCGGTCCTGCGAGCCGGCCACCATAACCGCGGCTGAGAAAGAACGGCCGCTCGCGCGCACCAAGCAGCAAATGTGCGACCGCGAGTGCGGCCGGCGTCTTGCCGGCGCCGCCGACGGTGAGATTGCCGAGGCAAATGACCGGCACGCCGGCGCGGCTTCCCTGCGCCCGCATGCGTGACCCCGCCATAGCGCCGTAGATGGCGGCCAAAGGGCTGAGCAATCGTCCCCGCCCCGGCTGCCACCAAAAGGCCGGCTCGCGCATTAGGACGCCTGCTGCTCGAGCCGAAGTTGCATCAAATAAGGGTCGAGCGCGACGAACGTTCGGTCGAGCGCCCCACCGAGCTTCTCAACCGTCAGCGCGCCGGCCTTCGCGACCGCGGCGCGCGCCGATTGATCGGTGAGCCAATCGCCCAGGCGTGTCGTCAGGCTATCTTGGTCCGGCACCAAGTCGGCGCCGTGCGCTTTGTCGAGCACGTCATAGATTTCGGCGAAGTTCCAAACATTCGGGCCATGCACCACGGCGGCGCCGAGTCTGATGGCTTCGATCGGATTCTGGCCGCCATGGCTGGCGAGCGATCCGCCCATGAACACGATAGGCGCGATCCGGTAAACCAGCCCGAGTTCGCCTAGGGTGTCGGCGATGTAGATGTCGACGTCGCGCTTCGGCAGTTCGTCTCGCGACCGCAAGCCGACCGAACATCCGGCCGCGACGGCCATTTCGGCGATGGCGCCGCCGCGCGCCGGATGACGCGGCGCGATCACCGTCAGCAGCGTGGAATTCTTATCGCGCAGGCGCCGATGTGCGGCGATGATCGCGGTTTCTTCACCCGGATGGGTCGAGGCCGCGGCGATCACCGGGCGCAACCCGATCAGGGCGTTGAAGCGATGCAAGGTCGGCTGATCGACAGGCGGCGCAGGTGCGTCGAGCTTGAGGTTGCCGGTTCGTGTGACGTGCGGCGCGCCCAGTTGCGTGTAGCGTTCCGCGTCGCCCGCCGACTGGGCGAGGCAGATGTCGAATCGTCCGAGCAGCGCCGCGATCGTGCTCGGCAGCAGCCGCCAGCGCCCGAACGAGCGTTCCGACAAGCGGCCATTGACCAGGATCATCGGGATCCTGCGATCGGCGCATGTCACGATAAGATTGGGCCACAGATCGGACTCGACGAACAGCGCAAGATCGGGCCGCCAATGGTCGAGGAACTTCGCGACAAAACGCGGCGCATCGAGCGGGATGAACTGGTGCATCGCGCCTGCCGGCAGGCGTTGCTCGGCGAGCGCCGCCGACGTCACCGTCCCCGACGTGACGAGCACGGCGAAATCCTGCGACCGCAGACGTTCGATCAGCGGGACCACGGCGAGCATTTCCCCGACGCTTGCGCCATGCACCCAGATCAGCGGACCGCTCGGTCGCGGCAGGCTTGCTTCACCGCGGCGCTCGGGAAAGCGCGCCGGATGCTCCTTGCCGCGATGCAGCCGCCGCGCCAACAGCCGCGGCGCCATCGGCGCTCCCGCAACGGATGCGAATTGGTAAAGTCGCAGCGCGAGCGGCAAGGGAGGAGCCACGCTCAGGTCCTCCCGTGGGGCTGGTCGACGAGATCGTAGGCGCGTTTGGTCGCCGCGTTGAGGCGTTCTTCGAGTAGACAGCGCGCGGCTTCAAGTGCCGCCGCGTCGGCGTTGCGTGCAACGCTCATCGGCTCGCCGGCGACCCCGGCGCCGCGGCCAAACGGCAGGTTGATCGTGGTATGGTCCCAGTTGTCGAGCACGATGCGGCGGTGCGTGGCGATAGCGCTGGGATAGATCGGACGGCCGGAGGCTTGAGCGAGCTTGATGATGCCGAGGCCCGACCTGCGCGCGAGCTTGGGAACGTCCGCCGAAAGCGCGATGGAACAGCCCGCTGCGAGCGCATCGAGCATGGCTTGAAAAGCGGCGACGCCGGATTTGTGCACAAAGCCTCCGCCGTGATTGCCCGAGCCGCGGATGGTGCCGACACCGAGTCGCTCCGCGGCAATCGCATTGATCTCGCCGTCGCGATGACGCGACACCAGCATCTTCACCTCATGTTTGGCCTTCCGCGCCACCGGCGCAAGGAAGTGCTGACCGTGCCAGAATGCCAAGATGATCGGCATATCCGCCTCGCCGCGCGCGTAGATGTCGGCCGGTTCGAGCGTGAAGCGGGTCGTCATGCCGACGAAGCGCAGATATTCTGCGGCAGCAACGCCAATCGTCACCTTAGCCCAGCGCTGTTCGCCGACGTGCCGCCAAAAATGCATACGTGGTCTCAGCGCTGCGACGTCGGGGTTTCCGGATCGAGCAGCCGGTGCAAATGGACGATAAAGTACCGCATCTCGGCATTGTCGACGGTACGTTGCGCTTTCGCTTTCCAGGCGGAATAAGCGCTGGCGTAGTTCGGATAGACGCCGACGATGTCGAGCTTGTCGACATCCTTGAACTCGCTGCTGGCGACACCGTCGAGTTCGCCGCCGAAAACGAGGTGAAGCAATTGCTTCGACGGTTGTTTGGAGTCGGTGTCCGACATGCTGCTCGATCCGCGTGCGCAATTCACGACTTATGAATTCGCGACTTATGAAGATGTGATCTGCCGATCCCGGAAGAGGTCGATCAGTGTCGCGTGCCTGTCTCGCCCGGCCGCAACAAGCATCCCGTGCCGCGGCACGGGACGGTTATAAATCACCTGTCCGCCCCCGAACGGCGTCAGTGCACCGCCCGCTTCGTGCACCAAAAGATCGGCCGCCGCAAGGTCCCAGTCGTGGCTGCTGCCGCCGACGATGACGGCATCGAAAGTTCCCTGCGCGACGCGGGCCAGCCGCAACGCGAGCGAGCGCAGCCGCGGCATGATGGTGAGCGGCGGCGTGAACGCGCCGAGCCGATCGAGAAACATTTTCGGGCCGGTGACGCGTGCCTGCGCAAGCTCCGTCCCCGAGCTGGCCGCAATGGCTGTGCCGTTGAGTGTCGCGCCGCGGCCGGCGACAGCCACGAAAAATTCCGCCATCGCCGGCGCATAGAGGCAGCCGGCAACCGGCCGTCCGTTGTCGACCAGGGCAACGGAAACCGCCCAGTCCGGCAGCCCGGCGATATAGGCGCGCGTGCCGTCGATGGGATCGACGATCCAGACGAAGCGCGCGTCGAGCCGCGCCGGATCGTCGATGCTTTCCTCCGACAGCCAGCCGAAGCCGGTGCCGTCGCCGGTCAGCCGTTCGCGGAGCAAGGCGTCGACGGCGATGTCGGCCTCGGAGACCGGCGAGGATTCGCCTTTGGTCCAGGTGTTGATCGGCGTCTGGAACATCGAGAGCGCCAGCGTGCCGGCGTCGCGGACGCACGCCGCGAGCCGCTCCGCTATTTGCGCAAGATCGACGACCTCATTGGCCGGCAACAGTCAGGCCCTCCACGCGCAGTGTCGGCGCATTGGTGCCGTAGCGGAAGCGGAGATCGTTCGCCGGTGTGAGGCTGCGAAACATCTCCAACAGGTGTCCTGCGATCGTGACTTCGCTCACCGGATAGGTCAATTCGCCGTGCTCGATCCAATATCCCGAGGCGCCGCGACTGTAATCACCGGTCACCTGATTGACGCCCATGCCGATCAGGCTCGTCACATAGAAGCCGTCCTCAATCTCGCCGATCAGCTCGCGTGGGCTTTTCGCGCCCGGCGTGAGATGGAGATTGCTCGGGCCGGGGGAGGGCGTCGACGACACGCCGCGCTGCGCATGGCCGGTGGTCTCGAGGCCGAGTTCGCGCGCGGTTGCGCTATCGAGCAGCCAGGTCTTGAGCACACCGTCCTCGATAATCTTGCGGGCGCTGGTGGAAACGCCTTCGGCGTCGAACGGGCGTGAGCGCTGTCCGCGCCGCCGCAGCGGGTCATCGATGATGTCGAGACCGTGCGGCAGAATCTGCTCGCCGAGCTTCTCACGCAGAAAGCTCGTCTTGCGCGCAATGGAGCTGCCGTTGGCGGCGCTGACGACATGGCCGACCAGCGAGCCGGAAATTCTCGGGTCGAACACAACAGGGACGCGTCGCGTCGTGACTTTGCGCGGATGAAGACGTTTGACGGCGCGCTCGCCGGCATTGCGCCCGATCGTTGCCGCGCTGTCGAGGTCGGCGGCGTGCAGTGCCGAGGTGAAATCGTAATCGGTCTCCATGCCGGTGCCGTCGCCGGCGATCGCCGACATCGAGATGCCGTGGCGCGAGCCGATCGAGGTGCCGTGGAAGCCTGCGCTGGTGACCAGCACCATGCCGCCGATGCCGGCCGATGCCGAGGCGCCGCCCGATTTGCTGACGCCCGTCACGGCGAGCCCGGCGGCCTCCGCCTCTTGGGCGCGCGCTTCGAGCACGGCGACGGTGGGCATCTCAGGATCGAGCAGATCCAAGGCCGGATAGTCATGGGCCAGGCGTGCCGGATCGGCGAGGCCGGCAAAGCGGTCCTCGGGCGCGGCGCGCGCCATGGCGACGGCACGCTGCGCCAGCGTATCGAGGCCGCCGGTATTCAAATCGTTGGTCGAGACGATCGCCTGTCTGCGACCGACGAGGACACGCAGCCCGACATCGTCGCCTTCCGAACGCTGCGATTCCTCGACCGCGCCGTCGCGCACTTCGATCGATAGCGAAACGGAGCGCACCGCGATGGCGTCGGCCTGATCGGCGCCGGCGCGCTTGCCCGCGGTGACGAGCCGCTCGGCGAGGTCGGCGAGGGCGGATTGGTCGAGAATGGAAATCATTGCGGGGTGGCAATCGGTTTATGCGGGGTGATCAGCAAAGACAAGCCGAAGATGTGCCGGATTGGCGCGGGATTCAACCCATCGGACGAAATGAGACGGGCGATGTGCGGGCAGCGGGAAAGTCCGCATTCGCGCGGCGCTGGAAACCGCTCGTCAATCATGCCGACTGCTCGCCCGCGCAATACGACCTTTTAACCAGGGTTCTTAAGCGGATTGCGACCGCCGTCTGGCATTGTCACGGCAACCGGGCGGCAACAGCCTGGGGGGAGCTCAGTTTTCGAGGCGTCAAATGGAAGCCGGCAGGATTGCCGGGTCGAGCCGCGCGTTGCGGCTCGACCCCTTCGCTCTGCCCGTGCGTTTCGAGGCCGCCGATGAAGCGGCCGACGAACGCCTGCGGATCGTCGACCTTCATCGCGAGCGAGTCGTGTTTCGCCGCTCGGTGCGCGGCATGCGCATGGCCTTGAGCATGCCGGTCGCGTCGTTTCGCGGCGTAGCGATTCGCCTGTTGGGCGAACCGCACAGCAAACCAACGACTGTCAGCATCGTGCTCGAACACGGCGATCCTGCTCTGTCGCTGTCGCTTTATTCTCCGACCGAGAACGACGACATCGTGGCCGAATGGCAATCGTGGGGCCGCGTGCTCGGGTTGCCGCTCCTGGTCGCCGAAGGTGACGGCACGTTGCGCGAGCCGTTCGCCCGGCTGGGCGCCGTGCGTGTCGAGACGCCGATCTTGCGTCGCCGCCGCCGCAGCACAATCGCCCGCCGCCGTCCCTCGATCCGCATGCGGCGCCGCGCGACAAAACTGCCCGATGTTCCGGTCGTGCATCGCGACGAGCGCGAGATCATCGCGCGGACCTGAGGCCTGCCTCGCACAGCGTGCGGGGGCGGATAAGCAAAATCGTTCTCGCGACGCAATGGCACCCGAGGCGCAGCGGAACGTGATCCGGCGGGCGTTACGCGCTTCCACCTTTCCCAGTCCAAGGAAAGCCCTTCCCGCTGCGGTCGTAGGACCGTTGTGATTAATGCCCGGAGCCGCCGGGGAGCAGGCTTTGTCGGTCCGCCCGCAAGCACCGCTCTCGTTCCAGCGCCCTTATGATGGCGTCCCTCGCCGAACAAGCTTTCTTTGAATGTGCAGTAATGTTTGTATCTCGTTTTCGGGGACGAGTGCGTGTTGGATTATGAGGGATGACGCGGATTGGTTCGCTCATCCGGGCTACATTTGCTATCATGAAATGGAAGCTGTTCGGAGGAGAACATGACGATTGCGGAATTGATCTTTGAACAGGTCAAAAAGTTGCCCGACCAGGCCGCGCGTGAGGTACTGGATTTCATCAGCTATGTTCGCGAGCGGAACGAGCGCGCCGATTGGCGCGATATGATGGATGCGCAGTCGCTATCCCTCGCGTCCGTATGGGATAATTCCGAGGACCAAGTTTGGAATAATGTTTAGACGCGGCGAACTTCTGCTCGTGCCGTTTCCGTTTACCGACTTGTCGGCAACAAAGCGTCGGCCCGTGGTGGCCCTCACGACATCCGACCGTTATGGCGACTTCATAGCGCTTCCTGTGACTTCGCGGCCTCAGGCTCAATACGGGATTTCAATTGCTTCGACCGATCTGGACCACGGTCATCTCCCCGCGCCCAGTTGGATTCGTACTGACCGTATCGTTACCCTGAACGCCACGCTGGTGGTCAAATCTCTTGGACAAGTAAGTGACCGCGTTATTGACGCTGCCGTGGAACGGTTCTGCGCTGGAATCGGATACCCAAAGCCGACTACGTAAGACGCGAAAGCGAAGCAGTACGCCCGCAAAACGCAGTTCTCTTTATTGAAGCTTTCTACAAGGCTCGCGATTCCCTCACGGCGCCGCGCGTCCCACACCGGCCGCCTTCGACGGTCGACCCTGCGCCGACAGGGTGAGAGGCATGCCGTTCATGGGTGCCATAAAAAACACCCTCCCGCGCGCGGGAGGGTGAAAGATTGCAACATATTGTGGTCGCCGCTTAGTCCTGCGTCTCGACCTTCACGATCTTGTGGTCGTGGTTGCTGCCGACCCAGAACGTCACCGGCGACGTCGAATTGTCGATGGCGACGGTGCGCATGTTGGTGTCGGACGGCATCAGATATTGCTCGGTCTGGCCGGTCTTGGGATTCATCCGCACCACGCGGTCGGTGCTCATGGTGGAGGCCCAGATTTCACCGTTCTTGTCGAAATTCGCCCGGTATGGGTAGGTGTATTCGGGCAAACTGTACTCGGTGAATTTTTCCGTCTTGGTGATCGAACAGCGCCACCTTGCTGGTGCGATATTCGGTCACCAGGACGCGGTCCTGATCATCGATTTCCATGCGACGGTCGCGGGCGTGCGGCGTCGGCGTGGCGTACCATGTCACCTGAAGCGTCTTCGCATCGATCTTGCCGAGATGGCCTTCGGTGAATTCGGCCATCCAAAGATTGTTCTTGGAGTCCGACATCACCTGATAGATGCCGGCATGCTTGACGCCGGGGAGTTGGTCGGTCGGATGGAATTTCTCCCACGTGCCGCTTGCCAGATCGAGACGGAAGATGTCCGTCGTGCCGACGCTCTTGGTCCAGACCTTGCCGTCGACGTCGTAGCGCAGACCGGTGAAATTGAGCTGTACGCGGTCGTCGTTCCATTTCGGAGGCAGCGGATAATACGAGATCTCGCCGGTCTTCGGATCGAGGCAGCCGAGCGAGCCCTGATACATCGTGTCGAACCAAATCTTGCCCTCGGTGTCGAACTCGATGCTCAAGAGCCCGACCGGCGCGTCGGGTTTGAAGGTCTTGATCGGGTATTCGGTGAGCTTGAGCGTCTTCGGATCGAATTTGCCGATGACCATCTCGCCGAAATCCGAATACCAGACGTTGCCGTCCTTGCCGATCAGGATGTCGTGCGGCTCGGTCGTCACACGTCCCACGGCGTATTCGGTGACGATGTCGTGGGTGTTGCGGCCGGTCGGGCGCGGCAGCGTCTTGAGCTCGTACGACCAATGGTCGCTCTTGCTCAGATTGATGGTCGCGAGGTACTCGGCGAACTGGCGGTATTGCTCGGGCGAACCGGCGCGCGAGCGGTCGAGCATCGGCTGCGGTTTGACCGGCTGGCTCACGGCGCCATAGCCCATCATGCGCTGGACGACATGCAGTCCACTCGTCGGCATCGTGCGTCGAGCGCATGATGCGTTCCATCGTGTGGCAGCTCGTGCAGTTGAGCAGTTGCGCCTTCTGCACTTCGGTGCCGGGAATGCTCATCACCCACTCGGCATTGGTGAGCTGGTGGGCGAGATCTTTGGTCTTGTCGAGCTTGATGTCGACGTTCGTCGTCTTCTCGCCGGCGACATCGCCCGCGGTCGGCGCGCTGATATCGTAACCGACGGCCCGGATGGCGAGGGTGTAGTGGCCCGGTTCGAGCCGCGATTCCGGGAAGCTGTAACGGCCCTGCGCATCGGTGGTGACGCTGGTCGAAACGATTGACCCGTCTTTATGCGCGGTGACGACGACGCCTTCCATGGCGCCTTCGGCATCGGAACTCACCGTACCGGTGAGCGCGGCCGGCGCCTGATTGTCCGCACGCACGGGCGACGCGGTAAACTGGCAAAGGCCGACGGCCAGCGCCGCGGTCATGCCCAGCATGGTCGTTGATTTCATCGATCGCTCCCTGGGATGAATTTGCTTTTTTGCGCCGCGACCGGCGATCCGCGTTGTCGCGCGTCTCGGACGTTGCCGAGTCCGAGTTCATCCTGCGCTTGTTCCGCAGGGCGAACAAGGCCAATGCGGTCGGGGCAGCGCTGCTATAAAAGCGGGCGCAAGGCGGCGTCGAGCACCAGGCCGGCAAAAAGGATCAGGCCGGCGTCGCGGTTCGACTTGAAGACGGCCAGGCAGTGATCGGGGTCGGCAATATCGAGCCGTGCGACCTGCCAGCCCAGATGAGCGGCGAAGGCCAACAGGCCGAATCCGAACACGACGCTCGCGCCCGCGGCACGGCCTGCGGCCGCAAGCAGAACGACGGCCAGCGTGTAAAACAGCGTGAGCATCGGTTTGGTGCGCTCGCCGAACAAGAGCGCCGTCGATTTGATGCCGATCAACGCATCGTCGTCGCGGTCCTGATGGGCGTAGATCGTATCGTAGCCGATCACCCAGGCGATTGATCCGGCGTAGAGCAGCAGCGCCGGCCAGCCGAGCCGGCCGAAATAACCGGCCCACCCCATCAGCGCCCCCCAGGAAAACGCCAGTCCCAGAACGATCTGAGGCCAGTAGGTAATGCGCTTCATGAACGGGTACAGCGCCACGATCGCGAGAGACGCGATGCCAAGCGCAATCGTGAAGCCATTGAATGTGAGCAGGATGGCGAAGCCGACCAGCGACTGCAGCACCAGAAAGGCGGCGGCCTGGGTGACGCTCACTTGGCCGGCAGGGATCGGCCGCGACCGCGTCCGCTCGACACTGCCGTCGAGGTCGCGGTCGACGATGTCGTTCCAGGTACAGCCGGCGCCGCGCATCGTGAAGGCGCCGACGAAGAACAGCACCAGATGCTGGAGACTGGGTGCGCGCGCATCAGCCGCTACAGCGGCCAACGCCGCCGACCACCAGCATGGCAACAGCAGCAGCCAAGACCCGATCGGACGATCGAGCCGCGATAGCCGCAGATAAGGCCGGGTCCAGGCCGGGGCGCGGGTGTCGACCCAATTTCCGGTCGCGTCGGCGACCGAACCCGCCGCCGGGCTCATCGCGCCAGCGGATTGCCGGTGAGCGTGTCGAAGGTGCCGCGGCCGGTTTTGGTGTTCGTCGAGGTGTCGACGCTCGGCGTGGTGATGGCGTCACTGAGCGAGGGCGCCTTGGGACGGCCTTCGGGAGCGTCGGAGCAGGCGACGGTTCGGAATTTTATCGATTTTTCGTGGTTGGCGTGAGCCACCTTGAGGACCTGATCGGGCACGCCGCACCAGGTTTTGTTGTCGTCGAGAAACTTCACCAAAAGCGCTTCGGAAGCCACAAAGCGGGTCATCAGGGTGCACACTTCCTTGCGGTCGGCATGGTGTTCGTTCGCGGTCCGCACCGCCGTACCCTTTTGCTCGGCGTCGGCCTTTATCTTCATGAAATCATTGCATTGCTGCGCCGACGCGACGCGCGGTCCCGCGATCAGCGCCAAGCCCAATATCGCCGCCGCGAGGCTGCGCTTCATGATCGATCCTTTCCAATTCTCCTGACTTTGCCCGACTTTCCAGGCTTATAAAGGCACGTGGAATTCGGCGACAAGGCGGCAAAATCGTCTCCCAATGCAGGGTGCGACTCTGATACGCTTGTCTCAACAATACGCTTGTCTCAACGCGGTTAGTCGACTCGGATTTTGGCCCGAATATAGCCTGGAATTTGCCCATGCCTGGCTACGATTTTCGCAGCCCCCGTCTTCACGTCGACGCGCCGCTCGGTGACGGCGCAGTGGTTATGCTGGACCGCTCGCAGTCACACTATCTCACCACCGTGCTGCGGTTGAAGCCCGGCGATCGCGTTCTCGTCTTCAATGGCCGCGACGGCGAATGGGGTGCGGCGCTCGAGGTGCCCAGGCGCGCCGCTGCCGGCCTCCTGATCGACCGGCAGACCCGCGCCCAGACCGCGGCGGCGGATCTGCATTACCTGTTCGCGCCGCTCAAGGCCGCGCGACTGGACTACATGGTGCAGAAGGCGGTCGAGATGGGTGCCTCCCGGCTGCAGCCAATGCTCACGCGCCATGGCCAGGTCGCGCGCGTCAATACCGAGCGCATGCGTGCCAATGCCATCGAAGCGGCCGAGCAATGCGGCATCCTTACCGTGCCGGAGATCATGCCGCCGCTGCCGTTCGCCCGCCTGCTGGCCGAGCGTGATCCGGCGCGCTGTCTGGTATTTTGCGACGAGGATGCCGCGATCGCCGATCCAGCCGTGGCGCTGGGCGCTGTGCCGCCGCGATCGCCGCTTGCGGTGCTGGTCGGGCCCGAAGGCGGATTTGCCGAGGACGAGCGCACGGCGCTGCTTAAGCTGCCGAACGTGGTTCGGCTCTCGCTCGGTCCGCGGATTTTGCGCGCCGACACTGCGGCGGTTGCGGCGCTTGCGCTGGTCCAGGCCGTCGTCGGCGACTGGCGGTGAGGCGATAGGCCCGACCGATTCCGAGTCAGTGAATCATCCACGGCTTATCGATGCAGACGAAGCTGATGTAATCGCCGTATCTGCGATGCACGCTGGTGACATGGGACAAGCGGCCCCAGCGTGCGCAAAACGATGCCGCGATGTCCCGGTAGCTGCCTTCCAGAGCGGGCGAATAAGGAATGATGCCGCCGGTATCGTTGCCGGTGATGCCCGGGCCCGGTCCGACCAGATTGGCCAGCGCCGCGCCGGCGACGCCGAACGTCAGCGCAACAGTGAGCGCAGTCCAGATCAGAGGATTCCAACGCATTGCAACGAGCCTCCCGCCTCACGCCCGGTGGGAAAGCTTAGAACATGATCGCGAAAAGTGGAAACCGGTTTTCGCAAGCGATTGCAAATCCGACGCAGGCTCAGGACATCGAATACGCGCTCGCGACCATGCCGACCGGCCGCTGATCGGCGGCGCACAGCAGCATGACGCGGCCGAAACTGGTGTTGCGGCCGATGCGGACGACGCGGGCATCGGCGACGATGTCGAAATTCACCGGTCGCAGGAAGTGCGTGGTCTGATCGATCGTGCTCATCGGGCGGTAGCCGTTCCAGGCCGCCGAACAGGCGATGACCATGGCGGTGTCGGCCAGCGCCATCAGCGCCTGGCTGCAGACCATCTCGCCGTCGGAGCAGTTGTTCTTGGAATACGGCAGCCGCACGATGGCGCCCGGCTGCCAATCCGGCAAAGCGCCGGGAGGACGAATCGCTTCAACGCTTTCAACCAGCAAGGCGAGATCCTGCACCCATGATGCGAAGACCGTAGTCATCAATTGTCCTGCCGCTTGCAGGCCAAACGACGGCTCGGGAGTGAGCAGCCGGTGCACGTCGCCCATATTGATCTCTCCATGCGCCCGTCGGCCACCGCCGCCGGGCACCGCAATCGTTATTGAGTGTCGTCGCCGGCGAAGCTCTTCGCCCGCGAACGTCCAACGCTTCACTTTCCGCAAACTCTCGACAACAATGTCCGCTCAGTAACGCGCTCACCGCGAATCAATTTGGTAAGCGTAGAGGCGATATCACGAGCGTGGTAGTGCCACGGTCGAACCGCAGGCCGGCTCCGTATCTGGCCCCATTGCGATAGTCTCACGCCGGGCGTTGTCGGGGACGACCGTGGCCGCAATGACACGTCGGCCGGTAAGCCGCTCCGGAAGCGCTCTGCGCCCTTGACCGGCCGCCGCCGCCACGGCACGTTTGCGCGGTACAGCGGGAGAGAGGCCATGTTGGGCCGTATTGCGTCGATCGCGCTTGCGTTGGTGTTCAGCATCATTTCGCTGTCGCAGCCGCGCGCGGCGAGCTTTCTTGAAAAGAACTTTTTCCTGAGCGGGCCGCGCTACGACCGCGTGGTGCCAGCGTGCGACTACGCCCCCGCGCTCGATCGCATCATCTCCCACTTCCATCAGAAAGAATGGGAATTCTGGAATTCCAATCTGCGGATCGTGGGCGTGGAAGATATTCGGGAGAATGCCTTCGAACCCTGGGCCGCGCAGTCGATTCCGCGCCGCTTTTGCAGCGGCACGGCGCTGATCAATGACGGGCTCAGGCACCCGATCTATTATTCGATCGCGGAAGACACCGGCATCATCGGCCTGTCTTGGGGCGTCAATTTTTGCGTTGTCGGGCTCGATCGCAACGACGCCTACAACCCAGACTGCCGCGCCGCAAAGCCTTGAGCGAGACGACCGTCAGCGCACGGCGTGCCAGGGGTCGAATTGCTTGTTCGGTATGCCTTTGAGCGCGGCGTTGTAGGCTTTATCGTCGGCCCTGGGCTGTTGCGGTTCGGTCTTGGCGGATTTTGCCTGGCGTTTGTGGCTGCCGCCCATTCCTTGGGCCTCGGCGTTCGCCGTCGTCATGACCATGGCGAATGCGACCAGCAGAATTTGCATTGGGCCGATCTTCAATGGGCCGATCTTCATGGCTCACCCGTATGCTTTTAAGCCGTCATCCGTGTTGCGCTTGCCTGCTCGCCCACCCGGGGCAGATTAGTCCCCTGCCATCAAGACAATACTTAAAATCCGGCAATCTTTGGCCTGCTGGACCGCGGCCGAACGCTCCTAAACGGCGCCACGGCTAGTCGCGCAGCGCTTCTAGCACACATTGTCGAAGACGCATTGGATCACGCGCGCCACGCTGCGCGAATTCGATAACCGTCTTGGCGACGACGTTCGCCTCGGAATGGTCATGGATGTTTAGACCAAGCGTGCGGCAGACATCCGCATAGGCGCTGGTCATCATCGTCAGCGCTTCAGGCTCAAACGCCTTGTCCTTGTAGAGGCGGTAGACAGCCATGCGTGATGCCCTCAGGTCTCGAACGGGACAAGGTCAAACTTAGGTGGGGGAAGGTCTGCTCGCCAGAGGTCCCAAGTTCCGCTCTGTGAGGGCCCATTGCCCTTCGATTGGCCCTCTGATTGTGTTCTTTATTTGTTCGCAGCGACGCGTTATAATGATTCCGTCAGTCTTGCAGCGGGGTTACGCCTAAAAGGGGATGTTTATGGTCAAGTCCGTTATTCGTGCGGCCTGCGCGGCTTTTCTTTTGGCTGGACTGCCGGTCCAGGCGCCGGCTCAGGATTCGCGAGATAATCAGCCGGGGGACTTCGACTTCTATGTTCTGTCATTGTCGTGGTCGCCGTCGTTTTGTGCCGAGGCCGCGGAGCGTGGTCGCGGCCGCGCGGCGGGGCCGCAATGCGGTGCGCGTCCTTATGCGTTCGTCGTGCATGGCCTCTGGCCGCAATACGAGAAGGGCTTTCCGGAGCGCTGCCAGGTGCCGTCGCCGCGGCTCTATCGCGGCATTGTTTCGTCCATGCTGGATGTGATGCCGGCGCCGCGCCTCATCTATAACGAGTGGGACAAGCACGGAACGTGTTCGGGGCTTTCGCCGCAGGCCTATTTCGACACCGTGCGCAAGGCGCGGGCGTTGATAAAAATCCCGTCCGAATATACCGATCTGCAGCAGCCGCTCAGCGTTACCCCGGGCGCGGTCGAAGACGCCTTCATCAAAGCCAACCCCGGTTTGACGCAAAGCGGCATCGCCGTGAATTGCTCCAGGAATCGGCTCAGCGAAATTCGGGTCTGCCTCTCCAAGGACTTGCAGTTTCGCGACTGTCCTGACGTCGCCCGCCGTAGCTGCCGGCGCGATCAGATTGTCATGCCGCCGGTGCGGGGTGCGGGCGGAAATTGAACCGGATTCGCGCTTCGGGTGCGCGTGCTTGCAACGATGTTGTAAGGCCTTGGTCCTAGGCTCCATCGCGACAGGCGTGCGCCGCACGTGGCCTTTCCGTGCCGGTGCCGGATCGTTGGGCCGAGGCCGGCTATGCGTCGTTTCAAGGATTACCTGCGGTTTGCGGCCTGGCAGTCCGGGCTCAGCTATATCGCGCTCTGGGCGTTGACCATTTGGGCTCTCGACTGGGGGCCGAGCGTGTTTCTCGGGTCGGGCGCATGTCGGGTCGATAGCGCCACGGTGCTGTTTTACTGGATCTGCGACGCCTCCAGTCCGTTCGCAATTTTGGCAGCGGTGGCCAACACGGCGCTCACGCTTGCGGTGTGGGCTCCGGTTTACGTCGCCGCGGCCATCGTACAGCCGAACGCCCTTGCGCTGGCGGTGCCGATCATCGCCACCCATGTCATCGGCCTACCGACAGCCATTCTCGTCATGACGCGATTGATGGTGAAGGTCTTTGCCGCGCTGCGGCGTGCTCACGGGTATTTGGTGGGACGGCGCGATGCGGCTGTGCCTGCGCCAGCCATCGCGGCAGAGACCGCTGACGCAGTCGGGCGTGCCAAAGCGTTGCCGCGGGTCGCCGCTCCGCGCGCCCCCGCACGCCAAATCTTCGGCCTGCGCGGTGCCCCTCAGAGCTGAAGCGCGCAACGATTATTTGTTTGATCGCAGCTCGGTGTCGATGCGTTGGACATAATAATTGAGGTAGCTCACCGCGCGGGCTCCGTCGAACGAGGCGAGAACGTTGCGGCCGTTCCGTGCCGCGATGTTGACGTCGCCATAGAAGCCCTGCAGAGGCTTATCGAGGATGCTTGGGCGATAGCCGTCGAACGCGGGGTGCCCGTAGGCATAGACTACCGCCGCTGCGATCAAGCTTCGGAACATGGCGTACTTTTCCGGCCCAAAACACCGAGACGTGCACGGATTGGCCCGTCGCAGTCATTCGATCATGAGTATTTAGCCGTGACGTGTGACCATCTTGAAAATTGGGCCGATAAAGTTTTATCGAATGTCCGAAATGCGATGGCGGTCGGGACCGGGGCGGCGGCTGCGAGCGCCTGGCCATGAATTATCGCCACGCCTACCACGCCGGTAACTTCGCCGATGTGCATAAGCATGCCGTTCTGGCGCGTATCCTCACCCATTTGCGCGGCAAGCCCGCGGCCTTTCGCGTCATCGACAGCCACGCTGGTGCCGGCCGCTACGACCTGCTCGGCGGCGGAGCCGACGCGGTCCGGGGAATGGCGTGACGGTATCGCACGCATTTGGGAGGCGCCGTCGGCGCGAGCGCGAGCGGATGGGGAGGGAGCGCTCTTCGCGCCGTACCTCGATGTCGTCGCCGCGCTCAACCCGAATGGGATGCTGCGCGCTTATCCGGGTTCGCCCCTGATCGTGCAAAGTCTGCTGCGGCCGCAGGATCGGTTCATTGCCTGCGAGCTTGAACCCCACGCGGCCGCCACGCTGAAAACCGCTGCTGCACAGCGACCGTCGCATCAAAGTGCTCGCCATCGACGGCTGGATGGCGCTCGGCGCCTATGTGCCGCCCAAGGAGCGTCGCGGCGTCGTCATGGTCGATCCGCCATTCGAGCAGCCCGGCGATTTCATGCGCCTGTCCGGCGAGCTTGCGGCCGCGCACCGGAAATGGCCGACCGGTATCTACATGCTGTGGTATCCGATCAAAGACCGCGAGGCGCCGGACGCACTGGCACGACGGCTCAAGCGGCTCAACGTGCCAAAAGTTCTGCGCTGCGAGATCATGGTGGCGGCGCCGTACGCCGATGCCGGCCTGACCGGGTCCGGCCTGATCGTGGTCAATCCGCCGTTCACGCTGGAGCAGGATCTGAGGATTTTGCTCCCGGCGCTGTGCCGGGCGCTCGGCCCGCAAGCGGCGCATCGGCTCGACTGGCCGGTGCCCGAAGGTTAGCAGACCACTTTTCCACAAGCACGAATTGGTCTAATTGATGAGGGCTGGCTTAGACGTTCCGCCTCCTGTGGGGGGCCGGCGGAGTGACTGATGCCGTGTGACTAATGCCGTCAGCGGCTGATGCTCTTTGCCCGTGTGGATGTCCAGCCTAGCCGTCGTGCCGTGGGGGTCGACGGTGAAGGAACCACGGGGAAGGAGTTTCTCGATGGCAATGGGTGGTGTGGTCAAGTTTTTCAACGGTGAACGTGGCTACGGTTTTATCAAACCAGATGACGGCGGCCGCGATGTGTTCGTGCACATTACCGCTGTTGAGCGCGCCGGGCTGAAGTCGCTGGTCGAAGGACAGCACATCAGCTTCGACGTCGAACCCGACAAGAAGGGCAAGGGCCCCAAAGCAGTCAATCTCGTCGTGAACGGCTAGACGCGATCGCTTGGATTGAATTGTTTGGTGCTCTGGCAGTTTTGATGAGGCATGATCTTTTCGGAAAATCGGTTTCGGCTGTTCCAGATCATGCTTCACGATGGCGTCCGCGCGCCTGCGCGGCGCAGAGTTTGATGCAGCGCGGCGGTTCTCTCATTTCGTCGCCGGGCAGGCGTTGTTGTCTGCGGCGGCTTTCCTGGACAATCCCCAGTAATGGTCCTGCTCCAATAAGGGTTTTGCAATGATGATGGTGCCGCAATGATGCTGCTTCGTTCTACACCCGCTTCGCCGTTCGGGCGTAAGGTGCGACTGGCTCTGGCGCTGCTCGGCCTCGACAACGATGTGATGATCGAGGCGGCCGATCCCACGGATGTCAATGACAATATCCGCCAGCAGAATCCGTTGGGCAAAATTCCGGTGCTGATCGCCGAAGACGGCACGGCCTATTATGATTCGCGTGTGATCCTCGACTACCTCGATCACCGCGCCGGCGGCGGCAAGATTATTCCGCGCGAGGCGGACCCGCGTCTCGCCGCGCTGCGCTTGCAGGCGCTGTGCGACGGCGTCCTCGACGCCTCGATCCTGACCGTCTACGAGACCCGCTGGCGCAAGGCGGAGCAGCACGAGCCGAAATGGCTCGAGCATCAGGCCGGCAAAATCGCGCGAGGGCTCGCGGCGTTGGAGGCCGTCCCGCCGCCGCTCGACGCTATGCCACATGTCGGGCATATCGCGCTCGCCTGTACGCTTGGCTATCGCGATTTTCGTTTTGGTGGAGACTGGCGCGGCGGGCATCCCCGTCTCGTCGCCTGGCTCGACACCTTCGCGGCGCGCGTACCGGCGTTCGCTGCGACGAAGCCGCCGGGGTGATCACACACGTGTCTGCTGCCCGCGAGCAGTATCGGCGTGTTTCTGTGGAGCCTCAGGCTTTAAGCTCCCACCGATTTCGTCAGAACGCATCCGCTGATCTTGAGACTGCCGTCGGGCTGCTGCTCCAGCGTATAGAGCGCTTCCCACTCGACGCCCTTATCATCGACGATGTGGACGTCCTGCTTGATCTTTCCGTCCACAACCGTGGCGACTCCGAACTCGAAACTCTTGTGACGGTAGACCGGAGTATAGCCGTTGCGGACCATGAACATGAAGACTTCGGGACTCGGAAACTGGCTCGCTATGGCAGGGGCCGCAAAGCTATAGGCCGTGGCCGCGTCATCGCGGCTGATGGCTTCCTCCTGAGAGCGGATCACGGCTTGTCCGGCGGTGACGTTGTCGTCAGCGGCATGCGCGACCGTGGCAAAGCCGATGAAAGCGGCGACCAATATGACAAGGGCACGCATGATGCTGCTCCGCGTTTGGTGGTCTCAGCCTCTTTGCTGGTCATAGTCATATAATTCGTCCGCGCCGGCAACATCGTCGCATGCGGTAGCGTATGAATTGGAAGCCCGCGATTTCAAAGACGGCGCGAAGGCCGAGCATTTGAATGTCGTGTCGCGCGTAAACCGCACGAAGGCTACGACGTAGGCGGGCGTCATCGTCGGCGCGAAGCGTATTTCAAAAACAAAAAACCCCGGGGCGTTAGCCCCGGGGCTTGCAGACGCGGCTCCCCCGAAAGATCAGAACCGGTAGTTAAGGCCTGCCCGCGCCAGGTTGGCGTGGAAGTTGACGTTATTGACCGTGGTCACGCCGCAGCTCAGGCCGCAACCGACGTTGCCGAGGTCGACGTAAAGATATTCGGCTTTGGCCGTCCAGTTGCCGGCAAGAGCGAACTCGAGGCCACCGCCGACCGTCCAGCCCGCATTAGTCGTGCTGACACCGCTAAAGCCGGGGCTCGAGGCGCGGATGTCGCCGAAGGCGGCGCCACCGGTAACGTAGGGCATAAAGCGGCCAGCCGCATAACCCAGCCGTCCGCGGACGGTTGAAAGCCAACTGTCCTTCGTCCTGCAGCCGAACGGACAGGCAGTACTAGGCCCGGAGCCGCTGATATCGGCGTAATCGATGTCGCCTTCCACGCCGAGGACGGCCTGGCCGACCTGATAATTATAGCCAACCGTGCCGCCGACAAGTCCGCCCGAGATATTGAACGGGCCGGTCGAACTCCAGGACGAACGTCCCCAGCCGCCGCCGCCGTTCACGCCGAGATAGAACCCGCTCCAGGTGTAGGCCGGAGCATAGACCGGGGCCTGGGGGGATAGCATCGGCGCGGGCCGCGGGAGGTCGGCCGCTGCCGCCGTACCCGCGAGCGCCACCACGCCGACGCACGCAAGAAACAAACGCTTCATTTCAAGACCTCCATTCGAGTAGGTCTTGCGATAGTATTCGTAATCGAATTTGCGTCTAGTGCGGGAAGGACACAGGTATCTTCTAATTCGCGTCAACAATGTGTCAAAATATGACTGTCCGCAGCCACGGTTATCACAAATTATGTCTTAAGGCAGCCTGAAATATGGTTAATGGATATCAGTTTTGTGGCCGCTCCACTGCGAACGGCTTATCCACTGTTGGCCGGACATGGCTGGATGGTTTGCCGGTCGCTCGACAGTGCTGCCTGGAACGACCGGATGTCGGCGTTAGAAGTGATAGTTGACGCCAAACCGCAACAGGTTCGTCTCCAGCCCATTGCTGGTGCCGGTCAGCGAATAGTTGCGGTTTGCGAGGTCGAGGTAGAGCCATTCGGCCTTGGCCGACCAGCGCGGCGTGAATGCCGACTTCGATGCCGCCGCCCGCGACCCAGCCAAGGCTGGTGTGGCTTTCCGACAGGCTTGCGGTCTCCGCGCGCGTAGATCGCCATAGGCAAGACCCGCGGTTCCAAAGATCAGCACATTGCCGAGGGCAACGCCGGCGCGCCCGCGCAACGTGCCGAACCAGGGATTGGAAAACTGGTAGGGCGCAAATGTGTCGTCGGCGCCGGACAGGTTGATGTCGGTTTCGGCGCCGTACACAAATTGGCCGCGCTGCCAGTTGTAGCCGGCCTCGATGCCGCCGGCGAGGCCTGAGGGCTTGGTCGGGTTGTTGCTGACGTCGCCCCATTGATAGCCCGACGGTGGCGCCCAGATAGGGGCCGGCCCAGCAATGGAAGCGTTCATGCGGCGCGCGGCGCGTGAATAGTAGGGCGCGACCGGAAGGTCGGCCGCCACGGCCATGCTGGTCATCGCGAGCGACAAAGCCGCGCCAACAAACGTCCTCATGCTGACCTCCAAAGCACCGGGCCGAGCCGTGCGCCGCGGCACGCCTGGGCGTGCGCGTGAAAAGGCCCCGAAGCGGTCTTTTCGGTAGAATTTATCGCGATCTTTAAGTTAAGCGGTGTGAATCGGTAAGTAATTGCCAAGATGTCATCGTTAAGGAAGCGTATATCGGAACTATCCGGACCTTGCCGCCGGGCACCGGGGCCGGTTTCGGCCGGCGACCATCTCGAGCCCTGGCCCAGGGCCGCCCCAACGCTTACGTTCGCGACACATGAGCATTCCGAAAAAAGAGATCGAGCCTGAGCGGACGCTGCTGCCGCGGAGGACGAGGAGCAGTCGCTGCCTCTCGCGGAGGAGACCGAGCCCGTTGCGGATTCCGCGACGAGCGGGTGAGGGATCGCTCGCTGCGGGCCGCGCCGCCATCATCCAGCTACGCCAAGCTCGCGCCGTCGCGGCCCGGCGTCTACCGCATGATCGATGCGCGCGGCGACGTGCTCTACGTCGGCAAGGCCAAGAACATCAAGAAACGGATCGTCGCCTATGCCCGGCCGACCGGCCTCGATACCCGCATCGAGCGCATGATCGCGGCCACCCGGACGCTCGAATTCGTCGTCACCCGGACCGAGACCGAGGCGCTGCTGCTCGAAGCGAACCTGATCAAGCGGCTGCGGCCGCGCTTCAACGTGCTGCTGCGCGACGACAAATCGTTTCCCTATATCTTGATCACCGGCGATCACTGGGCGCCGCAAATCCTCAAGCATCGCGGCGCGCGCTCGCGTCAGGGACATTATTACGGTCCGTTCGCCTCGGTGTGGGCGGTCAACCGCACCATCAATGCGCTGCAGCGCGCGTTCCTGCTGCGCTCGTGCAGCGATGCCTTCTTCGAGAGCCGCACGCGGCCGTGCCTGCTCTACCAGATCAAGCGCTGCTCGGCGCCGTGCACCAACGAGATCGAGTTTCCGCGATTATTCCGAGCTGGTGCGCGAAGCGAATGCGTTCCTGTCCGGCCGCAGCAAGGCGGTGAAGGAGGAGCTTGGCCGGCGAAATGGAAAAGGCGTCCGCGGCGCTCGATTTCGAGCGTGCCGCCGTCTACCGCGACCGGCTGGCGGCGCTTCTCGGCGATTCAATCGCATCAAGGCATCAATCCGCGCGGCGTCGAGGAGGCGGACGTTTTTGCCGTCCACCAGCAGGGCGGCTTCACCTGCGTCGAGGTGTTCTTCTTCCGCACCGGTCAGAACTGGGGCAACCGCGCCTATTTTCCGAAGGCCGACCGGTCGCTTGGGCCGGGCGAAGTGCTCTCGGCGCATTCCTTGCGCAATTCTACGACGACAAGCCGCCGCCGCGCCTGATCTTGATCTCGCATCACGATCGAGGACCGCGCGCTGCTGGCCGAAGCGCTCGAGCACCAAGAGCGGCCACAAGGTCGAGGTCAGCGATGCCGCAGCGCGGCGAAAAGAAGGATCTGATCGCGCATGCGCTCGCCAATGCGCGCGAGGCGCTCGGCCGCAAGCTTGCCGAAACATCGTCGCAGGAGCGGCTTTTGCGGCAGCTTGCCGAAACCTTCGGCTTGCCGCGCGTGCCGCGGCGCATCGAAGTCTACGACAACAGCCACATCCAGGGTTCGAACGCGGTCGGCGCCATGATCGTGGCCGGCCCGGACGGCTTCCGCAAAAACCAGTACCGCAAGTTCAACATCCGATCGGCCGAGCTCACGCCCGGCGATGATTTCGCCATGATGCGCGAGGTGTTGGGGCGCCGCTTCAAGCGGCTCATGGCCGAGGCGCCGCGCGCGCTTGCGCCTACTTGCCCGTCTCCCGGAACGGGAGAGAGCGGCGCGCTTAGCGCGCCGGGTCGAGGGCACGGCTGCGGAGACGAGCCAAGGTGGACCTCGCCCGCCCTCGCTGACGCTCGGGCTCCCGCTCCCGCAACGGGAGAGGGAAGCGAGCAACCGGCGGTTCCCGCCGCGGACGACGACGAGTTCGCCCTGGCCGGACCTGGTGCTGATCGACGGCGGCCAGGGCCAGCTCAATGCCGCGCGTGAGACGTTTGCGGCGCTCGGCGCCGAAGTTCCGCTGGTCGCCATCGCCAAGGGGCCGGATCGCGATGCCGGGCGCGAAACCTTCTTCCTTCCCGGCCGCAACTCGTTCAAGCTGCCGCCGCGCGATCCGGTGCTCTATTTTGTCGAGCGGCTGCGCGACGAGGCGCACCGCTTCGCCATCGGCTCGCACCGCGCGCGCCGCAAGCGCGATCTGCGCGAGGCCGGCCTGCAGGAGATCGCCGGCATCGGACCGACGCGCAAGCGGGCGCTGCTGCATCACTTCGGCACGCTCAAGGCGATCGAGCGCGCCTCGGTCACGGACTTGATGCAAGTCGATGGTATCAGCGCCGAAACGGCGCGGCGGATTTACGAATTTTTCCATGAGGGGGCGGCATGAGTCGACCGGCGGCATGCTACCAGAGGGTCGGACAGACGCCAGGATCGCGAACGATCGACGCCGACGGCGGCCATGTGCCGCGCACGTGCGCGGAACGCAGGGCCTGTCGGCGATCATGCGGCGGCGCTATGGTGCGGGCATGAATTCGACGACCACCACGGGCCGGCTGCGCGCCCATCCGCTCGCGCTGCCCAATATCCTGACCTATGGCCGCATCGTCGCGGTGCCGGTCGTGGTCGGCTGCATGTTCTGGCAGAACATCCTGCACGGCGGCTTGTGGCTGCGCTGGGTCGCGCTCGCGGTCTTCATCGCCGCCGCGCGTGTCCGATTTTCTCGATGGCTATTTCGCCCGCATCTGGGCTCAGCAATCCTCGCTCGGCCGCATGCTCGATCCGATCGCCGACAAGCTCCTGGTGGCGTCCTGCCTGTTGATGCTCGGCGCCGAAAAGACCATTCACGGCTGGTCGCTGTTTGCCGCGGTGGTCATCCTGTGCCGCGAAATCCTGGTCTCGGGATTGCGCGAATATCTGGCCGAGCTGCGCGTCAGCGTGCCGGTGACGCGGCTCGCCAAATGGAAGACGACGCTGCAACTCATCGCCGTCGGCTTTCTGATCGCCGGCGAGGCGGGCGATGCCATCGTGCCGGTGGTCACCCAGATCGGCATCACGCTGTTGTGGCTCTCGGCGCTCCTGACGCTCTACACCGGCTGGGATTATCTCCAGGCCGGGCTGCATCACCTTTACCAGGAGGATGCGTGAAGGCTTCGTCTATTTCGCCTGGGTGCGCGAGCGCGTCGGCAAGGCCGAGGAGCAGATCGATCCGCCGGCCGGCATCGCGACCGTCGGCGAGCTGATGGCCTGGCTGGCGCGGCGCGGCGAGGAATATGCCTACGCTTTCGAGAACCCGAAGGTGATCCGCGCCGCGATCGACCGCAACCACGTGCGCGCCGATGCGCGCGATCGCCGGTGCCGGAGAGATCGCCTTTTTTCCGCCGATGACCGGCGGCTGACGCAGCGACAGCATGACGACGACCATTCGCCTGCAGCGCGAAGCCTTCGACGTCGCCGCCGAGGTGGCGCTGCTGACGCGCGGCCGCACCGATATCGGCGCGGTCGTGACCTTCACCGGCATTTGCCGCGCCGATGAGAACGGCGAGCCGATCGCGGCGCTGACCTTGGAACATTATCCCGGCATGGCCGAGGCCGAGATCGCCCGCCATGTCGAGGAGGCGCACGCGCGCTGGCCGCTGCTCGGCGTGACGGTGATTCATCGCTACGGCCGGATCGTGCCCGGCGAGGACATCGTGCTCGTCGCGACCGCGTCGAGCCACCGCGAGGCGGCGTTCGCGGCGGCCGCGTTTCTGATGGATTATCTGAAGACCCGCGCGCCGTTCTGGAAGCAGGTCGAAAAGCCTTCGGGCAAAGCCTGGGTCGACGCCAAGGCGGCCGATGACGCTGCGGCCGAGCGCTGGTCGGCGCCGCCGCTGCGCGAAGCCGCAAAGTGAGCCGCGTCGGTCCAGAGAGTAACGGACGTCGATTGGCATCATGAGCAACATCCGCCTCTGCCGCGATGACGAGCGTGCTGGTGTTCTCGCGATCACCAACGCCGCCGCCGAGGCCTATCGGGGCGTGATTCCGTCGGACCGCTGGCACGAGCCCTATATGCCGATGGACGACCTCTTGAGCGACATCGCCGCCGGCGTCGTATTTTGGGGCTGTGAGGTCGAGGGCGCGCTCGCCGGCGTGATGGGCTTCCAATCGATGCACGATGTCGATCTCATCCGGCATGCTTACGTGCTGCCGGCACGCCAGGGGCACGGCGTCGGCGGTGCGCTCATTGGCCATCTGCGGCGCCTGAGCACGCGGCGAATCCTGGTCGGCACCTGGGCTGCGGCCGATTGGGCGATCCGCTTCTATAGCCGCCACGGCTTTGTGTTGGTCTCGCCCGCGAGCAAAATCAGGTTGCTGAGGGCTTATTGGACGGTGCCGGACCGCCAGATCGAAACGTCCGTGGTGCTCGCCAATCCGCCGCTGCCCGAAGCCGCGACGTGAAGCCGCCACAGATTACTCTGCCCAGCAGCGCACGGCGGCGTAGCATCGGTCCGTAGCCGGCAAGCGCGGCGGCACTCATAAGTACGATTTGAGAGACACTATTAACGCCCCATAAACCCCTCCGAACGGATGCATGATATTCATCGGCGCTTCGATGTGCAATTGTCGTTGGCTTTACCGATTCTAGATCGTTGTCCGCTACCCACTACGCTCCGGAGTGACAAATACGCGGTCAGCGGACGATGACGGATACCACTGCGATCCCGGACCAGAGGACTTTGGCTGCGCCGGGCGAACCGCTCGGGCAAATCCATTCCGTCAGCGGCTCGCAAGCCAGCATCGGCCTGCCCGGCATTGGCGGCCTCAACCGCACCGGCGCCACCGTCGGCAAATTCCTCAAAATCCATACCGGCAACGCGCTGCTGATCGGCGTCGTGACCGATGTGTCGGTGGACCGGTGAGCAGGGCTATCGCGGCACCGCGCGTCTCGATCTGACCGGCGAGATCACCAATCACAACGGCATGCTGCGGTTCCGCAGCGGCATCACCGAATATCCGACCATCGGCGATCCGGTCACGGCGCTGACCAGCGACGAGTTGCGCGTCGTCTTCGAGACTCCCGGTGCGAAGACGATCAAGGTCGGCCAGCTGCAGCAGGACAGCGCGATCATCGTCGGCGTCGACGTCGACGAGCTGCTCAGCAAGCATTTCGCGGTGCTTGGCACGACCGGCGTCGGCAAGTCGAGCGCGGTCGCGCTGATCCTGCAGCAGGTATTGCAGGCGCGGCCAGGACCTGCGCATCCTGCTGCTCGACGTTCACAACGAATACGGCCGCTGCTTCGGCGAGCGCGCCTACATCGTCAATCCCAAGCAACCTGCGGCTGCCGTTCTGGCTGTTCAATTTCGAGGAGATCGTCGACATCTTCTTCGGCGGGCGGCCGGCGCTCGACGAGGAGGTCGAGATCCTCGCCGAGATCATCCCGCTCGCGAAGGCGACCTACACGCAGTACCGCTCGACGGCTGAACGGCTGGCGATCAAGAAGTTCGATCCGAAGAGTGTCGGCTACACCGTCGACACGCCGGTGCCCTACCGGCTCGCCGATCTTCTGAACCAGCTCGACGAGCGGATGGGCAAGCTCGAAAACCGCTCGTCGCGACTCATCTATCACAAGCTGATGTCGCGCATCGAGACGGTCAGCAACGATCCGCGCTACGCCTTCATGTTCGAGAACGCCAATGTCGGCGGCGACACGATGGCGGAGGCGCTCAGCCAGTTGTTCCGGCTGCCGGCCAACGGCAAGCCGATGACCATCATGCAGCTCGCCGGCTTTCCGGCCGAGGTGGTCGACGCGGTGGTCTCGGTGCTGTGCCGCATGGCGTTCGATTTCGGCCTGTGGAGCGACGGCGCCAGCCCGATGCTGCTGGTGTGCGAGGAGGCGCATCGCTACGCCGCCGCCGACCGCACCGCCGGCTTCGGCCCGACCCGCCGCGCGATTTCCCGCCTCGCCAAGGAAGGCCGCAAATACGGCGTCTTCCTCGGCCTGGTCACGCAGCGTCCGGCGGAGCTCGACCCGACCATCATTTCCCAATGCAGCACGCTGTTCGCGATGCGCATGTCGAACGACCGCGACCAGGCGCTGCTGCGATCGGCGGTATCGGATTCCGCCGCCAACCTGTTCGCATTCGTGCCGACGCTCGGCACCCGCGAAGCGCTGGCGTTCGGCGTCGGCGTGCCGTTGCCGACGCGGCTGACTTTCACCGAGTTGCCGCCAGCACCTGCTGCCGCGCAGCGATGCGTTCGCCAAGGACTCTGCGCTGCAAGACGGCGCCGAAGATCTCAATTTCATCTCGTCGGTGGTCGAGCGCTGGCGCGGCGCGACCATGAAATGGGTCGAATTCGGACGATACGTCGCGCGACCTCAAGCATGTGGCTGCCGCCGAGGCGGCGCCGCTGCAGCCGGCGCGGCGCCGCTGCCGTCGGCGCCTGCGTGCGCATCGATCCCAGCCGCTTCAGCCTGTTGAAGAAGCCGATCGCGGAATCGGCCCGATCCGCAGCCGACGCGCCGCGGCAAGCCGCAAGCGCAGTCGATCCGCAAACGCTGGCCCGGCGAAGTAGATTTCGTTTACGATCGCGCGTCCGTGCGAGGCTCGGCCGCAGCCGGCGCTTCAAGCGCACTGCCTCAGGCCCTGCGGCTCTGCGCGATCTGCAATGCCGCGCCCGGCGGCTGCTTGCGGCCGCGCAATCTCGGCCGTGCGCGTGCTCCATCTGGCCGGCGTCTTTCAAATCATCGAGGAAGAAGGGCTTGGAGAAATAATAGCCCTGGCCCTGCCGGATGCGCGTCGCGGCCTGCAGATAGGCGAGTTCCTCGAACGTCTCGATGCCCTCGGCGACGATCGTCATGCCGAGCGAGTGGCCGAGCGAATTCGATCGTGCGCAGCACGCTCTGGCTGCGCGGACGCTGGTGGATGCCGGTGATGAACGAGCGGTCGACCTTCAGCTCGTCGGCGGTGATATCGGCGAGCACGGCGAGCGACGAATAGCCGGTGCCGAAATCGTCGATCGAGACGCGCACACCGAGCTCGCGCATCATCGGCAGCACTGGCATCTGAAACTGGCTCTTGCGCGACGAAGGCATCCTCGGTCAGTTCGATCATGATGCGGCGCGCGAAGCCGGCTGGCGTCGAGCGCCTCCAGGAGCGAGCGCATGAAATTGAGGTCGCCCGCCTGCTTGGCGGCGACATTGATGCTGATCGTGGTTCCGGCGCCGAAAGCCTCGATCGAGGCGGTCGATCGAGCGGACCGCCTCGTCCAGCACGAAATGGGTGATCGGATCGATCAGGCCGAGCTCGATCGCGAGACCGACGAACGTGCTCGGCGGCTGGATTTCGCCGTCGTCGTCGCGCCAGCGCACCAGCGTCTCGAAGCCGACCACCTCCTGGCTGTGCAGATCGACCTTCGGCTGGAACGCGCAGCAGAACTTGCGGTCGCGGATGGCGAGCCGCAGCCGCTGCTCAAGCTCCATCCGCGCGGTGATGGTCTGGCCCATCTTGACGTCGAAATAGATCGCTTCGCCCTTGGCGCCGTTCTTGGCGCGATACATGGCGTTGTCGGCGTTGCGGCGCAGCGCTTCGTAGCTCAGGCCGTGTTCGGGATAGACGCTGACGCCGAGCGAGGCCGAGGTGAAGAGCTCGAACGCCTCGATGTGGAACGGCTGCTTCAGACTGTCGAGCAGCTGGTCGACGATGGTGCGGATGTGCTCCTCGCTCTCGACCGGAGTGATCAGCAGCAGGAATTCGTCGCCGCTGATGCGCGCCAGCATGTCGGTCTCGCGCAGGCACTTGCCGATCCGCTCGGCGACCTTCACCAGCAGCGCATCGCCGATCGCATGGCTGTAGTAGTCGTTGATGTGCTTGAAGTTGTCGAGATCGATGAAAGCCAAGCGCGAAGCGGGCCGATCTGTCCTCGCGGTGCAGGGCGTCCTCGACCTGCTGCTCGACGCAGGCTGCGGTTCGGCAATCCGGTCAGATCGTCGAAATAGGCGCGCCGCGCCAGCTCGTTCTCGAATGCTGCTTGCGGTCGGTGATGTCGTTCGAGCTCGACATCAGAAAGGTGCGGTCGAGAATGCTGAACCGGCTTGTGAGAGGTCAGCCAGGTGCGTTCGCCCTCCGCGTCCGCGCATAGCTCCTCGGTCGTGACCAGCTCGCCGGAATGTCATCAGGCCGAGTTCCCATTGCCGTCGTTGCGCCGCCTCGTCGGGCGGCAGAAAATCGGCCGGCGAGCATCCGATCAAGCGTCTCGGCCGGCGTCGCCAAGGTTGGTCGCCGCGACGGCGTTGACCAGGATGAAATGGCCGTCATGATCCTGCACCGTCAGGCTGATCGGCAGGAGGTCGATGATTTCCTTGAGGAGATCACGATCCCGTGCCGCTTTTATTTCATCTTGCCGCGAACCGTCGGCCAGGAGGCCCAGACGTTCAATCTCAGCGCCAAGCCGTTCGCCGCTGCTCATGGCGAGGGCCGCCAAGCCCATGACGGACCATTGCCGCGCGGCGACGATGTCCCAATCCCCGAAATCGTGCTGGCCAGCCATTCGTCGCAGCACCAACACGCCCTGGCGGTCACGAATGGCTATCGGCAGAAGCAGGGCGGGTTCGTTTGCCGCGATCAGATCTGCCGGGAGTGCTTGTCGATCAGCGCTGGCTGGCTGGCCGCCGATTGCCAGACATCGGCCACCGAGGATGCCATGGAGCAAAGGCCCGGCGTTCCATTGCTGACCGGTGAGCTGGCTCGGTTCCGCGGCCACACAGCAGAACTCCTGGCCGTCGGGCTGCAAGATCAATGCTGCATCGAAGGCAAGCGCGGCCCGCAATGAATGAAAGAGCGCCGTGAATGAGGCTTCATCGCCTTTAAGATTTAAGAGTGCTTCGATAACGCGAAGATTGGCACGCGCGGCTTCACCATGCCGTTCGTGATCTACGGGTGGCAGGGAGACTTTTTCGTGTGGCCCGGCATCCGTCATCAGCAATTACACCACTCTGCCGTCCGGTGCGAACCGTGCAAGCATGCCGCCGCCGCAACGCGGGCGACGGAGTGTCGCGTCCGGGCTGTGCTCGAACGTCGAACCTTGCGGAAATTGTCGTGCAAGCCACTCGTCCCGGAATCACTTCGGGACTCAATTTAGCGGCCATACGTTGGGAATTTGTTTCGACCGGACTTGGGTTCGGGGAATTTTGCGTTAATGAACGATTTACTTTTTCATACCCGGATCGGCGGCACCGACTGGCTATGGGCGGAGCGGTCAATGGACCCGCAAGCCAAGCTTTGATCGGCCGAACGCTAAATCGGCTCAGTCCGCATGTCGAAGTTGCTGCGCTATACGTTATGCTGCGGCGGCGTTACCTTTCGGCTGCACCTCGGCGGTGTAGTCGCTCATCAATTGCTCGGTGATGCGGCCGGGCGTGAATTTCCAGTCGGCGATTTCGGAAACCGCGGTCACCTCGGCGGCGGTGCCGGTAATGAAGCACTCGGTGAAGCCCGGAGAGCTCTTCAGGGAGAATGCGGCGTTCGATCACCTCGATGTTGCGCCGCTTTGCCAGGCTGATCGCCGTCGCGCGCGTGATGCCGGCGAGGAAGCAATCGGCGATCGGGGTGTGGATCTTGCCGTCCTTGATGAAAAAGATGTTGGCGCCGGTGCACTCGGCGACGCGGCCCTGCCAGTCGAGCATCATCGCATCGGCATAGCCGCGTTTTTCAGCGCGATGCTTGGAGATCGTGCAGATCATGTAGAGGCCGGCCGCCTTGGCGAGGCACGGCGCGGTCTTCGGATCGGGCCGGCGATACTCGGCGAGATCGAGCCGGATGCCCTTGAGGCGTTGGGCCGGATCGAAGTAGCTCGGCCATTCCCAGGTGGCGATGGCGAGGTGGATTTTGTTGTTCTGCGCCGAGACGCCAAGTTGCCTCGGAGCCGCGCCAGGCGATCGGCCGGACATAGGCGTCCTTTTGATTGTTCTTCTCGAGCACGAGCCGCTTGGCGGCGTCGATCTCCGCCACGCTATAGGGGATTTCGAAATCGAGAATTTCCGCCGAACGCTTCAGGCGCTCGGAATGCTGCGGTGCTTTTGAAAATGACGCCGCCGTAAGCGCGTTCGCCCTCGAACACGCAGCTTGCATAATGCAGGCCGTGGGTCAGCACGCTGATCTTGCATTCAGCGGTAGGAATAAGCTTCCCGTCGAACCAGATGACGTCGGGGCGTTGGTCGAAGGGCACTGCCATGGCCTGCCTCCCTCGGGTCGTAGGCTCCATCCGGCATCAAGATATTGCCGCGCCTGGACTTTTGCTTCGGGACTCGACTCCCGTTATGGTCACATTACCCCATGACAGCGCTGTTTAAGGCCCCGCGCAATGTCATGCTGGGGCGACGCGGTCACGATGGCGTCGCGACTTTAGGCCACCCGGTTAACAACCAAACCGAAATATGTCAATATAGCTGACATAATATCGCAGGCTTGAATGGCCGACATCAGCATCACGACGAGGATCAAGCCGCGCGCCGCCGCAACGGCGGTCGAACCGGCGCCGAACGGACCGAGCTTTGCTGGGACCTTATTGAGCTGTTGTTCTTCGCCTATCGCGATTTCGTCGGCGACCCGGACGAGGTGTTGGAGACTCTCGGCTTCGGTCGCGCGCATCATCGCGTTCTGCATTTCGTCAATCGCAATCCGGGCATGAAGGTTGCCGATCTGCTCGACGTTCTCAAGATCACCAAGCAGTCGCTCGGCCGCGTTCTCAAGCAACTCATCGACGAAGGCTATATCGTGCAGAAAGAGGGCGCCAACGATCGCCGGCAGCGGCTCCTCTCCGTGAGCCCGGCCGGCGAGGCTTTGGCGATGAAGCTCGCCGGTCTGCAGACCGAGCGCATCTCGCGCGTGCTCGCCGGACTTGGCCCGGACGCCCGCGAGGCGGTGCGGCGTTTTCTCGCCGGCATGATCGACGCCGAGGATCGCGACCGCGTTCTGCGCCTGATTGCGCATGCCGATCGCGGGCGCTTTGCGCGGCGGAGACGGCGCCTCATGATCGGGCGACGCCTGCAAACTCCGGCCGACGACGCGCCGCATCTGCTCGTTGTCGATGACGACCGCCGCATCCGTGCGCTGCTGTCGCGCTTTCTGCTCGGTGAGGGCTACCGTGTTTCGACCGCCGAGACTGCGCTCGAGGCGAGAGCCAAGCTCGAAGGCCTCAAATTCGATCTCCTGATCCTCGACGTCATGATGCCGGGCGAGAACGGCTTCGATTTCGCCCGCGCCATTCGCGCCGGCTCGACGCGTGCCGATCCTGATGCTGACGGCGCGAGACGAGAAAGAGAGCCGGATCATGGGCCTCGAAATCGGCGCCGACGATTATCTCGCAAAGCCGTTCGAGCCGCGCGAGTTATCGCTTCGCGTCGCCAATATTCTCAAGCGCGCCATGCCGCCGACCGCGCGGCCGGCGGAATCGGTGCGCTTCGGCGCCGTTCGTGTTCCATCTCGCGCGCGGTGAGTTGCGCCGCGGCGAGGAGGTGATCCGCCTGACCGATCGCGAGCGCGAGATGCTGCGCGTGCTCACGAGCAGCGTCGGCGAGACCGTGCCGCGCCAGGCGCTGGCCGGCAACGGCGAAGGCGTCGGCGAGCGCACGGTCGACGTGCAGGTCAATCGCCTGCGCCGCAAGATCGAGCGCGATCCGGCCAATCCGCTGATCGTTCAAACCGTGCGCGGCGTCGGATACCGTCTGGTCGCGGCGTCATGAGCGGCACCATGACGAGTTTTGACGACGGCATCGGCCGCCTGCGGGCGGCGGCGGGCCGGGTGACCTCGGCCGCCAGCGCCACAGCGCGTGTAGTCGGCGACGGTCGGTCGTCCCATCACGAAGCCATGGGATCGCTTCACGCGCTGGCTCAAATCGGTGATGCCGAAGGGGCTTTATGCCCGCGCGCTGCTGATCATCATCGTGCCGATGGTGGTGCTGCAATCGGTGGTCGCTTTCATGTTCATGGAGCGGCACTGGATCCTGGTGACGAAGTATCTGTCGTCGGCGGTGACGCAGGAGATCGCCACCCTGATCGACGTCTACAAGACCTATCCGCAGGACGCCGACCACGCCCAATTGCGCCGCATCGCGCAGGACCGGCTCGGCCTCGTGGTCGATTTCCTGCCCAAGTCGGAGCTGCCGCCGCCCGGCCCGAAGCCGTTCTTCTCGCAGCTCGATCGAGGCGCTTTCGGAAGAAATCCGCAAGCAGATCGGTCTGCCGTTCTGGATCGACACCGTCGGCCGCTCCTCGATCGTGGAAATCCGCATCAAGCTCGACGACACGATCATGCGCGTGTTCGCGCGGCGCGCCGACGTCTACGATCCTAATTCATGGATCTTCCTGCTTTGGATGGTGGCGACCTCGCTGGTCGTGCTCACCGTCGCCATCCTGTTCCTGCGCAACCAGATCCGGCCGATCGTGCGGCTTGCCGATGCCGCCGAAGCGTTCGGCAAGGGCCGCGAAGCGCCCAATTTCCGGCCGCGCGGCGCGCGCGAAGTCCGCCGCGCCGCCGCCGCCTTCCTGGAAATGAAAGCGCCGCATCGAACGCGCCATCGAGCAGCGCACCACCATGCTGGCCGGCGTGTCGCACGACCTGCGCACGGTCCTGACCCGTTTCAAGCTCGAGCTCGCCCTGCTCGGCGACAGCCACGAGATCGACGCGGTCAAGAAGGACGTCGACGAGATGGCGGCCATGCTCGAAGCCTATCTGGCGTTCGCGCGCGGCGATCTGGGCGAGCAGTCGGCGCCGACCGACATGGCCGCGCTGCTCGAAGAGCTCAAGCTCGACATCGAGCGTCACGGCCATCGCGCCAGTGCCGCATTCCACGGCCAGCCGGCAGGTCACGGTGCGGCCGGCGGCGTTCAAGCGCTGCCTCGCCAATCTCGTTTCCAACGCGGCGCGGTTTGCCTCGACCGTCGCGATCACCGGCCATCGCGATCACCGCTGGCTCACCGTGACGGTCGACGACGACGGTCCCGGCATCCCGCAGCAATTGCGCGAGGACGTGTTCAAGCCGTTCCTGCGCCTCGACGATGCGCGCAATCAGGATGAGGGCGGCACCGGCCTCGGCCTCGCCATCGCGCGCGACATCGCCCGCTCGCATGGCGGCGATATCACGCTTGGCGACAGCCCGCTGGGCGGATTGCGGGCGACCGTGAGGGTGCCGGTGTGATGCTCTGTTTCCTCTCCCCATCGGGCAGAGGGTGTCGCATGCGGCGACCGAACTGAATCTCTTACGTCTTGAATCCGTCGCCTGTTCTCGCCATTTCGGAACAAACAATTCGCTGCCCAGGGACGCCATCATGACCATTGCCGAGGACAACAAAACCGAAAGCCGGCCGTTCGAGGCCGACGTCGCCAAGCTGCTGCAACTGATGGTGCACTCGGTCTATTCCGACAAGTCGGTATTCCTGCGCGAGCTGATAGCGAATGCCGCGGACGCCTGCGAGCGGCTGCGCTACGAGGCGATTGCCGAGCCGGCGCTTGCTCGGCGACGACGTCAAGCCGCGCATCACGGTCGCGGTCGACTGCCGAAAAACAGCTTCTGACCGTCGAGGACAACGGCATCGGCATGAGCCGCGACGAGATGGTCGAGGCGCTCGGCACCATCGCGCGCTCGGGCACCAAGGCGTTTCTCGATCGGATCGAGGCGGCGCAAGGCAGTGCGGCGCAAGGCAGTGAAGGCGCCACGCTGATCGGCCAGTTCGGCGTCGGCTTCTATTCGGCTTTCATGGTGGCCGACCGGGTCGAGGTGGTCTCGCGCCGCGCCGGCGCCGATGACGGCCTGGCTGTGGTCGTCGGACGGCAAGGGCGCATTCGCTGTCTCGGCGGCGGACCTGGCGGATGCACCGCGCCGCGGCACCCGCGTCGTGCTGCACCTGATGGAGGACGCCAAGACCTATGCCGAGCGCTCCACGATCGAGCGGCTGGTCAAGGCGCAATCGGGCCACGTGCCGGTGCCGATCGCGATCATCGAGAAGCCCGGCGCCGCGCCGGCCGAGATCACCGATGGCGCGGCGCTGTGGGCCAAGCCGAAGTCCGAAATCACGGCCGCCGATTACACCGACTTCTATCGCAGCATCGCCGGGCAGTTCGACGAGCCGGCGCTCACCATCCATTACCGCGCCGAAGGCCGCCAGGATTACACCACGCTGCTGTTTGTTCCGGCGTCGCGGCCGTTCGACCTGTTCGATCCCGACCGCAAGGGCCGCATCAAGCTTTACGTCAAGCGCGTCTTCATCACCGACGACGCCGACATCCTGCCGCGCTATCTGCGCTTCGTGCGCGGCCTGGTCGACAGCGCCGACCTGCCGCTCAACGTGTCGCGCGAGAAAATCCAGGAAAGCCCGCTGCTGGCCGCGATCAGGAAGGGCGCGACCAGCCGCGTGCTGGCCGAGCTCGAGCGGCTTGCCGACAAGGAGCCGGAAACTTATGCCAAGATCTGGGAGACCTTCGGCGCGGTGCTGAAGGAAGGCATCTACGAGGATTTCGAGCGCCGCGATGCGCTTCTGGCGCTGGCGCGCTTCAAGACCACGGCGTCGGCCGATGACATGGCGCAGCCTCAAGGACTATGTCGCCGCGCTCAAGCCCAATCAGACCGCGATCTATTATCTCGCCGGCGACGACATCGCGCGGCTTGCAACATCGCCGCATCTCGAAGGGTTTCCGCGCCCGCGGCATCGAGGTGCTGCTGCTGCCCGATCCGGTCGACACATTTTGGGTCATGCCCGGCGTCGGCGTTCGACGGCAAGCCGTTCAAGTCGGTGACGCAGGGCGCGGCCGATCTCGCGCTCATCCCGCGCCTCGACGCCGCGGCGGAGCCGACGCCGGACTTGCGGAGCCGGTCAAGGATTTCCTCGCCTTCGTGAAGTCGACCTTGGCGACGCCGTGGCGGAGGTGCGCGCTTCGGACCGGCTCACCGACAGCGCCGTCTGCCTGGTGGCGCCCGAATCAGGGCCCGACCGCGCGCTCGAACGGCATTCTGGCCGGCGCCGGGCGGCTGAATGCCGCCTCGAAGCCGATCCTGGAGGTCAATCCGCGTCATCAGCTCGTCGTTGCGCTTGCCGCGCTCGGCGAAAGCGAGCGCGCGTTCAAGGAGGATGCGGTGCATCTGTTGTTCGACGAGGCGCGCGTGCTCGACGGCGAGCGGCCGGCGGATGCGCGGTTGTTTTCCGATCGGCTTGGCGCGCGTGCTGGGGCGCGGTCTGAGCACCGGCGGCGTCCTGACGCGATCAGCCGCGTTGCCGCTCGGCTTATTGATCGTCCGGCTTATTCCGCGGGATCCGCGCGCCTGATTGCTGCGTCAATTGCGCCGGAACATCGCCGGCGTGCGACCGGCGTTTTCGGCGGCAGGTTCCAGATCGGCCTTCGCGCCGCGCAGCCGGAAGTAGATCTGCGAGCCGATCAGGATCGACGCACAGCGCGACGAACACCGCGCTGATCGGCCGCTCGACGAACACGCCGATGTCGCCGCGCGAAATCAGCATGGCGCGGCGGAAATTCTCCTCGAAGCGCGGGCCCGAGCACGAAGCCGAGCAGGATCGGCGCCGGATGGAAGCCGAGCCGCAGCAGGATGTAGCCGAACAGGCCGATGACCACGACCTCGCCGACCTGGAAGAAGTCGTTGTTGGCGGCGTAGACGCCGATGCAGACGAAGAACATCGCGCTCGGGTAGAGAAACTTGTACGGGATCGCCAGCATCTTCACCCAGATGCCGATCAGCGGCACGTTCAGCAGCACCAGCATGATGTTGCCGATCCAGAAGCTCGCGACCAGGCCCCAGAAGATGTCGGGGTGCTGCGAGATGAGCTGCGGCCCCGGCACGATGCCCTGGATCATCAGCGCGCCGAGCAGCAGCGCCATCACGGCGTCGCCGGGGATGCCGAGGCTCATGGTCGGGATGAAGTCGCCCTGCACCGAAGAGTGGGTCGCGGCTTCCGGGCAGACCACGCCCTCGATCAGGCCGGTGCCGAATTTCTCCGGATGTCTTGGAAATCTTCTTTTCCGTCGCATAGGCGACGAAAGAGGCGATGGTCGGGCCGGTGCCGGGAATGAGCGAGCACAGGCTGCCGATCGATGGTGCCGCGCCACATCGGGAAGAACGCCCGCTTCAGATCGGCCTTGGTCGGCCGCATGTCCTTGAAGCTGACGTTGGTATACTTGGTGTTGATCGGCGCGACCTGATTGACGCTGTTCATGAACTCGGCGATGCCGAACAGGCCGAGCGCCAGCGCGATCAGCTCGATGCCGTCGTCGAGCTCGGTCATGCCGAAGGTGTAGCGCTCCGAGCCGGTCTCGAGGTCGGTGCCGACCGAGCCGAGGAACAGGCCCAGCACGGTCATCGCCACGCCCTTGAGCGGCGAGCCGCGCGCCAGCGTCGAGCCGGCCAGCAGGCCGAGCAGCATCAGCGAGCAGACTTCGGCTGGGCCGAATTGCAGCGCCGCTCTCACCAGGAGCGGCGACAGGAAGATCATTTCGGTGATGCCCCAGGAGGCGCCGACGAACGAGGCGAACACAGTGAGGCCGAGCGCGACGCCGCCGCGCCCCTGCTTGGTCATCGGGAAGCCGTCGAGGCAGGTCACCGCGTGCGGCGGATGGCATGGCAAATTGAGCAGGATCGAGCAGATCGCGCCGCCGTACTGGCGCGCCGTACATGACGCCGCGCCAGCATCAGGATGGCGGCGACCGGCTTCATGCCGAAGGTGAGCGGCAGCAGGATCGAGATGGTGGCGAGCGGGCCCATGCCCGGCAGCACGCCGACCATGTTGCCGACCAGCACGCCGACGAAGCACCACATCAGATTGTGCGGCTCGAGCGCGACGCCGAAGCCGTACCAGAGGTCCGTCAGTGCGGTGTCGATCACAGGCCGCCCCTCCACGTGAGAATCGGCATCGGAACCTGCAGGAAATACGAGAACAGGGCGACGCCGAATACGGTGACGACGGTGGCGAGGATGAATCGTGCTTTTCCACGTCGCGTTTTTGTCACCGAGCGCGGCGATGAAGACGCAGGCGAATGTCCCCGGGATCATGCCGAAATAGGAGCCAAAGAAGATGAAGAGCACCGGGCTCATGAGAATGCAGAACCAGGCCCACCATTGCGGATTTTCCGGCAGGATGCGCTGGTCTTCGATCGGTGCCGTCCGGAGACGTCGCGGCGGAACCGCGGCAATGGCAATGCCGATAATGACGAGAATGATGCCGAGGGCGGTCGGCAAGAAGCCGGGGCCCATGTGCATCAGAGTTCCCGGCCGGTAGGTCGAATCCTTTGAGCGCAATGCCGAGGCCGAACAAAAACATCAAGCCGCCAGCGTAAAAGTCGCGCTTGCGAACAAGGTCGCGGAGAAGGCTGGTGGAAGGCCGCACTATTTCCTCCCGGCCATCTTCGAGGCCGTTTAAGTTCTTCGCCTCGACGTTCGAGACGAAAGAATTACCGCAGATGCCGACCTTTCCGCAGTGACGCGGTGTCGCGGGTCTCCCGTCGTCCCATTAGCGCGATCCAGTCGCGGGGAAACCTGCGCTCGTCGGTCGGTGGACGATATAGATCGCCGTCAATCGGTGCAACTCCTATGTGGGGATGGCTTGATAACGTTGTCAGGCGCCCAGCGTGATCGATATTTCAGGTTGTGTTGCTTGGGTCATCCTGGGCGATCCGGATAGGCCTGATGAGTGGCGCGAACAAATCCGGACCGTCGTTGCGGACGTTGCCGACGCGGCTGTCGACGGGCCAGAACGCCATGGCCGCGTCGGGGTATGGTTTGAGCATGGCTTTGAGATCGCCGTCGGTTACAGGGGTCTCGCCGAGCCATTCGGCCCAGCGACCGGCGGCTAGCAGCACCGGCATGCGGCGGTGCAACGGGCTGAGCAGGCTGTTTGCCTGTGTGGTGATGATGCTGAACGATTTCAGCGGATTGCCGTCAGGCGCGCGCCAGGCGTCCCACAAGCCGGCGAACGTCATCGGTCCGCGGTTGCTCAGCGCTACAGCGAAGGGTTGTTTGTCGGTTTCGCGCCACTCGTAATAACCGTCGGCAATAACGAGACAGCGGCGGCCGGCCTTCCAGGCGGCGCGAAACGCCGGACGGGTGTCGATACCTTCGGCGCGTGCGTTGAAAGTTGAAGAACCAATTTTGATGTCCTTGGCCCAAGATGGAACCAGGCCCCAACGCATGAGCGTGAGGGTGCGTTCACCATGGCGGGAGACGACAACCGGAAGTTTCGACGTCGGCGCGGCGTTCCAACGCGGCCGGTAGTCGGCGATTTCGTCCCAGTCGATCTGGAGATCGAGCTTGATCTCGGAGACATCCTCGGGAAGTTTGGCGCGGCCGCACATTTTTCTGACTCCATGATGATATCCGGTGATTTCGGGTAACGGGCATGAGCTCAATGAAAGTCGCGGCTCTTGAGCGGTCGCCAGGAGCCTTCCTGGTGGGTGGGACATGACGGGCTCGGCAAAAACAGCTCGCCGTCGCGGAGCGAGGACAATTCAGAGCTGAGATCGACAAAGCTTTCCGCGATGACATGGATCACAAGGCCCGCGCGTTGCAGGTGCCCGCGTACGGCAAGGAAACGCGCGGTCATCACCGTGCGGCGGTTTTTTGCAAAAACCTTCGGCCAGACGATGATGTTGGCGATATCGGTCTCGTCCTCCAGCGTCATGAACACAACGCCTTTCGAAGTTCCCGGCCGCTGCCGCACTAGCACGAGGCCGGCGACGGTGATCGTTAAGTCCCGCTCCCCCCGCTTGCGGGGGAGGGTGGGGTGGGGGTCGCTGCGGAGTTCCGTATTGCGAATGGCGCCGAGCGCGGTGAGTTGATCGCGGAAAAAGCGCACCGGATGCGCTTTCAACGACAGCCCGGTCGCCACATAATCCTCGACGACATGTTCGCAGAGCGGCATGGCGGGCAGCGCGAGTGACGGTTCGGGGAAAAGCTCGTCGTTTAAATGCGGTGTGAGCAGCGGCAGCGCTTCCGCCGCCTTGGCGGCATCCTTCCCGCGCGCTGGACGAGCACCAATCATGTCGAGCCGCCGCGCCGCCCATAATGCGGCACGCCGGTCGAGCCCCAGGGAGCGGAACGCATCCGCCTCCGCCAGCCGTTCGATGGTAAAACGCGAAATGCCGGCGATCGCGGCGAGCCGCTCGACGCTGGAAAAACCATTGCCGCGAACCGCGATCAGTTTTTTCAGCTCGTCTTCGTTAAGGCCGTGAATGAGGCGGAAGCCGAGACGCACGGCATGGCACCCTCCCTGCGGCTCAAGGGTGCAATCCCAGGCGCTGAAATTGACGTCGGCGGCACGGATTTCGACGCCGTGTTGGCGCGCATCGCGCACCAGTTGCGCCGGCTGGTAAAAACCCATCGGCTGACTGTTGAGAATGGCGGCGCAGAATACATCGGGATAGTGGCACTTGATAAAAGCCGAGGCATAGACGAGGAGCGCAAAGCTCGCCGCGTGGCTTTCGGGAAAACCATATTCGCCGAAACCTTCGATCTGGCCGAAACAATGTTCGGCAAAATCGCGCTCGTAGCCGCGTTCGCTCATGCCGTTGATGAACTTGTCGCGGAACAGATGGACTTTTCCGGTGTGGCGGAAAGTGGCCATGGCGCGCCGCAAACCATCGGCCTCGTCGGGCGTGAACTTCGCGGCGGTGATGGCGATCTGCATCGCCTGCTCCTGGAACAGCGGTACGCCGAGCGTGCGTTTGAGAACTTCCTCCAATTCGTTCGCCGGTCCATGCCTCGAAGCAGGGGAAGGGTAATGCTCCGGCTCGATGCCGTCGCGCCGGCGCAGATAAGGATGCACCATGTCGCCCTGGATCGGCCCCGGCCGCACGATCGCGACTTCGATGACGAGATCGTAGAAACGTTGCGGCTTGAGCCGCGGCAGCATCGACATCTGCGCGCGGCTTTCGACCTGGAACACGCCGACGCTGTCGGCGCGCGACAGCATCGCGTAGACTTTTTGCGCATCCTCCGTGCCATCTTGGGGAATGGTCGCTAGCGAAAAATCCTTGCCGTAATGCGTTTTCAGGAGATCGAGCCCGCGCCGCAGGCAGCTCAGCATGCCGAGCGCGAGCACATCGACCTTCATGAGGCCGATCGTGTCGATGTCGTCCTTGTCCCATTCGATGAAAGTCCGCTCGTCCATGGCGGCATTGCCGATCGGCACCGTTTCATCGAGCCGTCCCGCGTGTGAGCACGAAGCCGCCGACGTGCTGGGACAGGTGACGTGGAAAACCGATCAGCGCATTGGCGAGCGCGACGGCCTGACGGATCTCCGGATTGGCGGGGTCGAGGCCGGCCTGGCGAACATGATCGTCCGGTAATCCGTCGCCGTAGCCCCATACGGTCTTCGCCAATGCGGCGGTCACATCCTCCGTCAGTCCCAAAACCTTGCCGACTTCGCGGATGGCGCGGCGCGAACGGTAATGCACGACGGTTGCGCAGATCGCCGCGCGATGGCGGCCGTAGCGCTCGTAGATGTATTGAATCACCTCTTCGCGCCGCTCATGCTCGAAATCGACATCGATATCGGGGGGTTCGCCGCGGTTCTCCGAAATGAAACGGGCAAACAGAAGATTGCTGTTTTCAGGATTGACCGAGGTGATGCCGAGGCAAAAGCAGACGGCGCTGTTCGCCGCCGACCCGCGTCCTTGGCAAAGGATATTTTTTTTCTCACGCGCGTAAGCGACGACATCATGAACGGTGAGAAAATAGCGCGCGTAGTCGAGCTTCGCGATCAGCGCCAGTTCCTCGTCTAGACGCTTCTTGATATCGGTCTGGAATACCGTACGGAAACCGATCGCTGGGATAATGGTTCGCGGCACCGGCCCATGTCAGATCTTCGAGATGCTGCTGGGGTGTCTTGCCGGGTGGCACCGGCTCGTCGGGATATTCGTAATGAAGTTCGCCGAGCGAGAAGGTGCAGGCTTTGGCGATGTCAACGGTGCGGTCGATGGCCTCGGGAAATTTGGCGAACAGCCGCGCCATCTCGACCGGCGGTTTGAGATGGCGTTCGGCATTGATCGCAACACGCAAACCCGCTTGGCGAATGGTGCATTTCTCACGGATGCAGGTGAGGACATCGGCCAGCGTCCGACGCTCCGGAGCGTGATAGGAAACGTCATTGACGGCGACCAGCGGCGCACCGAGGCGTTCGCCGAGTTCGGCCAGCAAGCCGAGCCGGCGCGGTTCATCGCCGCGATGATAATGAGCGCCGGCAAGGAATGTGCGGCGCGGCGCGGCGCGGGCCAAGGCGGCAAGGCGCTCGGTGAAAGCCGTTTTCCGTTCATTCCCGCGAAAGCGGGAATCCAGCGCTGGGTCCCCGCCTCCGCGGGGACGAGCGGAAGTTTGATCGAACAGCGTCAGCGGCGGCATCGCGATAAAAATCTGGCCTTCGCTTGAGCCGACAATGTCCTCGAAGGTCAGATGGCATTCGCCTTTCTTGGCTTTGAGATTGCCTTGGGTCAGAAGCTGGCAGAGGCGTCCATAAGCTTGGCGGTCTGTCGGATAGGTGATGGCCTCGAAACCGTCGACGGTGACGAGGCGGGTGCCGACCAGCAATTTGATGTTTCTCTCTTTGGCTTCGCGATAGGCGCGCACCACGCCGGCAAAACTGTTGCGGTCGGCGATGCCGATGGCGGCAAGCCCGAGTTCATCGGCGGCCGCGATCATCTCTTCGGGGTGCGAAGCACCGCGCAGGAAAGAGTAGTTGGTGGTTACGGCGAGTTCAGCGTAAGCGCACACGCTCATCACACTTACTCACGCAAACAGCCCGTGCACGAACCAGTGCGCGTCTGTCGTCTCGCGGCCATAAAGTCCCTCGCGAAAAAGCCAGAAGCGGCGACCGTCGGCCGCCTCCACGAGGTAGTAGTCGCGTGTTGGCTCCGCTGCCTTTTCCTTTCCCGCAAGCGGGGAAGGGCCGGGCGGGGGTGCGCGCCACCATTCGCTGGCGATGCGTTCGGGCCCCTGAGCGTCCGTGACCTCGTAAGTCACGCCGCGCCAGCAAAACTGCCGGGGCGGACCATCGGGGACGAGCGCCGTGACTTTGGCGGGTTCTGCGTGGGGCAAGAGGAAAAGCGGACGCGCCTGCTCCGGCGCGGGCCATGCGGACGCCTCGGCGGTTAAAGGGGCCAGCACCTCGGCACGCTCGGGACCATGGCTGGCCACGGGCTATAAATCCGCGCACGCTCTGTGGGCCGAGGCGCTGGCGCAGCGTGTCGATCAGCGCCGCGCAGCGCTCCGTCCGGTCGGCATCTCCCCACGCTGATCCGCCCCCGCTCGCGGGATGGGAGGGCGTGAGTTCGGTCTGTCGCGCGACCATGCGCTCGGCGCGGGTGACGGCGAGACCAACCGCCTCGAAGCCGAAACCGGCATCGCGTGTCGCTGCCAGCGCATCGAGCTTGAGGTCGATGAGACGGCCCACGTGCGTGACGTTGCGCGTCGGCAAAGTGAGCCCGATATCGACGGTCTCGACCGCACCGTCGACGCGATACAGTGACAGCCTCAGCGCGCGCGCTCCCACGTCGTCGCGGACGAGGACATGCACGAGGGTCCCCATGAGGCGGTTGGCTAGTGCAACGACCGCCTCCTGGGTGATGATCGGCTCGATGAGATAACGCAGGCAGTGATAGACCGGTGGCGCGACGACAGGGGCGAGCGGCTCGTCGACGCGGCCGAGTGCCTGGTCGAGACGCTTGAGCAACTCGGTCGGAAATCGTGCGGCGAAGGGTGCGCGCGGTTTGTCGATGAGCGTGCCGATCGTTTTGAAGCCGAGCCGGCGCAGCGTCGTGCGGATTGCCGGTGCAAGCCGCAAGGCTGCAATGGGCATTGCCGCCAGCGCTGCGGCTTCCTGGCCTGAGGGCAGCACGCAGCAGGGCGCGGCATGAAAGTGCGACAGTGCCCAGGCTGCGCCGGAGGTGGCGGCGACGGCAAGCCGCGCCGGCAGGCCGAAGTTTTTTTTGAGCCGGTATGAAAGATCGGCGACGAGCTTCTCTTCTCCACCAAAAAGATGCGCGGCGCCTTCGATGTCGAGGAAAAAACCGTCGGCGCCGTTCGCCTCACTCCCAAATTCCTCGAGCCATGGCGATGCGGTCGGCGTGTAGCGCGTTCCCCATAACGCCAGGCGTCGCAGCGCGGCGTCATCGGCAGCGGGGTCGACGGGGCGCACCTGCAGCATGTCCGCTTTCGCCCGCGCGTCGGCCAACGGCTCGCCGACCGCAAGCCCTGCGGCTTCTGCCGCCTCGTTCAAGGCGGCGATGCGCGGCCCTCCGGCAGCAGTGACGGCAAGGACGAACGGCCGCTCAGGCTCGATGGGTTTTTGCGACGGATTTTTCGCTTGGGCGGCGAGAAAGCGCAGGATCGGCCATCGCGGCAACCAAACTGAAACGATGCGCGACATGATCGTACTCCACTACCCATTCGCCCGGCCGTCCGTTGCGACAGCGTTCAAGTTTCAGGTGCCATCGTGGCCGTGCGAAAAGACCGAAGCGGTCGCGCGCGGCCTCCGCCGTGCCGATGCGCCAGCGCGTTGCCGCTGCGCTCGATTCCAGCGTTTGTGGCGGCCGCAGCAGCAAAAGCGGCAGGCCTGCATCGGTGGCGGCGAGATGGAGGCGCTGGCTGGTCTTGAGATCGAGCTTGTCGATCATGCCCGCGACCGCTTGCGGCGCCGCCGAACGCAACGCTTCCTCCATGGCCCAAAGCGTTTGTGTCCGGTGCCCCGTTTCGACCAGGATCAGGCGTGCGGGGTCGAGGCCGAGGCTGTTGAAGCCACGGCCATATGGACGGCCGTAGTCGCGCAGGCCGTAGGCGGGGATGACGAAGATGAACGGGTAAAGTTGCAGTCGGTGAGCTCGCGACTCCCTCCCCCCTTGTGGGGGAGGGAGGGTGGGGGGTCGGGAGTGAGTGCGCTTGCGCCGACGTCTGCGAATCCCCTCCCCGACCCCCACCCCCAACCCCTCCCCACAAGGGGGAGGGGCGTTTGCCGCGAGACGGCCCAGAATGGCGGCGACGAAGCCGAGGGCAGCCGGTATGGTCCCTTGCGTCTCGGGCACCACCTCATGCAGGGCGCCACAGGCGAGGCCGCCCTCCGGCAGGTAGGAATCAAGGGCCGGCAGGCCGAATGGCAGGGAGGTACGCAAACCTGCCGTCACCCCTGGCAGCAGACGGCGCAGTTCTTCCATCACGGCGGCGCGGTTTCGCGCCTTCGACAGGGCGTCGGGCGGGGTTATCATGGCCGGGAATGTTCTTCATTCGTTCCAGGCTTATACACTAGAACAAAATAGGAACAATGCAAGCATGGCCAAAAGCGTGGCCAGAGCGTACCCGAAGAGCAGCGGGAACGTTGGCCCGGATGCTATGGTCCGCCGGAAACGAGTTTTTCGCGCCAAAATGTCCCCCGAAATGAAGCCAAAAGTCGTCGCCATGATCGTCGCCTCGGCGATTGTCATGCAGCAGATCGACTCCACCGTGGTCACCACGGCGCTGCCGCAGATGGCGATATCGCTCCACACCAATCCGGTGCGGCTGAGCGTCGCCGTCACCGCCTATCTTCTCAGCCTCGCGGTGTTCGTTCCGATCAGCGGCTGGGCGGCGGATCGGTTCGGCGGTCGCACCATCTTTCGTGGTGCGATCGCCCTGTTCACGCTCGGGTCGATCCTCTGCGGGCTCAGCGGCAACGTGATCGAGCTGACCGCGGCGCGCGTGCTGCAAGGCCTCGGCGGCGCCATGATGGTGCCGGTTGGGCGGTTGGTGCTGTTCCGCAGCGTCGAGAAGGCGGCTCTAATCGGCACCATGGCCTATCTGCAAGTGCCGGCGCAGCTCGGCCCGGTGCTCGGGCCGCCGATCGGCGGCTTCATCACAACCTATTTTTCCTGGCGCTGGATTTTCCTGGTCAACGTCCCGCTCGGCATTCTCGGCATCGTGCTGGTAACGATGTTCTTCGACAACCCGAAGGAGGAAACCCCACGCCCGTTGGACTGGATCGGCTTTGTGCTCACCGGCATCTCGCTGTTCTGCATTGCGTACGGGATCGAGGCGATCAACCGCGGCCCCGGCGAACTGACCCAGGTGGTTGTGTTGCTGGTGCTCGGCGTCGTGCTGGGCGCGCTGGCGCTGCGGCATCTGTGGCGCTCGCCGCATCCCCTGCTCGATCTTTCGGTGTTTCGCATCCAGACGTTTCAAACGAGCATCAGCGGCGGGTCGTTGTTCCGTGCCGGCGCCGGAACCCTGGTTTTTCTGCTGCCGCTCTTGCTGCAGGTCGTGTTCGGCTTGTCGGCATTCACCTCCGGCAGCATTACCTTTGCGACCGCGGTCGGCTCGATGTCGATGAAGATGACGGCACGGCCGATCCTCAGGTACTTCGGTTTCCGCAACGTCATGATCGTCAACAGCGTGATCAGCGCCGCATCCATCATCATGTGCGCTTTCTTCACCGCGGCGACGCCATTGGTCCTGATCTTCGTCCTGCTGCTCATCGCCGGTTTCTTCCAGTCGCTGCAATTCACCGCGACGCAGGCCTTGACCTATGCCGACGTGCCACAGCCGCAAATGAGCACGGTGACCAGTATCGCCAGCATGTCGCAACAATTGAGCCGCGGCTTCGGCATCTCGTTCGTGGCGGCGCTGCTGCATCTGTCGCTGACGTGGCGCGGCGCGAGCACGCTCGGCATTACCGACTTCATGGTCGCTTTTGCCGGCGCCGCGACGCTTGCGCTGCTCTGCCTCCCCTTCGGCCTGGCGTTGCCCCAAGATGCCGCCGCCGAGGTCAGCGGCCACCGACCAAAATCGGGCGCTGGGTAGCGCGGCGGCCCCATCAATCGGATTCCGCCGCAGACCGTTTGAAGCCGGACGCATAATTTCGTATGGCTCTGCCACCCCAACGCCAACAGACGAGGAGCGCCATGCCGGAAGCCGATAAAGAAGGCGAACGCTACTCACTCGATCAGCCGCAGCAGACACCGGGCTTTTATCTCAAAGGCTCGCACCAGCTCGATTGGGGCATGAAAAACCGCATGGCGCGCGTGTTCGACCCGGCCTCGGGCCGCACCGTGATGCTGGCCGTCGACCACGGCTATTTCCAGGGCCCGACCACCGGCCTCGAGCGCATCGACCTTTCGATCGTGCCGCTGTTGCCGTCCTGCGACGCTTTGTTCTGCACGCGGGGCATTTTGCGCACGGTCATTCCGGCCGAGTGCCAGAAACCGATGGTGTTGCGCGCCAGCGGCGGCCCGAGCATTCTGCGCGAGGAACTCTCCGACGAGCAGATCGCCATGGATATGGACGACGCGGTGCGCCTGAACGCCGCCGGCGTCGGCATCCAGGTGTTCATCGGCGGCGAGTTCGAGACCCGCTCGGTGCACAACATGACCAAGCTCGTCGATGCCGGGCTGCGCGTCGGCGTTCCGGTCATGGGCATCACCGCCGTGGGCAAAGCCATGACGCGCGACGCCAAGTATTTCCGGCTCGCCTGCCGCATCATTGCCGAGCTCGGTGCGCAGTACGTAAAAACCTATTACGTCGATGAGGGCTTCGAGACGATCACAGCATCGTGCCCGGTGCCGATCGTGATGGCCGGTGGCAAAAAGCTTCCCGAGCTCGAGGCGTTGACCATGGCCTATAATGCCGTGCAGCAGGGCGCCTCGGGCGTCGACATGGGCCGCAACATCTTCCAGTCCGACGCGCCCCAGGCGATGATCGCCGCGGTCGCTTCCGTCGTGCATAAGAACATGAAGCCCAAGGACGCGTTCGATTTGTTCAAGTCGCTCAAGGCGAAGGGCGAGGGCGCCGCAGAGCTGCCGTTTCGCGGCGCGGCGGAGTGACACCGCCGATTATTTCGCCTCAACGTTCATCGCCGAGACGACCTCGTCTTCGATCAGCTTCCAGACGTCGTCGACGTATTTCAAAAATTCCGGGCTGCGCTTGAGGGTGAGTTCACGCGGCCGCACGAATGGAATGCGGATGTCGGCCGTCAACCGGCCGGGGCGATAAGAGAAAACCAGCACCCGGTCGGCGAGGTAGATCGCCTCGTCGATCTGATGAGTGATGAACAGCACGGTCTTCTTGCGCTGCGTCCAGATTTTCAAAAGCTCGCGCTGCATGATCTCGCGGGTCTGGGCATCGAGCGAGGCGAACGGCTCGTCCATCAGCAGCACTTCCGGGTCGATGGCGAGCGCGCGGGCGAGATTGACGCGCTGGCGCATGCCGCCCGACAGCTCGCTCGGATAGTGCTGCTCGAATCCGGCAAGTCCGACGAGTTTGATCAGCGTCTCGGCGGTCGGCTTGGTCTGCGCCAAGCTTTGGCCGCGCACTTCGAGACCGAACAGCACGTTGTGCATCACCGTGCGCCACGGCAGCAACGCATCGTTTTGGAACACGAACCCGCGATCCGGCCCGGGCCGCGTCACGACTTTGCCGTCGATGCGGATTTCGCCTTCTTCGGCCGCGATGAGGCCGGCGACACAGCGGATGAATGTGGTCTTGCCGCAGCCTGAAGCGCCGACGAGACAGACGAATTCGCCATCCGCTATCGATACGCTGATCGCGTCGAGAACTTTGCGAATCTCCGCCGGCGCGGCCGTAGAAATATTTAGAGAGGGTTTGGACTTCGAGCTTTGCCGTCACACCAATCTCTTCTCATTAGATCGTGATAGCGAAACTTTTCGACGGCGATTTCGTACCTCGATTTTGCCGGTCTGCGTGATTTATTTTTGCGCTGACACATCCAATTAGCGATCCCAGTCGTTTGAGAAGTATAGCCATGACGGCCTAGGATTCTCCAAAGGCCCGTGGCGCCCCCAGGGAGCTAGCCATGAGAAAGATCCAACTATTGAGCGCCACGGCGCTTGTTGCTGCCTTCGCGTTCATTACGCCCGCACTCGCGGCTGACCCAATGGTCGGCGGCGCTGCGATGTATGCCAACAAGAACATCATTCAGAATGCCGTGAATTCGAAGGATCACACCACGCTCGTCGCCGCGGTCAAAGCCGGCGGCTTGGTCGACACTCTCGAAGGCAAGGGGCCTTTCACGGTTTTCGCCCCGACCAACGAGGCCTTCTCTGCGCTGCCGGCGGGCACGGTGGACACGCTGCTCAAGCCTGAGAACAAGAAGACGTTGGACAAGATCCTGACCTATCATGTGGTCCCCGGTAAGCTCGATTCCGAAGCTCTCGACAAGGACATCAAGAAGGGCGACGGCAAGGCGACGCTGAAGACCATCGAAGGTGGCACGTTGACCGTCAGCGGCAGCGGCAAAGACCTCACGGTGACCGACGAAAAGGGTAACGCCGCGAAAGTAACGATTGCCGACGTTATGCAGAGCAACGGCGTCATCATGGTCGTCGACAAGGTGCTGATGCCGAACTAAGCAAGGGTACTCGCTGCTTAAATGAACGACCGGGCGGGTCCCGTAGCAAAACGGGATGCGCCCGGACTTTAACGTCGTCAACGAACGTCCTGCACGGTCCGGCGCCAAGGCGCCAGCAGCCGTTCTACCCATTTCAATCCTTCGACCATGGCGACGCCGATGGTCGAGAACATCAGCACCCCGAACAGCACGATGGGCGTATCGAAACTCTGTCCGGCGGTGCCGATCAGCCAGCCCAGGCCCGCGGTCGAGCCGAACAGTTCGCTCACAACGACGCCGGTGAGTGCGCGCCCGATACCGAGCCGCAATCCGACGATGACGTAGGGCAGCGCCGCAGGGAACAGGATCTTGCTGAAGATTTGCACACGCGTGCAATTGAAGGCGGCGCCCACTTCCAGGAGATCGGCATTGGCCGAACGAACGCCGACAAAGGCGTTGAGCAGGATTGGAAAGATCGCGACCGTGAAAACGATCGCGACCTTCGACGAAATGCCGACGCCGAACACGAGAATGAAAAACGGAATGAGCGCCACCAGCGGGCTTGAGTAGAGGAACGACACCCACGGATCGAGAATGTCCTGCGTGAAGCGGTTGGTCGCCATCAGGAAGCCGAGTGCGACGCCGACAATCGTCGCCAGTCCAAACCCGAGCAGGAATTCGACGGAGCTGACCGCAATATCGCGTTGCAGCTCGCCGCTGACCAAAAGCGTCCAGCCCGCCAGCAGCACCTTGGAGAACGGCGCGAACAGAATCGGGTTCGTCACCACGTAACGTCCGACCAGTTCCCAGATCACAAGGCCGCCAAGAATTGAAAGCACGGCGCGCCGCCGCGAACGGCGCGCGACGCGTGCTGGCGGCTCCGGCATGTTGATCAGCGCCGGCTCCCCAGCGTCCTGCTGGATACCCGCTTGCGCAGGAATGACTGGAAATTCTCGGCCCTCATTGCCCAAGCGCGTGCCTCAAATAGCTGAGATCGATGTAGCGCGCCGGTTTTTCAGAACTACCGCGCAGATCGAGCCATGGTTGCAATTGGCTATCCTTCAGCATCAAGTCCGGCGCCATGATCCGGTCCTTCGGATAGAAGGAGTCGTAACTCTTGGCGATGTCTTCCGGCGGGCTCTTGGTGTACTTCACCAGGATTTCGACCGCCTTCTGTTTGTTGTTCGGGTCGTAGAGGAATGTTTCGGCCTTGGCGGCGGCGCGCAAGAAGCTTGTGAGCGTATCGGCGTTGGCTTTCGCCCACTTGTCGTCGACGACGAAAACGACGCCAACGCCGGGGAAGGCATCGAAGGCATTGCCCATCCGCTTCATGCCTTGGTCCTCGGCCTTGTAGTCGAACGGCGGGCTGAGCATCGTGGCGGCGACCGCGCCGCGCACCAGCGCGGCGTAGCGATTGGGCGAGCCGCCGAGCGCGATATAATTGTAATCGTCGTGCTTGAGGCCGTGCTTTTCGAGCAGGAGGCGAGTCATGGTTGCGGTCGATTCCTGCAACTGCGTGACGCCGATCGTCTTGCCGCGAAAATCCTCGAAATTCTTGATCTCCGGCCGCGCCATCAGCACGAAAGCGATCTTGTCGTCTTCCGATCCGACGAACTTGAAATCTGCTCCCTTGTCGACCGCCGAGATCGCGAGTTCCGTGGTGATCGAGCCGATATTGGTGGCGCCCGTCGCCAGGAACTGCAGTGCCTGGACCGGTGTGTCGTGATTGACGGCTTTGACGGCAAGACCCGCCTGATCCATGTAGCCGAGTTCGATCGCGGCGAGCACATCCCAATAGTAGGATGAACCGAGCGTCGGTGCGCCCCACACGACCTCCTTTTTCTGTTGGGCGTGAGCGGCAGTCGAGGCGAAAAGGCCCAAGGCCGCCAGTGCCGCCGTGGCAAATTTGTTCATTCCGCCCTCCTGAAAAGCGAATAGCGAATGGAGAGTAGCGAATGGCGGGGGCTTGGGCCACCTTCGCCGTTCGCTACTTGCTACTGCTCCGGGAGGAGAAGACCGCTGTCCCTAACCGTACATGCGGTGCGGGGCGGAACCGATCAGGAACCAGGCGATCGAACCTGCCGCGACCGCCCCGCCGAGCGCAGCCATCACCTGCGCGATCCAAGAGGCGCTGCCGACCGGGCTTTTACTTTGCACCGCCGTCGCGTGTGCGGCTGGTTGCGCGGCTGGCGTGCCGTCGGCACTGTCGTTTTTGGTCGCCGCGGCGCTGGGCTTGTCGGCGGCAAGATCCATCGCGTTAACGTCGGTCGGGGAGTCGACCTGCACCGTCCGGCCGTCGACCACGAGTTCCTTGAGATCCGGCTCGGAGGGTGCCGGCTGGGGTTGCGATACCGGGTCGGTTGCCACGACCGGGACGGCTTGGACCACCGGGACGGCGTCCGGCTCAAGTGCCGGCCAGATGTTTGTAGGCGCTGCGGCCGCTTGGGCGAGTGGCCGCCGGTGCGTCGACTTTCCCGCTCTCACTGCAACGACGCCGCGTTTCTTGGCTATCGACCTTTTGACGAATTTAGCGTGCGGCTTGGTCTTTACTCTGGCTGGTTTTTGGACGACTTGCAAAAGCGAGATCGGCTTGCCGGGCGTCGCGCCTGTTGTGCTCTGCGCCGCCGCGCAGCCGACTGTCATGACCAGCACTGCGCCTGCCGCGGCGATGCGAATACTCAGCATTTCGTACTCCGTCCCAGGATTCTCGCCGCGCATTCGTCACAAGCGGCGTGACCTCACCATGACGCAATTGAGGATTTTTTGCGCACAGCGCGGACAAAAAGCAGCACGGTTAATTCTGGTCCCGCCGCATCCTTTGCGAAGGCCGCAGTGAAGTGCGCCAATGGCCGATCCGCCGCCCGGAACGACGATTATTCGACGCTGACGCCGCTCGCCTTGATCGGCGCCGCCCATTTCGCGATCTCGCTCTTCACCAGGTCGGCGAGATGTTGCGGCGTCGCGTCCTGATCGGAGACGATTTCGGCGCCGAGGCCGGTGAGGCGGTCGTGCACCGCCGGCGTGTGCATGGCTTCGAGCGCGGCGTCGTGCAGTTTCTTCACGATCGGCTCCGGCGTGTTCTTTCGGCAGGAAGATCGCGTTCCAGGTATAGGCGACCAGATTCGGCGTGCCTTCCTCCGCGGCCGTCGGCAGTTGGGCAGCGCCGGCGAGCGCTTGCTGTCGAAGATGGCCAAGCCCTTGACCGCGCCGGCATCGATCGGCGGCTTCGCCGTGGTGATGATGTCGCACATATAATCGATGCGGCCGCCCTCCAGATCCTGCATCGCCGGCCCGGTGCCGCGATAGGGCACATGAGTGATGTTGACGCCGATGATATAATTCAGCAGCACGCAACCGAGATGCGTCGCCGAGCCCGCGCCGGCCGAGCCGAACTGCATCTTGGCTTGGTTGGCCTTGGCGTAGGCGACGAATTCCTTGAAGTTGTTGACCGGCAGGTCCTTGCGCGTTTCCAGCACGATCGGAACATTGGCGATCAGGATAACCGGCGTGAAATCGGTCACCGCGTTATAGAGCGGTTTCTTGTAAAGCGTCTGGCCCTGGGCGTGGGTGCCGACGGTGCCGAGCACGAATTGATAGCCGTCGGGCGCGGCGTTGGCGACGCGCACCGAACCGGTCATGCCGCCGGCGCCGCCGACATTTTCCACCACGACTTGCTGGCCCAGTATCTCGCTCATGCGGCCGGCAATGACGCGGCCGAGGATGTCGGTCGGTCCGCCGGCAGCGAACGGAATGACCATGGTCATCGGCCGGTCGGGGAAATTCTGTGCGGCTCGCCGGCAAGCTGAACGCCGAGCATGGCCACGGCGAGCGCGGCGAAAAACTTGGTCTTCATGGTTTTCTTCCTCTCCGAGGATTCACTGCTGCCGGGCCGCTGCGGTCCGGTCAATTCGACCGTTCGCCGCACAGGAGCGCGGTTACGGGCTGTTTCAGCCGAGTTCGGTGATGACTTCGGGAAAGCGATGCAGCCGCTCGCCGGGGCCGTCCGGCCGATCAGATAATTGTCGCAGACCCAGGACAGACGTGCCGCCGCGGATAGTAGGTCGGGTGCACGACGATGTTCATGTCCTTCTCGATCGCTCATCGGCTCGTCGTTGCGGATGAGCGGCCGCTCGACCAGATCGTAGCCCTGGCCGTGGCAATGCAGGCGCTTCTCCTCCGGCCGGCCGTTCTTGCGCATGAAGTCGTTGTAGGCCGCGAACATGTCCTTGCAGGCGCGCCGGGCTTGAGCAGGCCGAGGTTGAACTTGCGCGCCTCCAGCGCGAAGGCGAACTCGTCCTTGCATTTCCTGCGACGCCTTGCCGACCACGCAGGTGCGGCCGAGCTCGGTGTACATGCCGCCGGGGCCGGCATCCTCGACCAGCAGCGCGATCGCGTCGCCTTCCTGGATGACGCGGTTCTGGTAGTGGCGCTGGCGCGAACTGGACCGGCTTGCCGGGCGGCATCGAGGCGCACAGATAAATGCCGTTCTCGCTGCCGTGCCGCTGGCTGTAGCACTGCGCAATGGCGGCGACGTCGCGATCGCGCATGCCGGGTTCGACCGCGGCGAAGGCGGCGCGCATGGCGCCGTCCTGCATGGCGGCGGCGCGCCGCACCAGCTCCTGCTCCTCGGCGCTCTTGATGACCTTGATGCGGTCGACGAGGTCGGAGGCATCGACGAACTTGGTGTTCGAGAAGCGTCCCTTCTGCAGATAATCGACCACGGCGAACGACATCTGGTAGGTGCCGACGAGGCCGATGGTGCCGCCGGCATAGGGCGCCAGCGCCTTGGCGGCGAGCTCGGCATCGTAGGGCGCCGTGTAGTAGCACGACGAGTAGCTCGGCGTCGTGAACCACTGCTTGACGCCGCGGCGCGTGCCGTCGCTCTTGCCGTCCAGCGTGGCGCCGCCGCCGAACGGGCCCTGGCTGACCAGCGTCATCAGGTCGTCGCGCGGAAAGACAACGGTGAGCGGATAGCCGTTGGTCGCCGGCAGATCGGTGAAATATTTGACGTAGCCGCCCATGTGGTCGTTGTTGTTCTGCATCAGCAGCACGTCGACCTTGTCGCGCTCCATGGCGGCGCGCACCGCGTTCCAGCGCCGTTCCAGTTCGGCGGTCGAGATCGGCGTCTGCAGGCGTTCCGAAAGCTGCTCCATGAAATTCTCTCCTGACCGCACCCTGAATGGCGCGGAATCCTAATGCGGCACCACGTTGATCATGCCGCCGAAGTCGCCGTTAAGGAAGCGGCGCATGTTGGCTTCGACGGTCGGCAATGCGTAATCGACATAGACGTCGCAGAAGCCGCCCTGGTGCGTGGTGATGATGACGTTGCGCATCGACCAGAACGGATGATCGGCCGGCAGCGGCTCTTGGCTGAACACGTCAAGCGCCGCGCCGGCAATCCTTTTGGCTTCGAGCGCCTCGACCAGGGCCGGCTCGTCGACGACCCCGCCGCGCGCGAGATTGACCAGAAAACTCGTCGGCTTCATCGCGGCGAGCACTTTGGCGTCGATGCTGTTGCGGGTTTTTTCGGTCAGCGGCGTCAGCAGCACGAAGAAATCGAATTCGCCGGCCACCTCGAGAAGCTCGTCGCGGGCATGCATGCGGTCGAATCCGGCAACGGCGCGCGGCGCCGCGCTGACGCCGACGACGCGCATGCCGAACGCCTTGCATTTCGGCGCCAGGGCTTCGGCGATAACGCCGATGCCGAAAATGCCGACGGTCTTGTTGTGCAGGAGCTGCGCCGGGAAACGCTGCCATTGCCGCTCGTCCTGGGCGCGGACCGCGCGCGGCAGATCGCGCGCCAGCGCCAGCATTGTCGCCAATGCGGCTTCCGACACCGGCGGGCCATGGATGCCGTGAACGTTGGTGACGATCACGTCTTTGCGCAGCACCGGCTGGTCGATGAGGTTATCGACGCCGGTGCCCAGCGCCTGCACCCATTTGAGCCTGGTGGCCGCCTCCAGCACCTTGCGCGACAGCATCGGCGCGAAGGTGAGAAGCGCGTCGGCGGTGGCGATATGGGGCCCGACCTTGGAATGATGATCGACCACATTGATCGTGAGTTCGGGGAAGCGCGCCTGCAGACGGTCGCGGTATTGATTGCGCACCGGCTCCGGCAGCGTCAGAAGAATGAGCAGATTGGTCATGCGGGATCGCGCTGGAACGCGCCGGGTCGGCGCCGTCGGAGGATTACGAGGCGGCCTTATATCTTCTTGTGCGGAGCGCCGCCAAGGTGTCGCGCAAGGCGGCAAGCTGGGGTAAGCTCGGACGACGTGTCCGGTTTAAGGGCTATTCAGGAGCAAACGATGCCTATCGATCTGTCGACCGTGAATTGGATCTACGTGCGATGATGGCGGTGTTCGCTTTCGTTGCGGCATTGCTCGGCGGCCTCATTTCCTTCAGGAACCGCTTTGGTGGCGCGATCATTGCGGCGATCCTGTTCGCGGTCATGTTCGTGGCGTGGAATTACTATCCGCATCCGCAAGTTCAGCTCCCGATCGTGCACGACTTATTCCTACCCGCAGTTGACCTTTCCGCCGGCTCGCGTTATGCGTAGATGAAGTTGTGCCGGCAGAAATGGAGCGTTCATGAACAAGGTCTATGCGGACGCGCAAGTCCGCGTTGGCCGGGTTGCTTAAGGATGGCATGACCATCATGGCCGGCGGTTTCGGCCTGTGCGGCATTCCGGAAACCTTGATCCTCGCGATCCGCGATTCCGGGGTCAAAAACCTGACCGTCGTTTCCAACAATGCCGGCATCGACGGCAAGGGCCTCGGCATCCTGCTCGACAGCCGGCAGATCAAGAAAATGATCTCTTCCTATGTGGGAGAGAACAAGACCTTCATGCAGCAGTTTCTCGCCGGCGAGCTCGAGATCGAGTTCAATCCGCAAGGCACGCTCGCCGAGCGCATCCGCGCCGGCGGCGCCGGCATCCCGGCGTTCTTCACCAAGACCGGCGTCGGCACCAAGATCGCCGAAGGCAAGGAGGAGCGCGAATTCGACGGCGAGCGCTACGTCATGGAGCGCGGCCTCGTCGCCGATCTCGTCGATCGTGCACGCCTATCTGGGCGACACCGAGGGCAACCTCGTCTATCGCAAGACCGCGCGCAATTTCAATCCGCCGATGGCGACGGCCGGCAAGGTGACCGTCGCCGAAGTCGAGCACCTGGTGAAGCCGGGCGAGATCAATCCCGACCACATCGTCACGCCCGGCATTTACATCAAGCGCATCATCCATGTGCCGAACGCGACAAAGCACATCGAGCAGCGCACCGTGCGCAAGCGAGCAAGCGACGCGCCGGCCGGAGCTGGAGGAGATGTCTGATGCCTTGGACCCGCGATCAGATGGCGGCGCGCGCCGCGAAGGAACTGCAAGGACGGCTATCTACGTCAATCTCGGCATCGGCATTCCGACGCTGGTGTCGAACTACATTCCCGCACGGGATGAGCGTGCAGTTGCAATCCGAGAACGGCATGCTCGGCACCGGGCCGTTCCCGTTCGAAGGCGACGAGGATCCCGACCTCATCAACGCCGGCAAGCAGACCGTCACCGAGCTGCCGACCACGAGCTATTTCAATTCGGCGGATTCATTCGCCATGATCCGCGGCGGCCACATCGACATTGCCATCCTCGGCGCCATGCAGGTGGCGGAGAACGGCGACCTCGCCAACTGGATGATCCCCGGCAAGGTGGTCAAGGGCATGGGCGGCGCCATGGATCTGGTCGGCGGCGTCAAGAAGGTCGTCGTCGTCATGGAGCACTCGGCCAAGGACGAATCCGAAGCTGCTGCATCAGTGCAACGCTGCCGCTCACCGGCGCCGGCGTCGTCGATATGGTCATCACCGATCTCGGCGTCTTCACCATCGACCGCAACGGCGGCGGCCTGACGCTCGATCGAGCTGGCGCCCGACGTGACGCTCGACGAGATCAAGGCGAAGACGCGAAGCGAGCTTCAAGGTCGCCAACACGCTCGACGGTCGTGCATAGGCGACTGTGCGTGCATTGCACGTACGCGATCATGCTCGATTTAATACAAGTGGCGCGGCAGCCATAGCGCGAGTCTGCGGAAAAGCCAGCAGCAGCGCGATCAGGATGGCGTTCGCCACCAGAAACATGGCGCTGCCGGCATACATCTTTCCGAGCTTGGCGTCCGGCACCTGCGATTGCAGCACGAACAGATTCATGCCCATCGGCGGGTGGATCATTCCGACTTCGATCAGTCCCACCAGCAGCACACCGAACCAGACCAGGTCGTAGCCGAGTCCTTCTGCCAGCGGCGCAAATACCGGCACAGTAATGATGACCATGGTCAGGGATTCAAGGAAGCTGCCGGCCACGACGTAGAACAACACCACCACGATCATCACCGCGGTCGGCGGCAGATGCAGCGACACGACCCAGGCCGCCAGATTCGTGGCCAGCTGCGTTTGCACGATAAAATAGCTGAACATGATGGCGCCGAGCAGAATGAAGAACAGCATCGCCGCGGTGCGGCTCGATTCGATCGCCGCGTCTGCGAGCTTTGCGAAGGTCAAGTCCCCCGGTCAGGGACGCGATCACGATGGTGGCGAAGGTACCGACCGCCGCCGCCTCGGTCGGGCTGAACCAGCCAGCATAAATGCCGCCGATCGACAACATGAAGATGAACAGCAGCTTCCACATACCGATCGAAGCCTGCAGCCGTTCGCGCCAGCGGCGCGCTGTGGACTGACCGGCGCCCAATGCGGTGCGAGCCAGATCGCGGTCTTCACGACGCCGATCTGCAACGCCGCCAGCACAAGGCCGGGAATGAAGCCGGCCGCGAACAGTTTAGGGATCGACTGTACGGCGGTGAGCCCATAGAAGATCAGCATGACTGACGGCGGAAACAGGATGCCGAGCGTGGCGCCGGCAACTGTCGAGCCGAGAGCAAGCCGCTCGTCATAGCCGGCGCGGCGCATTTCCGGCACGGCGACATGGCTCATAGTCGCTACCATCGCCACCGAAGATCCGGATACCGAGCCCAGCGCGGCGCAAGCACCGATAGTGGCGGTGGCAAGAGCGCCTCGCCGTCCGCTGAACATCGATGTTAAGCGACTGGAACAGTTCGCGCGCCATGCCGGAATGCCTGGCGATCGAACCCATCAGCACGAACAACGGCACGACCGACAGATCGTAGGCCGAGGCGAATGTGAAAGGCGACGCGGCCAAGCACCAGCAGCGCTTGCGTCCAGCCGTTGAGCACCGCGTAGCCGATCGTGCCCACGAGCCCGAGCGCGATGGCCGACGGGAATCCGCAGGAAGATCATCGCGACCATCACGAGGAAGCCGAGCGATGCCGACCGTCTGCGGATTCATTCGCGGCTCGTCCACGGGTAAGAGCTCCTTACGCTTTCCACCAGCAACCAGGCGGCGGCCGGCAAAGTGATCGCGATGCCAACGATCATCAGCCCCCAGTGCACAACCATCGGAATGGAAAGATCGGGCGACACCTCGTGGTAATTCGCCGAATCGATCGCCGGCGGAAGCATCCGCCACACAGCACGAGCCAGGAAACACGAGGGCCAGGCGTTGGCGATCACTTTCACGTAGGCCGACCGCGCGCGCGCCGAACATATGATCGACAAAATCGATGACGATGTTCTTGTCATGGAGAAAAACGTCGGGAATGCTCAGAAAAACCGTGCCGACCAAGAAACAGCTGCACCAGGTCATAGGTGCCGGTGACCGGCAGATTGAACAGCGCGCGCAAAATAACGTCGGCGACGGTGACCAGCATCATCGCCGCCAGAAAAAGCGCGCTGCCATAGGCGGCGTAGCGAGTCGACCAGCGTCAAGCAGCGCGCGCATGGCGGAAGCGCCGCTCACGCATTCCAGAACGAGAATGACGTCTTGGCGTATTTGTCGGCCGCGGCCTTCATGGCAGCGTGCACCTTTGATCGCGGGCAGGCCCTTACCACCGAGTGCGGCCAGCACCTTCGCGGTATCCTCGGCGCCGATTTTTTTGAACAGCGCGTCTTGGTCCGCCGACAATTTGATCGGCGTGTCGCCTTCCGACGTTAGATATTTCTTGCCGGGCGCGTCGGCCGAATCCCACAGCTTGCCGATCGCATCGAGGCGCGGCCGCATCGTGTCATCGATGAGTTTCTGCAGATCCGGCGGCAACTTGGCAAACGAGGCGGGATTCATCACCACGCCGAAGCTGCTCACGTAAGAATACATTTCCGTCGTATATTTGACGATCCCGCCGAGATGGAACGCGGTGTCGGCGCCGCCGTAATCGACGAAGCAGCCGTCGATGGTGCCCTTTTGCAAGCGCGTCGGCAATGCCGCTCGGCGGGACGCCGACCGGCGTGCCTCCGAGTTCCGCAATGAAGCTCTTGATCGTCACCGAGGCGAAGCGGATGCGCAGGCCCTTCATTCCTGCGACCGTGCGCACCGGTTTACGCGTGTATGCAGGTTGCCGGGCTGGTGGGTCAGCAAATAGAGTATTTTCAGGCCCTGATATTCCGGTGCAAGCAGCTTGAGTACCTCCGGGTCATTGAGCGACTTGGGTGCCGATCTCGGCGCTGCCGACCATGTAGGGCAGTTGGATGATCTCCGTCAGCGGGAAACGCCCCGGCGTCGCGCCGTGCAGGAACCAAGTGATGTCGGCGACACCAGTGCGCGCATAATCGGCATAATTCTGCACCGGTCCCATCTCGTTGGCCGGGAAGATCGTGATGTTCAGCCGGCCATCGGATTTCTCCTTCAGTTCCTTGACCCAGTTCTCGAGGTAAATTGGCGAAAATGTGCGTCGGCGAGATGAAGTGGCCAAGCTTGAGATTGTAGACGGTCTGGCTGCGCGCGACGCTGGGCGCGGCGATCAACGCTCGCTCCTGCGAGCAGCGACTTGGAGAAAGCCGCCTGATTCATGAGTTTCCTCCCGCGGATGCGGCGTATGCGATGCTGCTTCTTGATGCGAAGTGTGCGCCGAAGCGCGGTCTGACAACGCTTCTTCTTGTGTCCGGGCTTAGTTGATGGGCTCCTGCAATTGAATGATGCTCCTGGAGCTGCTCGGGTGAGAGCGGCTTTGCCAAGATATTTGAAGGCGATCGCGTCGGCCATGGCGAGGTCGAGTCCCTCGATGTTGTCCGGTACGCGTTTGCTTTGGGCACGAACTCGTCGCGGACCTCTGGCGACCTCTCGGCGAGACATTCGCCCAGTCGGCGTAGTCCTTCAAGCGCTTGGGGATCCGAGTACATCCAGTTCGAGGCATCGCGGTAGCCTGGAGATATCGCCTGAAACATCAGGCCGCTGTTTCAAAGCGATCCGGCGTTGACGCCGAGGAATCGTACCGTCTGCCGCGCGAATTCTGGCACATCGTTGCCCCGCGCGATAATCCTGATTTTGCCTGACTCCAGGTCATCAACGTCGAACGGCGGAATCGACCAGCCCACATCGACCTGTTTGCTCATCGTCTGGATGTAGGTCGGTGTCGGGCTGCCGGTGGCGACCGGGTGACCTCGACGCTATTGAGCCGCGCCAGGCCAAGCACCATGAGGTTGTTGGAAGAGCCGGTGGTCGAAAAAGCAACAGTCTTGCCGGCGGCATCCTTGAAAGATTTTATCGGCGAGGCGGATGGGACATACCAGTACTCGTACGCGCCTTTCATCGTCGCGCCGATCGCGCGGATCGGCGCGCCTTTGGCGAAGGCGCCCATCGTCTGCAGGGTGCCGACGATGCCCATATCGACGGCGCCCGAAATGATCGCCTGAATGGTCTCGCCTCCGCCTTGCGTGTAGAGAATGTCGAGCTTCAGTCCGTACTTCTTAAAGAATCCGCGGTCCTGGCCGATCTCGGAAATGCAATTCTCATATACGCCACGCTGTCCGATCGCGAGCTTGATGGTGTCCTCCGCTCTTGCGGAGGATGCCGAAATCCAACCGCCGTGGCGGCGGCCAGGACGTGTACAAATTTTTGCATCACCATGGACAATCCCTCTGTTCGAACGCCGATTGGTTCGGCTGTCATAGCCGCCGGGTGGCGCTTACTCGAATTACACGGCGCATGCCCGCCTCGCGGCGCGACAGCTTGCGGACGTAAAATTCCCAGGAATTCCGGATGAACGGCGGCGTCATGACCGTCAGATACTTCTCGCGCATCTCGCGATCGTCAGGATGTGTCCACTCAAAGCCACTTGCGCCGACAACCAGTTGCGCATGGCAGGCGCGCTCGAGAAAGATGCCGGCGAGTACGCATTCCTCGACGCTGGGGCCGCAAAACGTAATGCCGTGATTGCGCATCAGAACGGCGGGCGCCGGACCCAGCGCCTGCGCGACGTCGCGCCCAAGCTGTGGCGTGTCGATCAAGTTCGACGTGCCGTCATACCGCGTGACGGCACCATTCAGGTTCGACCCCTCATGCGCCACGGCGCGCAACGGCTCGCGGCATGCCGAAAACACGAGGCATAAAACGGATGCGTGTGCCCACGGCATTGACGTCGGGACGGCTTCTGAAAATCTCGGCATGGATCGGCCATTCGCCGTGTACACCTGCGCCAATCAGGCGGTCGCCCTCGAAATCCACAAGCACAAAGTCTTTCCGCGCCTTCACCTCGGCGAAGCTGATGCCGGTTCGCTTCATCCAGAATCCGCGGCCGTCCGGGTCGCGGATCGAAAGATGGCCTTGCGTCATGTCGTTGTGCCCTTCCATGTCCAAGATCCGATACGCCAGGGACCACAGTTGGAAATGGGCATTTGTCAGCGTGCTTCTGGCGACCCGCGACTTTGGCATGGAACACTTTCAAGCCGATCAGCGATACGGGCGATGGTTCGCATTCGGACAGTGCAGGCGCCAGCCTTGCCTTGAAGACTGGTGCCGCCGAGACCTAATGCGGCTTATGGCCACCGTGCGTGTCTACACCCGCGGGCGCGACATACTTCAGGCGGCGAATGCTGGTGACATCCGCGCGCGGAACGCCTGTCACCGGCCCACCCTTGATGGTCACGCGTTCCATGTATCGCCGCTGAGGGTAATAGTCGTGGATTGCATAGTGCTGCGTCGAGCGGTTGTCCCACACTGCAATCGTGTGCGGGCGCCAATGGTGGCGGTACTGATATTCCGGAACAAATGCCTGGTGGAAAAGGAGATTGAGCAGAGCCCGGCTTTCCCCTTCCTCCATGCCATTGATGCCCACGGTGAACTGCGGATTGACGAACAGAACCTTTCGTCCCGACACCGGATGAATGCGCACCACCGGGTGAAGCTGCGGCGGATACAACAGCTCGAAGTGCTGGAGCTTCTTGCGCTCTTCCTCGGATTTCCCGAACAAGGGGCGAAACGGCTTCATGTCGTGGATGCCTTCCAGCCCGGAGATCAACTGCTGCGTCCGGTCGCTGAGGCCGTCGTAGGCGGCTGACATACTGACAAACATGGTGTCGCCGCCAACCGCCGGTACTTCCTTGGCACAAAGAATAGTAGCCATCGGTGGATCGGCGCGGAACGTCTCATCGGAATGCCACACGTCGGTGCCGAACGGCGGGGTTTTCTCGTCATTCCTGAACTTGATCAGTTCGGGCGCGTTCTTGCCCTCGTTCGGAGCGAACGGATGCACGGTCAATTCGTTGAACCGGCGCCCAAAGCTCATCAAGTTTTCTGACGTGATATCTTGGTCGCGGAAGATAATCAGCTCGTGCTCAACGAGAGCGGCTTCGATTGCTTCGAATTGCGCGTCTGGCACCGGGCGACGCAGATCGACGCCGCCGATTTCGGCGCCAAGGTATACGCCGGTCTTGGTGACGGTCACGCCAGCGCGTTCGGTCGTAATCGGCTTACCCTTGTTAAAGGCGAACGGTTGGTTCATGGCGCACCCTTTCATCGTGTGTGGCTGTGCAGGAGATGATGGCCGAATCTGACGATGAACGTCTGCTCTGGCTATTCCATGCGGCGCATATACAATATGCATAGCATGCATATTGACGAGCTCGAATTCACCGAAATCAGGCTGATCTGCGAATTGCTCAATCTGCGCAAACTTTCCGCGGCCGCCGCGCGGCTTGGGTTGTCGCAATCGGCCGCGAGCCATGCCTTGGCACGGCTGCGTACCGAACCGGCGATCCGCTGTTTGTGCGCAGCAGCGCCGGCTTTTTCCCGACACCCTATGGCGAGCGGTTGAGCTTGGCGGCTCAGCGGGCTTTGGACATTCTTCTCGACGGCTTCGCGACGAATGCGCCATTCGATCCTTCGGCGACCACCCGCCGTTTCAACATCTTCATGAGCGACGTCGGGCAGATGGTCTTTCTGCCAAAGCTTCTCACTTTCATGGCCGACCAGGCGCCCCACGCCAGCGTGCGAGCCTGCCCGATCCCTCTCGATCAGCCAGGTGCGTCGCTCGCGTCAGGTGAGGTCGATCTCGCGGTCGGATTCTTTCGCTAACTTGAGCGCAGGCTTTCGCCAGAGCCTGCTGTTTCGCGAGCATTATGTCTGCGTGGTCCGCTCGGATCATCCAAATTTCCGTTCCGGAATGTCGGCGAAAGCGTTTTCTGCCTCACCACGCGCTCTGGCTGATGCCAGCGGCATGGCCCACGCTGTGATCGAGACAGAATTGCGAAAGCATGGCCTCGGCGGCACGGAGCGGCTCGTCGTTCCGCAATTCATGGTCCTGCCGCTGGTAATCGCCAATTCCGATTTGCTGGTGATCATGCCCAGCCGGTTGGCGAAGGCGTTCTCGATACTGGTGTCGATCAAGATGCTGCGTCCGCCGGTCCCGCTTCGGCCCTATGATATCCGGGTCTATTGGCACGAGCGCTTTCATCACGACGCGACCAGCCGTTGGTTCAGAAGAATGTTCGCGCAGTTGTTCCGCGAGTAGCGGACTGCACCAGACGTGTGCAAGCTCGCTGCCGGAATAAAGCGCTGGCCGCACGCCGCGAGTCATTGCAACCCGATCGGGGCGACGCGACTCTCAGGATCGACTAGTCCACCGCGATCATGACATCGGACGCTTTGATGACGGCGGTGGCTGTGCCCCCGACCTTTAGCCCAAGATCGTCGACCGCCTCATTGGTGATCGAGGCCGTGATGACATGGCCCGGCGCGACCTCGAGCCGGACATGCGCCGTCGTGGCGCCCTTCTTGACTTCCAATACCTTGCCCTTGATCTGATTACGCGCGCTGATGCGCATGATGCTGCTCCAATTTGATGCGACGCGCGGTGTGCCGCGCGAGCGGATGGATGACAACTGTCGAACGGCACACCCGAACTCATTCCGGACGGCAAGACGCGCTTACGGCGCATCGGCGGCCTGTCACCATCATAGCGGCGCGTCAATCGCGGGCAAGCTTTTGATCTGAGCCGGAACGGAACCCCTTAATCCGCCTCTCCGCGACGAAGAACTCCGGTAGCGTTTCGGCGACCGTCGGCAGGTCTTAAGGCGCCGCCAATGACATCGGCCGCGTTTGTCTATATTGATTCCGTGGTCGCCTTGCCGGGGCGTTGCGCGCGATCTGGCGCAGCGTATTGAGAATTTATGGACGACAAAGTCAGCGGGCACGACGCCGAGCCGCCTGTTGGGGAATTGTTTGACCCCGGCAATACCGCGAGTTCTGCCGCGCCCGTGTCATCCGCAGATCCGCGGCCGCTGAGCCATCGGGAACGACGGATCATCGTCACCAGCATGATGGTGCCGGTGTTCCTCGGCTCGGTCGATCAGTCGATCCTCGCAACGTCGCTGCCGACCATCGGTCGCGGCGCTTGGCGACATGCACAATCTGCCGTGGCTGATCACCTCGTATCCTGATCGCCGCGACCGCGCTGACGCCGCTCTATGGCAAATTCGCCGACATTCACGGCCGTCGCGCCGCGCTCTTGATCGCGCTCGGCATCTACATGACCGGCTCGCTCATTTCCGCGTCGTCGTCAAGCATGCTGATGCTGATCTGCGGCCGCGTCGTGCAGGGTTGCGGCGGCGGCGGACTGACCGCGATCGGCCAGATGATCCTGGGCGATATCGCGGCGCCCAAGGATCGCGCCAAGTATTACGTCTACTTCTCGATCGCGTTCACGACCGCGGGGGCTTGCGGGCCGGCGCTCGGCGGCTGGATTTGCGATCATCTGCACTGGCGGATGATCTTTTTGTGGAATTTTCCGCTTTGCGTCATCGCCGTGGTGTTGACGTTGACGGTGCTGCGCCGGCTGCCGCGCCATGACCGGCCGCATAAGCTCGATTTCTTCGGCGCCGTCCTGATGATGGCGGCGAGTTCCTCGTTCATGCTGGCGCTCAATCTCGGCGGCGTGCGCTATCCGTGGCTGTCCGGCCCGGTCGATCGGCGCTGTTGGCATGCGCCGTGGTGCTCGGCGCGGCTTTCGTCGTGCGGCTCCTGACCGCAGCCGAACCGCTGATCCCGATCGCTGATCCTGGCCGATCCGGCGGCGCGGCTGGCGATGATCGGCCAATTGCGTTCGGCTGGGGCTCGATCATCGGACTTGAACATTTTTCTGCCGATGTATCTGCAAAGCGCGCTCGGCTGGTCGGCGACTTCGTCCGGGCTCAGCCTGATGATCCTGATGGTCACGCTCAATGCCAGTGCCGGCCTTTCCAGTCAGCTCATCGGCCGCGTCAAGCACTACAAGCTGCTTGCCGAGCATCTGTCTGGTCATCGGCATCGCGCGATCGCTGGCGTTGTCGTTCTCGGTCGTCGCACGATGACGCCGCTGCAAATTTGAAATCATCCTGTTTCTTATCGGTGTCGGATTGGGCCCGACGGCGCCGCTGTACCCAGGTCGCGCTGCAGAACACCGTGCCGGTCCATGCATCTCGGCGCGGCGATCGGCACGATGAATTTCACGCGTACGCTCGATGGGCACGATCCTGGTCGCCATTTTCGGCGCGATCGTGCTTGCCGGCGTGCCGCTCGAGCCGACCGCGGTGACGGTCGACGGCAGCGTGCCGGAACGTCGGTCGCGACGCGTTCGCTCGACGTATTCATGGCCGCCGCCGGCACGCTGACGGTCGCGTTCGTGGCGATGCTGCTGCTGGAGGAAAAGCCGCTGCTGGAAGCGCTGCCACGCTCCCGCGCTTGATCGACGGGTCGGTGTGTCCACGGCCGCTTGCGAACCGGCGGAATTTGGGCGCAATTTGGTCGTCGCGGCCAACTGGAATCGGCGCAGCCCCCGCAGCGGGATATTAAGCGTATTGATGTGGAAAGCTAGTTTTCCGATTATCGAGCAGGCAGCGCTCTGTCAACGAAATCGTCGTACAGCAGTCTGAACCTAACAGGTCCGGATCGGCGACCAACCTATGAGCCGACCCTTAGGGCGATGCAGGCACCGAGCAGACGAAGTGCTGATCGGCCGGATCGCACGGGGCGACCGGCTCGCGATGCAGGTGCTGTTCGCGCGGCACCATGTGCGGATTTATCGCTTCGTCCTTCGCCTGTCTGCGCGACGAGATGGCGGCGGAGGATGTGATCAGTGAAGTGTTCCTGGACGTCTGGCGTCAGGCCAGCCGATTTGAAGGCAGAAGCGCCGTTTCGACTTGGCTCATTGCGATCGCGCGTTTCAAGGCACTCTCCATGCTGCGCAAGCGGCGCGAGGAGGAACTCGACGAGGAGATGGCGGAAACGATCGAGGAACCTTCGGACGACCCTGAGCGTGCCACCGAGAAACTCGACAAAGGCGAAAAGTTGCGGCAATGCCTTGCCGCGCTTTCGCCCGAGCACCGCGAGGTGATCGATCTCGTCTACTATCACGAGAAATCGGTCGAGGAGGTTGCGCAGATCGTCGGAATTCCGGAGAACACGGTAAAGACGCGCATGTTCTACGCGCGCAAGAAACTGGGAGAGTTGTGCAGAATGGCGGGCATTGATCGAGGTTGGCCATGACTATGAACGACGGCGCGCGCGACGCGCGCCAGAACTGCGAGCCCACGGAGATCGAGGCCTTGTTGCCTTGGTATGCCGTCGGCACGCTTCGCCGCCGCGACCGCCAGCGCGTCGAGACGCGCTGCGCAACGATCCCGATCTTGCGCGCCAGGCCGGCTCGTGCGCGAGGAGCTTGCCGAGACCATTCATGTCTGAATGAATTGCTCGGCGCGCCGTCGGCGCGCGCCATGGACCGGCTGATGGCGGCGATCGATGCCGAGACGGTTGCTGCGCGCAAGCCGAGCCTCGCCGCGGGCCGTTGCCGGCCGGTTCGCCAATTTGATCGCCAGCTTTTCGCCGCGCACGCTCGCCGTCGCGGCCGTCAGTGGCAGTGCTCGCGATCGCGCTGCCAGGCGTTCATGCTGGTCGAGCATGCTCGACGAAGCCGCAGGGCGACCAGACCGCATCGGTCGCAGGGCGACGACGCATGGGCACGGCACATTCGCGATGGTGCGTTTTGCCCGCGAGGCGAGCGCCGCCGAGATCACGAAATTTCTGCGAAAACTACCAGGCCACGCTGGTCGATGGCCCGAAGCCCGGCGGCCTTTATCGCGTGCGGATCGCGGTGACGTCGCTCGCCAAGGAAGAACTTGCGCGATCGTCTCACGGATGCGGCAGGAGCGGGTCGTCGAGTTCGCGGAGCCCGAGCGAATAGTATCGCCGACTGCCATGACGAACGTCTCGCCGGACGCCTGGCGCGCTGCAGGCATGTATTGCAGTAATATACTGCGCTGATCCGCCCGATTGCCAATTCGTTGAAAATCAGTTGCGGCTGCGTTTGAACCTTCTGCGGCTGGCGCGACCTATAGATCGATGGCGATTATTGAGCCGCCATCGGCGCACATCCTCCCCCCGACGCTGGCGCCGATCTTTCAGACCCGCCCGGTTCGTCCCCACCGGGCGGGTCATCTCATTTCGATTGTCGTCAAGTCGCTGGTACAGCGCAACATAATCGCGCACCATGTCGCCCCTTTACGCCGTCGCCGAACATGCCGACAATGCCGGCGTGGGGGGAATGTTGTGCGTGGCGAAACGGTCCTCGAAACCGAAGATCTGACCAAGGAGTTCGCCGGCTTCGTCGCGGTGCGCGCGGTCAACCTGCGCATCGCGCGCGGCAGCATCCATGCCTGATCGGCCCGAACGGCGCCGGCAAGACCACCTTCTTCAATCTGCTCAGCAAGTTCCTGAGCCCGACGCGCGGCCGCATCGTGTTCGACGGCCGCGACATCACCGCGCTCAGGCCGGCCGACGTGGCGCGGCTCGGGCTGGTGCGCTCGTTTCAGATCTCGGCGGTGTTTCCGCATCTCACCGTGCTGGAGAACGTGCGCATCGCGCTGCAGCGCCGGCGCGGCGGCTCGTTCGATTTCTGGCGCTCGAAGCGCGTGCTGCATGCGCTCGACGAGCGGGCGCATGGCGCTGATCGCCGATGTCGGGCTTGCGCCTTATGCCAACGCGCTGGCGGTCGAGTTGCCCTACGGCCGCAAGCGCGCGCTCGAAATCGCCACCACGCTGGCGCTCGATCCCGAAATGCTGCTGCTCGACGAGCCGATGGCCGGCATGGGCCACGAGGACATCGACCGCATCAGCGCGCTGATCAAGTCGGTCGCCGCCGACCGCACCGTGCTGATGGTCGAGCACAATCTCAGCGTCGTCGCCAATCTGTGCGACCGCATCACCGTGCTGACGCGCGGCCGCGTGCTGGCCGAAGGCGACTACGCGACCGTGTCGGCCGATCCCGCGGTGCGCGAGGCCTATCTCGGGACCGGCCATGCTTGACGCGCCGCCGCGCTGCTCGCGGTCAAGGACCTGCAAGCCTGGTACGGCGAATCGCACATCCTGCACGGCGTCACCTTCGACGTGCGCGCGGGCGAGGTGGTGACGCTGCTCGGCCGCAACGGCGCCGGCAAGACCACGACGCTGAAGTCGATCATGGGCATCGTCGAGCAGCCGCACCGGCTCGGTGCGCTTCGAAGGCACGCGAGCTGATCGGCCTGTCCTCCAACGCCATCGCGCGCGCCGGCATCGCCTTCTGCCCGGAGGAGCGCGGCATCTTCGCCAGCCTCGACGTCAAGGAGAATCTGCTGCTGCCGCCGCAGGTGCGGCCCGGCGGGCTCGATCTCGATCGCATCTTCGCGCTGTTTCCCAACCTGCGCGAGCGGCTCGAGCAGCCAGGGCACCAAGCTCTCCGGCGGCGAGCAGCAGATGCTGGCGATCGCCCGCATCCTGCGCACCGGCGCGCGGCTGTTGCTGCTCGACGAGCCGACCGAAGGCCTGGCGCCCGTCATCATCCAGCAGATCGGCCAAACCATCGGCACGCTGAAGGCGCAGGGCTTCACCATCCTGCTGGTCGAGCAGAATTTCCGCTTCGCCGCGACCGTTGCCGACCGCTACTACGTCATGGAGCACGGCCGCATCGTCGACCAGTTCTCCAACGCCGAACTGAAGGCAACATGGAGAAGCTGCACGACTATCTCGGAGTTTGATATCAATGGCACCTCGGTGAGACAAGCGCCGACGTGCACGTGAATCCGCTTCACGACGAAGGGCACAAGCCCGCAGAAGGGAGGACTGTCATGAAACGCGCAGGCATATTGGCATTTGCGACTCGCCGCGCTGCTGAGCACGGCGGCGCACGCCCAGGACGATCAACGTCAAGATCGGCGTGCTGACCGACATGTCGAGCCTCTATGCCGACCTCGGCGGCCCCGGCTCGGTCGCCGCCGCCAAGATGGCGGTGGAGGACTTCAACCCGGCCGCCCACAACATGAAGGTCGACATCGTCAGCGGCGACCATGCAGAACAAGCCCGACGTCGGCGCCAACATCGCGCGGCAATGGTTCGACGTCGACCACGTCGACGTCATCGTCGACGTGCCGAACTCCGGCGTCGCGCTGGCGGTGAGCGAGGTCGCGCGCGAGAAGAACAAGGCGTTCCTCGTCTCCGGCGCCGCGAGCTCCGACCTGACCGGGCCGAAATGCTCGCCGAACACCATGCACTGGACCTACGACACCTGGATGCTGGCCAACGGCACCGGCAAGGCGCTGGTCAAGACCGGCGGCGACACCTGGTTCTTCCTCACCGCCGACTACGCCTTCGGCCACGCGCTCGAGCGCGACACCACCGCGGTCGTCGACGCGAACGGCGGCAAGGTGCTCGGCAGCGTGCGCATCCGCTCAACAACAGCGACTTCTCGTCGTTCCTGCTGCAGGCGCAGGCGTCGAAGGCAAAGATCATCGGGCTCGCCAATGCCGGCGGCGACACCATCAACTCGATCAAGCAGGGCGCCGAATTCGGCATCACCGCGGGCGGCCAGCAGTTCGCCGGGCTGCTGGTGTTCATCAGCGACGTCGAAGCGCTCGGGCTGAAGACCGCGCAGGGGCTGGTGCTGACCGAGACCTGGTACTGGGACATGAACGACGCCAACCGCGCCTGGACCAAGCGCTGGCAAGCCGAGCGGCCGGGCAAATTCCCGACCATGGTCCAGGCCGGCGTCTACTCCGTCGATCCTGCATTATCTGAAGGCGGTGGCCGCGCTCAAGAGCGCCGCCGACGGCAAGGCGGTGGTCGCCAAGATGAAGGCCATGCCGACCGACGATCCGCTGTTCGGCAAGGGCACGGTCCGCGCCGACGGCCGCAAGATCCACCCGGCCTATCTGTTCGAGGTGAAGAAGCCCGAGGAGTCGAAATATCCGGGCGACGATTACAAGCTGCGCGCCACCATCCCGGCGGACGAGGCGTTCCGGCCGATGAAGGACGGCAACTGTCCGCTGGTCAGTAACTGATCGTTTGTTTCCCTCTCCCTGAAAGGGGAGGGCGGCCGCTTGCATCTGCAAGCGGCCGGGTGGGGGTCAGAGTTGAGCCGTGCCCGCACCTGGCTCGCTTCGCTCGCCGACCTCGCCCCTTTCAGGGTGAGGTAAGTTCGGATTGGGCATGTTCGAGATTTTCGGCATCCCGTCGCAGGCGCTGTTCGGCCAGTTGCTGCTCGGGCTGATCAACGGCTCGTTCTATGCGCTGCTGAGCCTCGGGCTTGCCGTCATCTTCGGCATGCTCAACATCATCAATTTCACCCACGGCGCGCAGTACATGATGGGCGCCTTCGCCGCCTATCTGCTGCTGCAATATATCGGCCTCGGTTATTGGCCGGCGCTGATCGTCGCGCCGATCCTGATCGGCGTGATCGGCGTCGTCATCGAGCGGCTGTTTCTGCAAGCATCTCCGCAAGCTCGATCATCTCTACGGCCTGCTGCTGACCTTCGGCCTGGCGCTGATCATCGAAGGCCTGTTCCGCAATTATTACGGCTCGTCCGGCCTGCCCTATCCGGTGCCGGATGCGCTGCAGGGCGGCCACAATCTCGGCTTCATGTTCCTGCCCAACTATCGCGCCTGGGTCATCGTCTTCTCGCTGGTGGTCTGCTTTGCCACCTGGTTCGCCATCGAGCGCACCCGGCTCGGCTCCTATCTGCGCGCCGCGACCGAGAACCCGACACTGGTGCGCGCCTTCGGCATCAACGTGCCGCGCATGGTCACGCTGACCTACGGCTTCGGCGTCGGGCTCGCCGCGTTCGCCGGCGTGATGGCGGCGCCGATCTACAACGTCTCGCCGCAGATGGGCTCCGATCTGATCATCGTGGTGTTCGCCGTCGTGGTGATCGGCGGCATGGGCTCGATCATGGGCGCGATCCTGACCGGCTTCGTCCTCGGCATCGTCGAGGGCCTGACCAAGGTGTTCTTTCCGGAAGCCTCCAACACGGTGATCTTCGTCATCATGGTGATCGTGCTGCTGGTCCGGCCGGCCGGCCTGTTCGGGCGGAGCGCATGATGGAGCGCGTCGCCGATCCGCAGGCGCTGCAAAGCCGTCGCGACACCGCTTGGAGCCTCGGCATCGCCTTCGTCGTGATGGTCGCGTTTTTCGTCGTCGCGCCGTTCGTCGCTCTATCCGGTGTTTCTGATGGAGGTGCTGTGCTTTGCGCTGTTCGCCTGCGCCTTCAATCTGCTGATCGGCTATGTCGGCCTGGTGTCGTTCGGCCATGCGCTCTATTTCGGCTGGGCGAGCTATCTTGCCGCCTACGCCGCCAAAGTCTGGGCGTTGCCGCCGGAGCTTGCGATCCTCGTCGGCACGGCGGCCGCCGCGGTGCTCGGCGTGATCGCCGGCGCCTCGCCATCCGCCGCCAGGGCATCTACTTCGCCATGATCACGCTGGCGCTGGCGCAGATGATGTATTTCTTCGCGCTGCGGGCGAAGTTCACCGGCGGCGAGGACGGCATCCAGGCGGTGCCGCGCGGCCACCTGTTCGGCGTGTTCGATCTGTCCAACGAGATGACGATGTACGTCTTCGTTCTCGTCGTCGTGCTCGCCGGCTTTCTGCTGATCTACCGCATCATCAATTCGCCGTTCGGCGAAGTGCTCAAGGCGATCCGCGAGAACGAGACCGCGCACCATCTCGCTCGGCTACAAGACCGACCGCTACAAGCTGGTGGCCTTCGTGCTGTCGGCGACGCTCGCCGGGCTTGCCGGCTCGCTGAAGGCGCTGGTGTTTCAGCTCGCCTCGCTGACCGACGTCCACTGGAACATGTCGGGCGAGGTGGTGCTGATGACGCTGGTCGGCGGGCTCGGCACCGTCTTCGGGCCGGTGGTCGGCGCTTTCGTCATCGTCGCGATGGAGAATTATCTGGCGCCGTTCGGCCAATGGGTGCTGGTGATCCAGGGCGTGATCTTCGTCGTCTGCGTGCTGTGTTCCGCCGCGGCATCGTCGGCGAACTCGCCAGACTTTTGCGCGTCCAGCTCTGAACCGAATCAACGCCGCACGCCATGCGTCGTCGGTCGCCTCGGCGATTTGCGCCGGTATCATGCTGGCTGGACTGGCGAAAGAAGCCCGCGCATCATAGCTATCCGCAAGCCTTCCTCCGGCGCTCGCGTGCGCTTTTTGAGTGCTCTGCGGCGCTTTCCACCCTGATCCTCACCCAGCCGAGAAGTGACCTTCATGACGAGTGCCTTGTTTTCGCCGCTGCGGCTTGCCGACATCGAGATACCCAATCGCATTGTCGTTTCCCCGATGTGCCAGTACAGCGCCAATGATGGCGTCGCCGACGAATGGCACAGGACCCATCTTGGCATGCTGGCGAATTCCGGCGCCGGGATGCTTGTTCTCGAGGCCACGCACGTCGCGCGCCACGGCCGTATTACCCACGGCTGCCTGGGTCTTTATTCCGACGCCTGCGAGGCTGCGCTTGCGCCCATCGTTGCCCATTGCCGGCATATTGGAACGGCGAAGCTCGGCATTCAGCTTGCTCACGCGGGCCGTAAAGCGTCGTCGCAGCGCCCCTGGGAAGGCGCCAAGGCGCTTTCGGAAGGCGAAGATCCGTGGCCGACAATCGGTCCCTCGGCGCTTCCCTTCGGTCCTGGCTGGCATACGCCGCGCGCCATGACCGAAGCCGACATGGCCGAAGTGACGCGCGGCCTTCACCGAATCCGCCAAGCGCGCCGTCCGCCTCGGCTTCGACGCCATCGAACTGCACTTTGCCCATGGCTACCTGCTGCACAGTTTCGTCTCGCCGCTCTCCAACAAGCGCAATGACGCGTGGGGCGGCGCGCTGGCCGGCCGCATGCGCTTTCCGCTCGACGTCGTGCGCGCGGTCCGCGCCGCGGTGCCGCGCGGCATTGCGCTTGGCGCGCGCATCACCGGGAGCGATTGGCTCGACGGCGGTCTCACCGCGGAGGATGCGGTGAGCCTCGCCAAGGCGCTCAAGCAAGCGGGGCTCGATTACGTCGATGTTTCCTCCGGCAACATGACGCCCGAGAGCCGGCCGCCGAACGATCCCGGCTACAATGTTCCGATTGCCCAACAGGTGCGGCGCGAGACCGGCCTGGCGGTGCGCACGGTCGGATTGATCGTCACGCCCAAACAGGCCGACGCCATCGTCGCCGAAGGCAAGGCCGACATGGTCGCGCTGGCGCGCGCGTTCCTCGACGACCCGCATTGGGGCTGGCACGCCGCGCAAGAACTCGGCGCCGAGGTCGCGCGCCCGGTGCAATACGCGCGCGTGGCGCCAAAGCTGTGGCCGGGAGCAGCCCTACGCGGCTGACCGCGACGTCGGACCGTAGCGTCTGGCGAGCCGTGCCGGTTCGGCGCCGAGGTAATAGGCCAGCCGCAGCCGCCACATCAGCAGGATCGTGCGAATGACACCGTTCTGCTCCCAGCGCCGGCCTGAGGTAATAACTGGCGTACCGATGCACGACGGCCGGCACAGCCGCTTGAGCCGCTGCGACATCGCGATGTCCTCCATCAGCGGCAGATTGGGAAAGCCGCCGACCGCCAAAAATGCCTCGCGGGTGACGAACATCGCCTGGTCGCCGGTCGCGATGCCGGTCGCCCGCGAGCGCACATTGATCATGCGCGCGACGACGGCCGAGGAGCTTATGCCGTCCAGCAATGCGCACATCGAAGCGGCCCCAGGCGCGATGCGCCAGCGCATGATCGATCAAGCGGTCGGCGTCGTCGGGCAGAGCGGTATCGGCGTGCAGAAACAGCAGCGTGTCGCCGGAGCCGACGGCGGCGCCTGCATTCATCGTCGGCGCCTCTGCCGGACTGAGCGGCAACGACACGGTCGGCGAGCGGTTGCGCCAGGCGCGGCGTGGCATCGTCGACTGCCGCCGTCGGCGACGATGACCTCGGCACCGCGCGCGCGCAACGGCGCCAGCGCTTCGAGCGCGCCAACGATGATCGCTGCCTCGTTGATCACCGGGAGGACGATGGTCAGCCGTCGCATGCGGAGAGAATGGAAAAACTCCCGCCGCGCGGTCAAGCCCCAGCTATGACTGCTGGGCGCCACGGCATGGACTTCGCTATTCGCAGCATGGAAAAGGATCAAAGATGAGCAATCCGGTTCTTGTCGAAGTCCTGCGCGGTGCGCGGGTGGAAAGTCGGCACCGCGGCGCCGTTGCGGTTGCCGAGCCGGCGGGAGCGGCGGTGTTGGCCGTCGGCGACGTGGCGACGCCGGTCTATCCGCGTTCCGCCGTCAAGGCGTTGCAGGCGCTGCCGCTCGTGGAATCCGGCGCAGCCGACCGTTGCGGCTTTGGCGACGAGGATTGGCGCTCGCCTGCGCTTCGCACAGCGGCGAGCCGGCGCACGTCGCTGGCGTTGAACGGATGCTCGCGAAAGCGGGCCTTGATGCATCGGCGCTGAGCTGCGGGACGCATTGGCCGATGTCGCATCCGGCGGCATTCGCGCTGGCGCGGACGGTGATGCCGTCGGCGCTGCACAACAATTGCTCGGGCAAACACGCGGGCTTTCTCTGCGTCGCCTGCGCGCGGGCGGTATCGACCACGCCGGCTATTGGCGGCCGGAGCACCCAGTGCAGCGCGACGTGCATGCCGTGCTCGAAGATTTGATGGCAAGCGCGTTGCCGCCGGCGCTGCGTGCGACCGACGGCTGTTCTGTTCCGACCTGGGCGGTGCCGCTCGAGAATCTGGCGCGCGCCTTCGCAAAATTCGGTACCGGCCACGGTCTCGGACGCGAGCGCGCGGCTGCCGCTGCGCGACTGCGCCAAGCGTGCGCGCAAAAACCCTGGCACGTCGCGGGCACCGGCCGGTTCTGCACCGAGATCATGCAGAACTTCGGCGCGCGCGTCTTTGTGAAGACGGGCGCCGAAGGCGTCTACTGCGCGGCGCTGCCGGAGCAGGGCCTTGGCATCGCGGTCAAATGCGACGACGGCGGCGGCCGCGCCGCGGAAGCGATGATGGCGGCGATGATCGCACGCTTTCTGCCGCTTGAAGCGACGGAGCAAGAAGCGCTCGCACGCTTCCTGCAACCGGTGCTGCGCAATTGGAACGGCATCGAAGTCGGTGCGCTGCGGGTGACTGACGTACTCGCGTAGCGCGGACTGAGGGGACGGCCGCAACGCCAGAGATCAAGGTCTGCCAGAAGGCAACGGAAATTTGCGCTCACCCGATAGCTCCCCGTCGTTCTGCCGGAACGGTGCGAGCGCTTTGCGGTGTGCATCGGTCACAGCGGTCTCGTTCGTGTTCTCCATGGCTTTGGCCGCCACGCCGGATGAGTTCAAGCTCTGATCCCGCTGGCTTCGTCGGCATACATGAACGGGCTATCGACATCGAAAGTCTCGATCGGCGTCAGTTTTGCGTCCGTTGCAAATTTGCGCAGCGCGGTCTCGTCCGACAGGGCGAATGGACCCGGCGCGCCCGGTGGCGGTGCCGGCATCAACGGACCCAATGCCTTGACCAGCGAAGCGGCTTCCATCGTTGCCGGATCGCCCCATGTCATGATGACAATCCTGCCGTCGGGCTTTACGACTCGCCGAGCTTCGCCCAGAGCAACAATCGGATTGCCGGCATATTGAAACGAATTGAAGCCGGTGACGACATCAAAGGCCCCATCAGAAAAAGGCAGCGCTTCCAGGTCGCTCACTCGGAAATCGCCGCTCGGCACACGCGACCGCGCGATCGCCAAAAGTTCGGTTGAGGCATCGGCGCCGGCAACTGTGCGCCCGGCTTGGCCGCGATCTGCGCTGCCATTCCCGCGCCGCAGCCTGCATCCAAATAGTGGGTTCCGGTGGATACGGCGCATCGCCGCAAAACAGCCTCATACACCGGTCTGCAGCAACCTTCCTGAAGCTCGGACCAGTCTTTGGACCTGGCTCCCCACAAACGATCATTGACCGTTGAAGTCTGCGGTTTCAAGGTTGGCGACATGACGATCTCCGCTGCAAATAACGATCACCTATACACTCACATCACTGCGCTGAAAGCCCGGTCGCCAAAATCATTTGGCGCCACGTCGCGATCGAGGTCTTGAGAAAAACCTGCGCATCCGTGAGCCCGATCGTGGCGGGCTCATAACCCAGGCTGCGCAGCCTGTCGTTGAAGCTCGGCCGTTCCAGGAGCGCATTGATCGCCGCATTGAGTTTTGCGCACACCTCGGTCGGCGTCTTGGCGGGCGCCAGGAGGCCCACCCAGCCGTTGATCTCAAGGCCGGGAAAGCCCGATTCGGTGAGGGTGGGGACATCCGGCAGCGCCAGCGACCGTTTCGGCCCGGTGACAGCGAGTGCCCGCACGTTGCCTTGTTTGACCTGGGCAACGATTTCCGAGACTGGCCCGGCCAGGATATCGACGTGGTGACCGAGCAGCGCATTCATCGCCGGCGCGCCGCTTTGGAACGGGACTGACGTCGCCTGCGTCTTGGCCGTCACTTTGAGCACATAATCGGCGACGATGCGCGAGGACGAGCCGCCGACGCCGGCGCTGACGGGCTTTGTCTTCGCCATGGCGATGAAGTCCGCGAGCGTGTGCGCGCGCGAAATCCAGATTGACCGCGAGCGCCTGACTGTCGCGGACCGGGAACGCCACGGCCCGCAGTTCGTCGGCGGAATAGGTGAGGTCTTTGGAGAGGGTCTGATTGACCGCAAAGCTGTTACCCGTCACCAGCAAGGTATAGCCGTCGGGCGGCGCGGTCGCGACCACCTGGGCGGCGACGTTGGACGCGGCGCCGGGCCAATTCTCGACCACGATCTGATAGCCGAATTGCGCGCCGAGTTCCTGCGCGACGCTGCGCGCAAACACGTCGATGCCGCCACCGGGCGCGAAACCGACGATGAATGTAATTTTCCGGCTGGGATACAGCGTCGCGGCTTGCGTCGGCGCAACGCACGTGCCGGTGAGCCCGGCGATCAGGCAGATGCCGACGATGACAAGCCTGGTGCGCGCGACACCCTTCATCGCGCCCTCCCTCAAACGCTGTTCTGCGAGAGCTATGCTAGCAGGAGCGCGCTCGTTCAGCGAGATCGGCTGTCATCGCACCCGATTGCCGCCGATCGACAACTGGGCATAGCGGGGAGCGCCATCTTTGCTGAGATCCCCGGTCACGGGGTTCTTCCATTCCGTTCCGACGATGGCGCCTTGGCGCGCTTCGGAGATAAGATGTCGGCGATTACCGCCGCACCGGCCCCCGCAACGACGGAAACGGCGATGCCGATGTCGGCGCCGCGCACAACGTTCGCGGTGACGGCGACGTCGCGCAGATAGGGTCCCCAACCGACGGCGATGCCGACGCCCTGGACATTCTCGATGACATTGCCGCTTGCCGCCGTATCGGCCTCGATGCCGATACCAAGTGCGCCCGTATCGCTTTGATCGTTGCCGGGAGGGCGGCCGCGGACCAATTCCGGATCAGATTGCCCTGCACAACGGCGAGCCGGCCACCTTGATTGAAATTCGTGACCGACACGCCGACGGCCGCGCCGTCGACGATATTGTTGGCGATGATGGCGCCCTCGAAAGCGAATTCCGAATAAAGCGCGACCTCGCCGAGGCTGGTGCAGGTATTGCCGACAATCTGTAAATTCGAGGCGCTGTTGCCGCGCACGGCCGAGAACGCCGCGTTGTGGATGCGGTTGCCGCGCACTATGACATTATTGGCCCGAAACACATTGATGCCGTTGCCGTACTGGCCGGTACCGCCGGCCTTGTTGGTGATGCCTTCAATGCGGTTGTCAACGACGAGCGTGCCGTCATCGCCCGGCGTCGTCCGCCAGACCAGGATGCCGCCATTGCCGGCGCCCCGCACCGTGTTCCCGGCGATCCGAAGCCCCGCGCGTCGAGCGAGAAAATGGCGTTGTTGGCGGCACCGATCGTGTTGCCGGTGATTTCGCCTTCGACCCCCTCGAACGTGATGCCGTTGCCGCCGGCATTGACGATCTCGCAATCCGTCACACGCGCCGCGCGGCACTGCGACAGCTCGACGAGGCCGTGTTGCTGGACAACGGGGATGTTGCTGCCGTCGAGGACGAGACCGCTGATGCTGATGTGGTCGCCGCCGCTTGTCATGAAGATCGAAGATCCTCCCGACAGGACAATGCGCGTTGCACCGCGCACGCCGGCGATCGCGGCGTAGGACGGCAGGCGCAAGCCTCCGGCGCGGTAGAAGCCGGGCGTCAGGTGCAGCACGGCGTGTGCGGCTGCCGCACGGTCGATGGCGCGTTGGAAGGCACCGGTTTGGTCCTCCACGGCGTTCGGCCGAAGTCCGAACGAGGCGCCTTCGATTGCAGTCCGCGGAGCAATGGCGGGGTTCGCCACGGAATTTGCTGTCGGCGCCGGATCATCGTCGAGCATGTAGTGCATTTCGCGCGTGTTGCGCGCGAGCACGGGAGTCGCGGCGGTAACCGAAGCGACGCCGGCGAAGGCGGCAAAGAGCCTGCGGCGATTGAAGTTCATCACGGGACTCCGGGTGAGGCGCTATTCCCAACGCATCACGCGGTGTGCCAGGCGGCTGTCCCGGCTTGGGACGGCCAGTGTTTTCGGCCGGAGGGTTAACGGCGGCGCTGCCGCGACGATCGCTATCAGCAGATTTTCGACGGCGCCGACGAGTTGTGGGAGCGTCGGCAAGCGCTGCCGCGAATGTCGCCGCAGCCGTGATGGCGTTGCGATTGCCGGGATATGAACAAACTGTACGATCGCGCGGCTGCCGTGAGCGCGTTGTAAGGCGCACCAGTAAGCGTAATTGCACAGATAGCGGCCGGCATCGCGCGACAGGCGTGCCGGCAGCCCACTGGCCTTGAGCGCCCTGAGCGAGCGCTCGAACGGCGCACGGCCTATGAGTGCGCTCGGTGCACCTGCGGTAATGATGCTGTGCCGCGGCCGATACCCGCCAGCGTCGGGAAACAGGACGGACCGGGTATTGCGCGCCCGCGTCTCAATGCAGATGTGGCGCCTGCGTGCGGCCAGGCCGAACACCAGGACGACGTCCGGCCGCTGAGCAAATAGTTTTGGCAAATCCTGGTCGACGGCCGCGTAGGTCGTCGCAAACACATGCGCCGAACGGTCGATGCCGGCGAGCGCCGGCCGTCGTCTGCAGGCGAGCGCCAAGGCCAGAGCCGCGCTCGGGTTGAACGGCGTTCCGGGGAATGGCCCGAAGCCGGCGAGGAGCACGCGCATGTCGTCAGCGCCCCAGCTTCGCGGCGATCGTCTCGACGGCCGTCGCCGGCGCGAGACGGCCTGCTGCGACGTCGGCTTCGATCCGGGGTACCCCGGCCCTGAGCGCGGGATCGGATCGCAACGGCGCAAACAAACGTTCCTCCAGCATCGCCCACATCCATTTCACCTGCTGCTCGCCGCGGTGCGCCGCCAGCTCGCCCGATGCCGTGAGCCGTTCGCGATGGTCGAGGACGTGCGCCCACAACGCTTCGATTCCGTCGCCCTTGAGCGCCGAGCAGGTTATGACTGGCGGTGACCAATGCGGCGAGCGCGTTGCGATGATATGCAGTGCGGCGCCGTAGTCGGCCGCGGCGGCCTTGGCGCGGGCGAGATTATCGCCGTCGGCCTTGTTGACTGCGATCATGTCGGCGAGTTCGATCACGCCTTTCTTGAGCGCTTGAAGTTCGTCCCCGGCACCGGCCAGCGCCAGCACCAGGAAAAAATCGGTCATGCCGGCAACCGCGATCTCCGATTGGCCGACGCCGACGGTTTCGACCAGCACGACGTCGTAGCCGGCGGCTTCGCACAGCAGCATCGTTTCACGCGTCTTCGCGGCGACGCCGCCAAGCGTGCCCGACGTAGGGGAGGGGCGGATAAAGGCGTTGGCGTCGTTGGCGAGGCGCGCCATGCGCGTCTTATCGGCAAGGATCGATCCGCCGGTCCGTTGTGACGAAGGATCGACCGCGAGCACGGCGACCTTGCGGCCTTGCGCGGTGAGCAACGTCCCCAGCGCGTCGATCATCGTCGATTTGCCGACCCCCGGCGCGCCGGTAATGCCGAGGCGCACCGCTTTTCCGGTCGCCGGCAGCAGCGACTTGCGTGAGCTCGGCGGCGGCGCGGCGATGATCGGCGCGTTTGCTCTCGATCAGTGTGATCGCGCGCGAGAGGACGGTGCGTTCGCCGGCTGCGGATGTCGCGCGCGAGGCTTTCGATATCAAGGGGTGGCGAGGGCGCGGCCATGATGTCTCGTTGGTAAGCGCACACCTTCAGAAAGTCTGCAATGTGAGTTGCTCATTCTTAACTCAGCGCAGCAAAACACGCTCGCCGGCTCCTGTCTGTGTCGGGCTGTGAATTGACAACATGGAATTGCCCGATACGGACCAGAATATATCGCCGAATGACCCTGATATGGTCGAATTGAAGCCGCACCACCGCGATGTCATCCAGCCTCCCGAACGACGCGTGCGAAGCGTCGTGTGTCCATCCTTTGCAAGGGAGACAACCGATGAACTGGGACCAGATTCAAGTCAATTGGATGCAGTTCAAGGATAAAATCCGGCTGAACTGGGTCAAGCTCACTGACGAAGATGTCACGCGCATCGGCGGCCGGCGGGATGAGCTGATCGGCCGGTTGCGGGCGCGGTATGGCTTTGCCAAGGCTGAAGCCGAACGCGAAATCGAAGCCTGGACCAAAGCGCAGCGCCACGCCGCCTGAGGCGAATGACCGGCTCGGGTCGCCGTCCGGGCCGGTCATCGGCCGTTGCCGTTCGTCATTGACAAATTGTTAGATTTCAGAGGCTTGCGAGACCCGAGGTAAATGAGCAGACTTGATTGAACTGGGGCGCCGATAGACGGCGGTCGGTTCGTGGGCCTGCCATGAGCGAACATACCGTCCGCGTCTTCGTTTCCTCGCCCAGCGATGCGATGGACGAACGGCTTCGCGTCGAGGCCATCGCCGAACGCCTGAGCGGTGAGTTCGAGCGACAGGTCAAAATCAGTGTCGTTCGCTGGGAGACCTCCTACTACTCGGCACACGAGACTTTTCAAAAACAAATTCCGGAAGCCAGCGATTGCGATGTCGTCATCTCGGTCTTCCGGGCCAGGCTTGGCACCGCTTTGCCGTCGGGCTTTCGGAAGTTGCCGAATGGCGATGCTTATCCGAGCGGAACGGCTTATGAGGTTCTGAGCGCGATCGAGGCGCGCCAGAACGGCAAGCCGCGGCCGGACGTCTATGTCTTTCGCTGCGCGAAATCGCCCGTCGTCGAACTCGACGATCCGGCTGGTCCGACCATCAGAGCAGACTGGGAACGCCTCAAATCATTTTTTGACACGTGGTTCCGCACGCCCGACGGCCGATTTCTCGCGGCCTTCCAGAATTTCACCTCTGCCGACGATTTTGCGGTCAGGGTCGAAGATTGTCTGCGACAGTGGCTGGTTCGGCACGAGTTGGTCGAACAGGGTAAAGCCTGGGATCGAACGCTCAAGGGATCGCCGTTTCCAGGTCTCGTCTCGTACGACGCACAGCTGGAAGACGTTTTCTTCGGCCGTTATCTCGATGTCGTTCATGCCCTTGAGCACCTGCGCGCCGCAGGGAAACAGGGGCTTCCGTTCCTGCTGCTGATCGGAGCCAGTGACGCCGGCAAGTCATCGCTTATGCGCGCTGGCATCCTGCCGCAGCTTGTGCGGCCCGGAACCGTCCCCGAGGTGGATTTGTGGCGCAAGGTCTTGGTTTTGCCGGGCGTCGACCCTTTGCTGTCGTTCGCAACCGCGTTGTTGGCGGACGGCGCATTGGGTAACGAGCTGAGGCAGGGCTCGTTCGCTAACCCTGAAATTCTGGCAAAGCTTTTTCTGACTGCCGACGCCGATGCGTCCATCGCACCGATCCGCGCCGGGCTTGGTCGCGCCGCCGCGGTGCGCGCCGCCGAAATGAATTTCGAAGGCCTGCGGCCCGCCCGCCTTGCGATTGCTATCGATCAGGCTGAGCGGTTGCTGTTTGAAACAGACCCAGCCGTCGCAGAAATCTTTGCCAAGATCCTGGCCGGTCTCGTCAAGAACAATCTTGCCTATGTGATTGTCGCACTGCGCAGCAACGCTTATCCGCGATTCCAAGGAGTTCCAGGCTTTTCGCGAACTGCGGATCAAGGGCGTCATTTTTGATGTTGTGCAGCCGGGGCGGGCAGAACTCGAGGATATCGTCAAGCGGCCCGTTGCGGCCTGCCGGCCTGCGCTCGCGTTTGAAGTCAAGGACGGCCTTTCGCTCGCCGACACGCTCGTTTCTGACGCCAGCGGGGCCGACGAGTTGCCGCTCCTGCAGATGGCTTTGTCACGGCTTTTCAAAGCCGAAGCGGCTCGCGGCGATAGCGTGCTGCGGTTTGCCGACTATCCCGGGCTGGGCGAGGCGGTTTCGGAGACCGCACAAGACGCCCTGATGACGCTCGACGAAGAAGCGCAAGCCGAGCTCACAGCCTTGATTTTCGCTCTGGTCAGCGATGTGTCCACCGAGCCCGGCAGCGACGCGTTGATTCCGACCGTGGCGGCTTTCGAGCGCGAAGCATTCGAGCGGGGCAAGACGGCGCGCGCGAAGCTTGTTGATGCGTTCATGGCTCAAAAGCTCCTCGTCACCGAGGGGAGCGGCCAGACGCGCCGCGTGCGCGCTGCGCACGAGGCATTGCTGCGGATTTGGCCCGAGGCGGTCAAGATCATCAAGACGAATTTGGCGCCAATCAAGGTGCGACAGGTCTTGCGACCCATTCTGCGGAAATGGGCGGCGGCTCCGGATAGCGCCAAAGCCGGCTACTCGGCGTTGCCGCCCGCTCTTCTTGCCGGTGCCCGCCAGCTGATGGAGGTCCGCGGCGACGATCTGGATGCCGATATGCGCGCGTTCATCATGCACGCTTTGGACCTCGATGCCGCCCGCAACGCGAAGGAACTGGAGCAGCGCGCCGACCATGAACGCGCTCAGGCCGCAGAAGCGCTGGCGGCCGCCGATACTCAACTGTTCCGCCGCTCGATAGTCGGGCTCGTTGTCGTGGCGGTACTCGCGGTAGCGGTCGGCATTCTCTGGCGCGAAGCGCAATACCAACGCGAGCTTGCCGAAAGCAGGCTGTCATTGGCGGTGACGGCGTCGAATAATCTTGTTTCCGACTTGGCGTCGAAATTCCGCAACACCGTCGGCGTGCCGACCAATTTGATCGAGGATATTCTCGAGCAAGTGACCAAATTTCAAGAACAGCTGGGCGAAGTCACCCCGGCGCTGCTCGATAGCAAAGCCGACGCGCAGAGCGAGCTGGCAACCACGATGATCACTCTGGGCAATACCAAGGGGGCGCTTGATCGCGCGCGCGAGGCGCAGGACATTTACCAGGGTCTGCTTCGGTCAGTGCCGAACAATACCGGTTATGCACGAGGCCTGTCCTGGAGCGACCGACAGGTCGGCGACGTTCTGATGGTCCGCGGCGATCTGAAAGGGGCATCCGTCGCTTATGATCAAAGCCGGAGCATCACCCGAGGAACTCTACGAGAAAGACAAGGCCAATGCCGATTGGCAGCACGACCTGACGCTGATCGATAACAAGATTGGCGATCTGCTGGTGCTTCAAGACAATGTGCCGGAGGCACGCCGGGTCTATCAGTCGAGTTTGGAGATCGCGCAAGTTCCGTTGACGAAAGGCACCGACAACGGCCGCTGGAACAGCGACCTGGCGTGGAGCTACGTCAAGATCGGCGATGCGGATTTTTTGCAAAAATCGTTCGAAGATGCTCTGGCCGAGTATCGCAAGGCCCTCAAGATACGACAAGATTTGGTTGCCACGAACAAAAACAATTCGCTGTGGCAGCAGGATGTTTGGAGCAGCGACAACAAATTTGGCGACGCTCTCAAAGCAGTCGGTGCACTCGACAGAGCATACGATGCTTATGAAGATGGTCGACATATCATCGAAAGCCTCGCCAACGCGGATGCCGCTAACACCGATTGGCACTACAAGCTTTCAATCAGCTACCGCTACATCGGGGACGCCCTTAGGGCGCTCAAGCGCGACGACGAAGCGCGCGCGGCCTACCAGCATAGCCTTGCAATTTCGGACGACCTTGCGAAGCGCGACGCGGACAATGCCGAATGGAAGCTGGAACAAATTCGGGCGAACCTCGCGCTCGCGGAAATGGGTGACAATGCGGCGGCTCGGCTGAATGGTGTGATTGCTACGCTCGCCGTTTTGAATTCCGAAGACCAGCAGGTGAGCGCGCTGATTAAACGTGCAAAGGGGGATCGCGATGAGGCGCACAATTAGAGCGCGCCCCGACTACGGGCGCTGACAACGTCGCACCGCATCCGAGAAAACGCTACTGAAAACCTGAAATTGGCAGTTCAGGGCAATATCGCAAAGGCCCGTGCCGGAAAGCCGAGGCCGTCTTTTACCTTCGGCCATGTCGCTACGATGATCGCACCGGTTTCCGGGACCTTGTCGAGGTTGGCCATGACTTCGATCTGATAGTGGCCGTGTTGCAGAATGTAGGTTTCCGAATCCATTTTATCGGTGGTGTCGGTATCCATCGCTTCATGGCCGGTCGCGGTCACGCCGCGCCGTTCGTAGAGGTATTTGATCGTTTCGAAGGCCCAGGCGGGAAACGGGCTACGCTTGAAGCGCTCGGGATTTGTGTCCCAATCCTTGTACATGTCGGTGCGCAGCGCGACGAAAGAGCCCTTCGGTATGCGCCCGTGTTTTGTCTCCCAGGCTTTGAGATCGGTGACCGAGAAGGCGTGATTTGGGTCTTTGGCGAGGTAAGGCGTGTCATCGAGCACCACCAGCGGCAGGATCATCTGCTTGAGCGGAATCTGATCCATGGTGATGCCGTTCTCGGCGAAATGCGCCGGTGGATCGACGTGGGTGCCGTATTGCCCGACCATTTCGTAGTATGTGGCGCGGAAGCCGTCCTTGACGATGGTGTAGGGCTCATGCGTCTTGGGATCGGTTGCGGGCGAGAACTTGGCCTGGCCGAAGCCGGACCACACCGGCGTCTGCGGCCCGAAACTGTGGGTCAGATCGACGAATTGTTTCGCGGCGATGATCCGGTAGGCGCGAGCGAGGTCTGACTGCGCGTGGGCGGCCGGGATAGCTGCCGCGAACATACAAAACGCCGCGATCATCGCGGCGGCGGCGCTGAAACGGACGGGACGGGCCATCGTCTCCTCCTGTGCGGGGGCTCGGGCGTTGCACGCTACCGCATCACTCCGGCAGTGGAATGAACTCCGTCGTGTCGCCAGGCACCAGCCCGAAGCGGCCGGCCTTCCAGTCGGCCTTGGCGGCGTCGATGCGATCTTTGCGCGAGGAGACGAAGTTCCACCAGATGTGCCGCGGCCCATCCATCGCGGCGCCGCCGACGACGACGAAGTGCGCGTCGCTCGCCGCCGCGACAGCGACCCGGTCGCCGGGCCGCAACACCAGGAGCCGTTCCGGTCCGTGGCGGTCGCCGCGCAATTTCGATCTCGCCGGCGATTACGTAGACGGCGCGCTCTTCATGCTCGGCGTCGAGCGGCAGCGTGGTGCCGGCCTTGAGGCGGACATCCGCGAATACGGTGTCCCAAGACGTCGTGACCGGCGAGCGCAGGCCTGCATCGTGCCGGCGACGACGCGCAGCGTCATGCCGGCATCTCTGATCTGCGGGAATGGCCTCTGCCGCGGTATGGGCGAAGGACGGCGCCGTTTCCTCGTCCGCATGCGGCAACGCGACCCATAACTGCAGGCCATGCAACGGCTCGCCGCCGGCGCGATGGTCCGGCGGCGGTGCGCTCGGAATGCGCGATACCGCGGCCCGCGGTCATCCAGTTGACCGCGCCGGGCCGGATCGGCATGCGGATGCCGAGGCTGTCGCGATGCACGATCTCGCCGTCGAACAGGTAGGTGACGGTGGCGAGGCCGATATGCGGATGCGGCCGCACGTCGACGCCGTCTGCCGGCCTTGAACACGGCCGGGCCGAAATGATCAAAGAAAATGAACGGCCCGACCATGCGCGATTGCCCCGAGGGCAGCGCGCGATGCACTTGAAAGCCGCCGAGATCGACCGAGCGCGGCACAATCATCTGCTCGACCGCGTCGCTCGTGCGTGTATCGCCGGGGACGGGGTCTTTGCCGGGGAAAAAGCTCATGGCGCTGCCCTCCGTGCCATGCGCCGCGACGGCGGTGCATCGAGCAATCACTCAAATCGAGATGGTACCGTGAGATACCCTCCGCAAGCGAGTCGATATCCGGGATAGTGGCAGGGACTGGGGCGCGACAGGCGCCGTCAGCGCCGCGTTTTGCCCTTTTCCGCGGCTTCGGCGATGAAGCGCGGCAGCGCAAACGCCGCGACATGGACCTCGGGCGTCCAGTATTGGGTGGCGAACTTGCCGGCCTTGCGGTAGCGCGCGGCGATCGTCTTGACCGGGGTCTGGCGCAGCCGCTTGTTGTCGGTCGCCCAGCCCATGGCCATGTGGCCGCCCACATAGGTCGGGATCGCGGCGACATAGCAGGTGCCGTCGGCGAACAGCTTGCGGAATTTGCAGACGCTCGAGGTCAGCTCGCCCGGCTGAAAGATCGGAACGCCGTTCTGGGTCACCAGGACGCCGCCTTTGTTGAGGCAGCGCTTGCAGGCGGCGTAAAACTTTTCGCTGAACAGGACTTTTCCCGGCCCTTGCGGGTCGGTGGAATCGACGATGATGACGTCGAAGCGCCGGTCGGTCTTGGCGACATATTTCATGCCGTCGTCGATGACGCGATTCGAAGCGCTTGTCGGCGAAAACCGGCTTGGTGAATTCCGGGAAATGCTCCTTGGAGAACTCGACCACCGCCGGATCGATCTCGACCTGGGTGAGGCGCTTGACCGTCTTGTGCTTGAGCACTTCCTCGGCGATGCCGCAATCGCCGCCGCCGATGATCAGCACGTCGCGCGCGTTGCCATGGGCGAACAGCGGCACGTGCGACATCATCTCCTGGTAGATGAATTCGTCGCGCTTGGTGATCTGGGTGGCGCCGTCGAGCATCAGCATCTTGCCGAAGAACGGGTGCTCGAACAGCACGAGGTGCTGATGCTCGGTCTGCATCTCGTAGAGCACCTTGTCGACCTGGAAGCTCATGCGGAAACCGAGATCGTCGAACAGCGTCTCGGCAATCCAGCGCTTCTCGGCCATGACCGTCCTCCGCGTGGCGCTCATAGAAAACGGCCGGGATCTTGGCCCGGCCGCTCAAACTTCCATGCGCTAGACGCGGTTCAGGCCTCCTGGCCGCGCAACAGCTCGTTCGACGCCGACCGCTTGGCCGCAAACGCCTCGCGCAGCACCGGGATGCACGCGTCGGGATCGGCCGAGCCGCACATGAACACGTCGAGCGCGGCATAGCCGGCTTCCGGCCAGGTGTGGATCGAGATGTGGCTCTCCGCCAGCACCGCCACGCCGGAGACGCCGCTCGGCTGGAAGTGATGCAGGTGGATATGCAGCAGCGTCGCCCGCGCGGCGTCGACGCAGCGGCGCAGGGTGGCCTCGATGTGCTCGATATCGTCGAGCCGCTCGGCGCCATGCAGATCGATGATCAGATGCACGCCGGCGCAACGCACGCCGTTGCGGACCGCGAAATGATCTTGTTGTCGATTTCCTGGCGGGCGTCCACCGGCGCCGGAGCCGCCACTTTCAGCTTGGTCTTCCTGTCTTCCTTTCGGGCGGTGCCTGGGATCCCCAAGCCCTTCACCGATCGCAAGAGGGCGTTTTGGCTCATGCCGTCCTCCCCAACCAGAGATGAAGAACCCGAGATGCCGGCGAGCCGGCGCCGCGGAAAGCGAAAGCCGCCCGATCTGTCCACGCGGACCGATCAACAGCGGCAAGAGTTCCCACATAAATGCAATCGGCGGGGAGTTAAGCGGATTCTGCAAGAAAAACAATTAAAGCTTCTGTCGCGTTCCGTATTTGGTGGCGCACGTCGATGTGACACGGAGCAACGCGCGTGGCGAATCGCGCCGGCTTGCCGAACGCGCGCGGTCGCCGCTAAGCTCGAGCCGGCGAGCCAAACGGAAGAAGCGAGGAGACAGGGATGAGCGCACACGTTCACGGGCGAAGCCATGCCGCGACGCGAGAACGTCCGTGCGCCATCGGCTTTTTCGCGACCTGCGCCTGCTGCCCGGTGCGCTGCCGGCCGCACCGGCGCGGCGCAATTTTCTCGCCGGCGGCCTCGCCGCGCTCGGCCTTGGCGCGTCAGCGCCACGACGTCGGCCGCGGCGCAAGCGCCGCCGGCCAGGACGCGGATCGACGTGCATCACCATTACGTTCCGAAGGTCCATGCCGAGGCGCTGGCGAAGCAAGCGGCGGGCGGCCGCCGAAATGGTCGCCGCAATTCTCGCTCGACGACATGGACGAAAGCCGGCGTGGCGACGGCCGGTGCTGTCGCTGGTGCAGCCCGGCGTCTGGTTCGGCGACGTCGCAGGAGGCGCGCGCTGGCGCGCGTCTGCAACGAGTCCGGCGCGCAGCTGCGCAAGACAATCCCGGCCGCTTCGGCCTGTTCGCCGCGATCCCGCTGCCCGATGCCGAAGGCAGCCTGCGCGAGATCGAATATGCGCTCGACGTGCTCAAGGCCGACGGCATCGGCCTCTACACCAGCTACGGCGACAAATATCTCGGCGATCCGGCGTTCGTGCCGGTGTTCGAAGAGCTCAACCGGCGCAAGGCGGTGGTCTACACCCACCCGACCTCGCCGGCCTGCTGCACCAACTTGATCACCGGCGTGCGGCCGGCTCCATCGAGTTCGCCACCGACACCACGCGCACCATCGCCAGCCTGATCTTCGGCGAAGGCCGGCACCGCTTTCCGCTGTCCGGACATCAGGTTCATCTGGTCGCACAGCGGCGGCACGCTGCCGTTCCTGATCGGCCGCTTCATCCACCAGCGGCTGCGCAGAAGGACCCGCGCATGCCGGACGGGTCGTGGCGATCGTGCGCAAATACTTCTACGAGATCGCCCAGGGCCACAGCCGGGCCAGTTCGCGGCTCTGTTCAAGCTCATCCCGGTGTCGCAGATCCTGTTCGGCTCGGATTTCCCTATCGCGAGGCGAGCGCGGCCGTGGAAGGCGTGGCGGCCTACGGCTTCAGCCATGCCGAGCGCGCTGCGATCGACCGGGAAACGGCGCTGCGCCTGATGCCGCATCTCGCCGGGTGAATGGACTTGTCGAGGACGGCGTAGTGCTAGCCGTTGACGCACGGCCGGCGGGACCATGGGCTCCGCCGGCTTTTTCACGCGCGTGCGGAAGAAGCCGAGCACGCGCTGCGCGGTATCGGGCTGCAGCCGGTCGAAACTCGCCAGCGCCTGCTCGAGATCGTTGGCCGACATACCGCGGTCGGCGGCGCGCAGCAGCAGGATCGCCTTGGTGGTGGTCGACGACAGCCCGGCGACCTTGGCGAGGATCATCACGATCTCGGCGCCCGGATCGAGCAGGGCCCGCTCGACCACGTCGATCGGCGTTTCGCACAACAGCGACAGCGCGATGGCGGTCTCCTCGAATTTGCGGTCGCGGGCGTATTGATAGATTTCCGCCTCGCCGATGCGGCGGATGCGGTTTTGCCGTTCCACGTCCGCCTGCGCGGCGCGAAATCGGGCGAGGCGTTGCGCGCGTCGCTGCTGATGCCGCCGGCGACCTCGGCGACCACGCCCTCGACGGCGGCGCTGGCCTGCGGATTTTCCGCCGCCAGGCGCGCCCGCACCGCGCTCGATGCTTTCTCGAGCAGCATCAGGAAATGCGGCCGCGGAATATCGTTGCCGCATCCGACTTCGGTGGCCAGCGCGTCGTCGCCGGTCGAGCGCTTGACCAGGATGCGAAAGCCCGCGTCGGAAAAGCGGGCGCCGGTATTTTACCACCGAATGCACGACATCGCGGTCGCCGCGCTCGACCAGGAGTCGGTGACCGCTTCGCTCAGCGATTTGCGCTGGGCGATGGCCGCAAGGTGCTGCTGGCTCTTGCTCGTGGCGTTGGCGACAGTTCGCGTTCGTCCAGCCGTTCGGATTGCGTGAGCAGTGGCGCGCCACCTCGATGTCGTCGTCGAAGGCGAGCATCCGGATCACCTTGGCGGGCGCGTTGGCAATCGGCGCCAGCCGGTGCGAGAGCTTGGCGCGAGCCTTGGCCTCGATGGTGTTGACGAGCCGCGCCATGACGTCGTCGAACACGCCGATCTGGTCTCGGAAAAGCGCGGTGCACCGCCGACGAAGAGATCGGTGATGCGGGTCAGCATTTCGATGCGGCGCGGATTGGTGCCGGAGGCGAGCGCAGCCTCGAGTTCGTCCAGCAGGGGCAGGGTACGCATGGGATTCCGGACGCCGCACGCCATTGAATAGCAACGACAATGGCGCCCGAACGGTGAACAAAGCCTTTCCCGCAGTCGCAGGGCCCCCGCCGGCGCGGTTAAGAAAGCCATAATGGGCGATGCAGCGCGCGGAAGCGGCGGCTTTCATCTCAGTTTGGCGCGATTTGCACCGGGAGCGCCTGTGGAACTCGGGCCACGCCGGAACCGGAATCGAGCCCGGCGTTACGGGCTGCCAAGCACTCCCATGC
>CAWJDC010000007.1:0-202817 GCA_963841575.1 uncultured Alphaproteobacteria bacterium
TAGTCATGGTCGTCCCACGGGTCACTGTCGGACGGCCAAGGGCATCCCACGTCTCGTGGACATCGGCCAGCGCCAGGACGGCCTCGCACCCGGCCTCGCTCTGCCGCCGCGCGAATCAGCGCCGCCCGCTGGGCGTCCGCGCCTTTGAGCCGAAACCAGCCCGGCCCCCCAGGGTGTACTCGTGGTCGAGCAGGTAGACGAGCCGGTTCGGGCACCAGGTCGGGGCGCATAGTGTCTCATGGCGGGCGTGGTGAAGTGCCCAGGAGTGCATGCCAGGTCGGGAACCGGCCGGCCACCTGCCCGGCCGGACTCGCTGTCCGCGAGCCAGGTTGTAGGTGAGCACATCCGGTACCCGGAGTTGACGGGTTTGACCTGGTGACGGCAGTCGCTGTAGAACGCCACCAAAGACAACGCTTCCTTCGATCCCCGGTATGTGACGTCTCGCCACGGTGGTGGACCACCAGTTCCCCGCCCCTGAACGTGGAAGGCAGCCCCACCACGAGCGACCCCACCATGGCGTCGTCCTTCTCCGAGTCCTGATGAGGGGAAAACTGTCCTTTGCCGTATACCAGCATCGCGTGCAGCTCCGCCCGCAGCTTTGTCGTGGGCGGCAGTCCCAGCTCTACCGGATGCCGTCCAGCACGGCGCCGAGCGTTGCCTCCCAGGTGGGGCCGTCCAGCGTGACGAAGGTCCGGCGTGATCTCCCAGGTGTCACGCACGCTGGTGTCAGTCAGCGTCTGCTCCCCGGTGCCCGAACTTCGCCGGCCGGGCCCACCGCGATCAGCTTCTTCGCGACGGCGCGCGCACGGGAGGGTGCACGGCCCCGACGCCATGCGAACTCGATCCTGCAGCGCATCGCTGGTGCCAGGATTGCGCGCTGAACGCCCCGGAGGCCTCGCCGCGTCATCGAGCAGCTTGGCCAGCCGTTCCCCGTGCCGTGCGACCCATGAAGCCCTCCCAGCTCAGCCCCTTCTAGGCAGCGAATGTACCGCCGGACACCCGCGCCCTGCTACCCGATACCCAGCCCTGCTGCGGGATGGGTCAAGCCGTTCGTCCTCCTCGAGTGTTGTCCACCAAGGCGCTAGAGCCGGGGCAGCCCGCATCGTCGAAGCGATCCTGCAGGCCAGGCCTGCCCGGGTACTGGGCGCGCAGATCCAGGACGCGCTTGGCGAACGCGGCCTCTCCGCCGCGGCGTTTGGCAGCGCCCGCAGGTCGCGGCAGGGCCACGGCCCGGTCGTATTCGCTGGTCTTCTTGGTCGCGATCGTCGTCGATCTGCTCCCAGGGCGTTTCCCCTCGGCCGCGAGATCGTCGAGGCGCCTGCGTACGCCGCTGCCGGCGGCGGCCTTGCGGGCCTGTTCTTCACGCCGCCGCTGTTCCTGGGCCTTCTTCCGTTCAGCCGCGCGGCTCTCGGCTGCCGCCCGCAGTCCGGTTGCTGTCCGGATTGATCCCGAACGACCCGTGGTGCCTGTCCACTTCCGCGGAAGCGACGCAGCAGCAGGGCCTGTACCTGGGCACCTTCGCCGTCGGCGACCATCGTCAGCAGCGTGTCCTTCTCCGCCGCGGGGAGCGCGTGATCCATTCGGCCAGTCCGTCGTTCGCGGGTTCTTTGAGGGGCGGGCTTGGCTCGGCCGCCACGGCTATCAGGTCCTTGTCGATCTCCAGGAAATCGGCGATGGGCCCCAGCGACGCGCTGAGGTCCCCCAGACCCGCGGGGACCGGCCGCTCGGTATCGTTTACGGCGTCCTCATCATCTTCGCCGGCCCACTGGGCTCCCAGCAGCCAGCCGAGGTACAGCAGCCGCAGATCGCCGGCGGCCAGGTCGGACCGTGCCTGCACCATCGGCGCGAGCCGGTCGTCCGCCTCAACCCAGTAGCTGTCTGGGTCGCGGTCTAGGTACAGGCTGATGATCACATGGTCGCTGGTCTCGATCACCGAGGCGGCGTCCGTGTGGCAGTACCGCCGCGCGACTTCGGCGTCGAGGAGAGCACGCGGGAGGCGGAACATAGCGGCGGGTACCCCAGTTCGCCAGGTAGAGGAACGCGTCGAAGTGGCGTTCCATCAGCTTCTCGGGGCTGCCGCGGAAATCGCCGTAATTGTACTCATTGACGAACCTGGTGGCGGTAATCTCCGCGGCTCGACAGCTTCCGCAGTTCAGCGCGCTGCTTGTCGGTGAGCGGCCTGTCGAGCGCGAGGAACTCGTAGTACTGATCTTCGTCACGCCTACCTGGCCCAGTGCCGGTAGGCGGCGATCCACTCGGCACCCTTCGGCGGTGGCTCGGGCAGCGGCAGGTCAAGGACGGAGATCGCCTGGTGCTGTCCGTCGCGGACGCCGTCCACGACGATTGGATTCTGTCCGGGTGACGCCGTTGACCGTCACTATGACGCCTAGGACCGTGGTCTCGAAGGGCATCTCCAGGTTGTCCTCGGTCATCACGGCGAAACCGCTCAGCTGCTCTTCGTCGTTGTACGCATCGAGTGTGGCCTGTTCGACCAGCGCGTCCAGTTTCTCCTCACTCGGTTCCAGCACGAGTGAAAGCCTAGGCGGAACGCTGCCTCTTCGCGCCCATTAGCCCGGCTGAGTTGACCACGGTTGGGGCGCTCGGCGAGCAGGGCTTCTTCCAGCGCACCGACCAGCAATTTCACTCGGAAAACGCCGGCTATGCGAGCTTCGATGCTTCCTGGCAGTGCTGACCGCCCGCAAGCGCAAGACCATCCGGCGCGAGCGGCGCGGAGGCATTGGCTAATGGTATCAGCGTCCACTGGCTGACCGGCAGCGATCTCACCAAGAGGCGTGGGACGCATTCTTCAGTTCTACATGGAGACCGGCTCGCGCAAATGGGGCCGGCCCTATCTGACCCGAGCCTTCTTTCGCTGGTCGGCAAACGATGGCGCGATCAAATTCTACTGGTGATGGCCAAGCGTGCCGGACGCTGGATTGCCGGCGCCATCAATTTCATCGGCTCGCAAACGTTGTTCGGCCGGCATTGGGGCGCGATCGAGCATCACCCGTTCCTGCACTTCGAACTTGCTACTATCAAGCGATCGACTACGCGATCGCCCACAAGCTGCCCCGCGTGGAAGCCGGCGCCCAAGGCGAACACAAGATTTCGCGCGGCTATATGCCGACGACCACCCATTCGGCGCACTATATCGCCGACCCTGGACTGCGCCGTGGCATTGCCGACTATCTGGTGCGCGAACGCGCCTATGTCGAAGCGGTCGGCGCCGAACTGGCCGCCACGGCGCCGTACCGCAAGGATTTCAGTCTCGATCCGGAATGAGCGCGGAGAGCCCGATGACGAACTACGACCCGAACAATGTCTTTGCCAAGATCCTTCGCGGCGAACTGCCGGCGCACAAGATCTACGAAGACGACACGGTCTTCGCCATGATGGATATCATGCCGCGGGCGCCGGGCCACACGCTGGTGATTCCGAAAGCCCCTGCCCGCACGATCTTCGACGTCACGCCGGATGATCTCGCGCATCTCATCAAGGTGGCGCAAAGGATTGCGCGCGTGTCCATCACGGTCTTTGCCGCCGACGGTCTTACGATCCAGCAGTTCAACGAGCGCGCCAGCGGCCAGGTGGTGTTTCACCTGCATTTCCACGTCATTCCGTGCAAGAACGGCGTGCCGTTAAAACCGCCGGCAAGCGTCACGGAAGACCCAGCGGTGTTATCGGATCAAGCCTTGAGGCTGGCGGCAGCGCTCAAGGCCGCCTGATCCCGCGTACGGGTCTGTGACACAGCGGTCAGCGCCCGCGCGATACGCGCTCGATCTCGGCGCGCACCATGCGCTCGACCATGCCGGGTAAATTATCATCGAGCCAGGATTTCAGCATCGGCCTCAACATTTCCCGCACCAGATCTTCAAGCGTACGAGCGTTCTGCACCAGCACCGTTTGCGCCAGCGAGTTGAAAGCGGAGTCGACCGCGGCGGTGGTCACATTCGAAAGAAGCTGCGCGCGCTGACTGTTGCCAAGCCCACTGGCGTCGTGCGCGGGCGCTTCCGCCGCCTCATCGAAGCTCAAGTCGGAACCTCCGTCGATCTTTTGGAATTGCGGCTGGGGGCGTGGTGCGTGAGCCGCAGCGGGCGGCGGTGGCGGCGCGGCCATCGATTTGGTGAGATCGAGAATATCAGAGGGATCCTCGACGTGCTCCTCGACCATCGGGGCAGCAGCAGACGGCGGCTCAGCAGCGGCCTCGACGGGCGCCGGCTGCACGAGGCGTGGCGGTGAAGGCGGCGGCGCCGGTCGGGCAGGCGGTGCAGCGGACGTATCAGCAGGGCCTGCGGAGACTTGGTGGCGTCGTCGTCAGCGATGATACGACGGATGGAGGCCAAAATCTCCTCCATCGACGGTTCCTGCGATTTCGCCGGCTGCGTCATACGCCAATCCCCATCCCCACCCGTTTGCGCACACTCCCGGCCGTCGGCTGCTCACGGATCGACGTAAGCAGGTCCTTTGGCCCCTAACAACAGCGAATCACGTGAGCGCAACTATGCAATGTTCCAAGCAAGTATGTCATGGCGAAAGTCGAAGGCAAGCAGCGAATTGCGGGCATTGCGACGTGGCAACAAAATTCTGCTGGATTATCTGCCGTCGGGTCCGCGCACGCCGATCCCGGCGTCTCGCACCTGCTGATAAGTGCACCTGCGGGTCGTAGATCGTGACGTTGAAGCCAAGCCGCTGCATCGACAGTCCGCCGACCGCCGCCAGCGCGGCGTATGACGCCTGCTGGGCGTTGAGCACGTCAAGCGCGGTGCGCTGACCCACGCTCAGCAGCGCCAGCGCATGGCCTTCCCGACGCACGCTGCGCAATCAATAAGAACGCTCCGATCGAAATCCTTCGATCGGTTCGGCCAAAACTCAGTCTGCTCTATTGCCCGACAGTTCCAGGACGGCCGGGGTCCTCGCCAGCACGAGCCAGGATTGGCCAGGCTTCTTCTGAGATGGATGGACGCCGCTGCCATGGGTTGCGTAAACGGCCGCAGACCTTGCTGGAGCCGCGGGCCGATCGAGGCACCCTTGGAGCAGCGAATAATTCTTACAGCCGCCTGCTTCTTGAACCGGCGGTTGAGCCGTTGCCACGTGCTGCGCGACCGCAGTCGTGCCGACCAGGCAGCGCACCCCTTCGGTCGCGAGCGCCTGCGCTATCTCCGGATTGTTGCAGAGGATCTGGGTAGCGGCAGTTTTATGACCGAGCGCATAGAGGGTGCGTGAGTAAAGTCGCAGATTACAATCCTTGTCGAGGACCGTTCCCCCTATTGTCAGACCGAAGCCAGTGGCAGCCCCACCGATACTCGCGCTGCCAAGGCAGCTTTCGATGCCGGCAGATGTCAAGCCGGGAGCAACAATCGTCGGCGTGTTACGGCTGCCCGCGACCGAAAGGTTGCTGCTGGTCGTGCCATTGCTCGTGCTGTTCGTTGTGTTGTTGCTGCCGTTCCCGTTTCCATTGCCGTTGCCGTTGCCGCTGCCGATCCCGCTGTTGCCGTTACCATTGCCGTTGCCGTTGATGGACTGCGCGTGCAGACCAACTGGGACTGACACGAATAGTACGACTGCAAGCAAAAACCTCATGCCCACCCTCCCACTATTTCAAACGTTTATTCCCCGCTCTATTTGATCACTCAAACGTGTAAATGGCAAGATACAGGCCAAATTAGCTCACAGAATTGAGGCAGGTAGCCCTGTTGTGCACAGAATTTGTTTGGCGCGACATGTTGACGAATTGGCAATCGTAGGATAATTTGGGACTATAGGGACGCGTCTAACCCGTGGGCGCGAAAATGTGCCGGAGTATATGTTCTGCGGGCGTGCAGGTTGAGTCTCGCGTACCGCTCCAGTCTGTAGTGTACCGTCGGTCGGTACCACTCCCCCTTTTGCAAAAGAGATTTGATCGTTCGGGTTCTCCCGATGGAGCGGCAGCGGCGCGAAACCTGAGCCGCAACAAGCGGAGGGTTGCGCTGGTCGATCCTTGGACGCTAGCGCGAGATTGTCTCCTCCAAGAATTGATGGAGCACTGTTCCGACCTGACGTTTATCGGAACAGACACGGTTGAATCGATTTCGTCCGTCGAAGCTGATCAACCGGACCTTGTGATTTTCGCAACTCACAAGCCCGCGATTACCGACGTAGACCGACAACAGTTAGCGATAGTCCAGTCCCGCTCGATTGCGACCATACTTATCGTCGAGCGCCGCAGCGTTTCCCAAGCCATTGATGCCTTGAGCGAAGGCCTTTGCGGAGTTTTTTCCGAAGAGGACAACATCGAGCTGCTTTTGGCTGCCATTCGACTGGTTCTTGCTGGTGGTCGTTTCGTTCCCTCGAGCGAACGCAACAGGCCGCCACTTCCTTAGAAAGCAAAAAATCGCGTACGAGGCAGATTATTTATTGATGTGAAGCGGCCACACGGATTGTCAACCACGTGGGGGCGACCCATGAGTGAAATTGTCAGAGCGGGTGGAATTACAGAAGAGCAGCAGCGGCCCTGGAAGCCGGGGAACGCCGCATCGAGTCCTTTGCACGAGAACTCTCGGATGTGTCCTGCTTGTGATCGAGCGACCTAGTTTGGTCGCCGCATCCTTCAAGTCGATGCTGCAGAGCTACGGTGTGAAAACTCATGAGTGGATCGTCGGGAACCAAGTCGAAAGCTGTCATGCAGATGCCCAACTGGCCATATTGCTCTGCATGGAGCCCGCGACGCTGTTGAATATACTCACGTCGTGGCAGGAAAAGCAGATGCGAATCGTGGCTGTGGCGCCCCACACATATTTGAGACCGGAGCTTGCATCGGAGCTCATTGAAGCGGGGGCGTCCGGTGTTCTGGATGGAACGGAAACGCTCGAGATCGCAATCGCGGTAATTCACCTCATCAGCGTTGGCGGAATATTCCCACCGAGGAAATCGGTTGGCACGATTTGTTATAACATCAATGAACCACGCAGCGTGAATGAACCGCTGAACGTGAATGGAATGGTCCAACTGCCGAGTACCGTTACGGCTCATAACGAAGACATCGCATTCACGAGCCGCGAACGCGAGGTGTTGGAACAATTGCGGACGGGAGCGCAGAACAAGATTATTGCCTACGAACTTGGAATTTCAGAAAACACCGTCAAAGTGCATGTGCACAACGTCATGCGGAAATTGCAAGCGCGAAACCGCACCCAGGTTGTTGCCATGCTCAAAGGACGCGCGGCGATCGCGGTCGGACCTCCGTTCATAGCCGCGTACGACACGCTATATCCTTCTGAGCGCTACAATGGGCTGGAGCGCGGACGCGCGTTTGGCGGGATAATATCCAAAGAACATGCCGACGACGCTGGCGAGCACGATCGCTAGAAGAGCGGCCCAAGGCTGGACTAGGACGGGCCAGGCGAAAGTCTTGGCAATCGTCCACGCTGAAATGCTGCCGACCGCCACGCCGACGATACCGGCCATGGTGCAGAGCAGAACCGCTTCAAGCAAGAACTGCCGACGCACATCACGCGGACGGGCGCCAATCGCAAGCCTGAGGCCGATCTCGGACGTCCGCTCCGAGACGGAAACCAGCATGATGTTCATTATTCCAATCCCGCCGACGACAAGCGAGACGCCGGCAATCGCGCCCAGCAACAGGGAGATGGTTCGAATCGAATCTTGTTGGGCGGCCAAGGCCTGAGCGGCGGACGTGACGATGAAATCGTTCTCGTGGCCTTTGGCGATCGCGTGCCGCTGCTTCAAAAGCGTTTCGATGTCCCCCATCGCACTGGGCACATCGTCTTCGGTGGCAGCGCTTGCGATGATGTAAGCCACGGCATCCCGGTTTACCTTGTTCGCACTTCCGATAAGCCGCAACCTCGCCGTCGAAAGCGGCACGAAGACCACGTCGTCCTGGTTCGCCCCGCCGGACATACCCTTCTCTTTCAGAATACCAATAATCACGAAGGGCGTGCTCAGGATGCGGACGACTTTGCCGAGAGGATCCTGCGCCTCGAACAGCTTCTCCGCCACGGTCGATCCCAAAATCACGACCTTCGCGGCGTCGCGTGCCTCGTCGGGAGAGAACAAACGCCCTTCTTTCAATTCCCATTGCCGGATCGCAAGGTGGTCGACCGTGGTGCCGTTGACCGTCGTCGACCAGTTGAGATGGCGGTGCACGATCTGGGCTGTCCCGAACACCGAAGCGGCGGCGGCCGCGACCGAGGACAAATCCGCAATCGCTTCGGCGTCGGCGGCAGTGAGTGTAGCGCGCGCTTCGGCCGCGCTTCGAACGCCGTTGCGGTTGGTCTCTTCGGGCTTTACGAGCAGCACGTTCGCGCCGAAAGCGCGGATCTGATCAGTAACGCGCGCACGCGCTCCGGCCCCGATCGCCGCCATGCTGACCACACAACTCACGCCGATCATGATCCCGACGATGGTGAGAAGCGTCCGGCCTGGATGAGCCACCAGGGCCATCCCCGCCATTCCGATCGCGTCGCGATTTCTCATGCGGCCGCCTCACGCGCTATTCGGGCACTGTTCTGATGCCGGCGGAAATCCGTGATAATTCGGCCGTCGCGCATGCCGAGTGTCCGAGATGCCTGCGCCGCGATGCCGGCATCGTGCGTGACTAGAACAATCGTGCGGCCGGCGCGATTGAGATTATTGAGCACATCGAGAATGCTTTTGCTGGATACGCTGTCCAGCGCCCCGGTCGGCTCATCGGCAAGCAAAATCGAAGGTTGAGACACGATAGCCCGCGCAATGGCCACGCGCTGCTGCTCGCCCCCGGAAAGTTCGGTCGGGCGCCGATGACGTTTATCGAACAGACCGACAGCCTCCAGCGCCCGCTCCGCATGCGCGCGGCGTTCGCGGCCCATCCGTGCATAAACGAGCGGCAGCTCGACGTTACGAGCCGCGTTCAGACGCGGGAGCAAGTGATAGGATTGAAATATGAAACCGATGTGTTTGTTGCGGATCAGCGCCTGCTGCTCGTCGTTCAACTTCGCGCAATCAATACGGTCGAGGAATAGCTGCCCGGAACTTGGCCGATCCAACAACCCGAGGATGTTCATCAGGGTGGACTTGCCCGACCCCGATGGACCGACCACCGATACGTATTCGCCTTTCTCTATGCAGAACGACGTCGGCGCCAGCGCAAGGCCGTTTGATGCTTTGGAGCCGTACCGCTTGGAAATATCGCGCGCATCGAGAACGCTCATCCAGCCGGGCCTTTCAAATTCGCCAAACGTTCCTGCCGTGATTTTCCCGTGCCGACGATGACCTTGTCGCCCGGGACTATGTCGCCGGATTTGATCTCGACGCGATCTCCGTCATCTCGTCCGGTGGCGACGGAAACGCGAACGGGTATTTGATCGCGCAGCACCCATACGGACTGCGAGCTTTCGTCTGCCGTTACCAGGCTCCGGCTTGCGTCCGGATGGAAACGCAAGGCGGCGAGCGGGACCGACAGCGAAACCGGCGTATGTTCCGTGACGATAGACGCGAGGACCGTCATTCCCGGAAGCAGAGCGTAGTCGTCATTCCGCGCTTCCAGCTCGACCGTATAGGTGACGACGTTTTGAACGACCTCGGCCGCTTTGCGGATCAAAATGACTTTGGCTGGGAACTGGCGGCCCGGAAATGCGTCGACCGTAAATGTCGCGTTCTGCCCAACCGCAATCTTGGCTATGTCGGTCTCGTCAACCAACGCATAGATCTTCATTCGCCGTAAATCTTGGGCGATCATGAAAAGAGTTTTTGCCTCGAGCGAAGAAGCCACGGTGGCGCCGGTGGTGATGTTGCGGGCGATAACGACACCGTCGATCGGCGACTTGATTTTGGTCCGATCGAGATCGACGTACGCGCTGTCAAGTTGCGCCTGCGCCTTTTCAACGAGCGCGCTGGCGCCCGCCGATTCCTCCTGGATGCGAATAAGATCTGCCCGCGTCGCTTCGACCGCCGTAGCATTGGCCGCCAAAATAGCTTGGGCTTCGTGCAGCGCCGCCAGTGCGACCTGGCGCCGGCTTCCGGAATCCACCACGTCACGCGCCGCCACGACGCCGCGCTCGCCCAGAATGTTCTTGCGGCCTTCTTCGCGCACCGCCATGTCAAGGGTGCTTTGCTGCTGTTCGACTCGCGCTTGGAGGATCGGCTTCTGCGACTGCGCCTGCCTGACGTCGATTTGAGCGCGAGCGAGGCGCGCTGCCACGATCCGCTCTTCCGCTTTTGCGTTGGCCAATTGGGCCTTGGCGGCCTCCACCTGGGATTTGAAAGTGCTTTCGTCGAGCTGCGCCAGAACCTGCCCTTCCTTCACCACGTCGTTGAAATCGGCAAACAGCACCGCGATCTGGCCGGAGAGCTGCGAACCGACCTCCGCTTTGACCGAAGGGTTTAATGTACCCGTCGCCTTCACCGTCTTGGTGAGCTCGGTCGGCTGGACGGCGCCGATCTGATATTTAGGCTGTTGGGACTTGCCGAAGCTCGATCCGCTGCTGGGAAAAAGCATGTCCCGAACCGACCATGCCGGCGCATAAGGCAGAAGCAGCACAAAAATCGTTATGCTGATGGCGACGCTGATGTACTTCATGTGAACACCTGCTCAACGCGCTCGGAAAGCGGGCGTCTATTAGCGTTGCGGGGCCCGGCCGCGGGTTTGGTCTTTATCGTTGTCGTTGAAGTCCGATCTCTTGCGGTTTCCCAGGTTATTGCCAACGTTGCCGTTACCGTTGCGCGATCCGCTGTTGCCGTTGCCATTGCCCGAGCCGAGATTGTCATTGCCGTTGAAGTTGCCGGTATTGCCGTTGCCATTGCCGATCCCGACGTTCCCGTTGCCGTTACCGTTCCCGCTGCCAAAAGCCGTCGCTTTGGAAAACGCGGTGCCGGCGATCATCAATGCAATCAATCCAAGCCCTGCAATATGCTTCATGGCCCCGACCTTTCCTGAGCCGAAAGACACCGCTCAGTGGTTACCATTGCCGTTGAGGTTGCCGTTCAGGGCGCCGAGGTTGCCGTTTCCGTTGAAGCTTCCGTTGCCCGTTCCGATATTGCCGATGCCGTTCAAATTGCCGTTGAAAGAGCCGATGTTGCCGTTTCCGTTGTTCGTGCTGCCGTTGAGGTTGCCGTTGAAGGCGCCCACGTTGTTGTTGCCGCTCGTCGAACTCGAATTGCCGAGGCCATTGAACGCTCCGACATTGCCGGTGCCGCCATTGTCAAAGCCGAGATTGCCGTTTGTTTGAAGCGCACCGTTGCCATTGCCGTTGCCGTTGCCGTTGCCGGCGCCGGTGTTGCCATTGCCGTTCAGGTTACCGTTGTTGAGTCCGATGTTGCCGTTGCCGTTGCCGTTGCCACAGCCAATGCACGCGACCCTTTTTATTGTCACCCCGAGTGCGCTGCTGCCTGGGACGAGCGACGCTGCAAAAGCCGACGCCGCAAAAGCCGACGCTGCAAAAGCCGTGCTCTGTATAGCAACGGAGCTCAGCAGTGCCGCGGCCGCGGGAATAAACACGACGCGATAGAGCTTTGGCATTTTGTTGGCGCGGTTCATTTTTGTCTCCTCTTACCCGAGGACGTAATTGCGGAGGGGCGACATCACGGGGGTGGGGGGGTCCGCCCCTCCGCTCCGTACCGCACCTGGGACGGGAGTGCGGTCGGAAAAACACTTAAATGACCGAAGAGAAATCAGCGATTGCCGTTTCCGTTCAGGTTGCCTTCGAAGGCTCCGAGGTTGAAGTTGCCGTTGCCGTTGCCGTTCAGCGCGCCGAGGTTCAGGTTTCCGTTCAGGTTACCGTTTCCAAGGCCGGCGTTTCCGTTACCGTTCAGATTGCCGTTGCCGATGCCGAAGTTCAGATTGCCGTTGCCGTTGCCGTTCAATGCACCGGTGTTGCCGTTACCGTTGCCGTTGCCGTTGGCCACGCCAATGTTGCCGTTGCCGTTGCCGTTGCCGCTACCAACGGAAGCCGCCATCGCGCCGGAGGTCAAAAGCCCGAGTGCAAGCGCTGTCACAAGAAGCGTTCTCATCTGGAAACTCCTTAATCAGGGGTTCGAAGCTCGCGCCGCTTCTGCGACGCGCGCCGTTAACATGCGGCGCAGGAGATCGTCAGGAAAGTCACCAATAAGGCGGTGCGCGGTTCAGGCGATTGTTAAATTCTGCCCAAAAGCATGTGCTTTTTCAGCAACGGCCGATCCCCCTGAGGAACTAAGAAATTCGGATCGAGGGGCGCTCCTAAACTATTGGGTGAGATGGATCCGCTGCATTGCTGGCGAATGCGCGCGCGCGTCGTAAAGCCATGAACTTTTGAATTAAACGGCGAGTTGACGTGTAACGGCTGGAGACATTCCAAAGACGCGACGTCAGAACCCGAGTTGCCGGCTTACCGGCCGTCTGGCGCGCGCACGCCGATCCAGGCGTCGCGCACCTGCTGATAGTGCACCTGCGGGTCGTAGATCGTGACGTTGAGGCCGAGGTGCTGCATCGACAGCCCACCGACCGCCGCCAGCAAGGTGTATGAGGCGACCACGCGGTCGTGCTGGGCCGTGACCAGCGCGACGCGCGCATTGACGAGTTCCTGCTGGGCGTTGAGCACGTCAAGCGTGGTGCGCTGACCGACGCGCGCCTCTTCGCGCACGCCGTTGAGCGCGATCTCGGCGGCATTGACCTGCGCGGTGGTGGCCTCGATCTGTGCTTTCGCCGCTTCCAATTGGCCCCAGCTCTGCACCACCGTGGCCCGCGCCTGATCACGGTTGACGTCGAGATTGAGCCGCTGCTGCCCGAGCGTTTCCTTGCCCTGACGGATCGCCGAGTACTCGGCGCCACCCTGGAAGATCGGAATGGTCAACTGGCCGAAGACGGCCGCGGTCGTTTGTCTGTTGACGTTATAGGTCGGATCGTAATTCTTGCCCGCGGTCGCGTTGAGCGTCAGGTTCGGGTAAAGCGCGCCCTCGCTGATCTTGACTGAAAGCTCGGCGATATCGATGCCGTACATCGCCGCCAGAACCGAAGGACTGTGTTGCTCGCCCTGAGAGATGGAGCCGTTGAGCGAGCCGGGCGAGAGGCGGTCAACGGGCGTGCCGGGCGCGAGCCGGCCCGGATCGACGCCGATCACGCGCCGGTAGTTGCCCTCCGAGGTCACGAAGTTCGACTGCGCGCCGAGCAACGCGGAACGTCCGGCGGCCAACCGCGATTCCGCCTGAGCGACGTCGGTTCGTGTCACCTCGCCGACATTGAAGCGGTCGCGGGTCTGCTTCAATTGCTCGGTGAGCACTTCGACATTGCGCCGGTTGAGCTCGAGAATCGCCTGGTCGCGCAGCAAATTCATGTACGCCGTGGAGGCGTCGAGCAGCACCTGTTGTTCGGTCACCCGCAGCGTCTCGCGCGCGCCGAAAACCTGACTCTCGGCCTGCCGGGTGCGATTCGCGGTCTGAAGACCATTGAACAGGGTCTGGGTCGCGGTCGCGGTCGCGCCGCGCGAGACGAATGGTTCGGCAAAGTTGGTATAACCGACGGTGTTGGGGAAGGTCGACTGACTGACGGTATGGGCAAGCGTACTGGCGTAATTGTAACCGCCGTTGGCGGTGATGCTCAGCTTCGGCCGGTATCCCGACAGCGCCTGGGGCACGTTCTCGTCGGTCGCGCGCAACGAGGCGCGCTGCGCGTTGAGGGACGGGTTGTTCTGATAGGCTTGCACCAAGGCCCAATTGAGCGTGTCGGCCCAGGCCGGCATGCAGCCGATACCAAGCGCGGCGATCGCCGCAACGACGGCAACAGCCGGAGCGAGGCTTGCGCTGGCCCGATGATTCGCGCGCACCCCTCCTCTCCCCTTCATGACGAACACAACCCCGCGCTACTCAACCGCCCGAACTACAAGACGATGCGTTGGCCAACGGGTTGGCCACCCACCGAATAGTTGACATTAGGCGGAGGACGCCCGACGCGGAACCCCGTACATGGGGAGAACTGCAAAATTCTGGACATTGGCACATAAGGGCCACAGGTCACGGCCGTCCGGCCAATAAGCCGGCGCGTCGCGCCGCACACCGTTGACATGAAAGCCTTAAAAAACGAACGCCGGCGGGGCGACAAAGCCTGGTAGACGCGGCGCAGCGGCGTCGAAGATCGGCCGGCCCGCCAATTGACCCTCGACCACCCTGTAAATCATAGCCTTGCCGGGCGGTGTGCGGCCAAAAATACAGGCCAGCCGGCCATTTGGCTTCAATTGGCGGCCGAGTTCCTCCGGCACGATTTCGGTCGCCCCGTTGAGCAGGATGAAGTCATAGGGGCCGGCGGCCGGCCAGCCCGCGGTCAACGGCCCCGTGGCAACCGTAACCCGCGGGGCATCGACGCCAGCCAGCGCTTCCTTGGCGCGGCTCGCCAAGGTGGTATCTTGTTCGAGCGCAACCACGGTGCCGGCAAGCCGCGCCAGAATGGCCGAGGAATAGCCCGTCCCGCACCCGACATCGAGGACATGGTCTTCGGCGTTCAAGTGTGCCGCCTGGAGCAGTTTGGCGAGAACCATCGGCTTGAGCAGCGCCCGCCCGTCGCCGATCGCGAGATCGCTGTCGGCATAGGCTTGTTCGGCGAGCGCCGGCGGTGCGAACCGCTCGCGCGGCACCTCCAGCATCGCAGCGATCAAATCGAGATTGGTGACGTCGGCGGTGCGGACCTGTCCGTCCACCATCATCCGGCGCGCCGCAGCGGTGTCGAACATGCCTCTCGTTCCTGTTTGAGTGAGGTTGTGCGGCACGCCTCGCCGAAACGCAAGCGGACCGCGCCAACGCGATGGCGCCACGGTGAGGACGAATTGGCGCGCCGGACGCCAGTGCTCGCCTTGCCGCGCTACCGTTGCCGCGGCACGGCTGTTCCTCTATAGACAGCCGCACTGCATCGACCGTCTGCCGGCATCGACCGTCTGGCGACAGCGGCCGATGTCGACGACGGCCACGTGGCGGAGTGGTTACGCAGCGGTCTGCAAAACCGTTTACCCCAGTTCAATTCTGGGCGTGGCCTCCACTTCCCCTGCTTCCGAAGCCATCCACGCGTTCCGAACCAACCGCGGTCCATGCAGGGTCCACGGCGGGTGCACCGCAGCGTGCGAATAAGCGCGCTCATCGCAAGCGGCTTTCAAAATCCGCCGGGCTTTGTTATATGCTTAGGTGCGCAGTCGCTGCGTTGTTCCTCGGTAGCTCAGCGGTAGAGCAACCGGCTGTTAACCGGTTGGTCGCTGGTTCGAATCCGGCCCGGGGAGCCACTTTCAAACGATCAGATTTCGCCAGGGTACGTAGCCCCGGTGCGCGCTTTGAACCAACTCTATCATCAGCTCCGCCCCACGATCCTCGCAGCGCGCTGCAGGGTCGCGATCGTGGAGTTCCCGTTTTCGGGATCAAGGAGCTGGTCGAGCTGAGCGCGGCCGGTTCTCATAAGCTTCACCATGAGCGCTTGGTGAGTTTCTTCTTTTTCATCTCGGCCGCGAGCTGCTCGGCGATCACTGCCTTGATCGCGGAAATCATCACCTCTTCCCGAATGCCAGCCTCATCCAGCCAGTTTTCGAAGCTCGATCCAACGTGCGGGTTCTTTTTCTTGCTCGTGATTTCATCTTGACGATTAAGTGCCCTGTCACCGTAACGTGTAACGTTCAAGGACGTCGCGCCGTCACCGCCGACAGCCGGGGCGGCCTCAAAGCCGAAAAAAGGTCTGCCGAAAGCCAGTTCGGACGACTATACTTTCGTCCACGCTCGTCTGCACGTTCAGCCCCGATTTGGAGAATGTGATGGATAACCAGGCAACGGTCGTAAGAGCCCCGCACCTCTGCGAACCGTTCCTAAATGGTCGCGACACCGGACGCCTGATTCACGATTTTGGAATGATGTTGTCGCTGCTCAATCCCGAGATGATGACATATCCAATTTTGGACTTCGGCGCCGGCTCGTGCTGGATCACAGAATTTATCGCCAGGATGGGGCAAAGCGTTACGGCGTTTGATATCCACACCGACCTTCCGGGTTGCATTGCCGGCCGGGTTGCCGCCGACCAACGTATCGATAGTGCTCTCATCGTTCACGCCGCCGGCGACGGCCACGCTATGCCGCTAGGCGACGGAATATTCGGTCATACCTTGTGCTACGATACGCTTCACCACATGCAAGATTATGACCGGGTGTTCGGTGAATTTGCCCGCGTGCTGCGATCTGGGGGGCGCGCCATTTTTGTCGAGCCGGGAGCCGATCACTCAACCTCGCCGCAGACTATCGCGTTTCTGAAGCTAAAATCCGACGACCCAACATGGATCGAGCGCGACGTTGTATTGGAGGAGGTCAACGAATGCGCAGTGAAGGCGGGATTTAATGATATGACTGTCGCTCCATGCCAGCATCCGCTTGCGCCGGTCGTCTTTAAGATAAGAGATTGGTTGCTTTTCCGAAATGGCGAAGCCAAGACACGCCGTCGTTTCTCGGATTCCCTTGCTCTGACGAACTACAATCAGCGTGTCATTTTCTATTTCGACAAACCCTGACTTTTGGCCGCCAGTTGGTCCGGCGGCGCTTCGCAGCGCGCTGCAGGGTCGCGATCATGGAGTTCCCGTTTTCGGGATCAAGGAGCTGGTCGAGCTGAGCGCGGCCGGTTCTTTTTCATCTCGGCCGCGAACTGCTCGGCGATCACTGCCTTGATCGCCGAAATCATCACCTCTTCCCGAATGATTTAGGCTTAGAACCAGCGCCCTCGGCCGTAAAATCCACCGCCGCCGAGCAGTAGCACGATCACGACGATGATCAGAATAGTTGTCATCTTGTCCTCCTAGGACAGATTGCGCCATCGTATCATAGGCACATTCTGGCCCGACGAAAAACGCTGGCCCGAAAGCCAGCGCGTTGCGTTCAGACCGAGAAGCAATGAGGGCTCACACTGCCTGATGTACGTCGACAATTCGGAGAGACGGTTTTAGTTCCCCGCGCTGGGCATCGCTCGACGTGCGCTTTTCGCCTGGTAGCGTCTTGCCGGCCGGATGCCGATCCTCTCTGCGCACGGCCGCGCGCGCAGCGCCTCGATGATCCGCGCAATCGGCGGATCATTCACTGCGCCACGCAAGCGAGCACCACGACGGCGGGACGCTCCCGCGGCCGAAACGTCAGGTGGAGTTCATCCTGATAGGTGATCACGCCGCCCGGAGCCAAGGCGAACGCGTTGAGGACGCGCTCTCCATCCTTGCAGCTCACCGCGCATGACGCTGTTGCGCAGCCGACCTTCTCGAAGCGAATGGCCGCTCCGCTGGGTCCGGCGGGGCCCGGCGGCCCCGCGGGACCGGGCCGTCCCGGCGGTCCTTGTTCACCCTTTTCACCTTTTGGAGCGTTCTGGCTGCACGCCGTCAGCGTAACAATGAATAAGACGAATAATGGAAGCGCGCGATAATGCACCGGAATCCTCCTGAATCGACCGGCTAAGGTGCAACACTATCGGGAAGGCAGGAATGAGGACGGACGCGACCGCTGCGCAGCGAATTGGGCAGCCGCTTTGAGCCCAAGGGCCGTCAGCGTCGGGTCTGCTTGTGTCCGGCAGCGAATGTTTATACGCTTGCCGAAGCGCCTTCTCCCAGCCAGTGTCTTTACATGGCCGAACCACGCAACAAGACTGCTCAGGTCAATCTTCGGATCGCGCCGGCGCTGAAGGCTGCGGCCGAAAAGGCCGCTGCGGCGGACCATCGTTCGCTGACCGGGCTGATTGAGAAATTGCTGTCCGATTACTGCCACAAAATCGCTCGCAAGGCACCGCCGTCTTCGCCGCCCGCGCGCGGGCGAAGCGCGCCCAAAGCCGCGGAGCTGGCGGCCCGCGAAATCGATCGCATCGGCGACCCGTCGGCATCCGGCGAAGAGCGCGCCAGCAGAAAACGCAGGCTGCTCCACGGCCCGAAGGAGTTCCGCGACATCCGCGGCGACCAACCGAAGCCGAAAGGCTGACCGGCGCCGCGGGCGGCGAGCCGACCGGTCCATTCACCGGGGCCGACGACGATGTTTTCCGCGCGCGGCATGCGGCACGGCGCCAGGCGGCTTGTACATATTGTTTCGCTCGCAGTAGCCGCCGCTGCCGCGGGCCGTCGCCATGCACTGTTCGTAGGACGAGAACCCGCAATTCGTGCCGGCACCGTCGGCGAACTGCGAGCACCACGGATAATTCTGAGCTTCGGCGGCCACCGCGAGTGAAAACGTAGCGGCAAGAACGCCCAGTCCGAACAGCGCCACCCTCATCGCCGCCTCCTGGCCTTGGCATCGCATTCACCGAACATTAACCACGTCATCCCACGATCCCGACTTAGAGCCATTTCGGTTCTGATGCAATCGGAATCGAGGCTCTGACTTTTTGTTTTGACGCGTTTTCTTCACGCGAACCGGTGACCACTTCGCTTGAAAACGCTTTAATCGCAACGCGGAGCAGAAAATGGCCTACGGGCTGACGCGCGCTGTCATTGTCCTGATGGGTTGGGGCGTCACAAGCTGGATCATCATGAACGTGTGGCCCCAGGCGGACGCGACGATCTACTGCGTCGCGGGCGTATCCTGGCTATTGGCCGGCATCGCGTATGTCTCGTATCTGAAAAAGCTGCGGCGCGATGTGGCCCAGCTTCATGACGCCTTTGCTGGAGGCTACGGCCGGCCGCAAAGCGCGGTCGCTCCGGATTGAAGCGACCGGCACTCTTTCGGAAACCGGCTTCCACCCGGATCAAGCGCCGGCGCGGTTCCAGCCGCGAGCCCGGTCGCCATAGACCTCGAAGCCCGTCGGCGTGACGATGACCGTATCTTCAAGCTTGATGAACCCGCGCCGCGGATGTTGCAGCGTGGTTTCGACCGAGACCACCATGCCCTCTTCGAGCGGCCTGTCGGCGTCATAAGCATCGTAGGGGACCGGCCCGGAATTGGTCAGCCGCGGCGCTTCGTGGCTGACCAGACCCATCCCGTGCGCGAGGAAATGCGTGTGATTGTGCAGCTTCGAGCGATGCAGCACGGCATCCGCCGCCGCGTAGATTTCCTTGCCGAGAATGCCGGCGCGGATCGGTTTCATCGCGGCTTGTTCGATGGCTTCGACCTCGGCCAGGAGATCGACGAGCTCGGCGTCCGGCTCGCCCACGACGCCCATGCGGGCGAGGTCGCCGATATAGCCGTGGTAGTTGCCGCCCGAATCGAGCGACAGCACGTCACCCTCCTCCCAACGCTGGTCCGAAGGCGCGCGGTTGAGGCTCGACCCGGCGGCGATCAAACAATAATCGAAGGTCAACCCGCGCGTGGTTTCCTCGCGGCGCAGCGCCTCGGTCAGCTCCGCCTTGGTGGCGCCGGCGCCGTGACTCTTGATCACCGCAAGCATCGAGTTCGATCACGAGATCCGACGCAATCCGCAGCTTCTCCAGCTCCTCGGGGGTCTTGCGCGCGCGCAGCCGCTCGAGCACGAAAAGCGCGTCCTCTATTTTGCTGTCGGGGAACGCGGCGCGCAGCGTTGCCGCTGAATCCGCTGGCAGGAACGAGAGCTCGACCCCGATCCGTTTCGCTTTCGGCGTCAGCCGCCGAACGTAATCGGCAGCCTTCTCCATGACGTCGACCGAACCCGAACTCTTGGTGTTGATCTCGGACACCCAGAACGGCGTGTTCTCGTTCTGAAACCCTTCCATGCGGTGGCCGAAGAAGCCCGCCCGTTCCGGCGCGCCTTTCGGATAAACGAAAACCGGGAGATAGCGGCTCAGCCCCATCGCATCCATGGATTCGAAGAAGAATGCGCGATGGCCGCCGAGCAAATACTGAACATTATGCTTCGAGGTGGCGAGCAGGACATCCAAGCCGGCTTCATCCATCAACCGATCGAGTCGCGCGGTGTCGAACGGGGCCGTGCTTTGCCGCTTGGTAACGTCGAGCATTGTGTTCTCCTTGAGCCGGGGTATGGGGCGGGGCTGACGGTCAGCCTATCAAACCTGCATCCGCGGATGAACCCGTCTCGCCCCCGCGCCGGAACAACTCGGTCGCCCTCCTCCGGAGACCGTCAGCACCGATTTATCCCGCTCGACAAACAATAGTTACGCAAAAGTTATGCGATCAAGGGGCAAATATATCGTTTTGCAATGCGAGATAACATTTTCCTTAAAGGTGTTCGCGCCGCTTCGGAGTACAAGTATAGTGTAAGTGTAAGCATAAGCCGCGCATCGCAGGCGCGGCCCTTTCAGAGGGAAGCCCGTGGAGACCAGCCGTAGCGATACGGGCCGGGGGAGCCGTCGTATCGTCCTGATCGCCGCCTGTGGCGCGGCGTTTGCCGGCTGCGGCCTGATATATTGGTATTGGACGCAAGGTCCCGACCCGGCCCATGCGCACGCGGCGCGGCAGACACACGCCGCCGTCCCCGTCAGCATCGCCGCCGCTGCGCGCGCGGACGTCCCGATCTATCTCACCGGCCTGGGCACCGTGCAGGCGCTCTACACCGTGGGGGTCCACTCCCAGGTCGACGGCAAACTGCAAGAGGTGCTGTTCAAGGAAGGCCAGCGCGTCAAGAAGGGCGATGTGCTGGCCAAGATCGATCCTCGGCTTTATCAAGCCGCGCTCGATGCGGCCAAAGCCAGGAAGGCGCAAGACGAGGCCGCGCTGGTCGCCGCCCGGAAGGACCTCGAACGCTTCAAGACGCTGGTACAGAAGCACTTCGAGACCGAGCAGAATGTCGATCAGCAGCAGGCGAAGGTCGATCAGACCAAAGCGGCGCTCGATGCCGACGCGGCCCAGATCGAAACCGCGCAAACCAATCTTGACTACACCGATATCGTCGCGCCGAACGACGGCCGGATGGGCGTGCGCATGGTCGATCCCGGCAATATCGTGCACGCCAGCGATCAAGGATCGATCGCGATCCTGACGCAGACGCAGCCGACCGCGGTGGTCTTCACCCTGCCGGCGCAAACGCTCGATGATGTGCGCGAAGCGATGGCGCGCGGCGCGGTGGAAGTCACGGCCTACGATCGCGACAACATTCGCCCGTTAAGCAAAGGCACGTTATCGGTTGTCGACAACATCATCGATCAGGCGACCGCGACTTACCGCCTCAAGGCGATGTTCAACAACGACGACGAGAAATTGTGGCCCGGTGAATTCGTGAATGCCCGGGTTCTCATTGCCACGCGCAAGGATGTCGTGGTCATCCCGCGCTTTGCGGTTCAGCGCGGGCCGCACGGACTGTTCACCTGGGTGGTGAAAGCGGACAACACGGTCGAAGCGCGGCCGATCCAGACCAGCACGACCGAAGAGGATCGCACGATCGTCACCTCGGGCGTCAACGACGGCGAACACGTGGTCACGGACGGCCAGTACAAGCTGCAGACCAATGCACCCGTCACGATCACCGATCCGACAAGCGCCGCGACGCGGGGAGATGCCTCGTGAGCGTGTCGGAACCCTTCATCCGGCGGCCGATCGCGACCACGCTGCTGATGACGGCCCTGGCGTTCGTTGGCATTGTCTCGTTCCCGTCGTTGCCGGTCGCACCGCTGCCGCAGGTCGATTTCCCGACCATTCAGATTACGTCGACATGGACCGGCGCCAGCGCCGAGACCATGGCGACATCGGTCGCGGCGCCGCTCGAGCAGCAGTTCGGCCAGATCGCCGGCATCTCGCAAATGACGTCGCAGAGTTCGCTCGGCGCCTCGACGATCGTCATCCAGTTCGATCTCGACCGCAACATCGATTCCGCGGCACAAGACGTGCAGGCGGCCATCACGGTCGCCAGCAAACAATTGCCTCAAGCGCTGACGACGCCGCCGAGCTACAAGAAGGTCAATCCGGCGGACGCTCCAGTGCTCTTGCTGTCGGTGCATTCCGACACCGTTCCTCTCATCAACGTCGACGAATATGCCAACGTGTTCCTCGCGCAGCAGATCTCGCAGGTCACCGGCGTCGCGCAAGTGTCGGTATTCGGCGATCGCACGCCCTCGATCCGCGTTCAAGTCGATCCCGCGAAACTGGCTGCAAGCGGCATCACCCTCGAGGATATCCGCGGCATGCTCGTCAGTTCGACGACCAACTCCGCCAAAGGCGTGATCAATACCGACAGGATCAGCTTCACGATCGCGGCGAACGACCAGATCACCGACGCCGACAAATTCAACGATGTGGTTCTGGCCTACCGCAACGGCGCCCCGATCCGGGTGCGTGACGTCGGACAGGCGGTCGCCGATCAGGTCGACCGGACGGTCGCCGGCTATCAGAACAACAAAGACGGCGTGATCCTGGCGGTGTTCAAGCAGCCCGGCGCCAACGTCATCGATACCGTCGACCAGATTCAAGCGGAATTGCCGCAGCTCGCGGCGCGCATTCCGCCGGCCGTCAAGGTCGAAACGATTCTCGATCGCACCGTGACCATCCGCGCCTCCGTGAGCGACGTCGAATTCACCCTCATGCTCACGATCTGCCTCGTCGTGATGGTGATCCTGCTGTTCTTGCGGAATTTCTGGGCAACGCTCATCCCGAGCGTGACGGTCCCGCTGGCGCTCGCCGGTTCTTTTGCGGCGATGTATCTGATGCACTTTAGCCTCGACAACCTGTCGCTGATGGCGCTGACCATCGCGGTCGGCTTCGTGGTCGATGACGCCATCGTGGTGGTGGAGAACATCTACCGTCACGTCGAACACGGCGAGCCGCCGTTCACGGCGGCACTCAAAGGCTCGCGCGAAATCGGCTTTACGGTGGTGTCGATCTCGTGCTCGCTCATCGCCGTGTTCATCCCGCTGCTGCTCATGAGCGGAATTATCGGGCGGCTGTTCCGCGAATTCGCGCTGACGGTCACCGCCGCGATCGTCGTTTCGGCGCTGGTCTCGCTGACGCTGGCCCCGATGATGTGCGCGCGCTTCATGAAGCGCGAGCCGGAGAGCCATGGCCGCATCTATCGCACGATCGAGGCCGGTTTCACGGCGATGATCAATTTCTATCGGCGCACGCTCGACATCGTGCTGCGCCATCAAGCGATCACGCTCGGCGTGTTCTTCGCCACGATGGCGCTGACGGTCGTCATGGCGATCCAGATCCCCAAGGGCTTTTTTCCGATTCAGGATACCGGGATGATTTCCGGCTTCGCCGAGGCCGCGCAGGAGACGGCGCCCGACGAGACGATGCGTCTGATGCGCGAATTGGGCAAAGTCATCCTGGCCGATCCGGATGTCGCCAGCTTTGGCTCGCAGACCGGCTCGACCGGCAGCGCGCAAACCGCGAATACCGGCCGCTTTTTCATCACGCTCAAGCCGCGCGACGAGCGCAAGCTCACCTCGTCGCAGATCATCGACCGGCTACGGCCGAAGCTCGCCAAGGTGGAGGGGGCGAACCTCTTCCTGCAGCCGACGCAGGACATCAATGTCGGTGCGCGGATCGCGCGCGGCAGCTTTCAATACACGTTGCAGGATACGAATATCGACGAGTTGAACGAGTGGTCGCAAAAGCTTCTTGAAAAGCTCCGCACCGTTCCGGTCCTCGCCGACGTCACCAGCGACCTGCTGGCCAACGCGCCGAAACTTCAAATCACCATCAATCGCGATCAGGCCGCGCGTTTCGGAATATCCGCGCAGGCGATCGACGACACTCTCAACGACGCGTTCGGACAACGCCAGATCACCCAATACTTTACCCAGCTCAAGACCTACTTTGTGGTCCTCGAAATCCTGCCCGCGCTGCAGAAGGACCTCTCGACCATCGACCGGCTTTACATCAAGTCGCCACTGACCGGCGGCGCCGTACCGCTCTCGGCACTGGTGAATGTGGACAGCAACGGGATCGGGCCGCTTTTGATTTCCCACCAGGGGCAATTCCCGGCCGTCACCATCACGTTCAATCTGATACCCGGCGTCGCGCTCGGCCAGGCCGTCGAAGCCGTCAACCAGGCGTCGCGCGAGATCGGGATGCCCTCCTCCATCATCCCGACCTTCCAGGGCAACGCACAGGCATTCCAGACCTCGCTCCGCAGCGAACCGGCGTTGATCGGGGCGGCGCTGATCGTCGTCTACATCATTCTCGGCGTGCTCTATGAGAGCTTCATCCACCCGCTGACGATCCTCTCGACGCTGCCCTCCGCCGGCATCGGCGCGCTACTGGCGCTGCGCCTCGGTCACATGGATCTTTCGGTGATCGGCATCATCGGCATCATTCTCCTGATCGGCATCGTCAAGAAGAACGGCATCATGCTGGTGGATTTTGCCATCGCGGCCGAACGCGACCGGCACATGGAGCCGCTCGCCGCGATCCGCGAAGCCTGCCTGCTCCGTTTCCGTCCCATCCTGATGACCACGGCCGCGGCGATGCTGGCGGGCATTCCGCTTGCCATCGGCAACGGCGCCGGCTCGGAAATGCGCCAGCCGCTGGGTTACGCCATGGTCGGGGGCTTGGCGCTCAGTCAGGTGCTCACGCTATACACGACCCCGGTCGTCTATCTCTATCTCGATCGTCTGCAGCGATGGCTGTTCGGCTCCCAGCCCGCGCTCCTCGATGCCGGCGAACCAATCCACGCCGTGGCGGCCGAATAGCCGGCATCGAGCGTTCGCGTCGGCGGACATGCGCGTGACGAGGCTGGATATTGACCGCCCGCCGTGCACAAATGCGGGGACGCGAAACGCCGGAGTCCACCATGACGATCTGCCGTCGCCGATTTTTGCATCTGACAGCGAGCGGCGTGGCAATGCCCACGCTATCGCGGATCGCGAGGGCCGACACCTACCCGTCGCGGCCCGTGCATCTGGTCGTGTTCTATGCCGCGGGCGGCGGCAACGACATCATCGCCCGCCTGATGGGGCAATGGTTGTCGCAGCGGCTTGGCCAATCGTTCATCGTCGAGAACCGGCCCGGCGGCGGCGGCAACCTCGGGACCGAATATGTCGTCAGAGCCGCGCCCGACGGCTACACCCTGCTTCTGAGCTCGAGCGCCAACACCGTCAACGCGTCGCTTTACGAAAAGCTGGATTTCAACTTCATGCGCGACATCGCTCCAGTCGCCAGCATCAGCTACGAACCCAACATCATGGTGGTCAATCCATCGGTGCCGGCCAAAACGATCCCCGAATTCATCGCCTACGCCAAGGCCAATCCGGGCAAGATCAACTATGGGTCGGCCGGCATCGGTTCGTCGCAACACATGTCCGGTGAATTGTTCAAGATGATGGCCGGCATCGACATGACGCACGTTCCGTTTCGCGGCACGGCGCCCGCGCTGACGGGCCTCCTCGGCGGACAGGTGCAGGTCATGTTCGCCAGCATGCCGGCGACGATCCCGTATGTGCAGGCCGGCAAGCTGCGGGCGCTGGGCGTGACCATTACAAAGCGCTCTGACGTGTTGCCGGACGTGCCGACCGTGAGCGAATTTCTGCCGGGTTTTGATGCCAGTGTCTATTACGGCATTGGCGCACCCCGGGGCACGCCGGCCGACATCATCGACAGGCTCAACACGGAAATCAACGCCGGCCTCGCCGATCCCGCGTTCAAGGCGCGGCTTGTCGAGCTCGGCAGCATGACGCTGCCAGGTTCGCCTGCCGACTTCGGCAAGTTCATCGCAAACGAAACGCAGAAGTGGGCCAAGGTGGTCAAGTTCGCGCATATCAAGGCCGAGTGAGGCCGTCACCGGCCTGGGAAAATTTCGAAAGCGGATAGTTGATGCGTCAGGCTTCCCGCACGCCTCTGTAGCCGACCGCCCTCGCCGCCTTGACCAACTGGCGGTCGAACGTGGCTAAACCATCGCAATGAGCTGACTTGCCGAGATGCAGGGCATCCGCGAAGTCCATCCCTTTTTCCGCTAAGTCGAGAGCGGTCGCCACAACCGGCCCATCCTCGATCGTCACCGTCGGCAACCCCGCGAAGGCGCGCAGCGCTCGTGTGACGTCAGCCGGACGATAACCGTAAGCGCTGCGCAGCACCCATTCCACTTCGAGGATTACGGTGCTGGCCGCGAATACCGGCTGCCCGTCGATCAGCTTGCGGGCTCGCGGCGATTGCTTCAGGTGATCGCCGATGAGGTAGCGAACGATCAGGCTGGTATCAATCGCGAGCATGCCGGCGCTCGGCCTCGGCGAGTACGCCTGCTTCCATCTCCTCCAACGTCTTCGGCCTGCCGCGACGCGGGAGTGAGGCGAATACGTCCCTGGGCCGGGTTTTGGCAAAGGCCAGAGCCGGCTTCAGCAGTACTCCTTCCACCGTCTCCTCGACCAGCAGGCGCGTTCCTGCGCCCCACTCCCGGCGCTGTCGAATGGCGCGGGGCAGGATGACCTGCCCTTTGGTGGAGACCCTGGTCGTGAGCTTTTCGGCCCGCATCTGTTGATTCCGGCTGGAGGTAAGATGATCGTAAGATCGACTTAATGACGACCCCATTCAATAGCAGCGTAGCCTCGGTCACGAACGACCCGACTCGGAAATCGGCCGTGGTGGATGCTCACCGGCGCGGCGCTCGGCCTCGGCACAATGCGTCGCGTTACGACAAGCTGGATTTCAATTCATTCGCGACATCGCTCGGGTCGCGAGCAAACATTCTCGGATATCCGATTGTGCCCAGAAGCGGGTGTTATCCCGCAGGCTGAGCTTCGGGAAACCTCCACTTGCCGCTCAGGATTTCGGCACGCGGTCGATAAAGACGTACAGTGTAATTCCAGCCCGGCACAATGGGCAGACAATTTGGTATCTTGCCGTCGCAGCCGCCGAATTGGACCGTCACCGAGCCGGCGCTGACGCCGAATTCGTGCGCCAGTTCGGGGTTTCCGCGGGTTTGTGCTGTTGTTCTCCGGCGGCGTGACCAGGAGATATCTGGCATCTTTCTCCGGATTGCCGCCCCAGGCTGACGCCGCCCCGATCAAATGCCGCACCGGGTTCGTCTGGCCCTTGGTGCCGAACATTCCCCTGCTGTCCGGGAGCGTTTCAGAAAGCGAAAGTAGCGCGTCTCGCACCTTCTTCTGGCTGGCAGGGTCCCATTTGGGCACGTCGAACTTGCCCGCACTCTTCTGACTGACTTTGATTGCGTCCTGCAGCGCGTGGACTTTGTCGACGTCCTTGGGGTCAGCGGGATTGACGAGCGTGCGCACCGCAACCAAAACATAGCGCGTGCCGATCTTGTCCCTCGTGAGCGTGAAGGAGCCCGGGCGGTACACCACCATCGGGGAGTACTCATCCTCGTCAATGACCTGAGCGGACATGAACCGCCGGCCTGAATCGGGCAATGTGACCGTGGCGGGACCTGCGCCGAGATCAAACACGGCCCCGCTATAGAGGGTATCGCGGTTCATGCGGATGACGGTCTGCTGGTCGATCGGCGCTGGCGCACGATCATGCTCGAATTTGCCGAACCCGTCCTTCTTGACGACCGCGCCGAAATATAAATTCGATTCGGCGCGGACGAAGTTGTCAGCGGTCACCGGAACCGCCTTGTCCTGCGCCTGCACCAAGCTGCTTGCAAAGACCAGAGCGAGCACTGTCAAGAGAAGCCTGTTCATTGTCCGATTTCTCCTATTGCGCCGCGACTTTCTCAACATCTGGCAAGTTCCACGTTTTCTCGAACAGCGGCTTGGTCGGTCCGTAGAATCTGAAAAGGACTTCAAACCGGCCGCTCGGACTTGTCGGAACCCAATTGGAGTCTTTGCCATCCGGGGCCTGCGGTCCGAAGTAAATATCCACCGAACCGTCCGCGTTCTTTTGCAGTCCGCTATTCTGCGAGGAACGGCTGGCACGGGGCATGTCGCGGATCAGCGTATGGGTGGCGCGATCATAGATCGTCGCCGACCAGTAAAGATTGACGGGCGCGTTAGCCGGCACGTTAAGACGATAAGTATCGGCGCCTTCCAGAGCGTTGCCATCCTTGTCCATTATCGTCATCAGGTAATACTGTCCCTGACCAAGGTGCTTTGGCGTGAAAAAGATGTAGGTGAAAACGAGCCCGCGAGCGTCCACGGGATAGTCATTCGGATCGGTATAGTCATTCGCGGCGCCCTTTATGTAGCCGGGCAGCGCCGGTAGCAGCCACCGGCTGTTGGCGAAATAGGGCGTGCCGGAAAAAAGCGCCTCATAGCGACTCTCGAGGAGAGCGTGCGCCTCGCTTGCAGCCGCATTCAAACTGTCCCGGGTGTTCTGATCGGGGTTGAACGGTTTGCCCTTCTCGATGCCAAGCGACTTGAGCTGATCGATCATCACCTTGTCGCGGTCCAGCCAAGGCTCCTGCTGGACGACACGATCGAGCGACTGGAAGAAGCGAACGTTGTAAGGAATTTTCGCGTCATAAACCACGTTGATTGCATCGACGAAGACAGTCGGCGGTGGATTTTTTGCTTGTGACAGCGGATAGACTTTGATCCGGCGACCGTAAGTCACCGCCTGTGCAATGTCGGCATTGCTGCCGCTTTTGAGAATGGACCGTAGCAGCGCGTAGCCTTCATAAGTTTCGGATCGCAGCGCGATGTAACCGGCCGGGAGCTTGTCCTTGTAGCCAGGTGGCAGGATCAGATATTTGCCTCCGTTGCCTTTATCGACGCCGGCCGGGCCGACATCTTCCAATGGCGTCTGCCAGACGTTCATGATGGTGCCATTGATCGAACCGCCCTCGGCGGGTGGAATCTCAATCACGACCGGCCCAACATCTTTGGTGTTGATGAAGGGCATCAGATAAATCGAGTCTGGGTTCGGTGTGAGTGTCTGGTTCTTCCAGTCCGGCAGGCGCGACCAATAAACAATCTGATTGAAGGTACCGTGGGTCGCGCGAACCATTGCCTGATACATCAGGTCGTAATTGACGATGGGCATACCCCAGATCACGGCTTCGACTGCTCGCCGCTCGATGGTGTGCCGGGCTAGGTCACCTGCCGAGTTGTTCTGCGCAAATGCTGCAGTCACTAACGAAGATAGGATCGAGACGGCGACGACAGCCCTCATTGCGGCCTCCCGGTTCGAGTGACGAAGCTTAGCCCTTTCCGCGGCGTTTTACGTAGTGAGCAGTCCCAATTCCGGGAACAGATTTTGCACTTCGATAAATGGAGCTTCTGCCGGATTAGCCTGCCAAGGGAAGGGATGCCTCCGCTGCTCAGCAATTTTGCGCAGCGTTCCTAGCGGCAACAAAAATAAAATATAGTCGCTTTTATATTGACAATACTCTCATTTTCGGATACATGTAACAAATCTTGCTCAGTGAGGGACGTCAACCGGTGACGGCCGTTGATTGGAGCAAGTGCGGCGCTCGCGCGCGGGGCTCGTAACCCCGCTCCCGGGCGGCTCAGAACTCCGCCCGTCCGGCATGACGACCGGTCCGCGAGGAGCTCGCTGCACTGAGGCCCGGGGAGCCCAACAAGGCACCGATCCGGCGCACAGGAAGCGCGGTCTGGGCTGAGCCAAGGGGTAAAAGCCTTGGCGAGAGCCGCGGTGGAGCGCCGAGAGGCGAGCGCGCCCCCTCCCAACCTTCCCCGCAAGCGGCGGAGGAGAAAGAGGACGCAGGGCGCGCGCCCGCATCCGCTGATGCGGGCAACGGAGGTGCGCCTGTCGGCGCTCCGCTTCCCTCGCTTGTTGTCGAGGGACCGTTTTTCGTGAGCGTGCAGCAAACCTCGGGCGCCGATATGCGCCGCGAGAACCCTTGCCGTTGCGCGCGGGCCCGACGAGGGGGTCATCACGACACAATCAGTGACAACGCACATCAATGCAAAGGAGAACAGTCTTGCTGAATTAGGATTACCCCGGGCGGCTGACGCGCGAACAGTGGCGCGCGCTGCCGCGCGAGACGCGCCTCGATCTCGCCAAGCGCGCGGAATGCGACATCTTTAAATTGTGGCGCAATTGCCCGACGAAATCCTGCCGCCGGGCGCGGCGCTGCACCGGCGCCGACCCACACGTCTGCGAGTTGAAGCACTGGCCGAAGATTCCGAAGAAAGTGAAGCTCGCGACGCACGACGCGCGGATGCGATACCACGGCTTAGCCGACTTGTGACGGGCTTCACGCGCAATGCGTGGCAAGAAGACCGTCGCGCCACGACAACGCGCGCGGCTGCGCCCTCATCGCCACAGTTCGGCGCTCGCGAGCCGCGCGCCCTCGACCAACGCATCGAGCTTCGCCCACATGATGCTGGGATGGACCCGGCGATGGAACGGCCCCTGGGCGAAGCCGCAATCGGTGCCGGCGATGCACGTTCTCGCGCCCGACCAGCCGCGCCAGCCGCACGATGCGTTCGGCGACCAGCTCGGGATGCTCGACGACGTTGGTGGCGTGGCTGATGACGCCGGGAATGAGGACCTTGCCGGCCGGCAGTTTCGCGCTCTCCCACACCCGCCATTCATGCTCGTGGCGCGGATTGGCGCCCTCGATCACAAAGGCGCCGACGTTCATGCCGAGGATGAGGTCGACGATATCCTTGAGCGCGACGTCGGTGGTATGCGGCCCCGGCCAGCTGCCCCAGCAGACGTGGTAGCGGATGCGGTCCGGCGGCAAGCCGGCGATCGCTTCGTTGAGCACCTCGACCTGAAGCGCCAGCCATTTGCGATAATCGTCGAAGCTGCCCGGCGGCACCATGCGGTCGTAGGTGACGGCGGCGCGCGCGTCGTCGAGCTGCAGCACGAAGCCCGCATCGATGATCATGCGGTATTCGGTGCGCATCGCCGCGCCGATCGCGTGGATCAATTCCTCGTCGCTCTTGTAGTATTCGTTCTTGCGGTCGGGGATGACGCTCGCCGGTGCGGCGACCGGAAGGAACGCCTCCGCGACATTGACGCCCCGAGCGCGGCCTTGAAGTTTTCGATGTCGCGCTGCGAGCTCGGCCTGCCCGGTATAGCTGATAGGCCCGACGCAAACCGCCTCCGCCGTGGTCGCAACGCCCTCGCGCGCATCGAGCTCGGCATAGAATTCGGCGAACTGCTCGCGATCGACGCCGCGCGTGAACGGATTGGCGCCAGTCTTGATGGGGCGCCGCTCGAAACCGCTCAGCCGTTCCAGCACATATTGCGACCAACTGATCGACTTGCCGAACTCGCCATCGCTGACGACATCGATGCCGACTTCGGCCTGCTGATGCACGACGTCGGCGACCGACTCCTTCAGGCAGCGCGCGATAGGCGGCCGCGTCGTAAGACTTGCCGGCTTGCTTGGCGCGCAAGAATTCCTGCAAAGCGGCGGCCGGATGAGACTGCCGACGTGGGTGGTGAGAATGCGATCGCTGCTACGCTTCATTGTACTCCTCGCCGGGGAACGTCACTTTCGGAAACCTAATACAGACCGTGGCGAACTGCTGCAATCGCGCGTTCGATGAGACACCGGCAATGCATATGGGCAATCCCATCTCGCTTCGCGCAGCACGGCACGATAGCCTCAGGCTCACTGCGCGAAAGCGGCGCACCCCATCGGAGGACGATTCCATGACGATATCTTGCACGCCTTCACGCCGGCTTTGACTGCAGTCGTTCGCGTCCGTCGCTGTCAGGCGGGCTGCGCGCAGCGCGACCGAGCTCAATCCCGCCGCCGTGGCGTTCAAGCTGCCCGATAAGATCACGGATGGTCGCCGCCCGGCGCAGGCGGCGGCGTCCGAACGCGGTGCTGGTCGGCGATCCCGTCCAAGGCCGGTCTCTATGTCGCAGATGGTCAAATGGCTGGCCGGCAATCATTTCAGCCACCCGCATTTCCATCCGCATGACCGCTTCATCACGGTGCTCAAGGGCACCTGGTGGGTCGGCACCGGCACCAAGTTCGATCCCGAGCGCCACCGTACCGATGCCGGCGGGCACCTTCGTCACCCATTACGGCCAGCAAGTGCATTTCGACGGCGCCAAGGACGAGGACGCGGTTCTGCTCATCGTCGGCGAAGGGCCGGGGACGTCAACACCGGCCGAAGTCAAATAACGGCGGCGAGCGGTCGACGGTGTCAGGCCGCGGATTTTGCCGCGACTTGCCGTAAGCGGTGGCAAGCGGTCGGCGGCGGCGCGCTTGGCGCGATCGAGGATGAGCTCGAGCGAGGCGATCTCGACGCGGTTGCGGCCGTTGTCCTTGGCGCGGTAGAGCGCGTGGTCGGCCTGCGCCAGCAGCGCCGACAGATCGAGCGACGGCATCGTGGCTGATCACGATGCCGATGCTCACCGTGGCGAGCACCGGCCTGCCGTCGACTTCGCCGGTGGCCTCGGCAAAGCCAGCGCGGATTTGCTTCGGCGACCGCGAGCGCGCGGTCGCGCGTGGTGTCGAACAGCAACGCGGCGAATTCCTCGCCGCCGAGGCGGCCGAACAAGGTCGACGCGGCGCATGCAGCGGCCGCCGATCTCGGCAAAAAGCTGCAGCACGCGATCGCCGATGGCATGGCCGAAGCGGTCGTTGATCGATTTGAAATTGTCGAGGTCGAGCAGCATCACCGCGGTCGGCCGCGGATCGGCCGCCTGGCGCTTGAGCTGGGCTTCGCCGTCCTGCAGGAACGCGCGGCGGTTGGCGATGCCGGTCAGCGGATCGATCAGCGCCGCGGTCTTGTGACGATGCTCGGTGCGTTCCTTGGCCATCGCGAGCAGGATGAAGGCGATCGCGATGGTGAACAGCAGCGCCTCGAAGCTGAGCACCGTCGAGCCAGACGCTCTCGAACACCTCGTTGCTGGTCGGCGACCACGGCAGCATGGCGCCGAACGGCGTGCGCAACAGATAGAGCGAGCCGTGCGCGAACAGCATGAAGATCGCCGGCCAGCGCGACACCAGAGGCTCGCTGCGGCCGCGCCAGAACTCGTATGCGGTGGCCCAGGTATAGGCGGTGATGATGCCGGAACTGACAGCACGCGCAGGTCCCACGAGTTGGCGACACCGCGGCATGCGGCACAGCACCAGCCACAGCGCGGCGCCGGCGAACAGCAGAATCGGCTGCGGCCTGCGATGGTCGAACACCCGCGCGCCGGTCCAGGTCAGCGCGAAGGCGGTGAACAGGATGGCGTTGGCGAGATCGATCGAGATCAGGTCGGAGACCGAGCCGTACATGCCGAACAGCATGACGGAGGCCGCGCGCAGCAGATGCGCAAAGCCCCACCACGCCACGGCTGTGATGGCGGTGTTCTGCACCCAGGCGAACAGCAGCAGCAATCCGAGGATCGCTTCCACATAGATGGTCACGAGGAACAGGGTGTTGACGTCGAGATTCATCGCGCTCAACCGGCTGACCGAATACGGGCAAGCGACTGCTGGAAGTCCCGTCCTGCTCGCATACCGCCGCTGGCCGGAAACAATCGGTGAATGACTGCCGGATGCCGCACCCGCGATGCGGCGGTATGGTTTCGACAAGCTTGCGGCCAAATGCACGGCATTTGACCCAGCCTTGTCTCGCAACACTGGGTCATCTTAGGGTCCGCCTGCTTGGGATGTTGCGCCAGAATGCAATTGCGCAACGGAATCATCGAGGCGATCGGCAACACGCCGCTGATCAAGCTTGAACGCGTATCGGAGGCGACCGGCTGCGCAATTCTGGGCAAGGCCGAATTCCTGAATCCCGGCCAGTCGGTCAAGGACCGCGCCGCGCTGTTCATCATCCAGGATGCGGTGAAGAAGGGCGAGCTGCGGCCGGGCGGCATCATCGTCGAAGGCACCGCCGGCAATACCGGCATCGGCCTGGCGCTGGTCGCCAATGCCCTGGGCTTCCGCACCGTGATCGTCATTCCCGGAAACCCAGAGCCAGGAGAAGAAGGACACGCTGCGGCTGTGCGGCGCCGAACTGATCGAAGTGCCGGCCGTGCCCTATTCCAATCCCAACAATTACGTGAAGCTCTCGGGCCGGCTGGCCGAGCAATTGGCGAAGACCGAAAAGAACGGCGCGATCTGGGCCAACCAGTTCGACAATGTCGCCAACCGCGCAGGCGCCATATCGAAACCACCGGGCCGGAAATCTGGCGGCAGACCGACGGCAAGGTCGACGGCTTCGTCTGCGCCGTCGGCACCGGCGGCACGCTGGCCGGCGTCGCCATCGGCGCTGAAAGCGCGCAACAAGACCGTGCGCATCGCGCTCGCCGATCCGATGGGCGCGGCGCTCTACAGCTGGAACACGACCGGCGAGCTGAAGTCCGAAGGCTCCTCGATCACCGAAGGCATCGGCCAGGGCCGCATCACCGCCAATCTGGAAGGCGCGCCGATCGACATCGCCTATCAGATTCCCGACGAGGAGGCGGTGCCGATCATCTTCGATCTGCTGGAGCATGAAGGCCTGTGCCTGGGCGGCTCGTCCGGCATCAATGTCGCCGGCGCCATGCGGCTCGCCAAGGAGCTTGGCCCCGGCCACACCATCGTGACCATGCTGTGCCGATTACGGCACGCGCTACCAGTCGAAGCTGTTCAATCCGGAATTCCTGCGCGAGAAGAAACTGCCGGTGCCGGCCTGGCTCGAGCGCAAGCCGAGCATCAAGGTTCCTTACGAGTGAACTTCACGCAACGCCGCGCGCGTTGTCGTAGCATTATCAAATTGAATCGAGAACCAAAATGCTGAGACCCGAAAACGACCCTGCCCCGTCGCCGACCAGCCGCTGGCTGGTCTCGACCGATTGGCTCGCCGAGCATCTGCGCGATCCGCGACGTCATCGCCGTCGACGGCTCTTACTTCATGCCGACGCAGAAGCGCGATGCGCAAGCCGAGTATCGCAGCGGCCATATTCCCGGCGCGGTGTTCTTCGACATCGAGGCGGTCAGCGATCATTCCACCGACCTGCCGCACATGCTGCCGGGGCCCACGCAATTCGGCGAAGTCGTCGGCGCGCTCGGCATCGGCGATGGCGATACGGTCGTGGTCTATGACAGCATCGGCCTCTACTCGGCGGCGCGCGTGTGGTGGACGTTCCGCGTCTTCGGCGCGAAGAAAGTCTACATCCTCGATGGCGGCCTGCCGAAATGGAAGGCGGAAGGCCGGCCGATCGAGAGCGGCGAGACCAAGCGACCGCCGAAGACATTCAATGCCGAAATGAACGTCGACGCCGTCGCCATGCTGGCCGACGTGCGCATGGCGCTCACAGACGGCAGCGTGCAGGTCGTCGATGCGCGCTCGGCCGAGCGGTTCAGCGGCAAGGCGCCGGAGCCGCGGCCCGGGCCTGCGCTCGGGCCACATGCCGGGCTCGTTCAACGTGCCGTTCGACCGCGTGATCGAAAACGGCCGGCTGGCTTCGCGCGAGCGCATCGAAGCGGCCTTCAAATCGCGCCGGCGTCGATCTCGACAAGCCGATCATCACCGAGCTGCGGCTCCGGCGTCACCGCCGCGATCCTGACCTTTGCGCTGGATTCGCTCGGCAAGCCCGCACAAGCGCCTCTACGACGGCTCGTGGTCGGAATGGGGCTCGCGCCCCGACCTTCCGGTCGAGCACGACTGAGCCAAATCGGCCATAGCGCGCGAACCCGTCGCCCTGGTGACCGGAGCGGCGAACGGCATCGGCCGCGCCATCGCGCGTCATCTCCTCGCCGACCGGCTGGCGCGTCGGCATCGTCGATCTGCCCGAGAGCGGAATGCGTCGCGCTTTTCCGCGGCGCACGCGCGACACGATCCTCATCGAAGGCGACGTCAGCGAGGAAGCAACCGCCGCGCGCGCCGTGGCTGCGCTCCTCGACCGCTTCGGACGGCTTGATGCGCTGGTCTCGAATGCCGGCATCATGATCCGTAAGCCGATGCGCCAGCTGACGCTCGCAGAATGGCGCCGCGTCATCGACACCAACCTGACCGCGGCATTTTTGCTGGCGCGCGCCGCCGAGAAGCCGCTGCGGAAGGCGCGTGGTGCAATCGTCACCATCGCTTCGACGCGCGCCGCGATGTCGGAGCCCAATACCGAATCCTATTCGGCGACAAAAGGCGGCGATCGTCGCGCTCACACATGCCTTGGCCATCAGCCTCGGTCCCGACGTCCGCGTCAATTGCGTCAGCCCGGGCTGGATCGAGACCAAGAATTATGGCGCCTTGCGCCGCAAGGATCACACCCAGCATCCGGTCGGGCCGGGTCGGCAAGCCGCAAGACATCGCCGAGATCGTCGCCTGGCTGCTCGACAGCGAGCGTCCGGCTTTGTCACCGGCGCCAATTTCGTCGTCGACGGCGGCATGACACGCAAGATGATCTACGAGGAATGAACCGGTCGCTGGCGCCCGCCATCCGGTCTAAGATGGGTGAACGGAGGCGCGCATGATCTTCCGCCAGCTCTTCGACGCCACGTCCGGGACCTACACCTATCTCCTGGCCAGCCGGCACGGCGGCGAGGCATTGATCATCGATCCGGTGTTGGAGCGCGTCGAACGCTACCTGCAGCTCGTGCAGGAACTCGACCTCAAACTGGTCAAAGCCGTGGATACCCATCTGCACGCCGATCACGTGACCGGGCTCGGTGCGCTGCGCGACCGCACCCACTGCATCACGGTGATGGGCGAAGCAACTCATGCCGATGTCGTATCGATGCGCGTTGCGGAGGGCGATCGCATCGAGATCGAAGGCGTGCGGCTCGACGTGCTCTATACACCAGGCCATACCGACGATTCCTATTCGTTCTTATTGGGCGACCGCGTTTTCACCGGCGACACCTGCTCATTCGCGGCACCGGCCGGACCGATTTTCAGAACGGCGATCCCCGCGCACAGTACGATTCGATATTCAACAAATTGCTCAAACTGCCCGACGACACAATGGTCTATCCGGCGCATGACTATAAGGGCGATACGGTTTCGACCATCGGCGAGGAGAAGCGGTACAATCCGCGGCTGACGATCAAGTCAGTCGACGAATACGTCGATCTGATGAACAACCTGAAGCTTCCCAATCCGAAGATGATGGACGTCGCGGTGCCGGCTAACATGCACGTGGGTCTGCATCAGGAGGAGATCGCGCGCCAGGGCTGGGCGGTATCGGCAACCGAAGCCGTGACATTGCAGGGGCGCCGCGACGTCGCGATCGTCGATCTGCGCGAAAAAAGCGAGCGCGAGAAGCATGGCGTTATTCCCGGCTCCGTGCACGCGCCATATCCCAACCTCCGGGAAAACATCAGCGCCGGCGGCATGCTGCATGAGTTGGCGGGCGCGACCGGCAAGCGGCTCGTTTTCTATTGCGCGTTCGGCGAACGCTCGGCCATGGCGGTGCAGGCCGCGCAGGATGCCGGTCTCACGACGGCCTGTCACATCGAAGGCGGCATCGACGCCTGGAAGAAAGCGGGCGGCCTGCTTAGCCGCTAAATCGCGCCCGATAGTCCTGTGGCGTCGTAACGAGGAGGCGGAGGAAGCTTCGGCGCAGTGTTTCCTCCGAGCCGAAGCCGCAACGCTCGGCAACGCGTTTGACCGGCAGGTTTGTGTCGGCAAGCAGGCGTCGCGCTGCTTCCACACGGAGCCGCTCGACCGCGCGCGCCGGTGTAACGCCGGTTGCCTGCGCGTAGCGCCGGCTGAAGGTGCGCTCGCTCATCCCGGCTTTCTGGGCCAGAACCGGAAGCGATAGATCGCCGGTCAAGCGCCCCGTCATCCAGGTGTGCATGGCGCCAAACCGATCCTCCGCCCCTTGGAGCGACAACACGGTGCTGAACTGCGCCTGCCCGCCCGGACGTTTGAGGAACATGACCAAGTGGCGCGCGACCGCGAGCGCCAAGGTGCGGCCTGCGTCCTCCTCAACCAAGGCCAGCGCCAAGTCGATGGCGGCCGTGACCCCGGCCGACGTCCAAATTGCGCCGTCGCGCACAAATATCGGGTCGGCTTCCACGCGAATGGCCGGAAAGCGCCGCGCAAGCTCGGCACAGGACCTCCAGTGCGTCGCCGCACGCCTGCCGTCTAACAGACCGGCCGCACCCAGCAGAAACGCCCCCGTACAGACCGAAGCAACTCGCCGCGATTGCTTCGCCCGCGCGCGCACCCATTTCAGAACCACCGGGTCGTTGGCCGCATCGTGGACGCCGGGACCGCCGGCCACCAAGAGAGTGTCCAGAGCCGCCCGCGTGCGCGGCAGCGGCGCAGCAACCAACCCCAGACCGGCGGATGCAGTCACAACCGGTGCGGCCGCCGACACGACCCGAGGCGCATAAAGCGATGCCTCGCCGCGCATCGTCGCGAGCTCATTGGCGGTAGCGAAGACTTGCAAAGGACCGGCGACATCGAGCAACTGCACGGCCGGATAAGCGAGTATTTCGACCGTCAGAGGCCGCTTTGGCGAGATTCGAGGGTTATTTGGCATTTCAGCCACAACCTGCCAGCCTAAATTGGCCTTGTCCATCGCTCCCTTGCACAAGGCCATTTCAGCATGATCCAACCGGAAACCCACCTCCAGATCGGCTCGCTGTTGTTCGAGGGTTTGGACCAGATTGATTTGACAGGACCGTTCGAGGTCTTGTCGCGCATTCCGAACTCGACCTATCGGATTTTTGGCAAAACCACGGCGCCGGTGCGCGATTTGCGCGGTCTGCGATTGATGGCGGATGCCACTCTGGCGGAAGCGCCGCAACTCGATCTGTTGCACATACCAGGAGGCTTCGGGCAAGAGGCCGTGATGGATGATGAGGAGATCCTGGCCTGGATTCGCAACCAGGCGGCCGACGCTCGCTGTCTGTTCTCGGTATGCACGGGCGCATTGATCTGCGGCGCGGCGGGGTTGCTCAAGGGCCGCCGCGCTACGACGCATTGGGCTTCAATGCACCTGCTGCCATTCTTCGGCGCCACGGTCGTGAATGAGCGCGTGGTCGCGGACGGCAACATCGTGTTTGCTGCCGGCGTCACCGCAGGTATCGACGGCGCGCTGCGGGTCGCAGCCGACCTGCGCGGCGACGAAGTTGCACAAACCATACAGCTTCAGATCGCCTACGCGCCCGAACCGCCATTCAACAGCGGCACGCCGGAAACCGCGCCGCCGGCCGTGCTGGAGGCGGCGCGCCTGTCGGCGCGGGGGATCACGGAGCAGCGGGAACAAACGGCGCGGCGCATCGCGGCGCGTCTCGGCCTCTAGGCTGGCGATATTCCAGAAATGCCGCGGGCCGCCGATGTTAACGAATCCTCAAAAACATCAGTTGGATTTGCCGGGGAAAGCGGACGGGATCGCAACAACGGCCGGCTAAATACAATATGGAGCAAACAATGGGATCCAACCCTTGTCGACAGGTTACTTGCCGACACGCCGACACAGCTACGCCAAGCGTCTTGTCACGCTCGGGCTGACTGTCACGATTGGATTTTCGGGAATTTTTGCAACCGTACTCTGGGACAGCCGCGATCGCGACCGCGAGCAGGCCAGTCACGCCGCAGCCAACGTCATTGCCACAATCAGTTCGGACATCGAACGCAATCTCGAATTGTACGATTTATCGCTTCAGGCCGTGGTCGACGGAATGAAGCTCCCGGCCCTCGCGCACATCGATCCCGAGCTTCGTCAGCTTGTCCTATTCGACCGGGCTGCCACCGCGAGAGATATGGGATCGATATTCGTACTTGATAAAGGCGGCACCGTTATTCTGGATTCGAGAACGTTGACGCCGCGTCCTGAGAATTATCGCAACAGCGACTTCTTCGTCGTTCAGCAACAGAGGTCGCTGGCAAGCCTCTATGTCAGCCGTCCTTGGCATGACGCCAACGGCGAATACCTTATCGCAATCAGCAGGCGTCTATCCAACGCGGACGGGTCGTTTGCCGGCGCGGTCGTCGGCACATTGCGCTTGAACTATTTCCGCAACCTGGTGGCAAAGATCAAGCTTGGCGAAGGGGACGTATTGACCATTGTCCGGCAGGATGGGTCGATCGTCATGCGATCCCCAATGGGCAACGCTTCCATCGGGCAGAATCTTGCGGCGCAGCCGATCTTTCAGAGAATGGCGACTTATCCTTTTGGTTCGTTCGAGGATACGGCGGGAATTGACGGCATCCGCCGGCTGTATGTTTATCAGGACGTCGGAGAGTATCCGCTCATCATCACTTACGGCTCGTCGATGGACACGATCTACGCGGGGTGGCGTCAAAAAGCATGGGTCATCGGATTATTCATGTCGATGCTATGCGCCGCAAATGTCGCATTGATCGTCTTTCTTGCCGGTGCATTGAATTGGCGCAGCGAAGCCGAGCACCGCCTCGCGATCACCGCCACGACCGACGGGCTCACCGGATTGTGCAATCGGAGGCGCCTCGACGAGATGTTCGACATCGAATGGCGCCGCGCCATGCGAGATCAAAGCTCGATTGCACTGCTGATGATCGATGTGGACCATTTCAAAGCTTACAACGACGAGTTTGGACATCCGGCGGGCGACGCTGCGTTGATGGCCGTCGCACACTGCATTAAAAGTACGACACAGCGCGCATCGGACATCTCCGCCCGCTACGGCGGCGAAGAATTTGCGGTTCTTCTGCCTGGAACGCCGCTGCCCCACGCCGTCGCTTTTGCCGAAAAGGTTCGTGCCAGCGTTCTTGCGCTTCGCGCCGATCAGCAAGGCCGGCCGGACAGCACGCCGACGGTGAGTATCGGTGTCGCGGCAATGATTCCCCGGCAGGGATTGCAGCCGCGGGATCTCATCAAAGCCGCCGATACGGCCCTGTATCAAGCCAAGAGCGGCGGCCGCAATCGAACCGAGCCGAGTTCGGCCTTGAACATGATTGCTGCCAGAGACGGCCGCGCCGCAGCCTGACCCGGTCCCGTGCAAAGCGCCCGTTGTCGTCCTCGCTTTTACCGTCTTAAATGCCGATCAGATGTCGTTGTGCAATCCGGACCTACGGTCAGAGTTGCAAACATTTGGCATTGTTTGTGATCTCCTTCACATAAGCCGGCGCTTTCCATCGTTCGCACTTGTGGACAACCTCGATGAAGCCTCTCGCCGGCTGGTCCGCGCAGCGCTTGCGGTCATTCCTCGTCGATAGTGCAAATCGGCCGGATCGCTGGCTGGCAGCCGCTCTGTTTGCGGCGGGTTTCATGCTGGTATTTCGCGGCTGGCTGTTTTCCGGCTTCGACGGCATTTTCGGCGACGATGAAGACGGCTACATCGCCCTCGCGGTTATTGAGCATTGGCACCATGTCTTCGCCGGCGCGGCGCATTGGACCGATCCGATCTTCTTCTATCCGCAACACGGCGCTCTCGGTTACACGGACGCCTATTTTCTGTTTGGTCTCGTTGAGGTACCGCTGCGCATCCTCGGCGCAGATACGTTCACAGCCTTCATGCTGGTCATGGCGGCGCTGGCGACGGCCGGTTTTTTCGGCTTTCGCCGGCTTGCCGTGCGCCACTTCGGCCTGCCGCCCGCATATGCGGCGGTCGGCGCTTTCCTGTTCGCGTTTGGCAACGTGGATGCGGTGAAGCTCATTCACGCCCAGACCTATTGCGCCATGCTGCTGCCCGGCCTGTGCGATCTCGCTCTCTCCGGCTGGAGTAGCAAACGCCGCGGCGCGCTTTTCGGGGCTGCGGCGGGTCTGCTTTATGCCGCGCTGTTTCTCACCGCGTTCCAGACCGCGTGGTTCTTCGGCTGCTACATGCTGTTGCTGGCGCTGCTGTATCCGGCGGTTTGCGGCTTGGCGGCGACGCGGTCACTGGCGTGGGAGATGGCGACGTTGAAGCGGCCCATGGTGCTTGCGGCAGCTTGCGCTTTCGCTGCCGGCATCGTGCCGTTTCTCGTCCTCTACCTTCCGGTGCTGCTCGGCGGCCACAGCCGCGATTTCGCGGAAGTCGCGTCCAACATGCCTGAATGGCGCGATCTCGCCAATGTCACGCCGGAAAACGCGGTGTGGGGTGCCGTTTTGAAATGGCTGACGATTGCCGGACGGCCCGACCGTCCGGTTTGGGAAGTCGAACTGGCCTTCACGCCGGGAGTCCTTGTGGTCTTTATCGTTGGGGTCGTCAGTCTCGCCAGACGGGCGCGGCGGCCGCTCGAAAGCGGCGATCCCTATCTCCTCATGCTGGGTGCGGCAGTCGTCATTTTCTGGCTGCTGCAGATGGATTACTTCGGCTTGCGTCCGTGGCGTGCCGTCTGGGCATTGGTCCCGGGCGGCAAAGCGATCCGCTATACGTTTCGCTCCCAGCTGGTGGCGAATCTCTTCGTCGGGCTGGTGGTGACGCGCGTGCTGGCCGGCATGGGAAGCAGGCGAAGTCTGAGCCTCCTGCTTTGCGGATTCCTGGTGCTCGAGCAGATCAATCTGGTCTGGCCGCCACTCGTATCGCGGCGCGCGGCGCTGGCCTGGATCGAATCCGTCCCGCCACCGCCGGCGGGCTGCAAAGTCTTTTATCTCGCACCGGTCGCCTCGGCGGGCGGCCCAAACGCGCCGCAGCGCCAAGCCGCCGCAATGCTGTTCGCCGAAATTCGCAACATTCCGACCGTCAACGGCTATTCGACCTGGTTCCCCGATGGTTGGGCGCTCGATGAACCGGCGAGTCCGGGCTACCCGGCGGCCGTGCGAGATTGGGCCCGCAGCAATGGCGTCGAACAGGATTTGTGCGCGCTCGAAGTGCCATCGGGGCGATGGACGCCGGGGCTGCCGCAATAAGTCAGCAAAGCTGTCGACCCCGATCCGGCCCGGGAATCCACTGGTGCTTTCCGGTTCATGAGCCGATCTGACTTGCAAAAAACATGAAAGCCGCAGGGACAAGCCCTGCGACTTCCTTTTTGACGCTCACTGCGGGGAGGCGAGAAATTCAGTGAACGCCGGAGTTATCGACCCGAGATCAGAGGTTGGAAGAATCTTCGTCCGAGCCCCGGTTCATACCGCGCCGGTGACTGTGGAAACCATTCTGACCCTGATTGTCCTGATCCCATTGCTCTTGGCCCTGGCGCTGGCCGTTTTGGCCGAACCGGTGGCCTTGCCAACCGCCGTGACGATCGCCCTGCCCTTCGCCCTGGCCGCGTCGCCCTTCGCGCATACCGCCATGCCGGTGATGCGGCCGGAGCATGCGGGACAGCATCTTAAAGCGGCCCTTCTGGTCCTCGTTGAGGCTCATGTACAGCGGCGCGCCGGTGTCGGCGACACGCTTCAATGCAGCGCTGAACTTGGTCATCGTATCGGCCCGGCGCGACATCCGATCAAACGGCGAGGTCGGAGCCTGCTGCGGCTGACCGGCCGCTTGCTGGCGCGCTTGTATACGCTGGACACGCAACGTGGACATGTCACGCAGCGCCTGCTCGAACGGCGGCCAGTTCTTTGTCTGGTCGGGCGTCAACTCGAGACCGGCCTTGAGCGCGGCTATCCGGGCGTCGGCAAATGCCGCCATATCCTCGGGACTACGATGACGGTGCTCAGCGCGAGGGCCGTCATTGCCGAAACCACGCTGTCCGTCGGAACGCTGTTGCGCATACACCATCGAAGAGCCCGCGATGGCAAGCAGTGCCGTCGCGGCGATTAAGGGCTTAAGCATTTTATCCTCCACGGATGTCAAACGTTGCCGGAAGTAAAATGCCGTTGACGCCATGAAACAAGTTAAACTTTCTTCAGGTAAACTCCTATACAGATTACAACTTCGTAATCTTTCCAAATGCAAAGTATAGTTTGAGTATTTGACTTCAGTTAGCGCAGCACTTGCTGCAAAAACAATTGCGTACGTTCGTGTTGAGGGTGATCAAAAAATTCTTTGGGCGCGTTGATCTCGACGATCTGGCCGGCGTCCATCAGAATAACTCTGTCGGCGACCTGCCGGGCGAAGCCCATTTCGTGGGAGACGACCAGCATGGTAATCCCGTCCGTCGCCAGTTCTACCATCGTATCGAGCACTTCCTTGACCATCTCCGGGTCGAGCGCGGATGTCGGCTCATCGAACAGCATGATGTTCGGATTCATGCACAACGCTCGTGCAATCGCCACGCGTTGTTGCTGCCCGCCGGACAGGCGCGCCGGATATTTCTGCGCCTGTTCCGGTATTTTCACCCGCGCGAGGAAGCGCATGGCGATCTCCTCGGCATCTTTCTTGGGCATGCGGCGCACCCAGATCGGAGCCAGGGTGCAGTTCTCGAGCACCGTGAGATGCGGGAACAGATTGAATTGCTGAAATACCATGCCGACATCGCGCCGCACTGCGACGATCTGCTTGGGGTCTTCGGTCAACTCGATGCCGTCGACGACAATGCGGCCGCGTTGCCAGTCTTCCAGCCGATTAATACATCGCAACATGCGTCGATTTGCCGCCGCCGGAGGGGCCGCAGATGACAATGCGCTCACCGCGCATGACCTTCAGATTGATGTCGCGTAACGCGTGAAAGTCGCCATACCATTTATGCAGCGCGATGATTTCGACCGCTATCTCGGCCCGCGGCGTGTCCGCACTGGGATCGTCCGGTCGTTTTTCCATCGCCATTCCTTCAGCGCCGATCCGAACGCTTCAAACGTATTTCCACCCGTCGTGCATAGCGTGACATGCTATAGCAGCAGATGAAATAGAACAGCGCGGCGAAGGCGTAGCCGGTGACGCTCGTTATCGGTGTCGCCCATTTCGGATCGCCGCGCGCCGCCTCGATCGTACGCAGAAAATCAAAAATGCCGACGACGAAAACCAGCGATCGTATCCTTGAACAGTCCGATGAAGGTATTGACGATATTCGGCAACGTCACGCGCAACGCCTGCGGCAGGATGACAAGCGCCATCATGCGCCAAAAGCCGAGACCAAGCGCTCGCGCCGCCTCGTATTGGCCGCGTGGTATCGCCACCAAGCCGCCGCGCACCACCTCCGCCATATAGGCCGACGCAAATAACGCGACACCGATATAGCGCGCGCACCAGCTTGTCCGGCGAAAAGCGCTCGGGCACGAACAGCGGCAGCATGACGCTGGCCATGAACAGCACGGTGATCAGCGGCACGCCGCGGACGAACTCGATGAAGGTCGCCGAGAACAACCGCACCACCGGAAGCTCCGAACGGCGTCCCAACGCCAGCAAGATGCCAAGCGGCAACGATGCGACGATGCCGACCGTTGCGAGCAGGATCGTCACCAGAATGCCGCCCCACAGATCCGTCGAGATGCGCGGCGGCCCGAACGAGTGGAAACCCGCGCAGCAAAGCGTATGACAAAATCGGCAACACGACGAAGAAATAGATGGCGCCAATATCGCGGCGCGGTGCGCCGGAGCCACGCCAGCCAACCGATGCCGAATGCCAAAGCCGCGAAAAAGATATCGACGCGCCACCGTTGGCCGAGCGGATAGAACCCATAAACGAAATAGGAGAACCACACGCGCACGAACGCCCAACAGGCCCCCGGATGCGGTAGCGCGGCCGAGGCAAGGCACGCCTCACGGTCTGTTCCGGACCATACCGCGTCGATCAGGAGAAACCGCACCAATGGCGGCACCACCCAGACGATGAAAGCAACGCAGAGCACCGTCAGCACAGCGTTACCCGGTGTCGAAAAAAGATTGGCCCGCAGCCAACCGAGCGCGCCGGCTCGCGCCGGCGGCGGCGGCAATCGTTCCGCCTGTACCTGGCGCAAGTAGCTGGACGGCAAGTCGGACATCGCGGCCATGAAATCAGCGCTCCACGACGACGGTCGCCCGCGCGTAAAGGTTCATGAGCAGCGATGTGACCAGACTGATGGAAAGGTAGACCGCCATGGTGATGGCGACGCACTCGATGGCCTGGCCGGTAATGTTCAGCACCGAGCCGGTAAAGACTTGGACGAGATCAGGATAACCGATGGCAACGGCCAGCGACGAGTTCTTGATCAGGTTGAGGTATTGGTTGGTGAGCGGCGGTACGATCACCCGCATCGCCTGCGGGATGACGACAAGGCGACGCGTCGGCCCGGAGCGCAGGCCGAGCGCTTGGGCGGCCTCCGTTTGACCGAGCGGCACCGCGAGCAGCCCGGCGCGCACCACTTCCGCGATGAAAGCGGCGGTATAGATGGTCAAAGCGCAAAAGAAGCGCGACGAACTCCGGCAAAATCTCAACGCCGCCGCGGACATTGAAGCGCCCCATCTCCGGCAAGCTGAAGGAGAGCGGAAAGCCAGCAACGACAAAGACGACGGCGGGCAAGCCGCAAACCAAAGCCAGCATCATCCAGAGCACGCGCATCTGCTGGCCGGTGCGTTCTCGGCGTCGCCGCGCCCACAGATCTCAGAACAATTGCGACTATCACGCCAACCAACAACGCGATCAGCAACCGCGATGAAGTCCGGCGCGAATTCCGGCCGTGGCAGGAACAGTCCGCGATTGTTGAGAATGCCGCCGCCCGGCAGCGCGAGGCTGCCGCGCACTAGCGGCAGCGCTTTGAGCACGGCGTTGTACCAGAACAGAATTTGCAGCAGCAGCGGGATGTTGCGGATGAGTTCGACGTAGCCTCCCGCCAGCCGCGCCAAGAGCCAATTCTGCGACAGCCGCGCGATACCGATGATGAAGCCGAGCAACGTCGCCAGCACGATGCCGATGCCGGCGACAAGAAGCGTGTTGAGCAAGCCGACCCAGAAAGCCCGGCCGAAACTCGACGTGCTGGCGGAATAAGAGATCAGCGTCTGGCTGATGTCGAAGCCAGCCGTATTGTTCCAGAAGCCGAAACCCGACGCGATATTGGCATGCGCGAGATTCTGCGCCGCATTGAAAACCGCGCCATAGACGAGACCGCCTATGACAACGATCAGGACGACCTGAATGGCAATATTGCCTATTCGTCGCGCATGGCGCGGCGTCGATTGCGCAGTATCAGACATCGAGCCGTGCCCGCGACGACGGCGCGAACGTAATCGGCTCAGCGGATCGGCAATCCGTATTGCAGACCGCCCTTGGTCCAAAGCGCGTTGAGGCCGCGCGCGATCTTCAAGGGCGAACCCTGGCCGACGTTACGCTCGAAGCTTTCGCCGTAATTGCCGACTGAATTTGATGATGCGGTAGGCCCAATCGTTGGTCAGACCGAGCCTTCACCGAACTGACCCTCGGCGCCCAAGAGCCGCCTGATGTCCGGGTTCGTCGATTTCAATTGCTCGTCCACGTTGGATTTGGAAACGCCATAGTTCCTCGGCATCAACCATGGCATAATGGGTCCAGCGCACGAGATCTTCCCAACTGTCGTCACCTTGGCGCACGGCCGGACTCAGCGGCTCCTTGGAGATGATCTCCGGTAGACGATGTTATCGTTCGGACTGCTCAGCAGCAGCCGTTCGCCATAAAGGCCCGACAAATCGGTGGTGTAGGAATCGCAGCGGCTGATGTCGTAGGCCTTGATCGCCTCGTCGGCGGTCGCGAATGTCACTGTCTTGAGCGACATGTGGTTGGTGCGGAAATAATCGGCGAGATTGAGCTCGGTGGTGGTGCCCTGCTGCACGCACACGGCGGCGTCGTTGAGCTCCAGCGCCGAACTGACTTTCAGCGCCTTGCGCACCATGAAGCCCTGGCCGTCGTAATAATTGACCGCGGCAAAATCGATGCCGAGCGTGGTGTCGCGCGACATGGTCCAGGTCGTGTTGCGCGACAGCACGTCGATCTCGCCCGATTGCAGCGCGGTGAAGCGGTTGGCCGCCGTCAGCGGCACGAACTTGACCTTGGTCGGATCGTTGAAAATCGCCGCTGCGATGGCGCGGCAAAAGTCGACATCGAATCCGACCCAATTGCCTTGCGGATCGGGCATGCCGAAGCCCGCCAGCGTGCCGTTCGCACCGCAGATCAACTCGCCGCGATCCTTGACCGCTTTGAGCGTCTGTGACTGCGACCATGCCGCTTGCGTGCCGAAGGCAAGCACCAATGCAATGGCAAATGCCGTCGCTAACCGTTTCATGACTGGCCTTTCAGCATGAGCCGCGCACCAAGCCCTGCAATGCGGCGCGCGCTGAGGCTGTTTCCCCGTCCGCGCGCCATCTGAGAACGATCGCGCTTTAAGGTCAAGGGGTTGACGAAACCGCCCTATGCCGGGGTAATGATGCAAGGTACTGGCGCGAGGCGCCGGCGAATATGACCTGCCCGATAAAGCGGGCGAGACGCAAATATGAATGACAGCGGCAAGGACGGCCGAAATCCGGCCGCAGCACGCGGAGACGCGCTTGGTCACGGCCGGGCGCGATCCCGCCTCACATCACGGCTTCGTCAATCCGCCCGTCTACCACGCCTCGACCGTGCTCTATCCCTGCGCCGAGGACTTCCTCGCCCACCGCGCGCGCTACCAGTACGGCCGTCGCGGCACGCCGACCACGGAGGCGCTCGAACTTGCCCTGCAGGAGATCGAAGGTCCGCAATGCGCCGGCGTGGCGCTTTTGCCTTCGGGGCTGGCGGCGATTTCGACGGCGCTGCTGTCGGTCGTCCACGCCGGCGACCATATCCTGGTCACCGACAGCGCCTATGGCCCGACCCGCAATTTCTGCGAGCAGATGCTCAAGCGGCTCGGCGTCACGACAACCTATTACGATCCGCTGATCGGCGCCGGCGATCGCCGAACTGCTGCGGCCGAACACGCGCGCCGTCTATCTCGAATCGCCCGGCTCGCTGAGCTTCGAGATGCAGGACATAGCGGCGATCGCCGCGGCGGCGCATGCCAAAGGCGCGCTGGTGCTGATGGACAACACCTGGGCGACGCCGCTTTATTTCCGCGCGCTCGACAAGGGCGTCGATCTCGTCGATCCAGGCCGGCACCAAATATATCGGCGGCCATTCCGACGTGATGCTCGGCACGGTCTCGGCCAACGAGGCGACGGTCGCAGCCTGCGCAGTACCGTCCGCTTGAGCGGACTGTGTGTCGGGCCCGACGACGTTTATCTTGGCCTGCGCGGTCTGCGCACGCTCGCGGTGCGGCTGGAGCGGCATCACAAATCCGGCGCTTGCGGTCGCGCGCTGGCTGGAGCAGCGGCCCGAAGTGCTGCGCCTGCTGCATCCGGCCATGGAAAGCTATCCCGGCCACGCCATCTGGAAGCGCGATTTCACCGGCGCTTCCGGCTGTTCAGCATGGTGCTCAAGCCGGTGCCGCAGAAGGCGGTGTTCGCCTTCCTCGACGAGCTCGAACTGTTCGGCATCGGCGCTTCGTGGGGCGGCTATGAGAGCCTCGCCATTCCGTTCGACTGCGCGCCGGTACGCACCGCGACACGCTGGGAGCCCGGCGGTCCGACGGTGCGCTTCCATATCGGCCTCGAAGCGGTCGAGGACCTCATCGCCGATCTCGAACGCGGCTTCGCCGCGCTTGCCGCCGCAGCTAACGGCGTAAACCCGATCACGCGGCGGATGCAGCCGACTTGCGCTCGCGCAGGACGAAATAGAGGTTGCGCAGATAGACGAAGACGCCGAAGCCTGTCCGGCAATGAACACCGGGTCCTTGCGGTAGAGCGCATAGACCAGCAGCAGCATGCCGCCGCCGATCGAGAAAATCCAGAACGCCAGCGGAATGACGCTGTGGCCGGCGCGCTCGGAGGCGATCCACTGCACCAGAAAGCGCATCGTGAACAGAGCCTGGGCGACGAAGCCAAGCAGCACCCACCAATCTAGCCTGGTGACAAAAACGTCGTGCAGTAGGCGCCGACCGCGCGCGACAGATCAACGAGCAAGAGTGACCTCCTCAGATTGCGGCACGCGTTTTTTGCGCCGGATCAGCCACCACACGCCGGCGAGATCGAGAATGCCGACCCACAGCCGATCCCACAGTCCGTAATTCGACACGCCGTGCCGGCGCGGCCGGTCGACGACATCGACATAGCCGATCTCAAACCCTTCGCGCCGCACCAGCGCCGGCAGAAAACGGTGCAGCCCGTCGAAATACGGCAGCGCCAGGAACACGTCGCGGCGAAACGCCTTGAGGCCGCAGCCGGTGTCGCGCGTGCCGTCCTTGAGCACCGCGCCGCGCACGCCATTGGCGATGCGCGACTGCAAGCTCTTGAAGCCCGTCGCCTTGCGGCCGACGCGCTGGCCGGCGACGAGGCCGAGGCGCGGAGCGCCTTTTTCGAGCGCGGCGATCAGCGCCGGGATGAAGGCCGGATCGTTCTGGCCATCGCCGTCGAGCGTCACGACGATGGGCGCGCGCGCCATGGCGACGCCGGTGCGCACCGCCGCCGACTGGCCGCAGGATGGGCGTGCCGGATCTGCCGCAGCCATGGCCGCTCCGCCATCAAGCCGCGCAATTCCTGCTCGGTGGCGTCGCGTGGAGCCGTCGTTGACATAGACGATCTCGAAGGCGCGGCCTTGCAACGCGGCGGCAATCTCGGCGACGAGCGGCGCGATATTGCCGGCTTCGTTGCGCACCGGCACGACGACGGATACGGCGGGATCGGGTCGCGCCCGTTGCTTTGCAACATGGCGGAAGCTTCTAAAGCCCATCCCGATCCGGGTTCAATCGGGCGCGAAATCGACCGGCTTTCAACGCCGTCGCGCATTGCCATCAGCGACCTCGACGAACAGCGGCCTTGATCCGCCGCGAACGAAGGCCCCGGAAAGGCCCGCAGATCGGCTGCGGCAAAAGACCAGACGCCGCGCCGCGAACCAGCGCCGCACCAGCACGGCGCCGACGACGCCGACCAGGGCACCGGCGATCACGTCGCTCGGATGATGCGCCAGCACGACGACGCGGCTGAACATGATGACGAGCGCGTAGAGCCACATCACGCCACGCGCGCGCGCGGCCAGATCGCGCCGATGGCGACCGCCGCCGCGGCGGCCGTGGTGGCATGGCCGGACGGCATGCTGGCGTATTCGGGACGCCAGATGAACGGCATATAGGCGAACGGATCGTCGTGGCTCGCCGACATAGGGGCGCGCGCGGCCGATCAGGCGCTTGACGATGGTGACGAACAGGCCCGGCACGCCGATCGCCAGGAACAGAAAGCCGAACCGCGCGGCGAGCATCGCCAGCACGCCCTGGGTCAGGCGCGGCAGCGCCGGCGAGATCGCAGCGGCGAGCCAGCACCAGGACAACCCGAACGGAAACAGGAACCAGCCGGACAGGCCGAAATTGGTGATGTGCTCGAACGCGCCGATGAACCATGCGCGGCAACTGGCGCGCCCAGTCGCTGGCTGCGTGCGTCGAGCAGAAACATCGACAGCGACGACGATCATGAGCGATCACGACGACCGCGGCGAAGCCGCTCACGGGCGGGCGAGCGATTGCGCGCCCGCGGCGCCCGCGCCAGCGCGCAGCACCATAGCGCGAGATTGTTCAGCGTATTCTGCAGCAGCGTCGGCGTCCGCTCGGACGAACTGGGGCGCGCCCGTTAGCTGCGCTGGCTGCACGTCGTCAGACGCGCCCTCCGCTCATTCACGGCGTGCCCGCCGATTTGAAAACCGCAATGGTGATCGGCTGGCCGTTGCTGATGTTGAAGCCCTCGATGCGCGGGCCGCGATCATAACGCAGCCCGATCGCTTCGGCGCGCAAGCGCAAAGCCGCGCTCCTGCGCGCGCTTCGATGAAGGCGAAGCGGCAGCCGCCCTGCTGCAGAAAGTCGGCGGCGCCGGAAGCATCGGTCAGACGCGTCGCCGTGCCGGCAAGAAAGACCAGGCTCGGCTCCTCGTAGCCGGCGCTGGCCGCAACCGGATGCGGGCAAGCCGGAGCTGTGCAGCACGTCGGCCAGCGCCACGCTCGGAAATACCGGCGCCAGCGACGGCACGACCACCGCATAGACGCCGAATCGCCATCAGGACCGACGCGGCGGTGGCGCGCAGAAAGGCGCGCTCGGCGCCGTCGTCGTCGTACAGCTGCCACGCAAACAGACCGCAGACGATCGCCGCGGCGAAAAACGGCCACGCCGGAAGCGCCAGGTCGCGGTCGATCATCACGGCGCCGACCACCGCGGCGATGCTGATGATGATCGGCACGATGAACCACCACATCGTGCCGCGCACCAGCCAGAGCCGCTGCGACAGCACCTTGGATTCGACCGCGCCGGCGATCAGGATGGCGATCGCCGGATAAAGCGGCAGCACGTAATGCGGCAGCTTGGTCACGACCAGTTCGAACACGATCCATGACGGCACCAGCCAGGCCAGCAGGAATTGGGCGGCCGGCTCGCGGCGCACCGCCCATACCGCCGGCGCCGCCAGACCCGCCAGCATCGAGGCCGGAAAGAACGTCGCAAAGAACAGGACGAAGTAGAGGCCCGGCGGCGCGCCGTGGGCCTCTTGCGCGCTCGCGACCTTGGCCAGCATGTCGTGGCCGACCGAGTCGATCAGAAAAGTGCTGCCGGCGCGCAGATAGATCGCGACGAACCAGGGCAGCACGATGCAGGAACAGCCAGGCCGATTCCGGCCAGCGGACGCAGCGCCATGAGCCAGCGCGCCGAGCGATCGAGGATCGACAAGCGCAGCCGCGGCAAGGCCGACGAACATCAGGATCAGCGGTCCTTTGATGAGAATGCCGACAGCGAGCGCGGTCCAGAAATGCCGCGAGCAGCCCCAGCCAAGCGCGGCGTACTCGCGCCCGGCGCGCTCGCGCTGCGAAAGGTAGGCGCGCGCCAGCACGCCCATGGCGGCAACGATGGTGAGCAGCAGCACGGCGTCGGTCTTGGCAAGCCGCGCCTCGACGCCGAGCAGCGTCGAGCCGCCATCATCAGCGCCGCCAGCAGCGCGCCACGCCGGCTGACGAAGGCGAGCGCGCACCAATAGGTCACCAGCACCGCGCCGATGGCGCCGAGCAGCGACGGGATGCGGTAGAGCCAGATCGTGGTGCGCGCGTTCGGCAACGCCGAGCGCTTCGGCCGTCTTCACCACCGCCGCCTGCAGCCAATAGATGCCGACCGGCTTTGCGGTAGCGCACATCGTCCTGATAGCGGATGTCGACATAGTCGCCGGTCTCGATCATCTGCTTGGTGGCTTGCGCGAAATAGGCCTCGTCGCGGTCGACCGGCGGAATTTGAAAAAAGCCGGGCAGGAAAGCGAGCAGCGAGACCAGGACCAGCACGGCCACGGCCCGCCGGTGCGAGCTCGCGGCAAAATCGAACAGCGCCGAAGGCCCTTTGCGGGCCAATAGGGCCGCGACGCCGCGCTGCTGGTCGTGCTCATGTCTGCATCGCTCGAGCCACGATTGATGGCCAGACCATGGTTCAATCGGCTTGCGATTCGGGAAGCGCTTCACGCGCACCGGTAACCCTACGCTCGACAATGTCAATGCCGGCGGACTAGTGAAACCCTCGTCACCGTGCAAGGACTGAAGTGGCGCGAGTGCCGGACAAGCGAGGCCTATGCGCGTCGCGTGCAGCACAGCCCTCGCCGAAGCGACGTCCTCGACCCGCACCATGACGCTGTCGGTGGCGCCGCGGCGTCGATCACCGTCACGCGCGAGAAGCCGGGCCGTCAGGCTTGAAGAACAGCGCGCCCCGGCCGTTGCTGCCGGAACCGGCAGCGCCGTTGACCAGGACGGTGAGCGGCGCGACCGCGCCGGTGACCTTGAGCGGGACGGATCGGGCTTGCCGTCCGCTCCGGCGATATCGAGCCGCGCGCCGTCGGGCGGAAACAGGATGTGCAGCGACGGCTGGCGCGCCTCGCCGGCGATCGGCCCGGCTGGAAACGCCGCAGCGGCGGCGGCAGCTTGGCGCTGGTCGTCAAGCACGCCCTTCGGCGGCGCGCGGCAGCGGCGCCGGCGGCGTGCCGAGGCGCGCGAAGGCATCGAACAGGATCGGCGCCGCCGCCGTGCGGCCGACCAGGCCCGGCACCGGCGCGCCGTCGGGCCGGCCGACCCAGACGCCGATCGTGTGCTTGCCGTCGAAGCCGACCGACCAGGCGTCGCGATAGCCGTAGCTGGTGCCGGTCTTGAACGCGATGCGGCCGGCGACGCCGTTCTCCGGCGGCGGCGAGCCGAGCAGCACATTGCCGACATACCAGGCCGCGACCGGCTCCATCAGCCGCCGCGCCTGCGGCGTCGGCGCGCATCGACAGCGCTCGGTCGAGCGGCAGCGCCGTGCCGAGCCGCGGCAAGCCCGGCATAGAGCATGACCAGATCGGAGAGCTTGATGCCGACGCCGCCGAGCCCGATGGCGAGCCCCGGCGCTTCGCCCGTCCGGCAGCACCAGCGTGGCGCCGGCCTGCGCCAGCCGCGCCGTGAGGCGGCTCGCGCCGACGCGGTCGAGCACCGCGACCGCCGGCACGTTGAGCGATTGCTGCAGCGCCCGGCGCACCGTCACCGTGCCCTGGAAGCGTGAAATCGAAATTCTTCGGCGCATAGCCGCCGTAGCGCGCCGGCCGATCCTCGATCAGCGTCTCCGGATGGATGAAGCCGTCCTCGAAGCCGAGCCCGTAGATGAACGGCTTCAGCGTCGAGCCCGGCGAGCGCAGCGCCTGCGTCATGTCGACCTGGCCGGCGCGGCGCGCGTCGAAATAGTCCGGCGAGCCGACACGCGCCAGCACCTCGCCGGTCGCATTGTCGACGGCGAGGATGGCGAGCGAGACGTCGGGCCCGAGCGTCGCCGCGAGCGTGCGGACGCGCTCGCGCGCCAAGCTCTTCCAGATTTTTCTGCAGGTCGGCATCGATGGTCAGCCGGATGCTCGCTGCTCGTCCGGCGACGCCGCGCAATCGCCGCGATCGGCGGCATGCGGCGCCAGCATCGGCATCGGCACGGCGCGCGGCCGGCACCGGCTCGGTCTTGGCGAGCGCGATCTCGTCGGCCGGCACCGTGCCGGTCGCGGCAAAGCGGTCGAGCACGCGGTCGCGCGCGGCGCGCGCCGCCGTCGGCCGAGCGGTCGGGCCGGCGCAGCTCCGGCGATTGCGGCAACGCCACCAGCAGCGCCGCTTCGCCAAGCGTCAGCTGCCGCGGCTCCTTGCCGAAATAAGCGAGCGAGGCGGCGCGGATGCCCTCGATGTTGCCGCCATAGGGCGCGAGATCGAGATAGAGCGCGAGCACCTCGTCCTTGCTCAGCACGCGCTCGATCTCGATCGCGCGCACGATCTGGCGGAGCTTTGCCGGCAAGCGTGCGCTGGCTGCGCGGCTCCAGCAGCCGCGCCACCTGCATGGTCAGCGTCGAGCCGCCGGAACGATGTGGCCGCTGCTCGACAAGCTGAAACGCCGCGCGCACGAGCGCCAGCGGATCGACGCCGTGATGCGCGCGGAAGCGCTTGTCCTCGTAGGCGAACAGCACGTCGAAGAAGCGCGGATCGACGTCGGCGACGGTCGCCGGCAGCCGCCAGCGGCCGTCGCCGGTCGCATAGGCGCGCAGCAGCCGGCCGTTGCGATCGAGCACGCGCGTCGAGAATGTCGAGATCGCGGCCGAGCGGCGCCGGGCCGAGCGAGGCGATCCACCAGGCCGCGCCGGCAGCAGCGGCACGATGACAAGCAGCGAGCGCACAGCCGCAGCTGCCGCACGGCACGCCGCCAGCGATCCGGCCGCAGCCGCCGGATCACTGCGTCACCTCCGCGCTGCCGCAGCGGCTCATTTTGCCGCCACGACTTCGACGTTGCCGGTCTCGGTGCGGCCGAAGCGGTCGGGCCGGTACATGTCCTCGACGCTCGCCTGCGGCCGCACGTATTTGCCGGGCGCGACCGCGCGCACCACATAGGCGACCGTGAACACCGCCGGATCGCCGCTCTTGCGCTCGAACGCCGCGGTGAAGCGGTCGTCGCGGAATTCGGTGTTGACCGGCTCCGCCGCGTCGGTGATCCACGACAGCGTGCCGGTATCGCCCGACGAGACCAGGTGCGGATTGTCGATCTCGAACCCCGCCGGCAGATAATCGGCGACGATGACGCGGCCGAACTGCGGCTGCGCCTCGGTGATCTTCAGCACCACGACGAGGCGGGTGTTCTGCTTGACCTGCGCCGGATCGACCGGATCGCCGTCGAGCGTGTAGGTGAGCCGCTCGATCTTGAAGCCGTTCTCCGCCGCGGGCTCCGGCGTGAGCGGCGCGCCGGTGACCGTCACCACCGCCTTGCACCTCGTCGTCGCCGGTGTTGGTGACGCGCAGCGGCTCCTTCAGATCGGCCGGCGCGAATGCGTGCGGTAGAGCGGCTGCTGTCGCCGCCTCGCCGTTGACGTCGAGCGAGACGTTGCCGGCGTCCTTCGCCATGGCGCTCGCCGCCAGCAGCAGCCAGGCGTCCTCCTGCGTCGAGGTCGGGCGCAACGACGCGCGCGCCGCCTCGACCCGCTGCACCGCGGCCTGCACGGTCGCGGCGGCCGCGCCGCCTTCGGCGGCGAGCGTCACCAGCGCCGCGGCGTCGCGCAGCGTCGAGCCGTAGTCCTCGCGGCTCGCCAGGTCGGGCTGCGGCTGCGGCGCCGAGCGCCGCGAGCGCCGCCGCATAGACGCGCTCGGCGCGCGCGCGGTCGCCGATCATGCGCCAGCGCGGCGGCGACCTGCGCCTTGGCGATCGGCGTCGTCGAGCGCGTCGAGCTTGGCGTCGGCGAGATAGCGCAGGTCGCCGATCGGCGCCGCGCCGTTGCGCGCCAGCACATAGAGCGCATAGGCGAGATCGGTGCCGCCGTTCTTGTCCGGATCGGTCATGGTCGGCGACGGCGTTGCGCAGCCGGTCGAGCGCCAGCTTGAACGCCGGTCTCCGGCACCGCGAATTTGCGCTCGCGCGCCCGGGTCAGGAAATCGGTGACGTAGGAATCGAGCCAGACGTCGTCGCCGCCGACGCTCCACAGGCCGAACGAGCCGTTGGCAGCCCTGCCGCGTCAGCAGCGCGTCGATGGCGTCGCGGATGCGCTGGTCGGTGCCGCTGTCGAGCGCGAGATGGGCGCTCGCTGGCGAGCTCGCTGACATAGAGCAGCGGCAGCGCGCGGCTGGTGATCTGCTCCGAGCAGCGATACGGATAGCGGTCGAGCGCCGCCAGCAGGCTCGCCGCATCGAGCGCCGTCGAGGAGCCGACCGAAATCGACACGCTGCCGGTGCCGGGCACGAGATCGGCGAACATGTCGCTCGACAACGTCAGGCTCTCGCCCTTGGCGAGCGGCTTGACCGTGCGCCGCGCCAGGATTTGCGCCGGCGGCCGCACCGCCAACGCGTAAGCTGCGCTCGAGCGCAAAGCCGGCCGGGCCCGCTGACGTCGACCTTGACGGTGCCGTTGCCGGCGGCGCTGGCCGTGATCGGGACGGTCGACGGCGCCGCGCTCCTTGGCGCGCAGCGTCGAGCTTCTGCGTCGCGCCGGCGCCGGCGACGACGGCATCGGCGGTCGTCACCGCGATCGCATAGTCGCCGGCCTGGCCTTCGACATTGTCGAGATCGAGATGCACGGTGGAGCGGTCGCCGGGCAGCAGGAAGCGCGGCAGCGTCGCGGTCAGCACGACCGGATCGCGCACGATGACGTCGGCGGTGGCGTGGCCGACCTTGTCCTTGCTCCAGGCCACCGCCATGACGCGGACGCGTGCCGGCGAAGTCCGGAATGTCGAACGCCACCTCGGCGGTGCCGTCCGGCGCCGACCGTGACGATGCCGGAATAGAGCGCCAGCGGCGGCCCGGTCGGCGGGCTGCCCTGCAACTGCGCGCCTTCGTCGCCGCCGGTGCGGATTTGGCCGCGCGTGCCCTGCATGCCGTCGATCAGTTCGCCGTAGAGGTCGCGGATTTCGGCCGAGAGCGCGCGCTGGCCGAGATAGTAATCGTCCGGCGACGGCGGCTTGTAGTTGGTCAGATTGAGGATGCCGACATCGACCGCGGCGACCACGATCCGCGCCTCTTCGCCGGCCGCGAGGCCGCCGACCTTGACCGGGATGCGCAAGCTCGAGTTCGGCCGCAACAGCGCCGGCGCCTGCATGTCGAGCGTCGAGCGTCTTCGCCGCGCGGTCGATCGAGAACCATTGCACGCCGATGGCGCGGCCGGGCATGCGCTGCGCCGGCGCGTCGAGCGGCCGGCGCAAGCGTCGCGACCAGATAGGCGCCGGTGCCCCAGTCGCGGCCGACCGGCACCTTCACTTGCGCGACGCCCGTCCTTGACGTCCGCGGTCTGGCTCGCCAGCAGCTTGTCGCCGATCACGTTGAGCGTGACCCGGCCGGCGCTGCGCGCGGTGACGGCGACCGTCATGGTGTCGCCCGGCTTGTATTCGGCCTTGTCGAGCGCGACCTCGAGCATGTCCGGCGTGTCGGCGTTGGCCTCGACATACCAGCCGGCGTCGAAGTCGACCGACGTCACCGGGCCGTTCGGATCGGGCGTCGACGACTTCGAGCCGATAGCGGCCGAAATTCACCGGCAGCGAGATGCGCGCCGGCTTGTCGGGCGCGGTGTCGATCGTGCCGTCGGCGACGCGCGTCGTCGTCTTGACCGGCTCGAAATTCCAGGCGCCGTCGCGCTTGTAGAACTGATAGTGCGTGTCGATGCGCAGCAATTCGTAATGCAGGCCGCGCTGCGCGACCGCCGTGCCGTCCGGCGCGACGACGACAACATCGAAGCTGGCGCTGGCGCCGTCGGCGAGCGAGCGGCCGGAGAACAGCGGCTTGACGCCGATCATGTTGCCGCTCGCCGTCACCGGCAGCGTGAGCTTGCGCTCGACGGCGCGGCCGCCGGGCTCGGCCATGCGCACGGCGATCTTGGCTTCGAGCGGATGCGTGCTCGCCGGCAGCTTGTCGAGGTTGACGGTGAAGCTCGCCTTGCCGGCGTCGTCGGTCGTCGGCAGGTCGTCGAGCGGCTGCTTGGACGGCTCGACCTCCTCGTCGGCGAGGCCGAACTGATAGCCGGCAAAGCCCGGCGCGCTCCTTCGCCACGGCGATCGTCATCTCGCCTTCGAGATCGAGGTCGGCGGCCGGCGCGCCATAGAGGAAGCGGCCGGCGACGTCGATCTTGGCCGGCGACTGTTTGCGAGATGCTGCCGGCTCGGCGAGGTCAGATCGAACTCGATCCGGTCGGGCACGTAATCCTCGACCAGGAACGTCGTCTCGCCGACCGGCGGCCGCTTCGGATCGGTGAAGGCGCGCACGTGCCAGGTGCCGGTCGGCGCCGAGGCCGCGATCGGCAGCGTCAGCGCGTGGCCGCCCAGGCCCTGGTCCGGCACCACGCGCGCGCTTGAATTCGACGCCGTCGGGCCGCTCGACCACGAGCGTCAGCGGCACGCCGAGCGCCGCGGCGCCCTGCGCGTCGCGCAGCAGCGCGGTGAGATAGGCGGTCTCGCCGGAGCGATAGACGCCGCGCTCGGCATAGACAAAGGCATCGAGCCCGTTCGGCGCCGGCCGGCCGGCGACGCCGCGGTCGGTGAGATCGAACGCCGGCGCCTTCAGGCTGAGGAAGGCGTAGTCGCCCTTGCGGGTCGGTCGCCGCCAGCATGCGCGGGCGCAGCAGCCGCCCTCCCCGCTCGCAAGCCCGGCCTCGAACTGCGCGTGCCCGCCGGCGTCGGTCTTGCGCGTCGCCAGCACCTCGTTGCCGCGCGAGATCAGCCGCACCTCGATGCCGTTCTTGGCGTCGGTCGTCGCCAGCGAATTGACGAAGACGTGGATGCCGTCGTTGCCGGAAAACGCGGTGAGGCCGAGATCGGAGACGATGAACCATTGGGTCGCCAGCGAGTCGTAATCGTTGTCGACGTTCTTCAGTCTCCTTCGGCTGCGCCACCATGACGTAGACGCCGGGCTTGAGGTCGCCGACCGCCTGGTCGACCGGGAACGCGGTGGTGACCTCGGCATTGAGCGGCTGCGGTCGACGGCGAGTTCGCCCTTCCACACCGGGACGCCGCGCGATTTGCCGAGCCGCTCGATGTCGTAGCGGTCGAGGCTGCGCTGGAAATCGCCGCGCCGTAGCCGGAGCCGGCGATCGTGTCGATCAGATTGCGGTCGCTGATGCGGTAGATCTCGACCGCGACCGCGCGCGTGTTGACGCTGATGACCGGAATGCCGCGCTGGCCGGTGCGCGGCAGCACATAGGCGGTGGTGGAAAAGCGCACGGCCGGCTTGCGGTCGCGCACATAGATCGCGAAGTCCGCCGATTTCGACAGCGTCTCATGCACCATCGACGGCAGGCCGGCGCGCAAGCGTGACGGTGTAGGTCTCGCCGTGCTTCAGGCCTTCGACGCAAAGCTGCTTCTCGGCGACCGACAGCGCCGGCTTGTCGGTGCCGGCGAGCGACGACGAACGGCGAGAAATCGGTGCGCGCCGGCAAATCCTCGGAGAACTGGAAGCAGGCGCGCGGCGAGGCGGTGTCGGCATCGACGATGTAATCGAGCACGCGGAAGCCGTATTGATCGCGCAGCCGCTCATATTGGCCGCGCACGTCGGCGACCTCGCGCAGTTCGAGCGAGAGCCGCAGCGCATCGAGCGCCGGCCGCCACAGCTGCCGCTGGCTCAGCATGGTGCCGAGGAGCGCGAGGCTGTCGGCCTCCTCGTTGCGGTTGGTGGTGCGCTGATAGGCGATGTAGGCGGCGGTCGAGGCGCGCTCGAGCAGCATGCGCGTCGCTCGTTGTCGTCGGCGGGACGGATTTGCATGATGGTGCGGGCCAGGCGCAGCCAGGTGGTGGCGTCGTTCGGCTGCGCGGCGACGATCTGGCCGAGCAGCGCCATGCCGGTGCGGAAATCGTTCTTCGCAAAGGCGGCGTCGGCATCGCGGCGGATCTGCGCCACGCGGCTTGGTCGGCGCTCCGGCGTCGGACTTGATCTGCGCCTCGAGCTGGATCGCGCTGTCGGCGAGATCGGCGTTTTCGAAATGGCTTGTCGGCGGCGGTCGCGGCAAAGGACGCAACAGTCAAGCAACGCAGCCGCGAACGCTGCCACAAGGCCGGCGCGAAAAAGCGAAAACATCGGTGAAATCCTCCCAGGGCGAGCGAAATGCCGAATAATACGCCGACCGGTGATCTCAAGTTGAAGCAAGGATCGTGTCGAGGTCGTGACCAAAACCGCCTGTCTGGCTAAACTAATTTTCATGGTTCGGCGGATGGATTCGATCAGGCGAGCAAACAAACCTCTGCCCGCGCCGACGACCGCAGTGGCGGCCTCGCGCGGGTGTTGGATTTCGGTTAGCACATCGTGTCTTGGTCGCAGACATCATGGTTTGCGTTCACGGCCGAAACGCAAGAATTTCTCGGCGTTTGCGCGGCGAATTCTCCTATATGATCGTCCACGCTACGGCCCCGTAGCTCAGGGGATAGAGCAACAGCCTTCTAAGCTGAAGGTCGGAGGTTCGAAATCCTCCCGGGGTCGCCAAAAATTATCGCTAATATTGTCATTGGCTTATGGCAGATTATCAATGGTAAGGCTCAGCGCATGAAAGCAGCTTTGTTCGATCATTTCGGCGGCCCCGAGGTCCTGCACTACGGCGACTTGCCCGACCCCGTGGCGGGGCCCGGCGAGGTCGTCGTCGATGTCGTAGCTGCCACCGTCAACGCAGCCGATTGGAAATTTCGCAGCGGCGCCTACGCGCGGCATGCGGACACGAAATTTCCCTTGTATTCCGGGCCGGGATTTTTCCGGCATGGTCAGCGCCGTCGGCAGTGGCGTCACGGAATTCAAGATCGGCGATGCGGTGTTCGGCGTCCTCGAAGCCGGCAAGGAAGGCACTTATGCCGAGAAGATCGCGATCCGGGCTGCGGTCGTCGCCAAGAAACCGGAGGGGCTGTCGCACGCCAACGCCGCCGCTTTGGCGTTGACCGGACTCACGGCCATCAACTCCCTGGATGACACGCTGAAACTCAAGCGCGGCGAGACGATTTTAATCCAAGGCGGCGCGGGCGGCGTCGCCGGCTTCGCCATCCAGTTTGCCAAGCACATCGGCGCCCGCGTGATCACGACGACCAGCGCCGCAAACCGCGACTACGTGCGCAGCCTCGGCGCCGACGACATCATCGACTACAAGACGCAAGACTTTACCAAGGTGGTGACCGGTTGCGACGCCGTTTTCGACACGGTGGGCGGCGACGTCGCGGAAAAATCCTTCGCTGTGCTCAAACCGGGCGGCCGCGCCGCCTTCATTGCCTCCGGAGCCCAGCCGCCGAAACCCGACCGCGACGATGTGACGGCGCTACGGCCGCCGGTTGGGCGCTCTCGCCAGGCGCTCGAGCGCATCGCTGAACTGTATGCGGCGGGCGCGGTCCGTCCCCCCGAGATCAAGACTTATCCCTTGTCGGAAGCCGCCGAGGCGCACCGGCTCAGCGAGTCGCGTCATTTCAGGGGCAAGCTTGTCCTTGCGGTGCGTTGAACGTGGAACGCTCTCAACGGCTGCATTGAGCTTATCCGTCGTGTTTGTCTCGCGCACCAAGCAGGAAGTAGGTATCCATCACGCCCTTGCCCTTGATCTCCAATTGGCCGCGCGGCTCGAATAAAAAAGCCTCGCCGAGCACGCGACAGGTTTCACCAGAGACGTGAATGCGGCCCGCAGCGCCAAAGGTCTCCATGCGGTTCGCCGTATTCACGGTGTCGCCCCAGACGTCGTAAATGAACTTGTGGCCGCCGATGACGCCGGCGATGACGGCACCGGTATGGATTCCGATCCTGGCCTCCAGGTCGATATGCAGCGAGTCGCGCAGACCCTGCACGATGGCCAGCATGTCGAGCGCAAGCTCGGCGACGCGGCGGGTGTGCTCCGGCAGCGGCTCGGGCAACCCGCCGGCGACCATGTAGGCATCCCCGATGGTCTTGATCTTTTCGAGCCCGTGATCGGCCACGGCGCGGTCGAAGCGCGCAAACACGGTCGACAGAATCTCCAAAACCTTGTCCGGCGGCAATGCCGCCGCCAGCGGCGTGAAGCCGACCAGATCGGAGAACAGAATGGTCGCCTCGGCATAGCGGTCGGCGATCACCGTTTCACCGTTACGCATGCGGTTCACGATGGTCTGCGGCAAGATATTCAGGAGCAGCGTTTCGGAGCGCTGCTTTTCGGCGCGTAACTCTTCAAAATGGCTCTGCTCGCGGTCGCGCAGCCATTTCTTCTCGAGGCAGGCGTCGATGCGGGCGCGCAGCAGGATCGCGATTGAACGGCTTGGGCAGATAATCTTCTGCGCCGGCCTCGATGCAGCGTAACGCGGTATCGACTTCGTCGAGCGCCGAAATCATGATGACGGGGATGTGCCGCGTGTGCAAACTCGACTTCAGCCGGCCGAGCAGCTCAAGTCCATCCATGCCCGGCATAATGAGATCGAGTAAGATCAAGTCGAAACCGCCGTCGACAAGGCGGTCAAGCGCGCTGACAGCGTCCTCCGCGGTCTCGACCTCGTGGCCCTCCCGCAGCAGGCGCGGCGTCAAGAGGTCGCGATTGGCAGCGGTATCGTCGACAATGAGGATGCGGCTGGCTCGCCCGCGCCGCACCTTGTCACGTTCAAAATCGACCGGGGCGGTGACGCTTAGCAAATCGCCGATCAGGCCGATCGGCTCCGCCTGTTTCGCGCGCGGCTCGATGCTTGATTGACCGGCGCGATCGACGATGGCGTCGATCTGAACGCGCAGCTCATCGGCTGCGACTTGGACTTTTTCGAGATCGTGAAGGAGCTGTTTGTGCGCTGTGCCCTGCATATCCTCGAAGAGCATTTCGCCGTAGCCCTTGATGGTATTCAGCGGCGTCCGCAGGTCATGACGCAGCCGCCTGCGAAACGCCTCGACGGCCTCCTGCTCGCGTAGGGATCATGTCGGGCGCGTCGAGGACCCGGCTGACAAGCGCAGCAAGATCGGTGCTGGCGGTGCGCATGCGGTCGAGATCGGGGATCGCCTCGTCGAGATGAAAGCGCCGTGCATCTTGAATAATGACATCGAGAAATTCGGTCATCGCGACAATCGGCGCATTGAGTTCCTGGTGCAGGAATGCCGCCAGGGCGCGCTCGAGCCGGTCGGACGACGCCGCAATGTCGGACGCTGCTTCAGCCATGCCACATGCCGGGTTTGTCACGCGGGATGCGGCGACCCCGGAGCACGCTCCACCGAAGTGTGGATGTCATGAGCGACCGATTGCCACGCCGCGACGGTTGGCACCATGGCATGACCCGATTCATCTCGTGGGCTTCTACAAGCGGCAACGTGGCCACGTTTTTTCTTATCCTCGTACCGAAATAGCGGCTTGGCCGCCGGGTTCTTCAAATGCGCGCCTGTGGAATGTCCGCCCTACACAGGTGCAAGGCCTGAAGCAAGAGGCTCGCAGCGACCCTTTGCAACCGACGCTGCAACGATTTCAACGGCTTAAACTCCTTCGGAAACGCCTCCGTTATTTCAGGTTTCGGTGCCCTGCCCGCTGCCAACTGCGGCAAAGGCGTACGCTACGATGAGTGGTTGGCGGAGCCGCCGGTGCCCGCCTCATCATTCAAGTTCCGTCTCTATGATTTGTCCCGATCGACCCCGTATCCAATCAAATTGACCGAAAGGTGGTCTAGCCGGCTCCAAACGATCAGGCTATGTTTCCCGAACGCCAAAAAACAATCGCAAGAACGAAAGGCGGCACCAGGGAGAGAGCACGATGACCGAGATCTCTACGCGTTCGCGCCTTACGCGCCGTTCCATCCTCAAGAGCGCGGCGCTCGGCTCGGCCGCTGCCATCGCAGCGCCTTACGTCAAAGACAGCTACGCCGCCGGCACATTGACGCTCGGCTGCTGGGACCATTGGGTTCCCGGCGCCAACAACACCTTGACCAAGCTCTGCAACGAGTGGGGCGCCAAGAACAACGTCGAGGTGAAGATCGACTACATCACTTCGCAGGGCGAAAAGGACAAGCTGACCGCGGCCGCCGAGGCGCAAGCCGGCACCGGCCACGACATCATGTCCCACCGCGACTGGAACATCCGCATTCACCAGAACGTGCTCGAGCCGCTCGACGACGTCGTCGGCGGCCTGATCAAGCAATACGGACCGATCAGCCCGGTCGCCGAATATCTCGCCAAGATCAAGGGCACGTGGCGCGGCGTCCCGACCACCGTCGGCAGCCAGGTCAAACCCTGCCAATCGCGCTTCGATCTCTACAAGAAATATTGCGGCATCGACCTGCGCGCCATGTTCCCGGCCGACGAGTCGAAATACGACAAGGCCAAGATCGATACCTGGACCTGGGACACCTATCTCGATTCCGCGCAGAAGCTCTACAAGGCCGGCTTCCCGGTCGGATTGCCGATGGGCCAGTCGAGCGACGCGGTCGACTGGGTCGGCGCGCTGTTCAATTCCTTCGGCGTCGTCATGGTCGACGCCAAGGACAACATCAAGATCAACTCCGACGAGACCCGCCAGGCGATGGAGTACCTCAAGAAGCTGATGGCGGTGAATCCGCCGGAGGTTTACGCCTGGGACGACGCCGGCAACAATCGCTGGATCATTTCCGGCAAGGGCTCCGGCATCATGAACCCGCCGAGCTCCTGGGCGGTCGCCAAGCGCGACAATCCGACAGTCGCGGCGAACATGCTGGATCCATGCCATGCCGCGCGGTCCGAAGGGCCGCTTCGTCGGGCAACTGCCGCAATTCTACGGCTTGTGGAGCTTCTCGAAGAACAAGACAGCGGCGCAAGGACCTGCTGACCTATATTTCGCAGAAGCAAGCGGTCGCCCAACTGGTCCAGGCGTCGGTCGGCTACGACCTGCCGTCGTTCAAGAGCATGTACGACCTCGACACCTGGAAGACGGTCGAGCCGCCGGTCGGCGTCGTTTACAGCTATCCGCCGCGCGGCGACGAGCAGACCTCGATCGCCGGCGCGCCGGCGCGATCCGAAGTCGGCGCCCAAATCTACAACCAGGCGATCAATACCGTGATGGTCGCCAAGTTCACGCAGGGCAACGAGAAGCTCGACGACGTGATCAAGTGGGCCGAGAACGAGCTCGAAGGAACTTTGCGCGCCTGAGCGTCCTTTCGGAATCTTCCGATAAGTCGCGTGCCGGCCGCCCGGCCGGCACGCCCGATGATGGCCTCATGACGAGAGGCTGATCCAGAGGGTGAGCGGGATAAGGCATGGCCGATACCGTCCAGACATGGAGTCCCGCGGCTCCCGCGCTGCAAGGCTTGAACCGCTCGTCGGCGACTAAAAGGGGTCTGCGGTTGTTCATGCGCCGGCGCTCGACCATCGCCTTCCTGATGTGCCTGCCGCTGATCGTCATCGTCGCCGGCCTGATCGTCTATCCGGCGTTCTATTCGATCTATCTGTCGATGCTGAACAAGGCGCAGACGCGCTTCATCGGGCTCGGCAATTTCACCTTCCTGCTGTCGCGCGACGTGTTCTGGATGGTGGTGCGAGCAGACCGCGATCTTTGCGATCTCCGCGGTGTTCTTCAAAGCGCTGATCGGCCTGATCACCGCCCACCTCATCAACAACCTGCCGGCCAAGGGCCAGCGCAAGTGGCGCGGCATGCTGCTGGTGCCGTGGGTCATTCCGCTGGCGCTGTCGTCGCTCGGCTGGTGGTGGCTGTTCGATCCCACCCACTCGGCCTTCAATTACGTCGTATCGAGCCTCGGCTATCGATGAAATCCCGTGGCTGAGCGAGCCCTACTGGGCGCGCTTTTCGGTCATCCTGGTCAATGTCTGGTACGGCGCGCCGTTCTTCCTGATCATGTATCTGGCGGCGCTCAAATCGGTGCCGGAGCAGCTTTACGAGGCCGCCTCGATCGACGGCGCCAACGCCTGGCAGAAATTCGTGCACATCACGCTGCCGATGATGCGCAACATCATCGCCATCACCGTGCTGTTCTCGCTGATCGTCACGTTCGCCAATTTCGACATCGTGCAGATCATGACCGGAGGCGGCCCGCGCAACATGACGCACGTGTTCGCGACCTACTCCTTCATGCTCGGCATCCGCTCCGGCGACCTGCCGCTCGGCGCCGCGACCTCGCTGTTCATGTTCCCGATCCTCGGCATCGCCGCGATCCTGATCCTGCGCGGCGTGCGCAAGCGCGGCAGGGAGATCGGATGAGCACGGCCGCCGTCACCGTCCGCACCGGCAGCGGGTTTAGCGTCCGCCGCAGCCTGAGCCGCAATCGGCGCTGGGCGCTGATCACGTCCTATGTGTTCCTGATCATCTTCGCGATCTTCTTTCTGATCCCGCCCTATTACATGGTCGTCACGGCGCTCAAGAGCGACGCCGAGGTGGCGCGCATGGCGACCAATCCATGGATCATCGCCGACGGCGTCACGCTTGATCAATTCAAGATCCTGCTGACGCAGACCGACTTCCTGATCTTTTTCAAGAACACCGTGATCGTGACCGTGTGCGTGGTCGCGATCACCATGGTGGTCAGCGTGCTGGCCGCGTTCTCGCTCGGCCGGATGAAATTCTGGGGCTCGAGCATCTTGGCGACCGGAATCTTCCTGACCTATCTGGTGCCCGACACGCTGCTGTTCATTCCGCTGTTCCAGATCGTCAAGGCGATGGGTCTGCTCAACTCCTACTGGGGCATGGTGCTGGTCTATCCGACGCTGACGGTGCCGTTCTGCACCTGGATCATGATCGGCTATTTCCAGTCGATCCCGAAGGAACTCGACGAGGCGGCGCTGATCGACGGCGCCGGCCACATGCAGATGCTGACCAAGATTTTCATTCCGGTGGCGCTGCCCGGCATCATCGCCGCGATGATTTTCGCCTTCACCGTGTCGTGGGCGGCCTTCGTCTATCCGATGGCGTTCCTCTATTCGGCGGACCAGCAGGTGCTCACCGTCGGCACGGTGACGAGCCTCATTCGCGCCGACGTCTACAAGTGGGGCATGCTGATGGCCGGCGCGCTGGTGGCGGCGGCGCCGCCGCTCGTGATCTACGCGTTCCTGATGGATTACTACATCGCCGGCCTGACCGCGGGCGCCACGAAAGGCTGACGAGGGGACGAAACAAAATGGCCGAAGTCGCGTTGCGTAACGTGGTCAAGCGCTTCGACGATGTCGAAGCCGTCCGCAGCATCAATCTCGATATTCCGGACAACGAATTCGTCGTGCTGGTCGGCCCGTCGGGCTGCGGCAAGACGACGACGCTGCGCATGATCGCGGGCCTCGAAGAGGTCACCTCCGGCGACATCTATATCGGCGGCGAGGTCGTCAACGACCTGCCGCCGAAGGACCGCGACATCGCCATGGTGTTCCAGAACTACGCGCTCTACCCGCACATGACGGCGTTCGAGAACATGTCGTTCGGGCTGAAGCTGCGCAAATTCCCGAAGGACGAGATCAGCAAGCGGGTCGACCATGCCGCCCGCATTCTCGACATCACCGAGCTTCTGGACCGCAAGCCGAAGGCGCTTTCCGGCGGCCAGCGCCAGCGCGTCGCCATGGGCCGCGCCATCGTGCGCAATCCGAAGGTGTTCCTGTTCGACGAGCCGCTGTCGAATCTCGACGCCAAGCTGCGCGTGCAGATGCGCACCGAGATCAAGCGCGTGCATCAGATGGTCAAGACCACGACGGTCTATGTCACCCACGACCAGGTCGAGGCGATGACGCTCGCCGACCGCGTCGTGGTCATGAACGGCGGCCTCATCGAGCAGATCGCCACGCCGCAGGAGCTCTATCACCATCCGAAGACGCTTTTCGTCGCCGGCTTCATCGGTTCGCCGGCGATGAATTTCATCCGCTGCCGGCTGGAGCAGAACGGCGCCGGGTTGCGCGTGCGTCTTTCCGACACGATCAGCCTGCCGGTGCCGGCGTCGCAATCGGCGCGCTATCAGTCGCTGACCGGCAAGGAGTTGATCTTCGGGCTGCGTCCCGAACACATCACCGAGCCGCGGCGCAGCGACCGCGACCAGCAGTGCGAGTTCGCCGCGACGCTCGACGTCGTCGAGCCGATGGGCATGGAGACGATGGTGTATTTCACGGTCGACGGCCAGGAAGTCTGCGGCCGCGTCGATCCCGGCAGCGCTACGGGCCCGGGCGAGTCGATGCGGCTTTATGCCAACATGGACCACATGCACCTGATCGACCCGCAGACCGGCGCGGTGCTCTAAGCTTTTCGACATTAAAAAGACTGTCATTAAAAACGATTGTCGCGGGACACTGCTGCCCCGCGACATTTATTGTCTGCCCCGCTCTCAGCGTGTGGAAGCGTATTCGGCCGAAATATCCTTGCCGGTATAATCCGGCATCATAGCCGCAGATATCAGGCTGATGACGGCGCACACCGCGATATAAATCGCGATCGCATAGCCGGAGTGATAGGTGGCAAACAGCCAGGTTGCGATAATCGGCGAAGGACCGCCGGCAATCAGCGATGCCAGCTGATAGCCGAGCGAAGCTCCGCTGTAGCGTAGGCGCGGCGTAAACGATTCTGCGATCAGCGCCGCCTGCGGTCCGTACTGCATATCGTGCGGAATGAGCGACACCACGATGGCGATGAACACCGCCGCCGGAGCCACCGTGTCGATCATCCCGAAATAGACGAAGCCGAAGATGCCCATGGCGACCACGCCGATCAGGTACATTGTTTTCCGCCCGATCCGGTCGGAGATGTGGCCGGAGACCGGAATGGTGATGAAGGAGACACAGGCCGCCACCATCACCGCCTCGAGAATGAAGTCCCGCTCCATTTTCAGCGTGCCGACGGCATAGGAGAAGACGAAGGCGGTGAAGATGTAGAACGGCGCCTGCTCGGACATCCGCAGCAACGCCGACAGGATGATTTCCTTCGGCTGCTTCCTGATCACTTCGATGATCGGGGCGTCCTCGATCTTGTTTTCGTCCAGAAGCTTCTGGAACACCGGCGTCTCGAGGATGCCGAGGCGAATCCACAGGCCGATGCCGACCAGCACGATCGAAAGCGCGAACGGAATGCGCCAGCCCCAGACCACGAATTGATCGCCCGACCACGCACTGAAAACGCCGATCGCCAAGGTCGACAACAGCAATCCGCAAGGCACGCCGAATTGCGGCCAAGACGCCACCAGGCCGCGATGGCCATGAGTACGCGACCATTCCATCGCCAGCAGCACCGAGCCGCCCCATTCGCCGCCAACGCCGATGCCTTGGATAGCCCGCAGGACGGTCAGGATGACCGCGCCCCAGATGCCGATCGACGCAGAGGTCGGTACAAAGGCAATGGCAAAGGTCGCCAGGCCCATGCACAACAGCGTCGCGATCAGCGTCGCTTTGCGGCCGATGCGGTCGCCGTAATGGCCGAAGATCGCGGCGCCGATCGGCCGCGCGGCGAAGCCGATGAAGTAGGTCCCGAAGGCGAGAAGCGTCGCCGTCAGCGCATCCTGGTTGGGGAAAAACAGCTTGCCGAAGACCAGGCCGGCGGCGGTGCCGTAAAGGAAAAAGTCATACCACTCGATCGCCGTGCCGACTGTCGATGCGATGACGGCTTTGCGCAGCTGCGCACTGTGTTCGGCCTCGGGCAGTGCCCCGACTGTCGTTGCCATAGCCATTGGAATTCCTCCCCGTATCTTCTTGCCGTGGAGCGGGCTTCTGAGCGGCCCATCTCTCGTCATCAGAATACACGCGGAGACCGGCGATATGGCTAGACGAAAGCGTCTCGTCAGCGGGCGTTCCGCACAGAACTCATAACAAACAGGCCGCGAAGCCGTATCCACCGCGATCGGGGGTACGAATTCCGGCCTTGCCGCTGTCGCGGATTGAAGAGGCCAGGGCCCTTATTCGCTCGACCTTGTTGGACGCCAGCACGGTGACCGGCGCGTCGCGATACTCGCTCGCAAACAGCCGCTTCAGGTTCTCGACCTTCGGCGCGTCGTTAAACACGATGTAGGGATAATTCGGGTGCAGTACGGCGAAGTCCTGATGATAGTTCCTCGGCCGGATAGAAGCCCGTCAGCGGCTCGAGCTTGGTGACGATCGGCCCGCTGAACGCGTGCGCCTTGTCGAGTTGTGCGATGTAGGCTTCGGCGACACGCTTCTGCTCGTCGTTGGCATAAAAGATCGCCGAGCGATACTGCGTACCGGAGTCGGGCCCCTGATAGTTGAGCTCGGTCGGGTTATGCGCGACCGAGAAGTAAATCTGCAAGATCTTGCCGTACGAAATCTGCCGCGGATCGAACGTGACCTGAGACCGATTCGGCGTGGCCGGTGCGGCCGGTACCGACCATCTCGTAATGCGCCGTGTCCTTCTTGCCGCCGGCATAGCCCGAAACAGCCTTGGTGACGCCCTTGGTGTGCTCGAAGACCGCCTGAACGCCCCAAAAGCAGCCGCCGGCCAAAACGATGGTCTGCGGTGCGGCACCGGTCGCAGCCGGTTCATCGAGCGCTGGAGCGGGAATTGTCACAGCGGGCTCTGCGGCTCGCGCGAGGCTGACCGCCGCGGCGAAGGCCGGGATAACAAGCAGCGCCCAAAGCATCGGCCGAAACGTTTTCGGCAGTTTATAATCGGCCATCTGTTCCTCCGCATCTGTTGCGCGCCAAGTGACGCGGCATCTGCATGGGAAATTAGGTCAATCCGATGGTGTTTTGCCAATCACATGTCGCGAGAGCGCAACGCCGCGCAGTCACGACATTGTGTATGCGCGACTTGTAACGTGGCGCAAAGGCTTGAAACTTTCGGATTACTCGATGGTCTGGTAGCCGCGAATGACCCGCTCCGAGCCGTAGCCCCAGTAATTGCGCAACGTATCCGGGCCCCAGACTTTCGGCCGCTGCGGCCGATCCTGGTGCCACGGCCGCGGATCGAAATATCCCAGCGCCTCGTCCTTCATCAGGTCCATCTCGCAGAAAAACTCGACCCGCACCTTATCGGCATTGCGATGATAGATCGCGATATTATGGCCGATGATATGCCGGCCCGGCCCCCAGACCAGATGGATCTCGTGCTGGCCAGCATCTCGGCGGCGCGCTGGATTTCCGCCCAGTCCTTGACCTCGAAAGCGATGTGATGGAGCTGCGGCTCGGCGTCATAGACGAAATTGACCGTGTGATGATCGGCATTGCAGCGCAGGAACGCGAAATTGTCGGCGCGCCAGTCGGAGACGCGGAAGCCGAGCACGTCGCAATAGAATTTCACGGTCTTCTGCACGTCGTCGACCCGATAGGCGACATGGCCGAGCTTGAGCGGCATGACGCCGGCGCTGCCGCCCGTCGTCCTTGGCGAACACGTAGTCGGAGAAAATCTCGACCTCGGTGCCCTTTCGGATCGGTGAACACCACCGCCTCGGCAATGCCCGGCGAAATGCCGCTGCGCCGCTCGGTCTTGACGCCGTCCTTCGCCAGCGCGCGTTCAACGTCGGCGAGATCGGTGTCCGGCGCGACCTGGAATGCGATGCGGCGAGAGCGCATTGCCCGTGCCAGGCTCCAGCGCGACCGCCTCGAGCCCGAGCTTGCAGGCAAGAAAGGCGCGATCCTTGCTGCGCTCGACCAGCGATGAGACCGACGACGTCGGTGTAATAGGCGATCTGCCGCTCGATATCGGGCGTGGTCAGCGTGGCGTGGCCGAGTCGTTTGACACTGATCACCATTACCCTCCTGACGCGGCCGCGACCGCTGCGGCGCGGCTGCGGCATAGCGGCTCATCGGCCGATCGAGACCGAGATTCTCGCGCAAGCGTCTTGCCTTCGTATTCGGTGCGGAACAGGCCGCGCCGCTGCAATTCCGGGATCACCAGGTCGACGAAATCGTCGAGCCCGCCGGGCAGGAACGGCGGCATGATGTTGAAGCCGTCGCAGCCGTCATTGCTGAACCATTCCTCCATATAGTCGGCGACGGTCTGCGGCGAGCCGCGGACGACCGCCTTGGCCGCGCGCGCCGGCGACCCGCATCGCGACCTGCCGGATGGTGAGCTTTTCGTCGCCGCGCCATCTCGGTGACCTGATTGGAAGATGCCCTGGCTGGCATTCGAGAGCGGCAGGTTCTCCGGCAGCGGCCCGTCGAACGGATAGGGCGTCAGATCGACGTTGCCGAGCACAGTCGAGAGGATTTCGCGGGCGACGATCGGATGAACCAGCGAATTGAGATACTCGTAATTCTCCTCCGCCTCGGCATCGGTGCGGCCGATGATAGCGCTCAGCCCCGGCATGATCTTCATTTCGTCCGGGCGCGGCCATGCGCCGCCAGCCGCCCTTGATGGTCGCATAAAAGGTCTGCGCGGCTTCGAGCGTCAGCGGCGCGCAGAAGATCACCTCGGCGAATTCCGCCGCGACCCCGATCATGTCGTCCGAGCCGCCGGCCTGCACGATCACCGGATGGCCCTGCGGCGAGCGCGGAATGTTGAGGCGCCGAGCACCGAGAAGTGCTCGCCCTCGGTGGTTGAGGTCGTGCAGCTTGTCGGGATGGAAGAACTGCCCGGTCGCCTTGTCGCGGACGAAGGCGTCGTCGTCCCAGCTGTCCCACAGCCCGAGCGACGACGCGGGCGAACTCGCGCGCGCGGTCGTAGCGCTCGCCGTGCTCGTAGTGCTTGTCGCGGCCGAAATTGTGCGCCTCGTTCTCCTGGCCCGAGGTCACCAGATTCCAGCCGGCGCGGCCGCCGCTCAAGTGATCGAGCGAGGCAAACTTGCGCGCGACGTGGAACGGCTCGTTGTAGCTCGTCGAGGCGGTGCCACGAGACCGATATGGCTGGTGTGGGTGGCGAGCGCCGAGAGCAGCGTGATCGGCTCGAAATTGGCGATGTATTGCGCCGAGCGGCTCAGCGCCTCCATGTGCGCCTGCCGCACGCCGAGATTGTCGGCGAGGAACACCATGTCGAATTTGCCGCGCTCGGCGGTGCGCGTGATGTCGAGATAATGCTGGAAATTGATGCCGGCGTCGGCCTGCGCGCGCGGATGCCGCCACGACGCGACATGATGGCCGGTCGGATTGAAGAAGGCGCCGAGCCGCATCTGCCCTTTGCTGCTCATGGTTATGTTGCCTCTTCTTCCTCCTCGCGAGCGACGAACCAGTATACCGTGCTCTGATCGTAATTCAGCCCCCGCGAGGGTCAATCGCGGAGGCCGAACGAAACTGCAAATCAAACGATAACGGGGCTATTGCGAGCGCGTGTCGTTGTTGAGCAGCGGAATATCGCTCGCCTGTTTCGGCTCCGGCAGCGATTGCAGATAGGCGTAGATGTCGGTGAGATCCGCATCGGACAGAATCGCCGGCCGGAACGGCGGCATCGCGCCGTTGGTCGTGCGCACGAACGAGATGAACGCATCGAGCGGCAGCTGCGGTGCGCGCGATGACCTTGCCGTTGCTGGTCGCGATCGAGCCCTGGCCATTGAAGTCATGGCATTGCCAGCAGCCGTGCTGGATGAACGCGGCCTTGCCCTTCTGGGCATCGCCGTCGGCGAACGCGGGTGTCGATGACGCGACGCATGCCGGCAAGCGCCAGCGCAACAAGGGCCGGCGCCGGCGCCAAAACGAACGAAACGCATGAGCATCATCCTCCTCAGCGCGGCTGCGTCAAGACATTGACCAGTGCCGGCTGGCCTTCCTTGACCACGGCGACGGCTTCCTTGATCGCGGGTCCGAGATCGGCCGGATCGGTGATCGGGCCCTTCGCCCACCAGCCCATCGATTTCGCCAGCTCGTGATACTGGATGTCGGGATTCATGATGCTGGTGCCGATCGGCGCCGAGATCGTTGCCGAGTATTGGCGACGCGGTTGCGGAAATTGGCGAAGCCGCTGCACGTGCATCACTTCCTGGTGATAGCCGCGATTGTTGTGCATCACGGCGAGCAGCGGGATGTTGTGCCGCGCCGCGGTCCAAAACACGCCCGGCGCATACATCAGGTCGCCGTCGGACTGGATCGAGACCGAGAAGCGGCCGAGATCGCGATTGCCGAGCGCCGCGCCGACCGAAGCCGGCGCGCCGTAGCCGACGCCATAGCCGCCCGACGCGCCGAGCCACTGGTAATGCTTCTCCATCGGCCACAGCCGGTTCGCCCAGTTGCTGGTGTTGCCGGAGGTCGAAACCAGCGACCAGTCGAGATCCTTGATCTGCGCGTAGAGCTCCGTCACCAGCCGCGCGGTGTTGATCGGGCTTGCGTCCCAGGCGATGGCGGCGGCCTGCTTGGTGGCAGTCGAGACCCTTGGCATGGGCCTGCCGGATGCGCGTCGCCGCGCTTGGTCATCGCATCCTTGCGATCGCTGCGAGATCGCGGACTTCACCGCCTCGATCAGCGACGGCAGCGTCGCCTCGGCGTCGCCCGGCATCGAAACGTCGATGCTCTGGAAGCGCTGGAAGTCCTGGTAGTTCGATTTGGTGAGCAGATCGACCGAGCTGATGCTGATCAGCTTGGTGCCCGGCTTGATCTTGCTGAAGTTGTGGCCGAAGCCGTCTTCGCCGTTGTCGCATGAAGCCGTTCACCGTGCCCCAAAAGTCCGACAGCTCCATGCCGATGACGACGTCGGCCTGCGAGATCACGCCCGCCGGGCGGCTGAGATAATGGGTGTTCGGGAAGTTCATGCGGCCGCCCTGATCGACCACCGGGGCCTGCAACAATTCGGCAAGCTCGACCAGGAGCTCGCACGCCGTCCGGCGTGCGCGCCGCGCGATCGACCACGATGACCGGACGTTCGGCATTGGCGAGCAAGCCGCGCCGCTTCCTTCACCGCGGCGTCATCGCCTTGCGGCGGCGCCGCCGGCGAAGAATTTCGGGATGTAGAGCGGCTCGCCCATAATCGCGGACGGCTCCGTTCTGCAGGCCGCCGTCGAGCGACATCATCACCGGGCCGTAGGGCGGCGTGGTCGCGATCTTGTACATGCGCACGAACGACTGGGCGAAATGCTGCGCCGAGACCGGATTGTCGTCCCACTTGGTGTAGTCGCGCACGATCGCGTTGATGTCCTGCGCCGAGTGGAAGGTCGGCACGCCCGGCGCGACGGTGCGCGGCGTCGAGATCGTTGCCGCCGATGACGAGGACCGGCACGCGGTCGCACCAGGCGTTGTAGATCGCCATGGTGGCGTGCTGCAGGCCGACGACGCCGTGGACCAGCGTCATGAGCGGCTTGCCGGTCGCCTTGAAGTAGCCGTGGCACATGCCGACGGCGGATTCCTCGTGCATGCAGGTGAGGAATTCCGGCATCGTGTTCTTGCCGTAGTTGATCAGCGACTCGTGGATGCCGCGGATAGCTCGAGGCCGGATTGGCCGGCAGATATTTGATGTCGAGCGTCTTGATGACGTCGACCATGAAGTCGGAACCGGGCTTGCCGCCTTCGCTGCGCCGGCAGCTGCGGCGTGCCGGTCTCGGCGGCGGCAACATGGGCGTTCGGCGGCAGCGCCGACGGCAGCCCGCGGCTGCGGCGTCGGGCGCCGTTGCCGGGCGCGCCTTGCTGGGGCTCACGGCGCCGGTCGCGCCGGCGACGGCGGCCGCGGCCAGGAACTTGCGGCGGTCAAACTTCATGCTCGGAGTCCTTTTTCGGCATCTGTCGTCTCCCGATCACTTCATTAATGATCTTGGCTCGACGGCGGCATTCGTTACAGCAACCGGAGCAAAGTCATTGCACGCTTATCATGCCGCAAGCCGTTCTCATAGGTCGGCCGGCGGCACGCATGCCCGTCCTGCAAAGCAAATGGCGGCGGCCGTCATGGCTTGCATGACTGCCGACCGCATCAGCCTGTGCGACACTGCGCCGGCTGGCTGTCGAAACCGCTGGTTAAGCAATTTAAACCAATGATGCCCGCTTCCCGCCATGCGGGCGCACAGGCCCTGGCACATGACCGCAATGACCGCTGCAAGCCGCCCAGCGCGACCGCGACGCCGCAGACGCGCCGCCGGCGCAAAGCGGAGCCGCGCGAACTCCGCTCTGCTTCGTCGTCGACGCCGGATGCAGCATCCGGCATTTTCTGTCGCTCATCCTGCACGGCGCCGGCATCGATACCGAGGAATTCGCCGACGCCATGGCGTTGCCGGACGCGCTGGCGCAGCGCACGCCCGACGCTGATCTTCCTCAACATCGCGCTCGAATCCGCGGACGCCATCGACTGCGTCGCCGCGCTCGGCACGCCGCGGCTATAGCGGCCACGTGCAGCTCATGAGCAGCCGCGGCTCGGCGGTGCTCGCCCATGTCAAAAGCATCGGCGACCAGCACCGCCTGCAGATGCTGCCGCGTGCTGAAGAAGCCGTTCGAGACCAGCGCCGTCCTGAAAATCCTGCAGGACCTCAAGCTCGGCCAGCCGCCGGCGATCGCCGGCCGCATCGATCTCGACGAGGCCTTGCGCAACAACTGGATCGAATTCTGGTATCAGCCGAAGATCGACCTGCGCAAAAAGCAGCTCGTCGGCGCCGAAGCCTTCGCGCGCGCCCGCCATCCGCTGCATGGCGTGCTGATGCCGAGCGCTTTCATGCCCGGCGCCACCGAATCGAGCCTGGTCGCGCTGTCCGAGCTGGCGCTTGGCGCAGGCGCTGCGCGCCGGCGCTCAACTTCGCCAAGCTCGGCGTCAACCTGCGGCTTGCGGTCAACATCCCGGTCAACGCGCTGGTCAAGATCGCGATCGCCGACATCGTGCAGAGCTACCGCGCGCAGTATCGAAAAGTGGCCGGGCCTGATCATCGACGTCACCGAGGAGCAGATCGTCACCGACCTGCACGCTGGCGACCGACATCACGAAAAAGCTCGCAGCACCTCAACGTCAAGCTCGCGATCGACGATTTCGGCCGCGGCTATTCGTCGCTGGTGCGGCTCAAGGAACTGCCGTTCGCCGAGCTCAAGCTCGACCGCACCTTCGTCACCGACTGCGGCACCGACAAGGTCAATGCGCCGCTGTGCAAGACCGTGATCGACCTCGCGCACAATTTCGGCAGCGTCGCCGTCGCGATCGGCATCGAGAAGGCGTCCGATGCGTTGGCGCTGGTCAGCATGGGCTGCGACTACGGCCAGGGCTTCCTGCTCGGCCAGCCGATGCCGGAGGAGCGCTTCATCTCGCTGTTGCGCCAGCGCGCCGGCTGCGCAGGCACGAAAGCCTGCCGCCGCCCCGCGCGCCGCACAAACGCTCCGGGTCTGAGCGCTGGACGCCGCGCCGACTCCAATGCGTCCAAGGCTCGCGGCGCGGCGTAGGCGAAATTGTCGGAATAGGAGATGCGCTGCCGCTTCGGCGGCTTGCTCTCGAACACCTGGTAGGCGATGCCGTTGCGCTCGCAATAGGCGACGGCCTCTTCCTTGGTGTCGAACTGCAGCCGCACCTGCTGCTTCATGTCGCCCGAACTGGTCCAGCCCATCAGCGGCTCGACCGCGCGCGGCTGCTCCGGCTCGAAGTCGAGCACCCATTCCTTGGTCTTGGCGGTGCCGGACTGCATCGCGGTGCGGGCCGGTTTGTAGATGCGTGCGGTCATGAGCTTCGCGCCAGTCCGGTTAAACGGAATCACCTTGAACACAGTCCGATGGACCAGCGTTAAGCTGGTCGGGGCAGCAGGATTTGAACCTGCGACCTGCAGTACCCAAAACTGCCGCGCTACCAGGCTGCGCTATACCCCGCCGGTCGCGGCTTTGGATACATGTTTCGCCGCGCCAGCCAGCAAGCCAAGCGCGATCCGTCTTCCAGCAGCAAAGCCGATCCTTCAATGGCCGTTGCCGAAGATCGAGCCGGTCGACCTTGATCGCCGCGGCGCGATGCCGAGCTTGCGCGCCGTGCCGGCGATCACTTCGAGCACCGCCCGACCGGACCGCCGGATGGAATCAGCCGATCCGACATCGGCTCGGCATTCTCCGCAATGCGCAGGATGCGGCCGTCGCCGCGGATGAAGATCATGTCGAGCGAGATGTAGGTGTTGTGCATCCAGAACGCGACCGGCTGGTCGCTGCTGGAAGTCGAACAGCATGCCGTGGCCCTCCGGCAGTCGACTTGCGGATACATCAGGCCGCGCTCGCGCTCCGCGTCGTTGGTCGCAAGCTCGACGGTGAAGGCGATGCACGCCGGACGTGCTGACGATCTCGAGGGTCGCCTTGCCGGCCGCCTGCGCCGGCGCAGCGAGACGAGCGCGCAAGCCGACAGAATGGCGCAACCGCAAGAAGCAGCGCGGCGAAGGCGCGATGCGCCGCCATCGCGATCCGAGACACGAGCAGCGACAGCCGTTAGTGCGAGGCCGGGCCGAGCGGGCCGCTTTCGGGGCGGACCTCGGCCGCCATCATGCCCTTCGGGCCGGGTCCGAACCGCACCAGCACGAACTGGCCGGGGCGCAGCTCGGTCAAGCCGAACCGGCGCAGCGTTTCCATGTGGACGAAGATGTCCGGCGTTCCCTCCCCGCGCGTCAGGAAGCCGAATCCGCGAAGCCGATTGAACCATTTGACCTGTGCCCGTTCGAGACCGCTCGTCGGGGCCACAGTAACATGGGTTCGCGGCGGCGGCATCTGCGCCGGATGGATCGCGGTCGATTCGTCCATGGAGAGGACGCGGAAGGCTTGCAGGCCTTTCGGCCGCGCCAGCACCTCGCAGACGACGCGCGCGCCTTCATAGGCGGTCTGGTAGCCGTCGCGGCGCAGGCAGGTCACGTGCAGCAGCACATCGGCCATGCCGTTGTCGGGAACGATGAAGCCATAGCCCTTGGCGACATCGAACCATTTGATGACGCCGGACGACCTCGATGACGGCCGCGCGTCTCGTCAGTCGAGATCGACGTCGGGTCCAAGCCCCGGTCTGGTTGATTTTGGTTCGATCCCGTCCGACGCCATGACGCCGTGGCCGCCGCCGTTTGCTGGCGCCCCGTCGGGCGCGTCACGAATCTCGTTGAATCGAAGATAACACCGGCGATCCGAGGCGAAAAGGACAAAAATGCAACACTGGCGCCAAAAGCGTCAAAGCCTGTGCACAAAGGTGGACGGTACTTCAGTGGACGATGAAGGGCTCGAGCACGGTGCCGATGTCCTGGCGCACGACGAGGTCGGCGATGTCGTCGAACTCGGTCGGCTCGCGATTGATGATGACGAGGCGCGCGCCGTTGCGTTTCGCCATCAAGGGAAATCCGGCCGCCGGCCAGACCACGAGCGACGAGCCGATCGCCAGGAACAGATCGCAGCCAGCGCGAGGTCCTGCGCGCGCCGCATCGCCGCATCCGGCATCGCCTGGCCGAATGAGACGGTCGCGGTCTTGATGAAGCCGCCGCAGTCGGGACAATCGGGCGCGCAGCCGTTCGCCGCGTCCATGCGCTGGCGCACCCACGACAGTTCGTAGCGCGTCGCGCAGTCGAGGCACAACGCGTAGGTCGTGTTGCCGTGCAGCTCGACGACATGTTCGGGCGCAAAGCCGGAGGCCTGATGCAGATTGTCGATGTTCTGGGTGATCACCGCCGGCACCTTGCCGGCGCGATAGAGGCTGGCGAGCGCGCGAGTGGCCGCGGCCCGGCCTGGCGCCGCCGAACTGCTCCGCCATGGCGAAGCGGCGGCGCCAGGATTCGTTGCGCGCCTCCTGGCTCGCCAGGAACTCATCGAACGGGATCGGCCGGTTCTTGGTCCACAGCCCGCCCGGCGAGCGGAAGTCGGGAATGCCGCATTCGGTCGAGATGCCGGCGCCCGGTGAACGGCACGATGGTCGGCGGCGCCTTGGATCAGGTCCTGCGAGTCCGCTCGATGGCGGTATCGAGATCGGGCGCGATCATTCTTCGTAACCCTCGTTGCATTGGCATACACTGTACTCTGGCGAGAGACTAACGGCACGAGCCGAGCCAGCACCTACGGAGGTTTCGACCATGCGATATCTGCACACAATGCTGCGCGTGCGCAATCTCGACGCGGCGCTCGACTTCTATTGCAACAAGCTCGGCCTGACCGAAGTGCGCCGCCGGGTCGACGAGAAGAACAAGTACACGCTGGTGTTTCTGGCCGCCGCCGGACGACAGCGAGCTGGTCGCCAAGGGCCCGGCCAGCCGGCAGGCGCCGCTGGTCGAGCTGACCTATAACTGGGACAGCGAGGACTATGGCGAGGCGCGCTATTTCGGCCACCTCGCCTACGAGGTCGACGACATCTATGCGCTCTGCGAGCGGCTGATGAAGGCCGGCGTCACCATCAACCGGCCGCCGCGCGACGGCACGATGGCGTTCGTGCGCTCGCCCGACAAGCATTCGATCGAGCTGCTGCAGAAAGGCGACCCGCTGCCGCCGAAGGAACCGTGGACCTCGATGCCCAATACCGGGAACTGGTGAGCCGAAACCGACGAGTTGGTATGACGTGGTGGGCGGGTGCTGGTTGCTTGCCGCTCGCGACAAACCGCTCTATATGTCGCGACATTTTGCACAAAGCGCACTCGTCGCGCACTTTCCGCGCCCTTCGTCTAGCGGTCCAGGACATCGCCCTTTCACGGCGGTAACACGGGTTCGAGTCCCGTAGGGCGCGCCAATAAAATCAATGACTTAGGAAAATCTCCGCTGGCTGGTATCCAGCATTTGGCCAATACCAATCGACGCGACCGGCTTTCTACGTCACAAGGCGGCTAGGTAATGCGCAATCGCCTCCCGCTGGCTGTCCGTCAGCGCTTTCATGAATCCGGGCATATCGAGGTTGTTGGTCCTGGTACCGTCGGCAAAGCTATTCATGGCGCCGAGCAGGTATTCGTAGCTGAGACCGGCCAGACGCGGCGCCGGTGCGCCACCTTCAAAATTCTGCCCATGACATGCCTTGCACATGGCGGCACTCGGGGGCGGCTTCATGGACGCAGTTGACGGCGCAGCGGCAGCGGCGGAAGACGTGCCGGCCGTAGCGGGCGCAGCGGAGGTGTCCGCCGCGGATCGTGCGGGCCAGGTCTTGGCGGCGAAATAGGCCGCTACCTTGCGAAGATCGTCCAGCGAAAAGCCCTTCGCTAGGGGCGACATAATCGGATTGTCGCGAGCCCCGCTGTGGTAGTCGTGCAATTCCTTGTAGAGATAATTCTCTTGCTGGCCCCAAATGATCGGCGTGGTTTTTGGGTCGGCGGGTACGCCATTCTGACCGTGGCATCCGCTGCACACCTGCACCTTTGAACTCGATGTCGTCAGCGGCGCGAGCGGGCATAGCCATGACTGCGAAAACAACCGCAGTCCCGAAAATGGCGGAACAGGCAATTTTGAACATCTTTTACCCTCCCCTCGTGGATGCTCGCGGTGCCGGATTGAAGACCGGACTGCAGCGGCACCGTGAAGACCCGATCGCAGACATGCCGCGACCGCGCACTTCGCGCAAGTCCTCATCTTATTGAGAGGTTTGTCAGTGAGGAAGCCAGGTGCTAGGCAAATCCATCATGCCTGATGCCCTCGAACTTCTCACCACGCGGCGCTCCTTCAAGGCGATCGAACTCCGCGGCCCCGCCCCGTCCGCCGCCGAAATCGACACGCTTTTGACCATCGCGTCACGGGTGCCGGATCACGGCAAGCTCACGCCTTGGCGTTTCATCGTATTCGAAGGTGATGCGCGCCGCGCCGCCGGCGCCGCCATCGCGACCGCATTCCGCGCCAAATACCCGGATGCGAAACCTGAACATGTCGAAGCCGAGCGCGAGCGCCTTGCGCGCGCGCCGCTGGTGGTTGCCGTGGTGAGCAGGGCTACGCCCCACGTGAAAATTCCAGAATGGGAGCAAGTGCTCTCGGCCGGCGCGGCCGCCATGAGCCTTGTTCTTGCCGCGCACGCGCTCGGCTACGGGGCGAACTGGATCACCGAGTGGTACGCTTATGATCGTGGCGTGCTCGACGCCCTCGGTCTCGCACCGCACGAACGCATCGTCGGCTTCGTCCATATCGGCAGGCCGCCGGGAACACCCGAGGATCGGCCGCGGCCGGCGCTCGACGCGATCGCCAGCCGCTTCTCGGATTAGCCGACCTCCCGAGCGTCATTGAACCCTTAATACCGACGATAACCGTGGTCCCAGCCGCCACCGCGGTGGCCGTAGCCGCGTGCAAAATACGGGCCGTAGCCGCGAACGCCGTAGGCGGGCCCGCCGTAGAACGGTCCATAATGGCGCCGCGGGTAATACGCTTCCGGCAAGACCACGACCGGTGGCGAGGCGTATTCGTAGTAGGCAACGGGTGGCGGCGGCGGATAGGCGTAAGCCGGTGGCGGACCATAACCGTAGCCTTCCTCAACCGGCGGATTGCCATAGTATTGCGGTTGAGGCGGTTGCTGCAGTTGGCTTTGCGGCAGAGGGATGTCGGCCGCTGTTGCTGAACCAATTCCTACGCCGCCCAAAGCGATAGCGCTCACGGCGACAGCGATCATCCGCGTCGTGACATTTCGCATGTGTCTTGCTCTCTCATTGAGGGACCCCGTCAGGGGCTTCGGCAAGATTTGATTGGACCGGAGAGGCGGAATTAGAGCGGCCAAGCGGCGAATTTTGGCGATTTCCGATAACAAATATTCACAACGCCAAAAGCTGCGTGCCAGAAGTTGCGCCTCACGCAGCGCGTTCGGTCTCAACGCACTGCCCGACGATATCAATCAATGGTCCAGAGTGTGAACTGAAAGCCAACTCAACCCCATCAGCGGCGGTGGGTCAGCAAGCTCCGTTACTGGCTCCGAACACACTGCTGCTCGGCGGCAAGCCTCCGGGCGTCGTGCTGGAGGTCGCGCTTTCATCCTCGTCGTTGGCGCTCGGCATACCGGAGCTGAGAGCCGTCGAACCTTCGCCGCTGCACGGCAAACCTGTGATCGGGTTTGTGCTTACCGAAAGGCCGCTCCCAGGCGTTGTCGGAGATACCGGGATCGCCGGCGCTTGCGGCAGCGTCAGCGACCCTGACGCGTTTTGGGCGAGGAGATACGGCACAGCACTTTGCCGCCGCGGCAACGTTGGGGAATCCGCATGCGCGCTGGCGACCGCAGCGCAAGCCGCAATGGCGATTGCCGCGCATGCACCGACAAAAAATGTCGTCAGAGCGGCTTGCTCGACACGCTTAACGGCCATTGGAAATCTCCGGTAAAGTTCGCGCCTTTTTCCTCGCGCAGCTTTAACGCACAATGGCATTCAAACGTTCCTATCGCGGCGCAACATGCTCAACGCTCCGAATTGGACAATCGCTGCTGCAGCGCAACGAAGCCGCGTGCCTGCAGTCAGCCACAGAGCATTCCTTACATGGTCTGCTCACCGACGCAGATCCGTCATTTCATCGCCATAGAGCGCTCCTAGCGTCTTGCCTGTCGGAGGGGTGTTCAAGGGAGGAAAAGTCATGGCGTTGCATACCCAGACTTCGACGGCGCGGACGCGCTTGGTGACCTACGACAAGAACAGCTGCCCGCAATGCTCCGGCTGGCTGCTTGCACCCGACTGGTCCGAATATCTCAATGACCGCTGCGTGCGACACACCTGGTCGTGCGAAGCATGCGGCTACGAATTCGAGACAGCGGTTTATTTCGCCGCGGCCGCCTGAATCAGGCTTGCACAATTACTATTGGGCTGTTTCAGAGCGCCAGCGGTCGCTGAACGAATTCCCGTTTTCCACAACGTTCCCGTCCGCCGGCGGTGGCAATGTCGCCGTTGGCATTTGATTGCGCGGCGGCGGTTTGGCGGCGATAGCGCGAGGCCTGACCTCGCTTCGTGACGCGGTCCGCGGCTCGGGCATCCGCGGCTCAGGTAGTGGCACAGTGGCGGCATCGGCATAGAGGCTCCTCGGAATAATGAGCTTGCGCCCGGCCTCAATTTGCCCGTCTGGCTCAAGCTGATTGATTTGCGCGATCGCCCAGCCCGGGACGCGATAGGCCGAAGCAATCGAATCCACAGTCTCTGCGGACTTCGCCCTGACTTCGATCGCGCTGTCCCACAATTCGATCGGCGCATCGCGCGGTACGACGTATTTCAGCACCAATGGCCGAACACCGCTGTCGTTGCGCCGTTTTGCAGCCGGTATGCCGGCTTGCCGCGCCGCATAAGCGGCAAGCGCAACGATTTTCGTCGCAACGGCGTCCTGGACTTCCGGCGTCTTGTCGAGGGTGATGTGAACGATCTCGGTGTGCTCGCGCAGATCGACGTTGATCAACCGGCCGCGGAAGCCTGGAGCCGGCGTTGCCTTGCCGCCGCCGATCGGATTGTTACGCTGGAAAAGATTGATGAATACGTCGACGTTCGACGGCACATCGTCGGCAATGCGCGTCGGATCGAAGCCGAAGGCCAGCGCGACCGGGATGTCTGCCGCCTTCAATCTCTCGGCGATCGCGATGATGGCGTCACCGCCGCTGGAATGCCCGAGCAGAACAATCGGCCCACGCTCCTCACCCGACTTGTATTTATGAATGATGTCGTCGGCGACAGCCTTGGACTGACTGACGCCATACACCGTCGCGGTTACGCCGCGCCGGGTGATCTTGTCGGCGAGTTGGTCCAAGCCAAGCGAATAGATGTCGCCGGCGAGGCCGCGGACCAGATAGACGTGTCCTGGAAGTTTCTGGCCGGTGGACACCTGCGCATCCGCGGAATGGTCGAACCACGAATGGACGACCTCACCATAGCCGCAACCGGCAAGCCATGCAGCCAGGAACGAGATCGCGATAAGCCGACATACTGCTGAACGCAATCGACCCGGCTCCTACGATCGGCCGCACTACCGCGCGAGCTAAGCCCGCGGAGCGCGGCGTTGTTTTGACGCTCGTGTTGGTCGCAAAAAGTAGCATCGAGCGCACAACGCCGTCAAAGCTCGGCTGAAATGACGGCTCCGTGTGACCCTACCCGGCGGCATTATCGCGGGTAGCGGTGCTGCCGCCCATTGAAGTCTTCAATGACAGCGCCGTCCTCGCTCACGTAGTTCGGGCCGATCGGCGATTTGCCATAACCATCGGGGATGTCGAGGACGTAGCTGGGCTGACACAGGCCCGAATAGCGGCCGTGCAGCGCACGCACCACGCCCTGCCCGTCCGCAATGGTGGTGCGCAAGTGCGACGTGCCGGGCGCGAGATCCGCATGATGCAGGTAATACGGTTTGATCCGGCACTCGACCAGCGCTCGCATCAGGGCGCCGAGCGTTTCGACGTCGTCATTGACGCCGCGCAGCAGCACCGATTGCGACAGCATTGGTATGCCGGCGTCGATCAAGCGAGCACAGGCCGCACGCGCGGGCGCGGTCAATTCGCGCGGGTGATTGGCATGGAGCACGACGAAAGTCGCTTTGCGCGTACGTAACGCCCGCACCAGCGCCGCCGTTATTCGCTCGGGCGCCACTACCGGCAAGCGGGTATGCACGCGGAGCACCTTGACGTGCGGGATAGCGGACAGCTCCGCCATGACCTCCTTGAGGCGGCGCGCCGACAGCACCAGCGGATCGCCGCCGGTCAGAATCACTTCCCAAATTTGCGGAGCGTTACGGATATAGTCGAGTGCCGTCGTCAGCGCTTGCGGTGAAAGTCCCCCTCGTCCCGGCCCGACCATTTCGCGCCGGAAGCAAAAACGGCAGTAGACCGCGCAGGCATTGACGAGTTTGAGCAGCACCCGGTCGGGATAGCGATGAACCACGCCGGGCGCGGGGCTGAACGCCTCATCGCCGATCGGGTCACTGCGCTCCTGCGGCTGCTGCGCAAGTTCCCGCGCATCCGGGACGAATTGCCGCGCGATCGGATCGTGCGGGTCGGATGGATCAATTAAATCAGCCATGGCCGGAGTAATGGCAACGGCGTAGCGGGCTGCGACCGCGTCCAATGCGGCGCGCTGATCGCGGGCCGCTACCTGCGCGGCGACGAGTTCGGATGACGTGCGCAGGGTCTTGCGCAGAGTTTTGACGGCGGCAACCATGGGCGCCCTCGTTTCGTGGGATCGAGCCGTTATGCGCGATGCGGTGCCGCGCAAGCAAGGGCGGCCAGTGTTGCGCAAAGCCGGAATTCGGTGTTCGCTGGCGGACCCAACCCAGCCGAAGTGCGTGAGAACGATTCCGATGAAAAATTATATGGACGGCGGCGAAGCGATCCTCGAAGCGTTTCGCAAATTGAAGATCGACTACATCATGTCCTCGCCGGGCTCGGAATGGTCTCCAGTCTGGGAGGCGCTGGTGCGGCAAAAGCTCGGCAACCAGAAGGGCCCCGGCTACATCGACTGCTGGCACGAGACGCTCGCCGTCAATATGGCGACTGGCTACACGCTGATAACGGGGCGGCCGCAGGCGGTCCTGGTGCACGCCGGCGTCGGTTTGCTGCAGGGCAGCATGGGCGTTCACGGTGCGCTGCAATCCGAAGTGCCGATGATCGTGATGTCGGGTGAATTGCAGACACTCGGCGAAAACCCGGACCTGGATATCGAGCAACAGTGGTACGGCGGCATCAGCGTCGGCGGCGCCGAGCGGTATGTCGAGAACATCACCAAATGGGCGCGGCAGGTAACGAGCCCCTACACGCTCTATGAAACCGTGATCCGCGCCGGCGAGATGGCGCAACGGACGCCCAAGGGCCCGATCTACCTCAACGTCGCGCTCGAGCACATGCTGCACGACTGGACGCCGCCGGCCAACGGGCGCGACGTGCCCTTTGCGCCTCGCGTGCAGGCGCACCCTAGTGAGGTCGAGAAGATCGCGAGCCTCCTGCTTGAGGCGAAAAACCCGATCATCGTTGCCGAGCAGTCGGGCCGCGATCCCGCGGCGTTTCAGGCGCTGGTCGAACTGGCCGAAACGCTGGCAATCCCGGTCACCTGGAGCCGTGGCTCGAACTTTGCCAATTTTCCGACCAACCACCCGCTCTATCTTGGCGTCGCCAATTATAAATATCTGAGCGATTCCGATCTCGTTTTGCTCGTCGGCGGCCGCGTGCCCTGGTATCCGCCGCATGCGCGGCCGACCAAGGGCAAAATCGTTGCGATCAACGACAATCAGTTCAAAGGTCACATGATCTATCAGCAACTGCATGCCGACGCTTATCTCGAAGGCGACATCGCGGCATCGTTGCAAGCGCTGACGCAGGCGGCACGCGCCGCCAAGGCAGATGCCGACGCCATCAAGAAGCGTCGCGATAAATGGACGCGCGAGCACGACGCCTTCGTCGCAACACTCGAGGCAGAGAAGGCCAAGGCGCGCAGCAACGGCACCGCGATCGACCCGCTCGACCTGATCGCCACCCTTGGCGAAGTGATGCCCGCCGACACCATTTTTGTCGATGAGACGATCACGCATGGCGCGCTGCTGCGCCAGCACCTCCCCTTCACGACGCCGCAAAGTTTTTTCCGCGGCTTCGGTGGCTTGGGTCAGGGTATCGGCACGGCGCTCGGCGTGAAACTCGCGGCGCCCGAGCGGACGGTCGCGCTGCTCATCGGCGACGGCGGCTTCCTCTACAATCCGGTGATTCAGGCGCTCGGCGCCTCGAAACAGCACGGGATTCCAATCCTCATCGTGGTCTTCAACAACAAGGGTTACATGGCGATGCAGAAGGGGCACGTTCATCACTACCCGGACGGCGCCGCCGTAAACGCCAAAATGCATCTCGGCTCGCAACTCCGCGGTCCGGACTACGAGACGTTGGGTTCGCACTTCGGGCTCCATGGCGAACGCGTGGAGCGGCCGGAGAAGCTCAAAAGCGCACTTCAGACCGCGATGAAGAAAGTGCAAGACGGCACGACCGCCATCCTCAATGTGGTGGTCGGCCATTAAATCTCGTCATCGCCCGCAATCGGCGCCCACAGCACCTGGTCGATGCGCGAGGCTCCGGTTGCCAGCATGACGAGACGGTCAAGACCGAGCGCAATGCCGCACGCTTGCGGCATCTGCGCCAGGGCGGCGATGAAATCATCGTCGATCGGGTAGCGCTCGCCGTAGACGCGCTGCTTCTCCGCCATTTCCTGCTCGAGTCGGCGACGCTGTTCGGCAGCGTCGGTGAGTTCACCAAAACCATTGGCGAGCTCGACACCGCACGCATAAAGCTCGAAGCGCTCGGCAATACGCGGATCGCGCGACGGCCGCGCCAAGGCCGCCTGTACGGCAGGATATTCGTCGAGAATCGTGACGCGTCCGATGCCGAGATTGCCTTCGACCCGCTCTACCAGCACGCGACTGAAAATGTCGCCCCAGGTGTCGTCATCCGCAAGGCGAATGCCGGCGGCCTGCGCGGCGGCGGCAAGACGCGCGCGATTCGGTTTGCCGTCCGGCAAAGTCGCCAGCACGTCGATGCCGGCGAACCGGCCGAACGCCTCGGCCACCGAGAGCCGTTCAGGTTCGGCAAATGGATCGGCCACGCGGCCGCGAAAGCTGAGACGCTCTACCCCGGCCGCCCGCGCCGCCAACTCCAGCAACGCTCCGCAGTCAGTCATCAGCGTCTGGTAGGGTTCGCCGGCGCGATACCATTCGACCAGCGTGAACTCCGGATGGTGGAGCGCGCCACGCTCGCGGTTGCGGAACGCTTTGGCGAATTCAACGATGCGCCGTTCGCCCGCCGCCAGAAGCTTCTTGCAGGCAAACTCGGGCGATGTCCGCAGGTAGAACGGCGATGTTGCCCCATCCGGCGCAACCAGGCTGGTGGCGAACCCATGCAGGTGGGTTTCGTTTCCGGGAGAGCGCTGCAACGCCCCGGTCTCGACCTCGATGAAATCATGGGCGGCAAACCACGCCCGCAACGCCGCCGTGATCCGGGCACGGGCCAGCAGGATCGGCCGGCGATCGGCGTGGACGTGCGCCGCCCAGAAGGGTGAAGATCGAGGCCAGCTATCCGCCATGATCACCAAGCAGGTGCCACCAACCATGTGCCGCCAACGCCGAGAATGCCCTCAAATTCATCGCGAGCCCATCCGGAAAAAGCAAAAACCGTATCCGGCGCAAGAGCGCGCCTTCTTTGACAGGACTGCCGTTGGTTGGCAGGATGCCTTTTAGTAAAAAGTATATAGAATTTCCGATTTGGGATTTGACCCGTGCGCGTCACGTGGAAAGTCTATTGTCGTCCCGGCGGCGGTATCGGCGCAACGGCACTCGCACTCGCCACGCTCTGCGTGGCATCTCACACCGCGTTTGGCGAGGGCTGCAAGCCCAGACATGCGCTGCCGACGGTCACACTCAAAAACATGGGACCTTGCGGTTTCGCACCGGCAACCCTGAGCTTCGAGGGCGACGCGCAGCAACAAGCGATGTGTCTGCTCCGCTCCCTCGACCAGACCAGAAATCTCGGGCCCCCACTCAATGCTCTGCCCGAAGCCATCGCCAGCCGCGTCGGACAGAAGTTCGGCCTGCCGACCCGCGCAGCATTGAGCAGCTTTTTGTCACGGCAAAACCTCGAATGGGATTTTGCCGCCCATTTGTGGCAGCCGCTGTCGCGGGCGAACGATAACGATCCTGATGCTCCGATGGCGCGTTATTTCGTCATTCATGACACCAGCGGGCCAAATTTCAACGGCCGCGCTTTTCCGATCGACGTCGACGCGAATGCGAAGATCAACAATCTGACCCATTTCAGGTGTTCGGACGGATGGGAGCTGGCGCACGTTCTCATCAACCGCTCCGGCGACATGCTGCTCGGTCACGACTTCAGCAGGCCGTGGCGCGCCACGAAGTTCGAGCGCGCCAAGCAATTCAATGGCGCGCTCAGAGGCCTGTTCGTCCATGTCGAGCTTGTGCAGCCGCGCCGGCGCGATCCCGCGTTGCACCGCCGTAACGATTTTCAAGCGCCGACTCCGGCCTTCACCGCCGCCCAATATGACCGCGCCGCCCTGCTCTACATCATTGCCAGCGTGCGCGCGGACGCTTGGCTGATCCCGGCGTTCCATGCCGCCATCGATGCCGGTATTTCCGGCGGCCACGACGACCCCTTGGATTTCGATATCGAGGCTTTCGCGCAGAGCATCGACAGGGTGATGGTACAGGTGCAAAAGCCCGACAGCCAGCAGGCCCGCCAGGTTCCCTGACGCCAAGCCCAGCGACGAAAGTGCTGGCGATCGTGGCCAGGATCGCTATGTTGCGCCCAGAATCCCCAATAAAGCCATTAGCGCTGAGGACACCGTGAAAGTCATCGCCAGCTCCCTCCGAAAAGGCAATATCGTCGAGATCGACGGCAAGCTTGCCGTAATCGTCTCGTCCGAAAACATTCATCCCGGCAAGGGCACGCCGGTGACCCAGATGGACGTGCGGCGGATCAGCGACGGCGTTAAGGTCGCGCTGCGCTTCAAAACCACCGATCAGGTCGAACGCGCCTTCGTTGAGGACCGCAAGCACCAGTACATGTACCAGGACGGCGACGGCTTCCATTTTATGAACATGGAGACCTACGATCAGGTCGCGCTGCAGTCGGACATCGTCGGCGACCAGGCGGCTTATCTGCAACCCGAAATGGAAGTCACGATCAGTATGCACGATGCCGTTCCGGTAGCGATCGAGCTGCCGCCAAAGGCCATCCTGGAAGTGACGGACACCGAGCCGACCATCAAAAGCCAGACGGCGGCGTCATCCTACAAACCGGCGATGCTGTCCAACGGCGTGCGAACCATGGTGCCGCCCTTCGTCACCACCGGTACCAAGATCGTGGTGATGACGGCCGACGGCAGCTATGTCGAGCGGGCAAAGTAATAACGATCCGAGCGTCGAAAAACTTTTACGGCGGCTTCGGAGCCGCCGCCAAATGAAAAAGCCGCCGCGCCCCTGAGAGCACGGCGGCAGCAATCGTCGTTACATGTTCTGATGAGACATCATCTTTTTCTTCTTCATCATCATCATACGTTGTTTCTTCGTCATTTTCCTGTGCATCATTGTCTTGTGCATCGTCTTCTTATGCATCATCGGCTTTTTCATGTGATCGGATGACATGCCTTGGCTGTCGGATGACATGCCCGGACTTGAATTGCCGGCCGTTCCCGGAGTTGAATTGCCGCCCATTCCCTGAGCGTTAGCCGTTGCAGCAAAGGCGAATAGCGCAATGGATGTCGCAGTCAGTACCGAAAGAATACGCATTTCTGGCTCCTTGAGCATTTATGACGGAATAAACCGGCGTCATTTTGCCGAGGCATTTGCCGCCCTTCGGCTCTCCCAAAGCACTAAGCTAAGAACAACGCATTGCGTTCCAGCCGTCAGTGTAGAATTTTGCAGTGGTGGAATTTCGCGTCGGAGAAACAACGACTTCGATTGCTTGGAGCAGATTACTCGGAGCACCTGCTTACTTGGAGCACCTGCGGCGATGGGCCGCTCGCAATCGGCGGAACCAACACGAACCCACCTTCAACGCCGCTCAAATACAATCAACGGCTCCCGAATTGAGCGACACGGACGAGTAGAATCCGGCCTCATCAAAATGCTAGAATGCAAATCAAATTTAGTGACCCGATTGCGCTTTATTGTGGCACCGAGCGCTCCCGGCAGAACCAGCCGCGGGAATATTGCGGAACGCCGACGAGGACATCAGTGAGCGCGAAATCGCCGGCGCCGATCACCACACGACGGGCCTCGCTCCAGGCCATCGCCGGCGCCTTGGCGGGTCTGACCGCCCCGAGGGCCGCGAGCGCCCACGACACCCGTATGCCGTTCGACCAGTGGGTCGCGGCGTTTCGCAGCAAGGCCACGGCGCGCGGCATCACGGACGAGACCTACACGCGCGTGATGCGCGGGATTCGGCCCGACATGACCGGGCTCGATGCAATCCACAGCCAGCCCGAGTTCAACGAGCAGCTCTGGCAATATCTCAACCGCCGCGTCTCCGACTGGCGCATCATCACCGGACGCGAAAAGGCGAAGGCGTACGCGCCGCTATTCACGCGCATCGAAAAGGATTTTGGCGTCGAGCGTGCCGTCATGCTTGGCGTCTGGGGCATCGAATTCGACGTTCGGCGATCCGACCGTTCAAAAGAACCACATGCGGCCGATCATTCCATCGCTGGCAACACTGGCCTGGGCCGAACCGCGCCGGCGCGCCTATTGGGAGCAGGAGCTCATCAACGCGATGACGGTCATCCAGCGCGGCTGGAGCACGCCGCAGGAGATGGTCGGCTCCTGGGCCGGCGCCATGGGCCATACCCAATGGATGCCCGAAGTCTGGCTGCATCTCGGCATGGACTACAACAGCGACGGTCGGGTCTCGCCGTTCGGGCCGCCCGACGACGCGCTGGGCTCGACGGCGCGCTACTTTGTCGATCGCGGCAAATACCGGCGCGGCGAGCACTGGGGCTACGAAGTGCGGATGCCGGCGGCAAGCGGCGGCAATCGTGTCCGCAGCTATGCGGCGTGGCAGTCACTCGGCGTCGTCCGCGCCGACGGCCAGCCATTTCCGCAGCCGAACGCCACTGCAAAGCCCTGGATGCCGGTACCTGGCGGACCGGCGTTCCTGCTTGGCCCGAACTTCTTTGCCGTGCGCAGCTACAACCCGTCGATGAACTACACCCTCGCGCTGGTCCATCTCGGCGACCGCTGCGTCGGCGGCGGGCCCTTCGTGCAGAAATTTCCCGGCAGCGAGCGCACCCCGACACTGGCGGAAGTGCAGGAAATCCAGCGCCGGCTCACTGCGCTGGGCTTCAACACCGGCGGCGCCGATGGCCGGGTTGGCAACGATACGATGGTCGCGGTACGCAACTTCCAGCGCAAGGTCGGCATGGATCCCGCCGACGGCTATGCCGGAGTGGGACTTCTCGCCCGGTTGCGTCAGGCCTCGTGATCCGGTGCTCTGGCGTCGCCAACGCCCTGCGCGCGGCTATTTGTAATAGCCGACAGCACAGCCCAGGTCGGCAACGCCGGTAACGAAGCTCACTTTCGGCACCGGAGTTTGCTCGGCTCCCGGTTTCCCAAACGTGTAGTCTACCTCGGAGATTTGGCCATCCTTCGCGTCATCGTAGATTTCTTTTCCGAAAGCCTTGCCGGTCTTGTCCTTGAACGTCCTTACATCTTTGCCCATCGCCTGCTTGGTTTGGGTAGCGACGATCTTGCCATCAGCTTTAGTGAAGCAAAATGGAAAGAGGTCGCGGTCCTTGATATAAAAACCGCCCTCACCCTTGTTGAACGTATCCAGCGCTTTGGCCTCATCGGCTTTCACCGCGGCAACAGCCTTTTCAAGCATGGCTTTTGCGGCATCAGCGTCCGACTTGGCGGTTTGCGCATGTACATCTGCGCCGCCCACAACCGCGCCTCCAAAATATAGAACTGCCGCCACACTCAGGGCCAGCGCATTAACTCTATTCATCGTGTTGCTCCCTTGACCGGTCCGATCTGTCTCGCGGAAAACTGTTTCGTTTCCGCGCAAAAACCATAGTCGCCGATGGCCGAGCCAAACTTAATATCCCAGTTGCGTCAAGGCCGGTGATCCGGTTGGATGAGGCCCACCAGCCTTCAGCCACAACCGAGGAAATGCCCCCCATGACGCCGTCCCAATCCGCGACCGCACGCGCAAAAACCAACGCCGCCGACCCAGCGGTGGCCGGCGTCGAACGCCCGACGCCGGCCGGCGCCAACGCGCCCGGCTTCGGCAGCGACGTGATCGCCGAGGCGCTGCGCTCGCTCGATATTCCCTATATCGCGCTCACGCCGGGGGCGAGCTATCGCGGGCTGCACGACAGCATCGTCAACTATCTCGGCAATGCGACGCCGCAGATGCTGCTCTGCCTGCACGAGGAAGCCGCCGTCGCCATCGCTCACGGCTATGCCAAGGTCACCGGCAAGGCGATGGCCGCCGCCGTGCATTCCAACGTCGGCCTGATGCACGCCTCGATGGCGATGTTCAACGCCTGGTGCGACCGCATGCCGATGGTGGTGCTCGGCGCCACCGGCCCGGTCGATGCGATGAAGCGTCGGCCCTGGATCGACTGGATCCACACCGCGCGCGACCAGGGCGCGCTGGTGCGCGACTATACCAAGTGGGACGACCAGCCGGCTTCGCCCGGCGCCGCGCGCGAGGCGATCATGCGCGGCACCTGGATCGCCAATACGGCGCCGCAAGGGCCCGGTCTACATCAATTTCGACGCCGAGGTGCAGGAGGCGAAGGTCGCCGATCAACTGCCGGAGATCGACGTCGGCACGCTACATGCCGCCGATCGCGACCGCCGCGCCGGCCGAACTGGTGCAGCAGGCTGCGGCCATGCTCAAAGACGCCAAGCAGGTCTTGATCCTGGCCGGCCGCGCCTCGCGCGATCCGGAGGCCTGGAACGCTCGCGTGGCGCTCGCCGAGGCGCTCAATGCGCGCGTCGTCACGCGACCTCAAGATCGGCGCGACCTTTCCGACCGACCATCCGCTGTACGCCGGCGCACCGCGCGCGCTATCCCCCGAAAGCGTCGAGGGATTGAAGAACGTCGACGTCGTTCTCAGCCTCGACTGGGTCGATCTCGCCGGCGCCATGCGGTACGCCGGTCCCAACGCCGTCGGCCAAAGTCATCCAGATTTCGCTCGATCATCGCATCCACAACGGCTGGAGCATGGATCACCAGGGTCTGCCGCCGGTCGATCTCTTGCTCTCCGCCGATCCGGACCTCGTGGTGCCGGAATTGGTCAAGGAAATCGGCAAGAGCGCGAAGCCGCATGCGGTGCCGAGCCCGCGCACGATTTCGGACAAGGAGCCGTCCGGCTTCACCAACGAACATATCGCGCGAGCTCTGCGCAAAGTCCTCAAAGATCGCGCGGTGACTTACACCCACCTGCCGCTGTCGTGGGACGACACCTGGGCGACCTTCAAGCATCCGCTCGACTATGTCGGCTCCGACGGCGGCGGCGGCGTCGGCGGCGGACCGGGCATTTCTGTCGGCGCGGCGCTGGCGCTCAAAGGCTCCGGCCGTCTGCCGATCGCGATCTGCGGCGACGGCGATTTCCTGATGGGCGTCACCGCGGTGTGGACGGCGGTGCATTACAAAATCCCGCTGCTGCTCGTACTCGCCAACAACCGCTCGTTCTACAATGACGAGCTGCACCAGGAGCGCATGGCGCGCGCGCGCAACCGTCCGGTCGAGAACAAATGGATCGGCCAGCGCATGTCGGACCCTGAAGTCGATCTTGCCGCCATGGGTCGTGCTCAAGGCGCCGTCGGCTTCGGCCCAATCACCAAGCCGGCCGATCTGGCGGCGGCACTGGAGAAGGCGATCGCCGCGGTCGATGCCGGCCAAGTGGCCGTCGTCGACGTGCGTGTCGAGCCCGGCTACACCGCGGTCATGACCGCGGCCATGACCCGCGCCGGCAACTAGAATATGCGTGAACCGGCAGATTCAATTTTCCGATCATTCCCGCGCACGCGGGAATCCAGATGGAATGCACCATCGATGCGGTGCAGTCTGCTGGGTCCCCGCGTTCGCGGGGACGAGCGGATATAATCAAGCCTTGGACACCGATGGCCGTAGCCTCGACGAGCGATCGCGTGCTGCCGGTCCCGCCAGCACGGGCCGGCGACGCGATCCTCGTTGTCGACAATATCGCAATGCGGTTCGGCACCGCCGAGGGCCCGATCAGCGCCCTCGACGACGTGTCGTTCACCGTCGCGCCCGGCGAGTTTTTGGCGGTGATCGGCCCGTCGGGCTGCGGCAAATCGACGTTGTTCAATATCATCGGCGGACTGCTCGACCGGCTATGACGGGCGCGTGCAGTCGCCGGCGAGAACATTGCCGGCCCGCACGCCGCGATCGGCATGGTGTTTCAGGAGGAATCGACCTTTCCTTGGCGCAACGTCATCGACAACGTCGCCTTCCCGCTCGAGATCGCCGGCGTGCCGAAGACGCGAGCGCTCGAGCGCGCGCGGCACTTCGTCTCGATGGTCGGCCTCGACGGTTTCGAGCGGCGATATCCGGCCGAACTTTCCGGCGGCATGCGCCAGCGCGTATCGATGGCGCGCACGCTCGCGTCCGAACCGAAGATCCTGCTGATGGACGAGCCGTTCGCGGCGCTCGACGAGCAGACGCGGCTGCTGCTCGGCGACAAGGTCCTGCAGATCCAGCAGCAGCTGAAGCAGACGACGCTGCTCATCACCCACAACATCACCGAGGCCGTGCAGCTCGCCGACCGCATTCTGGTGATGACCTACCGGCCGGGCCGGGTGAAGCGTATCGTCGATATCAAGCTGCCGCGTCCGCGCACGTCCGAGATCGTTTCCAGCGAAGCATTCGGCCGCTACGTCGCCCAGATCTGGGGCGATCTGCGCGAGGAAGCGAGCCGTGGCCTCAACGAGGCCGAGTCACGCGCGTTGCATGCCGGAGAACGGTCTGCCTGAGGAGAATCGTCCATGAAACCCTTTTCCGCCGTTGATCCGACCGCCGCTGCAACCGCCGAGCCGGCCGCGTCGTGCGATTGCTGTCTTGGACGCCGGCGATTTCTCACAACCGGCCTCGCCGCCGCGGTCGCCCTCCCCGCTCGCGCGGCGTTCGCCCAAGCGCCGGCGGCCAAACCCCCAGGACGGCGGATCGACGTTCATCATCATTTCCTGCCGCCGCAATACATGAAAGAGGAGCACGCGCGCACCAATTTCGGCCATGCCTCCATGACAGAGGACAAACTGTTGTCGTGGTCGCCGAGCCAGTCGCTCGAGGTCATGGATCAAAACCGTATCGCCACCGCGATCGTTTCCGTCACGACCCCAGGCGTTTGGTTCGGCGATGTCGCCGCCGGCCGGCGTTTGTCGCGGATGTGGAACGACTATGCGGCCGAGCAGATTAAAACCTATCCGGGCCGCTACGGCCTGTTCGCGGTAGTGCCGTTGCCGGACGCCGACGGCAGTCTCAAGGAAATCGAATACGCGCTAGACACCCTCAAAGCCGACGGCATCGGGTTGTTGAGTACCTATGACGGCAAGTATCTCGGCGATGCTGCGTTCGCGCCGGTGTTCGCGGAACTCAACCGGCGCAAAGCCGTCGTCTATGTTCATCCGACGACGGCGGCATGCTGCGGCAGCGTCATTCCGAGCGTGGCCCCGCAGGTGATCGAATATCCATTCGACACGACGCGCACCATCACGAGCCTCATCATCAACGGCACGCTGATCAAAAATCCCGACATCCGCTTCATTTTCTCGCATGGCGGCGGCGCGACACCGATGCTCGCCGGCCGCATGGCCGACATCCTCGCGCACCGGAAGAATTTTGCCGAAGTGGCGCCGCACGGCGTCCCGGCCGAATTGCGCAAGCTCTATTACGACACCGCGAGCGCCGCCGCGCCGGGGGCAATGGCGGCGTTGCGCGTGATGGCGCCGGCGAGCCACATCCTGTTCGGCACCGACTATCCCTTCGTCAGCGCCGCGCTCGGTATCGCGGAACTCCATGAGACGCCGATGTCCGACGTCTTGCGAGAGCGGATTTATCGCGGCAACGCGATCACGTTGATGCCGCAACTCGGGGCGTGACGAAAAGGCGACGGGGGCGTCAAACGCTCTTGGGTTTTTTCTGCGATCGCTTTGCCGTGTTCAGCGTCACGGCGGCGCGAATGAGGGCCTTCAACGCCTTTTCATCGATTGTCTCGCCTTCGTGGATATCGATGGCGCGCCTGACGTTGCCTTCGAGGCTGGAGGTGAAGAGGCGCGAAGGATCCGGCAACGCGGCGCCTCTGGCGAAGGTCAGCTTCACCGCAGTCTTGTACGTCTCACCGGTGCAGATGATGCCGTCGTGCTCCCACACCGGAACCCCGCGCCACTTCCATTCCTCGACCACACCGGGGACGGCCTCTTTGATGAGCTTTCGGACCTGAGCAAGTGCCGCACCCCGCCAATCACCCAACTCCTTGATCCTCGCTTCGATCAGCTTGGAGGGAGAGGCTCCCTCCTTTGCTTTCGTCGCAGCGCTGTTGCTCTTCATCATGGGTGGTTATCGCTTTCTTCATCGTGGTGTCGGTCGCCCGTCACCCGACGATGCTCTCGTCAGTCGCAGCGCGGTTGGGGCGCGGCGCAACCCGGGAACGGCGCATAGGCTGCACCGGCTCCTCTTTGGCGTCAACCCGAAATGAGCACCGCTCTTTCGCTCGGATCAAGCCGTCTTTCCGCTCGTCATGCGCGGGCTTGACCCGCGCATCCATGCTGAAATTCGGGAATCCCGCGTTGCCGTGAGCGCATCCGAGCCGGATCGCACCATGGATTGCCGGGTCAAGCCCGGCAACGACGAGAGGAGAGTGGGATTCAACTCGAGCGAAACATGCTCTCGCTTCAAAGGACGCAACAGACTTCACTCTTTCCGCGCCAAGACCTGCTCCAGGTTGCCAATGAACTTCTGCCATCCGAACTGCGCGCCCTGGTAGGCCTGCTGCTGATCGGGCCGGAAGCCCGACTGCTCCATGCGCAAGTGGGTCCCGGTGGGCGTCGGTGTGAGGGTCCACGTGACGACGCTCTCGAGCCCATAGGCCGCCCACGTGTAGGACAGCGTTTTGTTCGGCTCGACGGCCAGCACCTTACCGTCGACTGCGCCCCAGTCGGCGCGAAAATTGAACCGGTGGTCCACGACCGGCTTGAAATCGTTCTTCATCAGCCACTCCTCGATCAGGTGCGGTTGCGTCAGCGCGCGCCAGATTTTTTCCGGCGGAAAAGGGATCTCGCGTTCGACAACGACGGAGCGCGTTTCGTTCGTGGGTTCGCTCATTGGTCCATCCTTTTGAGAAGATCTTCGAGGCGGTCGAACCGGTTTTGCCAGAAGCCGGCCATTTGACTGGTCCAGTCGATCAGCGGGGCCAAGGCGCCGAGTTGCGCGCTGTAGTGCGTCTGGCGGCCTTCGGGGCGGTCGCGCACCAGTCCGGCCTGCTTGAGCACCCCGAGGTGCTTTGAGACGGCCGGTTGCGAGACTCCGGCCCGCGCCGTCAGGGCCCCAACCGTCTGCTCGCCGTCGCGGCACAATCGCTCGAAGATCGCCCGCCGCGTCGGATCGGCGAGCGTTCTGAAGAGCACATTGTGAGCGTTCGACATTTGGATTCATAACCAGCCAGCTATTGATCGGACGTATAGCCGCCGAGATATGTGTCGTCAAGCAAGACCGCCGGGCTTTTCCCCCGGTGCAAGCTCGCGATGAATGGGATAAAAAGGATGCCTCGAATTGTCGTTAGCCGCGCACCCGCCTTGGTTCCAACGTGATTTCAAGGCGAGTTCCAAGAGCAGACGACGACTTCACAGCCTTCCGAATACCAACCTCGCTCTTCCCGACGATGGGCGATCATGAAATAGCGCGACGCCATCCATGAACGCATCGACTTCACGCCGCTGGTTGCCGCCGCTGATCGGGATCGGCGCGCTGGCGCTGTTTCTCGCGCTCATCGAGGCTCTCATCCGTGTCGGCCTGATCAACCGATTCATCGTGCCGCTGCCGTCCGAGGTCTTGGCGAGTTTTGGACGGGTCATCGTCGAGGAAGACATCTTGCATCGGTTTTTGCTCACCGCCTGGGAATGTTTCGCCGCCGGCGTCTTGCTCACCGTGTTCGGCGTTGCGATCGGCGTGCTGCTCTACCGCGTCCAGTTGCTTCGGCAAGCCTGCGAAACCTGGGTCGCCGCGATGGCGTCCGCACCGCTGGTGCTCGCTTATCCGTTGTTCCTGGTGATCTTCGGGCGCAGCGCGACAACGATCATCATGATGTCCTTCCTTGCCGGCCTTGCGCCGGTCGTCCTCAAAACGCTCGAGGGCCTTGGCGCCACACGGCGCGTGCTCATCGATGTGGGAAGGAGCTTCAACCTGACGCCGCGACAACAGTTTTGGAAAATACTGTTGCCCTCGGCGCTGCCGGCCATTTTCGTCGGAGTGCGGCTCGGGCTCATTTTCGCGTTGATCAACGTGGTCGGCGTCGAGTTCCTGATCAATTTCGGCGGCCTCGGCCAGCTCATCAACGAGCTCGCCGAACGCTACGATCTGCCCGGCACCTATGCGGCAATCTGCTTTGTCATCCTCGTCAGTGTTGTATTCTTCGTGACAACGGAAAGGGCCGAGCGATGGTTGAGATCGGTCGACTGACACCCGCACGAGCGCCAAAACCCTGGCTCACGCCGGTGGCGCTGCTGCGCGTCGTGCTCGTGCTTTCAGCGCTGGTCGTCTGGCAGGTGCTGGCGGTTTCCGGGTTTGCTCTATGGCGATGTCGTCCCGTCATTGCCGGTTATCGCTCACGCGCTGGTCAAGCTGCTCTCGAGTGGCGATTTCTACTGGAACCTTGGGGTCACCGTCGAAGAGGTCGCCGTCGGGTTGGCGATTGGCGGCATCGGCGGACTCGTGGTCGGTCTTTTTCTCGGCGCCAACAGGTTTGTCGCCAAGATCTTCGAACCCTACATTTATTATCTCGGCCCCACCCCGAAGATCATCTTCTTTCCGGTCATGATCATGTGGTTCGGTGTCGGCGGGGGCTCGAAGATCGCGATGGGCGCGGTCTCCTGCTTTTTTCCGATCGCGCTCAACGTGATTGCCGGCATGCGCCAGATCGACCCGGTGCTGATCCGGGTCGGCAAGAGCTTTCGCGCCAATGCGTGGCAGATGACGACGAAAGTCTATCTGCCGGCGATGCGGCATCCGGTCATCAACGGCTTGCGGCTCGGCCTCGGCGTCGCTCTGATCGGCACGTTGTTGGCGGAGACCAAGATGTCGAACCGCGGCATCGGCTTTTTGGTGATCCAAGCCTACAGCGCTTTCGACATGCCGCGCATGTACGCCATCCTCACCGTGCTGTTCGTGCTGGCGATCGGTGCCAACGCGCTGGTGGCGCATTTCGGCGGCCTCAACCAGATCAAGCAGAAGTAACGGGAGCCGGCGCGAGCCGCTTCAATACAGGGAGTAAAACGATGAACACCGCAGTCCCGCCCAAGACCTTGAAGGCCCACGCGCTGCATCTGCCCGAGCACCGCGACGCGTTCTATGGCGGCAAATGGCACAAGCCGAAATCCGGCCGGACCGCGGACGCCATCAATCCCGGCACCGGAGAGTCGCTCGGGCCGGTCGCTGATTGCGGCGCGGACGACATCGACGCCGCGGTGGCCGCGGCCAAAACGGCGTTCAAGGACTGGAGCGCGACGCCGCCGCTCGAGCGCGCGCGCCTCCTCAAGCGGATTGCCAATGTGCTGCGCGAGCACGCCGAGGAACTGGCTTTGATCGACGCCGCCGATTGCGGCAATCCCTATACCGAGATGGTGAAGGACGCGACCATCGCCGCCGCACAGATCGACTTCTACGCCGGCCTCGTTACCGAGATGAAAGGCGCGTCGATCCCGATGGGACCGGGCGTGGTGAATTTCTCCGTGCGCGAGCCGCGCGGCGTGGTCGGGCGCATCATTCCGTTCAACCACCCGTTCATGTTCTGCGCCGGCAAGGCGGGCGCGCCGCTGGCGACCGGCAACACCGTCGTGATGAAGCCGCCGGAACAGGCACCGCTGTCGTCGCTGCGGCTCGCCGAACTCATCGACGGCATTCTGCCGCCGGGCGTGTTCAACATCGTGCCGGGCGGCCGGGAAGCCGGCTCCGCCCTCGCCTCGCATCGCGACGTCGCCATGATCGCGCTGATCGGCTCTGTGCCGACCGGACGGGCGGTCATGAAGGCCGCCTCCGAGACGCTGAAAGCGGTGATGCTCGAACTCGGCGGCAAGAATGCGCTGATCGCTTATCCGGATGCCGACCCCGACGAAGTCGCCGACGGCGTGATCGGCGGCATGAACTTCACCTGGTGCGGCCAATCGTGCGGCTCGACCAGCCGCGCCTTCATCCACGAGAAGATTTACGAGGCCGTGCTCGCCAAGGTGAAGGCCAAGATCGCCCACTACAAGCCCGGCATCGCCACCGATCCGGCGACCACGATGGGCTCGATCATCTCCAAGACGCAGTACGAGCGCATTCTCGGCTTCATCGATTCCGCCAAGCAGGAAGGCGGCCGCCTGATCTGCGGCGGCGGCCGGCCATCGGACCCCGCGCTCGCCAAGGGGTTTTTCATCGAGCCGACGATCTTCGCCGACATGCAGCCGCACATGCGCATCGCCCGCGAGGAGATTTTCGGTCCCGTCCTCTCCGTTTTCAAATGGAGCGACGAGGCCAAAATGCTCGCTGAGGTAAACGCCGTAGAATACGGCCTCACCGCCTCGATCTGGACCAACGACCTCTCGACCGCACACCGCACCGCGGCCACCGTGCAGTCGGGCTTCGTGTGGATCAACGAAGTCAGCAAACACTTCCTCGGCGCGCCGTTCGGCGGCTACAAGCAATCCGGCATCGGCCGCGAGGAATGCTTCGAGGAAATGGTCGCCTACACCCAGGAGAAGAATATCCACATCCGCCTGCGGCCAACAAAGGCGTGACGCGAAACTGCAGTTCACAATCGCCGGCGGAAAGAGCACCATGAGTTGACGCGGAGCCTGTCCGGCTCCGCGTGCCTAAGGTCAAACGGCGCCTGGAGAGACGCCGAACCCAGGGAGGAGACGATGAGCAAACGCAAGCGCGCCACCGGTGCGCCCGCGCTCGAATCCATCGCCGGCAATGGCCTGCTGCACCGCCGCGCCCTGCTTGGCGGCAGCTTCATGGTGGCGGGCGCGCTGAGCACCGGCATCTCGCTCACCGGCTCGGCCGCAGCACCCCTCGAAGAGCCGGAATGGAGCCTGGAACCCGGCGAGGTCACGCCGGTGCTGCAAAAACCATCGCGCTTCGAAGCCAAAGTCGTGCGCACCCTGAGCAACCCGAAAGGTGCCGCGCGCACCCAGCACGCGCGGGCGCCGCTGCAGATGCTCAACGGCACGATCACGCCCAATCCGCTGCACTTCACGATCTGTCATTCGGGAATTCCGGATATCGATCCGGAGCAGCACGTGTTCGTCATCCACGGCATGGTCAAGCAGCCGTTGGAGTACACGCTCGATGCGCTGATGCGCTACCCGATGGTGACCCGCAAGCATTTCGTCGAATGCGGCGGCAACTCGGCGCCGATGTTTTCGCCGGAGCCGATCCAGGCCACCGTCCAGGCCCTGCACGGGCTCTCCTCCTGCGCCGAATGGACCGGCATTCCGCTGTCGATCCTGCTCGACGAAGCCGGCGCCGATCCCAACGCAAAGTGGCTGGTCGCCGAAGGCGCGGATTCGCTCGCGGTCGCCCGCAGCGTGCCGATGAAGAAGGCCTACGACGACGCCATGATCGCGCTCTACCAGAACGGCGAGCGCATCATGCCGGGCAACGGCTACCCGATGCGGCTGTTGCTGCCCGGCTACGAAGGCAACATGAACACAAAGTTCCTGCGCCGGATCAAAGTCATCGATCAGCCGGCGATGACCTATTACGAGTTGCGCAACTACTCGCCGCTGTTGCCGGACGGCAAGGCGTACAAGTTCTACTTCGTCAACGAGGTGAAATCCTTCATCACCCAACCCTCGTTCGGGTCAAGCCTCAAAGGGCCGGGCTTTTACGAGATCTCCGGCCTCGCCTATTCGGGCACCGGCCGCATTGAGAAGGTTCTGGTCTCGGCCGACGGCGGCCAAAGCTGGGGCGAGGCGGCGCTCGAGGGGCCGGTCAGTCCCCAAGCCTTTACGCGTTTCGTCATGCCATGGCGCTGGGACGGCCAGCCGGCGGTGCTGACCTCGCGCGCTTGGGACGACTCCGGCGCCATGCAGCCGCTGCGGGCGGATTTTGTCGCCGCCCGCGGCGAGGCCAAGACCGTGCCCAAGGTGCTTGGTTTCCCCAACCAGCACTACAACAGCCTCACCTCATGGGGCATCCAGAGCAGCGGGGAGATTAAACATGTTTATGTGTAAGGCGGTCGCAGCCGCCCTCCTCTGCACGCTCGCATTCGGATCGGCCGCCGCAGCCGCAGCCGACTCGGAAGGACTTGGCACACCGGGCCTCGGCAAGCCGATCTCGAACGCCGACATCAAACCGTGGGATATCAGCGTTCTGCCCGACGGCAGCAACATGCCGCCCGGCAGCGGCACCGCGGCGCAAGGCGCGACGCTCTACGTCGATAAAGGCTGCAACCAATGTCACGGCGACAATGGCAAGGGCGGTCCGAGCAACGTGCTGGTCGGCAACCCCTCGCTGACGGCAAACGGCATCACCTCGAACAAGACCATCGCCAATTTCTGGGCCTGGCCGACGACGCTGTTCGACTACATCCGCCGCGCCATGCCGTGGCCGTCGCCGCACACGCTGAGCGACGACGAGGTCTATGCGATCTGCGCTTATCTGTTCGCCGCCAACAACCTCATCCCGCAAGACGAGGTGATGAACGCGCAGACCTTGCCGAAGGTGAAGATGCCGAACCACGACAACTTCATCATCAAGTTTCCGGATCGGATATGAAGATTTATCCCAGAAGCAATGGAGGGAAACTATAGCGCCGGCAAGCGCACGGCTTACGGCGCCCGGGTGACCGCCAAGAGTTTGTGCGCATGCTTGACGATAGTGTGGCCTGGAACGCCACCCGTTATCGTGTCTTCCTCGCGCACCGCGCGGGTCATGCCATCCTCGACGTCTATCTCGGTACGGCTGTCGAGAGTCATGGCGAGCTGCTTCATCATATCGTCGAGCCGTTCGCCATCCTTGGCGCCGAGTTGCTGCGCCAGCCTGCTGAGGAATTCCTTGATCGCGTCGGAATCGAATGCGCGCGTGCGGATGTACCGAACGTTTCCGGTCGCCGCGTCGGCACTGTCGATGCGCAGGGTGGTATTCGATTTGATCGGCGCGCCGGCGAACGGGCTGGGCACGTTGTCGTCGGTGTGCCGCGTCTCACCGGGATGCAGTCCGGTATTCTGCCCGAGCGGGAGCGTTGCAAGACTTGCCAGATAGATCGTCGGGGCCTGCTTTTCGTCAGCGATCAGCATTCTGGTCGCCAATTGTCGCAGCACCGCCGCCACCTGCGGCTTATCGGCCAGGGCCGCCGTCACGTTATCGATCGCCGTATGGGCCGCGGCCTGAACCTCCGCAAGATTTTCGACGCGCAATGGCATGCCGTTGGGCGCCGTCACGCCATGAACGACAACGTTCTCCAGCGCCTTGGTCATCGGCCCGACGAGCGCTGCCGTGCGTGCATCGCCCTCATATGTGGCGTTGCGGACCACATACGCGACGCGAAATCCGTCAGCGGTCTTTTGCTCGATGGTCCATTCCGACGTCATCGTCGTGACGGTCGTTTGCGTGTGTCCATCTCGATCGTCTTCGGTCGTGTCGTTGGATTGGATAATCCAGCGGCTGCCGACGGGCGGATCGAAGGGACGCTCGACCCACTCAGCCGCACGCGCCCCGGTCGCGGATACGAGCGTCCCGGCCAGTACCATAATCAAAGCGCCGACGAACGACGACGGAAACTGATGCGGTACGACGCGATCCTGGCTCATGAGGCCCTCTGCTCTGCCGTTATGCTTCGGTGCCGCCAAAACGAGGCTCGGGTTCGGCGGATATAGCCGCCGCCGTGTGAATCTCTTCCCAACAATCGATCGCATCACCTGCGCTATACAATCGCTCCGTTGAGATTCGGCCAATGCCATGAGGCTCCGGCCATAAGCCGGAGCCCCCTGAAACATTCAGTATCGGTTGGGGACGCACGCGTGGATATTCCAACCCATGTGGTATCCATAGGGACAACCGGACGTCCGGCCATAGTTCGAAACGCAAATACCCGAATAATTGCGGTGGGCTCCATGACCGCAATTATCCCATGCCTGAGCGCTGCTGGAAAGCAGCGTCGCAACCATCGCCGAAGCGGCAAGCAAGCCGAATAGCTTTCGCATGGTCTCGTCTCCTCTCTGTTTGGCGTGACGCGCCAGGCGCGCCATCATTTAGTCATGAAAAAGCAGCGGGGGGTTCAAACTAAGATGCCCCGGAGCAATCCCGAAAACAGCTTGGATAGCGCCAATTATGGTTTTGCTTTACTCAGATCATCCACAAAAGATATGCAATTCGAACGGGCGTGGCGGCACGGGAAAGGGCGACGTGGCAGAAATAGTCCCGGGTATTCTTGCGATCTTCAACAACGTCGCGGCTGGCCGCAAGTCCGAGTTCGAGGCATGGTTCCAACACGAGCATTTGGCGGAACGCCTCGCCATACCGGGATTTCTGTCAGGCCGGCGGCACCAGGCGGTGAGCGGGCAGCCGCGTTATTTTAATTTCTACGAAACGCAATCAGCGGACGTTCTTAAGTCGGAAGCCTACCTGGCGCGGCTCGAGCATCCGACTGCGATGACGCGTGTGACCATGTCTGAGATTTTCAAAGATATGATCCGAACCGTCTGTCACTGTACCTACCGGCGTGGAGCAATGCGCGGCGCGGCGACAATCACCGTCCGTTTTAGCGAACGTCCGGATGAACAGACATTGAGGACGACCATCGAGGGATATATGCAAGACAAGGCCGTTGCTTGCGGCGAAATTTGGTCTGCCGTCAACGCGGCCGAGTTCCCAGTTTCCGAGGAAGAGCGTTTACGCGGGGGCGATCGCAAGATCGAAGCCTGCCTGGTGATCGAAACCTTACGCGTGCAGGACGCCGAGAGGATTGCGACCTCTATCGCCCACGCGTTTCCGCAAGGTGAAATCGGCGTTTACCGGCTTCTCTGCGAGCTTAGGGCCTCGCCGGCGCGGACCGCCGGCTCAAGACCGCTTGTAACGAAATTAGAATGAAAAGAAAATTGCGCGGCGCAAACGTGCTAAGCTGACGTCTGCTAAGCCCATGAGGACGTGGTTAGTGGCCGCTGCTAAATTCAAGAAACCAATCCGGATTGCGATCGTCGAGGACGATCCAGCCTTGCGAAAAATGATTGTCTCGCTCTTGCAGGCGGACGCGAACTACACCGTCGTGGCGGAATTCGCCGAAGGCAAGGCGGCGATCGCGGCAATTTCGCATATGGCGCTGGATATCGTACTCGTCGATATCGGCCTGCCGGACATATCGGGAATCGAAGTCATCCGGAAGCTGAAGGCATTCCATCCGGAATGTAACGTGTTGGTCGTGACGACTTTCGGCGATGAGAAGACGGTCACCGCCGCGCTCGAAGCCGGCGCCGATGGCTATCTGCTGAAGGGAACCGCACTGGAAGAGCTTAAGCGCGACATTCACGCATTGCAGGACGGCGGTTCACCGATATCGCCGATGATCGCCCGCAAGCTCTTGAACAGGCTCCAGACCAAAGCCATCAACGAAAAGCCGGAGTCCGGCGGCGAAACCCAATTGACCCTCCGCGAGTCCGAAATCCTGGAAATGATCGCCAAGGGATTTTCCTACGCCGAAACGTCAAAGATTTGCAGCATCAGCGCTGCGACGGTGCACAGCCACCTCAAGCGCATTTACCGCAAGCTCGAAGTGCATTCCAAAACCGAAGCGGTCTACGAGGCGCGGCGCCGCAGCCTTATCCATTAGCTACTTCGGCGGCGGCCCCTTCAGCACGATTCGAACCGTCGTGCCGCGCCCCGGCGATGATTCGATGAAAAGCTCGCCGCCGATCGAGAGGCTCGCTATCCGCCTGCGCATGTTTGAAAGACCGCGTCCGGCGCCGACCTCGGCAGGATTGTATCCACACCCGTCATCTTGGACGGAAATAGAAATCGCCGATGCTTGTTGGTCGTAGCTTGCCATCAGATTTGCGGTCTTGGCTTTCGAGTGATGCAGCACATTGCTGAGTGCTTCCATCAGAACGAGCTTGATTGCCAGCGCATCGCGCGCCGTCAACCCTCGAATCTTCGGAAGCTCGCCGGCTTGCCAATGCAGATCGATTCCCGCCAAATCGATGCTGCTTCCCATCCGATGCCGCACGTTGCTCAACAGCAGATTGAGATCGTCGTCATCGATTTCGGAGCTGTCGACCAGAAAGCGCAACTCCATCAGGATTTCGGCGACCCTGCGCTTGACGTTGGCCATGTTGATATTTTCGGTGCTGAAATACGCCAGCAGCGCGGCGAGGCTGGCGCCGATGCTGTCATGCATGTCCGCGGAGATTTTCAGCCGTTCCGCAATGGCGGAATTGACGATTTCGAGCTGGGTCTGCCGGCTGAGCTGCCCCAGCCTGTGAATGAGAGCCGCCGCCACGATCATCGCCGCCGTCAGCACCAGCCAGCAAAGCCCGAGAACGTAGAAGAACCCGATATATTGACTGCGTAGATAGGCGGTGCCGTAACCAACAGTCACGTAAAATGGCGTGGTATGCGAAGCTACGAAGGAGCCGATCCGCGTGACATCATCAAGACTGCTGCCGCTGTAGAAGGTGCCGCTCATTTCTCCGGCGATCACCCGGTTGTAGACCAGCGGGATTCTCGACACCGACGAGCCGTAGCCGATCACGCCGCTCAACGAGCGGACGCGTACCACGCCGTCTTTGCCGGTCAAGCCCGCAAGCCCGCGGTCGCTGATCTTCAGTTTTTCATAAAGACTGATGAAATGCGCCAGCCGGTACGACAGCAGCACTACGCCGTAGAGGGCGCCGGTTTCGTCGCGCAAAGGGCGTGAGAACTGAATCGCCCATTCATTGGTGATCAAGCCGCGCATCGGGGTGCTGATATAAAGTTTGGATTCGCCCGACGTCTCGCTATGCGAGCGAAAGATGTTCCTGTCTTTCATTGATATAGCGGGCACGGGATCGACGACGGCACTGGCGATCAGCGTGCCATTGCGGTCAAGGACGGCAGGGCCGATCATCGATGGCCGCAAGGAATAGCCCACCAGCAGCCGATGCAGCTCGGCTTCGTGCGTTTGCGAAACGTCGTTCTCCGGAATTTTCGCCGCCAGCCGGCTGAGAATTGCATCTGCCGTGGCTGCATCGTCGTCGAATGCCGCCATCAGGATTTGGGCGATATTATCGGTCTCGCGGTAACACTCTTGTTCGACGTCGCTTTTGAAATGAATTCCTCCGAGTACGCACAACACCAGGACAATTGCGGAAAATCCTGCGCACACAAGCGCGATCGGGATGCGTGAGTAACGGCCGAAGAAAAAACGCACGTCTCTTCCAGTCATAGGTCAGCTCGAAACGAGGTTCCAAATGCAAGGCATGTTGCGGGGCCAACCGCAAGCACGAAGGCATCACCAGTTTTGGGGAGGCGGCAGAGCTTTTTTGATTCTGTGCCCATTTCCGGGAGTTGGTCGGCATCACACAGTGATCCATGTTCGACAAAGAACCATCGGCCAGATCAGGGTGCACACTTCGCATGCTCTATACTCCTCCCGCGGCCAATGCGGCCGAATTAACTGCAAAACAAGTGTTCATGCTTTTCCCGACTCCAATGTTTACGGGAAAGTTATCTGACATCGGCATCTGCGACCGGATCGAGAAAAAATTGCGGGATTTGCAGAAATCCGGGAAAGGCAAGTCCTCTCCCGAGGGCGCGATCCTGGCCTACATGACGCCGGACAACATCCAGAATCTTCCCGCGATGAAGGAACTGGTTGACGTGATCATGTGGGAGACTGGAAATATCCTGGACGCCTACGCCATAAAACGGGACTCGCACTACATCACCAACATGTGGGCGAATATCGCCAATCCTAATCGCCGCCATCACATGCACAATCATCCGAACTGCTTGCTGAGCGGTCTCGTCTATATCAAGACGCCGAAGAATTGCGGGCCGACCGTGTTCGCTTCGCCGCGCCTGCTTTCAAAAAATCTCGAGCCCACTTATCTCCAAAAGAACGATCTCAATGCGGATGCATTCGTTCACCCCGCGGAAAAGGGCCGCATGCTGATCTGGCCCAGCCACATTGCACACGCGGTCGAGCAAGGTGCGGCCGACGAATCCGAGGAGCGGATCGTCGTTGCCTTCAACATCATGATCCGCGGCCTCATCGAACTGCACACGGCGCGTCTGGAGTTGAGTTGACGGACCTTTGGACTTCCGCGCGACGTTCACCTCAGCCCACGCGTTGGCGAGGGCGTATCACGCTCGGTAGCCCCGCTTGAGGAGCATGCCCGCGCCACGCCGCAACTCCTCGTCGTTGGGAACCGCAAAGTCCAGGGCATCTGCATAGCGGGTGGTCGTGTTGAATATGGCGGCGACCGCGATCGCATCAGTCAGAGCGGCCGGGCTCACGCCCGCCCTGAGCACGGCGCGTGCGTCGTGCGCTGTCAACTCTTGGGGGCGTAAAGTCAGCATCTCCAGGAAAACAAGAGTTCCGCGGAGTTTTTCCGGAAGAGCCGCATTGCGATAGTCCTCAAGCGTGGCCTCGACCAACGGCGGCATCAGCACTTGCGATGCGGTCGCACGATGGGCGCCCGCGCAGAAAACGCAGGCGTTCCACTTCGCAACCAAAGCCGCCATCAATTCCCGCTCGCCGACGCTCCAGGAGCTCTCGCCGCGCATTGTCGCATGCGTCCAGGCGCCCATCGGCGCGCCGAAGAAGTTTTTCCGAAACCAGGCGACCCGGGCGGCATCGGGCAGACGCATTCCTGAAACGCGGGAGATGAACCGGATCAGGAGGCGCCGGAACACGCTGTCGCCGCGCTCTACCTCACCGAGTTCTCATCGATCGCCGCCTGCAGGACCTTAAGCCCCGATTGCCAGCGCCAGAGACCGGCGCCCAAGGCGGCGGCCACGATCAGTTCGAAGGCGGCGCCCTCGCTTCCCGTCGCCGTGACGATCCTCGCGACCTGCTCATCCGTCACACGATCGGCGGCTTTGCCGATTTGCCGCGCTAAATCGTCATAGGGCGCGTCCATAGACGGCCCGTCCGCCGCTCTGGCTGCAACCGCTTGGCGAAGGGCTGCATCGGTTTCTCCCGGGCCCTCGAGCACGCGGCGCCGAAGCGCCTCGGCAAGGGCATCATGGTCTGGCCGGCTGGGCGTTGTCACACGCAATCCTCCTTCGAATTACGAGGACCGGACCGCAGTCTCATCGTCATCGCGATCCAAGCTTCATTCTACAGCTTGAACGTCTCATAGGTCGCCGGATGGAACAACTCGTCGACGGTGACCCGCCGCGGCGACAAGCCCTCGGTGTGATGCCGGGCAAGGAAATAATCGAGGACCTTGCGGTTCGGCTCAACGCCGTAGGACCAGAAATCGTTGCCCATCAGGTCGCGCGCTTCCTTGAGCCGCTCCTCGACAAAAGGCAGCGTCGCCTTGGTGGCCGACGTATCCGACAGTTTCTTGAGACCAACTTCCTTCGCCTGCTCGAACGCCTTGAGCACCGCTCCGGGCAGCCAAGGATGACGCTCGGCAAGCTCACGGCGCACACCAACGACGTGCATGATGGGGAAAAAGCCGGTACGCTTGAAGTAATCCTTCGCCACCGCGGTCGGATCAGGGAACAACCAGCCGATATGCGGATGGCCGCGCTCGACCAGCGTCGGCGGCCGCGGCGCGATAAAGCCGTCGATCTCGCCGGCCTCGAGAAGCGCCGAGATCGTTGCGCCCTCGGGCGCATTGTCGAGCCGCACGCCGGCCGGCAATTTGACCGTAATCTTTTCCGGCCTCCCCGCCTCCTCGATGCCGCCGCGAATCCAATGAATGTCTGAAGGCTTGACGCCGTAGTCGTCCTCCAGGAAGGCCCGCGCCCATACATTGGCGGTGAGCTGGTATTCCGGCACACCAACTTTGCGGCCCTTAAGGTCTTCGGGCTTTTTCACCCGATCGGTGCGGACATAGACCGAGGTATGGCGAAAGGCGCGCGAGACGAACGCCGGCACCGCCACATAGGGGCAATTGCCCTGCGCCATCTTCACCGTGGTGCTCGACAGCGACATTTCGCAGATATCGAATTCGGCAGCGCGGAAGGCGCGGAAAAAAATCTCTTCGGGAACGAGTTGCATATAGACCGGATCGACCCCGTCGATCTGCACGGTGCCGTCGAACAGGGCACGATTGCGGTCATAGTCGCCGACGGCGACCGACAGACTGAGCTTGGCCATGAGAATTCCTCTTGGGCGGGCAGCTGCACGCAGTGATAGCCGCGCCGGCCGAATTGGCCAAGCCGGAATGTACGGGAGGAAGGGACGATGCCGAAACGTCAGGTGACGGTGATGCTCGCTTCCGCCGTCGTCACCGTGCCGTTATCGTCGGTCCACGCGAAGGAGAAGGTGCCGCTCTCCTCCATCTTGGCGGTGAACTCGATATAAGGGTTGGCGGAAATCGCCTGTTCGAGATCGGCACTGAACAGCGGTTTGCCGTTAAACATGCAGGTGAACTTATTGAGGATGTCTCGCGGGATGATTTTCCCGTTCTCATCCTTGCGCAGACCGGTTTCCATGGGATGCGACGTCAAGGTCTTGATCTGGATGATCTCGCCCTTCTTCGCTTGAGTGGGGACGCGCAGACGTGTCTTCTCGACCATGATCTTTGTTCCGGACTTGCTTTGTTGGTTCAGCCGCCGCAGCCGCCGACGGTGACCTTGACGAGCTTGCGCGCGCTGTAGAGCTTGCCGGTCGAGGTTTTGGCGAGGACGATGACGTTCTCGGTCGCAGCGAGGCGGATGCGGGTCGCGGCTTCGGCGCGCCCCGCCATCGGCGAGAGATGAAATCGCGCAATGCCGGGATTGGGATTGCCGTCGCAAACAACAAGGATTTCGCTGACGTAGTCGTCGGCATCCATCGGGCTGTCGACCGCGATCGACAACGGCACGGTATTGCCGTTCTCGGCGATCTCCGGGAGATCGATGGCGACCTTGCCGTTCTCGGCGGTTTTTCCGCCCGTAAACTTGGCGATCGCGGCGTCCGCTTCCGCCGGCGTCGCCATGGCCTCGTCGGCGGCAAGGAGCGTGACGACAACACCGGCGCCGAGCATCAACGCGCTGCGGCGGCTCAACGAGGACATGACGGGTTCTCCACTGGTCGCAGGCACTTAGTCATATGGGCCGGCTGGTTCAAGCTTAATCCGTATCGCGGTAAAGGCGTTTCGACGCGGACAAGCTTTGCGGAAAATTCTTCCGTCGCGGGGCAGCTCTCCGGCGACTTCATTCGCCTGGAGAAATTGCGGGCCGCGACTGCTATAGTCACCGGATCGGATCAACGCATCGGCAGGGCGTCCATGCTGAGAATTGAAAGCGAACAGGAAGCAGACGGTCGCTGGATCGCGGAGGTTCCCGCATTGCCCGGCGTACTGACTTATGGGTCAACCAAAGCCGAAGCGGACGCAAAGGTCAAAGCATTGGCGCTGCGAGTGATTGCTGACCGACTTGACGACGGCGAACAGTTGCCCAGCGAACTCACCGGCGTTTTTTGCGATGAACAACCCGAACTCCGTTCCGTCACAGATACGCTTACCGCCCGGTGAATGACTCGCGGGCGCTTATCGCGCTTAATATCGAAAGGCCGAAAACAAACGCAAAAGTGTCGGGAGGACGTCATGCTTTGCACCTGCAATGGTTGCGATCTGCGAAGCAGATATCGCGAGCCATCGCGCCGCAGCGCGCTCGGCCTCCTAGGGGCGGCAATGGCAGGCCCTGCTCTGCGCCTGCGATCCGCGGCAGCACAGAGCGCGGACGAGTGGATCATCGACACCCATCATCATATCTATCCGCCGCACTACACCAGCGCGAACATCAAACGGATCGTCGACAACTCGCATGCGCTGCCGGCGTCCGCCTACACCAGCTGGTCGCCGAGCCGCGCGCTCGAGCAAATGGACAAGGCCAACGTCCGCGCCGCCATCGTGTCGATGACAAGTCCCGGCATCTGGTGGAACAACGGCAGCGAAGCCGGAGACTGGGCGCGCGAGTGCAACGAGTTCGGCGCCAAGATGGGCAAGGATTTTCCGGGCCGCTTCGGCATGTTCGCGGCGGTCCCGCTGCCGGACAGCGAAGGCAGCATGCGTGAGATCGCCTACGCGATCGATGTGCTCAAGCTCGATGGTATCGGCGTTCTCACCAGCTATGCCGGCAAGCCGTTGGGCGATCCGTCGTTCGCCGCCGTGTTCGATGAGCTCAACCGCCGCAAGCTGGCCGTGTTCGTGCATCCCACGATGTCGTGCTGCGGCATGGACATCGCCAACGTCAATCCGCCTGCGATCGATTTCCCGACCGATACCACGCGCGCGATCACGAGCTTGGCGTTCAGCGGCACGTTCGGCCGCTGCCCCGACATCAAGTTCATTTTTTCGCATGGCGGCGGCACGATGCCGATCATCGTGCAGCGCCTCGTCGGCCAGTTGCGGAATTTCAAGCCCGAGGAGGTGAAAAAACTGATGCCGAACGGCTTCGTCGGCGAGCTCAAACGGCAGTACTACGACATCGCCAGCATCGCGACCAACCCAGCGGGCATGGCGGCCGTGTTCAAGCTGTTTTCGACCAGCCAGTTGTTCTATGGCTCGGACGCGCCGTTCGGCTCGACCATGGGCATGGCGGACGCGCTGGCGAAGTTCGAACTGCCGGCGGGCGATATCAAAGCCATCCGGCGTGACAACGCGCTCAAACTTTTCCCGCGCTTCGCCGCGTAGTCGTGAGGGACGTCATCGTCCGCCGAACGGTTCGGCGGACGCGATATCGGTGAGCCTGAACTGCACGCGCTCCTCGCCCTGCCAGCGGTCGAGCGCGAACGAGCCGGCGGCGTGGATCTGCCGGCCGCGGCTGTCGATCAGCGCGGCGCCGAGCTTCTGTCCGGCGGCGCGGAACGCGATGGCGTTGACGGCGGCGCCGTCGGCGGATTTGAGCCGCACCCGCACGTGCGCTTGGCCGACCTCCTCCGCATAGCTCACGGTGTGCGCCGGCAACGCGATCATCGGCTCCGGATTGCCGGAGCCGAACGGCCCGGCGCGGCCGATCATGGCGACGAGGTCCGGCGCGCGCTGCCGCGGCGCTGACCGCGCCGTCGATCATCAGCCCGTTCGTTCGCCGCGCCGCTCTCGACGTCGGCGGCGAGCGCTGCTTCCAGATAGGCGCGCAGCGGCGCCAGCGCGCCTTTGCGCAGCGTCACGCCGGCCGCCATGGCGTGGCCGCCGCCCTTGATCAGCAAGCCCCTCCGCCACCGCGCGCCGCACCGCGCGGCCGATATCGACGCCGGCGATGGAGCGGCCAGAGCCGGTGCCGATGCCGCCAGGTTCGAGCGCGATGGCGAACGCCGGCCGGCCGAATTTCTCCTTGAGCCGCGCCGCGACCAGGCCGACGACGCCGGGATGCCAGCCCTCCGCCGCGGTGACCACCACGGCGCCGCGTTCCTCGATGCCGAGCGCCGCCATCGCCTCGGCTTCGGCCTGCGCCAAAGTCGTCCTGCTCGATCGCCTGCCGCTCGCGATTGAGCCGGTCAAGCTCGGCGGCGATTCTGGCCGGCTTCGATCGGATCGTCCTCGATCAGAAGCCGCACGCCGAGATCGGCGCGGCCGATGCGGCCGCCGGCATTGATGCGCGGGCCGAGCAGAAAGCCGAGATGCCAGGCTTCGGGCGGGCCCGACAGCCGCGCCACGTCCATCAGGCTGACGTGGCCCGGCGCCGCTCGCGCCGGCGCAGCGCGAGCAGCCCCTTGGCGACGAAGGCGCGGTTGAGCCCGATCAGCGGCACCACGTCGGCGACGGTGCCGAGCGCCACGTCGTCGAGCAGTGTCGAGCAGATCGGGCTCGGGCCGCTCCGCGGTCCAAAAGCCGCGCTGGCGCAGCGCCCGGTTGACCGCCACCACCGTCATGAACACGAGCCCGACCGCGGCGAGATGGCCGAGCCCGGAAAGATCGTCGCGCCGGTTCGGATTGACGATCGCGACCGCCGGCGGCAGCTCCTCGTCGGCCTGATGATGATCGATGACGACGACATCGAGGCCGAGCGCGCTGCGCCTCTGCGAGCGGCTCGATGCTGGTGGTGCCGCAATCGACGGTGACCAGCAGCGTCGCGCCGCGCGCCGGCCAGCGCCCGCACCGCCTCGACGTTCGGGCCGTAGCCTTCGAACAGCCGGTCGGGAATATGGATCGATCGGCTCGATGCCGCCGAGGCGCAGGAAGCGCGCCAGCAGCGCGGCCGAGGTCGCGCCGTCGACGTCGTAATCGCCGAAAATGGCGACGCTTTCGCGGCGCACGATGGCGTCGGCGATGCGCGCCGCCGCCTCCGCCATGGCGGTGAGCACGTGCGGATCGGGCATCGACCGCTTGATGGTCGGATCGAGAAACGCCTCGACCGCGTCGATCTCGACGTTGCGGCCGGCGAGGATGCGCGCCAGCAGCTCGGGCAGATCGTGCCGCTGCGCGATCGCCAGCGCCCGCGCGGCGCCGCGCTCATCGAGCCGGTCGCGCCACGACGCGGCCGGTCGCCGAGCTTTCGACGCCGAGGAAGAGACGCAGTTCGTCCTGCACGATTGCGACGATCTCGTCAGCGAGCGCGCACGTCACGCTGCGACCAGCATCATCTCGCGACGGAACGCGACGGTCATGGCCATGGCGGCAGATGCTGCGGACCCGCTCGCGGATGAGCAGAACGTCTTGATCAAAACTTGTCGAGCTGCCGGTGCTCGGCTCTGATCCAGCGCACCGTGCCGGTGGCCGAGCGCATCACCACGGTTTCGGTCTCGATGACGGCCTTGCCGAACTGCACGCCCGTCGCAGCATGCGGCCGTCGGTGACGCCGGTGGCGGCGAACAGGCAATCGCCGCGCACCATGTCCTCGATCTGATATTTCTTGCGCGGGTCCTTGATGCCCATCTTGGCGGCGCGCTCGCGCTTCTCGTCGGTGTCGAGCACCAGGCGGCGTCTGCATCTGGCCGCCGATGCAGCGCAGCGCCGCCGCCGCCAGCACGCCTTCGGGCGCGCCGCCGATGCCGAGATAGATGTCGATGCCGGTCTTGTCCGGATCGGCGGTATGGATCACGCCGGCGACGTCGCCGTCGGTGATCAGGCTCACCGCGGCGCCGGCCTTGCGCACCGCGGCGATCAGATCGGCGTGGCGCGGCCGGTCGAGAATCATGGCGGTGATGGCTTCGCGGCTTGCACGCCCTTGGCCTTGGCCAGATTGAGGATGTTCTCGTCGGCCGGCGCGTCGAGATCGACCACGCCCTTCGGGTAGCCGGGCCCGATGGCGATCTTGTCCATGTAGATGTCGGGCGCATGCAGCAGCGTGCCGTCGTCGGCCATCGCCAGCGTCGCGATGGCGCCGGGCATGTTCTTGGCGCACAGCGTCGTGCCTTCCAGCGGATCGACCGCGATGTCGACCTTGGGCCCGACCTTGGTGCCGACCTTCTCGCCGATGAACAGCATCGGCGCTTCGTCCATCTCGCCCTCGCCGATCACGACCGTGCCGTCGATCGGCAGCTTGTTGAGTTCGCGCCGCATGGCGTCGACCGCGGCCTGGTCGGAGTTCTTTTCGGCGCCGCGCCCGCGCAGCCGCGCCGCCGCGACCGCGGCGCGCTCGGTCACGCGCGCGATCTCGATCGAGAGAACGCGCTCCAGCATCGGGTTCGGCGGAACTGTGATCGACGCCATCGATGCGCATCTCCCATGCCATTCGCGCGGAACGGTGACCGGCCAGCTTAATTCTTCTCGATCCGGATGACCTGCGGCCGGCCCGAGATTACACGGTCGCGCCGCACCGCGGCAAGCGCCTTGCGCACCGCATCCTCGCTGGTCGCATAGGTGATCATGATAACCGGCACCGGCTCGCCCGAACGGCCGGGTCAGCGGCGCCGCGCAGCTGCGGCACCATGGCGCTGCACGATCGATTCCAGCGAAATCTTCTGCTGCGCCAGGCGCCGCGCGATGGTCGCCGCGGTGCCGGGCCGGTCGCGCGCCAAGGAGCCGGATGTAATAGCCGCCTTCGTGGTGCTGCATCGGCGCCTTGCGGATCGCCGTCATGCGCGCCGCCGGCCGGCCGAACGGCGGCGTGCGCACGCCGCGGGCGATATCGGCAAGATCGGAAACCACCGCCGAGGCGGTCGCCATGCCGCCGGCGCCCGGCCCGACCAGCGTGATCGGCGCAAGTCCGTCGGCATCGACCGTCACCGCGTTGGTCACGCCCATGACCTGGGCGATGGCGGAGTCCTTCGGCACCATGGTCGGATGGACGCGCTGCTCGATGCCCGCTTCGGTCTTCACCGCGACGCCCAGGAGCTTGACGCGGTAGCCAAGCTCGTCCGCGGCATCGAGATCGGCGAGCGTGATCGAGGCAATGCCTTCGACATAGATCGCCTTGGGATCGAGCTTGGTGCCGAAGGCGAGCGCTGGCCAGGATCGAGAGCTTCTGCGCGGTGTCGTGGCCTTCGACGTCGAAGGACGGATCGGCCTCGGCATAGCCCAGCCGCTGCGCGTCGCGCAGGCAGTCGTCGAAGCGCGAGCCGGTCCTGCTCCATGCGCGAGAGGATGTAATTGCAGGTGCCGTTGAGGATGCCGTAGATGCGCGTGAAGCGTGTCGCCGCTCAGACCCTCGCGCAGCGTCTTGACGATCGGAATGCCGCCGCCGACCGCGGCCTCGAAATTAAGCGCCACGCGCTGCCGTTCCGCGAGCGCGGCGAGCTTCTGCCCATGACGCGCCAGCAAGCGCCTTGTTGGCGGTCACCACCGGCTTGCCGGCGGCGAGCGCGGTTTCGACCGCGCGCTTGGCCGGATCGCCGGCGCCGCCGATCACCTCGACAAACACATCGATCGCCGGATCGCGCGCCAGCGCCACCGGATCGGCAACCCAGCGAAATTGCTTCAGATCGACGTCGCGCTTTTTGGCGCGCGAGCGCGCGCTGATCGCCACGATCTCGATCGGCCGGCCGCAGCGCGCGATCGAGCTTGTCGCGGCCGCGCTCCAGGAGCTGAACGACCGCTGTGCCGACGGTGCCCAGTCCGGCAAGACCGACTTTCAGCGGTTCGGCCATAAAACGTCGCCAACCTGGAGTGAGGCGACGCCGGATTAACGTCGCGTCGCGAGGGGAACGACGTTGTGCAGCATTTCCGGACCGGTTTCAAGAAACCGCCGGATATTGCGGGCGGCCTGGCGGATGCGCTGCTCGTTCTCGACCAGCGCGATGCGCACATGGCCTTCGCCGTATTCGCCGAAACCGGCGCCCGGCGAGACCGCGACGCCGGCTTTCTCGACCAGCAGGGTGGAGAATTCGACGCTGCCGAGCGGCGTGAACGGCTCCGGGATCGGCGCCCAGGCGAACATCGAGGCCTGCGGCGGCGGGACGTGCCAGCCGGCCCGGCCGAACGAATCCACCAGTGCATCGCGCCGGCGCTGGTAGATCGCGCGCATCTCGTGAATGCAGTCGTCGGGGCCATTGAGCGCCGCCGTCGCCGCGACCTGGATCGGCGTGAACGCGCCATAATCGAGATAGGATTTCACCCGCGCCAACGCCGCGATGAGGCGCTCGTTGCCGACCGCAAAACCCATCCGCCAGCCCGGCATCGAATAGGTCTTCGACATCGAGGTGAATTCGACCGCGACATCCATCGCGCCCGGCACCTGCAGCAGCGACGGCGGCGGATTGTTGTCGAAATAGACCTCCGCATAGGCGAGATCCGACAGCACCAGGAGCGCGTGCTTCTTCGCAAACGCGACCAGGTCGCGATAGAAATCGAGATCGGCGACGCAGGCCGTCGGGTTCGACGGATAGCACACCACGACCGCGATCGGCTTCGGAATCGAGTGCAGCACCGCGCGCTCGAGCGCCGCGAAAAAAGCCGTCGTTGGCCTCGACCGGCACCGCGCGGATGGCGCCGCCGGCCATCAGGAAGCCGAACACATGGATCGGATAGGTCGGGTTGGGAACGATGATGATGTCGCCCGGCGCGGTGATCGCCTGCGCGACGTTGGCGAAGCCTTCCTTGGAACCGAGCGTCGTGACGATCTGGGTTTCCGGATTGAGCTTCACGCCGAAGCGGCGCGCGTAATAGGCGGCCTGCGCGCGGCGAAGCCCCGGAATGCCCTTCGATGCGGAATAGCGATCGGTGCGCGACTTGCCGATGGTCTCCTTGAGCTTCTCGACGACGTGCGCCGGCGCCGGCAAGTCGGGATTGCCCATGCCGAGATCGATGATGTCGGCGCCGCCGTTGCGCGCCACTGCTTTGGCGCGATTGACCTGCTCGAACACATAGGGCGGCAGCCGGCGAATGCGATAAAAGTCTTCCATGGTGGCCCCGGCGTCTTTGCGGCGATCTCCTGAACGCTAATCCCGTTCAATCCAGCGAATCACAATTCTCGATAAAGCACGATGGTTCAGTAGACGATTTGCAACCCGCACATAACGCGCTGTCCACTTTGGCTCATGCTCCGGCAGGCACTTTTATCACGGCTTGGCGTCCGCACCAGCGGTCTGCGTACCGCCTGTTGTCGCGGTCTGCGCCGGGGAAAATGGTTTCCTTTTCTTCTTAGCCGTCGGCTTGGCTTTGGCAGGGCTGCCGGCCTGAGGTGGCGGTGGCTCCGACTTGCTGGCGCTTCTGCGCATCGGTGTTGAGTTGACTGCGCTCGGTAATGAGGGCGTCCGGTGGCCTGCTTGACCTGATCGGCGTTCATGGGGGTGTCGGCGCGCGGCGCGGGCATGTCGTGGACCGCGGGTAAAGCGGGATAATCGGCGCCCGGCGAACAGGCGCACAGAAGAATAGCCAGCGGCGCAAAAGACCGACGCCGCGAGCACACGCTTCACAAAACGGGCGTGACGGTGCACGCTTATTCCCCACATGCTCCGGCGAGGCCTGGTGATCGTCGTTCCAGGTCAGACTGGCCGCGCCTCGTCCACCCCAACAGCCAAAAATCTCTGACGTTTCAATATCTTGATCGAGATAATCTAAAGCCGCTCCCAAGTACGGATGTAGCCTGCTAATATGTCGAAACAAGGACGAAGTGAGTGCTGGCCGGCGAGCATTCGACGGACCGCGTTCATGTACCGGATACGCGACTTGTTGGCAATCGGCTTGCACAGGCGACCCGCGCAAGCCATTTCTGCGATGAGGGGCATTGACGCTCCTCTGCGACCATTGAGGAACGCTCGTGCGGGCTCCATCGCAAGAACCGATGAAGGTCGGCGCCGTCGACATCGAGGAGTTTTCGCGCAACTTGGCGCGGCTCGTCGAGGAAGGCGGCCGGGCGCTCGCCGCCTATCTCAAGCCGCGCGAGGAAGGCCGCAAGTACCAACGAACTCGCCGATCGAGGTCGACCGAGGTGGTCAAGACGCTCGGCCAGGTCGCCGAATATTGGCTGGCCGACCCGCAGCGCACCGTCGAGCTGCAGACCCGGCTGGGCAAGGCCTATCTCGAACTATGGGCCGTCGGCGGCGAAGCGGCTGGCCGGCGAAGCAAGCGGCGCCGGTCGCCGCGCCCGAGTGCCGGCGACAAGCGCTTCGCCGATCCGGAATGGTCCTCGAACCAGTTCTACGATTTCCTCAAGCAGGCCTATCTGCTCACCGCGCGCTGGGCCAACAGACTGGTCACCGATGCCGACCGACTCGATCCGCACACCAAGCAGAAGGCCGAATTCTACATGCGGCAGATCGCCAATGCGCTGTCGCCGACGAATTTCGTGCTGACCAATCCCGAACTGCTGCGCGAGACGCTCACCAGCAACGCCGACAATCTGGTCCGCGGCATGCACATGCTGGCCGAGGACATCGAGACCGGCGGCGGCGATCTGAGGATCCGCCAGTCCGATTCCTCGATGTTCGAGGTCGGCCGCAATCTCGCGACGACGCCCGGCAAGGTGATTTTCCAGAACGAGCTGATGCAGCTCATCCAATACGCGCCGTCGACCGCCGACCGTGCTCAAGCGGCCGCTGCTGATCGTGCCGCCATGGATCAACAAATATTATGTGCTCGATCTCACGCCGGAGAAATCCTTCATCAAATGGTGCGTCGACCAGGGCATCACGGTCTTCTGCATCTCCTGGGTCAATCCCGACGCGCGCCTCGCGCAAGAAGAGCTTCGAGGACTACATGCGCGAGGGCCCGCTGGCGGCGCTCGATGCCATCAAGCAGGCGACCGGCGAGGACAAGGTTCACACCATCGGCTATTGCGTCGGCGGCACGCTGCTGGCGGTCACGCTCGCGCCATGGCGGCCCGGCAGCGACGAGCGCATCGCCTCGGCGACGTTGTTCGCCGCGCAGGTCGACTTCACCTATGCGGGCGACCTCAAGGTCTTCGTCGACGAGGAGCAGGTCAAGGCGATCGAGCAGCGGATGGCCGAGCGCGGCTATCTCGAAGGCAAGTCGATGGCGACCGTCTTCAACATGCTGCGCTCGAACGACCTGATCTGGCCCTACGTCATCAACAATTATCTCAAGGGCAAGGCGCCGTTTCCGTTCGATCTGCTGTACTGGAATTCCGACGCGACCCGGCTGCCGGCCGCCAACCATTCGTTCTATCTGCGCAACTGCTATCTCGAGAACAAGCTGTCCAAAGGCGCAGTGACGATCGACAACACGCCGATCGATCTGAAGGCGATCAAAATCCCGATCTACAATCTGGCGACCCGCGAGGACCATATCGCGCCCGCCAAGTCGGTGCTGCTCGGCTCCAAATTGTTCGGCGGCCCGGTGCGCTTCGTGCTGGCCGGCTCCGGCCATATCGCCGGCGTGGTCAATCCGCCGGCCAAGAAGAAGTATCAATATTGGACCGGCGCCAAGCCGCGCAACGCCGACCTCGAAGGCTGGCTCGCCAAGGCCAAGGAACATCCCGGCTCGTGGTGGCCGGATTGGCTGGTCTGGCTCACGCGGCAGAGCCCGACCGAAGTCCCGGCGCGCATCGCCCGGCAGCGGCGCGCTCAAGCCGATCGAGGACGCGCCGGGCAGCTACGTGAAGGTACGGGACTGAGAACGGTACGAAAATGGCGCGGCTTATTTGTCACCAGCGGCGGCCTCATCTGCTATATGACTATAGTCAATGACCATGGTCATATAGGATGCTGCCATGTCGCGAATGATCAAAGCTTCTGAATTCAAGGCCAAATGCCTGGCCTTGCTGGATGAGGTCGAGCGGACCGGCGATAGCCTTGTCATTACAAAGAGGGGCAAGCCAGTAGCAGAGCTCGTTCCACACAAACCCGTCCGAAGCGCAGCCTGTTCGGTCTTTTAAAGGGGCGCCTGGAAATTATCAGGCGACATTATTTCGCCGATTGACGTCGAGTGGGAAGCACTGAAGTGATCTTGCTCGACACTCACGTCGCATTATGGCTCACGATCGGCAGCGACTCTTTGGGAAAACGATGCCGGCAGATTGTCCTCAGAGCTGCAGCGGAGAATCGACTTGCGGTCAGCGCCGTCACCTTCTGGGAGATCGCTCTGCTAATCGCCAAACACCGGCTACGCAGCCGAGATTCAGCCAAAGAGATACGCCGCAATATCTTGGGCGCGGGGGCCACTGAAGTTGCCGTTGACCGGAGAATCGCCATTTTCGCTGGCGAACTTGAGAACCTTCACGCCGATCCCGCCGATCGTTTCATCGCTGCAACAGCGATTGCACACGACGCGACATTGATAACAGCCGACGAGAGATTATTGAATTGGCGGCACACGCTGCGCCGGCAGGATGCCGAGATTTAGCAGGCGGCATGCCGCCGCGCAGCCTATAAAGAGTCTTTCCCAAACCATCGATAGCTGCGAAATTCCCCGCGCGGCAGATTCTGCAAAGCGAGGCTGGGGGAGAACCACATGTCCCATGAGCTGTTCTGGCTGGTCATGACGGCGTCGATGACCGGACTGATGTGGGTGCCTTACATTCTGGATCGCATCATGCTGCGCGGCGTCATGGGAGCGATGGCGAACCCCGGCCCCGGCGACAAGCCGCAATCGCCTTGGGCGCAGCGCCTGATGGCGGCGCATCTCAATGCGGTGGAAAATCTCGTCGTCTTCGCGGCGCTGGTTCTGGCGGCGCAGGATTTGAACGTCAACGTCTCCACGCCGACCACGGCGATCGCCGCCGCACTTTATTTCTGGTCGCGGCTCGTGCACGTCGTCGTCTACACGCTCGGTATACCGGTGCTCCGCACGCTCGCTTTCGTCGGTGGCTTCGTGGCGCAGGTCATGATCGCACTGGCGCTGTTCAAGCTGGCCTGAGCCCCGATCAGGGAAACAGCGCGACCTGCTCGAGGCCCATGGTCTTCCGGAAAGCCGAGCATGACATTCATGTTCTGCACCGCCTGGCCCGAAGCGCCTTTGGTCAGGTTGTCGAGCGCCGAGCCGATAATGGCGCGGCCGGCGATGCGGTCGGCCGCGACCCCGATGAACGTCATGTTGGAGCCGCGCACGTGCCGGGTCTGCGGCATCGTGCCGAACGGCAGCACATGGACGAACGGCTCGTTCGCGTAAGACTTCAAAAGCACCGCGTGAAGGTCCTGCGGCGACGCCTTCAGCGCCGCGCACGTAGATCGTCGACAGGATGCCGCGATTCATCGGCACCAGATGCGGCGTGAAGGTCACGACCACCGTCGCGGCCGGCGGCCTGCGAAAATTCCTGGTCGAGTTCGGCCATGTGGCGATGGTGGCCGACGCCGTAGGCGTGAAAGCCTTCGGACACTTCCGAGAACAGCATCTCCTCTTTCGCCGCCCTGCCCGCTCCGGTCATGCCGGACTTGGCGTCGATGACGATCTCGTCGGGATCGATCGCCTTGGCTTTCAGCAGCGGAATGAGCGCGAGTTCGGCACAGGTCGTGTAGCAGCCCGGATTGGCGACCAGCCGCGCCGCCTTGATCTCGGCGCGATAGATTTCGGTCAGCCCGTAAACCGCCTCCTTCTGCAGTTCCGGCGCGGCATGGGCGTGGCCGTACCAGTGCGCATAGGCGCGCCGGATCGGCGAGCCGGAAGTCGGCCGAGAGATCGACAACCTTGGTGTCCGGCGCGCGCGCCAACAGATCGGCGATCACCTTTTGCGTCGTGCCGTGCGGCAGCGCGCAGAACGCGAGATCAAGCCCAGCGCGTTCCAGTCGGCGCCTTCGATGCGCGGTGAGCGTCGGCAAGTCGATAAGGCGAGAACTGCGGAAACACATCGGCCATCGGCTTTGCCGGCGCGCCGCTCGGCGGTGAGCAGCACGATCTCGACATGCGGGATGGCGGATCAGCAGCCGCACCAATTCCGCGCCGGTATAGCCGGAGGCGCCGAGCACGCCGATCTTTGCTTTCGCAGGCATGAATTCACCCTTGCGCTTGAAGAGGCGTCAGGCCAGATCCGCGGAGAATATCAGGAGAAGGTGCCGCGGAACCGGCGGCACGAAAGATTACGCGCAAACGCGCATCCGTGCCGCGGTGAGCGGCGGCGACGTTGTGGTGCGGTTTTTGTCATAATCCGTGCGCTATAGCGGGCCGTCGGCAGGCGGTCAAGCGAGCGCCGGGTCCTGAAATCCCATACCTGCGACTTCCTCATCGGAAGTAAATGGCGACCGCGACGGCCAGCAACAAGACAATCGAAATGATCACCAGCTTGCGCTCGGATCTTGCAATGAGCGTCATCACCTTGTCGCCGAGCAGGAAGACGACCCCTCCACCATCGCGAAATGAATCGCCCGGCCAATCACGGCGGCGACTCAGGAACGATACCGGGTTCATGGCCGCGACAGCGGCAGCAATCGCCACGATTTTGAAGGGGATCGGGGTCAAGCCTTTGGCGATAACCAGCCAAACGCCCCATTTCTCGACCAGATGCTGATACGCCGCGAAGCCTTTGCTGTAGCCGTAGAATTCCACCGACTCGGCACCGATGAGTACTCCAGAGGCCGGCGCCGATGTAGTAGCCCAGCGCCGCGCCGAGCGCCGAGGCTGCCGTGCAAATCGCGCAGAGCGACCAGACCCGTCGCGGCTCGACCAGCACCATGGGAACGAGCAGCACGTCGGGGGCGACGGGCAGGAACGAACTGTCGGCGAATGCAATCGCGGCCAAAATCCAAGTTGCGTAGCGATAGTGCGCAAACGCTTCCAGGTACCGCACCAAACGGCCGGGCGGGCCCGGCATAGCCGTCTTATCGGTCACCGTAACCTCAGGTCATAGCAGCATTCGGTCAGCGGTGAGAGATAGCACACTTGACCGCAACGCCCGGCATTCGGCCAATCTCGGAACCCGATAGGCACCATCGTATCTCCGCAATGTGGTGGTCGGTCACGAACCAACCTTGACCCGATTTCATTCCCGGCTTCGCGACCCCATGGCATAGTCGAAGGCTGAATTCGTGGCCGCCGTAGCGGGCCGCCGATAGAGCTGATCATGAGAAAAACCGTGGGAAAACCAGCGAAACCGTCGAAAACACCGGATTTGTTCGCCAATCCGCCGGAAGCCCGACGCGCGGCCGGGCGCCGCCCCAGCGGCACGCCGGCGCGCGGCTCGGCGGCGGAGGCCGGCTACACCGCGCGCGCACATCGAGGTGCTGGAAGGGCTCGAGCCGGTGCGCCGCCGGCCCGGCATGTATATCGGCGGCACCGACGAGAAGGCGCTGCATCACCTGTTCGCCGAGGTGATCGACAACGCCATGGACGAGGCGGTCGCCGGCCACGCCGACTGGATCGAGGTCGAGCTGGAGGCGGACGGCTTCATCACCGTCACCGACAACGGCCGCGGCATCCCGGTCGATCCGCATCCGAAATTCCCGAACAAGTCCGCGCTCGAAGTCATCATGACCACGCTGCACGCCGGCGGCAAGTTCGACTCCGAGGTCTACGAGACCTCGGGCGGCCTGCACGGCGTCGGCGTCTCGGTCGTCAATGCGCTGTCCGAGCGCCTGGAGGTCGAAGTCGCGCGCGGCCAGAAGCTCTATCGCATGGCGTTCGAGCGCGGCAAGCCGAAGAGCAAGCTGCAGGACGCCGGCAAGGCGCCGAACCGGCGCGGCACCAAGGTGCGCTTCCATCCCGACCCGGAGATTTTCGGCCCAAAGGCCGCATTTCAAGCCGGCGCGCGTGTTCAAGATGACGCGCTCCAAGGCCTATCTGTTCGGCGGCGTCGAAATCCGCTGGCACTGCGCCAAGGCGCTGCTTGACGGCATCGACGACGTGCCGGCGAAGGCGACGTTCCATTTCGCCGGCGGCCTCAAGGACTATCTGCCGCGACAACGCTGGCCGGCGCGACGCTGGTGCATCCCGATATCTTCACCGGCAGCGCCGGCAAGACCGGCGGGCACGGCGCGGTCGAATGGGCGGTGGCCTGGACCGCCGACGCCGACGGCTTCGTCCATTCCTATTGCAACACCATCCCGACGCCGGACGGCGGCACCCACGAATCCGGCCTGCGCACCGCGCTGCTGCGCGGCCTGAAGGACCACGCCGAGCGCATCGGCCAGGGCAAGCGCGCCGCCGCCGATCACCACCGACGACGTGATGTCGGGCGCCGGCGCCATGCTCTCGGTGTTCATCCGCGAGCCGGAATTCCAGGGCCAGACCAAGGACCGGCTCGCGACCGCCGAGGCGCAGCGCATCGTCGAGCAGGCCGATCAAGGACCCGTTCGATCATTGGCTCGCCGGCAATCCGCGCGCAGGCCAACAAGCTGCTCGACTTCGTCGTCGAGCGCGCCGAGGAGCGCATGCGCCGCCGCCAGGAAAAGGACGTCGCGCGCAAGACCGCGGTGCGCAAGCTGCGCCTGCCCGGCAAGCTCGCCGACTGCACCAACACGCGCGGCCCAGGGCTCCGAACTCTTCATCGTCGAGGGCGACTCCGCCGGCGGCTCGGCCAAGCAGGCGCGCGACCGCGCCAGCCAGGCGATCCTGCCGCTGCGCGGCAAGATCCTCAACGTCGCCTCCGCCGGCAAGGACAAGCTGGCGCAGAACCAGCAGCTCGCCGATCTGGTCGCAGGCGCTCGGCTGCGGCACCGGCGCGCACTATCGCGACGAGGATCTGCGCTACGAGCAGGATCATCATCATGACCGACGCCGACGTCGACGGCGCCCATATCGCCTCGCTGCTCATCACCTTCTTCTACCGGCAGATGCCGAAGCTGATCGACGACGGCCATCTCTATCTCGCGGTGCCGCCGCTCTACCGGCTGACGCAAGGCGGCAAGACCATCTACGCGCGCGACGACAAGCACAAGGACGAGATCCTGAAGAAGGAATTCCACGCCAACGCCAAGGTCGAGATCAGCCGCTTCAAGGGCCTCGGCGAGATGATGGCGGCGCAGCTCAAGGAAACCACCATGGACCCGCGCAAGCGCACGCTGCTGCGGGTCGCGCTGGTCGCCGACGACCGCAAGGACGACCGCAGAATCGGTCGAGCGGCTGATGGGCACCAAGCCCGAGGCGCGCTTCGCCTTCATCCAGGAGCGCGCCGAGTTCGCCGACGAGGAGATGCTGGACGTGTGAGCTATCTCGTGTGCGGGGAATGTTCGCCCACACGCCTCGCTGGCGGGCCGCCGATAGTCGGGGCAACCACTCCAATAATATGGCGATTATAGATAGCCCAATGTGACGATCATCGCGGCGGCCTGCGTCCGTGTTTTCACACCGAGCTTTTTCTTCACTTGTTCAATGTGAAAATGCACGGTCGTGTGCGAGATGGTTAAAATCTTCGCAATGTCTGTGTCGGACTTACCCTGCAATACCCACCGCAGGCACTCGAGTTCGCGAGGCGTCAACGGGGCCTTTACGGAACTCGCCTCGGTAAGGCCCCCAAGGGCGCGACATCGCTGATGGGCATATAGTGACGCGGTGTGCAGCGCCAATCGCTCGTTGGAATCCTCGATGGGATGATCCGCCACGCTGACACAGAGCCCAAGGTCTGCTCCCGGATAGTGGATCGGCACCGCGAGAGCATCAACGACGCCGAGACCTGCGACCCATTTGCTAAAATCAATCTGTGCTTGTGATTGCTCCTTTCCCTGCATGGCTTCACGCCACGTAAAAGGGTGCGCCGTGAGGCGTGCGATCGTGGGCGCCAGATCATGCCTGACATAGTCGTTCCTTTGATATTGAAGCAGCCATTCAATCGGCCAGGTATTGAAGAAGAACTCCCACGTGCGACCGGTGGGCATCTCGCGAGAACTCGCCGCAGGACACGGCAAGATATCCTCCGGGGGAGATCCAGCGTGCGAATGCCACGCCGACATCACGTGAAGAATTGTGGCTCGGGAGACCTTCGATGAAGGCCGCTGCGTCCGTCAAATTCATTGCTTTCCCCACCCACGGCTGGGATTTCTTTATATGAATTGCGTCCGCATCAGACACGTAACTGCGCAAACGGGCTCGACCCGTAAGCGTTCGCCAGAACGCTAATATCCATGCCCCTCTAATTGGAGAGGTGCGCAAATCTATCTAAGTAACATACCGTAGTGCGGCTATCCGGATACTGAAAAAGAGCAGGCGAGGTTAAGATGCTCAACGCTCTAATTCTGGTTCCCACCGCCCTCGCCGCTCTATCCTTCACCCTTGCGCTTCAATCACCGAAGATGCCCACGCGGCACCGAACTGAAAGAACGGACACCGTTGGGTCTCAGCTAATTACTTTAATCACCAATCCCGACCTACAAGCAATTGTAGCATTCTGTCTGATCGGAATTTTGCTAACCCTCTATTTTATCCTTCGTTTTCCTGACCTCGGAGCCTTAATCGAGCAATACAACCAATTCTGATCGAAAACCGCAGAGGAGCATGGCACGGAGCCGAAAGCCCAACCCTACGCCTACAGCACGTTTGGTCGCCGGCACGCTTGGTTTTAGAATTGGGCCTCTGGCTTTCCAGGATACGGAGAGGGCTGGCCAATCATTCCGACTTGAACAGCTTGTCGGTGGCCGTGATGAGACCGATCTCGGGGTGGTCGGCGCAATATTGTCCGAGCTTCTTCGCGTTGGACACGAACTTATCGGTATCAATCACCGCCGGATCGTCCTCGTCCTTGTAGTAGCCATCGAGCCACGACAGGATAATCCCCACGGTTTCTTTGTCCGCCGCCTGGAACTGTTTGCAAGTCCACGTCGAGAGATCGATGTTTTCGGCCAGAGCCGAATTGCTAGATACAAACAATCCGACCGCGAGCGCTCCTAAAATAACTTTCATGGCACTATCCGTTTCGTCGCCCGGGAATCTCTGCGCTGCACTCCGTCGGGAGACCAGACGGCGCGGTGAGCATTATTTAATCAACTCCATGGCGCGGTTGAGGCTTTCGCGCATCCGATTGAAGGAGACCGAGAGCGATGAGATCTCATCCTTGCCCGGCTTGACGTAGGTCTCGACATTCTCGCCCAGGCTAACCGCATCCGCCGCCGCCGAGACGCGCTTGACCGGCGTGATCACCACGAAGTGCAGCAAGAGATTCAAAATCAGGAAGACGATGGCGAACATCACGACCAAAATGATCAGAAAGGTGGTGTAGGTGTCGCGAGCAACCTTCAATGGCACCGCCATCGGAACGGAAACAATTTGCGCCCCGATCGTCTCGTTGAGCTTCCACCCGAACCCGTTCGCCGAACCATAGGTCTTGATCAGCGCCGCCGGCGCCGCGGCTGCCGTATCGTGGCAACTCAGGCACGCCGCATCGGTGATGGTAACCGGGCGTGCCAGATTGAGCGTCGGTCCGAGCGGCGTGTCGCGTTCGACCGTAAGCTCTTTCTTGGCCGGGTCGTTGCGAAACGCGTTGATAATGTCGGCTTCCCAATCCTGCGCGCGGTCGACCTGATTGGTCGGGTTGAGAGCAGGCTCGCGATAGGTAAAGCCCGGAAACGCCGCCTGCACGCTCTTGAAGTTGGTTTGCGCCGCGAAGGCCGGAACCGTCTCCGCGACGAACTTGCCGTCCTTTTCCGTGGGGAGCAGTGGAACCAGATCGTCCGCGGTGTAGGTGCGGATGGCGTTCGCCGCCGTCATCATGATTCGAGCGTTCTGCAGCACCTCGTTGCGCGCATTGTCGATGAAGATGGCATGGAGCACGAACGCGACGATCGCGAATCCACCGGCGAAGGCCACCAAGGTCGCAATGTTGAACTTGGCCCTCAGGCCCATGGTATCCACAGCGATCATAGGAACTCCGTAAGGCCAGGATTGTGCCGCCGACCTCCCCCGATGGCAAAGCGACAGGCGCGATCATAGCACGGGCGCCCCGCAATATGACGCGACGAAACCACCCATTATGAGGGTGTCAGCTTGATAAGGGTGGCTGCTTGCCAGGTCCCGACCAACGCGGCTAACGTTTGATTTGGGACGGCAAAACCATATATGCGCTGGTGAATGGTCACGCCGCGCGAGCCGGGGAGTGCCTTGTCACAGTCTGATCCCCACATCTTCATTTGCTACTCATCGAAGGATGAGGCGGTTGCCCGCGAAATCGTCGAGTTTCTCGAAGGCCAGGACATCGCGTGCTGGATTTCCTGCCGCGATGTCCCTCCCGGCGGCAATTATCAAGAGACCATCGTCCAGGCGCTGGAGGCCGCCCGCGGCATCGTGTTCCTGTTCTCCGAAGCATCAAGCCGGTCCGGTGAGATCAAGAAAGAACTGTCGATGGGGTCGAGCATGAATGTGCCGGTATTTCCGGTACGTCTATCGCCGATCGCCCCCAGCGGCGCATTGCGTTATGAGCTCTCGATTCGGCAATGGGTCGATTTATTTCCCAATCGGCAACACGCTCTCGGCAAGCTCGCCCAGACGATCCAAAGGGTCATCGATTCGCCGCCGGCTGCGGATGGCGACGAGGCAGACGAGCGCCCAACCTCCGCCAACGCCCCGATCGCAAACAGCGCTCCGGCAAGTCGGGCGCCGGGCAAGAAACACGCCCCTGCCGCGGCACCGCCTCCCGAAACACCGGCCCCTGTGCCGCACGCACCGATCGTAGCGTCCGGCACCCAGGAGTTCGAGGCGATCAGGACGTTGCTTGCCCGTCACATCGGTCCGATCGCGAAGGTCCTGGTGCAAAAGGCCGCCACGGAAGCAACGACCCCGGATGAGTTCTGCGAGCGCCTCGCGGCCCATGTGACGACGGCGTCCGAGCGACCGTCCTTCGTGAAGGCGGTGCTCGCAAGAATTCCCGCCAAGTAACGAGTTCAGGCAAGACGGTATCGAACGGTGGCGATTGGCCGCGATGCCCGAGGCAGCACCGCAACCGTTCGTGATGGTCACGCGCTGGCCACATCCGCTCCCTGGCGCCCGACGCCGATCAGTCGGTCGAGCATCTCGCGGTTTTGCTTCAGTTGTTCGCTGGCGCCGTCGAATATGATCCGACCGCGGTTCATGACGACGGTGCGCGCCGAGATATCAAGCGCCAGCCGAGTATTCTGCTCGACCAGAACCAGGCTCAGCCCGTGGGTGTCCACCAGTTGCCGCATCGCTCGCGTCAGTTCCGCAACGATGACGGGAGCGAGCCCTTCGGAAGGTTCGTCCATCAGGATGACCGAGGGATTGCCGACCAGCGCCCGGGCAATCGCCAGCATTTGCTGCTCACCGCCGGAGAGATGATTGCCGCGGTTGACCTGCCGTTCCCTCAGCCGGGGAAACAACTCGCACACGGCATCGACGGTCCAGCGGCCCGGCCGGGCCGCGACTGCGAGATTTTCCCGCACCGTCAACGAGGGGAAAATCTCCCGCTCCTGGGGCACATAGCCGAGACCGGCCAAGACCCGCCGATGCGGGGCGAGACGCGAAATGTCGTTTCCGTGCAAGCGGATTTGGCCGCCGTGCAGGGTGGTATGGCCCATGACGGTCGCAAGCAGCGTCGTCTTGCCGACCCCGTTGCGCCCGATGATCGACAGCGTCTCTCCGGCGGCGACCCGCAGCCCGACATTCTCCACGACGATCGTTTCGCCATAGCCGCTCGAAAGACCATCGAGTTCGAGCGCCACTCTTTGTTCAGTCACGGCGCGCCTCATAGTCTTCGCCGAGATAGACCGAGCGCACGCGCTCATCGGACGATATCTCCCGCGGAGCGCCTTCCGTCAGCACCGTTCCGGCGACCAGGACGGTGATGCGGTTGGCAAAGCGGAACACGACGTCCATGTCATGCTCGATGATGAGAACCGTGATGTTCGGGTCGAGCCGCGAAATCACGTCGAGGATTAGATGGTTTTCCGACGACGGCACGCCGGCGGCCGGCTCGTCGAGCAGCAAGAGCTTCGGCCGTTGCGCCAGCGCCATCGCGATTTCGACGAGACGCTGGCGGCCATAAGGCAATTCCCGCACCGGCTTGCGCGCGTCGTCGATGAGCGCCAACGATTCCAGGTGATCGAGCGCCTCTTCGATGACCGCGCGCTCGGCTCCCGCGGACCGCCACAAATGATTGCAAGCGCCGGTGCGCTCACCAATCGCCAGATAAAGATTTTCGATCACAGTGAGGCCGCGAAAAAGCTGATTGACCTGGAACGTGCGCGCGATGCCGCGCCGCGTACGCGCCGCTTGCGACAGGTGCGTGATCTCCTCGCCGTCGAGCAGAACTTTGCCGGCCGACGGCCGCAGAACGCCCGTGATCAGATTGACGAAGGTGGTCTTGCCGGCGCCATTCGGTCCGATCAACGCATGCCGGGCACCACGCGGCAGCGACAAATTGATGTTGTTCGCAACGCCGATGGCGCCGAAGCTTTTCTGCAGGCTGGTGACTTCGAGCGCCGGCGCGGTCATCGTGGCTTCATCCAATTGACCCATGGCGCAAATCGGTCGAGATAATCCATCACGCCGAACTTCCGGCGCCGGACCAGAAGGACGACCGCGATCAGAATGAGCCCGATACCGAATTGCCAGAACTCCGGGCTGATCTTCGCCAGGTTATCCTGCAACACCATGTAGAGGGTGGCGCCGACAAAAGCGCCATAAAGCCAGGCGGTCCCACCCAGAATGAGCATGACCAGAACATTGGCCGATTGATCGAAGTCGAGCGCGCCAAGCGTCACATAGGCATTGGTCTGCGCAAACAGTGCGCCGGCGATGCCGGCGAGACCGGCGGAGATCGTATAGGCGACAACCAGGCGCCAGTGCACCGGCGAGCCGAGCGCATTCATGCGGGCGACATTTTCGCGAATTCCGACGAGCGCCTCGCCGAACGGCGAATAGACGATGCGGCGCACGACATAAAACGCAGCGGCGAGAACGCCGAGACAATAGAGATAGTAGGTGTGGCCGTAGAGATCGTAGTCGAAATACCCGAACAGCGGCGCCACGTTGACACCGGGAATGCCGTCGTAGCCGCCCGTGAAATCGCGAAACAGATTGCCGATCTGTTGCAGCATGATCGTCATGGAGAGCGTGAGGACCAGAAGCGCGAGGCCGCGATAGCGCAGCAACAGCCAGCCGGACAGCGTGCCGGCTATGGCCGCAAGAACGCCGCCGCACAGCAGCCCTGTCATCGGCTCGGTCCAGCCCAGACGCGTGACCAGCAGTCCCGCCGCGTAGGCGCCCACGCCGAAATACGCAGCGTGCCCCAGCGTTACGATACCCGCATAGCCCAGGATGAGATCGAGTGACAGCGCGAACAGGATCATGATCAGCGTTTGGCTGCCGAGGATCATTTGACTTGGAAACAGAAAGTAAGCCGCCAGGGCAAGGAGCCACGGCAGTGCTTCGGCCAGACGGAAGCGCTGCCGCGTGGCGAGGAAGTCGACGGTTCGCGCGCGCTCGGCCGCAACCTCACTGGCGGCCGCGTCGTGTTCGGGCTTACTCGCGTCCATAGAGTCCCGCAGGCTTTATCAGCAGGATCAGGACGGCGACCGCATAGATGAAGAATCCGCCGGCGTCGGCATAAAGATATTTTCCCGCTGTGTCGCTGATGCCGAGCACGAGAGCTCCCGCGAGCGTGCCCCACATGCTGCCTGAACCACCAACGGCGACAACGAGCAGGAAAAACACCAGATAGACGACCGCAAAGCTCGGATTAAGACCCAGCAACTGAATCGCGAGGCCGCCACCCAAAGCGGCCAGACCGCTTCCCACCGCAAACGTGAAGATGAACAAACGATCGACATCGATACCAACCGATTGCGCCATGCGCCGATTGTCGACCGCAGCGCGAATTCTGGCGCCGATATTGGTGCGTTCAAAACCATACCACAGCGCGGCGACCAGCACGGCACCGACAGCAATCAGAAAGACTCGGTAGGTCGGAAAACTGCGAGCGCCGAGGTGAACCTCGCCGGCGAGGTAACCCGGAACCTGGATCGATTGCGGCAGCGGCCCGTAAAAAAACGTGTAAACGGCAATCGCCATGAAGGTGAGGCCGATGGTCATCAGCACCTGGTCGAGGTCGCCCGCGCCATAGAGGTGGGCATAGAGCGCGCGCTCAAAGATAACGCTGACACAGCCGACCACGACAAAGGTGATGGCGAGAGACCCGAGAAAGGGCACGCCCCAGGCCTGGGTTGCCGTCAGCACCAAATAGCCGCCGGCCATGGCGAACGCGCCGTGGGCCAGATTGACAAAGCCCATCAGCCCCATCGTGACGGAAAGTCCGACCGAAATGATAAACAGGAACATGGCATAGGCCACGCCATCGAACAGAATGCTGATAATAGTGTTTATCAAGGGCGACACGCTTCCACCCAAGCTCTCAAATTGTGCCAGCGGCGATGGCCCCTAACGCGCATCGCCGCTCCAAAATGTCAAACGCCGCAATATCCGGTTACTGACCCGGTCACCCAGGCGGCGGCGATCCGCAACGGCCCACCTTGAGCACTTTGCACTCGTCTTTCATCTGCGGGAAGGTCTGCAGCACTTTAACGCCGAGCTTGCCGTCGGCGCCCGGATGTCCGTCGGGCTCCTTGATGACCTCTTCGGCATGCTCGTCCTGGATCACGTCACGGGTCTGCGGATCGATTTCGATTTTGCCCCGAGGCCCCTCGGTCGTCCACCCCTTGAGCGTATCGATCACCTTGCTGCCGTCGTCGAGGTTGCCATGCAATGTGTTGATGACGTGGAAGATCCCGGCCATGGTGTCCCATCCCGCAGCCGACATGAAATCCGGGTACGAGTTGGGACCGTAGGCTTCGTGCCACGCCTTTACGAATGCAACATTGGCGGGCGTGTCGTAATCGTCCGCGTAGCTGCTCATGACAATCAGGCCGACAGCAGCATCGCTCATGTGCGCCAGTTCGTAGTCGGGAATAAGGTCCATCGGTCCGATCAGTCGGACCCCTGCCTGACGCATGCCGAGATCGCCATAGGTCTTCATGACAGCCCCCGCATGGGCGCCGGAGGGCACGAAGACGTAGAAGCAATCGGGGTGTTCATCCTTGACGCGCTGAAAGAACGGCGTGAAGTCGGGCACCTGCGCGTTATTTCCCATGCGGATTTCATCGACCACTTTACCACCCGCCTTTTCGAAGGCGGTCTTGAAGGCAAGGGCGCTGTCTTGCCCGGGTGGAAAGTCGGTGTAGCCAACCGCCGCGGTTTTGCAGGCTGCATTCTTGGCCGCGTAGGTCCCCATCGGATAGGCCGGATCCCACATGCTGAAAGAGAAGCGCACCGCATAGGGCGACAAGTCGGTAATCCACGCCGTTCCGGCGTTGGCGATGAGCATCGGTATCTTGGCTTGAGTCATCAGCGGCGCGACGGAAATTGCGGCCGGCGAGAATACGAAACCGGTGACCAGCTTGACCTTGTCGTTGGTGATAAGCTGGGTGACGATATTCCTGGCGTTGGCGCCGGACGGCGCGCCTTCATCGCGTTTCACAAGCTCGATCTTGTTGTCGCCAAGGTCTTTGGCGTGCAATTTGATGTAAAGATCGAACGCCTTGTCGATCTGATTGCCGAGATCGGCATTGACGCCGGCGTAAGGCAGCACCACGCCGACTTTGACTGTTGCTGCGTTGCCTGTCCCCGCCCAACCAAGAGCGAGCAATCCGGCGGCGATTGCGGCAAGTCGTTTCATGGCGTTCTCCCTGATCTCTGGCTTCTCGACTGGACGGCGGCCTTTCCGACTGGCGTCGGAGGACGCTCTTTATGCCGGTACCCCAGTTCAACGTCGATGATGCATATTGGTATCAAACCTTACCATAGTCCAGTCTGCGGCTGCGTTGATCTATGGCATATCGGCCCATTGCTACGTCCGCTATTCCTCGAAGTGCAGATTTGCTGCCTTGACCACCTCACCATATTTGACGATATCGCTGTCGATGGTCTGCCGGAATTGCGCGGGTGTCGCGCCGCCGGGATTGACGGCCATGGCCTTGAGCTTTGACGACACTCCGGGGTCGTGAATGGCTTGGTCCAAGGCTTTTTCCAGCTTGGCGACGATCGCCGGTGGGGTCCCGGCCGGAGTGAACACGCCGCTCCATAGGTGCACGTCCACCGCCGGATAGCCGGCCTCGGACATGCTCGGAACGTTTGGGAGTTCGTCGGAGCGTTCCGCTCCCGTGACTGCAAGAGCCTTCACCTTGCCGGCCTTCACCTGCGGCACCGTCGGCGGGCCGTCCGCGATGGTCATCGCAGTCTGCCCGCTGATGACGCTGAGGATCATCTCGTTACTGCTCTTATAGGGAATCATGACACCGGGCATGCCGGTCTTCAGCTTCAAGAGCTCTATCGTGATGGTGAAGGCCGGTGAGGAACTGGCGTAATTCGCCTTGTCGGGATGCTTCTTCATCCATTCGACAAATTCTTTGACGTTGTTGGACGGATTGTCTGCTCCGATCGCCATGATCAGCGGGAAATTCCCGATCATCGCGAGGGGCACGAAGGTCTTGTTTGTCTGGTATGGCAGGTCGGGGTAGATCGCGGGGCCGATCGACATCGCGCCGCTGGCGCCGACGAGAAGCGTGTAGCCGTCGGCCGGCTGATGCGCGACGTATTCGGCGGAAAGCCGACCGGCCGCTCCCGGCTTGTTCTCGATCACAACGGTTTGCCGAAGAATGTCCCCGAGCTTCGCGCCGACAAGACGCGCGAAAATATCGTTGCCGCCACCGGCCGCAAAGCCGACCACCATTTTGATCGGCCGCGCCGGATAGTCATTTTGCGCGCGCGCCGGCGCGACCGCCGCGCTGGCGAGCAACAGCGCAGCAAACGCCAGACCGCGTCCCCAACGGGTGATAAGTCTCATGAGGCTTCCTCCATCCGGCCGCGCCTGACAAAGCGCCTATTGGCCGCTCTCAACACTCGTTATCATAGTCTCGCGGACGGCGCTTGCCTGCGCCCTGCCCTGCGGCAATTGCGCCATGGCATGACGCGCTAACCGAGCGCCGCTCCGAGGTCCGCGACAAGATCGTCGGCGTCCTCGATCCCGACCGAAATCCGCACCAGCCGATCACTGATGCCGAGCGCGGCGCGCACCGCGGGCGGAGTCGACGCATGCGTCATCAGCGCCGGCAGCGAAATCAGACTTTCGACGCCGCCGAGACTCTCGGCCAGCGTGAACAGCCGGCAGCGTTCGAGAAAGCGCCGCGCATCGTCGGGCGTGCCGTCAAGCTCGATCGAAATCATCGCGCCGAAACCCTGCATCTGCCGGCGCGCCAACGCATGCTGCGGATGCGACGCGAGCCCGGGATAATGCACGCGCTCGACCTTCGGGTGCTCGTCGAGCCACTGCGCGATGCGCAACGCCGAAGCCGATTGCCGCTCCATGCGGAGCGCCAGCGTTTTGACGCCGCGCAGCGCCAGGAAGGAATCGAACGGGCCCTGGATCGCGCCAACGGCATTTTGCAGAAACGCCATGCGCTCGCGCAGTTCGCCATTCTCGCCCACGACCACAATGCCGCCGACCATATCGGAATGGCCGTTGAGGTATTTGGTGGTCGAGTGCATCACGAGATCAAAACCATGTTCGAGCGGCCGCTGGGTCCACGGCGAAGCGAATGTATTGTCGCAAGCGGTCAAGAGTCCTCGCTTGCGCGCGATCGCCGCGATGCGATCGAGATCGAGCACTTTCAGCATCGGATTGGTCGGCGTTTCGATCCACACCAGCCGTGTGTCGGCGCGTATTGCGGCGTTCAGTGCCTCGGCGTCCGACAAATCGACATAGGTCGCATCCATCCCGGCGGATTGCTTGCGCACGCGATCGAACAGCCGCCGCGTGCCGCCATAAACGTCATCGCCGACCACGACATGCGCGTTGTGCTCCAGGCCGTCGAGCACCGTCGCGGTCGCCGCCATGCCGGAGGCAAAAGCGAAACCGGCGGCACCGCCTTCAAGGTCGGCAACGCAGCGCTCGAACGCCATACGGGTGGGATTTTGCGACCGCGAATATTCAAATCCCTTATGCACGCCGGGGCTCGACTGGGCATAAGTCGAGGTTGCATAGATCGGCGTCATCACCGCACCGGTCGTCGGATCGTTCTCCTGGCCGGCGTGAACGCAGCGCGTGGCGAAGTCGAGCGTGTTGCGGCGTGTCGTCATCTTTTCATCTCGTTTGCGCAATCCGGAAGTAATTGATCAGGTCGAGGCGGGTGGCGATGCCGAGAAACCGGCTGCCATCCATCACAATGGCGATGAGGTCGCGGCGAAACAGCGGGACCAGGTCGCGGATCGGCGCGTCGGCGGAGATGGTTTCGAGACGCGTCACCATCACATCCTTGACCGGCAACGCGAACGCCGGCTCGGAGCCTTCGAGCAAGGCGCCAAGCAGGTCGCTCTCATCGACAAGTCCGACGATGTTTTCGCCTTCGACGACTGGCAACTGCGACACGTCTGCGGCGCGCATGCGCGCGAACGCCGTGCGCAGATTATCGTCCTGATGCACGACAACCGTCTGACCGAGTGGAAAGCAGGCGATGACGACGTCGCGCACCGTGCCGTGTCGCTCCTGGTCCCAACCTTCCTGGGCGATATAGGCCGGGTTGAAGACCTTCGAGAGATATTTGGCGCCGCTGTCGCACACCAGGCTGACGACCCGCTGCGGTTCGGTCTGTTCCAGGCAATAGCGCAGCGCCGCGGCAAGCAACGTGCCGGACGACGAGCCGGCCAGCACGCCCTCCTGGCGCAGCAGATCGCGCGCGGTGTCGAAGCTGTCCGGATCGTCGATCGCATAAGCCTTATGCACGAGCGCCAAGTCAGCGTTCGGAGGGATGAAGTCCTCGCCGATGCCTTCCACGGCCCAACTTCCGGCCTGCGGCATCCGACCGCTGTCGACGAAGGGCGCGAGCACCGAACCCGCGGGGTCCGCCAGGATCATGTGGGTCTGCGGTGAGGCTTTGGCCATGAAGCGGCCGATGCCGGTCAGCGTGCCGCCCGAGCCGACGCCGACGACGACGGCGTCGACACGTCCCTCCATCTGGCGGAGAATTTCCGGCCCGGTGGTGGTCTCATGCGCAAGCGGATTGGCCGGGTTGGCGAACTGGTTGATGAAGAGCGCGCCCGGTGTGCGTGCCGTGATCGCCTCGGCGAGATCCTGATAATAATCCGGATGGCCTTTGCCGACGTCCGAACGGGTCAGCACGACCTCGGCGCCCATCGCCCGGCAATGCAGGATCTTTTCGCGGGCCATCTTGTCCGGCACCACAAGGACGATGCGGTAGCCCTTGCGGGCGCCGACCAGGGCGAGGCCAAGTCCGGTATTGCCTGCCGTCGCCTCGACGATGGTGCCGCCGGGCTTGAGCCGGCCGTCGGCTTCCGCCGCCTCGATCATGCTGCGGGCAGGACGGTCCTTGATCGAGCCTGACGGATTGGCGCTTTCAAGCTTCAGGAACAGCCGGCACAGGCCGCGATCGAACCGGGTTACTTCGATAAGCGGCGTCTCACCGATGAGGTCGAGGACAGAAGCCATGACCCAGTATCATCATGACTTCATCCATTCGACCAGGGCCTCGGTCACGGCCTGCGGCTGCTCGAGCGTCGACAGGTGCCCGCTGTCGGCGATCGTGACGAGGCGCGATCCTGCGATACCGGCCGCGATCTCACGCGCGAGGTCGGGCGGCGTCGCTTCGTCGCCCTCCCCGACCAGGACCAGCGTCGGACATGAAATGGCGGCGAGGCCGGGGCGCGAAGTCGGGACGGCCGATGATCGCTTGCTGCTGGCGCAGAAACGCGTCCGCGCCGGTCTCCTCCGCCATGGTCCGGACCAGGCGTTTGAGCGTCTGGTCACCGTGCCGTCGGCGGTGCACGTACAGCGGGAAAGCAAGGTCCGGAACTTCCGCATAGCGGCCGCTTTTGGCGAGCGCCATGACCCCATGGCGGCGCTCGGTCTGCTCGGGCGTGTCGGCGCGCGCGCCGGTATCGAGGAGCGCGAGCTTTGCGACACGCCGGGGCGCCCGGCGCATGATTTCAAAACTGATGTAACCGCCCATCGACAGCCCGGCGAGCGCAAAGCGCGGCGGGGCGGCGTCAAGAATGCGTCGCGCGATCGCCGCCATGCTGTCGTCGCGCGTGTGATCGGCCACCATGACCGACCCGAAGCGCCACAGCGCGGGGATTTGCTCGGCATAGAGACGCGCCGAACAGGTCAACCCGGGAACCAAAACGATCGGCAAGGCGTCGGGCATCGCGACTATCGATCCCACATCGGTCGTAACAATAAACGGCCACCTTCGGTCGGCAGCGCCAAAACTCTAGCGCCGAAAGGGAAACAGCGCGCGCAATTTTCCGTCGCGAAGCCACAACCCTCCCCATGCCAGGACGCCGAGGTAAACGCCGAACAGGTCGTGGGTAAAGAGCGGCGAACCGACGCGGAGATGGGCGGCGAAGGCGCCGCCGAACAGGCCCGTGAAAAGAACGGCGCCCAGCATGGACGTGCGGGCAATCAGATAGAGGACAAGCAAGACCGCCTGCAAGATTCCAATTGAAAATCCCAAATCGGTTCGAAAGCCAAGCTGGTTCAAGGCGTCGGCCACGACTTGAAGCTTGGCGAGCTTGATCGCGGTGTCGGCAACCATGAACGCCACGAAAAACCCCGTTGCGACCCGGCCAGCCCAAATTTGAAACTTCGGTATGCCAAGCGCACCGGCTGGCGTCGTCAGAATGATCGTCATAGTTCCCCTCCGCTTGCTCGACCCACGGATGCTTGCAGCATCGACCCAAGGACGGACGAGACACGGCCGCGCCGACATCGATCGCGAGATTTTCCGATGCTCGAAGTGCCGGAGCACTGCGCCGACGGCGCGAAACCACCATAAAGGGAGCGGTGCCCGACGCACCGTATCGAGAAAAAGTGAAGGAATTCAATTAACTTAGTGCATTGCGACAAGACTCCGCCGGTTGACTTTCGGCCATTCGATCCTATGTTGCGCGCAACGGAAGCATGGCAGATTCGACCGCGCTGCGCGGTTTTCCGCTTAACCGAAGTTTCCAGCTTCAAGCAGTATTAAAGAGTGCGGCTGGCGGTCCTGACTCGAGGGTTTATGTCTTTTTCTCATCTCGGCTTGTCCGAAAAAGTTCTCGCCGCTGTTGCGACGTCCGGTTACAAAACTCCCACGCCGATCCAAGAACAGGCCATTCCTCACGTCCTTGCCCGGCGTGACGTGCTCGGCATTGCACAGACCGGCACCGGCAAGACGGCGGCCTTCACGCTGCCGATGCTGACCATGCTGGAACAGGGCCGCGCGCGGGCGCGGATGCCGCGCACCCTGATCGTCGAGCCGACGCGAGAGCTTGCCGCGCAGGTCGAAGAGAGCTTTGTCAGATATGGTGCCAACCACAAACTCAACGTCGCGCTGATTATTGGCGGCGTCTCGTTCGACGATCAAGACAACAAGCTTAGCCGCGGCGTCGACGTGTTGATCGCAACACCAGGCCGGCTGCTCGACCATTTTGAGCGCGGTCGCCTGCTGCTCACCGGCGTCGAGTTGCTGGTCATCGACGAGGCCGACCGTATGCTCGACATGGGTTTCATTCCCGACATCGAGCGCATCTGCAAGCTCGTTCCGTTCACCCGCCAGACTCTGTTTTTCACGGCCACCATGCCGTCGGAAATCCAACGCATCACCGAGCAGTTTTTACACAATCCCGTTCGCGTCGAGGTCGCCAAACCGGCCACGACGGTCGCGACCACGGCCCAATTTCTGGCGAAATCCAGTCGCGAGCCCTTTGAAAAGCGCGATACCCTTCGCCGCTTGATCCGCTCGGCCGACGGATTGAAGAATGCCATCGTCTTCTGCAACCGCAAGCGCGACGTCGCTACATTATTTCGATCTTTGCTGCGGCACGGCTTCTCGGTGCAAGCGTTGCACGGCGACATGGATCAGTCGGCCCGCACGGCGGCCCTCGATCAATTCCGCAAGGGAGAAGTAACGCTGCTCGTAGCCTCCGATGTCGCCGCCCGCGGCCTCGATATTCCGGAAGTCAGTCACATCTACAACTTTGACGTTCCCCTGCATCCAGATGACTACGTGCATCGGATCGGGCGCACGGGCCGCGCCGGCCGTACCGGCACCGCGATCACCATGGTGGCTGGATCAAACGACGCCAAGGCGGTGGCCTCGATCGAAAAGTTGATCGGACAATCGATCCCATGGATGGGCGCGCTTCCCGCCATGGCCGACGCTTCGCCGCAGCCCGCTGCAGCATCCCCACCGCGCCAAAGCGATCAGCGTCCTCGTCGCGGCCGTCAAGATGGTCGCCGGCCATCAAATCGGCCCGCTCCTCCGGTGACGCGAATCGAAGACGCCAGACCGCGGCGCACTTCGCCGCCCGCACCCAATCGATCAGACGAGGGTGATGCTTCGCATCTTCCCGCTTTTCTTTTGCGGCCCGTCCCACTCAAGGCGTAGTTGCGTCGAATTTTCAGCAGCGTATCGCACGCTCCAAAAGCATTTCGCATCACGGTGCCATGGTCGGACCACGCGTTTACCGGTCCTTCACCGCTATCTCCTAGATTTGAATGTAAATTCGCGGCAGCCATCTGCCGAATAATTAATTCGGGTTTCCGACGCCTTGGAGCGCTCTCATGGCCGCGCCGCGCGAAGAGCACGAACGGACCTTGGCATTTGCCGAGATTGCACTCGGTCAGATCCGTGCTTTGTCCCAGGTCGCATCGCCGCGAAATTTCGAGATCTGGTATCACTACGCAACCGGGTACAACCCGGCCCTCAACCAGTCGATCAACGAAACGCTGACGAAAAACGGCACACTCAACAGCGAGAATCTCGACCAGATCTACGACAGCCATCTCGCCGCGAACCGGGCCGGCGATCGTATCGACACGGCCAACTTGCGCGTGCTCGACGAGATCAAGCAGGTTTTGGGCATGATCGAGGCCGCCGCCGGTTCGGCGACGAGCTATTCCGAGAGTCTTGCCGATGCGAGCCAAAAGCTGGCGGGCGCCAGCGATGGCGAAGCGCTCCGCATCGTCATCGAGCGTCTGATGCAGAGCGCCAAGGAAATGGAACTCAGCAACAAGAAACTCGAAGCCCGGTTGTCAGCCTCGAAGCAGGAGATCGAGCAGCTTCAACAAAATCTCGAAGCCGTGCGCACCGAAAGCTTTACCGACCCCCTGACAACGCTCTCGAATCGCAAATACTTCGATCAGGCGTTGACCAACGCCATGGCGGAAGCGAAAACGAAAAACGAGCCGCTGTCATTGCTGATGGCCGACATCGATTATTTCAAGAACTTCAACGACAAGTATGGCCATCTGACCGGTGACCAGGTCCTGCGTCTGGTCGCCTTGGCGGTGAAGCAGAACGTCAAGGGTCGCGATATTGCAGCCCGCTACGGCGGCGAGGAATTCGTGATCGCGTTGCCGAACACGTCGCTGCAATCTGCGATCACGGTGGCCGACCATATCCGACGGGCCGTCATGACCAAGGAGCTGATGAAGCGGTCGAGCGGCGAGCGCCTCGGGCGCGTGACGGTTTCCATTGGCGCGGCGGTATTCCGGCCGGCCGACACGGCGCAATCGCTGATCGAGCGGGCCGACAATTGCCTCTACGCCGCCAAGCGTAACGGCCGCAATCGTATCGTCTGCGAACTTGATCCTGAAGCCAATACCACCCCTAACAAGTCGCGCGCCGCCCGCGTGGCCTGAGCAGAACGACGCCAGCTTCCGTCGACCGATCCGGCGCGCGCCTCTCTAATGTCGGTTCGGGAAGCTTAAATCACGCTCCCCGGCGAGACCATCGACCTGCAACGGTCGCTCGCGGCAGACGCATCAAGAACCAGCTGGGGACAACGGGGATAAGTCGCGTCATCGTTATCGTGATTGCCCGACGGAGGTGTACCAGATTACCCCGCTAACGCGGGGGTTGCAGATGCGGTTCTGGGGGAAGCGCCTCAACGGCGTAGCCGTCGTTTCGTGCCTGTCTGTAGCAAGCGGATGCTCGCAGGTCCCGACGATTGGAGAAACGATCGGGACAACTGATCCGCCCAGCATCGTAATGTCGGATATCGTGCATCGCGTTAAATGCGAACTCGCGGATGCATTCGACGAAAGGATCGGGCAGCAAGATTTCCTTTGGCTGCAAAACTGGACCGCAAAGGTCGATCTTACTTTGCAGGTCAACAACTCCGGTGGCGTATCGCCGGCGGTTTCCTATACGAAATATTACAAAAACGCATTCAACTATTCGGCCGGATCAAGCAGCCTCACAAGCGCCACCGCAATTTCCGCGGTCACGCAGTCGCTGACTTTGCAAGCTGGAGCGAATTACAGCGAGCAAGCGCAACGCGCAGAAACGATTACCTTCACTCTTTCGTTGCGCGAACTCAGGGATTGGCGGGGGCGTAGAAACGTCGAGGTAAGCGATAAGTTTGGTCCGGGGGCGGCGGAGCATTATTGCGACATCTCCGAGCAGGAATTGCGTGGCAACCTGGGTTTAAAGGAGTGGATCGATGCCTCGTTACACCCCGTCATCGAACATGAGTTGCAGGCGGGTATCCACCCGGAGCCAGTAACCGCTGCCGCCAAAGCCACTCCAACCGCTCCGGGAGGTCCAAAACCCCAAGGCACAGTCGAAAAGGAAATAACGCCGCCCGATGTGCCGGTGAAAATCGCAAGACCTCAGATAGAGAAAGCCGCACAAGCGGCTTACAAATCCGCGAGCAATACCACGGCATCGAAAACCGCCGTTCTCACGGCAGATAAAAAGGTAATCGCCGCGTTGGCGAGCCCGTCGATAGCCCAATATCGGCCGATACTGACACCTGAGCTGCAAGCAAGATTGAACCAAAACATATTGACGCTTTTTGACGCGGTAAAACGCGTGGAAGACGACGCTACCGACGCGTCGGCCGCCAACGCAACGGCACAAGGTTTGAAAGTCGCAGTCGATAAACTCAGTGACGATGCTAAGGTGCACCAGGCCGATATCGATCAAGCACAATACGCTCAACGCGTTGCAGCGCATGCGGAAACCGATGCGGCAAATGAAAAGAGCGTTGCTGCCTCTATCGAGAAAAACATTACGACCTTCAAGCCGGATCCGCCAATCAACGCGCTCGGCCATTCGGTTCAGTTCATTGTCACTTACGGGGCCAGTATGACACCAAACTGGACGCTTCTGATGTGGAAGGGGCCTGGGCTGACGGTGCCGGGAGCATCGCTGTCAGGCATAAGAACAAACATCTTGAATATCGCTCTCGGGCCCACTTCGGACGAGCAGGACAGCCTTCTACTGAGGCAGACCATTCGCAACGTCTTGGGGCCGCAGTAATCGGGAAATCGCGCGAGGAACGAAGGCCTAAACGGCTGAAGCCGTCCCATTTCCGCGTCCAGGCCAGTCTTCAGCAGAGATAAAGCGGATTATTGCGCCTCGGCACCCGCGTCGAGACTTGCGGGCTCGATCTGAACCAATTCGCCGCAACCGCAGGCCGAGGTCTGGTTCGGGTTATTGAAAACGAACTGCGCGGATAATTTTGCGACCTTGTAGTCCATCTCGGTACCGAGCAGGAACAGCACGGCCTTCGGGTCGATCAGGATGCGCACGCCCTTGTCTTCGATCACTTCGTCGAGCGGATCGATTTTTTCGGCATATTCCATGTAGTAACTCATGCCGGCGCAGCCGCCATTCTTAACGCCGACGCGCACTGCCGCGATCGGACGTTCGGCTTTCGCCATCATCGCCTTGATGCGCTCGGCGGCGGCATCGCTGAGCCGCATCACTTGGGGTCTCGGCCGTAGAGTGGCCATCGGCACATCCCTCCTCGCGTCCGCCTCATGGGCAACCCGCGACTGTTAAGACCTGGAATAAGTCAAAAACGCTAATAACTTCATCACGATTCATGTAATGGGCCGGACCGGCACGCGCAACACGCCCAGAATCACTTACCACATATTGAGAGACGCGCGGGCTTCCTCGGACATCCGGCTCGGGTCCCACGGCGGGTCCCAGACGATGGTGACTTTGGCCTCGCGCACGCCGGCGACACTGGCCACGGCATTCTCGACCTGACCCGGCAATTCCGCAGCCGAGGGGCAATTCGGCGTTGTCAGCGTCATGTCGATGTTGACCAGCCGGTCGTCGCCGATATCGACTTTATAGATCAGGCCCAACTCATAGATATCGGCCGGAATCTCAGGGTCAAACACCGTCTTGAGCGCGACCACGATTTCGTCGGTCAGGCGCGCCATCTCGTCTGCCGGGATCGTGCTGGGCCGTTCCCCGGCATCAGCGAGGGCGACGGCGCCTGAATTTGCCGTGGGTTCATCTGTCATGTAAAAAACTGCTGTGCTTTGACAAGTGCCTGCGCCAGGCAATCCACTTCCTCGCGCGTGTTGTACATGGCGAACGAGGCGCGGCAGGTCGCCGTAACGCCAAAGCGCGCCAGCAACGGCATCACGCAATGCGTCCCGGCGCGGACGGCCACGCCGGAGCGGTCGATGATGGTCGCTACATCGTGCGGATGGGCGCCCTTCATCTCGAAGGACACGATCGGCCCCTTGTCCTTTGCCGCGCCGATGATCCGCAACGAATTGATCTGGCGCAGCCGCTCGTGGGCATAGAGCTTAAGGTCCTCTTCGTGCGCCCGGATGCGCGATTTTCCGACCGAATTCACATAGTCGATCGCGGCGCCGAGCCCGATGGCTTGAACGATCGAAGGCGTACCGGCTTCGAATTTGTGCGGTGGCTCGCCGTAGATGACGCGGTCCTCGAACACCTCGCGGATCATCTCGCCACCGCCGTTGAACGGCGGCATGGCGGCGAGATGCTCATATTTGCCGTAGAGCGCGCCGATACCGGTCGGACCGTAAAGCTTGTGGCCGGTGCAGGCATAAAAGTCGCAGTCGATATCCTGCACGTCGACGTCGAGATGCACGGCACCCTGAGCGCCATCGACCAACACCGGGATGCCGCGCGCGTGAGCCAGTCTGACGACCTCCTTCACCGGCACCTGCGTGCCGAGCACATTCGACATATGGGTGATCGCGACCAATTTGGTGCGCGGGTTGAGCAGCTTTTCGAATTCGTCGATCAGGAAATTTCCGTCGTCATCGACCGGAGCCCATTTGATGACCGCGCCCTGGCGTTCGCGCAAAAAATGCCACGGCACGATGTTGGAGTGATGCTCCATGATCGAGAGCACGATCTCGTCGCCCGCCTTGATGCGTTCGCGCGCGAACGTGTAGGCGACCAGGTTGATGGCTTCGGTCGCATTGCGGGTGAAAATGATCTCTTCTTTGCGCCTGGCATTGAGGAACGTCGCGACTTTCTCGCGCGCGCCCTCGTAAGCCTCGGTCGCTTCATTGGCGAGAAAGTGCAGGCCGCGATGCACGTTGGCGTATTGCGTCGTGTAGGCCGTGTTGAGACGATCGAGCACTGCCTGCGGTTTCTGCGCCGAGGCGGCGTTGTCGAGATAGACCAGCGGCTTGCCGTAAACCCGCATGGCGAGGATCGGAAAATCCGCGCGAATGCGATCGACGTCGTAGGCGCCATTGGTCAATGCTGAATGCATGTCGAACTCAATACTCCGCTCTAGTCCCGCGCCTTGAGCCACACGGCAACGGATTCCATCAACGCCTCGCGCAGGCCGGCATGCTCGATGCCTTCGACCGCTTCGCCGAGGAAGGCTTGGATCAACAACGCCTCGGCCTCCGCCTCCGGAATGCCGCGCGCCATAAGATAGAATTTCAGCTCTTCGTCGAGTGCGCCGGCGGTCGCGCCGTGGCCGCACTGTACGTCATCGGCGAAGATCTCGAGCTCCGGCTTGTTGACCGCCTCGGCGCGGTCGGACAGCAGCAGCGCCCGCGTCATCATCTTGGCGTCGGTCTTTTGCGCACCTTGGCGCACGATGATGCGACCCTGAAACACGCCGTGGGCCTCGTCGTCGAGCACCGTCTTGAAAACTTCCCGGGACTGGCAGTTGCGCGCGATGTGATTGGCGACCAGCGTCGTATCGGCATGCTGGTGGCCCTTGATCAGGGTCGCACCGCGGATGCCCGCAACAGTATCCTCGCCATCGAATTTGAGGAAAAGCTGATTGCGCACCACGGCGCCGCCGGCTGTGAAGGTGAATGAGTTGAAACGAGCCCTGGCTCCGATCGACGCCGCCAGCGTCGAGACGTGCAGCGCGTCCGAGCCTTCGCCGATGATCTTGACGTGATCGACATGAGCTTCGTCGCCGACAAACAATTCGAGCGCGGCATTGACCTGATAATCGCTGCCACCGGGCCCCTCATGGCTTTCGATGAGCATGGCGCGAGCACCCTGCTCGACGACGACCAGCGAGCGCATGAACATCGCCGCGGGTTTCTCCGAAGCGACGAAGAGCAAATGAATCGGCCGCGCGACGGTTGAGCCGGCAGTGATGCGGATCATCGCGCCGTCGCCCATAAAAGCGGTATTGAGCGCGACAGCGACGTCGTTCGGCGGCGCCAGTCTGCCGAGATGCGATCCGAGCACCGGATCGGCGTCGGCAAGCGCGGCACCCAGCGAACGAACCGTGAGCCCGCGTTCCAACCCGACCACGTCCGACAATTCCGGCGCGAAGGCGCCATCGACGAAAACCAGCCGGCGCGCCTCAACATCGCTCAGCAGCTTTCCGGCGGCCTTCGCGCGCGCTTTTGCCGTCGCATCGGGCGGACTTGCGAGCGGCTTTGCCTCGCGCATCAGCGCCCGCAGATCGGTATATTTCCAGTCCTCGACGCGGCGATGCGGCAGGCCTTCTTTGGCGAAAAGGTCGAACGCCGCCTCGCGTTGCGCGGTGATTGCACCGTTACCGGGCAGCCGCTCGCGCGCCTGCGAATAGGCATGCGCCAAGGCGGTCTCCGCCGCGGTCTTGATGACCTTTACATCAGCCATTGCATTCATTCGTCACGCTTCGAACAATCTTTCCACCGCTCACGCCGCGGCCTCTTCCTGATATTCGGCATAGCCGCGGGCCTCGAGTTCCAGCGCCAGCTCCTTGCCACCGGTCTTCACGATGCGGCCCTTCGAAAGCACGTGCACCACGTCGGGCACGATATAGGCGAGGAGACGCTGGTAGTGCGTGATCACGATGGAAGAGCGGTCCGGCGACCGCAGTCGGTTGACGCCATCGGCGACGATCTTTAGTGCGTCGATGTCGAGCCCGGAATCGGTTTCGTCAAGCACCGCAAGGCGCGGCTCGAGCAGCGCCATCTGCAATATCTCGTTGCGCTTCTTTTCGCCGCCGGAGAATCCGACATTGACCGGGCGGCGCAGCATGTCCTGCCCGATGCCAAGCTTGCCGGCGAGGTCGCGCACGCGCTTGAGAAATTCCGGGGTGGACAGTTCCGCTTCGCCGCGCTGCTTGCGTTGCGCATTGAGCGCGGTGCGCAGGAACGTCATGGTGGCGACACCGGGTATTTCCAACGGGTACTGAAACGCGAGAAACAAACCGGCGGCCGCGCGCTCGTCCGGCTTCATGTCGAACATGTTGATGCCGTTAAACAGCACCTCGCCGGCCGTCGGCGTATAGGTTGCCTTGCCGGCGAGCACATAGGCGAGCGTCGACTTGCCCGAGCCGTTCGGCCCCATGATGGCATGCACCTCGCCCGCATTTACGGTGAGGTCGAGCCCTTTCAGGATTTCCTTGCCGTCGACTTCGACATGCAGATTTTTGATTTCGAGCAGCGCCATTCAAGACTCCGAACTTCTTTTCGCCGGACCCTTCGGGGTCGGCTCATCATTGCCCCAGCGCCAGCGCCATTCACCGTCGGTCTTGCGGCGGCTGACGATCCACAGCGCCACGATGACGCCGGCGTCGATAACGAGCGCCGCGAGCCCCCAACGGGCGCCCCCGGCCAGAACCGGCCACAAAAACGAAGTCGCGACCACGATAACCATGCCCGCAATGGTGATGGCCCATCCCTGCCAGACGACAGGCGTGGCGCCATAACCGTAGTCTCTCGGCTTGAACCAATAGCGCGTCATGGCATCCGTCTGCGTCAGCTCACGCTGCTTTCGACATGCAGGTTCTTGATTTCAGGAAAAGTCATCAATTTGCGATCTCGATTGGTGCTGGCCCCATCGCCAATGCAATCCGCCGTCGGTTTTCTTGCCGCTGATCCAAATCATCAACGCAGTAGCGACAATGATAGCCGCAATCGAACCCAGCCAATCAGCAAACGTCTTCTCGCGCACTCCGGGAACGTTGATCGCGACCGCCACCAGGACGACATAAATTAAGACGCAAGCCCAGCCTTCCCACGTCGTCGGCGTCGCGCCGTAGCCATAAGTCTTCGGCTTAAACCAGAACGCGCTCATTATCCGACGCTACCTTCCAGCGAGACCGAGATCAGCTTCTGCGCCTCGACCGCAAATTCCATTGGCAGTTGCTGCAGCACGTCCTTGACGAAGCCGTTGACGACGAGCGCCGTCGCGTCCTCCGCCGATAGACCGCGCTGCATACAGTAAAACAGCATGTCTTCAGAAATTTTCGAGGTGGTGGCCTCGTGCTCGAAGATGGTCGAGGAGTTCTTGGCTTCAATGTAAGGCACCGTATGCGCGCCGCACTGGTCGCCGATCAGCAACAAATCGCAATTGGTGAAATTACGAGCGCCGATCGCCCGGCGGTGAGCGGTGACCAAGCCTCGGTAAGTATTGTTCGAGCGCCCGGCCGCGATGCCCTTGGAGATGATGCGGCTGGTCGTGTTTTTGCCGAGGTGCAACATCTTGGTGCCGGAATCGACCTGCTGGTAGCCGTTTGAGATAGCGATGGAGTAGAACTCGCCGCGTGAATTGTCGCCGCGCAGGATGCAGCTTGGGTATTTCCAGGTAATGGCGGAGCCGGTCTCCACCTGGGTCCAGGAAATCTTCGCGTTCTTGCCGCGGCAGTCGCCACGCTTGGTGACGAAATTGTAGATGCCGCCGCGGCCCTGCGCGTCGCCCGGATACCAATTCTGGATGGTCGAATATTTTATCTCGGCGTCGTCGAGCGCGACCAGCTCGACCACGGCGGCATGGAGCTGGTTCTCATCGCGCATCGGGGCGGTGCAGCCTTCGAGATAGCTGACGTAGGAGCCTTTGTCGGCGATGATCAGCGTGCGTTCGAACTGACCGGTATTCTTTTCGTTGATGCGAAAGTAAGTCGACAGCTCCATCGGACAGCGCACGCCCGGCGGCACATAGACGAACGAGCCGTCTGAAAACACCGCCGCGTTGAGCGTGGCGTAGAAATTGTCGCTGATCGGCACCACCGCACCGAGATATTTCTTCACCAGATCGGGATGCTCATGGAGCGCTTCGGAGATCGGCATGAACAGCACGCCGGCCTTGGCAAGCTCCGCCTTGAATGTGGTGGCAACCGAAACCGAATCGAACACCGCGTCGACCGCGACACGGCTCTTGCCGTTCTCGCCGTTTTCGCCGTTCCCTTCGCCTTCGGGCTTCTGGATGCCGAGCAGAGCTTCCCGTTCGCGCAATGGGATTCCGAGTTTCTCGTAAGTCTTGAGAATCTCCGGATCGATTTCGTCCAGCGATTTTGGACCGTCTTTCTTCTTCGGGGCGGAGTAATAATAGATGCTCTGATAATCGACCTGGGGAAATTCGACCTTGGCCCATTTCGGCTCGGGCATGGTCAGCCAGCGCTTGTAGGCGTCGAGCCGCCAGGCCAGCATCCACTCGGGTTCGTTCTTCTTCGCTGAGATGAACCGTATGGTGTCTTCCGACAGGCCCTTAGGAGCCTTGTCGGATTCGATCAGTGTCTCGAACCCATACTTATACTGGTCGACATCGATACGGCGGACCCTATCGACGGTCTCTTGTACTGCCGGCATTCGTCCCTCCGCTCACGGTTTCAAGGACCGCGGGTTGGATTGAGTCGGTTATGGTTGGTGTCCTGGCTTCGGGTCACCCCATTCCGGCCGCTTGAACTATTCCAAGGGCCGCTGAAACGATCATCCATGCAACCATTTAGGCGGCTATGCCGCGCTGACCCTTAGATAATGCACTTGAGAGCTTTCTCCAAGCGCCGAGGAGGCGCTCGATATCGCTTTCTGTGGTGGTCCAGCCCAGGCTCAGGCGCACGCCGCCGCGGCTCAGCGCGGGCGAAACCCCCATGGCCGCAAGGACATGGGAGGGCTGCACCTTGCCGGACGAGCAGGCGGCGCCGGACGAGACGGCAATGCCCTCGAGGTCGAAGGCGATGACCGCCGTTTCGGCCTTCATGCGCTCGGTCGCAAACAGCGTCGTGTTGGGCAGCCGTTCGGCCGCGGCGCCGAAGATCACGGCCTGCGGCGAAATCGCCTTCAGTCCCGTTTCCAGCAAAGTCCGCAGTTCCAGCATGCCGGCAGCCTCGGCTGCGAAGTTGCGGTGGGCCATCCCCGCCGCCGCGCCGAACGCCGCGATTCCGGCGACATTTTCCGTACCGGCCCGCCAGCCGCGCTCCTGGCCGCCGCCGCGGATGAGGGGATCGGCCAGATGAATATCCTCGTTACGCCGCACCAGGGCGCCAACGCCCTTCGGACCGCCGATCTTATGTGCGGAAAGCGTCAGGAGATCGGCACCCAGCGCCCCGATATCGCAGGAGACGCGCCCCGCTGCCTGCACCGCATCGACGTGGAGCAAGCCGCCAGCCGCATGCACGATCGCGGCCGCCTCCAGGACCGGCTGCAGCACCCCGGTTTCGTTGTTGGCCAGCATCAGTGACACCAGCGGCCGCGAGGCTTTTGCCACAGCATCCGTCAGCGCCGCGAGGTCGACCCGTCCGTCGCCATGGACGGGAACATCCGCAATCGCATCGCGCGCAAACCGCCCGCCGGCCCGCACCGAGGAATGCTCAATAGCCGACATCAGCAGCCGGTCGCGCGGCCGCTTGTCGTCAGCCGTCTCGATCGCCGGCGTCAGCGCCAGCATGTTCGCCTCGGTGCCGCTCGACGTGAAGAACACGTCGGCCGGCCGCGCGGCGACCAGCGCCGCCACGTTCTCTCGCGCACCCTCGACGAGACGGCGTGCGGCGCGCCCCTCGGCGTGGACGGAGGAAGGATTGCCGGCGACTTGCAGGGCAGACTGCAACGCCTCCTGCGCCTCCTTGCGGAGCGGCGCCGTGGCGTTCCAATCGAAATAGCTGCGCTCCAACATGCTCGTTGTGCTTGCTTTTTGGCCCCCGGCCTGTGCTAGAAGTCGCGACAATGCTTTTGCCGCCACAATGCACGCCGCCGGATCAGAAAATCTGAAATGGTTTTAATGGCTTACGTGCGCTCGGCGGTGCCGTCAAGGACGCGCCTGAAGTCCACCCTGCAAACGCCATAGCGCCGATCGAGGTTTAGAATCATGCCCGAAGTTATTTTCACGGGGCCCGGAGGCCGCATCGAGGGTCGTTACCACCCCGCGCGACAGAAGAATGCGCCGATCGGCATCGTGCTCCACCCGCATCCACAATTCGGCGGCACGATGAACCATCAAATCGTGTACCAGGTCTACTACGCGTTCGTGCATCGGGGCTTTTCCGCGCTGCGCTTCAACTTCCGCGGCGTCGGCCGCAGCCAGGGCGGCTTCGACCACGGCATCGGCGAGTTGTCGGATGCGGCAGCCGCCCTCGACTGGGCGCAAACCGTCAACACCGAGGCGCGCAGTTGCTGGATCGCCGGATTCTCGTTCGGCGCCTGGATCGGGATGCAGCTCCTGATGCGCCGGCCTGAGATCGAAGGCTTCATCTCGATTGCACCGCCGGCGAACCTTTACGATTTCTCGTTCCTGGCGCCCTGCCCGTCGTCGGGTCTCATCATCCATGGCGAGAAGGACGCCGTCGTGCCGCCGCGCGACGTCAACACCCTGGTGGAGAAGCTCAAGACCCAAAAGGGCATCGTCATCGAGCAGAAGGTCGTGCCCGGCGCCAACCACTTCTTCGACGGCAAGATCGAGCCCTTGATGAGCTCGATCAGCGCCTACCTCGACAAGCGCCTCAAAGGCGACCGCCGCACCACGGCGGCGTGAGGCGCAGCGGCCATAAGGCAGCGAGCGTAGCGGCCCTCAGGCCGCTGCCAAGGGCCGCCCAATCAAGCGGCTTCATCAAGCGCAAAACGGCGACAGTGGTCGAGGTACGCACTTTCGTGCAAACCGATCAACTCGACGACGCTCGCCCACAACCAAGACGGGGCTTCGAGGGAAGCCTTATGGTTTCTGGCCAAATCGGCCCGCCATTCCCGGCGCTGGCCCGCCGTCATTTGGCGACCATGCGCGCGTGCGACGACGCCGGCCAGATAGCGCGCTAAACTCTTCGCCTCCTCACGGCCCAACTGGTCGATCTCGATCTTGAGGTCTTGCGGCATAAGCTCTCGAATAGCGACGGACTTTCCCAGCAGCTTTGCGGCCATCATGCGTTCACCGAGATTCGGCGAAAGCGCCTTCGCGCCCGTCACCACCCGAACGGCATTGTCGCGCGGCATGTTCACTTTCGATGCCCTGGGAGCCGCGGCTGTGGCCGCCTCCTTGACGTCGATCAGGCACGAACTTGAATCCTTGCCCTTGCCTATTCGAAGCAGAGCCGCGTAGCGAAGGCGGCCGAGCGAACTGCAACCTTTCATCCAATAGGCAGCATCGAGCAGCGCGATGGGATCGTCCTTCGAGCGAGCGCTGAGTGCGGTCAGCATCGGCCTTACGGAATCGCTGGTGAACATGTCGCGCAAAGCCGCGCGCTCATCCGACGTCAGCGCCCAGAAACGCTTTCCCAATGGGATGGTCGGCTTGACGGTATCAAGCCTCTCCTGCGCCAAATGCCGCCACCGGCGTCGTGTGGCCTGCGCCAGCAGCGCCTGAATGGATTTGGGCCGGTGCGACTTATCCTTGTCGGTCGTGAAGCTCGCCGATAGCTCCGCCTGATAGCCGGCGACGAGTTCTTCCAGAACGCGCGCAGTTGTTACACCAGGCAAGTCCGATCCGCGCGCCGCCGACGCCAGTGAGAGGCCCAGCCGAACCAAATCATGGGCGGGGTTGCCGATCACGGTCTGATCGAGGTCCCTGATCTGGACCATGACGTGACCCTTGGGATCGGCGAGCGGCCCAAGATTGCCGACATGGCAGTCGCCGCAAATCCAGACCGGAGGGCCTTCCGGCATTTTGCCGCGACCGCTGTTCTCGAGCCATTCGTAAAACTTGACAGTGCTGCCGCGCACGTAGGCGTGAGCCGACTGCGCCATTTTCAGATTTCGCGTCTGGGTGAGAATCCGAGCGCGGCTGTCCGGTTTGATCATCGCGATGTAGCTGCGCCTTGCGGCCCAGGTTCCTTTCGTTAGTGGGGAGAAAATCGCAAACAGATGATGGTCGGAATCGCGATGCTAAGCAACCACAGGTGAATTCCTTCAGTTCTGATCTAATTTTACGGTGATCGATGAGGTGAGAACGGCTGTGCCTTCCCATTGGCTCCGGAACTTTTGTTCCGTTTGTTGACTCCCGACAAAGGGGATGCGCAACATGGCCCTCAGTTTCGCCCCGGTGCCTTTCGAAAGCCTTCTTCAGTTCAGGCGAACGCACCGCTTCGCCATTTTGGGCAAAGTCGAGAGAATTTTTTCTCAGCAAAAAAGATATCTTTCAGAGTGTCGTGGAAAAGATCGTCCAATTGTTTCGCTCTCGCCATGATGGCTCCCTGATGATCAGCCGCCCGGAAGGCGGCCGTGCTGGAATGCGCGTTGTGAATGTGCCAGCGGGATCAAAAAGGGCGTCGGCACGTCAACGCACCCGCCATTAAGCGGGCCGTTGTGCTTTCAGTTCCGCCTCGGGCAGTCGCGGCTAGGTTTCCAAATGCTCGATCGGACAATTGATTTCGCAAACCACACCGTCGGGTTCGTACGAAAGTCGGACGTCACCGCCAAAATCTTTTGCCACAAAATCGCTTATGAGCCGGCTTCCAAAGCCGACACGGCTCGGCTTGACGACAATGGGGCCGCCTTTTTCTCGCCAGAGAAACCGAAACGAAGGCGTTCCGTTCAACGCGGTTGTCCACGTGATTTCAACCCTTCCCGTCGGTGACGACATCGCGCCGTATTTCGCGGCATTTGTAGCGAGTTCATTGATTGCGAGCGTCAAAGTCACCGCCTGTCTCGATGAGACATTCACCTTCGGACCGGAAACTCTAAACCGTCCTTCGCCTGTTCGGTGCGCCATCAGGCCCGCATCGACGATGTCGGAGAGAGTAGTCTTGGTCCCGTTCGCACTATTAACGTTGTCATTAGCGCGTGCGAGAGTCATGACACGATCGCTGAAAGTCTGAAGCGCGGCGGCGTAAGCCTCGCCGCGAAATGTTTGATTTGCCACCGAGAGGACCAACGCAAGGGTATTTTTGGTACGATGTAACAATTCCTCGCTGAGAAAACGCTCGCGCTCGACGATTCGCTCCTGCTGCTTTTTCGCCTCGTGTTCTTCAGTAATGTCGCGCGATATCGACAGCAGGTGTGACGTTCGGCCGTCCAAGCTGAAAATCGGCGATACCTGCACATCCCAAAATCGGGGGCTGCCTTTGGCGGTATTAGCAGGGCCGCTAAAACGCGCTGTTTTGCCCGCCTTGGCTGTCTCCACCGCCACGACCGCTTGTCCATGACCTTCGCCGTTCCAAAAGTCAGGCCAAGGGCAACCCTTCAACGCGCTGAAGTCGTCGACCTCCATGACGCGCTTGCCGCCTTCGCTCATGAACTGAAGGCGACCGTCAAGATCGAGAATTTTGATGCAATCGCCGCAGCCAGCCAAAATGCTCTGAAGAACGCCGCCGTTATCGACAAGACCCGGACCGGCGGCCCGGAGTTCGGCATTCATGGCGTCGACAAGGGGGTCAGCAGGCATAGCCGGAATATACACTAAAGTCTGAGCCGAAAGACGGTCTTTAAGACATCCATTGTCATTTCCCTAACCGCCTGCCTTCTTCAATCGCGGTGGAGCAAATCCGGTATGCGCGTGATGGCGCGGGCGAGTTGCCAAGCATCGTCGCGACCGATGCGTTTGGTTATAGATTGCCGGACCGGCTCGTCCTCGAAATAGATAAAGGCAAAACTCTGTCCCCTTGCGTCGGTCACGATGTAAGAACTCGCGTCGTTCCTCGATTTTCCATGGCGGAGGGTATCGGCGCGGACGCATGCCTCATGAGAACATAACGGAAACGAAAGTCAATACCCGGCCCTAGGTCCGGCCTTTGATGTCTGCATTGCTGAAAGCGCAAAAGTCGCACGGGGATGACGAAGCAAACCTATTCAGTTCTCAAATAAGATTGGAGCGAAAGCGCCTGACAGGCCTTTGGGGCGCGTGTCGAGATGGCGAACGTCAGCCGACAAATGGGAATACGAAAGCAAGGTCGCGGACATCTGACTTTGCACAGCAGTCACAATTGCCTGTGCCAATGACTTCGATTGCAATCCAACAGTAAGAGGCCGCCAACTGAGGCGGCCTCTTTCTCATACGTCGAAGAGATTCTACTTCTCCTGCTTCACGCCGGAGTTTTGTGACGCCGGACTCCGATTCTTGGCGCCAGTCTGCTTAACCGCCGAGCCGTTCTTGTTCTTTGGCGGGTTCGACGGATTTGTGCCGGTGTTAGGGCCCTGTCCGCTCATGCCCTGCGCGAACGCCGGGGCAGAAACCGAGACCGCAAAGAGAACGGCGGTGGCAGTCAAAACGGTTGTCAATTTTTTCATAAGCATCCTCCTGATTGGAAAAGTGCACGGTGCGATCTTTGCTCAACCATGCCCCTGGAGACTTGTTCCGCTACCAAAAGGGACCAGAGGAATAATTCGAGAGCATCAAGCCAAGTCCCCGATACAGCGAAACTTCTTGACAAACGTCGCCTTGGTAGCTACATTCGACGAATCTTGCTCAGTGAGGGACGTCAACCGGTGACGGCCGTTGATCGGAGCAAGTGCGGCGCTCGCGCGCGGGGCTCGTAACCCTGCTCCCGGGCGGCCCAGAACTCCGCCCGTCCGGCATGATGACCGGTCCGCGAGGAGCTCGCTGCACTGAGGCCCGGGGAGCCCAACAAGGCACCGATCCGGCGCACAGGAAGCGCGGTCTGGGCTGAGCCAAGGGGTAAAAGCCTTGGCGAGAGCCGCAGTGGAGCGCCGAGAGGCGAGCGCGCCCCCTCCCAACCTCTCCCCGCAAACGGGGGAGGAGAAAGAGGACGCAGGGCGCGCGCCCGCATCCGATGATGCGGGTCACGACGGCGCGCCTGTCGGCGCTCCGCTTCCCTGTACGCAAACCTCGGGCGCGGAGCGCCGCGGGGATTAACTGCGTTGCGAGAACGACTGCACTCTGATTGGCCGCGGCGATTTGCCGATCTTGCAATCGCCACTCGGCTTCCCTTCAATAGGTCTGACCGGATACAGAAAGAAAGCGACACAGGGGGATATCATGCGAAGTCAGCATTTCGCCGCAAGTTGTCTGGCCGCTGCGATTTCGGCCTTGGCCGCCGGCAGCGCCGCCGCGCAGGACACCGTCAAGATCGGCATCGTTATTCCCATGACCGGCAACTCGGGCGCGGTCGGCCGGGAAATCTCGGATGCCGCCAAGCTCTATGTGGCGCAGCACGGCGACACGGTTGCGGGCAAGAAGATCGAGCTCATCATCAAGGACGATGCAAGCGTGCCTGATAACGCCAAGCGCCTCGCGCAGGAACTGATCGTCAACGACAAGGTGAGCTTCCTCGGCGCCGGCCTGACGCCGAGCGCGATGTCGATGGCGCCGATCGCCACCCAGGGCAAAGTGGCAACGGTGGTCATGGTGTCGGGGACCTCGGTCGTCACCGAGCGCTCGCCATATTACGTGCGCACCAGTTTCACGCTCGGTCAGCAGTCCGGCATCATTGCCGATTGGGCGATCAAGAACGGCAGCAAGAAAGCCGTCTCGATCCTGTCGGATTGGGCGCCCGGAGCTGAAGCCGGCAAGGTCTTCGAGCAGAATTTCACCAAGGGCGGCGGACAGATGCTCGAGACGCTCAAGGTGCCGCTTGCCAATCCGGACTTTGCGCCTTTCCTGCAGCGCGCGCGCGACCTCAAGCCCGATACGCTGTTCGTCTTCGTTCCGGCCGGACAGGCGGGACCGTTCGCCAGACAATTTGCCGAGCGCGGCCTCGACAAGTCCGGGATCAAGCTGGTCGGCCCGGGCGACATCGTCGACGACGACGACCTGCCGGGAACCGGCGACTCTCTTCTCGGCGTCGTTACGGCAGGCATCTATTCGGCGGCCCACAATTCGCGCTCAACAAGCAGTATGTCGCGGCCTATCAGAAAGCGACCGGCCATCGCGCCAATTTCATTTCGGTCGGCGGCTATGACGGCATGCATCTGATCTACGAGGCGCTGAAAAAGACCAACGGCAATACCGACGCCGACGCCATCGTCGGCGCGATGAAGGGCATGAAGTGGGAAAGCCCGCGCGGCCCGATCTCGATCGATCCGCGCACGCGCGACATCGTACAGAACGTTTACATCCGCAAGGTCGAGAAGATCGACGGCGAGCCGTGGGCCAAGCAGTTCGAAACTTTCGAAGCGGTCAAAGATCCGCTCAAGGAAGCGGCGGCGAAGTAACGATTATACCTGCCCGGCTCGGCCGGCAGCGTAATCGGCAGTCCGCGCAGACTGCGCGCGGCCAGGGAGGAAACGCCGGTGCTTGAGCGCGCGCCGGCGTTACCGCTGATACTGTTACTTTGCCATCGCGATCGGCTTCGGCCACGTTCTTCGATTGAATCACGCGCCGGACCTGTTACACCAGCGGCGCCCGCCGCCGCGAACCGCGGCTTTGCGCGCCGGATAACACGAAACATCGAGTTTATGAGCGCCTACAAGTCCGACTTTCTCAATGTTCTCGCCAACCGCGGCTTCATCCACCAGGTCTCGGAGCCCGAGGCGCTGGATGCGCTCGCGCAGACCTCAACCAGTCACCGCCTATATTGGTTTCGACTGCACCGCGCCTTCGCTGCATGTCGGCTCGCTGTTGCCGATCATGATGCTGCACTGGCTGCAGCAGACCGGCCATCGGCCGATCGCGCTGATGGGCGGCGGCACCACGCGCGTCGGCGATCCGTCCGGCAAGGACGAGAGCCGCCGCTTGCTGACCGAAGACGCGATCAACGAAAACCTCAGAGAGCATCCGCGCGATCTTTGCGCGCTTCCTGCATTTCGGCGATGGCGCCAAACGACGCGGTGATGGCCAACAATGCCGATTGGCTCAATGCGCTCAATTACATCGACTTCCTGCGCGACGTCGGCCGGCATTTTTCCATCAACCGCATGCTCGCATTCGATTCGGTGAAGCTGCGGCTCGAACGGCAGCAGGAGCTGTCGTTCCTGGAATTCAACTACATGATCCTGCAGGCCTACGATTTCGTCGAGCTGTATCGGCGCCACGGCTGCGTGCTGCAAATGGGCGGCTCCGACCAGTGGGGCAACATCGTCAACGGCATCGATCTCGGCCGCCGCCTGCATAACGCGCAATTGTTTGCGCTGACCTCGCCGCTCATCACCACGTCCTCGGGCGCCAAGATGGGCAAGACCGCAGCCGGCGCGGTGTGGCTCAATGCCGATCTGGTCAGCCCCTACGAATACTGGCAGTACTGGCGCAACACCGAGGACGCCGATGTCGGCCGCTTCCTCAAGTTGTTCACGGTGCTGCCGCTCGACGAGATCGAACGCCTCGCCGCACTGAAGGGCGCCGAGATCAACGAAGCAAAAAAGATTCTCGCGACCGGCGCGACCGCGCTGGTGCACGGCGACGCGGCGGCCGATGAAGCCGCCGCACAAACGGCGCGCACGACTTTCGAGGAAGGCGGCTTGGCGCCAAGCTTGCCGACGATCGAAGTGCCACGGCCGAACTGAAGGCCGGCATGAGCGTGCTGGCCGCCTTCGTCAAAGCCGGTCTTGCGGCATCCAACGGCGAGGTGCGGCGCGCCATCGCCAACAACGCGATCATGGTCAACGACGTGCGCGTAACCAGCGACAAGGCTGCGATCGGCGAAACCGAGGTCACGGCTGACGGCGTCATCAAGCTCTCGCTCGGGCGCAAGCGGCACGTGCTGCTCAAGCCGACCTGACCGCGCATCAGCGGTTATTCTCCAAGCCGCCGTAAGGAGCCGTCGAGGGCGTGAAATTGGTCGCTGGAAACTCGAACACCTTGCGCAAGAGGCCCGGCGCCAACGCCGAAATCGGGTTGACGTGGAGCACCGGATTTCCCGGCCTGCCCACCACCTCGTAGGTGACGCCAAGCAAGCCCTCCTTGTCGCCGCCCAGGAACGGACCGACGAGCGGCAGTTGTCCGAGCAGATTGTTGGGTCCGTACAGCGGAACGAGGGTGCCGCGCATGTGCACTTCATCGCGAGCGTAATCGACCGTCCCGTCAATGGTGCCGCCGAGGACCGGTCCGCGGACGACGCCGTCGCGCAGCGCGACCCGTCCGGCGCGTCTTGGTGAAATCGACCCGCATACCGGAGAAATCCATGTTGCTGCCAGAGCCCTGTGCGCCATTCGCGACAGCGCGCTGGAGCTGCGATCTCGTCATGGACGGTGAAATTGTGCACGTCGAGAACGCCCTGCTGAGCGGGATTGGCGGACGACGGCGGATCCATCGTGATCGCCATCTGACCGCCCGACATGCGTGAATAGACGTCGGTAAAGCGAAGAAAGGCGCCGGCATCGGTCGTATCGATGGCGACCACCTGGCGTGCGCCGGCACGACTGCGCAGGTCGCCGGTCAGCGTCGCATCACGACCGATCTTTGCGCTCATGCCGAAGCTGCGAATTTCGCCGGCACGGCGCGACATCTTCAGATCGAGGCTGCGCACCGCCTCGCCATTGAAGCCGACAACGGCGCCGAGCCTCATATCGAGGTCGATGTCCGGCGTCTGACGCTTGCTCGGCTGATCGCCGGAGGGACCGCCGGATAGCGCTTTAACAAAAGCCGCGGCCGTCATAGACTTCGCCGCGCATGACGACGCGCAACGCGCCGTCCGGCGCGCGTTCAACCTTCAGGGTGGCGCTTGTCGCCGTCGGAGAAGCCGTAAGACGGAAAATTGGCCGATTGCAGATCGCCCGAGCCATCGAACTCGACGACACCTTTCACACCGCCGCCCGCGCCTTCAATGAGCAGGTCGTCGATGCGTGATCGATTGCGGCTTGGTCGTCACCGTGAAGGTGGCGCGTGCCGGCTTGCCGGCTGGCTTGACCCAACCGGGCAAATAACCATCGATCTGAGCCGGCGTCAGATCGGCTTCTACGTTAAAGCGGCCGTCGCGTTCGGACGTCGATGAGACGTGGCCGGCCAGCCGGATCGGTATGGCTCCGCTGATCGAGTTCGACGGATCGAGGCCGAGATTGCGCCGCGCGGTCTCGTCGAGCATGCCTTGAATGTGGACCTCGGCATCGCTGTCGCTGCGCATTTTGCGGTAATCGAGACTTGCCGGCGTGCCGCCGATCTTGACGTCGCCCTTGATCTCGAAGCCATGCGGCGTTGGCGCTCACCTTCAATGCCGCGGCGTCGACCTTTTGGCCCATGATCATGTGATCGGCGGAGAAATTGGTGGCGTCGACCGCTGATCGCGTAATTGGTCGATCCAGGCGGCGGATCAGGCCGCAGCGGCATAGCCGAGCGACACCAGCCCGCTCATCGTACCGCGGGTCGTCGACGGATCGAACGGCACGCTCGGCGGCATCGCGCAGACGGTCCGTGCTCAAAAGTTCGGCGGCGGCCGGCACCGGACCGTCGAGCTTGAAGTGTACGCGCGCCGGCGGCTCGTGCGGCGCCGTGTCGGGCACCTCGAACAAGGCGGAAGACACGACGAGCTTCCGCCCGGAAGGCAGATCGGCCGTCGCCTTGCCGAGCGTGATCTGGGCGTCGCGGCCGACGATGTGCACGTTGAGATCGGCGTCGCGCAGCGCCGGCAAGCCTTGACCGGCTGGATCACGCAGTTGGTGGCGAGCGGCGTCGATGGACAAGCCCGTCGTCGGGAAGCGGCGGCCCGCTCGCCTTGAGCGTATTGAGCGGAGCATTCACGGCGATCACCAGGCGTTCGACGCGTGCCGCTCGTGAGGTGGTCCTTGAACCAGTCGCGCACTTTTGGCGCGACGAAAACCGGCCACATGCGCTTCAAGGTATCCGACCGGCATGCGCGTGCCGGCAAAACCGGCGGTCAAGCGCAGATCGCCGCTGGAATAGTCGGCATTGCCGGACATGGCGACGCCGCACATCCGTATTGCCGATATCGCCTTCGTCGATCATGAAGCGCCGCTTGGCCGCATCGATAGCGGCCGCTCACCGCGATGCGGTTGAGGATCAGCGGAGTCGCCTTGCGTATTGGCGAGCGTTCAGCACAACCGTGCCGCCGCCGATCTTGAACGCCCAGATGCCGCCAGGCTCCGGTCGGCGCCTCGACCTGCCCAAGCAGCGTGATCCGATTGCCGCCGGAAAGAATCTGGAACGGCACCGCCAGGACGCGGTTCGCGGCATCCCAATTGAATTTGAATTCGGCGCGGTCGATATCGATACGGCCGTCGGCGCTCGCTCGGCATCGCTGACGAAGCCGGCATCGGCGACGATGCGGCCGGTCAGAGCATCGCGGCATGCCGTCCGGGCCGATCTCGCCGCGCACACTCGCCGACAACGGCAGGTTGGCCTGCAATGTGCCGTCGCCGAGACGAGACGCCAGCAGGAGATCGTTGGCGGAAACCTGGCGGCCTTCAAGCTGCGATGCTGTGGTAGCCGTTCGCGGGTGGGCTTGATCGAGGCCGTCAGTCCCCAGCGGCCGCTCGGCATTGTCAGAGCCGACGGTCACCACCACGCCGCCGCCGTGCGGCCGCTCCAGGCTGAGCGTGATATCCTGAAAGGTCCAACGCTTGCCGGTGCGCTCGTCATCGACGGTGAGATTGCCGTTCTTAACCCGAGTTCGCGCAGATCATGGCCGTCAAGCCCGGTCTCGCCGATGCCGTCGATCCAGGCCAGCAGCGCGGCGAAGACATCGCCGGTCAGCCGTGCGGAACGGCGCTGTGCCGCGGAGCGGCGCTGACCGCAGGCGGCGACCGGCGACGGCGCCGCGCCGCCCGCGCGGACTTGTCGCATGCGGTTGGCGGCAGCGGCGACCGCCGCGGCAGCGGCCGGCACCGAGGCCGTTGCGATCGGATGTTTATTGGCGCCGGCAAACACCGTGACATCGCCGTCCCGCTCGATGCGCACGGCCATTTCGGCGCCGACCAGGTTGAGGCTTTCGGCGCGCATATGGCCGCTGAGCAGGCTCATGCCCGAGACGTGGACCTCGGCTTTCGGCGCGCTCGCCACGACGGTGCCGTCGGGGTCGCGCACGACGATATCGCGGATGCGCACTGCGGCGCCGCCGTTCTCGGTGCGCTCGATCTGGGTGCCGCCGACCTCGACGTGTTCGCTGGCTGCCGAAATTCTCTTCGATCGCGGAGGCCAGCCAGGGGGTGGCGACGTCGAGCTGAATGGGGCCGCTCGAAAGCCGCCACCACAAGCCGAGCGCAGCCGACGACAAGACAGCCCGGCGAGAATGCCGCCGCCGATGCCGACGCGCCGGATCAGACGTCTGGTGCCGCGCCAGCAGCCGCCGATAGGCCGCCAAATAGCGGCCGTCGCCGCAGCGCTCGCCGCGATGAGCCGCGGCCGAAGCTGCCGTCGGCGACGCGGATGCACGACCGACTCCCGCTTCGGGAGCGCCGCGCTGTGCCTATCTTGGTTCGCCATGCCCCCTCGGGCGTCCCCTCGTCCGTGGTGCCGTCAGAACGATCGCAGTCGACGCGATCCCACCCGCGAGGCCGCATCGAGCCGTCGACCGAATCGACCGCGCCAGCGCGCGCGCGTATTCTGGGAGCGCAGAATGCCCCTTGGAAAGCGTCGAAAGGAAGGCATATGGCCGAAAGCCCAGACAGACCGCTCCGCGACAAGTCCGCCGCAATGCTCCGACCAGCTGGTCGCGCAAAGCGCCGGCTTTCAGCCTGCCGCGCGACGGCGGCGGAACGGTGTCGCTCGCCGACTTCGCCGGGCGCAAGCTCGTGCTCTATTTCTATCCGCGCGCCGACACCCCGGCTGCACCAAGGAGGCGATCGACTTCTCGCGGCTGAAGGCGCCTTCGCGCCGCGCCGGCACCGAGATCCTCGGCGTCTCTGCCGACCCGGTGCCGGCGCAGGATGCATTCAAGACAAAGCACAAGCTCGCGATCGCGCTCGCCTCGGACGAAAAGCACCGATGCTCGAGGCCTATGGCGTTTGGCAGGAAAAATCGATGTACGGCCGCAAGTTCATGGGCATCGTGCGCACAACGTTCCTGATCGGGCCCGATCAGCGCATCGCGCGGGTATGGCCGAAGGTCTCGGTCGACGGCCACGCCGAGGAGGTGCTCGCCGCCGCCAAGGCGCTCTGAACGAGCGCTTGTGCAATCGTTGCCGAAGCATTTACCCAGGCCGACAAAATCACCGCCGCGGTTTGCCGAATGTTAACCATAAGCGGCTCAAATCCGCTCCCTGGGTGGCCGGTCGCGACTGGCCGGTGCGGGTGGGAGCGTCAATGTCGCAGTGGACAGCGTCTCAGTCGCATCAGCGTCGCGCGTACGCAACATCCGTGCCGCGCGCCGTCGCGCGCCGGCATCGAGCCGCGCCACGCGCGGCCAAGTCCGCCGGCCGAGCCGGCGCCGGCTACACGATCGCGCATGCCGGCCGGCAGGTCCGGTTCGGGCCGGTGGCATTCTGGATCGCGGTCGGCACCGTCGTGATCATGGCCGGCTGGTCGATCACCACCGCGACCTATTTCGCGTTCCGCGACGATGTCCTCAAGGGCCTGATCGCGCGCCAGGCCGAGCAGCAATTCGCCTATGAAGACCGCATCGCCGAACTGCGCGCGCAGATCGATCGCACCACCAGCCGCCAATTGCTGGACCAGGAACAGTTCGAGCAGAAGCTCGATGACCTGATGCGCCGCCAGGCCACGCTGGAATCGCGCGCCACCGCACTCGGCGGCGTCGCCGACCCGGCCACGACCGGCTCGATCAGACACGGCGCCGCGGCGCCGCGGCTCGACCGAGCGCTCGCCGTCGCCGATCGGCGACACGCTTGCTCGAGCCGATCGCGATCCGGCCGCGGCAAGCAAGCGCCGATATCGCGCCAAGCTCGAGCGCGTCGAAGCCTCGCTCGATCGCGTCGAACACCGCCAGACCGCTGCGCTCGGCGCAGATGCAGGAGCGCTACGAAAGCAAGGCGCGCAAGATCCGCAGCGTGCTCGCCCAGCTCGGCCTCAAGCTCGACGCCGCGACCGAGCGCGATCGGCGGCCCGTTCGTTCCGGTGAAGCTGCCGCCGGAAAGCCAAGCTTCGAGCGCGCGCTGATCCGCGTCAACGTCGCGCGCGCCTATGCCGACGGCTCGAGCAGCACGCTGGTCACGGTGCCGGTGCGCAAACCGGTGACCGGCGAGATCGACGTCAGCTCGCCGTTCGGCGTGCGCATCGATCCATTCGTGCACGTGGCGGCCATGCATACCGGCCTCGATTTCCGCGGCGACATCGGCGAACCGATCCACGCCACCGCCGCCGGCACGGTCACCATCGCCGGCTGGAGCGGCGGCTATGGCAAGATGGTCGAAATCGATCACGGCAACGGGCTTGCGACCCGATACGGCCATATGTCGGAGATCGACGTCAGGGTCGGCGAGAAGTCCGGATCGGCCAGGTCATCGGCAGGCTCGGCTCGACCGGCCGCTCGACCGGCCCGCATCTGCATTACGAGACGCGCGTCGACGGCGAGGCGGTCGATCCGGCAAAATTCTCTGCCGGCGCCGTTGGCGCATCACAAGCCCTGTCTCGGCGCGACTCTGAGAGATAGCCGTCCGGCGTACATTGCACCATCTGCGTTCGACCTCTGCAGAGCGGCGCGTCGGGCAAGCCCTACTCGACGTCCTCGACCTCGCCGGCGCGGTGCCGAACGCCTTCTGCGCCAGCGCCGCTTCCGTGAACTGATCGATGTCGCCGTCGAGCACGCCGGCGGTGTTGGAGGTCGAGACGCCGGTGCGCAGGTCCTTCACCATCTGATAGGGCTGCAGCACGTAGGAGCGGATCTGGTGGCCCCAGCCGATGTCGGTCTTGGCGGCCTGATCGGCGGCGGCTTTTTCTTCGCGCTTCTTCAGTTCGAGCTCATAGAGCTTGGCGCGCAGCATCTGCCAGGCCTGAGCGCGGTTGCGATGCTGCGAGCGGTCGTTCTGGCACACCACCGCGATGTTGGTCGGGATGTGGGTGAGACGGATCGCCGATTCGGTCTTGTTGACGTGCTGGCCGCCGGCGCCGCCGGAGCGCATGCGTGTCGACGCGCACGTCGGCTTCCTTGATGTCGATCTTGATGCGGTCGTCGACCACCGGATAGACGTTGACGCTGGCGAACGAGGTGTGCCGGCGCGCATTGGAATCGAACGGCGAGATGCGCACCAGCCGGTGCACGCCGTTCTCGGTCTTGAGCCAGCCATAGGCGTTGCGGCCCTTGATCTCGATGGTGGCCGATTTGATGCCGGCCTCTTCGCCCTGGGTCTCCTCGATATAATCGACTTTGAAGCCGTGCTGCTCGGCCCAGCGCGTATACATGCGCAGCAGCATGACGGCCCAGTCCTGGCTCTCGGTGCCGCCGGCGCCGGCATGGACTTCGAGATAGGAGTCGTTGTTGTCGGCCTCGCCGGAGAGCAGCGCTTCGAGCTCGCGCCGCGCGACCTCGGCCTTGAGCTTGCGCAGCGCCGCTTCCGCCTCGGCGATGACCTTCTGATCGCTTCTCGGCGTCGCCGAGCTCGATCAAGCGTGATCTGGTCGTCGAGCTCCTGCTCGATGCGCGACAGCGCGCTGAGCTGATCGTCGAGCGCGGTGCGCTCCTGCATCAGCCGGCTGGCGCGCTGCGGATCGTTCCAGAGATCGGGGTCTTCGGCCTGCCGATTCAGCTCGGCAAGCCGCGCGCGCGCCTTGTCGACGTCAAAGATGCCTCCTCAGCAGCCCGACCGACTGCTTGATGTCTTCGACGATGGCTTCGATTTCCGCGCGCATGAGGTCAGGATCAGATTTCAGAGGTCAGGTATCAGATGCCAGCATGTAGATGTCAGATGTCGCAATGCAGATACCGCCGATCCTGCCTGCATCACTGATCCCGATATCAGTACAACCCGCCCGTGCCGCGTGCGCACGGCGCGATCGGCGTCGGGCGAGACCGGCGCAGCCGCGCGCGCCGTTGGCGGTCTCCGCGCCGATCACCGAGTAATTGTCGGGCGGCGCGGTGCCGGGCTTGAAGGCTTCGAGAATGACTTTCGGGTCGCCCGGCCCGGCGCGCATGCCGGTGTTGGCGTCGACGCGGATGAGCTTGATGCCGGGCGGCACGCGGAACGGGATCGGCGGCTTGTCGGCGAGCGCGACTTTCAGGAAATCCTTGACGACCGGCGCCGCGAGATGGCCGCCGGTCGCCAGGCGCCCGATATGGCGCGGCTTGTCGAAGCCCATATAGACGCCGCAAACGATATCGGGCGAGATAGCCGATGAACCACACGTCCTTCTCGTCGTTGGTGGTGCCGGTCTTGCCGGCGATCGGCTTGCCGACTTCCCTGACGACGGTCGCGGTGCCGCGCTGCACGACGCCTTCCATCAGCGAGGTGATCTGATAGGCGGTCATCGGATCGATCACCTGCTCGCGGCGATCGATCAGCGTCGGTTCGGGCTGATCGTGCCATTTGTCGGCGTCGCAACCGACGCATTCGCGCTCGTCGTGCTTGTAGATGGTGTGGCCGTAGCGATCCTGAATGCGGTCGATCAGCGTCGGCTTTACGCGCCGGCCGCCATTGTCGAACATCGAATAGGCGGTGACCATGCGCAGCACGGTCGTCTCGCCGGCGCCGAGCGCGTAGGACAGATAGGGCGGCAGTTCGTCATAGACGCCGAAGCGCTTGGCGTATTCGGCGATCAGCGGCATGCCGATGTCCTGCGCCAGCCGCACCGTCATCACGTTACGCGACTGTTCGAGGCCGAAACGCAACGTCGACGGCCCGAAGAATTTGCCGCCGTAGTTTTCCGGCCGCCAGATGCCGCCGCCCGCCCCATGTCGATCTCGATCGGCGCATCCATGACGATGGTCGAGGGCGTGTAGCCGTTGTCGAGCGCCGCGGCATAGACGATCGGCTTGAACGACGAGCCGGGCTGCCGCAGCGCCTGGGTGGCGCGATTGAACTGGCTCTGGTCGAACGAGAAGCCGCCGACCATCGCCAGCACGCGACCGGTATGCGGGTCCATCACCACCATGGCGCCGGAAATCTCCGGCACCTGGCGCAGCCGGAACTGGCCCTTGATCGTTCAGACGGCTCGACATAGATGACATCGCCCGGCGAAAGCACCTGGCTGACGTGCTGGATCGGCTTTGACGGCCCGGTCGCCGCCTTCGCCCATTTGACGCCTTCGAGCGGTATGATTCCGACGTCGCGATCCTTGAGCACGGCGCCGCCGGGATCGCGCGCCGGGCTGCAGTCCGATGCGCGCCGATTGATCGTCGACCTGGAGCACCACCGCGAGCCGCCAGGGATCGATATCCGACAACGATTTCACGTCGGCGAGCTTGACGCCCCAGTCGCCGGTCACGTCGATCTTGCTGATCGGCCCGCGGTAGCCCTTGCTGCTCGTCGAAATTGACGAGCCCGTTGATCATGGTCTTGCGCGCCAGCGCCTGCAGTTTGGTGTCGAGCGTCGTGCGCACTGAGAGCCCGCCTTCGTAAAGCTTCTTCTCTCCGTAATTATCAAAGAGGTAGCGCCTTACTTCTTCGGCGAAATATTCGGCCGCGAAGATATGCGCGCTGGGGGGCCGCGCGGTGACGTCAGCGGCTCTTTCTTTGCCTTTTCGGCGGCATCGGCGGTGATGTAGCCGTCCTCCGCCATGCGATCGATCACGTAATTGCGGCGCGCGACCGCCTCGTCGTGGCGGCGGAACGGATTATAATTGTTCGGCCCCTTGGGCAGCGCGGCCAGATAGGCGGCTTCGGCGATCGTCAGCTCGTGCACTGATTTGTCGAAATACAACAGCGACGCCGCGGCGATGCCATAGGCGCCGAAGCCGAGATAGATTTCATTGAGATAGAGTTCGAGAATCTTCTGCTTCGAATAAGCCCGCTCGATCTTGAGGGCGAGCAGCGCCTCCTTGATCTTGCGCTCGAAGGACACTTCGTTGGTCAACAGGAAGTTCTTGGCGACCTGCTGCGTGATCGTCGATGCGCCCTGCGGGTGGCGATTGCTGCCGTAGTTTTCGACGTAGAGCATTGCGGCGCGGGCGATGCCGTAAATGTCGATGCCCGGGATGCTGGTAGAAGTTCTTGTCTTCCGCTGCGACGAACGCGTTGGTGACAAGCTTCGGTATCGCCTGGATCGGTAGATAGAGCCTGCGTTCTTTGGCGTATTCCGCCAACAGCGAGCCGTCGGCGGCGTGCACCCGCGTCATCACCGGCGGCTCATAGTCCTGAAGTTGCGAGTAGTCCGGCAGATCCTTGGAGTAATGCCACATCAGCCCGGCGGCCGCGCCCACGCCGACGAGGAACACGATCGTCCCTGCCGCAAACAGGAAACCAAGGAACCGCAGTAAGAACTTCATCGGGAACGTCTAGCCCCGCTTCGGCCGGCGCCCGCGCCTGACCAATTCACCCGTCGCATCTCGGCGAATCCACTGTGGCAGCATTGGTGCCAAGCCGCCAGAGACCCCTCTCTCCATGGCGTGTCGTCGCTCCGTTTTTTGTTCAAACTGAGGCCATTAGGGCACACCGGGTGCCAGGTCAGTTCGCGCCGGTCCGGGCACCGACCATATGGGTCGAGAAGTAGCTGTCGATCGCATGCGCGATCGAATCGGCGGTGCGATCCCGCCAATTATCCGACAGCAGCGACCGAAGGTCCTGCCGATTCGATACGTAGCCGAGTTCGACCAGCACCGACGGTATATCCGGCGCCCGCAACACCCGGAACCCCGCCGACTTGATGGGGCTCTTGTGCAACCGTGTCGCAGCCTTCATGTCGCCGACCAGCTTATGCGCGAATTGGACCGAAAAGGCCTTGGTCTCGCGCTGCGCCAAGATCGATGAGGATACCCGCGACATCATCCGGTTCGGATTTGAGGTCGACACCGGCAATGACATCGGACCTGTTCTCCTCGTCGGCGAGCCGTTCCGCCGCCGAATCCGACGCGGTATCCGAGAGCGTATAGATCGTCGCACCTTGGGCATCGCCCTCACCGTGGGGCAACGAATCGGCATGGATCGAGACGAACAGCGAGGCGCCCACGCTGCGCGCGATGCGGACGCGTTCGGCGAGCGGGACGTAGGTATCGTCGCTGCGCGTCATCACCACGCGGTATTTGCTCGCTTTCTCGATCCGAGCGCGCAAGCGCTGGGCGAAGTCGAGAACAATGTCCTTCTCCAGTTCTCCGTTTGTCGACTTGGTGCCGGTGTCTATACCGCCATGGCCCGGATCAAGCGCCACAATCGGCCGCAGGTCGGAGTTGTCTGCCGCTACCGCGGCAGGCGGCGGCTCGGCGCGTGCAGCAAGCTTGTTGTCCAACGCAATCTTGCGCAAGAAACTCTCGCGGTCGGTTGGCACGAGGATCAGGACCAGCCGTGCCGGGGCACCATCCGCGGCGTCGATGACGAAGGCCTTGTCGACACGGGCCGGCTTGGCGAGATCGAAGACCAGCCGCGAACCGCCCTGCATGACCAGACCGAAACGGAATGCCTTGATGAGCCCGCGTCCGCTCTCGCCGGCCTCCGGCGCAAGTCGAAACGTCACTTCGGGAATATCGAGGACGACCCGGTAGGGGTCGGCGAGCGTAAAGGCGCGCAGCTCGATTTTACGCGTCAGGTCCATGACGAAACGCGTTTCGGCCTGATCGCCGCCGAGTCGCGCGGCGGTCGCAACTGGGTACGCGTCGGGAGCCGGCGGCGCCGGCTGCTCGGCCGCCGCCCCGGTCGATACGGCCGCAGTCAACAGCAAACCGAGGAGAGCCCAACGCGGCGCCCGGACAGCCATCGGCTTCCTACTCCTTGTGCCCGTATTACTCCAATAGGGAGGCACGGTTAATCGAAACTTACGAATCCCAAGTGCCCCCGTGCCGAGATGAAGCGCCCGGCGTGATAAAAGTCCGGGTTCCTCGCCGCAAACTCCACAGGCGGCTTGCCAATTCCCCATTGAGGGCCTTAAGAAGGATGTGCTGACGGTGAAAGGTTCCGGTTGTGTCGCGTTAGGGCATCCGGCACGTCCGCCGCGAATGGCTCCCTGAAAACAAGACGGGAGCAAGGCGGACGCCGCTTTCGAACCCCGCTATCGATCCATCTTGGCGCCATGGTTCCAACACCACTGGCGCCGACGACGGCGGAACGAGCAAGCGACGCTGATTCCCTCGAGGAGCAGGACAACCGGAGCTTCGCGCGTGATGCGCGTGCCAGCGAGCGACGAAAGCTCCTGGCACCAAATCGCGCCGACGCCGTGAGCGATCGACAAAAACGCGGCTGCGCTTCGCGCTGCCGTCTCATTGCGGTTTGGAGTTCATGTTCGAGGCGCACGTCGAGAGCCGATTGATTCTGTGCGGCAGCGTTCATGCGGCGCTTGCCGGCCCACGGAACTTTCCGGTTTGCCGCGCTCGTGGTTTCCGATCCGTTTCATTCACCAACAATCGGGCGAGCTCCCGTCCTCCATCGCCGATGCGGCGTGGTGGAACCGGCATGCCAGCAGCCCACATGAGACTAGCCAATGGCCAACAAAATGCTCATCGACGCGACCCATCCGGAGGAGACCCGGGTGGTGGTTTTGCGCGGCAATCGTGTCGAAGAATTCGACTTCGAGTCCGCGCAGCGTAAACAACTTCGAGGCAACATCTATCTGGCGAAGGTGACGCGCGTCGAGCCGTCGCTACAGGCCGCCTTCGTCGATTACGGCGGCAACCGCCACGGTTTTCTTGCCTTCAGCGAAATCCACCCGGATTACTATCAAATTCCCGTCGCCGATCGGCAGGCCCTGATCGACGAAGACGGCCGCGCTCAACGCGCAGCGGACGACGAGGTCGACCGCAGGTCGCGGCGAGGCCGGCATCGCCATGGTCAGTCAGCCGCGCGGCGCGATGGCGTGAAGCACGGTGAATTGGCGCACCCCTCTGACGAAAGCCAGACCGGCGAACTGCCGGACGTGTCGGCGGATGGCGGCGGCCCGGTGTTTGAGCCTGAGCATGAGGATCATTCGCCCGTTGAGGCAGAATCAGCAGACGCGGATTCGCCCCCGATCGGCGCCGCACACGAGGCAGAGACCGAAACACCGCACGCTTCGCCACCTTCCCAGACTGAAATCGAGCCGGACGAGCCGCATTTCGCCGCCGCCGAAACGGCGACCCACGGCGATGACGAACCCGTCACCGACTTCATCGAGCCGGTACACGCCCATGACGAGGGTGAAGAGACCGCGGGCCCGCTAAGCAGCGAACATGACGAACATGCCGAACATGACGCTCACGCTGCGCCGGCCGAGAATGGCGGGCACGAGGATCACGGCGAGGACGACGAAGCGGCCGAAGAGATTGTCGAGTTCGGTCGGCGGCGCGGATGCGCTTGAAGAGGTCCCCGACCGCGCGCCACGCTATCGCCGCCAGTACAAGATCCAGGAAGTCATCAAGCGCCGGCAAGTCATGCTGGTGCAGGTCGTCAAGGAAGAGCGCGGCACCAAGGGGGCGGCGCTGACCACCTATCTCTCGCTCGCCGGCCGTTATTCGGTGCTGATGCCCAATACCGCGCGCGGCGGCGGCATCAGCCGCAAGATTACGGGTGCCGAGGACCGCGCCCGTCTCAAAGAGGCCGCGCAGGAACTCGAAGTCCCCGAAGGCATGGGCGTCATTCTGCGTACCGCCGGTGCGAGCCGCACCAAGACCGAGATCAAGCGGGATTTCGAATATCTGTTGCGGCTCTGGGAGACCGTGCGCGACCTGACGCTGAAGTCCAGCGCGCCCAAGCTCGTTTACGAGGAAGGGTCACTGGTCAAGCGCTCGATCCGCGATCTCTACAGCAAGGACATCGACGAGGTGACCGTCGCGGGCCCCGAGGCCTACCACGAGGCGAAAGACTTCATGCGCATGCTCATGCCGAGCCATGCCAAGAACGTAAAGCCTTACGTCGATACGCAGCCGCTGTTGTCACGCCACGGCGTGGAGAACCAACTCGACGCCATGTTCTCGCCGGTCGTGCAGTTGCGTTCGGGCGGCTATATCGTGATCAACCAGACCGAAGCGCTGGTCGCCATCGACGTCAATTCTGGCCGGGCGACCCGCGAGCATCATATCGAAGACACGGCGCTCAAGACCAATCTGGAAGCGTCGGACGAGATCTCACGCCAGCTTCGGTTGCGCGATCTCGCCGGGCTGATCGTCATCGATTTCATCGACATGGAGGAGAATCGCAACAACCGCTCGGTCGAGCGCCGGTTGAAGGAATGCCTCAAGCAGGATCGCGCGCGTATCCAGGTCGGCCGTATCTCGCATTTCGGCCTGCTTGAGATGTCGCGCCAGCGCATCCGGACCAGCGTGCTCGAAAGCTCGACGGAGAAATGCCCCTATTGCGGCGGCAGCGGCCACGTCCGTTCGGTGTCTTCGCTGGCACTGCAGGTGTTGCGTGCGCTCGAGGAGCAACTCATGAAGGGCGCCACGCACAATCTCATTGCGCGCACGCGGCCCGACGTTGCTCTTTACGTGCTCAACCAGAAACGTGCCCATTTACGCGGCCTTGAGGAACGCTTCAGCATCAGCATCACGATTATGGCCGACGAGACGATCGCCGCACCGCTGGCTTTCGCGATCGATCGCGGCGAACAGGTGCACACGATCGAAGCAGCGCGGGCGATCGCCGCCCAGACCCCGGCCGTGACCGCGCCGCTCGAGGAAGAGGACGATCTCGAAGAGGCCGATATCGAAGATGCCGGTGCCGCCGAAAGCGAAGATGCCGAGGCGCCTGCTGCGGAGGTCGCGGGCGAGCAGACCGAAGGCGGCGGACGACGGCGCCGCCGGCGGCGGCGTGGCGGACGCGACCATGGCGACAGGTTCGCGAACGGCCAGGCTTCGCAGCACGACGACGCCAACCCCTCGGTCAATGAAAGCGCCTCAGAAGGCGATGGCGAGCCGTCGGTTGACGAAGAGGCCGACGAGCCGCAGAGCGAAGCGGATCAGGGCGACACTACGGCGAGAGCGGAGAACGATAGCCGTAGCGAAGCGCATCGTGACGGCGAACCTCGGCGCCGGCGGCGGGGCCGCCGCGGCGGCCGGCGCAATCGTGAACGCAACGGGGATGCGCCGCATCACGACCGCTCACCGAGCGAGCAGGACCAAGTCCTTGCGCCCGTTGACGAGTTGGTGTCCCAGCCTCCGCCTGAGCCTGAACTTAAAGCGGCGGTCGCCGACCTTGAGGTCGCGCCACCGCCCGCACACACCGAACCGGTGAATGAGGAGGCAAGGCCACCGGCTGCAGCAGTCGAGCACGAGCCGCCGCGTCGGCGCTCGACGGTGCGCGAGCGCGCTCCAATCGCCGGTAGCGCGGAAATGCCGGCGCCGGTGCCGGCGCCGATACCTTCCGCCGACACCAACCCCGAGCCGGCCACCGTCGAAACCAACGAAACCGAGGACGCCAATCGGCCGCGCAAGACCGGATGGTGGTCACGCCGTTTCGCCGGCGGCTGATTGGTACGGCCAAAGCGGCGTGCAAAACCACGCCGCTCGCCACATACCCGAGCCGCCTGGGAGCGTGTCATGAAAAGCGGGTGGGTCGACCGTGACGCTGAAACCGCGGTCGCGGATGCCGCGAAGTCCGGTGTCGACCGCGACCTTGCCCTCCGCATCTACACAACAAGACTGCTCGGCCGCGATCCTAAGCTGGTGCTGCACGGCGGCGGTAACACGTCGCTCAAGACGCAGATGCGCGACCTCCTCGGCGAGGAAGCCGAGGTGTTGCGCGTCAAGGCTACCGGCTCCGACATGGCATCGATCGATGCAGCAGGCCTGCCGGCCGTGCGGCTCGCACCGATGCGCAAGCTGCGTGCGCTCGAAGCCATCGGCGACGAGGACATTGTCGCCATCGAGCGCGCCAATCTGATCGATCCGACGGCAGCGAACCCGTCCGTCGAAATGATGCTGCACGCGTTCCTGCCGCACAAGTTCGTCGATCACACGCACGCGACCGCGGTACTCAGCCTGATCGACCAGCCGGACGGCGAAAAGAAATGCTCCGACGTGTTCGGCGGCCGGTTGGCTTTTGTACCTTATGCGATGCCGGGATTTGGTCTCGCCAAGTTGGCGATCGCAAGCTTTGAGCACAGCAACGCCAGCGACGGGCTCATTCTGAGCAAACACGGCATCGTTACCTTTGGCGAGACCGCGCGCGAAGCCTACGAACGCATGATCGAGATGGTATCGCTCGCCGAGGCGTTTATCGCGCGCAATCGCAAGTCCGCCGCGGCTGCGGCGCCGGCGTCCCGCGAAATCGCATCCGTTGCCGCGATTGCGCCGATCGTGCGCGGCGCGTGCAGCGAGAGGGACAGTCACGTCGAAGGCGCCTGGCGCCGACTCGTTCTGGAATTCCGCTGCACTGGTGAAGTGCTGAATTTTCTCAGCCGAACTGATTTGCCGCGACTGAGCGAAAGCGGCGTGGTGACGCCGGACCACACCATCCGCACAAAAAACTGGCCGCTGGTGCTGCCGGCTCCACGGCGAGGCCAATTGGACGAATTTACGCGCGCGGCGCCGGGCCGCGGCAGAAGCATTCGTCGCGCGGTATCATCGCTATTTCGAGCACCACAATGCGCGCTGCGGCGGCATTAAACGAGAACTCGATCCCCTCCCCCGCGTCGTGCTGGTGCCCGGGCTCGGCCTGTTCGGACTCGGCCGCTCGAAACAGGATGCCGTTATCGCCGCCGATATCGCCGAGACTTGGATCGAGGGCGTCAGCGACGCCGAAACGATCGGTCGTTTCGAGTCGATCTCGGAGGCCGATATGTTCGACTGCGAATATTGGCCGCTTGAGCAGGCCAAGCTCGGCGCCCGCACCGAAAAGCCGCTAGCCGGACAGATCGCCGCCGTCACCGGCGCGGGCGGCGCAATCGGCGCCGCAACCGCAAAAGCGTTCGCTGCTGCCGGCGCTGAAGTCGCTTTGCTCGATGTGGATTTGTCGGCCGCGCGCGAACGGGCAAAAGCGATCAGCAAAACTCCGCTGCCGGTTCGATGCGACGTCACCGATGCGGACATCGGTCCGCGCGGCGTTCGATGAGGTGGCGGCTCGCTTCGGCGGCATCGACATCGTCGTTTCGAACGCAGGCGCGGCGTGGCAGGGACGCATCGGCGAAGTCGACGAGCAGATTTTGCGCAAGAGTTTCGAGCTCAATTTCTACGGTCATCAGCGCGTGGCGCAGGCGGCCGTTAAAATCATGCTCGCGCAAGGCACCGGCGGTTGCCTGCTGTTCAACGTCTCGAAACAAGCGGTCAATCCGGGCCTCAATTTCGGCCCCTATGGCCTGCCGAAGGCGGCGCTACTGGCGTTGACGCGTCAATACGCGCTCGACTACGGCGCCGACGGCATCCGCGCCAACGCGGTCAACGCTGACCGCATCCGCTCGGGCCTGCTGACCAAAGACATGATCGCCTCCCGCTCCAAAGCGCGCGGCCTCAGCGAGAAGGACTACATGAGCGGCAACCTGCTCGGCCGCGAGGTGACGGCCGAAGACGTGGCGCAGGCCTTCTTGCATCAGGCGCTGGCGCTCAAAACCACCGCCGACGTCACGACCGTCGACGGCGGCAACATCGCCGCCGCAATGCGGTGACCCGAGCACGACCGGAAACGCACAATACCTTGCGGCTCGTCATTTCCCCGGCTCGGTCGGCTTGTCGACCGCGCCCCCACTCTCGACCCAATCCTTGAAAGCGCCGACGTTATAAACCCGATCGTAGCCCAGATCCTTGAGCGCCTTGCCGGCAAGCGCCGAGCGACCGCCGGAGGCGCAATAGACGATGAGCGTCTTATCCTTGGCAAAACTCTTGTCGTGGTAAGGCGATTCCGGATCGGCGCGGAATTCCAGCATGCCGCGCGAGACATGGACCGCACCGGCGACCTTGCCGCTCTTTTCCACCTCAGGCCCGTCACGCACGTCGACGACTAAGGTGTTCCCCTCCGCTATTTTCTCCCGCGCTTGCGCCGGAGTAATACGCGTCACTGCGGCATTGGCCGCTTCCATCATTTGCTTGACACTTGTGGCCATGTCGTCCTGCTCCTTGCGCCGCGATTGACGTTGCGGCTCTTGGTCGACTTCCGAGTTCCAAGACGTTCTTGATGAAGCCCTCTTCCTTCGGCGATGCCGGCTATTTATTCAACCGTCGACACCATAACAACTCTTGTGCGCTCACGCATCGGTGGCCGCGAACCGTTTTGGGCCCACACGTTATTGCGTGTCATTACCCACATCGATCGTCGTGCAGAGCGCAAAGGCGGGTGGTCGCGACGGCGCTTTCATCAGGTCGCGGTTCTCGAAGGCGCCCTCGGGGCTGACGGCTTCAAGCGACGCCAGGATGTGGTCGACGGCAACCCCGTCGCGTCCGAATGGCAGCAGCAATCGCTCATAGTGAACGATTCGTCCCGCCCGGTCGCGCATGTCGGCCACCGTGTAGAGCGGCTTTCGCACGACGACGACGTGATGGAAGGTCGAGTGCGCGGCAGCGCAATATGCGCTTGGAAGCACGTCGTCGAGAAACCTGCCCTTGCACCAGTCTGGGGAACTCACTCCAAACGATTCTGCGATGCGCGCGCCATTAAAGCAGATCATGAACCGAACGTTGTTCTCGGCGTGCACCACTTCCGTCATCAGAAGATTGGCGGAAAGATCGGCAATCTCTTCAACGTTCAGGGCTCCAGCGGGAGGAAGTTGGCGGGCGCCCCTCAAACACCTCCAATGTTGCAACAAGCGAAACTGGGTGACCGACCGGATGACGTCCGCCGGCGAATTCGTGAACTCCACGAGTTGCAAACCTTCTCCTGGCCACTACCCCTTGATAGAAAACAACACTTCGGTGTCAAGAGGATTCGCTCGGATATCACCTGTGCGATGCGTGATTTGACACGCTCCAGGCGTCTCACCATGGAATTGCGCAAGGGCGCGGACCACATTGTCGTCGCTCGTCTAACGAAGGCTCACCTCAATCCCACTTCGTGCGGCCCGAATAGGACCAGTCGACGATCCGGCCGTCGCGGTGCGCGAGGCCTGAAATCTCGGCCATCTCGGCTTCGCTCAGCGCAAAATCGAAGATCGCGGCGTTCTCCGAAAGCCGCTCGACCTTGCTGGTGCGCGGGATGACGACGATGTCCTGCTGCACCAGAAAGCGCAGGCAGACCTGCGCCGCGGTCTTGCCGTGCGCCGCGCCGATGCGCGCCAGCACCTTGTCGTTGCGCGACGATGCCGCGCGCGATCGGGCTATAGGCGACGACCGCCATGCCATGCTTGCGGCACGCCGGCGATCACCTTCGACTGGTCGAGGAACGGATGGCATTCGACCTGATCGCAGACCAACGGCTCGCTGCGAAGCCTGCACGGCCTCCTCGATCAGCGCCACGGTGAAGTTGGAAATGCCGATGTGGCGGGCGAGCCCGTCGCGCTTGACCTTGCACAGCGCGCCGAGCGTTTCGGCCAGCGGAATTTGCGGATTGGGCCAGTGCAGCAGCAGCAGATCGACTTCGCTCAGGCGCAGCCGCGCCAGGCAATCGCGCGCGGCGCGTTCCAGCTCGCGCGGCGCGAAATGCGACGGCCAGATTTTGGTGGTGACGAAAACGTCGCCGCGCTTGACGCCGGAGGCGCGCAGGCCTTCGCCGACTTCGCGCTCGTTGTCGTACATCTCCGCGGTGTCGATGTGGCGATAGCCGAGCCGCAGCGCCTGCTCGACCACGCGCGCGCAGGCGCGGCCGCGCAGATCCCAGGTGCCGAGCCCGAGCAGCGGAATTTTGGCGCCGTTGGCGTCGACGCTCGGCACCGGTCCGATCTCGCTCATGCCGATCCGGCTGCCATTCAAGTATCCCATTTCGGCGCCTGCGGCGGACTGACGATCGCGCGAATCCGGCCGTTTGAGCTTGCCGATCTCCGCCATCTCGGCGTCGCTCAGCTTGAATTCGAGACTGCCGAGATTTTCCGCCAGCCGCTCGCGCTTCGACGTGCGCGGGATCGGAATGATGCCCTGCTGTTCGAGAAAGCGCAGCGCCACCTGCGCCGGCGTTTTGCCATGGGCGCGGCCGATGCGCTGCAGCACCTCGTCGGCCGGCACCTTGCCGCGCGCCAGCGGACAATAGCCGACCACCGCCATGCCGTGCCGGCGCGCCGCCGCGATCAATTTGCGTCTGGTCGAGATAGGGATGGGTCTCGATCTGCAGCACCGCGAGCGGCTCGCTCGCGAGCTTCGCCGCCTCCTCGATCATGGCGATGTTGAAATTGGCGACGCCGATATGCTTGGCGAGCCCGGCCTGCTTGACCTTGCACAGCGCGGCAATCGATTCCGCGAGCGGAATTTGCGCGTTCGGCCAGTGGATCATCAGCAGATCGACCCACGGCAGCGCCAGCCGCTCCAGGCTTTCGTCGACCGAACGCTCGAAATCGCCCGGCGGCCAGCCGGTTGAACCAGACTTTGGTGGTGACAAACACATCCTCGCGCTTGACGCCGGAGCGCGCGCAGGCCGGCGCCGACCTCGCGCTCGTTGCCGTACATCTGCGCGGTATCGAGATGGCGATAGCCGAGATGGAGCGCCGCCTCGACCAGCTCGACGCACAGATCGTCCTTCAGCGTCATGGTGCCGAAGCCCGATGGCCGGGAATGCGCGCCCCATGAGCTTCAATGACCTGCATTCACTGATCCTCCTTGCATGCTCGCGTTCATTGAAGTCAGCCCGCCAAGATCGGCCATCGCGCGCGCCAATCCAGCCTCATGCGGCATCGCAATGCTCCGCGCAGCGGTCGCGGTTGCGGTTGCCGCCGTATTGGCGGCGTTCAGCCGCCGCCTTTGCCGAGCACCGCAAAGGCGGCGTCGGGCGCCTGCTTCGATCACCTTGAGCAGCGCGCGCGCCGGGCCGCGCGGCGAGCGCTTGCCCTGCTCCCAGTTGCGCACCGTCTCGACCGGCACGCCGATGCGCGCGGCAAAGGCGGCCTGCGTGAGGCCGGTCTGGCCGCGCACGTTGCGGGCATAGCGCGCGTCTTCGTGCGTGTCCGATCGCGCGCGCCGCGTGCATGCGCGGCCGTGCGCGATGGCCGCGGATCGGGCGAAATGGCGCGCTCGCTGCCGTCCGGCAGAACCTCGACCAAACGTCCGTCCGCTTTCAATCGCACGCGCAGCATGGCGCTCGCTCCTCAGGCTGCTGCCGGCATGAGTTCGTTCACCTCAGATTCAATGAGTTAGTAGATCGTTAACGATCCGGCATCCACTGGCTGACAGCGCAATGGCCGAATCGGCCAGTGGCCTGTCGTCCCCTGCCCAGCGACGTCATGGCGACGAACGATCACGGCACGTGATCGAGATTATGGGCCGCCTGCAGTCGCGCTAAGATGCCCCCGTTGCCGAAGCGGGAGCCTTCCGTCGTGCAGAACCTGCAGATCGACGCCCAGCGGCTGTGGGACACGCTGATGGAGACGGCGCAGATCGGCGCCACGCCGAAGGGCGGCATCTGCCGCCTCACGCTGACCGATCTCGACCGGCAGGTGCGCGACTGGTTCAAGGCGCAGTGCGAGGCGCTCGGCTGCACGGTCACGGTCGACGAAGTCGGCAACATGTTCGCGCGCCGGCCGGGCAAGCAACCCGAAGCTCGCCGCCGATCGCCATGGGCTCGCATCTCGACACCCAGCCGACCGGCGGCAAGTTCGACGGCACGCTCGGCGTGCTCGGCCGCGCTCGAAGCGATGCGCACGCTGCACGAGGCCGGCTACGAGACCAACGCGCCGATCGAGATCGTCAACTGGACCAACGAGGAAGGCGCGCGCTTTGCGCCGGCCATGCTGGCCTCCGGCGTTTTTGCCGGCGTGTTCACGCCCGACTACGCCTATGCGCGCACCGATCGCGACGGCAAAACCTTCGGCGACGAACTGCGAGCGCATCGGCTATCGCGGCGCAGAGAAACGCCGGCGCGCGCACAGTCTTCGCGGCGATGTTCGAGCTGCACATCGAGCAGGGCCCGATCCTCGAAGACGAAGGCCGCATGATCGGCATCGTGCAAGGCGTCCAGGGCATGCGCTGGTACGAGGTCACCGTCACCGGCCAGGAGGCGCATACCGGCGCGACGCCGATGCGGCTGCGCAAGAACGCGCTGCTCGGCGCGGCGCGCATGATCGACCGCATCGACGCGATCGCCCGCGACCACGCGCCCGACGCGGTCGGCACCGTCGGCCTGATCGAGAACCAGCCGAACAGCCGCAACGTCATTCCCGGCGAGGTGTTCTTCACCGTCGATTTCCGCCATCCCGACGACAAGCGTGCTCGACGCCATGGAGGCGAAATTCCGCGCCGCGCTCGGCGAGATCACTGGCGCCGCTGCAAGCTCGCCTACAGCGAGACGCGCATCTGGGATTCGCCCGCGGTGAAATTCGCGCCCGAACTGATCGATTGCGTGCGCATCGGCGCCGAAAAGGCCGGCTTCACATCGCGCGACATGATCTCCGGCGCCGGCCACGACGCCGCCTACATCGCCCGCGTCGCGCCGACCACCATGATCTTCGTGCCCTGTCGCCGGCGGCATCTCCCACAACGAAGCGGAATTCGACAAGCTTCGACGAATGCGCCGCCGGCGCGCAGGTGCTGCTCAATGCGGTGCTGGAGTATGATCGGCGGTTGGGGTGAGCGCCGGACGTGCCAGAAACCTCTCCGTCGGTCGGCGATTGTCCGAACCGCCTGTTACAACAAGGTCCGCCATGCCGCTGTTCTCGCTTGATGACCTCGCCGCCGCCACAGCCGTCGTGCGCACATTCGTTCCGCCGACTCCGGCTTATGGCTGGCCGCTGCTGCGGAAGAGGACAAACGTCGAGATCATCGTCAAACACGAAAATCATACGCCGACCGGCGCCTTCAAGGCCCGCGGCGGGTTGGTCTATCTGGATGCGCTGAAGCGCGCCGGGAAACTGCCGACGGGGTTGGTGACGGCGACACGCGGCAATCATGGCCAGTCGGTCGCCGCGGCCGCGACGCGGAACGGCATACCCGCCGTGATCGTGGTTCCGAAAGGCAATTCGGTCGAGAAAAATGCCGCCATGGCAGCGTTCGGAGCGGAGCTGATCGTCGCGGGCGAGGACTTCGATGAAAGCCGCGTGACTGCGGCGCGCATTGCGGACGAGCGCGGCTACCATCTGGTACCGTCTTTTCACCCCGAGATCGTCAAGGGCGTGGCGACCTACGCGCAGGAGCTCTTTTCGGCGGTCCGCGACCTCGCGGTGGTTTATGTACCGATCGGCATGGGTTCCGGCATCTGCGGCCTCATCACCGTGCGCGATCTGCTTGGCCTCGACACCGAGATCGTCGGCGTCGTCGCCGACAATGCCCCAGCGTTTGCACTCTCTTTCGCGGCCGGCCATCCGGTGTCAACGCGGTCTGCCCGAACCTTTGCCGACGGGATGGCTTGCCGGGAACCCCAGCCTGAACCGCTCGCCATCATCCTTGCTGGTGCGGCGCGCATTCTTCGCCTGAGTGAAGCCGAGATCGCCGATGCGATCCGCATCTACTACACGGACACGCACAACGTCACCGAAGGAGCGGGCGCGGCGGCACTGGCCGGTATCATACGCGAGCGCGAGCGGTACGCCGGCAAACGTGCCGCGGTGATATGCAGCGGCAGCAACATCGACACGCCGGTCTTTGCGGAAGTCCTCGCCGGCCACACGCCAACTGCCTGAAGGCAGCGATAACCAGATGCCCTCAGCGCGTCTTCTCAAAAATCTCGCGCCCGATCAGCATGCGGCGGATTTCGCTGGTGCCGGCGCCGATCTCGTAGAGCTTGGCGTCGCGCAACAGGCGTCCAGCCGGAAAGTCGTTGATATAGCCGTTGCCGCCGAGGCACTGGATGGTCTCGAGCGCCATCCAGGTGGCGCGTTCGGCCGCGTAGAGGATAGCGCCGGCGGCGTCTTCGCGCGTGGTCTCGCCGCGATCGCATGCTTGGGCAACAGCATAGACGTAGGCTTTTGACGCATTGAGCGTCACATACATGTCCGCGAGCTTGGCCTGCATGAGCTGGAAGCGCCCGATCGGCTGGCCGAACTGCGTACGCTGGTGAACGTAGGGAATAACGATGTCGAGACAGGCCTGCATCAGCCCGATCGGGCCGGCCGCCAGCACCGCGCGCTCATAGTCGAGGCCGGACATCAGCACATTGACGCCATTGCCGACGACGCCGAGCACGTTTTCGAGCGGCACCTCGCAGTCCTGAAACACGATCTCGCCGGTATCGGACCCGCGCATGCCGAGCTTGTCGAGCTTCTGACCCGTGGAAAACCCCTTGAACGTCTTCTCGACGATGAACGCGGTGATGCCGCGCGCGCCGGCAGTCCGATCGGTCTTGGCATAGACGACGAGCGTATCGGCGAGCGGCCCGTTGGTGATCCACATCTTCGAACCGTTGAGAATGAAACGGTCGTCCTTGCGATCGGCGCGCGTGCGCATCGAAACGACGTCCGAACCCGCACCGGTCTCCGACATCGCCAAGGCGCCGACATCCTCGCCCGAGACAAGCTTCGGCAGATAGCGGCGGCGCTGCGCTTCGGTGCCGTTGCGCCGGATCTGGTTCACGCACAGGTTCGAATGGGCGCCGTAGGACAGACCGACCGCTGCGCAAGCGCGCGAAATCTCCTCCATCGCTACGCAGTGCGCCAGATAGCCCAGCCCCGAGCCGCCAAATTCCTCTTCGACGGTGATCCCGAGCAGCCCAAGCGCGCCGAGCTGCGGCCACAGCTCGCGTGGAAAGCTGTTGCTCCGATCAATCTCGGCGGCGAGCGGCGCGATCTTGTCCTGAGCGAAGCCGCGCACGGTGTCGCGCAGCATGTCGATATCGCTGCCGAGACCGAAATCGAGGCCGGGTAAACTGTTCAGGATCATCGAGCGCTCCTTCCCGACTGTGGGCAAGGCGAAGGGTGCGATTATAGATAACCGCTCGCCGCGGGCCTGTCAGGATGCCGGAGCCGCCGTTGCACCGCGGGGCGATGCGCTGCCGGCCAGAGCCAAGGCCGCGTCAATGTCCTCGGCAGGACCCGGCTTGGCAAACAGGAAGCCCTGCATCTCGTCGCAGCCGGCCAGACGCAACAACACCCGCTGCTCGTCGGTCTCGATGCCCTCGGCGAGCACTTTCATGCCGATGGCGTGACCGAGCGTGACGATCGACTGGATGATGGCGCCGGTATTGCCGGTCTTGCCGAGCGAGGCCACAAAGGCGCGGTCGATCTTGAGCAGGTCGAACGGAAATTTCTGCAGATAGCTCAGGCTCGAATAGCCGGTCCCGAAGTCGTCAAGCGCGATGCGTACGCCGAGCGCACGCAGGGCCTCGAGCCGGCTTTGGGCTTCCTGCGGGTTATCGATCAGGATGCCCTCGGTCACTTCGAGCAAGACGCGGGAGGAGGCAATGCCGGTCTCGGCGATGATGGTGCTGACAAGATCGACAAGCCAGCGGTCGCGCATCTGCACCGGCGAGAGATTGACCGCCACGAACAGGCTTGGCCATCGCACCCCGTCCGTCAGCGCGCGCCGCAACACGATTTCGCCAAGCTGAGACATCAGGCCGCTCTGCTCGGCCAGCGGAATGAAAACCGATGGCGCGATCGCACCGCGCGTCGGGTGCGTCCAGCGCAGCAGAGCTTCGACACCGATCATGCCGCCGCCGTCGGCCGCGACGACAGGTTGGTAGTGGACCTCGAACGCCTGCAGCGCGACAGCCGATTCGAGTTCGCGCAGGAGAAAGCGGTGTTCGGTATGCTCGGTTTCGATTTGCGACTCGAAGCGCCGCGTCGTACCACGGCCTTCCCGCTTGGCGGCGCCCAAGGCGAGACCGGCCCGGCGGGCCAATTCTTCGCCGGCTGTCCCGTCGTCCGGCGCTTGTGCGATCCCGATGCCGGCCGTGATCTGCCACATCCGATCCATGAAGATGGGGCGGGACAACGACGACCGAATCGCATCGGCAAGCAGACCGGCAATTTGCGGATCATCGCTCCTCATGATGACGGCAAACTCGTCGTCCTCGAAGCGCCCGAATATGGCTCGGGTCGGCAAGCCGGCTTTGAGGTGTCTCGCAACATCCACGAGCACGGTATCGCCACCCGCTCGCCCCATGGTGTCGTTGACTTCGCGAAAATTGTCGAGATCGATCAAGACAAAGGCCACAATGCCCGACTGACCCGTCGCCAGCGCATCATTGAGGCTCTCCAGCATGACGCGGTGATTGGGAAGCCCGGTTAGGCCGTCTTCACGGGTGAGCTTGCGGGTCGTCTCGGCACTGCGGTCGAGCGCATGGGCGAGGCCGTAGGTCGCGCGGCTGGCAAGGGCGGCGAAGACAATAAGTGCAACGCCGATGGCGCCGGTCAGCCCCCAGAGCCAATACATCGTGTGGAAAACTCCACGATCAGGCTCCCAACTGAACCAGCCGATGATTCGACCTTCCGCATCGTGCAGCGATTGCACTTCGCGGCCGGTCTCCGCCATCGGGTCTGCCTCAAACTGCAGGTTCGTGAGGCCGGAGCGTCGCTCGATCAGGCGCAACTGGCCGTAGTCGAAACGATCGACATCACCGAAAACGGCGTGAAACTCATCGAGCGACTGCTGGAGCGCGGCATGGCGCTCGTTCTCAAGGCGGCCATCGTAATGCTGCGTGACGACACCGCCGGCCACGGCCAACCCAATCATGGCCACTGCCAAGAGCGACAACACGGACGATGCGACACGCGCTGAACCGGCACCCTGGGGCGTCAGCTCCGACGCGCCTGGCCGCCGCGCCGCCCACCAGTCCTGGGCTGCCGCCAAGGCCTTCATACGCACGCCCCGTCACAAAGCTTCCACGCGCCTGACGCAAAGTTCCGAGAGAAGCCTAAATGAGCATGATTAACGGCGAGGAAAAATTTGGGATGCGGTCTCCGATTGCGCACATTTTTGACCAAGACGACACGCAAGTTATCAACAAGGACGTTACGAGCGATTCACCGTTAAGATGACTTTAAGCACGACGACCCGTAATCTCGTCTAGGGTCTGGTGGTTCCCGGCGACATGGCAGCGCTGGGAACTGGGAATGGGCATGCGTCAACTCGGTGCAATCTTATTTGCTGCGGCCGTCGCCCAGAGCGCCGGCGCTTTCATCGCGCCGGCAAGCGCTGCGCCCTGTCCGGGAAATCCGGATGCCATCGGCACCAGCCGCGTGCTCGTCGTCCATCCCGGCGAATTCTCCCAGCTCGGCACGTTGCAGTATCACCAGACGCTGCCGCTGGGCGACAAGGAAGTCGTCCTCACGTTCGACGACGGACCGCTCCCGCCCGCCACCAACCAGGTGCTCGACACCCTCGCCTCTCAATGCGTCAAGGCGACCTTTTTCCTCGTCGGCGAAATGGCGCATTATTTTCCCACGACGGTGCGTCGGATCTACGATGAAGGACACACCATCGGCACGCACAGCGAGGATCACCCGACACGCTTCGACAGGCTGTCGAACGACAAGCTGCAATGGGAAATCGATGACGGCATCGCGTCCGTCAGCGCCGCGCTCGGCGATCCTGACAAAGTCGCACCGTTCTTCCGCATCCCCGGCCTCGGCCGCACCGCACAGGTGGAGGATGCGCTCACCGCGCGTTCCCTCATCACCTTCAGCGTCGACGCTGTTGCGGATGACTGGCGCCACATCAAACCAGATGAAATTGTCGCCCGCGCGATGAGGCGCCTCGAGAGGCGCGGTGGCGGCATCTTGCTGCTCCATGACATTCACAAGGCAACGGCCGCGGCGTTGCCAAATCTATTGAAGGAACTAAAGGAGCACGGCTTCAAGATCGTGCAAGTTGTGTATGACAACAGTCCGCTGGTGGCGACGGCCGGTGCAGCCGAGCCAGAAGCACGGCTCAAGGCTGAACACACCAAATGGATGGTCGCGATTGCGACCAGCGGACAACTGATCCTGGACGATATGACCGGGCACCCGACTTGGCCTGAAATCGATGAAGCCGGCCCGTCAGACCTGATCGGATTGCCGGTACCCGACGCCGAGGCGTTCGAACCTGATTATCCGGCCGCCTTGAGGGGCCAACTCCCCGCTGAAGAGGCCGCCGAAACACGCTGGCCCGAAGACGCCGCCCCAACCCCTGCCGTCGCCATATCCAATTTGCCCGACGCCAGCGTCCAGAAGGTCGCGGTACCGCAGAAGCCGCAGTCGGAAAGTGATTCGCCCGCTCTGCGTCCCGGCCTTGAAGGCAGCGGCCGAACCGAGCGCGAACGTCGTCGCCACGAACGAATCCGTTCACGCCGTCACACGGCGACGCGGCCAGATTCAGGTCATCACGCCGATCTTTCCGGCGGCTTCGGCTTCCCGGCCCTGGCGACTCTTTTGACGCCGGTGCATTGACGCGTCACGTCCGCGCCGATTTCAACCCTTACGAAGATTCACCATTTCGAAGACTGGTGCGGCCGAGAGGACTCGAACCTCCACGGGTTGCCCCGCTAGCACCTCAAGCTAGTGCGTCTACCAATTCCGCCACGGCCGCATGTGGGGTGGACACGCGCCGGATCGACGCGCGACGGCGCCGATGTAACAGTTTGGCCGTTCCCGGACAAGGTCCGGGTGAACGGGACTATCCGTCAAAGTGTGGCTTGGTATCGGGAAAGACTAAGCCCTGTGCGACGCTAGGCGGCTTCCGGCGAGCGCGGCAGGAGCTGTTTTACCTCCACCGCGATCTTGTTGCCGCTCACGATCACGGTTCCCCTGGCGACGGGGAGGTTGTTGGCGAGGATGCGGACCTCATCGTCTTCCGAGGAATCAAGCTCGATGATAGCGCCGCGGCCAAGCCGAAGCACTTGATGGATCGGCATGGAGGTCGTCCCCAGGACGACCGTTATATCGACCGAAACGTCGTCGAGTTTCGCCACCGGGCCCCCGCGCCACTATGTTTATGAAGGTTCATTCCGCATTATCGTTTCACCACGGTATGGTTACAGGGTGGTTAACACGCGCAATAACCTCGTGATTGGGCTTTCCCGGCCTGCCGGCCTGCCGCCGGTCGAGTGGCGGGTGAGCGATGCAATCGTCGACTATGACAGCGCACTCGCAACGATGAACGCGCGAGCCGAAGCCATTGCGCGCGACGAGCAGCCAGAACTGATCTGGCTCCTCGAACACCCTCCCCTGTACACCGCCGGCACGTCCGCACAGCCGCACGAACTCATCGAGCAGCGGTTTCCGGTCCATGTCGCAGGCCGTGGCGGCCAGTTCACCTATCACGGCCCGGGCCAGCGCGTCGGCTATGTCATGCTCGATCTTAAGCGCCGAACGCCCGACGTGCGCCGTTTCGTCGCCACCATCGAGGAATGGATCATTCGTACCCTCGCCAGTTTCAATGTGCGCGGCGAGCGGCGTGACGACCGCATCGGGGTGTGGGTGCGGCGGCCGGACAAGGGCGAAGGCTTCGAGGACAAAATCGCCGCTATCGGGATTCGCGTGCGACATTGGGTAACGCTGCACGGCTTTGCGCTGAATATCGAGCCGGATTTGTCGCACTTTTCCGGCATCGTGCCTTGCGGAGTTGCTGATCGGCGCTTCGGCGTCACCAGCCTCGCCGACCTCGGCCTGACCGTATCGATGCCGGAAGTGGACATCGCGTTGCGCGCCACATTCGAACCGCTGTTCGGCGCGACGCGCGACGCTCAAGCGGTGCGAAGCACGGAAAACAGCTCGCCCGGCCTTCGCAGCGCGAGTTCGTCGCGCCTGCCCTCGCGCTGATCGACGGTATCGACGCGTGAATCAGGCGGACCTTGCCGGCACAGGTCGATCATCGCGGCGACCGCTTCGGCCGGTCCTACGAAAAAGGCCTCGACCGATTCGTCGCGGCAATTCCGCACCCAGCCCTGCACGCCGCGTTCAACGACAAGGCGTTCGGTCCAGGCGCGGTAGCCCACACCCTGCACGCGTCCGCGAATGACGACATGGCGCATTATGTCCAGCCGAATTCTCCGAGCTTGCGCGCGCCCGTTCCGAAAGGGCGCACTGATAACCAGTTCCGCAGCGATGCAATATAGCCCGGCGGCAATTTCGACTCGACCGCCGCCGCTATCACGAGCTCCATATAGCCCGCTTTCGGCCGGCCCTCCCCGCGTGGCCGTGCCACGTAGACGAGCGCCAAATGGCGGCAGCCGCCTTGGCGCACTGCCAGTATCTCGATGCGATAAAGACCGCCCGCAATATTCTCCCAGGCGTCGAGCCTCGCACGATCGCGCGGCGTCAGGCGCCATAGCACGCCAAGAACCGTTTGCGTGCGCGCCGGCTCGACCGTGGCATAGCCGTCGGAGGTGATGACGAAGCGATAATTGGCGAGCACGGCAACACCAAGCGATGTCGCGGTTGGGGCGTGTCTGCGCATGACATCGCGATGCATGTTCGAGCCGTATGCAAAATGCAACATCACGCGGTACGCTGTTCGGCGCTCGGTCGCGTCGCCGCCCAGGCCGTGACTGCAACGGCAACGATGAGCGGCACGAGTGCCATCGCGGTCAAAATCGCAACGACGAACCACGTCAAATCGTAGTGCGGTGACCCAAGCAACGTCGCAATGATCGTAAGCAGCAAGATGAGACCAAGCGCGCTGGTCGTATTCGCATCAGACGCCGCAACGATGGACGTGTTGAAGGATCCCGCCACCAGAATGAGCAGCAGGATGACCGAGAGGCCATAAAGGACGCTCGCGCCTAATGCGACGCCCGTCGGCCGGCCGGCGTCACGCAGGCGTTTGGCGTGGACGGAAAACCAAGTCCAAATCAGCAGCGCCTGAACAACAGCGAAGAGCCAGAGGCCACCGCGGACGATCATGTCCGGCGTCGTGAAGAGCTGCGACGCCGCGCCAGCGGCATAAACCGCAAGCGCGATCAGGACGAAAGGCCTCGGCTGCAATCGTCCGGAGGGTGACAAAAAATGGAAGAGCGCGTGCATCCCGCACTGTATCCATGGTGATGATGATCAGGCGAATTCCATGATCACCGCGTCGACCGAAAGGCTGTCACCCTGCTTGACGCGGATGGTCTTGATGGTGCCATCGCGCTCGGCACGCAAAATGTTTTCCATCTTCATCGCCTCGACCACGGCGAGCGTTTCGCCCGTCTTGACCTCCTGGCCCATCGGCGACAGCAATCGACACGACGAGACCAGGCATCGGACAGCGTACGGCTTTGCCACTGTCGGAGAGCGTCTTGACTGGCATGAGGCGCGCGTATTGCGCCTCGCGTTCGGTATAGACGAAAGCCTTTACTTCAATCCCCCGATAGGCCAGCTCGAACCCGTTGGCAATCATGCGCACATGCATGGCAACCGCAGCACCATCAATCTTTCCCGCCCAGACCGCTGTTCCCGGGATCCAGCCGGAGGACAGCAAGCTGCGTGCGCCGTCGTCGAATTTGACGACGACCGCGTCGCCGTCACGCTCCACCTCGACAACCGTTTCATCGGCGCCGAGCATCACGACGCGGCGGCGCTCGCGCGTGAAAGTACCGTTCAATTGTCCGGAGATTTGGCGCTTGCGCTCGCCGAGAACGTAGTCGATGGCGGCGGCAACACCGGCGATGGCGTGCGCCGCCGTGCCGGTGGGGGCAACACGCTCAAAGCCACGGGGAAATTCCTCAGCGATGAATCCAGTGCTGAGATTGCCGGCCCGCCAGCGCGGATGCTGCATGATGGCGGAGAGGAACGGGATATTGTGGCGAATACCTTCGATGGTGAACGCATCGAGCGCGTCGGCCTGGGCGTCGATCGCCGCAATGCGCGTTTCGCCGTGCGTCACCAGCTTGGCGATCATCGGATCGTAGTAGAGCGAGATTTCGCCGCCCTCGGTCACGCCGGTGTCGTTGCGCACCGTCACGCCGTCGTGCACAGCTTCGGCCGGCGGACGATAGCGCACCAAGCGCCCGATCGACGGTGCGAAATTACGATAGGGATCCTCCGCGTAGATGCGGCTTTCGACCGCCCAGCCGGACAGCTTGATGTCGCCCTGCTTGAGCTTTAGCGGCTCGCCGGCAGCAACGCGGATCATCTGCTCGACGAGATCGATGCCGGTGACAAGTTCGGTCACGGGATGTTCGACTTGAAGCCGCGTATTCATCTCCAGAAAATAGAAGCGGCGGTCTTGCCCGGCGACGAATTCGACGGTGCCGGCGCTGTCGTAGCCGACGGCTTTGGCGAGCGCGACCGATTGCTCCCCCATCGCGGCCCGCGTCTTGGCATCGAGCAGCGGGCTCGGCGATTCCTCGATGACCTTCTGGTTGCGGCGTTGGATCGAGCACTCACGCTCGCCGAGGTAGATGACGTTACCGTGCTTGTCGCCCAAAACCTGGATTTCGACGTGACGGGGATCGGTGATGAACTTCTCGATGAACACCCGGTCGTCGCCGAAGCTCGACTTCGCCTCGGAACGGGCGCGGGCGAAACCGTCCGCAAGCTCCGCGCGGCTATGGGCGATGCGCATGCCTTTGCCGCCGCCGCCCGCGGAGGCTTTGATCATGACCGGATAACCGATCTCGTCCGCGATTTTTTCCGCTTGCTTGTCATCCTCGATCACGCCGAGGTAGCCGGGCACGGTCGCGACCTTGGCGGCGGCCGCCGCGCGTTTGCTTTCGATCTTGTCGCCCATGGCGGCAATGGCCTTGGCGTTCGGCCCGATGAATACGATGCCGGCATCCGCCAAAGCGCTCGCAAATGCCGCCCGTTCCGAGAGAAAGCCGTAGCCCGGGTGCACGGCTTCGGTGCCGCTCGCTTTACAGGCGGCCAGGATGTTCTCGATGACCAGATAGCTTTGTGACGCCGGCGGCGGCCCGATCAGCACCGCCTCATCCGCCATTTCCACATGCAGCGCGTCACGATCGGCCTCGGAATAAACCGCAACGGTTGCGATGCCCATTCGCCGCGCGGTCTTGATGATCCGGCAGGCGATCTCGCCGCGATTGGCAATCAGGATTCGCTTGAACATGCAGGTCTTGAGTTTTCTCGGCCGGTAGGAAGGATTGCGCGTTGCTCGCTAGTCGACGTGGACATCGGCCTTTTCGATGATGACGCGATAGGCCGCCAACTCGCGTTTAATGCGGGCGTCGAGTTCGGCCGGGCTTGATGGAATGGTCACGACGCCACCGCCGGCAAACCGATCCTTCACGTCAGGCATCTCGAGGATTTTGACGACCTCGGCGTTGAGCTTATCGATGATCGGCTGCGGCGTGCCTTTGGGTGCGAGGAGCGCGGTCCAGTTCGAGGCGTTGATGTCGCCCGCGCCAGCTTCCTTCAAGGTCGGCCATTCCGGATTGAGCGTCGAGCGCTTGACCGTTGTGACCGCCAATATGCGGATGTGCCCGCTCGGCACATGCGGAGCGACCGAGGAGCTTGCCAGAACGGCGAGCGGGATGTCGCCGGCGACCAGAGCCTGCGCTGCCGGCGCTCCACCCTTATAGGGCACATGAACGAATTTGGTACCGGTGTTGAGCGCCATCGATTCCAGTACGAGCTGGTTGATGCTGCCATAACCCGGCGTGCCCACGTCAAGTGTTCCGGGTTTGGCCTTCGCGGCGGTCACCACGTCGGCAACCGTCTGGTAGGGACTTGCGCCGTGGGCAGCGAGCACCATGGGGGCGTCGCTCACCAACCCGATCGGCGCCAGATCGCGGTCCACATCATAGGGGATGTTCTTGAACAGGGCGGGATTAATCGCAACGTCGCCGGTGGTGCACATCACCAGCGTATAGCCGTCCGGCGCCGACCGCGCCGTGGCCGTCATCGCAATGAATCCGTTGCCGCCCGGACGGTTCTCGACCACCACCTGCTGGCCCCAAGCCTCGGTAAGCTTGGCGCCGACGATACGCGCCGCGATATCGGAGATGCCGCCTGGCGCATAAGGCACCAGGATGTGGATCGGCCGCGTGGGATAGTCCTGTGCACGAAGCGGCGCCACGCCAAGCACGACAAGGGCGATGACGATACCGACAAGCCGAACCATAAAACCCTCTCCCATAAGACCCACCGAGCAAGACGGACTATAATCACGACTATAATCACTTTGCGCGCCAGCCCGAAACGGGTCAGCATCTTTTCCCGAGCGACTCTTACCGGCGTGGCCGTCAGGATATATTGGGGTGGCCAGCCGCTCACCCGGGGCCTCGCACCGAGGCTGCCGTCGTCACATCATCGTCACGTGTCGCCGTCACAAGACGCTACCTCGCTGTCGGAGCATCCCTCAATGCGCACACTGCCCGCCCTCGCCATCACGATGCTTGCAGCCATGGCAACCACCGCGGTGGCCCAGACGCCTGCCTCTCGGCCTCACAACGTGGTTTTGTTCGTCGCCGACGGGCTGCGGTCTCGCATGGTGGACGACCGTACCGCGCCCACGATGGCGGCAATTGCGCGCAACGGCGTGAGCCTGCGCAACAGCCATTCGCTGTTTCCGACCTTCACCACGGCGAATGCATCGACAATGGCAACCGGCCATATGCTCGGCGACACCGGCGATTTTTCCAACACCATCTATGCCGGCTTTGAAGTGCCGGGCGCCGGCAACAGTCTGACGCCGTTCCTGGAGAGCGACGCAGTGCTGGGCGACGTCGACGAGCATTTTTCCGGCAACTATCTCGACGAGGTCACGATCCTCAAGCTGGCGCGCGACAAGGGCTACAGCACCGCATCGATCGGCAAGATCGGTCCAGCCTTGATTTTCGATCCGACGGAACGCAGCGGCAGCCAAACAATTCTGGTCGACGACGCGACCGGCAGCGCCAAGGGCATTCCACTGTCGGCGGACGTCACCGCAGGGCTCAAGGCGGCGGAGCTACCTCTCGTGGCGCCGGCGCGCGGCGCCAACGGCAAAGCCGGCAACGTCACCACACCGGGCACGCTCAGCGCCAACGTCGTGCAGCAGGATTATTTTGCGGCAGTGGCGACGCGGGTGGTCCTGCCCATGTTCAAGAACCGCAACAAGCCATTCGTCCTGGTATTCTGGTCGCGCGACCCCGACGGCAGTCAGCACAATCAAGGTGACAGCCTCAACACGGTCGTGCCAGGCATCAACGGGCCGACCTCGCTCGCCGCGATCCGCAATGCCGACGACGATCTCGCGCGCATCCGTTCGACGCTCAACGAACTTGGATTGCTCGACACGACAGATATCGTCGTGACGGCCGATCACGGGTTCTCGACGATCTCGAAGGAAAGCCAAACCAGCTCGACGGTGAAGACCAAATTCGCCGATACCCTAGAGGGCCATCTGCCGATGGGTTTCGTCGCAATCGACATTGCGCACGCCTTGAACATGCCGCTGATCGACCCGGACGATAACTACAAGACGATTGCCGACGGCGCTCACACCAAATTGGGCAACGGCCTCATCGGCGGCGATCGCAACAAGCCGAAGGTGGTTGTCGCCGCCAATGGCGGCTCGGACCTGATCTATCTTCCAGACGGCGACAAAGCCGTCGCCAAGCAGCTGGTCGATTTTCTGCTGACGCAAGACTATGTCAGCGGCATCTTCGTCGATTCAAAACTCGGGAAATTTCCGGGCGCTTTGGCGCTCAACGACATCGCCCTCGAAGGCACCGCGATCACGCCGATGCCGGCAATTGCGGTCAACTTCCGTTCCTTCGACACGGTGTGCGGTGAACCGGTGCGATGCACGGTCGAAGTCGCGGATACCGTGCTGCAACAAGGTCAGGGCATGCACGGCTCCTTCAGCCGTGGCGACACTTGGAATTTCCAGGCCATGCAGGGGCCGGATTTCAAATCGCAGTTCATCGACCCGGCGCCGACCAGCAATGCCGATATCGGCCGTACCATCGCGCACGTGATGCAGCTTGAAGTCCACGACAAAGGCAAGCTTGTCGGCCGTGTGATTTCGGAAGCGCTGCCAAATGGCGCGGTTCCCGACGTGAAAAGCCGTGTCCTGAGATCAGATCCGGCACCCAACGGGCTTGCTACCGTTCTGGATATGCAGATGGTCGGAACGACGCACTACTTCGATGCCGCTGGATTTCCGGGCCGCACGGTCGGGCTGTCCGATACGGTGTTAGGGAACGATGTGACGACGCACTGATGTCGAGACGCGACGGCAGCGCCAATCACATCCGCACGAACCTGCCACCGGCACGACGGCCCTGGTCCGCAATCCAATCGAGAATGGCAAGATCGACCTCGTCGAATTCAACGGGCAGACGGCTGAGCTGCTCTGACACCGCAATGCGCACGACGATTTGCGAGTGCGCAATCACGGCCGAAAGCGTCGCGATATCCGGACGATCCTGCTCCATACCCACTTGCATCAAAGCCTCCGGCCGTTTCATCAACGCTATGAGCCCGCCAGTCCTGCCCTTGAGCTTTTGTCGTATGACCCAAGCCCGAGGTTCGATGGTCTAACCCCAGGGTGGCCGGGCAAGGGCCGCAGTTAGGCAAACTCGCGGCATAAACGATGGTTCCGCTCAGCGGTGCGTGAGCATTCGCTGCGGCTCGGCCGCCTATCCGGCAGCCCGGCAAGGTGAGCAACCCGGAAAAGCCTCCTCAGTTTTGCCGCCCAATCAGTTGATTTTTCAGGAGCTTCGCCAACACAGAGACAAGTATTGCTGCCGGTATTATTGCTGGCTTCCGCGAATATGCCAACGCGCCGGGCTAGTATTGGGCGCTTCCAAATCGTACATAAACACTGGAAATTATATTCCAAACAATCGAACCAGCTCAACGCGACGGAGGATTTGCATGGCGCTCCAAATTGGCGATACCGCACCGGATTTCGAAGCCGAAACGACGGAAGGCAAAATCCACTTCCACGATTGGATCGGCAATAGCTGGGTCGTGCTGTTTTCTCACCCGAAGGATTTCACCCCGGTTTGCACAACCGAGCTCGGCACGATGGCGCGGCTCAAGCCGGAGTTCGATAAGCGCAACGTCAAGATCGTCGGATTGTCGGTCGACCCGGTCGAAAACCACAAGAAATGGGCTGGCGACATCAAGGACGTGGTCGGTTTTGCGCCGAATTACCCCATGATAGGCGATACCGATCTGAAGATTTCCAAGGCCTATGGCATGCTGCCGGCCAGCACCAGCGGCACATCAGAAGGCCGCACACCGAATGACAATCAAACCGTGCGCAACGTCTTCGTCATCGGACCGGACAAGAAGATCAAACTCGTCCTGGTTTATCCGATGAGCACCGGGCGCAATTTCGACGAGGTGCTGCGCGTCGTCGACTCGCTGCAACTTACCGCGAAGCACCGCGTGTCGACGCCGGCCAACTGGAAGCCGGGCGAAGACGTGATCCTCGGCGGGGCCATCACCGATGAAGAAGCCAAGAAGCTTTATCCGCAGGGCTGGAAGACGCCGAAGCCCTATATCCGCGTCGTGCCCCAGCCGAAATAATCGACTCGATCAGACCAATGCGCCTTGCCTACAAGAGCGCGGCTTCGGCCGCGCTCTTGCTTTTAGGCGGCACTGCCCGCATGAAGCGAAGCGCAATGCGGAATTCCGGTCAAGGAGTCACAATGAACAGCGAAGCTGAATTGCAGCCGCCTTTTGCCGACTTCATGGGCATGAAGATCACCCATATTTCCCGAGACAAGGTCGAGGCCGAGCTGCATCGTACGCGAGGAACTCAACAACAGATTCGGCGTGCTTCATGGCGGCGCTCTCATGGCACTCGCCGACAATCTCGGTGGCACGGCAACGATGGCGAACCTGCCGGAAGGCGGACACACAGCGACAATCGAAAGCAAGACCAACTTCTTTGCCGGCATTCCGGTCGGCGACACCGCGCGCGCCGAGTGCACCCCGCTGCATCGCGGCCGCACCACGATGGTATGGCAGACTCGCATCACACGGAACGACGGCAGGCTGTGCGCGCTGGTGATCCAAACACAGATCGTGATGATGGCGCCGCAGCGGCCTAATCGTTTATGAGGCCGTCGGCCTGTCGTGACCGCCGTCCGCGGTCACCGCCGCGAAATGAATGTAAGCCTCGGCTGGATAAATCCGCGTTCGTCATCAAAACCCGTCAAGCAATTGCATGAGAGGGTCGTATTCCGGATAATCAGCCATGCTAATCAAGATTTGGCAGATCACGACGATCTTCAGCAAACAGCGTGAGGAAAACCATGGATGTCCGCGCCGCCGTGGCAATCGCACCCGGCAAGCCGCTCGAAGTGACGACGGTGAAACTCGAAGGTCCGCGAGCGGGCGAAGTTTTGGTCGAGATCAAGGCGACCGGCATCTGCCATACCGATGAGTTCACGCTGTCAGGCGCCGATCCGGAAGGCCTGTTTCCCGCGATTCTCGGCCATGAGGGAGCCGGCATCGTCGTCGATACCGGCCCGGGCGTGACTGCAATCAAAAAGGGCGACCACGTCATTCCGCTTTATATTCCGGAGTGCCGCACCTGCCCCTCCTGCTTGTCGCGCAAGACCAACCTTTGCACGGCGATCCGCACGACGCAGGGCCAGGGCGTGATGCCCGACGGCACGTCACGCTTCTCGCTCGATGGCAAGAAGCTCCACCACTACATGGGCTGCTCGACCTTCGCCAATTTCACCGTGCTGCCGGAAATCGCGGTCGCAAAAATTCGCGATGACGCGCCGTTCGACAAGGTCTGCTACATCGGCTGCGGCGTCACCACCGGCTTGGGCGCGGTCATCAACACCGCGAAGGTCGAGGCCGGCGCCAAGTGCATCGTGTTCGGTCTTGGCGGCATCGGCCTCAACGTCATCCAGGGCCTGCGCCTCGTCGGCGCCGACATGATCATCGGCGTCGATCTCAATCCCGAAAAGAAGGCCTGGGGCGAACGGTTCGGCATGACGCATTTCGTCAATCCGAAAGACATCGGCGGCGATCTCGTCGCTCATCTGGTCGACATGACCAAGAGCGGTGCGGATCAGATCGGCGGCGCCGACTACACGTTCGAATGCGTCGGCAACACTAATCTCATGCGCATGGCGCTGGAGAGCTGCCACCGCGGCTGGGGCCAGAGCATCATCATCGGCGTCGCCGGCTCCGGACAAGAAATTGCGACGCGGCCGTTCCAACTCGTCACCGGCCGGGTGTGGCGCGGTAGCGCCTTCGGTGGCGCGCGAGGACGCTCGGACGTGCCGAAGATCGTCGACTGGTACATGGAGCGCAAGATCGCGATCGACCCGATGATCACCCACACGATGCCGCTCAGCGATATCAATAAGGCGTTCGCGTTGATGCACGCGGGCAAATCGATCCGCAGCGTGGTCGTCTATTAACGGGCAACGCGTAAGCCGCAAGCGGCTGGCAGATTGCTGGGGCTTAGCGTAACGTGTTGTGCGCGGCGGATTCGGAACCTCCCAGGCCACTGGTGGTTGAGACCGCGCGCCCCCACATAAGGCTTTCTCCCAATAAAGGAGCACTGAATGGCCTCGCGGCAAATCAAAATGCCTGCCCAGGACGCCTCTGAAAAAGAGGTCGAGGAAGTATTTTCACAACGCAAACGGCCCGAGATCGGTAGATATTGGCTCCAGGTGGACCGCCAAACCAAAGGCTCTTATCAAACACCGGAAGCCGCTCAAGCGGCTGCGCTGGTCATCAAGAAGGGTCATCCGATCGTTCAGGTGTCGATCTACGACAGTGTCGAGAGCAACAACACGATGGTGGAGTTACCCGCCTCGTCCTGAGAACGCTCTTCTCTATCTTCCTCGCCTTCTTCCGGTCGGCGCGACACGCGCCTCGCCGGCGACTCCCCTCGCCTCACGGAACTCCGGTTCGGGGCCGACCGTTGGCATGGACAAGCCAGTTTAGCCGTTCGTCCCGCCTCGGTTGTTGCGATGGTTGCGAGAGTTCGTAAGTCGAAAAAATCCCGTTTGCACGCGGCCGTCGCGCGATACCGCGACGCCAGCAAGGCATTGCATACGCCGGCTTCGCCACAGAGCCGCTATGGCCTCGACTGGATGAACTTCTTCCTCGCTGACGTGCAGACCGGTTTCGGCACGTTCGTGGCTTTCTACCTGGCGCATCTCGGCTGGTCGGAGCGCGACGTCGGCCTGACGCTGACGGCTGGCGGCATTGCCGGCGTGTTAAGCCAGATACCCGGGGGCGCGCTCGCCGATGCCGTCACCTGGAAGCGGGGATTGGCCGCGATAGGCATCGTCATGATCGGCTCGGCTGCCTTGATCCTCGCGTTCACGCCGAACTACGTCATGGTGCTCTGCGCGGCGCTCCTCCACGGCGCCACCGGCGGCATCATTACGCCGGCGATCGGCGCAATCAGCCTCGGCTTGGTCGGCCGACGCGCGATGTCGGTGCGAACCGGCCGCAACTATCGCTATGCTGCCGGCGGCCATGCGGCCACGGCCGCCCTGATGGGACTCGCGGGCGCCTACTTTGCCGACAGCGCGATCTTCATCGCCGCGGCCAGCCTCTGCATTCCTGCGCTGATTGCACTGAGCTTCATTCGGCCAAACGAGATCGACTACGCCAAAGCCCGCAACGCCACGATCGGCAAACATGGGCACGATGTCGGCCGGGTCATCGACCTGGCGAAGAACCACAGGCTCGTCTTGTTCACCGCGGCGCTGGTGCTGTTCCAGCTTGCGGACGCGTCGATGCTACCTTTGATCGGCGAGAATCTAGCGACGACCACCAAGGACCAGGCGTCGCTCTGGATGTCGGGGCTGATCATCGCGCCGCAAATTGTGGTCGCGATCCTTGCGCCATGGGTCGGCTATCACTCGGAGAGCAGAGGACGCAAACCGCTGTTGATCGTCGGCTTTGCCCTCGAGCCGGTGCGCGCCGCGCTCCTTGCCTTTACGTCGCAATACGCCTTCCTGGTCATTGCTCAACTGCTCGACGGCGTCAGCGGCGCGATCATTGGCGTTTTGACGGTCATTGTAATCGCAGATCTGACAGCAGGAACCGGCCGCTTCAATCTGGCGCAAGGCGCCGTCGGCGCCATGATCGGCATTGCCGCATCGGTGAGTACGCTGATAACCGGATTCTTTTTCCAAGGGTTTGGCGCCGCCAGTGGATTCATAGCGATTGCCGCCGTCGCCGGCGCGGCAACTGCTTTAGTCTGGATATTCGCGTCAGAGACGAAACCTGCGGATTACCCGGATTAGCGGCGTCACTTTGCTGACGGCAGATCAATTGCCCTTAAGATGCGCGGCTTTCATAATGGGCCACCACTTGTCTGCTTCGGCCTTCTGATAAGCGGCCAGTGCCTGCGGCGTCTGCTGGTCGCGCGGCACCACCTGCTGGCCGAGCTTATTGAGGCGGGCGACTACGCCAGCGTCAGCCAAAGCTTCGACGGTCGCCGCGTTGAGCTTGGTGATAATATCCTTCGGCGTGTCCTTCGGGGCCCAAAGTCCGAACCAAATCGATACATAAAATCCCGGCAGGCCGGCCTGATCCGTCGTCGGGACATTGGGCATGCTGGGGTGGCGGGTCTTCGCCGTCACGGCAAGCGCCTTCACCGTGCCGGCCTGCACCTGGGCCACGAAGTTGGACGACGGCTCGATCATCATGTCGATCTGTCCGGCAACCAGATCCTGCACTGCCGGTCCATCGCCGCGATAGGGCACGAACTGAAATTTGGTCCCGGTCGCTTTCTGGAACGAAATTCCGGCGAGATTTCCGGTCGAGCCGGAACCAGGAATCCCCGCAGTCGCCTGGTCGGGGTTCTC
>CAWJDC010000008.1:0-176314 GCA_963841575.1 uncultured Alphaproteobacteria bacterium
ACAATCATCTACACCACAAATGCCATCGAGGCCCTTAATTCGAAGCTGCGCCGCGCCGTCAGAACCAGAGGACATTTTCCGTCTGACGAGGCTGCAACGAAACTGCTATATCTGGTCTGAACCATGCTGCCGCCGAATGGAAGCGGCCGCCGAGGGAATGGGCCGAGGCGAAGACGCAATTCGCCGTCATGTTCAACGAGCGCTTCGTGAACTCATGACGGATAACCGGCCTCACACAGAAATTCTGACAGTCCCGATCCCGACCGGCCGGTGGTCTGCTTCGACGAGAGCCCGGTCCAACTCATCGGTGAGGTGCGCCAGCCGATCCCCGCCGAGCCGGGCCAACTCGAACGCTACGATTACGAGTATCGCCGCAAGGCGCCGTCAATCTCTTCGTCTGCATCGACGTGCATCGGCCCTGGCGCAAGATCAAGCTCACCGAGCGGCGGACGGCAGAAGATTCGCCCGATGCATGCGCGAACTCGTCGATGTCCATTATCCCGACGCTGCGTGCATCCGCGTTGTGCAGGATAACCTGTCGACCCACTCGGCCGGCTCCCTCTATGAGGCGTTCGCGCCCGGAGAAGCCCGGCGAATTCTGCGCGGCCTGGAGTTCCACTACACCCCCAAGCATGCCAGTTGGCTCAACATGGTGGAGATCGAAATCGGCGTGCTGCGCGGCCAGTACCTCGACCGCAGAATCGACGACCCCACGCATCTCATCCGTGAAATCGCCGCATGACCTTACCGGTCGCGACTTCGAGCGCGGCGAACAGCGTCGTCGTACCGTGGCGCTTATAATCGTGGCTCTGGCCGGTTAAAGCGCGCCCATTTGGCAGCTTCAGATAGCCTTGCGCGCGTTCCAACGCTTGAAAATCGTCGTTCCTTTCGCGAAACGCGGACTCTTCTCTGCTTCGGGAATCATCCGATCTTGAATCATGACTCACCATCCATGGATAGCAGGTACCAGGCCGCCCCCGCAAGCTGGATGCGGTCGTGCGTTCGCCTCTTGCTGCCAGATGGATGATGCGCTTGACGATTTTAAGGACCGCACGGTCGTGAAGCTCCGCGATCTCCTCATCGTAGACCGACCCAAGTAGGGCGATCGTCTCAGGGTCAACGAATTGTCGGGCTGAATGAACTAAGGATTTGCCCACGTCGACCAGAAAAACTGGGCGCCGTGGGCAGAGTGCTGTCGGCCGCAGGCGGAATAGGTATGGCAGCTGCCTCGACGTCGTCCGCTGGAGGCGCGATGTCGATCAGCCTCCGGACCTCACCACCGCACCCAGACCTTGGGCTGAATGAAGGGTGAGTTCGGCGCGCCGCGGTCGGGATAAGCTCCCGTGACGGATCTTCTATGGGCGATCACGACGCCAACGGGGTTAGGCGCAGCAATCGTTCCGCGGTTCGGTGAGGCAAAAATCGCCCGCGCGGGCGGATGACAAAGAACGGGGTTGGCAGAAAGCCACTTTAATGCCTGTGTGGCGGCGTCCATCTGGTCGTCGGTTGGCCCGTTCGGAAAGCGGGTTACCTCGTCAAAGAACTGCTCGAGCCATGACGCGTGATTTGGAAGGTTGACCTTGCCGGAGCGAAAAATGCTACCGACTTGACGAAACCGCTCAACCTTCGATTCGAGCGGAACGATTTCAACGATGTGCCATCGACTTTTTTCGCGGAGGTCGCCCACCAATGCAGACCCGTTGCTGGCGCGCTCGACGAGGATTGCTGCTGGGCGATATTTGGCAGCCATTTTGAGGCAGCGGCGACGCAGATGGGGATATCTGCACTGTTCGCGCCACTGGTCGACCAAGAAAAACTGGTCGTCGTGACGGGACCATGCCTGCACGACATTGAAGCTGTGATCATCGCGCTCGCTGACGAAGCTCGTATCGACGCTGATCACAATGGGCGTGTCGGGCTTCTCGGTGAACGTTCCGAAATGGCGGCGCTTTAAACGGCGCAGGCTGGTGCCCCGCGAATTCTGCTGATAAAGCAGCTCAAAATCCGGGTCCCTACTATGCTTCCGAAGCTTCCTGACGGCCTTCCGCGAGTAGGCGTCGGGACGCAGCAGTTCACCCTTTTCCCGTGTCCACTTTTCATAGCCGAGATCGTAGGTGTTCGTGCGCCGAGCGATCAGCGGCAATACAGTGCTTCTCCAGCCGCCCTGGCTGAAGAGGTGGCCGCTCAGGTCGTGGTCGTGGAGGCGGTGCATGATGACGAGGACGCGTCCGGTTTCCACGTTGTTAAGCCGGGAGATGACGACGTTGTCGAAGATCGAGTTGACCTCAGCGACTTTGTCGAGGTTGCTGGCGTCGCGAATGTCGACCGGATCGTCGACGATGATGAGGTGACCGCCACGCCCGGTGAAATTACCGAAAATTGATGCGGCATAGAGTTCGCCGCCAGCATCGGTGGCGAAGTCCATCTTCCGCGACTTGCTCTTTGACAACTGCATCGCGGGAAACGCACTCCGGAACCAGCTCGACCGCACTATTTCGCGGACCTTGCGAGAGATTTCCTCGGCCAAGTGTTCGCTTCCGGCGAGCACTAGGATTTTTGATGCGGGGTCGTTGCCCAAAGTCCACGCGGCCAGGCAGACTGAGCCAATGAAGGTCTTGAGATGCCTCGGCGGCATATTGACGACATGTCCGCCGCTCGGGAGCGCGGCCAAGCGTGAGCACAGGTACGAGATGTACGGGCGCATAACGAGGCGCGTGCCTTCGAAATGGCGGAACGCCTTCGCGACGAAGGCCTGAAAGTCGGTTCGGATGGACTGTGTGAGGGTTGTGCTCATCGGTCACCGTTTTCTTCCTGCGCTGCCGCGCGCTTGCGCAAACGTTGATCAGCTTCCTCCGCGATTGCGCGATCCTCGGCGTTGACGTCGTCGTCCATCGATTGCTGCGGCGTGTCGGCAAACATCCGGCCGCACAGGCCAAACAGAACGCTCACTGCCCGCAGGTTGCCGTTCGCGGCATCTGCGACAAGGGCTCTGATGATCGCCTGCAATTTGGTCGTTGAGTCGCCGTCGCGAGCGGGCTCTCCGAGCTCGTCGACGAGTACCTGATGGAAGTTGGGAGAGCTTTTGGGGCGACCCTTTGGGTTGCCGCTGATCCCGGGTTGAAATCGGGCGTGAACCGGCGGCCGTTTATAGCCGACCGTGTCGTCGGTGTCGTTCCTCATGTTTTCGAATCCGTCCTCGTCGGCGCCCACCAATAAGCAAGCGCGCAAATTGACTTTGCTGATCACGACGACGGAAGTCGAACCACTCACTGCCGAACAGGTTCGTCGAACGCGCTCCGATAAGCAACTAACGCGCTCCGATAAGCAACTAACGAACGAAAACACTCAGCGAGCTCATTGAACATAGGCGCCCCCGGATCGTGCGCAAGGTTTCCGGAAAATTTTTCCTCCATCGCACCTTACCCGCGCGATTGGGCCCCCGGTAGGTTGCGGGCGTGGCTTTGGACTTCGAGTTCGGACGTGCGGTTGTAGATGCAATCTGGACAACCCACGCTCCAAGCGCGGAAGGGAGAGATTGTTTTGTGGTCGCGAGGCGAAGCAGTATGCTTTGCTCACGCGACACGTCTTAAAACCGAGATTTTATCGCTTGAACCGTGCGTTCCTCATGAGCAACAGTCGATGACGTCTTCGTGATCCCGCCAACATTCGACGATCGGTTGGGCGCATGCTATGGGCGGGGGTGCAGCTAGGGATATTGCCTCGCCCGCACGTCTATCGAGCGGATGTGGTCACTATGACGAAAAAATAATTCCCTGTTCTTTTCCCTGCTAGCAGGGAATTTGCGCGGTCTGATTGATGTCGTCGTGTCCAGAAAGTTGTTGCTTCTGATAGCCTGCAGCGCTAACTCGCAACCTGCGAGCTGGTCATATGACCTCGGCGCATATTTCCGCGGCCTTGGAATCAGGGTCGAGCTGTTTGACATTGTAAAGCCTACTAACTGACCAGCGGCGTCGCTGATCTTTCTGGGGGTTTGTATGCCGGCGACGCCGTGGTCAGAAGGCTCCCGCGGTGTAAATGGCACTTGCTGTATGGGCTTCCAGCGATATCGGTTATGCCAAAGGGTTGGGTTTCTGCCCGTATCCGCGGCATAACGCCCGCGAGCCCACCGCGGCTGCCGTAAGCCTTTGAATCAAAACTTGTTCGCCTGCCCCCCAATGCACCGGTCGCCGTTGATATTGCGGTGTGCTAGAGACGTGCTAAGCCAAGAATCGGTGGTTGATTGGCAGAGCCGTTCTCTTCGGTTCATGGTGAGGGTGCCAACGTGGGCTTGAATGACACGGTAAAGTTAGGCGTTATCGGCGTCGGCGTCATGGGCTCGAACCATGCGCGTGTGTTGTCGGAGCTACCGGGCGTTGCGTTAGTCGGGGTCGCCGATCCAGACCAAAAGCGACGCGATGCCGTCGTCCAGGCGCTGGGCTGTGGCGGATTCAGCGACACCGACGCTCTGATGCAGCACGGCGTCGACGCCGTCACCATTGCGGCGCCGACTCATCTTCATCGCGACATCGCGACTGCAATGCACGGCTCGCGGCATTCATGTCCTGGTGGAGAAGCCGATCGCCTCGACCGTCGAGGAGGGCCGGGCCATCATCGCCGCGGCACGCCGCGCCGGCGTCACGCTCATGGTCGGCCACGTCGAGCGCTTCAATCCCGCGGTCGAGGCGATCAAGCGGGCGATCAAGGACCAGGACATCCTTTCGATCGCCATCACCCGCGTCGGACCGTTTCCGCCGCGCATGTCGAATGTCGGCGTGGTCATCGATCTCGCGGTGCACGACATCGACCTCATCCGCTGGTTCACCGATTCCGAGATCGTCGAAATCCAGCCGCAGATGTCGAGCGCGGTGGCCGAGCGCGAGGATATCGCGCTGCTGCAGTTCCGCACCGCGTCGGGCGTGCTCGCGCATATCAATACCAACTGGCTGACGCCGTTCAAGGCGCGCACCATCCATATCGCCACCCGCGACAAATATCTGATGGCCGATCTGTTGACTCTTCAGGTCACCGAATGTTTCGGCTTCCAGCCGGACGGAGCTTATTCGATGCGGCATCTTTCGGTCGGCTATGCCGAGCCGTTGCGCTCGGAGCTCGTCGCCTTCATCAATGCCGTGCGCAGCGGCGAACCGCCCGCGGTGACCGGCGAGGAAGGCGTTGCCAGCCTCGAAATCGCGATCCGCTGCCTCGAAGCGCGCGCCGCTCAGTCGGCGGTCCCGCAGCGCAAGGAGCCGCGGCGCGTCGCCGGCTGAATAGCGTGCAACAAGCGTGGATCCAGCCGATGAATCAGCACGCGCGCCTCGACGAGCAGGCCAATCCCGTTCATCGACGTCGCCGCCCAGCGCCGCCGTCTCGGCCGCGCCATCGACGACGCGATCGCCCGCGTGCTCGCCCATTGCCAGTTCATCCAGGGACCGGAGGTGCGCGCGCTCGAAGCCGATCTTGCGGCGTTCTGCGGCGCGCGGCATGTGATCGGCTGCGCCAGCGGCACCGATGCGCTGCTGCTGGTGCTGATGGCCTGGGAGATCGGACCGGGCGATGCGGTGATCTGCCCGGCCTTCACCTTCTGCGCCACCGCCGAAGTGGTGGCGCTGCTCGGCGCCACGCCGGTCATGGCCGACGTCGAGGCGGAGACCTTCAATCTCGATCCGGAAAGCTTCGAGCGCGCGGTGGCGACCGCCAAGGCGCGCGGGCTGAAGCCGCGCGCCGTCATCCCGGTCGATCTGTTCGGCCTGCCGGCCGATCACGACGCCATTGCGGCGATCGCCGCGCAAGCATGGCATGCTGGTGCTCGACGACGCCGCGCAGGCGTTCGGCGCGACCTATCGGGGCCGCAAGCTCGGCGCGCTGGCGACGGCGACGGCGACGAGCTTTTTTCCGGCAAAGCCGCTCGGCTGCTACGGCGACGGCGGCGCGGTCTTCACCGACGACGACGCGCTGGCGGCGCGCATCAAGAGCCTGCGCGTGCACGGCGAAAGCGCGACCGACAAATACGACGCCGCGCGCATCGGCATCACCGGCCGGCTCGATACGATCCAGGCCGCGGTCCTGATCGAAAAGCTGAAAATCTTTCCCGACGAGATCGCGCGCGCGGCAGGCGGTGGCGGCAGCGCTACGCCGCCGGCCTTGCCGATGTCGCGACGGTGCCGCGCGTCGGCAATGAATCGACCTCGGTGTGGGCGCAATACACCATCCGGCTTGCAGCCCGGGCGGCGCGACGCGCTCGCCGCGGCGCTCAAGGCGCAGGGCATCCCGACGGCGATCTATTACGCCAAGCCGCTGCATCGCCAGGCGGCCTATCGCGACTTTCCCGGTGGTCGACGGGCGGCTTGCCGGTCAGCGAGCGGCTTGCCGAGGAAGTGATCAGCCTGCCGATGCACGCTTATCTCGAGCCGCCGGTGCAGGATCGCATCATCGAGGCGGTCCGGCGGGCGCTCGCGGCTGAGCGCTTGATCGCTCTTCGCCAGCGGAATCAATCATTCCGTCATTGTGGGAACGCCTCTGGGCCCGGCTTTCGCCGGGACGAGCGGATGACGTAACGGTCGGCGCATGATCGAGCAAGATTCTCACCGTCGGCGGCTATACGCTGCTCTCGCGCCTGACCGGCTTCCTGCGCGACATCATGCTGGCGGCGATCATCGGCGCCGGCCCGGTCGCCGACGCGTTCTTCGTCGCCTTCCGGCTGCCGAACCATTTCCGCGCCATTTTCGCCGAAGGCGCGTTCAATGCCGCGTTCATTCCGGCCTATGCGCGCATCCGCACCCAGGGCGGACCGACGGCGGCGAAGCTGTTCGGCGACCGCATTTTCACGCTGCTGCTTGCCACGCAGATCGTGCTGCTGGCGCTGGCGCTGATCTTCACGCCGCAGGCGATCGAACTCCTGGCGCCCGGCTTCTCGCGCGAGCCGCAGCAATTCGCGCTCGCGGTCGTCGCTGACGCGCATCACGTTTCCATATCTGCTGCTGATCACGCTGGTGACGCTGTGGGGCGGCATTCTCAACGCGCTGCATCGTTTCGCGGCCGCGGCGGCGGCGCCGATCCTGCTCAATCTCGCGATGATGGCGACGCTGGCGCTTGCGCCGTTTTTTCCCGAGCGCCGGCTACGCGGCGGCGTGGGGCGTGCTGATTTCCGGCGTGCTGCAGGCGGCGCTGGTCGGCGGCGCCGCCTGTGCGGGCCGGCGTCATGACGTCGTTCCGCAGCGCTGCGCTGGGACGACGACGTGCGGCGCTTCTTCAAGGCGCTGGTGCCGGCGACCGTCGGCTCGGCCGGCACGCAGCTCGCGCTGTTCGCCGACACCATCATCGCCAGCTTCCTGTCCGCCGGCGCGATCTCGGCGCTCTATTACGCCGACCGCATCGACCAGTTGCCGATCGGCGTGATCGGCATCGCGGTCGGCACCGTGCTGGTGCCGGAAATGACGCAGCCGGGTCGCCGTCGGGCGACGAGACCGGCGCCCGCTCGGCGCAGAACCGCGCCATCGAGTTCGCGCTGCTGTCTGGCGGTCCCCTGCGTCGTCGCCTTCCTGGTCGTGCCCGATCTCATCATGCGGGCCTTGTTCATGCGCGGCGCATTCACCGCGGCCGACGCCCATGCCGCCGCGATGACGCTGGTCGCCTACACCATCGGGCTGATGCCGTTCGTGCTGATCCGCAGCGTGGTGGCGCCGTTTCTGGCGCGCGGCGACACCGCGACGCCGGTCAAGGCGGCGCTGACCGGCACCGCGGTCAACATCGTCTTCAAGATCGCGCTGATGGGGTCGCTGGCGCAGGTCGGGCTCGCGCTCGCGACCTCGATCGGCGCCTGGATCAATTTCATCCTGGTGCTGTGGTTTGCGGCGCGCGCCGGCCTGATCGCCGGCGGATGCGACGCTGAAAGCCTCGCTGGGCAAGCTGGCGGCAGCCGGCGTTGGCGTTCGCGCTTTTCCTCGTGATCGCCGCGCCGCTGGTCACATCTCTGTTATCGTCATGGTCCAAGTTCCGCAATGAAACGGAACTGTTGGTGCTGGCGGTGCTCGGCGGCGCGTTCTATGGCGGGCTTGTTGTGGTGCTGTTCGGGCGGCGCTGGCTGTGCGCCGATGCGCAATGGTGCGCGCGCGGCGCCGGCGGCGACGCTTGATGCGTTCGAAGGCACATCCGCCCCGGCCGCCGGGCCGGATCCGGGTCTAGGCGAGGGGACGGAGCCATCCATGCGCGTGACCATGATCGGCGCCGGTTATGTCGGGCTCGTTTCCGGCGCCTGCTTTGCCGATTTCGGCCATCAGGTGACCTGCATCGACAAGGACGCCGGCAGCGTCGCGGCGCTCAATCGCGGCGAGATCCCGATCTTCGAGCCGGGCCTTGCCGATCTGGTCGAGGCCAATATGCGGCAGGGCCGGCTGACATTCGCGGCGGAGACACGGCGTGTCGGCGCCGCCGACGCCGTGTTCATCGCCGTCGGCACGCCGTCGCGCCGCGGCGACGGCCATGCCGATCTGAGCTTCGTCTATGACGCGGTGCGCGAGATCGCGCCGCTGCTGTCGCGCGCCGCGGTCGTGGTCACCAAATCGACCGTGCCGGTCGGCACCGGCGACGAGATCGAGCGCATCCTGCGCGAAAAACGCCCGGACGCCGCGATCGCAGGTCGTGTCCAATCCGGAATTCCTGCGCGAAGGCGCGGCGATCCAGGACTTCAAGCATCCCGATCGCATCGTCGTCGGCACCGACGATGCGCGCGCGCGCGCCGTGCTCGCGGAAATCTACCGGCCGCTTTATCTGAATGCGCCGCCGATCATCTATGTCAGCCGGCGCACCGCCGAGCTGATCAAATATGCCGCCAACGCCTTCCTCGCCACCAAGATCACCTTCATCAACGAGATCGCCGACCTGTGCGAGCAGGTCGGCGCCGACGTGCAGGAGGTGGCGCGCGGCATCGGCCTCGACAATCGCATCGGCGGCAAATTCCTGCACGCCGGGCCGGGCTTCGGCGGCTCGTGCTTTCCCAAGGACGCCACGGCGCTTGCTCAAGACCGCGCAGGACCACGGCGTCGCGCTCGCGCATCGTCGAGACGGTGTCGGCGGTGAACGAGCAGCGCAAGCGCGCCATGGCGCGCAAGGTGGTCGCCGCGCTCGACGGCTCGGTGCGCGGCAAGACCATCGCGGTGCTCGGCCTGACCTTCAAGCCGAACACCGACGACACCCGCGACTCGCCCTCGATCCCGCTGATCACGGCGCTGCAGGATCTCGGCGCCACCGTGCGCGGCTACGATCCGGCCGGCATGGAGCAGGCCAAGCCGCAGCTTCCCGCCGTGCACTATTGCAACAGCGCCTATGCCGCAGCCGAAGGCGCCGATGCCGTGGTGATCGCCACCGAATGGGAGCAGTTCCGCGCGCTCGATCTCGCCCGGCTCAAGAGCGTGATGGCGCGAGCCGGTGATCGTCGACCTGCGCAACATCTATCGCGCCGACGAGATGAAGCGGGCGGAATTCCGCTACGTGGCGGTCGGGCGGCCTGGCGCGGAGTGACGACCCGCTACCATCTGATTTGATGATAGAAAGGTGGGCGCGTATTGGTCGCGCGACGGCGCGAAAGAGAGTGACAACCTATGATTGTTACGGTTGTAGTTGTGCTGGCTGGCGTGATGGGAGCGTGCGGTATCGGTCTGGCCGCCGCCGGCGCGCATGTGACGACGGGTGCCGGGCTCGGTAGCGCCGCAAATATGCTGCTATTCCACGCCGCGGCCGTGGTGGGCGGGGCCGCGCTCGCGCAACAAGGCGTTTTGTGGCGGCCACTGGCGCTCGTGGTGCTCTGCGGGTGGGTTGTCGGGGCGGGACTATTCTCCGGCGACATCGCCTTGCGGGCCTTTGCGGGGCACCGTCTGTTCCCGATGGCGGCGCCGTCCGGCGGCATCATCCTCATTGTGGCCTGGCTCGGCCTCGCGGCCGCTGCGTTCGGCGCCGCGGCCTCGCGGAATTGACCGCCGCTTCGTTAATCCTGCGCCGGCGGCGCGATCACGGCGTCAGGCTGGTTGGCCCGTTCGAGCGCTTTGGCGACGAAACCTGATGCTTTCATGTCCTCTACGAATGTCCTCAGGTAGGCCAAGCCGGCGGGCCGGCCGAGCGGCGTGCCCATCGCCTCCCTGATCTTCTGGAACCGGCCATCCATCACCCGCAGGCCCGGCGTGGTCTTGGCGAATTGGACCAATTGCTGCTTTACGCCGGCCGCTGCCTCGAGCTTGTCAGCGAGGAAGCCCGCGAGGGCGAGCGGCGGGGTTGGGTAATGGACCAGCGTCGCGTTCTTGAGCGTCCGGGTCAAATAGAGGTCGTAGGCGGACCCTCTGGCGACTGCGATGCGCACCCCGGCCCGATCGACGTCCGCAATGCCCCGAAGCGGCGACCCGGCTGGCACCATGTAGGTGCCCTCGATGATGACGTAGGGCGCCGTGAACCCCATGACGGCGGCGCGCGCCGGCTCAGTCGCAATGAATGCAATGTCCCACGACCCCGCTTTCACGGCGTCGGTCACCTTGCCGGCAGTTTCGAAGACGACAAGGTCGACGGGCACGCCAAGTCGCCGGGCAAGCTCACGCGACAGGTCCACCGTGACGCCGTGCGGGTTTCCGCCAGCCGGATCCTTCTGCACCAGGACTACATTGCCGGCGTTAATTGCCGCGCGAAGCCTGCCGGTTGGGGCAAGGTCTTTGATAACACTCGGCAGATCATCGCTCGCGCTGCTCGGCAGAGGCGGGCCGCCCGCGGACTGTGCGAGGGCTGCAAAGGTCCCGACCGCGACGAAAATCATCGCTGCGCCAAACGACTTGTCCATGACAATTCCTCCCCGTTACGAGCCGGCGGCATCACAAGGACGGTCACAGTAGCACTTCGTGTGCTCCAGCCGGCTGCTTGCTGTCTGCTTGACCCTCCCCACGCCCGGCTATAGCGTTTTTCAGCAGACACCGCGTGGAGGGATCGGCCATGACGTCCTTCACCATCACGCCGCTCACGGATCACACCGGCGCGGAAGTCGTCGGCATTGATTTCAGCGATCCGATCGACCCGGAAACACGCGCCACCCTGAGCCGAGCCTTTGCCGAGCGTCACGTGCTGATCATGCGCGACCAGCACTTCGCTCCGGATCAGTTCAAGGCCGCCGTTCAACTCTTTGGCGAGCTTCTGCCGCACGACAAGAAAGAGCATCACGTTCCGGGGCACCCCGACGTGTCCTACGTCTCCAACGACGAGTTCGTGAACGGCAGGCGGATTATTCCGGGCGAAACGTTCCACACCGATCACTCCAACCACCCGCGTCCGCCCAAGGCCACGACGCTGTTCGCGGTCGATCTGCCATCGAGCGGCGGCGATACCCAATACGTCAATATGCACGACGCCTATGACGACCTGCCTGAAGACACCAAGCAAAGGATCGAAGGGCTCAAGGCGGTGCACGTTTATCTCAGCAAGTATAGCCCGCGCCCGCTCGGCCATCTCACCGAGGAAAGCCGCCGCAATCTGCCGCCGCCCGGTATTCACCCGCTGGTGCGAACCCATCCCGAAAACGGGCGCAAGGCGTTGTTCCTCAATCCGGTGCGCATGGAATCCATCCCCGGCATGGAGGATGAGGATGCGCTGGCGCTGATCGACGGCCTCATGCGGCACGCGACGCAGAAAAAATACGAGTACCGCCACAAATGGCGTCACGGCGACTGGGTGATGTGGGACAACCGCAGCGTCATGCACCAAGCCAACCCTGACTACGACATGAGCCAGCGCCGCTACCTTTACCGCCTCATGCTCAAGGGCGAAGTGCCGGCCTGAGAACGAAACGTCGCGAGATGCCGGATTATCATTTTTTCTTCTTCGTTTTCTTCTTGGCGAAGATAGCGTTCCAGTTTTCCTTATAGGCCGCGGTGACCGGCTTCTGACCTTCGCCTCGGCTATAGTTGGCGGGAGCGCCGCCGGTCTCGTGGACCTCGGTCTTGGTCGCGCCGTCGGCCGCTGCGCCGTTATCTTTCGCGGCGGGTTCACTCTTCGCGGCAGGCTCGCTTTTTGCAGTAGGCTCGCTTTTTGCGGGGGCCTCGCCTTTCTCAGCGGATTTTGGAGTGCTTTTCTTGGTCTGGGTCGCCATCGTTTTTCCGGATGCCTGTGTGGTTGAAGTCTTCTCGTACAGTCGCGAAACGGGGTTATGGTTTTCGCTCTTTCTTAGCACGCTCCCGCGGCACCAGCGACATCGTCAGCCGCTCGGTGCCGCGCAGGACGTCGAGCGCGATATCGCGGCCGATCTTGTCGCCGGTGAGCGCGCGGACCAGATCGTCGGCGCCGGTGATCGGCTTGCCGTCGAGGCCGACGATGATGTCGCCGGCCTTGAAGCCGGCGCGCGGCGGCGGCGCTGTCCGGCTTCGACGCTGCCGACCATCACGGCGCCGTCCTGCGTCAGTCCCGGCGGCGCGCGCAGCCGCCGCGGGATCGCGGTCTGCTGCGCGGCGATGCCGATGAAGGCGCGGCGCACGCGGCCGTGCCGCACCAGTTCGCCGAGCACGAAGCTTCGCGGTGTTGGCGGCGACCGCAAAGCAGATGCCCTGCGCGCCCATGATCACGGCGGTGTTGATGCCGACCACCTCGCCGCGCGACGACACCAGCGGGCCGCCGGAATTGCCGGGATTGAGCGCGGCGTCGGTCTGGATCACGTCGTCGATCAGCCGGCCGGTGCGCGCGCGCAAGCGAGCGGCCGAGCGCCGAGACGACGCCGGTCGTCACCGTCGATTCGAAGCCGAGCGGATTGCCGATCGCGATCACGAGTTGGCCGCGCTTCAGCCGCTTGGAATCGCCGAGCGGCGCCGCCGGCAGCGTCACCGGCTCGTCGATGCGGATCAGCGCCAGGTCGGTGTCGGGATCGTCGCCGACCAGCCGCGCGCTGAGGTGCTGGCCGTCCGCGGTCGTCACGGCGATGCGCGACGCCGCTGCAGCCGCCTGCGCCGGCGACGTGGCTGTTGGTGAGGATGAGGCCGTCGGGCGCCACGACGACGCCGGAGCCGGTGCCGCCGCGGTCGCCGCCGTCGCCGCGCGGCGCTCGGCGCTGCACGATGGCGCACCACGGCTGGGCCGACGCGGTCGACCACGTCGATCACGGCGCGCGAATAGGCGTCGAGCAGCGCCTGGTCTTCGGCCGGCACGGCGGTGTTCGCCGGAGCGGCGCCGCCGGCTGCTGCCGGGCAGGCATCGGCTAAGAGGGATGATCTTCATGGTATATCAGTGGCTTGGGCCGGCGTCGCGCCGGAGGCGTGCTGATGACTGGTCGGGCGCAGATATGGGGAACCGGTCAGCCGCCCGGGAAAGGGCGAGCTGATCCAGGCGGCTCGCGTGACTGCGCCGCTGCGATTGACAGCGGACGGCCGCCTATGGTGCTGCGCTCTCGTCGCCTGCGGCCAGGGACTAGGAGGCGTAGAGGGGACGACTCATGGCCACTTCGCACGCGGCCCGCGCTTGGCCGCTCTGCTGGCTGCGGTCGGCGCTCGCCGGGCTGCGGCCAGAGCCAGCAGCAGCAGGCCGCGCCGCCGCCGCCGACCGTGACCGTGGCCAAGCCGGTGCAGCGCACCGTCGTCGACCAGGACGAATATGTCGGCCGCTTCGTCGCGGTCGATTCGGTCGAGGTGCGCGCCCGGCTGTCCGGCTATCTCATCGGCGATCCATTTCACCGACGGCCAGATGGTGAAGAAGGGCGACCTGCTGTTCACCATCGATCGGCGGCCGTTCCAGATCGCGCTCGACCAGATGCGCGCCAACCTGGCGCAGGCGCGCGCCAATCTCGCCTTCACCGAAGCCGATCTCGCGCGCGGCCAGGAGCTGCTGCACAACAAGACCATCACCGAGCAGACCTTCGACCAGCGCACGCAGGCCAAGCGCGTGGCCGAGGCCTCGGTCGCCGCGCAGCGAGGCCATGGTGCATTCGGCCGAGCTCGATCTCGACAATATCACCGAACTGCGCGCGCCGATCGACGGCCGCATCGGCGACCGCCGCGTCGTCGCTCGGCAATCTGGTCACCGGCGGCACCGGCGGCAACACCACGCTGCTCGCCACCATCGTCTCGGTCGATCCGATCCGCTTCGAGTTCACCTTCGACGAGGCGTCGTATCTGCGCTACCAGCGCTTCGCCGAAGCAGCGGCAACGACATCGCCGGCGCGCGACGGCGGCGTGCCGGTCGCGCTCAAGCTGATCGACGAGAAGGACTTTCGCGCATCACGGGCAAGATGGATTTCGTCGACAACGTCATCGACCGCTCCTCCGGCACGATCCGCGGCCGCGCGGTGTTCGCCAATCCGACGGCATCTTCACGCCCGGCATGTTCGGCCGCATCCGCGTGCCGGGCTCGCCGCCCTATACGGCGCTGCTGGTGCCCGACGCCGCGATCGGCACCGAGCAGGCGCGCAAATACGTGCTGGTGGTCGACGACGACAACGTCGTGCGGCAGAAATACGTCACGCTCGGGCAGCTCGATGACGGCTTGCGCGTGATCAAGGACGGGCTCGCGGCCGCCGACCGGGTCATCGTCAATGGCCTGATGCGCGCGCGCCCGGGCATGAAGGTGACGCCGCAGGAGCAGGGCGCGCCGCAGCGCCGCCGCCAACGGCCGCACGAGGCAGAAGCTAGCGCGGCTGAGCGCAGCCGGAATGCGCATTTCGCACTTCTTCATCGACCGGCCGATCTTCGCCGCCGTGGTCGTCGATCGTCTTCGTGATCCTCGGCGGCGTGTCGTTCTCGCGCCTGCCGATCGCGCAGTATCCCGAGATCGCGCCGCCGATCATCAACGTCACCGGCCAGTATCCCGGCGCCAGCGCCGAGGTCGTGGCCGCGACCGTGGTGACGCCGATCGAGGAGCAGATCAACGGCGTCGAGAACATGCTCTACATGTCCTCGAACTCGACCGGCCGACGGCCGCTTCTCGATCGCGGTCACCTTCGACTCGGCACCAATCTCGATATCGCGCAGGTGCAGGTGCAGAACCGCGTCGCCATCGCGCAGCCGCGGCTGCCGGCCGACGTGCGCAATATCGGCGTCACGGTGCACCAAAGGCTCGCCCGACCTGATGATGGTCGTGCACCTTTATTCGCCGGACAAGTCGCGCGACGCGCTGTTCATCTCCAACTACGCCACGCTCGAAGTGACCGATCCGCTGACCCGCGTCGACGGCGTCGGCTCGATCACGGTGTTCGGCAGCCGCGACTATTCGATGCGGGTCTGGCTCGATCCCGACCGGCTGCAATCGCTCGGCCTGACCGCGACCGACGTGACCAACGCGCTGCAGGGCCAGAACATCCAGGTCGCCTCCGGCGTGCTCGATCAGCCGCCGGTGGCGCACCAGGGCGCGTTCCAGATCGCGGTGCAGACGCTCGGCCGGCTCGCCAATCCCGACGAGTTCGGCAACGATCGTGGTCAAGCAGACGCCGGGCGCCGTGGTGCGGCTGCAAGGACGTCGCCGACGCATCGAGCTCGCGGCGCTCGATTATTCGTCGAACTCCTATCTCGACCACGATCCCGCGGTCGCGCTCGCGATTTTCCAGCGGCCGGGCTCCAACGCGCTCGCCACCGCCGACGGCGTCACCAGACCTGATGGCGGAGCTGTCGAAGCGGTTTCCGCCCGGCGTCAAATACGCCATCGTCTACAATCCGACGCAGTTCATCCAGCAGTCGGTCGACGCGGTGATCGAGACGATCGTCGAAGCGATCGTGCTGGTCGTGCTGGTGGTGATCGCTGTTCCTGCAGACCTGGCGCGCCGCGATCATTCCGCTGGTCGCCATACCGGTGTCGCTGATCGGCACCTTCTTCTTCATGGCGGCGTTCGGCTTCACGCTGAACAATCTGTCGCTGTTCGGCCTGGTGCTGGCGATCGGCATCGTGGTCGACGACGCCATCGTCGTGGTCGAGAACGTCGAGCGCAACATCGCGGCCGGCCTGCGCCCGCGCGACGCGGCGCGCAAGAGCATGGACGAGGTCGGCTCGGCGCTGATCGCCATCGCGCTGGTGCTGTGCGCGGTGTTCGTGCCGTCGGTCTTCATCACCGGCATATCCGGCCAGTTCTACCGGCAATTCGCGCTGACCATCGCCGGCGCCACCGTCATCTCGCTGATCGTGTCGCTGACGCTTGTCGCCGGCGATGTGCGCGCTGCTGCTCAAGCCGCACGATCCGCGAGCACCGCGACCGCTGGTGGGAGCGGCCGATCCACGGCTTCTTCGGCTACTTCAACCGCGGCTTCGACAAGCGTCGGCGCGCGGCTATTGCCTGGCTCGCCGCGCGCACCGTGCGCCGCGCCGCCATCATGGTGGTGGTCTATCTGGTGGTGCATCGGCGTTCGGCCTCAACGCGTTCCGCACGACGCCGGTCGGCTTCATCCCGCAGGTCGACCGCGGCTATCGTCATCGTGGTCGTCCAGTTGCCGCCCGGCGCGTCGCTGGCGCGCACCGACGCGGTGCAGCAGCGCGCGCTCGATATCGCGCTCGGCGTGCCCGGCGTCGCCCATGCGGTGAACATCGTCGGCTTCTCCGGCGCGACCTTCACCAACGCGCCGAATGCCGGCGCGCTGTTCCTGGTGCTCGATCCGTTCGAGAAGCGCGCCGCGGATCCGCGACCAGTCGGCGGCCGCCATCCAGGCCGAACTGAATCGCCGGCTGTCGCGTCATCCAGGACGCCTTCATCGTCGCGGTGCTGCCGCCGCCGGTCTGCGGCATCGGCAACGCCGGCGGCTTCCGCATGATGGTCGAGGATCGCGCCGGCCGCGGCTCGGCGGCGCTGCGCGAGCGCGGCCGATGCGCTGATGGCGCGCGCCGCACAAGACGCCCGGCCTGTCGCCAGGTCTTCACGCTGTTCGAGACCTCGACGCCGCAGGTCTATCTCGACATCGACCGCACCAAGGCGCAGCTCCTCGGCGTCAATGTGCAGGACGTGTTCAACGCGCTGCAGATCTATCATCGGCTCGTCCTACGTCAACGACTTCAACCTGTTCGGCCGCACCTTCCGCGTCACCGCGCAGGCGCGCGACGAGGACCGGCAGGACATCGAGCGACGTGCTGAAGATCCGGGTGCGCAATTCGAACGGCGACACCGTGCCGCTCGGCTCCTTCACCACCGTGCGCGACATCTCCGGCCCGTACCGCGTGCCGCGCTACAATCTCTATCCCGCCGCCGAGCTCGACGGCGCCGCCGCGCCCGGCTATTCGCAGGGCCAGGCGATCGCGATCATGGACAAGCTCGCCGCCGAGACGCTGCCGGAAGGCTTCGCCACCGAATGGACGACGCTCGCCTTCCAGCAGATCAGGGCCGGCAACACCGCGATGTTCGCCTTCGTGCTGGCGGTGGTGTTCGTGTTCCTGGTGCTGGCCGCGCAGTACGAGAGCCTGACGCTGCCGCTCGCGGTGATCATGATCGTGCCGATGTGCCTCGTCGCCGCCATCACCGGCGTCATCCTGCGCGGCCAGGACAACAACATCCTGACCCAGGTCGGCTTCATCGTGCTGATCGGGCTTGCCGCGAAGAACGCCATCCTGATCGTCGAGTTCGCCCGCCAGCTCGAGGATCAGGGCCGCGACCGCTGGCAGGCCGCGGTCGAGGCGACGCGGCTGCGGCTGCGGCCGATCCTGATGACCTCGTTCGCCTTCATCCTCGGCGTCACGCCGCTGGTCTGGGCGATCGGCGCCGGCGCGGAGCTGCGCCAGACGCTCGGCACCGCGGTGTTCTCCGGCATGATCGGCGTGACGGCCTTCGGCCTGATCTTCACGCCGGTGTTCTATGTGATCGCGCGCTGGATCGCCCAACTCGGGCCCCGGCGCGGCAAGCGGCGGAGGCTGCGCCGCAGCCGGCGGAATAGGTCGTCGGCTTTGCACGAGACTGTGAAGCCCGCTTTTCCCGCCCTGCGCAATCGGCTATAATCTCGGGGACGCTGGAATATGGCGCAGCCACGGTGTTATTTACGACGTGCCCGGGCGGCCGATGGCATCGGCCGTTATCCGAGGGACTGACGCCTTTTGGCTCAGAGTCTGCTCAGTCATCGTTAACCGAAGGGAAATCGCTATGATCCGTACCGTATTGACTGTCGCCGCCGTCGTGCTTGGCGTCAGTGTCGCCGTTGCCCAGCAGGACCCGATCAAGGCGCGCAAGACGTTGATGAAGGCCAACGGCGATCAGGCCAAGATCGGCGCCGCCATGATCAAGGGCGAGAAGCCGTTCGATCTCGATAAGGTGCACAGAGATTTTCGCAACCTTCGAGGATGCGGCGGCGAAGATGCCGAAGCTGTTCCCGGACAACTCCAAGACCGGCGAGGATACCGCCGCCAAGCCCGAAGATCTGGGACGACATGGACGATTTCAAGGCGCCGGTTCGCCAAGTTCGGCAGACGATGCAAGGCGGCGCAGGACGCGAGTGTCAAGGACCTCGATATCTTCAAGGCTGCGATCGGGAACATCGGCAAGAACGATTGCGGCAGCTGCCATCGAACAATACCGTGTCAAGAAGAGCTGAGCGTTATCGCATAAGTTACCAAGGGCGGGCGTCGGCAGGGACGTCCCGCCTTTTCGATTTTGGTGTCTGTCATTTCGGCACCGGTTCTCTGCGCCGTCTCGAAGGCAGTTGATGCTCGGCTTTGCGTGATGTGTCGTAACGCCTAGGGTCGCCAGATTCCTGCGCTGGAGGTCGATCGATGGATGCGGCACCGCCAAGCCAGAGAGCTCCATTGCTGCGAACGCTCGCACTGATCGCGGGTGTCGGCGTTGTCGCCGCTCTCAGCGTGTTCTGGATCGTGACGATACCCGCCGCTGTTGCCGGCCTCGGCGCTGCCGCCGTACACGCCAAACATCGACAACGGCCAGACGATGTTCAATATCGGCGGCTGCGCGTCGTGCCATGCCGTCCCGAACAAGGATCCCGACAAGGTCGATCGCACGCGGCTCGGCGGCGGCTTGGCACTGAAATCGCCATTCGGCACTTTCTACGTGCCAAATATCTCGCCCGATCCCAAGGACGGCATCGGCGACTGGAGCGAGGCGGATTTCGTCACGGCGCTTTGGAAGGGAACCTCGCCGCGCGGAACTCATCTTTTCCCGGCCTTTCCATACAGCTCCTACCAGCACATGGAGCTCGCCGACGTGCGCGATCTGTTCGCCTATCTGAAGACCCTGCCGCCGGTGTCGGGCCGGGTGCGCCGGCACGATCTGACGTTTCCCTTCAACATTCGCCGGCTGGTCGGAGGCTGGAAGCTTCTGTTCCTCGCGCGGCGGACCGTTTGTGCCCGACCCGTCAAAGTCGGCGCAATGGAATCGCGGCGCTTATCTGGTCAACGGTCCCGGGCACTGCGCCGAGTGCCATAGCCCGCGCAATATCCTCGGCGGCATCATCGAAAGCGAACGCTTCGCCGGCGGGCCGACCGCCGACGGCAAAGGCTGGGTGCCCAACATCACGCCGGCGGGGCTCGGCCATTGGCGGGAGCGATAAGGTCGCATGGTCGGAAAAGGACATCGCGAGCTTCCTCGACGACGGCATGAATCCGGCCGGCGATTTTGCCGGCGGCGGCATGGCCGAAGTGATCCGCAATACATCGTTGCTCGGCCCCGACGACCGCGCCGCGATCGCGGCCTACATAGCTTCGCTGCCGCCGGTGCAAGGACCGACGCCGCCGCCGAAGAAAGACTGAGCCGCGTATGCGGCAAGCGTGTTGCGCCTGACGGCGCCGCCGCTACGACGCCCCAAACGCCTTGAACGTGATGATGGTGCGGGTGTCGGCGACACCAGGGAGGGTCTGCACTTTTTCGGCGATGAAATGGCCAATATCGATTGTCGGATCCACATAGAATTTAACCAGCAGGTCGAAATCGCCTGCCGTCGAATAGATTTCCGAAGCGATCTCGGCATCCGCCAGGCTGTTGGCGACCTGGTAGGATTTTCCAAGCTGGCATTTGATCTGCACGAAAAACGGGACCATGCGCACCTCCGGGCGGGCGGGACGACTAGCTTATACCAATGAGACGCGAGTTTATCCTCTTGCTCGTAGCCTAGCGTACCGACGTTAGGATCACCATCCGAAGGACGTGGTATTGTTGCCGAAACCCCGGAAGACCCATCGAGATGCCTGCGCCGGTCGAACTCGCCGATATTGCCGCCGACGTTCTTGCGCGCGTACGCGACCGCAGGCCCCGCGTGCATTGCATCACCAACACCGTGGCGCAGCAATATACAGCGAACATGCTGCTGGCGGCCGGCGCGGTGCCTTCTATGACCATTTCGCCTGAAGAAATCGCCTCTTTCCTCAACGGCGCTGCCGCGCTGCTGGTTAATCTTGGCACGTTCGATGCCGAACGGCGCGCCGCGATCGATGCGGCGCTCGGAGCGATCGGCGCACAGGGCATGCCCTGGGTGCTCGATCCGGTCTTCGTCGAACGTTCCCCGGCGCGCGCGCAATTCGCGAGCGAACTCGCGGCGCGCGGGCCCGATGTGGTGCGGCTCAACCAAGGCGGAGTTCGCCGCGCTCTCCGGCGGCGAACCGGCGCACGACGCGCCGCAACGCTTTGCGCTGAACCACGCAACCATTGTGGCGCTCACCGGCACGCCGATCTTGTCACCGACGGCGAGCGGACGAGCGCTATCCACAATGGACATGCGTTGATGGGCTTCGTCACCGCGATGGGCTGTGCCGGTTCGGCGCTGGTTTGTGCCGCGCTTGCGGTCGAAACGGACGCCTGGCTCGCGACCAATGCCGCGCTGATCGCGCTCGGCGTTGCCGGCGAAGTCGCCGCGCGGACGGCGCGCGGACCCGGCAGCTTCGCCGGCGCCATCATCGATGTCTTGCATCATCTCGATCGCGCCACTCTGCGCGCGCACACAAAGGTGTCGTAATGCCAGTCGATCTCCGCCTCAACGCCATTGTCGATCCCGAGCGCGCCGGTGGCCACGATCTTGCCGATCTGGCGCGCCTTTGCGCCGAAGGCGGCGCGACCCTGGTGCAATTGCGCGACAAGCGGCAGCGAAACGCGCGCGATGGTCGAGACCGCGCGGGCGATCAAACAAGCGCTGGCGCCGTTTCGCGTCCCGTTGGTGATCAATGATCGCGTCGATGTGGCGCTTGCTGCCGGCGCCGACGGGCGTGCATGTCGGGCAGGACGACATGGCGGTCGACGATGCGCGGCGCCTGCTCGGGCCCGGACGCGATCATCGGGCTCTCGATCAAGACGGTAAGCGAAGCCGAAGCGGCGCCGGTCGACCTCCTGGACTATGTCGGCAGCGGCGGCGTCTACGGCACCCTTTCGAAGCAGCAGAAGAACACGCCGATCGGTCCCGCCGGGCTGGCGCGGATCGTCGCCGTATTCCGCCGCCGCGCCCCCAAACTGCCGCTCTGCGGCATCGCCGGCATCGATGAGAGCAACGCCGCCGCGGTGATTGCCGCCGGCGCCGACGGCGTTGCCGTCATTTCGGCGCTGTCGCTCAAATCCGACCCCGCGGCGGCGGCGCGCGGCCTGCGAAAGGTCGTCGACGCCGGACTGATGCAGCGTGGCAGTGCGCGATGAGTATCCCCATTGCCGTCACCATCGCCGGCTCGGATTCGGGCGGGGGCGCGGGCATTCAAGCCGATTTGAAAACATTCGCCGCGCTCGGCGTTTATGGTGCGTCCATCGTCACGGCGCTGACGGCGCAGAACACTCAAGGCATTTTTGGCATTCATGAGGTTGCGGCGGAGTTCATCGCCGCGCAGATCGATGCGGTCTTTTCCGATCTCGATGTCGCGGCGGTGAAAATCGGCATGCTGGGAAGTGCGCCGGCGATCGACGCCGTCGCTGCCGGGCTCGACCGCTACCGGCAGCGCCAAGTGGTGCTCGACCCGGTCCTGGCGGCGACCTCGGGCGAAACGCTGTTGCGTGCCGATGCGATCGAGCGGCTGCTGAAGCTGATCCCCCGGGCGCGCCTGCTCACGCCCAATCTGCCCGAAGCCGCGATGCTTCTTGGCGCTCCGCTCGCACGCGATGAAAACGAGATGCGTATGCAGGCGGAAAAACTACTGGCGCTCGGCGCCGGTGCCGTGCTGATCAAGGGCGGTCACGGCGGCGGACCGGAAAGCGTCGACCTGTTGGTCGAGGCCGGCGGTGCTTGCGCCTGGCCGCGCCGCGCCTCGCGACGAACAACACCCATGGCACCGGCTGCACCCTCTCGTCGGCCATCGCCGCCGGCCTCGCCAAAGGCTTCACGCTCGATGCGGCGGTGCGCGACGCCAAGGTCTACATCAGCGCCGCCATGGCCGCGGCGGACCGGCTCGACGTAGGCTCCGGCCACGGCCCGGTGCATCATTTCCATCTGGTGGTGCGGTATTAGGCTGCGGCGCGCCCGGCTGTTTCAGCGGATGGGCGCGGGCAAAGGCGTCGATCGTCGACAGCGAATTCACGATCCGCGTGAAGGTCGGAAACGGTGCGGTGTCGACTTGGAAGAATTTCGCGCCGGCCGCCTGACTGGCGAGGCAGATGTCGGCGAGCGTAATCGCGTCGCCGTGACAATAGCGGCCGGCGGCGCTCATCGTTGAGATGCGCCTCGAGCGCGGTGATCGCCGCCGTGTGCCAGTGCCGGCACCATTTCATGACCGCCGGCTCGTCGAGCTTGAATTCGTGTCGCAGATACTCGCGCACGCGCGGCACGATCAGCGGATGCGAATCGCAAGCGATAAGCTGCGCAAGCCCCCGCACACGCGCGCGGCCCCTCGGGTCGCGCGGCAAGAGCGGCGGGTTCGGATGCGTCTCGTCGAGATATTCGATGATCGCCAGGGATTCGAACAGAGCAGGGCCATCGCCATCGACTAATGCCGGCAGCGCCATCATCGGATTGACGGCGCGGTACGCGGCCTCGCGCTGCGCGCCTTTCATTAAATTCACGTCGACGATCTCGTCAGGTACGACGCCTTTAAGATTGAGGGCGATGCGCACCCGATAAGTCGCAAGCGAACGCCAGAATGAAAAGAGCTTCATTAAATTCCTCCGGTTTTTGCTTCCGCCCCCGCACGTAGTGCGGGGGAGGGGACCGCCCGCAGCGCGGTGGAGGGGGCTGCTTGGCCCCGAACAAGACGATACTTGCCCCTTCCGACGCGCGTTGCGCGTCTACCTCCCCCGCAAGCGGGGGCGGAAAGAAAGACTAATCCGCCCCCTGGTCGGCCTTCAACCCGGCCGCTTCAATGCCGGCGATGGCGCACATCTCGTCCTTGTCGGATGTGTCGCCGGAAATTCCGCAAGCGCCGATGACATTGTTTTCGGCGTCCCGGATCAGCACGCCGCCCGGATTGCTGACCATGCGTCCGCCGCTCGCGGCCGCCAGCATGGTGAAGAACTGCGGCGTCTTCGCCGCGCGGCTTGCCAGAGTGCGGGAGCCGAAGCCCATGCCAAGCGCACCCCAGGCTTTGCCGAACGCGATATCGAAACGCAGGATGCCGGACTTGTCCTCGCGCTTGTAGGCGACGAGATGGCCGCCGGCATCGAGCACGGCGACAGTGAGCGGCGCGAGCTTGCTGTCGCGGGCTTTTTTCAGCGCGACATCGAGGATGGTGGACGCTTGCGCAAGGGTCAGGACGGACATGGTGGCTCCAATGTTGCTGATAAGGAATTGTCACTTGCCGCGGTCGGCCCAATAAGCCGAGACCGTCGAAACTTCAGCGCTGCCCGAGCGGTGGCGCTTGGTCTCCTCGTAGCAGGCGAGCGCGCGTTCGACGAGCGGCAGGTCGATGCCGCGCGTCCTGGCCTCGGCCAGCATGGACTGCATATCCTTGATGCCGCCGTCGACGTTGAAGGTCACCGGGCCGGGGTCGCCGCCCTTGAGCATCGCCGCCACGCCGGGGCCGCGCGCCTTGAGGACGTTGGGGCCGCCAGAGGTTTCGCCCAGGAGATCCATCACGGTCGCTGGATCGAGCGGGATCGAGCGGGAGAGCGCCAGCGCCTCGCCGAGCGCCTGCCAGTAGACCATCAGCGGCAGGTTGACGGTGAACTTCAGGAGCGCGCCCGACCCGACCGGGCCGGCATGCTCGACCCGCCGGCAGAGCGCATCGAGGATCGGCCGCGCACGGGCGGCATCGTTCTCGTCACCCCCCATCAGCCCGATCAGCTTGCCTTGCCGCGCCGGGCCGGTCGAGCCGCCGACCGGGCACTCGACGAACGCGGCACCTTTGGCGCGTACCGCTTCGGCGAGCGCAGTTTCAGCGGCCGGAAGCACGGTGCTCATCTCGATGAAAAGCTTTCCCGCAACCTCGCCGCCGAGGAGGCCCGCGGGTCCACGATAGACGGCATCCAGCGCCGCGGCGTCGGTGACGATTGTGATGATGGCTTCGGAGCGCTGTGCGAGCTCCGCCGGTGCGTCGACAGTTGTGGCACCGGCGACGGCTCGGGCCTTCGCCGGCGTGCGGTTCCAAACCGCAACCTCGTGGCCGACTTCGATGAGCCGGGCCGCGATCGCGGCGCCCATTTTCCCGATACCGGCAACGCCGATCCGCATGCAATTGTCTCCCAACGCCGCCGTCCCGGCGTGGACGATAGGCGATCAACGCGCAGCGAGAAAGCCGCTTGCGCGTGTGGCAGCCGATGCCATAGCGTCGCGCCCCGAGCAACGGTATGAGGAACAAAATGACTTCGCGAGGGAAGGGCGCCGTCGGCATCATCGGCCTCGGCATCATGGGCGGTGCGTTCGCGCAAAATCTTGTTGCTGGCGGCTGGCGCGTGATCGGGTTCGACATCGACGCGACGCGCCGGCGCGCGCTGGCGCGAGCCGGTGTCGAGATCGCAGACGATGCCGGGGACGTGGCGCGCAAGGCGCAAACCATCATCTTGAGCTTGCCCAGCCCGCGTGCCCTCGCCGCAACGGTCGACGTTATCGTCCAGGCGGGCGTCGCGCGCCGCGTGTTGATCGAGGCCTCCACCTTCAAGATCGAAGACAAAACCAGCGCCGAGGCCGCGCTGCGCAAGGCCGGTCACGTTCTGCTCGATTGTCCGGTGAGCGGCACCGGGGCGCAGGCGAAAATGAAGGATCTCGTGGTCTATGCTTCAGGCGGTCCGGCCGAGATCAGGAAACTGCGCCCGATGTTCGCGGCTTTCACGCGCGGCCTCTACGATCTCGGCGCGTTCGGCAACGGCAGCCGGATGAAGTATGTCGCCAACCTGCTCGTCGCCATCCACAATGTGGCGAGTGCGGAAGCGATGGTTTTGGGCATGAAAGCCGGGTTGCCGCCGCAACTCATCCACGACCTGGTCAACGCCGGCGTCGGCACCTCGCGCGTGTTCGCGCTGCGCGCGCCGATGATGGTGAAGGACCGCTACGATCAGCCGTCGATGAAAATTTCGGTCTGGCAGAAGGACATGGACGTCATCGGCAGTTTTGCGCAGCAGATCGGCGTGCCGACGCCGCTGTTCTCGGCGACGCTGCCGATCTATGCCGCCGCGATGTCGACCGGCCACGCCGCCCACGACACCGCCGCGGTGTGCGCCGTGCTCGAGGAGATGGCCGGGGTCAAGCGTGCGCGCAAGGGGAAGAAGAAGCGTTGAAAATGAACTCCGCTGCCCGCAACATTACGCTGCCGTCAGCGTCGGAATCTTCTTGAGTTTCGCTGCAAGATCGCGTTCGGCGACAGCGAGATCATAGACGCGCTGCAGATTGATCCAAAGATCGGGACCATTGCCAAGGAGTTTGCCGAGACGCAAAGCCATCCCGGGTGTGACCGGCTGCTTTTCGTCGAGAATGTCGTAGAGCGTTTGCCGCGAAACGCCGAGCAACCGTGCGATCTCGGTCTTGGACTTGCCGAGCGCCGGTAGCACGTCTTCGCGCAGCATCTCACCGGGATGCATAGGCTTCAGCCCGCGGACAAGACGATTTCTGCTCATCAGTGATAATCCTCCAAGTCTATGTCGACGGCATCCTCGCCATCCCAAGCAAAGGTCACTCTCCAGTTGCCGCTCGCATCAACCGCATATCGCCCCCGATCGCGCCCCTTCAACGCGTGATAGCGAAAACCCGGTACATCCATCGATTCCGGCGACTTCGCGGCATTAAGAGCGAGCAAAATGCGCCGAATACGATCCGGGCTTTGGACGCTGAGTTTGGAGGCGTCGCCGCGCTCGGAAAAACGGCGCAAGCCCTTATTGCGGAAGGACCTGATCACGGTTCAATTGTAAGGTCACGCCTTACAATTGTCCAGCAGCTCTGGCAACGACGAGCGCGAGATACTAGGCTGCCGATAAGCTGAAATGCTTGGAGGAAAGCATGTCATCGCTCGAAGGCGAAGCACGCATGGCGGAAGCGGCGGGTGATCGCAAGACGCACCAAGAGCGCAGCGGGACGCGCGACGGCATGCGGATCGACTGGGATGTACCGATCGCGATGGACGATGGGCTGGTGCTGCGCGCCGACGTCTTTCGCCCTGTCGCAGAGGGCCGTTACCCGGTCATATTGAGCTACGGCCCTTACGCCAAAAGCCTCGCGTTCCAGGACGGTTATCCGAGCGCGTGGCAGCGCATGGCGGACAAGCATCCCGATGTGACGGCGGGCTCCAGCAACATCTATCAAAGCTGGGAGGTCGTCGATCCGGAGAAATGGGTGCCGCACGGCTACGCTTGCGTCCGTGTGGATTCGCGCGGCTGCGGCGTCTCGCCCGGCGTGATCGATCATTTTTCGCCGCGCGAGACCAAGGATTATTATGACTGCATCGAATGGGCCGGCGTGCAGCCATGGTCGAGCGGCAAGGTCGGGCTCAACGGCATCTCGTATTACGGAATCAATCAGTGGCATGTGGCAACGCTGCAGCCGCCGCACCTGACCGCGATGTGCATCTGGGAGGGCGCCGCCGACTGGTATCGCGACATGACGCACCACGGCGGCATTCTCTGCACATTTTGGGAAAACTGGTACGACATGCAGGTGAAGACCGTGCAATACGGCGCTGGCGAGCGCGGCAAAAGGAGCCGCGTCCACGGTGAGCTGGTGTGCGGGCCGGAGGCATTGTCGGATGCCGATCTCGCCAAAAATCGCAGCGATTTCGGCAGCGATATCGCCGCTCATCCGCTCGACGACGATTATCACCGCGCGCGCTCGCCGGTTTGGTCGAAGGTGAAAGTGCCGTTTCTCTCCACCGCCAATTGGGGCGGCCAGGGATTGCATCCGCGCGGCAATTTCGAGGGTTTTGTCCGCGCGGCATCGAAACACAAATGGCTTGAAGCGCACGGCATCGAGCACTGGACCCACTTCTACACCGATTACGGCCGCATGCTGCAACTGCGCTTCTTCGATTATTTTTTGCACGGCAAGAAGAATGGGTGGGACAAGCAGCCGCCGGTGCAGCTCCAAGTGCGCCACGTCGACCGCTTCGTCGAGCGCGCCGAACAGGAGTGGCCGCTCGCGCGCACCAAATGGACGCGCTTTTATCTCGATCCTGCCGATGGCGCGCTCACCCCCGAGCGTCCGTCCGCGAAGGGTGGGGGGAAGAAGACTGTCATCCGTTTCGAAGCCATGGGCGACGGCGTCACGTTTCTCACGGCGCCGCTGCCGCACGAGACCGAGATTACGGGCCCGTCCGCGCTCAAACTTTTGGTGTCGTCTTCGACGGCGGACGCCGACATCTTCGCCGTGCTGCGCGTGTTCACCTCGGACCTCAAGGAGGTGGTGTTTCAGGGCGCGATTGATCCACATACCCCGATCGCTCAGGGCTGGCTGCGTGCCTCCCATCGTCGGCTCGACAAGAAGCTCTCGACGCCCTACCGGCCCTATCACAGCCACACCAAGCGCGAGCCGCTCAAGCCGGGCGAGATGGTGACCCTCGACATCGAGATTTGGCCGACGTCAATCGTCGTGCCCGCCGGCTATCGGGTTGGCTTGACGGTTCGCGGCAAGGACTACGTCTATGCCGGTCCGAGCGGCGGCCAAATGTCCAATTTCAAGAACGAACTCACCGGCTGCGGCCCCTTTTTGCACGACGATCCGCGCGACCGCCCGCCGGATATTTTCGGCGGGGTGACGGGCTTGCACTTCGGTGGGACCTCGCGGCCCTATCTTCTGCTGCCGGTCATCCCGGCCAGAAAAAAAAATAATCCAGGCCCGCGACAACAGCGGACTTTACAGGCCGGAACGGGATGTCCAATGATGGTTTCATAGGTTGCATCGGCCCTTTAGCCGTCATTCCGAGGTGGTGCCGGCGCGGCCCGTGCCTCGGAGTCCGGCATCGGGTCGTGCGGTTATCGCTTGTATAAATCGCCGATGCCCGGGGATGCATCGGCTGGGAAAATGCCCGCAGAACAGGGGCGCATCAGGGAGGATACGATGTCTCGTAAAGTCAGCCGCCGCACGCTCCTGGCCGGCACCGCGGCCGGGGCGGCAGCCGCTCTGGGCCGCTTTCCGGCACCCGCCGTTGCTCAGGCCGCCTCGTTCAAACTCGGCCTTCTCACCGTGAAAACCGGACCGCTTGCCCAGGGCGGCATCCAGATGGAACAGGGCGTACTGACGTACCTGAAAGAAATGAATTACATGATGGGCGGCCGCAAGGTCGATTTCGTCTCCGCCGATACCGGCGGCAATCCGGCCGGCGCCAAAACCAAGGCGCAAGAGCTTGTCGAGCGTGACAAGGTCGATGTCATTCTCGGGCCGCTCGCCGCCTTCGAGCTTTATGCCATCAACGACTATATCCGCGAACAGAAGATTCCGACGCTTAGCCTTGCGGCGGCTGATGACCTTACACAGCGCCATCCGAATCCTTTCCTGCTGCGCGCGTCGGCGACCTCCTCGCAGGCGATGCAACCGATGGGGCACTATGCGGCGACCGAGATGAAGCTTAAGCGCGTCGTCACCATCTCGGAGGACTTTGCCTTCGGGTATGAGCAGATGGGCGGCTTCCAGGCGTCTTTTCAGAAGGACGGCGGATGCATCGTCAAGAAGCTGTGGCCGCCGATCGTTACGCCGGATTACACGCCCTACATCGCGCAAATCAGCGATTGTGACGGTGTCTGTGAAGGCTTTGCCGGGTCGAACCCGCTGCGCTTCATGAAGCAGTATGCCAGCGCGGGGCTCAAATACCCCGTGGTGACGGGAGAGACCGGAGCTGATGACGCATTGCTCAAGAGCTTCGGTGACGAAGCGGTCGGCCTCGTCAGCAGCAGCCCCTATACGCTCGATCTCGAAAACGACGGCAACAAGCGGTTCGTTGGCGAGATGTTGAAGAATTATGATACCGTGCCCGGTTTCTACGCCGCCGGGCTTTACGTCAACTGCGAGGTGGTCGACGCGGCCCTGAAGGCAAGCGGTGGCGATGCCGCCGACAAAGAAAAGTTCATGGCGGCGCTGAAAGCGGTCAGCCTGACCGATACGCCACGTGGACCGATCAAGTTCGATCACCTCGGCAACGTGGTCGGCACCTTCTACATCCGTCGCCTGGGCAAAGAGGGCGCCAAATACGGCCTCAAGCTCTGGAACAAAACGATCAAGACCTATGAGAATGTCAGTCAGTTCTGGACTTGGCCCGAAAAGGAATTTCTCGCACATCCGGTCTACTCGCGCGATTATCCGCCGCTGACGAAGTGCTGAGGAATCCGTAGCCCGGATGGAGCAAAGCGAAATCCGGGAGCGGCCTTGGGAGTGACCCGGATTGCGCTTTGCTCCATCCGGGCTACAAATTCAAAGGCGCGGATATGACGTTCTGGCTGCTGCTGACCGTCAACAGCGTGACGTTCGGCGGCTTGTTGTTCCTGCTGTCGGCCGGATTCTCCTTGATCTTCGGGCTGATGCGGATCCCCAATCTGACGCACGGTTCGATGTTCATGCTGGGGGCCTATCTGGGCGCCACTTTCCTCAATGGCGGGTTGGGTATTCATCTGAATTTCTGGCTGGCCGCGCTGATCGGCGCCTTCGAGGTTGCCGTTTTCGGTGGACTGATGGAACAACTCCTGTTGCGCCGGCTGGCCGGCCAGCAATTGGCACAGGTTCTGGTGACGTTGGGGGTCTCCTTCATGGTCGCCGATCTTTGCCTGATGGGATGGGGCGGCGATCCCATTTCGGTCGATACGCCGGCAGGACTTGGCGGGTTCGTGCGCGCCGGCACTGCGGTGTTTCCGCTCTACCGGATGGCAGTGATCGCGATTGCCGTCGTGTTCGCCATCGCGCTCTGGCTGATGCTCGATCGCACCCGGCTGGGTGCGATGATCAGGGCCGGCGTCGACGATCCGCAGATGGCGCGCGTTGTCGGCATCCGCGTCTCGCAATTGTTCACGCTCGTGTTTGCGCTCGGCGCCGGGCTCGCCGGCTTCGCCGGGATGATCGGCGCCCCGATCCTGTCGGTCTATCCGGGGCTCGATCAGGATATGCTGCCGCTTGCGCTCGTGGTCGTGATCCTCGGCGGCACCGGAAGCCTCATCGGCTCCTTCGTCGGCAGCATTCTGGTCGGCTTTCTCTACAATTTCGGTCAGGCGCTGCTGCCCGAGCTTGCCTACTTCATTCTCTTCCTGCCGATGGTGCTCGTGCTTGTGTTGCGGCCGCAGGGCCTGTTCGGAGGACAGGTCCTGTGATCGGCCGACGCATCGCCATCGCCGTTGCGATCATCGCGCTCATCAGCGTGCCTTACGTGATTAGCGAAATCTATTACGTCAACATCGCCAGTCAGATCCTGTTCTATGCGATCTTTGCCCTGGGACTGAACGTGTTGGTGGGCTATGCGGGACTGGTGTCGCTCGGCCATGCCGGACTGTTCGGCGTCGCGAGCTACGTCGTCGCCTACGTGCTGGCCGCGGGGTATGGTCACACCATCGCCATCCTCGCCGCGCTCGCGGCGGGCTTGGCGGTCACCGCGGTCTTTGCCGCGCTCTCGCTGCGGTCAATCGGCATCACCTTCATTATGATCACGCTGGCGCTCGGCGAAATCATCTGGGGGCTTGCTTATCGATGGATCAGCTTCACCAATGGCGACAACGGCATCAACGTGGCGTCGCGGCCATCGCCATTCGGGCTGTCGCTCGCCTCGGCGCGAGGTTTCTATAATGCGACGCTGATCATCTTCCTGATTGCAATCGCCGCGACGGCGATCTTCGTGCGATCGCCGTTCGGCGCCGCGCTCGCCGGCACGCGCGACCAGCCGCGCCGCATGAATGCGCTCGGCTATCACGTCTGGATGATCCGCTTCTGGGCCTTCATGTTCTCTGGCCTGCTGACCTCGATCGCCGGCATTCTGTTCGTCTATTACAACCAGTTCATCAGCCCTCAGGCGCTCGCGCTCACCGCATCCGCTGAGGGCTTGCTGATGGTGATCTCCGGCGGGGCCGGGACACTGCTCGGGCCGGTGGTCGGAGCGGCGCTCGTGGTTATCGTGAAGAATGTCGTCAGCGCTTACATTACGCGCTGGAATTTCATGTTGGGTGCCATCTTTGTCGCCATCGTCATTTTCATGCCCGAGGGTTTGGTGCCCGGCTTTGTCCGCCTTGCACGTTCGGCCTGGCGCACGACGGGCCGGAGCCGACCGCCGGCCGCAACGCCGGCGGTGGGGCAGAAGCCATGACCGCGCTTGCCGTCAACGGATTGTGCAAGGCGTTCGGCGGCCTCCATGTCACGACGAAAGTCAATCTTGCAATCGAGCCCGGCGAGCGCCGGCTGATCATCGGACCGAATGGCGCCGGCAAGACGACGCTGTTCAATCTCATTACCGGCGAGCTGGCGCCCGACAGCGGTTCGATTTCGCTGTTCGGTCGCGATATTACCCGCGTGCCGAGCCGCAGGCGTGCGCATCTCGGTATGGCGCGCACCTATCAGATCATCACGCTGTTTGCCCGCGAACTCGATCCAGCGCAATGTCATGTTGGCGCTGCTCGGCTTGTCGCCGCTGCGCTGGAATCCGCTGATCGGCCTTGATCGCCAACGGCATCTGATGGAAGAGGGGCGCGCCGCGCTGGCGCGCGTCGGGCTCGGCCACATTGCCGACCGCCCGCTTGCGGAAACCTCCTACGGCGAAAAACGCCGCGTCGAGATCGCCATGGCGCTCGCGCAAAATCCCAAAGTGTTGTTGCTCGACGAGCCATTCGCCGGGCTTTCGATCGACGAGCGTCAGGACGTGCGCAAACTCCTGGTCGCCATCCCTCGCGACGTGACCATCGTGATGATCGAGCACGACATGGACGTCGCGCTCCAGTTCGCCGACCGCATCACGCTCCTGCACTTCGGCGAGGTCATCGTCGAAGGCACCCGCGCCGAGGTAGTGGCCGACCCGCGCACGCGCGAGGTCTACCTTGGCGACTAGCGCGCTCAGCCTCAGCGACATCGATGCCTTTTACGGCGACAGTCACGTGTTGCAGAAGGTGTCGTTCGCGCTCGGCGAAGGCCGCCTGCTCGGCCTTTTGGGTCGTAACGGCGCCGGCAAATCGACCTGCATGAATGTCAGCGTCGGCCTGTTGGCGCCGCGCGCCGGCGCCGTCGAAGTATTTGGTACATCGGTGGCGCGCTTGCCGCCGGAGCAGATCGCCGCGCGCGGCGTTGCGCTGGTGCCGCAGGGCCGCCGCGTGTTCAAAAGCCTCACCGTTCGCGAAAATCTCATGGTTGCCGCGCACACCGGTTTTGCCGGCCGCGGCCACGCGCCGTGGACCGAGCAGACGATCTTCGCAATGTTCCCGCGGCTTGCGGATCGGCGCTCGCAGATGGCCGGCCATCTCTCCGGTGGTGAGCAGCAGATGCTTGCCATTGGCCGCGCGCTGATGGCCAATCCGCGGGTGCTGTTGATGGACGAGCCATCGGAGGGCTTAGCGCCGCAGATCGTCGCCGACGTGATGGCGACCATTCGCAAGCTCAAGGAGAGTGGATTGTCGATCGTACTTGTCGAACAGAGCCCCAAGCTCGTGTTCGACATTGCCGACGACATCGTCATCCTCAACAGCGGCCGCGTTGTCGTGGTCTCGACTGCCGACGCGCTCAAGAATGACGGTGTCGACCTGCGCCAGCATTTGGGCGTGTTCTGAGATTCCGTTTTTCAATGCTCAGGATCAGTCCGAGCCGGCGCGGCGACCGCTCGCTGAACTGCGCCACGTAATTTTCGATCAGGTGCAATCTTTGCGCTTGGCGTGTGTGCCGGCGCGCGCCGCATCGTTAGGATATGGCGGCGCCGAGTTGCTAACCAAGTGTTCTGCTTGAAGTGGTTAATTTAAGCTAATTAAGATTTATTCTGCCGCCCGGCATTGATGATCAGTTCGAGGGTCGTGTATCAGGCTCGGGACTTCATTTGCTTCGCAACGCTTGCCCATTTCGATGCCTAGCACCGATAACTCGAACCCAATGTCGCGAATGACAACAAAACGACGCAGTGCTTGCCAAGTCGCCATTGTCGGCGCGGGTCCCTACGGTTTGTCGGTGGCGGCCCATCTTAAACATGCCGGAATATCCACGCATGTGTTCGGCGAGCCGATGTCGTTTTGGCGAAATCATATGCCGAAAGGAATGCGGCTTCGTTCGCCCTGGCGCGCGACACACCTGTCGTCCCCCGATCGCCAGTTCTCGCTCGACGCTTACGCCACGACGCATGGCGTCGAACAAGACCGGCCGCTTCCAATCGAAAAATTCGTCGCGTACGGCGAGTGGTTTCAAGGACATATTGCGCCCGACGTCGACCGTCGAGCGGTGCGCCGGATCGACGCGGTAGACAACGGCTTCGAACTGGAGCTTGCCGACGGTGATACGCTTGCCGCAGATCGCGTCGTCATCGCTACGGGACTTGCCAACCAGGATTATCGGCCGCGCTTATTCCGCGATCTCCCGGCGGCGCTGGTCACCCACACCTGCGAACACGCCAACTCCGCGCCCTTTCGCGGCAAGCGTGTCGCAGTGATAGGGCGTGGTCAAAGTGCGTGCGAGTCCGCCGCGCTGCTGGCCGAAGCCGGCGCCGAGGTGGACATCATCAGCCGTGGTGACATTCATTGGCTCGGGGCTTCGACCATGGCACCGAAGGCGCAGAAGCCGGGTTTCTGGCTTAACCATTACCTTGAGGCGCCATCTGCGGTCGGACCGTTCCCGCTCAGTTGGCTTGCCGAAATGCCCACGTTTACTCATCACTGGCCATCGAAGCTGCGCGACCGTTTCACCACACGGTGCCTGAAGGCGGGTGCCGCCGGATGGCTGGTACCGCGGTTCAAAGACGTAAAGTGCAGCTCCGGGCGCGCAATTGCGGGAGTTCGCGCGGTGTCGGGTGGGGTTGTGATTGATCTCGATAGCGGCTCGCAGACCTTCGATCATGTTCTCCTCGGCACCGGCTACCGGGTCGATCTCTCGCGCGTCGGTGTTCTTGCACCGCGGCTCTTAGAAAAGGTCGTGCGTGTCGAGGGATCGCCGATGCTCGGCGCGGGATTCGAAGTTGAGCGTGCCAAAACTGCATTTTGTCGGGTCCTATGCGGTTAGAAATTTTGGGCCGTTGATGCGTTTTATTGCCGGGACAGCTTATGCGGCCCGCGCCGTCACCCGGGGCGTGCTTGGCGATATCGCGCAGCGCGCGGTCTCTGAATTTCCGGGAACCGTCGCCCCACCGTTCAGCGGAGCCGCCTCGACTTTATCGCGGCCTCGATGACAAGGCGCAAAGGATGCGCGCAGAAGTGTCTCAAGAGCCGGGTACACAAAAAGGAGCATTGGTCCTTGGCGGTGTCCATGGCAGCCTCGAAATTGCGCGCAGTCTAGGGCGCTGCGGCATCCCGGTCTGGCTGCTCACCGATGATAATCCCCTCCCGACATTCTCGCGTTATGTGACACGCAGCTTCCGCTGGCCGGGGCCGCGCCAGAACGGCGCTATCGCCCACCTCCTCGACCTTGCGCACCGCTGCCATCTCGATGGTTGGGTTTTGTTCGCGTGCGCCGATGCGGATGTCCGGTTCGTCGCCCAAAACCATGCTGCGCTCCGCGCCGTCTTTATTCTGACGACGCCGGGTTGGGACGTGGTTCGCTGGGCCTACGACAAGCGGTGGATGAATACCCGCGCGGCCGCGCTTGGCATTGCGCAGCCGCTGAGTCGCTATCCGCGCAATCGCGCTGAATTAGCGGCCCTCGGCTGTCGCTACCCGGTCGTGCTCAAGCCGACGGTCTGCGAAGGCCGCGACGCATTCGTCGCCGCTAAAGCCAGGCGCGCAGACAATCTGAGCGCGCTTACCGCACACTATGACGCGGCCGTGGATTTGGTCGGGGCCGACAACATCATGGTCCAGGAGCTGATACCCGGCGACGGCAGCGGGCAGATTTCGTACGCCGCAGTGTGGGACGAAGGAAAGCCGATCGGATCTTTGGTGGCGCGGCGCCGGCGTCAATATCCGATCGATTTCGGCTTCACCAGCACCTTTGTCGAAACGATCCAGTCGGAAGAGATCGAGGAGACGGCCTGCCGTTTTCTCCGATCACTCGATTATAGCGGACTTGTTGAAGTTGAATTCAAGTACGATGGCCGCGACGGCTGCTACAAGATTCTCGACGTCAATGTGCGCACTTGGACATGGATTGCGCTCGGTGCCGCGGCGGGCGTCGACTTTCCTGCAATCCAGTGGCGCCTGGCTCACGGCGAGCAGATAGCACCCTTTCGCGCCGGTCTCGGCGTCAACTGGCGCTATTTGTCTCGCGATTTTGTGGCCTGCGTTCAGGAAGCATTCGCCGGCGTATTCTCATCGATCGCTGACATGCGCTCGCTGCGACCTTCATCGGCCGGCGCTGTCTTCGCTTGGGATGACCCGTTGCCGGCAGTATTGGACTTGCCGTTTGTTGCGGCACGCGTCCTCAAACGGCGGCTTTTGCGCCGCGACCGTGATGCGGCGAACGCAATGCAGCGCGCCGGTCGGGTCCATACCATCTCGTAGGCCACGCTCCCTCTCCCCGTAGCCCCATCTGAGCCAGGGAGAGGGCGTGGATAGACATTTGCTTCGCCAATGCTTTCGCCGTGACCCTCAGACGGCGCTAGGGGCAAGGGTGGCGCTGGCCGTCGAAGCCCAGGTAGGTCCCGGACGCGGGATCGTAGGACCGGAAGCGCGACTCGCAATAAGCGACGCCGCCGCCGGCGACAACGGGCCCAGGCGCGACGGCAACCGGCGGTGGTCCATAGCCATAATTACCGTAAGCGTAAGGGCCATAACCGTAGCCCGGCCCATAGGCGTAGCCGGGGTAATAGCCACCGTAATAGCCCGGGGCTGTTGCCGCGACCACCGCTCCGCCGATGATCCCGGCGGCAATGCCGGCACCCAATCCAAAGCCTCCATAACCCCGGCCGTGCCAGTGTTGAGCGGATGCAGGACCGACGCTCGCCACAACTGTGCAAGCCGTGAGGGCAAGCGCCGCGGCGCCGCCTAAGAGTTTCGATCTCATGGTATTCTCCAAGCTATTGGATCAAGATTCCAGTTGTCAGGGTTGCGGCCAGTACGAGGTCGCGCCGCTCCTGTAACAATTGCCGTGATCAACATCTTGTTCCGTGGGCCGACGATCTTGGTCCTCACATTATGTGAGGTCCGGGCGAGGCTACCGGCCATTGTTAACGAACGATCGCCGCTATGAGGGCGATAGGGCCGGTCCCTGACGTTGGGAGCATAATCACACAGGCCGGCGCCATACGGTCGCGAGCCAGGGCTGTTGTTCGGGGGGCAAGCCGGCAGGACGGTAATAGTGGGTCAGTTCGACGAAGCCCGCCGACGATACCAGGCGACGCCAAGTCTCTAAATTGTGATAAGCGCCATAACGCCCGTTGTTCCAGCCTTCCTCATTGTGGCCGCGCGGGTTTGAGCTGAACAGCACGCCGCCGGGCTTCAGACACCCGTGCAGATCCAGCAAGACACGCGGCAATTCCTGGCTGGGGACATGAAACAGCGTGGCGTTGGCGAATACGCCATCGAAATGGTTCCGCGGCAGATCGAGCTTGAGGAAGTCCTGCTGCCAGACCTTGCAGCCGCTATGGGTCCGGGCCATGGCGGCGAAGTGTGCTGCGCCGTCCAGGCCTATCGCAGTGTGCCCGAGTCCGGCAAAGAGCTTAAGATCGCGTCCGGGTCCGCAGCCGAAATCGAGTATTGTGAAAGGCGGCGTGCCCTCGACGTATTTCAACATTGCGTCGATGTTCTGGCTCACGTCGTGATTGCGTGTGCCTTGCCAAAAATCCTCAGCCCGCTGGTTGTAGTGGCCCAGCGTGAGGTCGGTGATTTTTTTCAGGTCTTGCGGTTCGAGTTTCATATTCGTTGGCGAGATGCGTTCAGCGGAGCGGCTTACCCGTTGCCGGTCAACAGGAGTATCGCACCGATGATAGCGCTGGTCGAACGCGCAATGATCCGCGAAACGAATCTGAGGTCTAGACCGATCTGTTCACCCAGCAGGGGCAGGATGATGAGGACGCCGATCAGGATCAACATCCCGTAGGGCTCGAGGCGGGCCAGTAGGGCGCCGAGAGCGTTCGGCAGCACCCCGACCGCGATGCGTCCGCCATCGAGTGGCGGCAGCGGAAACAAATTGAACACGGCCAGCAGGACATTGATGATGAGCGCGTTCTTCAGGTTCGCCGCGAGCCATTGCGCCGCGGTTACGGGCAGAAAATCGACGATGTGGAACGCCAGGGCCGCGAGGATGGCGAGCGCAATGTTGATGGCAGGTCCGCCGCGGCAGCCACCAGGACCATATCGCGCCGCGGGTGGCGCAACGCCCGAAAATTAACCGGCACCGGCTTGGCATATCCGAACAAAAACGGCGCGTGCATGAGCAGCAGCGCGCCAGGAAGCAGGATTGTCCCGAACGGGTCGATGTGCTTTAGCGGATTGAAGCTGACGCGTCCAAGCTTCCATGCCGTTTCGTCGCCGAGGCGATGGGCAACAAATCCGTGCGCGGCTTCATGAAAGGTGATGGCGATAACAACCGGGAGCACCCAAATTGTTGCCAGATAAACCGCATTGGAGTTCACGCTTGCCTCAAGTCATCTTCATGGGGATTGCGCCCAGGAAGTCCTGCTTGCCGATCTCCACGCCGCAATGACGCAGGATGGCGTACGCGGCGGTCAGATGGAAATAGACGTTCGGCAGCACGAAGTGATTGAGGTAGTCGTCGCCTCTCATCTGGCCTTTGTTATTAGGGCCAAGCGGAAACGTGATCTGGCGATCGGATGCCGCGTCGATCTTCGTGGCGTCGAGCGTTTTGACATAGGCGGTTGTTTTTGCGAGTCGGGCTTTGAGTTCGGCGATCGTCGTCTCATTGTCCTCGTAGCGCGGCGCCTCGACGCCGGCGAGGCGAGCCGCGCCGTTTTTGGCCAGATCGGACGCGACCTGCACCTGACGGGTCAGCGGAAACATGTCGGGAGCCAGCCGCGTATTAAGCAGGACCGAGGGGTCGATTTTCCGGGTGGCGGCAAATGCCGCAGCCTTGTCGAGAACGGCCGACAACGCGTCGAAGCCGATCTGGATGGTCGGCAGAAAAGTCTGTGACATCGAAAACGACATGCGAATAATCCTTATCCAGGAGATGAGGTGAATCGGGCGATGCCAGTCGCCTCGGGCGAAAGATGTACGCGATACGGCAGTGTTTCAAGTCCATGCCAAGTCCTTGCCAAGTCCTTGCCAAGTCCTTGCCAAGTCCATGCAACGGCCTTCCACTCGCGGCAAGACGAGAACCGTGTTCTGGCTGGCGATCCCCGGCGCTCGGTCGATGCTTGCAAGGTGAACCCCTGCGCATCAATCGTGTTATAGCAGCATGGCTGGCCGCGTCGCCGCCAGGATTTCGGTAGGAGCTTTCATTGAGCCAGGTCGCGGAGGCGAAGGAGGACCGCTCTAAAAGTGTCGATCGGTTCAAGTCCATTGCGATCATCACCGCCCTCGGCATCGTTTATGGCGATCTCGGCACTAGCCCGCTCTACGTCTTCCAATCGTTGGTCGAGCTCAATCACGGACATTTCGATGAGGAAAGCGCGCTGGGCAGCCTGTCGCTTATCTTTTGGACGCTGCTCATCGTCGTATCCCTGAAATATGCCGTCGTCGTCATGCGCGCCGATAACCGCGGGGAGGGCGGCATCCTGGCGCTGATGTCGCTGACGCGGGCGAGCTGGCGCGGCCGCAACCGTTATCTGATCGCATTCGGCCTGATAGGCGCCGCATTGCTCTATGGCGACGGCATGATCACGCCGGCAATTTCCGTGCTCAGTGCCGTCGAAGGCCTCAAGGTCGCCAGCAGCGACTTCGCGCCTTACACGATGCCGATCGCCGCCGTGATCCTGCTTGTGCTGTTTGCAGTTCAGCGATTCGGCACAGCCGCCGTGGGTATTGCGTTCGGGCCGGTGATGCTGCTTTGGTTCGTTGCCATCGCGATCCTGGGCGTGATGGGCATCGGCCAGGCGCCCCATGTCGTAATGGCAGTCGATCCGCGTTATGCGGCGTCCTACCTCATCCACAGCGGCTTTGGCAGTTTGGCGATCCTCGGTGCCGTTTTTCTTTGCGTAACCGGCGCCGAGGCCATGTATGCCGATATGGGGCAGTTCGGCCGCAAGCCGGTCCGCATCGCTTGGTCGGCAATCGTGCTGCCGGCTTTGCTGCTGAACTATGCCGGTCTCACGGCGGTGGCGCTTCAGAACCACGGCAGCGATGCCAATCTGTTCTTCCGTCTCGCGCCGCATTGGGCGCTTTATCCGACCGTTATTCTCGCGACTCTCGCCACGGTAATCGCCAGTCAGGCGATCATCACCGGCTCTTTCTCGCTGACCCGCCAGGCCATGCAACTCGGCTGGTTGCCCGGAATGCACATCAACCAGACGTCGTCAGAAGAGGCGGGGCAAATTTACGTCCCGTTCGTCAATTGGCTCATGATGGTGGGCACGCTGGCCCTGACGATCATATTCGCGCACTCGGCCAAGCTGGCGGGCGCTTACGGCGCGGCCGTGTCCACCACCATGCTGATGACGACTGCGATCCTCTATCGGATTTTACGCACGTCGTGGCGATGGCCGAAATGGGCCGCCATCGCCACGTTCTCGCTTTTCATCGCGGTTGATCTCGTCTACTTCGCCGCCAATATGATGAAGGTCGCCGACGGCGGTTGGATCCCGTTGCTTGTCGGAGCGCTTATTTTCACCATCATGACGACGTGGCGCGCCGGCACCGACGCCATGCACCGTGTGCAGGAACGCGATATGATAGCCCTCGCGCAATTCGTTCGCCAATTGCGCGCACACAAAGTCGAGCGCGTACCCGGCAAAGCGATCTTCCTAACGCGGTTGCGCGGCTCGGTTCCATCCCTGATCGCCGATCACGTCCGACAGTTCGGTTCGCTCTACGAGGAGGCGATTGCGCTCACGGTGAAGTTTGCGGCCCGGCCGCGTGTCCGGCCGAGCAACCGGCTCCAAGTGGAACGCCTAGGTGAGGGCTTTTGGCAAGTGACGGTGCGCTTCGGCTTCATGGAAGTCACAAACATTCCCAGGGCGCTGCATCAGGACAAATCCAAATGTCCGGTCGATCTCGATAATGCGATTTATTTCAGCGAACGTGACTATGCGGTCGCGCGCAAGCAAAAGCCGCGGCTGGCCGGCTGGCGGCGCCGTCTTTTCTCGTTCCTCTATCGCAATTCCATTCAGCCAGCGGACCGCTTCTATTTTCCGGCGGAGAATTTCGTGCAGATCAGCCGGCAGATCGAAGTGTGACGGCCGGGTTCGGGGTATCGAATAATGCCCGATTCTCCCCGATCCTCTTCAAAAATTGAAATAAACACCCATATCTTCTGGCGACCAGGATTTTCGGGCAATCAATCGACTGCCTTTTGGCTAAATTCCATACCAGATGAAGCAGAAAGACGGCCATGGCGGATGACCAAGACGAAGATGAGGAACGGCCCTGTCTGCATTGCCTGATTGTCGAAGTCATCGACAATTTTTTTGCAGAGTATCCCGTTTCAGCCGACGAGCCGGACGCAGTCGATACTGATGAAATCATTACCGCGGTTGCCAAAACGGTTGCTGAACTCACGCACAGTCAAGACGGCGCGGTCCGTCAAAATATGATCGAACAACTCATGCGTGAAGTTATGAATTATGACGCGGAATACCGGCAACAAGACGAGTTGGGCAGTCCGACTTCGGACGCGAGGCACTAGCGCGCTGCGCTATTTGTCGGTCGTGCTCCGCCGTGCCCCTACGCAAAGTGGCGCCGTGATCGGTGAGACCAGCGGCATTTACAGATCGATAGCTGAAAGTTCCCATTTCGGCACAACAGGACGTCGCCAAGAGCGACGCTTGCTCGGCGCGAAATGAACCAGGGTCCGGATCGCCGATACGGAGCTTAATTGCGGCAAAATCTCCCTTGCCGCGCTAAGTTGATGGGATAGACTGACTGGGAGCTGGCGCCTCGGGGCAGGCGAATACAAGGCTCTTGGGAGGAAAACGATGAAAACGCTCGAATGGCGTGGCGCGTCCGCGCCCATGCTGACGCTGCTTCCAGCAGGTGCGGCGTTTCTCGCGCTCGCGCTGGCGGCGCCCGCATATGCGCAAACGCAAGGCCCCATCAAAATTGGTGTCATTGCCGAGGCCCAGGCGGTCGCCGGCTCCTCGATTCCGCAAGCGGCGCAACTTGCCGCCGATGAGATCAATGCCGCAGGCGGTGTCAACGGCCGCAAGATCGAGATCGTGTCTTACGATAATCACTCCTCCGCCGCGGAGTCGGTGCGCGCCTTCCAGCGGGCGGTGAACGAGGATCACGTCAACGCCGTGATCGCCAGCTATATCAGCGAAGTCGTGCTCGCACTGGAGCCCTGGACCGGGCGCCTGAAGACGGTGATGGTGACTCCCGGCGCCGCGTCCGACGTCATCACTCAAAACATCGCCAAGGATTACGATCACCTCAAATACACGTTCCACGGCTATCTGACATCGACCAGCCTCGCGGACTCCACCTGCGCCGCCGCGAAAGATCTTCTGGTGAACGATCTGAAGATGAAATCCGCCGTCGTCATGAGCGAAGATGCGGCCTGGACGACGCCGCTCGATGCCGAATACCTGAAATGCCTGCCGCAGATCGGCCTCAAGGTGCTCGACCATATTCGCTTCTCGCCCGATACGACGGACTTCACCCCGATCTTCAACAAGATCGAAGGCGAGAAGCCCGATGTAATGATTACGGGCATTTCGCACGTGGGCGTGCAGCCAACCGTGCAGTGGAAGCAGCAGGAAGTTCCGATGCCGATGCTGGGCATTTCCTCGCAAGCGACCAACTCGACCTTCTGGAACGACACCAATGGGGCGACCGAAGGCGTGCTGTTCCAGGCCGTCTCCGGACCCGATGTCGCGGTGACGCCGAAGACGCTGCCGTTCGTCGCGGCTTTCAAGAAGCGCTTCGGCAATTTCCCGTCGTACTGCGGCTACACCGCCTATGACGAGGTCTATTATCTCGCCGACGCCTTTAAGCGCGCCGGCTCGACCGACTCCGACAAGCTCGTCGATGCGCTCGAAAAAACCGACTATGTCGGCACGATCGGCCGCATCCAGTTCAAGGGCAAGGACTCACCCAATCCGCACGCGCTCAAGGTTGGTCCCGACACCATCACCGGCCTTATGTTGCAATGGCAGGATGGCAAGCAGGTCAATCTGTGGCCGGCCAAGGTGGCCAATGGCAAGCTGAGATTCCCGAAATTCATCAAGGTCGGCTCCGCCAACTGACGAGGGTCTAATCGACGGCACTCCGAGCATGATCCCGAAAATTCGAATTCGGTTTCCCGCCTTCATGAAGCCCGCTTCGGCGGGCGAAGGAAGGTCGGAAAAGATCATGTCCCGATGATCCAGCACTCTCCCCCGCGTGCAGCCGCAGGCGGGGGAGAGTGTTTGAGTGGAGCCGAATGAGTGACGGTGTTCTGGCAAATTCTGATCGACGGCTTCGCGATCAGTTCGCTCTACGCGCTCGGCGCGACCGGCTTTGCCCTGATTTTCGGCGTCTCCGGCGTTCTCAACCTCTCGCATGGCGCGCTGATGGTCGCGGCCGTTGTCGCAGCGTGGGCAGCCGGCAATGATTTACACGCCGGGGCTTATGGCGGGGCGGCGCTCGGCGTGCTCGTTGGCCTTGCCGTCACGATGCTCACCTATTTCGTCATCGTGCGGCCGTTGCAGCGCTCGCGGAAAATCCGCGTGGAGGAAAAGGAGATTTTCATCCTCACCGCGACGCTGCTCTGGGGCATCATGCTCCAGGAACTGATCGCCTATCTCTACACCAACAATGCGAAGACCGTGGCGCCGATCGTCGAGGGCGTTGTTTCGATCATGGGCGTGCGCACGCCCGCGAACGAGATCTTTACCGCGATCGTGTGCTGGCTTTCCATAGCGCTGCTCTGGCTGGTGGTGAACCGGACGCGGGCCGGCAAGGCGGTACTGGCGGCTTCGATAAATCCCCGCGGGGTCACGTTGCTCGGCATCGAGCTGTCGCAAGTCTACATCGCGGTTTGGGCGATTTACGGCGTGCTGGTCGGCATTGCGGGCGTGCTGCTCGGAATGTTTCTCGGGGTGTCGTCCTACAGCGTCGGACCGTTGACGGCGAGCGCGTTCGCGATCGTCGTCCTGGGCGGCCTCGGCAGCGTGTCGGGAGCGCTGATCGCGGCTTATGTGGTGGGCTATCTCGAGACCTTGACGGCCTATCTCATCTCGCCGGCCTATCGCACCATCCCGGCGCTCCTGTTGCTCGTGGCTGTGATGTATGTCCGCCCGCGCGGGCTCTTGGGACGCCGTTAGATGGCTTCCTTTTCCACCGCGCGCGTCCTGCTGTTCGCTCTCGTCCTGATCGCCATCGCGTCGTTTTTGCCGTTCTGGTTCTCCGGTTACATTCTCGGTCTGCTGACGCTCGCCTATTATTTCGGCGTGTTCTCGATGGCGTGGGATCTGCTGTTCGGCTTCGCCGGCGAAGTGAATTTCGGACCGACGTTTTTGATCGGGACCGGCGCTTATACGGCGGGCATCCTCGATAATCTTTATCAGCCGCCGATCTGGGTTTGTCTGGTCGCCGGGGCGCTCGCCGCCGTGGCCGGCGGCGTGGTGCTGGCGCTTCCGGCGCTGCGGGTGCGCGGCCCCTATTTCGGGCTGACCACTCTCGTCGCCGTACTCATTTTGCAGAATTTCATCGTGGTCGCCGCGAGCCTCACCGGCGGCGAAATCGGCCTCACGGTGCCGGACGTGATCTCGATCAGCGATACGACGAATTATGAGATCGCGCTGTGGTTCATGGCGGTGAGCGGCGCGATCCTGTTCTCGTTGTCGCGGTCCCCGGTTGGCCTCATTCTGCAAGCGAGCGGACAGGACGCCGTGCAGGCCGGTGCGCTCGGCTTCAACGTGACCAAGCACAAGCTGGCGGCCTTCATCATCAGCGCCTTCTTCTCCGGCCTCGCCGGCGCGCTGTTGGTTTTCTACATGGGCACCGCCTCGGTCGGCACCCTGGTCGACATTACGGTCGGCGTGCAGATCATCATCGGCGCGGTGCTCGGCGGCCGGCGCACCATCCTCGGCTCGGTGCTCGGCGCTGTCTTTCTGATCGCCATGAGCGAAGCGCTGCGGCCGCTCGGCGATCTTTCGAACTTCGTCGTCTCCGCCATGGCGCTCGTTGTCGTCTTGCTGTTCCCGAACGGCCTGCTCGGCCTGATCCTACGCACCAAGGAACCGGTGTGACCATGGCGGCGGCTGCCCATCTGGAGGTCAATGGCCTGACCAAGCGCTTCGGCGGCCTGGTCGCCGTGAAGGACATGTCCTTCAACGTCAATGCCGGTGAAATCCTCGGCCTCATCGGCCCGAACGGCTCCGGCAAGTCGACGGTGATGAAGCTCATCATGGGAATCGAGCGCCCCAACGCGGGTTCCGTGCGCATCAACGGCGTCGAGGTCGCCGGCTGGCCGTCGCACAAGATCGCGCGGATGGGCGCCGGCATCGTCTTCCAGCATTCGCGCCCGCTGCACCGCCAGACGGTGCTCGAGAACATCAAGCTCGCGCTCCTCCCCGATAAGCTCACCCGGCTGTTCGCCGATCCAGAAACCGATCACCGCGCCCGCACCATCGCGGCGCGGGTCGGGCTGGGCGGCGTGCTCGACCGGCGGCCGGCGACCTTGCCGTTCGCCGACCTGCGCAAGATCGAGATCGCCAAGGCGATCGCGCGCGATCCGCAGGTCCTCTTGATCGACGAGCCGTTCGCGGGCCTCACTTCGAGTGAGACGGCCGCCTTCTCCGACCTCATCTGCGAACTTCGCGACGATGGCCGCGCCGTGCTGCTCGTCGATCATAACGTCAAGAGCGTCGCCCGGCTGGTTGATCGCGTGCTCGCCATGTATGTCGGCGAGCGCATCGCCGAAGGGACCGCGGACGAGGTGATGCGCGACGAAACGGTGAGGCGGGTCTATCTCGGCGGCAGCATCGAGACGGTGGCGCGGCCTGAATCCTCGTTTCGCGAGGCCGTGCCGTTCCTCGCGGTCGAGAAGCTCGGCGTCCACTACGGCAAGGCGCAGGCGCTCGAGGACGTGTCGATCCATGTCCACGCCGGTGAATTCGTCTCGGTCGTCGGGCTCAACGGCGCCGGAAAAACCACGCTCTTCAACGCTATTTCCGGGCTGTTGCCGTATTCCGGCGATATTCGCCGCGAGGGTACCTCGCTGCGCGGCGCCACGGCCGCGAGCGTGGCGAGGAGCGGCATTGTGCAGTGTCCCGAAGGCCGCGAGCTTTTTACCGACATGACGGTCCGCGAAAATCTCGATCTTGGCGGCCAGCATCTGCCGGTTGCCGAGTGCGCCGATCAGATCGGCTGGCTGTTCGACCTGTTTCCGATTCTGCGCGACCGTCACAAGCAGCTTGCCGGCACGCTGTCGGGCGGCGAGCAGCAGATGCTGACGATCGCGCGCGCCCTGATGATGAAGCCCAAGCTTTTGATCCTGGACGAGCCGACCTTGGGCCTGGCGCCCGTCATCCTCGAACAGCTCTCGAAAACCATCGAACGCTTGCGCCAGACCACCCCGATCAGCATGCTGCTCGGCGAGCAGAACGTCACATTCGCATTGCCGCACGCCGACCGCGTCTATGTGCTCGAACATGCGCGGATCGTCTGGGAGGGCGAACCCGCCCGCTTCGCGGCGGAGGCCGGAACCGGCTATTTGTAAGTTTAAGCCGGCAAGGGTAACACACGGCACCACTCTCCCCGCGCGCCAAAGGCAAGCGAAAGACCCGCAAGGAACAGCAATGGCCGAGCAATGGAATAAATATGAAAACACCGTAGCGCGCGCGCACGGCAAACCGGGGCGCGCGGTACGGCCGAAAAGCATGACGATCGACATTCATTCCCATGTCGGCGTGCCGGAGGCGGCGAAGTTCGTCGAGCCGCATCTCGACTGGGCGACCATTCCGCTGGCGCATTTCGCCAACGCCGAGACCAAGGCGCTCAGCCAGAAGCAGGAGGCGGATATCCGCGGCCGTGCCGGTGCCGATCAGCGGCTCGCCGACCTCGACGCCATGGGCATCGACGTTCAACTCATCGCGCCGCCGCCGCCGCAGTGCTATTACACGGTGCCGCTCGACATCGCCGTGAAGGCGACGCAGATCGTCAATGACGGTATCGCTGCGTTTTGCGCGCGCAAGCCGGACCGCCTCAAGGGCTTTGGCTCGGTGCCGATGACCGATGGCCATGAGGCGGCCAAAGAACTCGAACGCTGCGTCAAGCAGCACGGTTTCACCGGCGTCGAGATTTTGACCAATGTCGCCGGCAAAGAGCTGTCCGATCCTGCGTTTGCGCCGTTCTGGAAGAAGGCCGAAGCGCTCGGCGCGCTGGTGATGATCCATCCCAATGGGTTCACCGACGCTTCGCGCCTGTCGCGCTTCTATTTCAACAACGTCCTCGGCAATCCGCTGGAGACGACGATTGCGCTGCACTATCTGATTTTCGACGGCGTCTTGGAGCGGCATCCGAAGCTGAAGATCCTCGCCGTGCACGGCGGCGGCTATCTAGGCGCCTATCCGGGCCGGATCGACCACGCCTGGGGCGCGCGCTCGGACTCGCACGGCACGTTGCCGCAGCGACCGACGACGTATCTCAAGCGCGTCTATGTCGATAGCGTGGTGTTCACCCCGTACCAACTTGCCGAGCTGGTGCGCGTGTTCGGCGCCGACCGCGTCCTCATGGGCACCGATTATCCCTACGACATGGCCGAGTTCGATCCGATCGGGCATATCGCGGGAGTCGAGGGTTTCGATCCATCGACTGTCGCGGCGCTCGCCGGCGGCAATGCCAAGCGCGTCTTGGGGCTTTAGGCGCGATGATTGCCGAGCGAGACGGGTGCGTCCCATGGCCGTAACCGAGGCGCCGGCAAATATCGGCGCACCGCAACCGCCGCAAAAAAGCTCACTCGCCGTTCCGATCGGACAAGTCCTTTGCGTGGTCGTGCCGCTCGCGATCTGGTTCTTGCCGCTCGACCTGACGCCGCAGACCCAACACGGCTTTGCGATCCTGGCTTTCATGGTGATTGCCTGGATCACCGAGGCGGCCGAGTTCGCGCTCGCCGGGTTTATCGGCTGCTTTCTGTTCTGGGCGCTCGGCATCGTGAAATTCGACGTCGCGTTCAGCGGCTTCGCCGACGCAACGGCGTGGTTTCTATTTGCCGCGATGCTGATCGGATTGGTCGCAAGCAAATCGGGGCTGGCGCGGCGCCTCGCCTTCACGGTCATGCTGCGTGTCGGGGCGACCTATCCGCGCATCCTGCTCGGTCTCATCATCACCGACTTTTTGCTGACCTTCATCGTGCCTTCGGGCCTCGCTCGCGTGGTCATTCTCGCTTCGATCGCACTGGCGCTGATCGAGGCTTTCCATGCCGAACGCGGCAGCAACATTGCCCGCGGCATGTTTCTGATCCTCACTTACACCGGAAACATTTTCGACAAGATGATCCTGGCCGGCGCCGGCTCGATCACCGCAGCCGGCCAAATGCACAAATTCGGCGGTGTCGACGTGCTATGGGGCGTTTGGCTTTTGGCCTTCCTGCCGTGCAGCATCGTCACGGTGCTGGTGGCATGGCGGCTGACGCTGTGGCTCTATCCACCCGAGCAGAGCGGGTTGCGTCGCGGCCGGGAATATTTCGAGGATGCGCTTGCCAAAATGGGTCCGTGGTCGCTGGCGGAGACCAAGGCCGCGATCCTGGTCGGCTGCGCCATTTTGCTGTGGGTGACGGATTTCTGGCACCACCTGCCGCCGACGATGGTCGCACTCGGCGTTGGCTTGGCCGCGCTGCTGCCGTATGTCGGCGTGCTCGATGCCGACGACATGCGCCGGCTGAACTACATGCCGGTGTTTTTCGTGGCCGAAGCGGTGAGCATGGGCAATGTGCTCGAAGCCACCAAGGGCCTCGACGTCCTCACCAACGGCGTCTTCCATTGGATCCAGCCGTTGCTGACCAACATCTACAGCATCACGGCGGTGCTGTACTGGGTCGCGTTCGTTTATCATTTTTTGCTGGCCAGCGAGATTTCGATGCTGGGCACGTCGATCCCGCTGGTGATGGAGTATGCCAAAGCCCATAGCCTCAACCCGCTGCAGCTCGGGCTGATCTGGACGTTTGCCGCCGGCGGCAAGCTGTTCGCTTATCAATCCGGCGTGCTGATCGTCGGTTATTCCTATGGGTATTTTGCAGCCCGCGACCTCGTGCGCATCGGCGCCTGGTTGACCGTCGTCGAATTCGTCGTGCTGATGCTGCTGGTGCCGTTCTACTGGCCGCTGATCGGAATTCACTGATCGGCCCAGCCGTTCGCCACATGGGCCGGGCTACGCTGTCTCAAGGTTGATCCTTTGCGAGCAGCGGAGCCTCGAAACCGTTCCGAGCCAGGATCTTTTGGCCATCCTGCGAGAGGATAAAAAGCGCCAAAGCGGCGGCGTTTTCGTTCTTCGTCATTAATGTCAGACCATAGTCGGCGCCGGTCGCCAGACCGGGCGGCAGGTGCACCACGGTTCCGCTCGGCATATCCTTTGTGAAAGCAGAACCAGCCGAACAATAAGCGATAAAGATGTCGGCGCGGCCCTCCCGCATGTGCCAGGCGAAGAGGTTTGTTCCCGCGGGAGCAGGCTCGCTGTTCGGCGAGCCCATGAGCTGACGGGCTTTGGCTTCCAAAATGGCCGCGCCACCGGAGCGAACCCGTTCTGCTTTCGCGAACATCGCCCATGTGTAGTCGCCTGCGGGATCGGCCTTGGGTGTCGAGGTGCCGAGCTTCACGTCCGGGTTCAGCATTGTTGAAAGGAGAGTGTCTGGTGTGACGCTCAGTCCCGGCCGCACGAATGCGCAGAGCTGGTTGCGGGCAAAAAGAATGACGGCACCCGATTTCGCGGCGCGCGATAATGCGAGCGGGTTGCCCATATCTGCAGACGCGAACAAGTCGGCGGCTTCGCCTTTCTCGATCCGCTGCCTCAGCGCGCCGGAGGGGCCGAAGCTGCTTTCGACATGGATGCCGGCATTTGTCAGGAAGGCCGCGCCGATCTCATTGATGGCTTCCCGGAGACTACCGGCGGCCAGGACGCGAACCAGGGGAGCGTCATCGGCGTAAAGCGGCGCGACCATCGCAAGACTAGCCAAAGCGAGGACGAGAAGATAGCTCGACGACTTCAAATGTGTTGGGTGCACGGCCGGTATTCCCTGATGCTTGGAGGTCGAATCATTGCTTATGGAGTTGCGTCTGCGTCTCGTTCAAAGGCCAAACGCGCACAGAATCTGGATCGATGTCGAAATGGCACATGCTGCCAGGAGACTGATCGACATAACCGGCGAGTGCGTCGATGAGCGCGTCGCCCATGCGGATCGTGATCCGCCGTCCTGCGGCGACAGGCGTGACCGTTTCGACCAACCCCTTGTAGCGCCCGGTACCGTTCACGCGAATGCGCGCCATGGGAACGCTCCACCCGACGCGCGTACCAGGCTGCAGCGCCGGGCCGGCGATGTTGAGCAGGACATCCTTGCCGATCGCAATGCTGTTGGCGTCGGCGACGACGCCCTCGGCCACGGTTTCGGCGCCGAGAAGTTGCGCCGCCGTCGTGTTGACCGGGCGTCTGAATACCTGCTCGGTCGGACCTGATTGCAGGACGCGGCCATCTTCGAGCAGGAGAATTTCGTCGGCGAGCAGCGCCGCCTCGGCGGGATCATGCGTGACAAGGATCGTGGTGGCGGCAAGCTCGCCTTGCAGCGCGAGCATCGCCTGGCGGAGCTTCGACCGCAGCGGCGCGTCGAGCGCCGAGAAGGGTTCGTCGAGCAGCAACAATCGTGCCGGCCGCACCAAACCGCGGGCGAGCGCAACGCGTTGTTGCTGGCCGAGCGAAAGCGCGTCCGGACGCCGCTGTTCGAGGCCGCGAAGGCCGAGACGGTCGATCCAATGCTCGGCCAAATCTGGATCGGAGCCGAGTGGAAACGACAACTGTTCGGCGACGCTGAGATGGGGAAAAAGCCCATAATTCTGCGGCACGTAGGCGATATGGCGCAAAGCCGGGTCGAGCGAACAGATATCTGTTCCATCGACGCTGACACTCCCGCGATCGCACCGCTCGATACCGGCGATGATTTTGAGCGTCAGGGATTTGCCCGAACCCGAAGGACCAAGTATCGCGAGGCGCCGCCGCACGGGCGACCATTCCACGTTCAGATCGAACGCACCGAGGCTCCTCTGCAGCGTGATCGCCAGATCGCTCGGTCGCGTTTCGAGGACGGGGCGCGCGGCAACGGCGCGAGGCGCGCGCGACAGGACGTCGGTACCGGCAGGCACGGAATACTGCTTGGCCGACCGGGCACCGGCCACGCCACTCAAGATCATGATCGCCAGGGCGAGCGCGAGAGTTGGCAACAACACCGGCAGCATCGCCGGAAGACCTTGCGCGCCGAATGCCACATAGGTGTAAACCGGGAGCGAGTAGGGATGGTAGGCGACCATCACCGTTGCGCCGAATTCGCCGAACGCGCGCAGCCATGCGAGCAACAGCCCGGACAAGATGGCCGGGCGGGCGATCGGAACGCTGACACGGCAGAAAACATAAAGCGGTCCGCGTCCGAGCGTTGCGGCGACGCCTTCGAGGACCGGATCGATTGAAGCGAAGGCCGAACGCGCCGCGATGATCAGGAACGGCGCGGCGACGAACACCTGTGCCAGGATGATCCCGGCAAGCGTATCGGTCAGGGCGCCGGCCGTAAGCCGGCCGAGCGGCGCACCATAGCCGACCAGGAATAACAGCAGGATGCCGCTCGCGAGCGGCGGCAGGGCCAACGGAAGCTGAACGAGGAAACCGAGCGTTGCCATCGCGCGACCGGAGTGCCGCGCCAGCACATAGCCAAGAGGAATCCCGCCGATGGCGATAATGAGTGTTGCCGTCGTGGCGCTCACGACGGAGATGGCCGATGCATTGAGCAGCGCCCCCGCATCAACCGAATTCCAATCGGCCATCCCGGCTTGCTGAACACCTGCAATAAACGGAGCAATCAAATAGATTGCGAGAAGTCCAGCAAGCCAAGGCAGCAGCGCGGGAGTACGATACGTCACTTGGCCTTATCGAGAAGCGCTCGTACATCTTGCGGCACGGCGTTCGCAGGGCCCGAAAGTTCCTGTTTTTGCAGCGTGAGCCCGTGCTCTTTCAGGATAGCCTGTCCGTCGGAACCAAGCAAAAACGTAACGAACTGATCGGCCCCGGCAGCATTGGGCGCGTTGTGCAGGATCGTGACCGTGTACACGGCTTTGGGTGCGATCTGAGCCGGCAACTCGATCGCCGGGATCTTGGCGTCGGAGGTTTCTGTCGAATAAAAGAAACCAACATCGAGTTGGCCCGACTGGAGCCGGCCAACGAGCGTCTCCTCCGGCAGGACCTGTGCCGGATTATCGGGCGCGCCGAGAACGTGCTGCGACAAATCGGGCGTCTTATAGTAGTCTTCCGCCGACTTCATCAGCGCCACAGTGAGCTTGCCTTTGGGATCGAGCTTTGGGTCTGTGCGCCCAATCCTGATTCCGGGCTCCGTGAGAACCTGATACCACGGCTTGCTCTTCAGATCGGCGGCGAAACGGCTCGACGCATTATACCCGATCACCAGAGGCGATTGCGCGAAGGCGACGTACCAGTTCACCCAATCTCCATTCGGTGCGCCCATCAGGTCGTCGTTCACTTTAGGATTGGCGCTGATGAAAACGTCGCCCTGACGGAGCTTTCCCTTGATCTGCTTGGCGAGCCCGATCGAGCCGCCGCCGAAACCTTGGAACGTGTCGCCCGTGGCCTTGTCGAAGGCCGGTCCGATGCCGTGCTCCATCAGATTGACCAGCGATCCGGCATAGAGGACGTTAACTGTCCCTGCGGCAAACGCTGCTGGGCCCGAGAGGAGCCACACAATGCCGGCGCACAGACTGATGCGCCGCAACGTCTGTGCGCCCGAACATCTTGGAGTGGCGCCGGCCGTCTGCGTCGGCCGCTGGTTTCGGTGGTTAGCGTGCATCGTCTTCGCTCCTTGATATCAGCCCCGCCATATTTCAGCAGATATAGCGCCAATCTTCTCGTGGAGCGAGTCTGTCAACCGCACCGGCCCGAGAACGAAAGGTCGCATCGGCGGCGGCCGATTCACGGGATTTGACGTGAGACGAGCTGGGCGATCTCCAGGTCGTCGCCGTCATCGCGCCGGCCAAGACCCGTCACGACGCCGGCTTGATCCTGCGGCTCGCGATTTTGGCTCATCTTCCACTTGCCTTCGAGCCGCGTGATGGCGAAGCGGAAGCCGACGATGCCGCGCAGCATGGCTTCGATGTAGCTCGCGGGCGCGTCCGAGGTCGCCCATGGTTTGGGTTCGCTGTTCTCCTGTTGCGCCGTCAGTTCGGTGACGTGCCGGAGCAGCCAGTCGTGCTCCTTCATCACTTCAGGTCGGCCGTAGGCGTGCACCACGGCAAAATTCCATGTCGGCACGACCTTGCCGTGCTGGGCTTTGGAGGGATACCAGTTCGGCGTGATGTAGCCTTGGGGTCCCTGAAAGATCATCAGCGCCTCGCGGCCATCGGCGAGGTCCTGGCAATGCGGGTTGGCGCGCGCGAGATGGCATTCGATGACCCCGTAGGGGCCATCGTCCTCGAGCACTGTCGGCAGGTGACTGGCAAACAGGCCTTTGGCGCCGGCGGATATCAGGGCGGCAAACGGCCGGCCCCGCATCAGCGCGTGCATCTGCGCGACATCGTCGACGCGGAAATGATCGGCTTGGTACATGGCGCTTCTTTCAAGCTGACGTCGGGTCACTCGATCAGATAGATAGGGCTCGACCAGGCCTGATGCCCGTCGGCTTGCGTCACGCGCACATAGACCGGCAGGTCGGCGCCGCCTTCGAATGCGACGTTGTGCTGAAGCTTCAGCCGCGGGCTCCAGTCGGTCTCGGGCAGCCGATAGACGCTGAGCTTGCGGCCAAGTCCGCCGCCATCGAAGGTGATGGTGTCGTCGGCGAGGCGGCCGAGGTCCACCTCGCCCGAGACCACGTTGGTCTCGATGCGCAGTCCGCCGGCTTGCGCCTCGTCGAGCCACAGGTCGATGCCGGAGAGATTGCCGGTCGTCACCGAAGTCCAGGTCAAAGCGGCGCCGGGCGTCGCTTCCTGCACCTTGCGTTCGGGATTGAGGAAGTTGACGGGAGCGAAGCGCGCGATGCGGTTGCCGGTGACCGCAAGCTTGCCCTGCCACACCGTCTCGCGGCCGCGACCGCGGTACTCCGCGCCCTGCCAGAGAATGCGTACCCGGCGGCCGAGATCGGAGGCGGCAAAAGGACGTGCCGATTGCACCACGCGCGTGCCGTGGAGCACGTCGACGCGATCGAGCGGCGCGGTGCCGATCACGTCGACGGCCAGCTTCATCGGCACCGCCATCGGGCGGACGATGTCGCCCATCATGGCTTCGCGCACCGGGATCTCCTGCGCCGGGCCGAGCTTCGGGTCTTCGGAAAACCCGGTGACGTCCGCGTCGAACGTGCCGTGCACATCGAGGAACAGCCGGGTGCCCGTGGTGCCGTAATGCCAGCGCCGGCGCAGCGCCTCGAACAATGCGTCGCGTGTGAGTTCCGGCATGAAATAGCAGGATAGCCCGCCGATCGCACCGAACGTCGAGGCGCCCGGCGTTGTCGCGCCGGGGCGGCCTTTGTGATCGTCGCTGTGGCAGACCACGCCGACGCGAAAACCCATCTCGAACGCGTCATGCAGAAGCCACTCGAACGTGCCCCAGGTCGAGTGCACTTCGACGGTGCGTTCGACGCGGCCGTCATGAGCGTATTTCACATCCGCGTAGCGCCCGCCCACGTGGGCGATGACGCGGCAGTCTTCGGTGCTCAAAAAATCGAACAGCTTGTCGGCCGTGTAGATCGCATCGGTCGACGTCTCGCCTTCGACGAGAATGTGCGATGAGCGGTGGATCGGCCGCCCTTCGCGGCGGAAGAAGATGTTGCGGTCGCCGCCCATGCCGGTATTGCCGGACCACTCATAGCCGGGCAGGCAGACGAATGTGCCGGGCTGATCGAATTGCGCGGTGAGCGCGTTCAGTTTTTTCCAAAAACCATCGGTGATCTGAAAGTCATTGCCTTGGTGGCCGGTCATATCGATGAAGGCCTTGTCGCGGGCGTAGCGGAAGTAGGCTTCCGCGGTCCCCATGCCGATGGTCTCGCCGCTCTGGCCGTGCAGGTCGGCCCAATAGCGCCGCAGCGGCGCCGCGGTCACGACGCGCAACGGGTTGGCCTGAGCGAGCACCCGTCCGTCGGACACGACTTTCAGATCGAGATCGCCGGCGCTTGCGGCGACCAGGTTTTCGACCACGCGCGGGCCATCGCCTTTCTTGATCGTGATGCTGTCAGGCAACCCCCGCAACGGCCGCGATGACTGGAGCGCGAGCATGCCTGCCGCGTCGTCAGTCGGATTGCCCCACATATCCTCGGCGACGATCGCAAGCCGGAACGGCTCGCCCACGACCGCGAGCGACGGCAGGATTGCCTTCCACCGTGCCGCCGGCCCAGCCACCAGGTCGAACGCCGGCTGCTGCGGCAACTCGCAAAATTCATAGGCCGCAAACGCATCGACCGCGGTGCGCAGCTCGACGTTGGCTTCGACATTGGTTTGCAGCCGCAAGCCGGGCGAGCCTTGCCTCCTGTCGCCGAGCCGGATGGTCAAGGTATCGCCGGCGCGGAGATAGCCGCGGCCGATGCGAATGAGCAGCGTATTGGCATACGGGCGAATATTGAGACGATCGAACCAGACTTCCAGCTTGGCGCCATTGCTGGCCTCGACGGTCGTATAATTCGGCGCGTCCGGTTTGGTGAACTGCGGCTTGCTGAAGTCCGACGTGGTGCGCCACGACACTTTCAGCATGCCGGTATCGTCGATGCCAAACGTGCCGGCGGTGTAAAGCAACGTCAGCTCGACGTGCGAGCCGGCGATAAACGGCCCCGGCGGCAGCAACTTGATCTCGCCCATGTGTTCGGGAAGATATTTCGAATACGGCATGTTGATCCATGATTGGCGGCGCGGCTGGCCGGGCGGAGAGAGTGCCGCTATGATAGGCGATGCCGGTGCGAAAGGTGGAGCAAATTTCGATGCAGACGTTGCGTCTTATCGGTTTGATACTGGTGCTTGCAACCTGCGCATCGCCGATGGCCAAGGCCGCCGATTGGCCGAGCCGCCCGATCCACTTCATCGTGCCGTTCCCGGCCGGTGGTTCGACCGACGTCGCCGCGCGCGTCGTCGGCGATTATCTGTCACGCACACTTGGCCAACAGGTCGTGGTCGAGAACAAGTCGGGCGCCAACGGCAATATCGGCATCGAATATGTGGCGAAGAGTGCGCCGGACGGCTACACGATCCTGATCGGGACGGACGCGATCAGCAGCAACCCTCATGTTTATCAGATGACCTTCGATCCGTTGCAGGAACTGGTCCCGGTGATCGAGCTCTCGCACCAGCCGATCGCGCTCGCGGCCCATCCCTCCCTTGGGGTTGCCACGCTCGCCGCATTGACCGCGATGGCGAAGCAACAACCGGGCCTGCGCTTCGCGACCGGAAGCGGCGTCGGCTCGCTCCAGGCCATGACCGCGCTGTGGTACGCGAAGCTTGCCGGCATCAGCCTCATCCAGGTGCCGTATCGCGGCGGCGGCGAGGCGATCAACGATCTGATCGCCGGCCACGTCAAACTCGGCTCTTTGGGCACAACGCCGCTCATTCCGCATTACAAGGCCGGTAGCCTGCGGCTGCTCGCGCAATCGACGGCGAAGCGCTCGCCGGAGCTGCCGGACGTGCCCACATTCGAGGAAGCAGGCCTGAAGGGTCTTGTGATCGATCAGCGGACCGGCGTGCTCGTGCCGAAAGGTACGCCGCCCGCCATCGTCGCCCGTCTCAACACGGCGGCGAACGCAGCGCTCAGCGATCCGAAAATTCGTAAGAGCTTCACCGATCAAGCCCAAGAGGCCGCCGGCGGCACCGCCGAACAGTACGACAGCCTGGTCCACCAGGATTCCGACAAATATGCGCGGCTGGTGAAGGACCTGAACATCACGGTGCAATGATCGACAAGACCGAGGCGCTGGCAGGCTGCGACGGTGTTATTTATTGGTCAGTGGGTTATCGATAAGGCAAGGACGCAAGATCATGTGTCATTCCGTCCAGTTCCAAGGTCGGCAATATGATTCCCCTCGCGAACTAGCAACGCTCGTCGGAGGCGCCGGCAAACTGGTCTAGCAGATTCGATCCCCGTTCATTGGAAGGCCCCCGGAAAAGGATCCGCACGAAATGGATTTGTGCCTTTGTCCTGTCGATCTTGCAGCCACGCTTTTCAATGCCGGGTTCAGTTGGACCAGAGGTGCTGATCCGATGGAGTGGTTTGTCGTGGATCAATCTTCGCTACAATCAAAGTAGTTCATCGCATTGTAAGTATTTGTTGTGTGTATAGTTTCCTTTGCGAATGTTGGGCGGCCGTGCCGCATTGCCTGTGGGGACCGGAGCCGGTAAACCCGGGTGAAACCCGTCGCAAATCGGTCATGGCACCGTGCGACGAAATTCGCCGCGTGACGGCGAGCGGCACCATGATTGCGAGCGGCACCGTGACGACGCGTGGTAATCCTGGGGCGCGATGACAACGGCCGATGCCATAAGTCCGCTGCCGTCCGACGGCGCGATCCATTTCCTTGGGAGCGAGCGGGACTATTGGCGGCTGCGCATCAAGGGCGCGGCTTTCGTCATGGTGACGCTGGGCATTTATCGGTTCTGGCTTGCCACCGACGTGCGCCGCTTTCTCTGGTCGAATACCGAGATCGACGGCGAGACGCTGGAATACAACGGGCTTGCGACCGAACTGCTGGTCGGCTTTCTGTTTGCCTCGCTATTCTGGTTCCGCTCTATACGGCGATCGCCATTGCGCTGCTCGGATTGGGCGCGCCGGAAGGAACATCCGGCGTCATCGGCTTTCTGGTGCTCGTCGTGCTTGGCGAATTCGCGCTCTACCGGGCGCGGCGCTACCGGCTGACCCGGACGGTGTTTCGCGGCTTGCGTTTCAATCAACATGGATCGGCCTGGCGCTATGCGATCATCGCTGTCGCCTGGTGGGGTTTGGTCATCGTCACGCTGGGTCTCGCTTATCCTTGGGCGCAGGCTGGCCTGCAGCGCTTCAAGATGCGCAACACCAGTTATGGCGATCTTCCCGGCCGTTTCGCGGGATCGGGGTCGGCGTTGTTCCTGCGCGGCCTGCCGCTTTGGCTTCTGGCCGTCGCGCCCGTCGTCATCGGGATCGTGGCGCTCAGTGCGCTGGTCGACTGGGACGCGCTGAACGATGCGCTCGCAAAAGGCGACGACGATGCCCTGGCCGGCATCATGGGCGGCCTCATCAGCCCTCGCGCCATTGGTATCGAACTCGGCGCCATCGGCGGCAGCCTCGCGGCGGCTGCGCTGCTTTATCCGCTGTTCCAGGCCATGGTGCTGCGCTGGTGGATTTCCGGCCTTCGCTTCGGCGGCGTCGCCGTCACCTCGCGTTTGCGCACGGCGCAAGTGTATCGCGTGTATCTTCGCTTCGTTCTTTATATCGTGCTGCTGGGACTGCTTGCGCTTGTGGTCGGCGCCGTCTGTCTTGCCGCTCATCGGCGTCTTGCTCGGCCCAGGCCACGATTCCAATGCCGCCGAAATCGCCGCGACGGTCGATCTTCGTCGGCCTTTATGTTGTCGGCGCGCTCGGCCTTTCGACCATTTATCAAGTCGTGGTGACGCTGGGACTGTGGCGTCTCGGGGCGCAATCGGCCGAGCTTTCCGGGGCGCGAGGCGCTGGAAACGGTGCACGCCGAGGGCGTGCCGATCTCCGCGCTCGGCGAAGGGCTTGCCGACGCGCTCGGCGTTGGAGGCATTTAGGGCCGTCATCGATTGCTGCCGAGCCGATCCTGCGACGATCAGCTGGCAACGCCATCTATTTCGATGGCACCAGCAGCGCGCGGCACGACGTGGTGGTCGAAGCCGATGCGGCGGGATTGCAAATCATCGCTGATGATCGGCGCGTGCTTGACGAATGGACATATGCCGGATCTGCGCCGGCTGTCGGCGCCCGACGGCGTCCTGCGTCTCGGCCGCCGTGGCGAGACGTTGTTGGCGCGCCTCGAAATCCGCGATCAGGCGCTCGGCGGCGCGATCGAAGATCGCGCCGTCACGCTCGACCGCGGCGGCGTCGGTGGAGCGCACGCTGCGGCGCAAGGTCGTGGCTTAAGCCTTGTCGCCGTCGCCTCGCTTTTCGTCACCGCGATCTTCGGCGTGCCGGCGCTGACCAGCCGGCTGATGCCCTCGTCCCGCTCTCGGTCGAGCACAAGCTCGGCAACGCGGTCGACAAGGAGGTCCGTGCTGCGCTCGACAACGCGCCATCTCGGGCCGGCGTTCGGCTGCGGCACCGGCGCCGGCGAGGCGCCGGGACGAGCCGCGCTCGACAAGCTGGTCGGCAAGCTTGCGGCGGCCGCCCAGCTGCCGTTCCCGCTGCGCGTCGATGTCGTGCGCCGCTCCGAGCCCAACGCCTTCGCGCTGCCCGGCGGCCACATCTATGTGTATCAGGGCCTGATCGATCGGGCGCAGTCGCCGGACGAACTGGCCGGCGTGCTGGCCCACGAGATGGGCCATGTCGCCCATCGCGACGGCACGCGCACCGTCTTGCAGACCGCCGGCCTGTCGTTCCTGTTCGGCATGATGCTCGGCGATTTCGTCGGCGGCGGCGCGGTCGTGATCGCCGGCCAAGACCGTGCTGCAAGTCGTCGTATTCGCGCCGGGTCGAGGCGGCGGCGGACGCCTATAGCGTCGCGTTGATGCGTCAGGTGGGCGGCGATCCGCATGCGCTTGCGCGTGATCCTCGCCCGCATCGTCGATCGACAAGGAGGAGGGCATGAAGATCCTGCTCGACCATCCCGAAACCAAGGATCGGATCATCGCCATCAATGCGGTCGCGGTCTCGGGCCCGACGACGCCGCTGCTTGACGCCGCGGACTGGAGTGCGCTCAAGCAGATCTGTGCGCCGTTGCCGGCCAGCGGCGCGCGCCCCGAAACCGGGCGCAAACAAGCGAAAACGGACGACGATGGTACGACGCCGCATCCCTGAAGAGCCGGTGTCGCGGCTCGCCATCTGGGCGCGCCGCATCGCGCTGTTTTCGCTGGCCGCGACGTGGTCGCGGTCGATCATCGTGCGCTCGGGCGCGCTCGACATCGTGCCGGCGCTGTCGACGCTCGCCGGCGCCCTGATGCTGGCCGTGGTCGCGATCCTGCTGGCGTTCGGCGCCGGCATCGTCATCTGGTTCGAGGGCGTCGGCGGCCTGCGCCAGGCCGTCGTCGGCGTTTCTGATCGGCGTCGGCGCTGATCGCCTATCCGGCTTATCTCGGCATCAAGGCGTACCGGCTGCCGGCGATCTACGACATCACCACCGATCCGATCGATCCGCCGCGGTTCGAGGCCATCGCGCGGCTGCGGCCGCGCGACGCCAATCCGATCACCTATGCGGGGCTCTACACCGCCGAGCAGCAGCACGCCGCCTATTCGGATATCGAGCCCGACGACACCACTGCAACGCCGCAGGAAGCCTACGACGCGGCGATGAAGGTGATCACCAAGCGCAAATGGCGGGTGGTCGATGCGCGGCCGCCGCAAGGCGCCGCCGGCCGCCGCGTGCCATCGATGCGCGCGCGCCGCAGGCCGCGCCGCGCGCGACGGCCTGATCGAGGCGATCGCGCGCACGCCGATCCTCGGCTTCCGCGACGACGTTGTGGTGCGGGTGCGCGCGACCAGCGACGGCGCCCGCATCGACGTGCGCTCGGCGTCGCGCTACGGCCGCCACGATTTCGGCACCAACGCCGCGCGCGTGCGCAATCTGATCAACGATATCGACGATGTGCTGGCGACGCCGCGCAGCCGGAGAAGAAGCAGCGGCGCCGCGCCAAGCCCCTCAGCCCGCGGCAAGGGCGCGTCCGCCAAGCGATAGGTGCCGTCGATCGACGGCGGGCCGTCGGTCGCGACGGCGCCGCGCGCGACCAGTGTCCTCGAGATGCGCCAGCACCGACAGCGCGGCGGCGCCGATCGAGCCGCGGATCGAGCCCGATATAGACCGCCTTGACGATGGTCGGGATGTCGGCCGCGCCCTTGCCGAGCCGATGCAGGATCGAGGCCTCGCGGCCCTGCCGGTGCCGGATCAGATGCCGCACGAAGCGCGGCGCGTCGCGCACGGCGGATGCCGTGGCCGGGCAGATAGAGCGGCTCGCTGCGCCGGCGAGCTTGTCGCAGCGAGGCCATGTAATCGCTCATCGCGCCGTCGGGCGGCGCGACGATGGTGGTCGACCAGCGCCATGACGTGATCGCCGGAGAACATCAGGTCGGATTCCTTGAACGCAAACGCCATGTGGTTGGCGGTGTGGCCGGGCGTCGTCAGCGCTTCCATGCGTCCAGCCGTCGCCGCGCACGACTTCGCCATCGGCCAGCGCGACGTCGGGGCGGAAATCCATGTCGGCGGAGGCGTCGAGCCGACGCGTCTCGCCGATATGCAGCGGCCGCGCCAGCCGATGCGGGCCTTGCGCATAAACCGTGGCGCCGGTCGCGGCCTTGACCTTGGGCACGGCCGGCGAATGGTCGCGATGGGTGTGGGTGACGAAAATGTGCGTCACCGTCTCGCCGCGCACGGCGTCGAGCAGCGCCGCGATGTGGGCATCGTCATCCGGGCCGGGATCGAGGATCGCGACTTTGCCGCGGCCGATGATGTAGCTCATCGTGCCCTTGAAGGTGAAAGGGCTCGGATTGTTGGCGACGATCGCGCGCACGCGCGGCGCGACCTCTTTCGCCTGGTCGGGCACGAGATCGAAGGATTTGTCGAACGGGACGTCGTCGCTCATTGGGACATCGTCGGATAGGGGCGGAATTATGCGGAATAAGCGCTAAGGTTCATTTGCGCAGCCAGAGCTCGAAGCCGATCGGTTCGAGCCGGATATCACCTTGCCTGAATTGCGATTGCGACACCAGTTGGGTGATATCGTCTCTCGTGTACGCGCGCTTCTTCAGCATGGTATTGAAAGTCAGCTTGATCAAGGCCGCGCTGAACATGCCCCTGTCCTTCACATAGTCGCTCAACGCTTCACGCGAGAAATCCTTTCGCAGATCGATGATGAGCGCGGTCCCGCCCGGCTTGAGAACGCGGTGCATCTCGTCGAGCGCCGCGAGCGGGCGCGCAAAATTCTTGAAGGCCGCCCGGCAGACGATGAAATCGAACTGCGCAGCCGGGAAGGGCAGGTCGGCGGCGTCGCCATGCTCCAGGTCGATGCGCACGCCGGCCCTGCGCGCATTCTCGGTCGCTATTTGCACGAAGGTGCGGCTGGCATCGAGCCCGGTCACACGGCAACCGGCGAGCTTGATCAATTCGATGGCGAGATAGCCCGGGCCCGGCGCGACTTCGAGTACGCGCGAACCGGAACTCACATGCGCCGCAATCCGGCGCGCCGTGCGCTTGAATTCATCGTCGTCGTGTGCGGTCTGCCGCGCATACCAACGCGCGACGAAGCCTTCCATGCCGACGCCCTTATGGGCCTTCGTGGGTGTCGTCGCCATCGCGCCCGCCTTTCACGTGCCATGTGCGAAGCGGAACCGCGAAGTGCAAGTGCACGCCGTTCGCTAAAAAGGCGTGCGGCTGCGGATCGCGGCGGCGAGCGTGCCTTCGTCGAGATAGTCGAGCTCGCCGCCGACCGGCACGCCGTGCGCGAGCCGCGTCACCTTGACGTTGGCGTCGTGCACCAGGTCGGTGATGTAATGCGCCGTGCTCTGGCCGTCGACCGTGGCGTTGAGCGCGAGGATGACCTCCTGCGACCGCGGGATCGTGAGCGCGCTTGACCAGAGCGTCGATCGTGAGATCGTCCGGCCCGACGCCGTCGAGCGGCGACAGCGTGCCGCCGAGCACATGGTAGCGCGCGTTGATGGCATGCGCGCGTTCGAGCGCCCACAGGTCGGCGACGTCGGCGACGACGACGATCACCGCTTGATCGCGCCGCGTATCGCTGCAGACCGTGCACGGATTCTGCGTGTCGATGTTGCCGCAGGTGTTGCACACCTCGATCTTCTCGATCGCCGTCTGCAGCGCCGCGGCGAGCGGCGCCATCAGCAGCTTCGCGCTTCTTGATCAGGAACAGCGCGGCGCGGCGCGCCGAGCGCGGCCCAAGCCCCGGCAGCCGGGCCAGGAGCTGGATCAGGCGTTCGATTTCGGGGCCGGCGGTGGCTGCGGGCATCTATTCCCCTCCCCCTTGTGGGGAGGGGTTAGGGGCGGGGGTCGGGAGGGCCTCGTGCAGCCGTCGACGATTGCGCGTGCCCTCCCGACCCCCCGCCCTACCCCCCCCACAAGGGGGGTGGGAGCGTGGCGGCTCGGATCGCGCACGACTAAAATTCCGTTTGGCGCATCAAACATCAAAACAACTTCAGCCCGGGCGGCAGCGGCAGGCCGCCGGTGAGCGACTGCATCTTGTCCTGCAGCATGGCTTCGAGCTTGCGGCGCGCGTCGGCGTGGGCGGCGATCATCAGATCTTCGAGGATTTCCTTCTGATCGGGCTTGGCGAGCGAATCGTCAATCCGCACGCTTTTCAGATCGCTCTTGCCGGACAGCGTGACAGCCACGAGCCCGCCGCCGGCGGCGCCGTCGACCTCCATGCGCTCGAGCTCGGCCTGCATGGCTTCCATTTTCGATTTGAATTCGGTGGCCTGTTTCATCAGGCCGAGAAAATCAGGCATCGCGCATCCCGCGTTGTTGGTGTTTCATCGGTCGTCGTCGGGGAGGTCGCTTTCGACCGGCAACGAATCCGGCGTGTCCTCCGCGCTTCCCGCCGCGCCCGGCGGCGGGCGGACTTCGACGATCTCGGCGCCGGGAAAGCGCGTCAGCACCGCCTGCACCAGAGGATCGCCGCGCACGTCGTCTTTCAGATCGGCCTTGCGCTGCTCGGCCTGGGCGCGGAGCGTCGGCACGCCCGGTTCGGCGGAGACAGCCACCATCCAGCGTCGGCCGGTCCAGTCGCTGAGTTTTTTCGACGAGCTCGCCGACCAGGGTTTTGCGGGCGCTGGCTTCGAGCGCGATCTCGAGCTTGCCGTCCTCGAAACGCACCAGCCGAACGTCGCGTTCGAGCGCGCTCTTGAGCGAAATGTCGCGCTTCTCTCCGGCCAGCGCGATCAATTCCTCGAAGGTCTTGAGCGCGCTCACCGGCGCCGGCACTTCGACGCTGTGGGCGCTCGGTTCGCGCACCGGAGCCGCTGTCGCCAGGGCGGCGCGCGGGGTGCCGCGCGGCGTCTCGCCCCGTGGCGGCAATGCGGCGCGCGGCTGCATCTCGGTGCGGGCCGGCGCCGAGCCACCGGACGTTGTGGCCGTCCCGCTCCCGCTTGGCATATTGCCGAGCGAGCGGACCACCTCATCGGGCGTCGGCAGATCGGCCGCATAGGCGATGCGCACCAACACCATTTCGGCGGCGGCGACCGGGCGGCCCGACGCGCTCGACCTCGCCGATGCCTTTGAGCAGCATCTGCCAGGTCCGCGCCAGGACGCGCATCGAGAGCTTGGTGGCGAAATCGCGGCCGCGGCTGCGCTCGGTCTCGCTGAGCGAAACATCGTCGGCCGTTGCCGGCACGATCTTGACCCGGGTGACGAAGTGCGTGAACTCGGCGAGATCGCCGAGCACCATCGCGGGATCGGCGCCGGTGTCGTACTGGTCGCGCAGTTCCTGCAACGCGCGGGCGATGTCGGCGCGCATCAGCGCGTCGAACAGATCGATGACGCGGGTGCGATCGGCGAGGCCGAGCATCTGCCGCACGTCCTCGGCGCGCACCGGGCCGGCGGCGTGCGCGATCGCCTGATCGAACAGCGACAGCGAATCGCGCACCGAGCCTTCGGCGGCGCGCGCGATCGCGGCGAGTGCATCCGGTTCGGCCGAAATATTGTCCTTGGCGGCGATGCTTTGCAGATGTTGCACCAGCAACGCGGCGTCGACCCGGCGCAGGTCGAAGCGCTGGCAGCGCGACAGCACGGTGATCGGGACTTTGCGGATCTCGGTGGTCGCGAAAATGAACTTGGCGTGGGGCGGCGGCTCTTCCAGCGTCTTGAGCAGCGCATTGAAAGCCTGCGGCGTCACCATGTGGACTTCGTCGAGGATATAGACCTTGTAGCGGGCGCTGACCGGAGCATAGCGGACGGCGTCGTTGATCTGGCGAATGTCGTCGACGCCGTTGTGCGAGGCGGCGTCCATCTCGATCACGTCGAGATGCCGGCTTTCCATGATGGCCTGGCAGTGCAAGCCAAGGCCCGGCATCTTGATCGTCGGTCCGGTCACCGAGCCGTCCGGCAATTCGTAGTTGAGCGCGCGCGCCAGGATGCGCGCCGTCGTGGTCTTGCCGACGCCGCGCACGCCGGTAAGGATCCAGGCCTGCGGAATGCGGCCGGTCTCGAACGCATTCGAGACCGTGCGCACCATGGCGTCCTGGCCGATCAGATCGTCGAACGTCGACGGCCGGTATTTGCGCGCCAGCACGCGATAGGCGCCGACACCTGAGGCTTCCGAGCGCCCCGCCGCCGTTCCCACAGACCGGCTTTTGACCTCGGGCGTTTCGTCACTCATCGTATCTCGTTCCGGGGCGGCGAAATGCGTCCGCCGTCAAACCGGACGCGCGTGTTTTTGAAATCAGGTGGGAGGCTGACGAGCGACCCGAACCGCGCTCGTTAGGGCTGCTTCCTTCCGGATCTGACCCGGTTGGCGAGTGACTCGTCCACCGCCAACCTCCCGGCCCCTATATTGGCCGGGGAGGGCGGGAAAGCAAGCCGAAGCGATCGCCAATGTGGTAGCTCTGCACGTTTCGATGCGGAGAGGTGGAAATGTCCGAAATCGGCTGGTTCCTGCACGACGCGCTCGCGCGCCGACACGGTTCCGGTCTGCGATCTGGCGCTGTCGCGGCTACTGGCGATGAACGATGCCGATTTCCCTTGGCTGTTATTGGTTCCGCGCCGCGCCGGCGTCTGCGAGATCATCGATCTCGGCGCCGAGCAGGCCGTGCTGATGGACGAGATCTCGCTCGTTTCTCGGGCGCTGAAGGACGAGACGCGCTGCGATAAGCTCAACGTCGCGGCGATCGGCAACATCGTGCCACAGTTACACATTCACATCGTCGCGCGCAGCAAGCACGACCCGCTCTGGCCGAAGCCGATCTGGGGTGCTGCCGCGCAGCGCGCGTGCGACGCTTCGCTGATGGAGCGCTTCGTGAGTGCGATCCGCGAAAGAGTGACGCTTGAAGCCGGGATTGGGCGGAATGACATCCAACGCGGCAATTGAGTTCATGACACAGACGGCGAAATCCTCCGATCAATCAATTCGAGCCGTTTTTGCGGCGCTCATCCTGGTCCTGCTGCTCGCGGCGCTCGACCAGACGATCGTATCGACGGCACTGCCGACGATCGTCGGCGAGCTGGGCGGCGTGACCCACCTGTCGTGGGTGGTCACCGCCTACATGCTGTCCAGCACCATCGTCAGTCCGCTTTACGGAAAGTTCGGCGACAGCTACGGCCGCAAGATCGTCCTGCAGAGCGGCCGTCGTCATTTTCCTCGTCGGTTCTGCGCTGTGCGGGCTGGCGCATACCATGTTGCAGCTCATCTTGTTCCGCGGCCTGCAGGGCCTCGGCGGCGGCGGGCTGATCGTCACGACGATCGCCGTTATCGGCGATCTCGTCCCGCCGCGCGAACGTGGCCGTTATCAGGGTGTATTCGGCGCCGTATTCGGATTGGCCACGATCATCGGGCCGCTGCTCGGCGGGTTCTTCGTCGATCACCTGTCGTGGCGATGGATTTTCTATATCAATCTGCCGACCGGCGTCCTCGCGCTCGCGGTCATCGCTGCCGTGCTGCGTTCGCCGGCGACGCGGCGGCTCCACGTCATCGATTATCTCGGCGCCGTGCTGTTATCCGTCGCGCTCACCGCGATCATTCTGGTCACGAGCCTCGGCGGCACGACCTTGCCATGGGCCTCGCCCGTCGCTTTGGGGTTGATCGCGGTCGGGCTCGTCGGCTTGATCGCGTTTGTCGCCGTTGAAGCGCGCGCCCAAGAGCCGATCTTGCCGTTGATCTTGTTTCGCAACAGCACCTTCACGATTGCCAGCGCGGTCGGCCTCATTGTCGGCCTCGCCATGTTCGGCTCGATCACCTATCTGCCGATCTATCTTCAGGTCGTGAAGGGCGAAAGCCCTACGGCGTCCGGATTGCAACTGATGCCGATGATGCTGGGGATGCTGACGAGCTCGATCGCGAGCGGCCGCATCATCAGTGCCTGGGGCCGCTACAAGCTATTCCCCGTTGCCGGGACCGCGATCATGACGATCGGACTGCTCATGCTGTCGCGCCTCACTGCCGACCGCGCGGTTTGGCAGACTTCCGTCGATGCCTTGGTGCTCGGCCTCGGCCTCGGCATGGTGATGCAGGTCCTGGTGCTGGCGGCTCAAAACAGCGTGGATTTCGAGCATCTGGGCGTCGCCACCTCGGGAACGACATTGTTCCGGTCCTTGGGCGGCGCACTCGGGGTTGCGATCTTTGGCGCGATCTTCGCCAATGGATTGCATGCGGAGCTGGCCGCGGTGCTGCCACCCGGTACCGCGATCCCATCCGCGACAGCGCCGGCCGAACTGGCCAATCTGGCGCCGACGCTCCGTGCCGCGTACATAACGGCCTTGGCGGCTGCGCTGCGGCCGGTTTTCCTCATCGCTTCGATTGTTGCCGCGGGCGCATGCGGCATCGCCTTGCTGTTGCGCGAAACCCCGTTGCGCGGCATGGCGCCGGCAGCGGGACAAGGCGAAGGCATTGCCATGCCGCGCGATGCGACGTCGCTTGAGGAACTCGAGCGCATTGTGACGGTGCTGGTGGCGCGCGAAAACCGCTGGCGTCTTTATGCCGATATTGCCAACCGGGCCAAGCTCAATCTGTCCGCGCCGGAACTATGGATGCTCGCGCGTCTCGGTGAGCGCGGGCCCTCGACGATCGAATCGCTTAGTGCCGGCCTAAGCCTCCCGTTGCGGGATTTCGAAGCGCCGTTGCGGGAGCTTTGTGATCGCGAGATCGTCGAACAAACGACGGGCGGCGGATTGCAGCTGACCGCGCTCGGGCTGGAGATGCGCAACCGGTTGATGGAGGCGAGGCGAAACGGACTGAGCGAGCTGTTGGCGCGCTGGGAGCCCGACAAGCACCCGGATGTCGTCGCTTTGCTCAATCGTCTGGCCGAAACGCTGGTGCGCGATCTTCCCGTTCCGGAGGCGGCTTAAGGTGGTTCTATAGCGTTTTCGAGCGAAGTGGCCACCGGTTCGCGTGAAGAAAACGCGTCAAAACAAAAAACATAGAGTCTCGGTTCTGATTCCATCAGGACCGAGGCTCTATCGACGCCAGCGCGTGCCCGGCGTCATAGTCGTAGAGCCACGCCACCTTGAATGTGGTGCTGTCGCCGCCGAAGCGCTGGCGCAGCGCGAACTTCACGTCGCGTTTGAGCCGCGCCCAGGGCGACGCCAAATGGTTCTCGCGGGCGCGGGCGCGCGATCCGAGCACGGCCGCCTTGGCGCGCGGCACGCGCAGCCGCTCGTAGGTGAGAAGCGCGCCGCCAAGATCATCGGGCTTGAGCGCAACGGCGGCGGCGAGCACGCAGCCGTCCTCGATCGCCATGCCGGAGCCCTGGCCGAGATAGGGCAGCATCGCGTGCGCGGCATCGCCCAGCAGCGTGGCCCGGCCCATGGTCCATCGTTCGAGCGGCTCGCGATCGTAGAGCGCCCATTTGTACCAGCGCTCGCTGCACGGAAAGAGCGCGGAGCAGGTCGGCGTTCCAGCCCGCATAGGTCGTCATCACTTCGGACGAGGTCGCATTGCCGGGTCCAGGATTCCTCGGTCCAGGCGTTGCTGTCGAAATGCGCGACGATGTTGACGAGCTCGCCGCGCCGCACCGGATAGTGCACGACGTGGCCGTGCGGGCCCATCCACATGATGCCGTCCGCCATGGCGATGTCGCGCGGTATGGCGCTCGCCGGGGCCATGCCCGCGCCAGCAGATGCAGCCGGTGAAGCGCGGTACGTCGGCGTCCGAACAGGCTGCTGCCGCACCGCCGAATGAATGCCGTCGGCGCCGACGACGATGTCGGCCTCGATCGCGCTGCCGTCGGCGAAGCGCGCCACCGCGTCGCGCTCGCGGCCTTCGACCGCGATGCAGCGGGCGCCGAGGCGGATGTCGGCGGTCTTGATCGCGCCGGCGAGCACCTCGAGCAAGTCGGCGCGGTGCACCGTCAGGTTGGGCGCACCGAATTTTTTCTGAAAATCGCCGCGGCGTGTCTGCGAGATGATCCGTCCGCTCTTCCAACTGCGGATTGTGAGAAATTCCGATCCCGAGCCGGCGGCGAGGACTTGGTCCTCGACGCCGAGCGCGCGGAGCGCCTTGATGGCGTTCGGGGTGAGGTTGACGCCGGCGCCGATCTCGCTCAGCGCCGGCGACTGCTCGGCGACGATGACTTCGGCGCCACGCCGCTCGAGCGCCAGCGCCGCGGCCAATCCGCCGATGCCGGCGCCGATAATGGCGATGCGCGGCGCGCGCGGCATCAGTGCACCAGGACGCCGTGTCCCGCGAACTCCCGCCGGCGGCTCGCAATCCTGCTTTTGATCTTGGCGCCCGAGGCTTGCATCGCCGAGCGTTGGTCCGGTTTGAGCCGGTCCGCGATCGCGCCGCCAAAGCTCGGCCGCGCCTTGGCGCGCTGCCACCATTTTTGGACGAGCGGCCGGTCCGCCGTCCACACGTCGAGCAAGCCGAGAAATTCCAATCGTGCGACGAACGGCATGAGGTTGATGTCGGCCAGTGTGAACCGGTCGCCGACCAGCCATTGGCGCTTGGAGGAAAGGTCATCCTCCATCTCCCGGAACATCTTTTCGAGCGCGAAAATGCCTTCGCCCACATAGGGCAATTCGACGCCTTCTTCGTAGGTCGAGAGAAAGCGGGCGCGGCGGCCGGGATCGCCGATATTGTCGAAGCGGCCGTTGCGCTCCGCTTCCGTCATCGACCGCATTTTTTCGCGAAACATCGCCGAAAAGCTGATCTCGCGCGTCGCCTCAAAGACACCCTCGTCGATATGCTTGCTCCACCGCCGCATCTGCGACCGTTCGTAGGGCGACGCCGGCACCAGCGGCGGCTGTGGGAATGTCTCGTCGAGATATTCGCAGATCAGCGTCGAACTCGATGACGGCGTGCCCGTCGTAAATCAGCGTCGGCACCACGCCTTTGGGATTGAGCCGCAGATACTCCGGCCGATACTGCTCGTTCTTGAACAGGTCGATGTATTCGGACTCCCAGTCGAGCCCCTTCTCGATCAGCGTCAGAAACACCTTTTGGGTGCAGATCGAGTTTTGCGCGGTGTAAAGTTTGAGCATCCCTCGTCCTTCTTTATCCGACGTCCAAGCGCAATATGCGGGCACGGTTCGGCGGCGATCCTACCTTGAATCGAACGGCGACGAAATCCAGCGACGACGGCGGCGCTACCACGACCCGCGGTGCTCCGGCACGAACATGATCAACGGCAGCGCCGCGACGAGCATTGCGGCTGCCAGAGCGAACAGCCAGGCTTGGATGGCGCCGGGGTCATTGGAACTGGCGAGGATCGCAGTGTCGATCGAGATTGTGATGATTGTCGCCGATTTGCATGCACATCGACCGTAAGTGCAGCAAGCGTCGAGGAGTGTTGCAGGCGCCAGTTGCAGTCCGGCGTTGCGGCTGGCGGGGTTGTTCGCCCCGCGGCCGATGCCGATCAGGAAGGCGGAGCCGGCAAGCCACGCATACGGTGGGATACCGGCCGAGCGGGCTGAGCGCAAGCAGCAGCATCCCGGTGGCGATAACGACGCCCCCGACATACAGCGGTCGGCCGGTGGCCGGTGCGCCGCAAGCGCGAATGCGGCAGCGATTGACAAAATGATCGCGGCGGCGCCTTGGGCGATCAGCAAGGTGCCGGAGTCGAGCGCGTTCGATGCCGTAGCGGTTGGTCGCGTAGAGCGGGACGAGCGCCATCACGCCCGAGGTGACGCCGCCGTAGAGTCGCGTTGACCAGGTTGACCGGTGCCGAAGCCTGGCCCGTAGATCAGGCGCGGCGCGATGAACGGGTACGCCGCACGGTTGATGTGACGAAAGAACATCCAGAGCCGACAATCGCGATGGCGAGCGGGATCACGAACGCCGGCGACCATGCGTGCGCGTTCCTTTCGCCCAGATAACTGACGGCGAGCATGCCGGCGAGGAGGCCGCCACCGAGCAGCGCCATGCCGATGGCGTCCATTCTCGGCGGGCTTCCGCCTAGCCGCGACCGATCCCGCGGCACGTAGCGCAGCGCCAGCACGATGACCGACGACGCCGATGGGCGCGTTGACCAAAAAATATGCCCCGCCAGGTCCAGTAAGACACGAACAGGCCGCCGAATATGGGCCCGATCATCGCGCCGATCGAAAAGATACTGCCGAACAAGCTGACCGCGCGATCGCGCGCGTCGCCGAAGTAATCCACGATGATCTCGGTCGCCGAGGGTGTGAAGCCCGCTCCGCCGGCCGCCTGCAGCCGCGCGCAAGGCGACCAGCACGTAGATATTGTCGGCCAGCCCGCAGCACAGCGACGCTATGGTGAAGGCGACGACGGAACCGAGGAATACCCTGCGGCAGCCGTACTGCTCGCTGAGTTTCCCGCTGACCGGCAGGATCAACGACAAATCCGAGCGCGTACGCCGTGATGGTCCACCCGGCCCAGTCGATCGACGTGTGCAACCCGCTTCGCAAGGAATCCAACGCCGTCGCGACGATTGTCGAGTTGATCGACATCATCAGCAACGCGAATGCGACAATCGTGAAGACCATGCCCGCGGCGAATCGGCCGACGCTCTCCGCGCGTGCTCAAAAAATCGTCGGCCGCGCGGACTTCGTGCTGGACATCCATGTGCCGTCTCATATCAGCCGGCCGGAGATTGGTCCCCTGCATAAATGCGAGCCAGTCATGGCGAGCCGGCGAGGCCTCCGGGCGCGGCCATTTCGATTGCGGGCCTCTGCGCGCTTTGCAGGCCGACACCGTCGTCACGGAAGCGGCCTTATTATTCTTGACAAACGTCCCTGATATTGCTAAAAGTAACGAATCTTGCTCAGTGAGGGACGTCAACCGGTGACGGCCGTTGGATGGAGCAAGTGCGGCGCTCGCGCGCGGGGCTCGTAACCCCGCTCCCGGGCGGCCCAGAACCCCGCCCGTCCGGCACGATGACCGGTCCGCGAGGAGCTCGCTGCACTGAGGCCCGGGGAGCCCAACAAGGCACCGATCCGGCGCACAGGAAGCGCGGTCTGGGCTGAGCCAAGGGGTAAAAGCCTTGGCGAGAGCCGCGGTGGAGCGCCGAGAGGCGAGCGCGCCCCGCAGGGCGCGCGCCCGCATCCGATGATGCGGGTCACGAAGGCGCGCCTGTCGGCGCTCCGCTTCCCTCGCGGTGAGGGACAGTTTCGTCCGTGCCGTTGCAAACCTCGGATGCAATGCATCGCGAGAACGCTTTCGCTTATCCGCCCCCGCACGCAGTGCGGGGGAGGGGGACCACGCGAAGCGTGGTGGAGGGGGCCTCTGAGATGACGCTTCGTTGCCGTCGCAGAACAAACTCGAACGCCAACATGAATCTAAAACTTTGCGCAAAGTCGCGGCCCACGCCCCTTCCACCACGCTGCTGCGCAGCGCGGTCCCCCTTCCCCGCTGCGCGGGGCAGGATGACAAGCGGGACGCTCGCGCAGCTTGACCTCACCCACCGGCGCGGCTTCAATTCGGCGCAATCAGGAGCGACCAGGAGCACCCGCAATGACCTTCCGCATCGCCATCGTGCAGCCGATTTCGCACCGTCCGGGCGAGGACGAGCGCAATGTCGCGGATGCCGTGAGGGCAGTCGAGCGCGCCGCCGGCGATGGCGCTGATTTCGTCTGTTTCCCCGAAACCTATCCGGGTCCGTGGCGGATGCCGGCGACCTTCGATCCGACGGCTGCGATCGCGGCAGCGGCGGCGACCCATGGGGTGCACGTGGTGTTCGGCACCATCGAGCCGCTCGACGCCAAGGCCGCGACGGCCCACAATCTCATCGTCATGGCCTATCCGGATGGCCGCGCCCCGGCGCGTTATCGGCGGACGCATCCGAACGGTCCGTGGATTTATACCGGCGGCCCCGCCTGGGAGTTTCAGTACGTTCCGGGCGACGCGTTTCCGGTGTTCGACACCGCGCATGGCAAGGTCGGCCTCGCGATGTGCAGCGAGGTCTATATGCCGGAGGTGGCGCGTTCGCTCGCGCTCCGTGGCGCCGAGCTGATTTTCATGCCGGCCGGCACGGACAAGCGTCAGCTCTGGGCGACGTGGCGGACGCTGATCTGGGCGCGCGCCATCGAGAATCTCGCGATCGTGGTGACGACGCAAAATCTTTTCCATCACGGCGAACGCGGCCTCGCCATGGTGGCGGCGCCCGAGGAGATCATGTTCGAGAGCACGGCGGCCGGGATGAGCGTGGTCGATGTCGATCTCGCTCGGGTGCGCACCCTGCGGGCGAGCCGCGACGAAGTCGGCTCGTCGAAGGCTGCGCGGCCAAGCAGGGCCTGCTCGGTCCGCAATGGCAGCGGCCGGAGCTTTACGACACATTTTATCCGCGGCCGTTGCGCGAAGCGGCCGAGTGATATGCTTCTCGATCGTTTTTGATCATCGTGCCCGCGCCCGCTCGCCCCGATCTCGGCCCGCATCCGCATCTCGGCTACACGGCGAGCGCGATCGACCGCGCCGCCGAGCAGCGCAGCGACGTTGCCGCGATGGCGCAACTCGTCGCGAGCGACCGCGCCGGGTTCTACGTGGTGGGTGGTGAACTCGTGGTGCTGAAAGGCGGCGCTGAGCCGCACGACCCGCTGTTCTCGCTGGCCGAGGCGCGCGCGCTCGGGGCCGCACGCGAGACGGTGTTTCTCGGATTGGCCGACCAGGCGCCACGCTTCGGCTTCGCCCTCGGAGCCGCGGCTGTCGAGCCGCTGAAATCGCGCGCCGATCTCAAAGTCACCGACCTGCGCACCATCGCGGTGCAAGGCCTGGTGGGCGCCGAACATCTGCCGCCGCTTGCCGAAGCAAAGGCGGTGCTCGGCTGGCACGGCCGCCATCGCTTCTGTCCCAATTGCGGCACACCGACATTGCCGGTGCAGGCCGGCTGGCGCCGCGACTGCCCGTCCTGCAAGGTCGAGCATTTCCCGCGCACCGACCCGGTCGTCATCATGCTGGTGGTCGCTGGCGAGCGCTGCGTGCTCGGCCGTTCGCCGCGATTCCTTCCGACCATGTGGTCGTGCCTCGCCGGCTTCTGCGAGCCCGGCGAAACGATCGAGGAAGCGGTGCGGCGCGAGGTGCTCGAGGAAGTGGGCCTCGCGTGCGGGCGCGTCACCTATTTCGCCTCGCAACCGTGGCCGTTCCCGTCCTCGCTCATGATCGGATGCCATGTCGAGGCGCTGTCCAAAGACATCGTGATCGATCGCAGCGAGATCGAGGATGCGCGGTGGTTCGAGCGTGACGAGCTGGTGTCGATGCTGGCGCGGCAGCACCCGCAGGGTTTGACCACGCCGCCGCCGGTCGCGATCGCGCACCACATCATCCGCGACTATGTTGAAAACGGCGGCGATGTCTTCCGCTGAAGCGCCCGGCGCACCGCGCATTCTGTGCGCCGGCATCATCGTGCTCGACGAGGTGTTTCGTGTCGCGGAGTTTCCGCAGCCGGACGGCAAGGTGCAGGCCACGGGCTTCTTCGTCGTCAACGGCGGCTGCGCGGCCAATGCGGCGGTCGCCGTCGCCCGGCTCGGCGGTCGCGCGGCGCTGGCCGGCCCGTTGGGCGGCCCGGCCGGCGAAGACGACAATGGCGACCGCGTGCTGGCGGCGCTGCGCCGCGAAAATGTCGACTGCACGCATTGCCAGCGCATCGACGGCATGGCGACGGCGCTCTCCGCCATCTTCATCAACGCGCTGGGCGACCGCATGATCGTGACTTATCGCGACGAGCGGGTCGCCGGCGCCGCCCCGGACAGTCCGGCGCAAGCCGTCGCCGCCGCCGACGTTGTGCTGGCCGACAACCGCTATCCGGATTTTGTCCAGCCGATCTGTGCGGCGGCGCGGCGCCGCAACGTGCCGGTCGTGCTCGACGGCGACCGCCCGACGGTCGAGAACGATCCGCTGTTTCGGCTCGCATCGCACGTCATCTTCTCGTCGGAGTGCCTGCGCGCAACCACGGGGGTCGCAGATCTGGGTGAGGGTCTGGCGCGCATCGCGCTCCTGACCGACGCTTTTCTTGCGGTGAGCAACGGGCCAAATGCCATCGTTTACCTCGAGGATGGGGCGCCGCGATATTTGCCGGTGTTCACGATCAATGCGGTCGACACACTTGGCGCCGGCGACACCTTTCATGGTGGTTTCGCGTTGGCGCTCGCGGAGGGATGCAGCGAGACTGTGGCGATGCGCTTCGGCGCTGCCGCCGCCGGCATCAAATGCAGCCGCCTGGGCGGCTCGGCGGGGACCCCGACGCGAACGGAAGTCGAGGCGTTCCTGGCGGCGGAGGGGGGGCCGACCGGTGCTTGATTTAGAATATGTTTCTATCTAAACTTGTGAAGGCGCGCTGAATTGGAATAATATTACTCTTGTTCGTCTTTATTGACGAATTCTTGCTGAGACGGGTTTTGCATGGATGCGATAGACCGGAAAATCCTGGCGGTGCTGCAAGACAATGCGGCGCTTTCGGTTGCCGAGATCGGCAGCCGCGTCGGCCTGTCCTCGACGCCGTGCTGGAAACGCATTCAGCGGCTGGAGGCGGACGGCGTCATCACCAAGCGCGTCGCGCTGGTCGATCAGGACCGCATTGGGCTTGCCATCAGCGTCTTCGTGTCGATCGAGACCGGGGACCACTCGCAGGAATGGCTGGACCGTTTCGCCCAGACCGTCGGCGCCATGCCGGAGGTGATGGAATTTTACCGCATGGCGGGCGATGTCGATTACATGCTGCGCGTCGTGGTGCCCGATATCGCGGGCTATGACACGTTTTACAAACGCCTGATCGCGGCGGTGCCGCTGAAGAACGTGACGTCGCGGTTCGCCATGGAGAAGATCAAGTCGACGACGGCGCTGCCGATTCCGTGACGATGCTCACGACGCCGTGCGCGCGATCGAGTCCGACTGGCGCGGCCGCATGTACATCTGATCCTGCAGCGTCACCGTGTTGGTCAGCACGTACCCGAAGGTCGGATCATAGCTGTACTGCACTTCGCCCAGGATCAAATAAGTGTTGGCCACCGCAAGGGCGCTCGGAATGGTCACGATCTGGCCGACGGTGCGGGCAGTGCCGCCGAGCGTGTCGCTCCAGACCACCGTCGCCTGGCCTTGGGCATTGATCGAGAGCTCGGACACCACCGCCTGGAGATTGCTGACCGGATAGGGAGCGATGATGTCGGAGGATGCGTTGAGGATGTTCGACATGTCCGAATTGTCGATGGACGTGTACTGGCTGGCCAGATCGGCGAGCGCATGCGCGGTCAGCGTAACCTTGCGGTTGATGGCGATGCCCGCTGAGACTTCCGTGCTGCCAAGATAAAGTGTCAGCAGCAGCGGCAAGAGCAGGGCGAATTCGACAGCCGACACGCCGCGGTGGTCCGCGGCGAAACGGCCGAGCCCGCGGGTCGCCCGAACAATGAATGCATTCATGACGCGCCCCTTCAGGATGTGTAGGGTTCGTTCTTGAAGACGGCGGTCGCGGCGAGCAGGTCGATGCCGTTGTTCAGATTGCTGAGATTGAAGCCGAGCATCGTGACGGCGGCCGGATATTGGTAATACACGCGCACGACGACGATATCGCCGGGCCCGCCGGGATTGTAACCCAAGCTGTTGGGGTCGAAATTGCCGTTGCTGATCGGGGCGTTGAGATTGGCCGCGGAGAACGACGAATAGGTCTCGACGTCGATATAAACGCCGTTGGCGCAACTGAAGAGGGTTGTGACTTGATTGCAAACCTGCTGCTTGAATTGCGTGGCGCTCCAGCCTGCGATTTGTGCCTGACCGGTCATGATCAGCCGGCCGGCGGTGGCTGCCGCCGTTTCGAGCGTCTGGCCGCCGAAGAAGACGATTGCTGTTTCCAGGATCGCAAAAATCAGCGCCAGGAAGGGCGCGGCCACGAGGGCGAATTCAACGGAGGTTACCGCTCGGCGCTCCTTGACGAAACGACGCAGCAACGAGGACAGCCGCGCTGAAAGCGGCGCGAGTCGCGTTTTCAATGTGATCTGGAAATTGGGCTCGAACTCTGGCTCGAACATGGGCAACCTCAAACCATGAATCGCGCGCCGGCGCGCAGATCACGGTTGGGTGATACCAGAGAGCTATTGGCGATTTATTGCGTGGACTGCGGAGAACAACGGCATCTGCGTTAAGCGCCCGCTAAGACTGCAAGGCGTGGCGCCAACCGTCAATGTTCGTTGCGTTCAATGTCCTGCCGGGTTTCCAGTGGCGCTGGGCTGGGGCGTTGCGCTGTTGGCAGGCGCTGCGGGGGCTGCCGCCGCGGCAGTCATGGCCTGCGTGTTGCGGGTGCCGGAATCTGTCAAAGTTTTGGTGAAGAATTCCGAATCGTCGCCCAGCGTGATCCGCGGAAAGCACTCCGGCGTACAGCTATAGGTGTTGCGATTGACGCCGCGATAAACGACGACGACCGGGTCGCTCGGTCCTCTCACTTCGACCAACTTGTCAGTCAACACCACGCCATCTGGGTCCATGACGATGACGTTGGTGGCGCCGTAACCCTTGCCGGTGATGACGGCGATACCGCCGGGCTGAACTGACAGGTCGGCGATAAGCGGATCGCCGATCACGACCGTTGCCGCGCGCGCGGGGACTTTAATAATCTTGGCTTGATCGAGTTGGACGGTGATTGGTTCGGCGGCGATGACCGGCGATACCGTGGCCGTAAGAAAGACCGCAGCCGCGAGCCAATGCAGCGGACTTCGGGCCGCCTGGCCTCGTACGCACGATGTCGTCATCGATACTCTCCGAAATACTAAGCGGATTCGACAACCGAAGAGGCTGCACCCCGACAAGACCAATTGACTGCAAAATAGTGAATGAAGTGCAAATTGCCGCCGCAGGAACGCCGCTCAGCCACGTTGCCTCAGCAAGCATGGCGGCAAAATTTCGCAAAAAGGCGCGTCACTGTATGAACGGATGCACCATTTGGGCGGGAAAGCTTGCCGGGAACTTTCGATCGTCGATCCCGTACTGATCGGGAAGCTCACCGGCCGGCATGTAGAACGTGCCGAAAATGACGTCGAGCACCGGGAATGTGGAGGCAAAGTTCTTCTCACCGCCTCGGTTTGCTGCGGTGTGATGCCACCGATGGAAGACGGGGCCGGCGATTACGTATTTGAATGGGCCGAGTGTCCAGTCGAGATTGGCGTGAACGAAGGCCGAATGGAAGATGCTCAGCGGGCCGAGCACGACGAGCGCATCGGGCGAGATGCCAACGAGGAGCATCGTCACGTCGGCAAGGATGCTGCCGAGGAACAGATTGACGGGATGAAAGCGAGCCGCCGAAATCCATTCCAGCTCTTCCGAGGAGTGGTGGACCGCATGATATTTCCAGAGCCTCGCACCGTGAAAAAAGCGATGCGAAATGTACATAATGATGTCTTCCCCAATAAGAAAGACGATCATTTGGACGACGAGCGGCAGTGCCGCGAGCGGCCCGTGTCCGTTATCGTAGAATGCGAGTAGCGCCGGTCCCGTCGTGATGCCGAGCAGAACCGCGGCCCCGACAATAAGCATCCCGATGCGCAAGTATCGACCGATCACCGGGATGAGAAACCAGTAGCAAATGTCCGTCACGATGTCGTCCTTGCGCCACCACGGGCGGCCAGGATTGCAGGCCCAGAATTGGGTGAGAACCGTGAAGACAAGCGCCAGCGCGATCGAGATCGGAACCCCCTTCATGAAGGTCGCGCCGCAATTGGCGAGGAATGACAGGAGCTCGTAGTACAGTCCATGAGCCGTCGTTTGAGTGACGTCTTGCGCGGTGGTTGAAAGCATGGCTTGGCGCCTTGTATTGCAATAGTGCTGGACGCGCTGGCGTTCTGGGTTTGATATCAAACATTGCCCTTAAAACCCCGTGAACGCGCCGTGCGGAAGCTGCGGCGTGTTTGTTGCCTTGCGTTCAAGCGGCGGGCGATCAACGGAGCAACAAATATACGATTTATTGTCCATACCAGCCCTCCGAGCTCGGCGTGAATGACTTGGCGGTCCATTTCGCTGCTGCGTTAGGCCGCGTCGGACGAGACCGTGTCTTTGATGCCCTGGAATGCATTATCGCCTTGAAACACCGCATTAACTACATCCTGCGATGTCGCAACCGGCAGGTTTTTCAGTGGTCGATTTAACTGCATTGAAATTTTTCACGGTTAGCTTCGCGACACGATCCAGACTGACCCGGGAAACGGGAATTGGATCATGCTCAGACAGTTTCGTGTGGACCCTTAAGGAGACTACTCATGAAGACCATTGTTTCACGGTTCGTGAAGGACGAGTCGGGTGCGACGGCCATCGAATATGGCCTCATCGCCGCCGGCATCTCGGTTGCGATCATTGCCGTGGTGAACACCATCGGCACCACGCTGAATACGAAATTCACCTCGATTTCCAGCCAGCTCAAGTAATCGTCGCTTGCGCGATACCAAGGAGGGCTCCGGTCACGCCGGGGCCTTTTCTTTTTTTGCGTCGCCTGGCGATGTTTCTAACCGTCGGTCAACCGGCGTCGTGTAAGACGGGTCACGCAACTCATCGAGCGAAGATGTCATGTTCATTGAAGCGATCAGTTTGACATTGTTCCCGGCAATGATGGCGTTTGCCGCATCGAGCGATTTTCTCACCATGACGATCGCGAACCGCGTATCGGTGGTTCTGATCGCCGGATTTGTCGTGCTTGCCGCGATGACCGGCATGGGCACTACGGATATGCTTGCGCATGTCGGCGCGGCTGCCGTCGTGCTCGTGTTTTCTTTCACCTTTTTCGCCTGTGGCTGGATCGGCGGCGGCGACGCCAAACTCGCGGCCGCGACCGCTCTGTGGCTCGGCTTCGGACACCTTTTCGATTATCTGGTCTATGCTTCGCTGCTCGGTGGAGCGCTGACCCTGCTGCTGATCAAGTTCCGCGCCATGCCTATGCCGAATCTGCTCTGCGGCCGGGAGTGGGCCGAACGGCTACACCGTAGCGACGGCGATGTTCCCTACGGTATCGCGCTCGCGGCCGCGGCGCTGGTCGTCTATCCACACACCCCGTGGATGACGGCGGTCGGCTCTTAGCCTGGGCGCCACGCGGTTCCACGATCAATGCAAGATTAACGCGATTTAGATACGCCTCATTAACCATGCTTTGACGTTTAGCTGGTGAAATCCAGCGATGACGGCCCGTGCGGCCGTGGCGTGGAAAGCGAAGCGTAATGAAAGCCGCCCGTCTGGCTGTACTCGGAGTTGCTCTCGCCGCGGGCGGCATTGCCGCGTTTCTTGCGCGCGGCGGCCATTCACCCGAAGCGCCGAAGGCGGTGGTGGCTCCGCCGATCGAAACCGTTGATGTGCTGGTCGCCAAGGCCGACCTCAGCAGAGGGCAGGTGATCGGCAGCATGGATGTCGGCTGGCTGACTTGGCCGGCTGCCGGCGCCAATCCGAATTTCGTCAAAAAGTCCGACAGGCCGAACGCCATCAACGATTTTGTCGGCGCAATCGTGCGTGTGTCGATCGCGGCTGGCGAACCCATTCGCGACCCTCAGGTCGTGTTTGCGAAGAGCAGCGGATTCATGGCGGCCATCCTGCCGCAGGGCATGCGCGCCGTGGCGATGGAAATTTCGCCTGAGAACGGCGCCGGAGGCTTCATCCTGCCTGATGACCACGTCGACATCTTGCTGACGCGCCGCGACAAGGCGGCGGAGAAGGCGGCGGGGGTCGAAAAATTCATCAGCGAAACAATTCTGCGCAACGTGCGCGTGCTCGCGGTGGATCAGGCGGTCGAGGAAAAGAACGGTCAGAAGGTCGTGGTTGGCAAGACCGCCACCGTCGAATTGACTGCGGAACAGGTCGAAACTCTTGCGCTCTCTCGCCAGCTCGGCACGCTGTCACTTTCACTCCGCAGCATCCTGGATTCAAAGTCGCCAGTTCCCGTGGCCGGTGTCGTGCGTAAGCGGGAAGAAGTGCAGATTCCCATCAATACGGTGCGCTTCGGCGTTAGCGCGCTCAACGCAGCGCCGCACTGAGCGGAGGAAGTCACTAATGGCAAACAAGGTATCGCTCCGCGCGGTGGCTCTTGCGGCTCTCATCGTCGGGGCTTGGCTCATTCCGAACAGAACTGTCATTGCCGCCGACATCGCGATCAATGATGCGCCGACGCAAACCATTCGCGTCGCCGCGAGTGACCTCGGATCGCGTTCCGTGGCGCTCGGCGTCAGCAAATCGGTCGTTATCGATCTGCCGCGTGACATCAAGGATGTGCTGGTTGCCGATCCGAAGATCGCCAACGCCGTCGTTCGCTCGTCGCGGCGCGCCTACATCATCGGCATTGCAATGGGCCAAACCAACGTCTTCTTCTTTGATGCCGAAGGCAGGCAGATGGCCGGTTTTGACATCGCGGTCACGCGCAACCTCAACGGCATTCGTGCCGCGATCAGGCAAGTGATCCCGGATGCCGATATCACGGTCGAAGGCATCGGCGACGGCATCATTCTGGGCGGCACCGCCGCGAACCAGGCCGAAGCCCAGCAGGCTTTCGACATCGCGACACGGCTTGTCGGCTCGCCGTCTTCGGATGCTGCGCTCCAAGGGTCCAAGGTTGTAAACGCCATCGTCGTGCGCGGGCGCGATCAAGTCATGCTGAAAGTGACGGTGGCGGAGATGGACCGCACCGTGATCAAGCAGTTGGGCATCAATCTCAACGGCAGCCTCGGTTACGGCACGGCCGTCGTCAATTTCAACAACACCAATGCCTTCCCGATCAACGGAACGCCGAGCAGCAATTCCTTCGCTGGTTCGTTCAAGGGGGTGACGGCCACGTTGCAGGCCATGGAGCAAGCCGGCGTGGTCCGCACGCTGGCGGAGCCGAACCTCACCGCGATCTCGGGTGAATCCGCGCATTTCCTGGCAGGCGGCATGTTCCCGTACCCAAGCGTGAGTAGTTGCACCACGCCGCCTTGTCCGCCTACAATTCAATTTCAGAACTTCGGTGTAAGTCTGACATTCAGCCCAGTGGTGCTCTCTGAGGGCCGCATCAGCCTGCACAGTGTCCACTGAGGTTTCGGAACTCGCCACCGGAAAACTCCGTGACGGTTGCCGGAACCACGCGTCCCGGGCTTGAGCGTACGGCGCGCGGATACGACGGTCGAAATTCCGTCGGGTGGCTCACTTGCAATGGCCGGCATGATCGAGAATCAGAGCAAACAGACAATCACCGGTCTTCCCGGACTGATGCAGGTACCAATTCTCGGTTCGCTCTTCAAAAGCCGTGACTTTCTCAATAAGCAAACCGAACTCGTGGTTTTGGTGACGCCATATATCGTGCGCGCGGTCGCGCAGAAGGATCTGTCGCGGCCTGACGACGGCTTCGCCGATCCGAGCGACCCAGCGTCCGTGCTGCTTGGCCGGCTCAACCGCATCTACGGCGTGGGCGGAACTGTCGATTCGCCGGACACCTACCACGGCAAATACGGTTTCATTCTGGATTGACCGGCTCGACTGACTGGCGCGCGAGGAGATGACCGATGCAGACTGTCCGCACAATGATCGCCGGCCGCCGCAATATCGCGGAGATGGCGTTGCGCGCCGCGATCGTGATCGGGGCAGCGCTATTCGTCTGCGGATGCAATACCGACCAGCAGGTTGCCGGTGTACCGTCGGTTCCGGTCGACTATCGCATGAGGCACCCCATCACGATAAAGGAGTCCGACCGCACGCTCGAATTGTTCATAGGGTCCAATCGCGGCGTATTGACAGCAGTGCAACGCGCGCAAGTCCTCGCTTTTGCGCAAACCTGGCGTCACGACGCCACTGGTGGCGTAATCGTCGATTTGCCGAAAGGCACCAGCAATGAACGCGCCGCAGCCGACTCGGTACGGGAAATTGCATCCATCCTGGCCGCAAGCGGCGTACCGGCGCGCGCGATCGTGGTGCGCGGCTATCGCGCCGGCGAGCGCGGTCTCGCAACGGTGCGCATCACTTATCCAAGGATTGCCGCCCAGGTTGGGCCTTGTGGTCTGTGGCCCGAGGACGTCGGACCGAGCTTCAACCGCGACTATGTTGAAAATCAACCGACCTGGAACTTTGGCTGCGCGAGCCAACGCAACTTCGCCGCCATGGTTGATAACCCGGCCGACCTGGTGCAGCCCCGCGGCGAGACTCCAGCCTATACGACGCGGCGCACGACGGTCCTGGACAAATATCGGCAGGGAATTCCCAGCGCAACTCAGTATCCGAGCGCAGACATGGGCAAGATCAGCACCGTCGGTCAATGATAGTGAACATGATGAGACAAGCTAATCAACCCGCGCCGGAAGACGACAGCCCCGGCGACATCGTCGGCCGCGAAGAGCACATCGCGCCGGCGCCGCGCGTCTCGGTGCAGGCCTTTTGCGAGACCGTGGAGACCGCCGCCGCGATACAAGCGGCCGGCGAGGATCGGCGCATGGCCAAGGCGCATCTGCGCATCCACATGGGCGGCCTGACAGCCGCGATCGAAGCTTATCAGAGCTCGCCGACGCCGAACGTCATCATTCTCGAGTCGGAAAACCGCAGCGAGAACATTCTCGGCGGTCTCGATCAGCTCGCGGCTTATTGCGATGCCGGCACGCGGGTGGTCATCATCGGGCGCATGAACGACGTCACGCTCTACCGCGAACTGGTACGGCGCGGCGTCAGTGACTATCTGATCTCGCCCGTCGGTACTCTGCAGATCGTGCGCTCGGTATGTGGACTTTTTTCGGCGCCCGATGCCAAGCCTGTCGGCCGTGTACTCGCCGTGGTCGGCGCCAAGGGCGGTGTCGGCGCATCGACGGTAGCCCATAACATCGCTTTCGGCATGGCTCGCGACCTGATGCTCGATTCGGTGGTGACCGACCTTGATCTCGCGTTCGGCACCGCGGGTCTCGACTTCAATCAGGATCCACCGCAGGGTATTGCCGAAGCGGTGTTTTCACCCGACCGCGTCGATACGGCGTTCGTCGACCGCTTGCTGGCGAAGTGTACCGATCACTTGAGCTTGCTGGCGGCGCCGGCGACATTGGAACGCGTCTACGACTTCGGCGCCGATGCGTTCGAAACCATTCTCGATACACTGCGCGCAACGGTTCCTTGCGTCGTGCTTGACGTGCCACATCAATGGACCGGCTGGACCAAGCAGACGCTGGTTGGAGCCGACGATATCCTGATTGTCGCCGCGCCCGATCTTGCGAATTTGCGCAACACCAAAAACCTCTACGACTTCCTCAAAGCAGCGCGGCCGAACGATCATCGTCCGCTCTATTGTCTCAACCAGGTCGGTATTCCGAAGCGGCCCGAGATCAAGGCGGCCGATTTCGCCAAGGCGCTCGAAGACCAACCGGTGGCGATTATTCCGTTCGAACCGCAGGTGTTCGGAGCCGCGGCCAATAACGGACAGATGATCGCCGAGATCTCGGCGAACCATCGTGCCGCCGAAATGTTTCGGCAATTGTCTCAATTGCTGACCGGGCGCCCGGAACAGAAAAAGCAGCGCTCGGGCCTGCTATCGCCACTCATCGAGAAATTAATGAAGCGGCAATCGTAACAGTTGTTGGAGTTGCGTTCGTGTTTGGCAAGCGTGACAGTTCAGGAAATTCCGCCGTCGTCGCAGAACGGCTCCCGGCAGCGCCTGCGCCGGCTATTTCGAGCGCTTCCGCCCCACCGGGCGAGGGCGGCCGCGCGCCGATGCCGTCCGCCGGGCTCGGCGCTCCGATCCTGGGTGCACCTACTCCGAAGGCCAATTCCGCAGGTACAAATAGTCCCCCGTTGCAGCCATTTCCGTCGGCCGTCGATGCCCGCCGTTCGGAATCCTACTACGAAGTCAAAGGTACAATCTTCGGCGCGTTGATCGAGGCGATCGATTTAGGACAACTGGCCAAGCTCGACGCCGATTCCGCGCGCGAGGAAATCCGCGACATCGTTAACGAAATCATCGCGATCAAGAACATCGTGATGTCGATCGCCGAGCAGGAGGATCTGCTCGATGATATCTGCAACGACGTGCTCGGCTACGGACCGCTCGAGCCGTTACTCGCGCGCGACGACATCGCCGACATCATGGTCAATGGCTCCGGCACCGTCTACATCGAAGTGGCCGGTAAAATTCAGAAGACCGGCATTCGTTTTCGCGACAACCAGCAACTCTTGAACATCTGCCAGCGCATCGTCAGCCAGGTCGGCCGCCGCGTCGATGAATCTTCCCCGATTTGCGATGCGCGTCTGCCGGACGGCTCGCGCGTCAACGCCATCGTGCCGCCGCTAGCAATCGACGGTCCGGCACTCACAATCCGCAAATTCAAGAAAGACAAGCTCACGCTCGAGCAGCTCGTCAAATACGGGTCGGTTTCCCCCGCAGGTGCGGAGATCCTCAAGGTGATCGGGCGCTGCCGGGCCAACACGCTGATCTCCGGCGGAACGGGATCGGGCAAGACGACACTGCTCAACTGCCTGACACGCTACATCGATGACGACGAGCGCATCGTCACTTGCGAGGACGCGGCCGAGCTCCAGCTGCAACAACCACACGTGGTGCGGCTGGAAACGCGGCCGCCAAACCTCGAGGGCGAAGGACAGGTCACGATGCGCGACCTGGTGCGGAACTGCCTGCGCATGCGCCCTGAACGGATCATCGTCGGCGAGGTGCGCGGTCAGGAAGCCTTTGACCTGCTGCAGGCGATGAACACCGGCCACGACGGCTCGATGGGCACGCTACACGCCAACACGCCGCGTGAGGCGCTTTCGCGCCTCGAATCGATGATCACGATGGGCGGTTATTCGCTGCCGTCGCGCACGATTCGCGAAATGATCTGCTCTTCGATCGATGTCGTCATTCAGGCCGCGCGTTTACGCGACGGTTCGCGACGCATCACGCACGTCACCGAAGTTATGGGTCTCGAAGGCGACGTCATCATCACCCAGGACATCTTCCTGTACGACATCCTTGGCGAAGACGCCGACGGCAATCTCACGGGGGTGCACCGGTCGACCGGCATTGGCCGTCCAAAGTTCTGGGACCGGGCGCGTTACTACGGCGAAGAGGTCCGCCTGGCGGCGGCACTCGATGCCTCCCTCGCCGAAAGCGACAAGGCCAGAGCTTAGAGCCGGGAAATCAACATGCCAGCTTACGGTATTTTTTTCCTGGTGACAGTCGCGATCGGCGGGGTCGCGTGGGTGTTCGTCTATCCGTTCCTCTCTGGCGAGAAAAAAGCCGAGCGCCGGGTGACGAGCGTCGCGCGCTCCGAACCGACGGTGCGGCCGACTCGTTCGGCAGCGAAACCGCGCCGCGAACAGATCGAAGGAACGCTCAAGCAGATCGAAGAGCGGCACAAGAAAGTCAAACGTGCGTCGCTCTCGGTGCGGCTGACGCAGGCTGGTCTTGGTTGGTCCAAACGGCGATTCATACTAACGGCGGCCGGCCTCGGCATCGGCGCTTTCTTGGTTGTTCTGCTGGTCGGAGCCGGCCTCGTGGCATCGCTCGGCTTTGCGTTCGCGGCCGGGGTCGGACTTCCGTTGTGGCTTCTGGCGTTTCTCAAGAAGCGGCGCGAGGCGCGGTTTCTCTCTAATTTTCCGGACGCCGTGGACGTGATCGTTCGCGGCATCAAGGCCGGCCTGCCGCTGCTCGACAGTCTCAAGCTGATTGCCACGGACGCGGAGGAGCCGATCCGGAGTGAATTCCGCGGCATCGTCGAGACGCAGACGATCGGCATTCCGCTCGGGGAAGCCTGCCTTAAGCTCTACGAGCGCATGCCGCTCGCCGAGGCGAATTTTTTCGGCATCGTGATCTCGATCCAGCAGCGCTCCGGCGGCAATCTTTCAGAAGCGCTGGGAAATCTTTCGCGGGTGCTGCGCGATCGTAAGAAGATGAAGGCGAAGATCCAGGCGATGTCGATGGAAGCCAAGGCTTCCGCATCGATCATCGGCGCGTTGCCAATCGTCGTGATGTCGCTCGTCTACTTCACAAGCCCGGCCTATATCGCGCTGCTGTGGACCGATTCGTTCGGACGCGTCATGCTGGCTTGCTGCGCGACCTGGATGACGATCGGCGTGCTTGTCATGCGCAAGATGATTAATTTCGACTTCTGAGGCGTACCGTGCTGGAATATCTTATCAGACAGGCTTTCGATCCGAAGTTTCTCGCCATGGTTTTTTCAGCCATCGCGGCCGGCGCGACGGTACTGATGCTGGCGATGCCGTTCATGATATCCGATCCGCTTCCCAAGCGAATGAAGGCGGTCGCGTTCGAGCGCGAGAAAATCCGGCACCGCGAGCGCGAACGATTGGCTCAGGGTAGCAAAATTACGCTTCGGCAGTCGCCGAAGGTGTACATGAAGCGGATTGTCGACGATTTCAATTTGAGCAAGTGGGTAGGCCAGGAGGAGGCTCGCAAAGCGCTCGTTCAAGCGGGCTATCGCGGGCAGGCGCCCTACGTCACCTATTTGTTCTTCCGCATGACGATGCCGGTCGTCATGCTGGTCGTTTCGCTGTTCTACATGTTCGTGATGCTCAAGCTCAGTTATCCGCCGATGGTCAAGATCGGCATATCGATTGGTTGCGCCTATTTCGGCATGTATAGCCCCAATTTGTTTCTCAAGAACAAGATTAAGCGGCGGCAGCTTTCGATCAAGCGGGCGTTCCCTGATGCGCTCGACCTGCTGCTGATCTGCGTCGAGTCGGGCATGTCGATCGAAGCGGCGTTCCGCAAGGTCAGCGACGAAGTCGGAACGCAATCCGTGCCGCTCGCCGAGGAACTGACGCTGACGACGGCGGAGCTCTCCTATCTGCCGGATCGCCGCCAGGCTTACGAGAATCTGGCGCAGCGCACCGGCCTCGAAGGCGTGAAGGCCGTGTGTCTCGCTTTGCAGCAGGCCGAACGCTACGGCACGCCGCTCGGCACGACGATGCGGGTTCTGGCGCAGGAAAATCGCGATATGCGCATGTCGGAAGCCGAGAAGAAGGCGGCCGGCCTGCCGCCGAAGCTCACCGTGCCGATGATCGTGTTTTTTCTGCCGGTCCTGTTCGTCGTCATTCTCGGTCCGGCGGCGATCAGGGTGATGGCGTTGCGCTAATGCGCCGCGGTCGTGGCGCGACGAAGTCTTGGAGTCAAAATCACCACTTGTAGCGCCGCTGTTTGAGGCTGTGTCTCCATACCGCGCCGTCGACTAACGGTCGCGTTGGGCGGCCGTCGCGTCGAGAAGCCGTCGCCTAAGAGGAGCCGCCGGCTCGGGCGTGCGTTCCCTCTCGGTGTGGAATATCGTTTTTGCGCTGGGCCAGCATTTGCCGCAAATAGGCGACATTGGCGGCGGCCTGATCGGGCGGCAGGTCGGCGCGCGCGATATCTTCTGCTTCGGCGAAGCGGCCCTGCAGACCGACGACGAGCGCGAGATTCTGCCGCACGCGCGGATCGACCGGTTGGTGCGCGGCAGCGCGGCGGAGCGTCGCCTCGGCGTTCGGGAGATCCTTCGACAGCGCGTAGGACAGTCCGAGATTTGACAGCACCGAAGGCTCGTCCGGAGCGATCTTGAGCGCGGTCAGGTAATAGCGTTGCGCTTCGGCGTGACGGCCCATCTGATCGAGCACGGCGCCTTGCGCCGACAGGATGTGCCAGTCGGGCTGGTCCGGCGAATGGGCGCGTTCGAGCACATCGAAGGCCTGCTGAAAATCGCCGGCTTCGGCGAGCGCGCGGCCATATTCGCCGAGCACGGTCTTGTTGTGCGGATTTAGCATCGAGGCTCGTTCGAGCACGGCGACAGCCTGGGCGCGCTGCCCGAGGGCGCGAAGCGCCTGGGCATAGCGCAGCGCGACGCCGACATCGGAGGGATTGGCGCGATACTGCTGGCCATAGGCCTCGACGTCGCGCCGCCAATCGGCGTCCGGACGGTCGGCCGGAGCGAGCGCCAGCGATCCGGTTGTTTCGCCGCCTTGCGTCGTCTGGCACCCTGCCAGCGCCGCAGCCATGATGGCGGCCAGCGCAGCCGAGGCCAACAGACGTGCAGAGCGGGATCGGATTGAACGCATCGCGATTGCTGCCGGACAGGTGGGCGGCGCGCACGAGAGTGCCGACGCCGCCGGGTCGTTCAGCAATAGATCGTTAACCCTAATGAGCCGTTAACGGCTCAGACATTCCCGATGCCGCCGCGGGCAATGACGCGCACTCAGTCGTAGACCGTATCCAAATAGTGCTCGGAATCGACGACGGCCTCGATCACGGTGGGTCCTCGGCGCGCCGAGCGCGTTCTGCACCGCGGCTTCCAAAGCGCCGGCATCGCGCACGCCGCGCGCCGGCACGCCGAAATAATGGGCCGGCGGCTCGCGGTATTCCTCTTCCTGCAGTTCCGTGCCGTAAAGCGGAAATTGGCGGCGGATTTGTTTCACCTTGATGAGCGCGAGCCATTTGTCGTCGAGCACGACGATGGGCAGCGTGATGCCGAGCCGCTTGGCAGTGGCGACCTCGCCGCATGTCATCTGGAAACAGCCATCGCCGATCAGACAGACGACCGGCAGATCGGGCCGCGCGAGCTTCGCCGCGATGGCGCCGGGCAGGCCGAAGCCCATGGACGACCAGCCGTTGGTGATGAGGAACGATTTCGGCGCGTGCGCGGTCCATTGGCTCGCGATCTGATGGGTGTGCGCGCCGACGTCGAACGAGAGCACGCCGTCGCGCGGCAATGCGCCGGCGCACCGCATCGATGGCCGCATGCGCGGTGAACGACCCGCTCGCCGGGCGCAACGCCGCTTGAAAGGCGCGGCGGTGGGCGGCGAGGCCGTCCATGCGTCCATGTCAGTTGCAGCCGCTGGGCAGGCGATAAGGCGGCGAAACGAAGAAGTCGAGATCGCCGACGACCTGGTGCACAAGCTTGACCGACGGCGCGATGTCGACCGGCTCGATGTCGATCTGAAGCAGCGGCACGTCGCCGATCCAGGCTTCGTATTCGACCTCGATGGTGTCGTAGCCGAGACCGACGATAAGATCGGCCGAGCGCAGCAGACGCCGCTGCACCTGCCGGCAGGCGCGCTCGATGCAGCCGAGCGAAAGCGGATGGGTCCTCGTCGATCAAGCCTTTGGCCATCGTCGTCGTGGCGAACGGCAAGTTGAAATGCTCGACGACGTGCCGCAGCAGCGCCGGATCGGCGATCGCGCATGGCCGATGAGCCGATGACGGCGATCGGCCGCTTCGCCGCGGCGATCAATTGGCCGGCCCGCTCGATCGCGGCATCGGCGGCCAGTGCGGAGTTTGGCGGGCGACGCAAGCGCTGGGATTGGCTCGCTGGTTGCCGCCAACGCGACATCCTCCGGCAGATCGAGATGCACCGGCCCTTGCGGCTCGCTAAGCGCGAGGCGGATCGCTGCGGCGAGCGTCGCGCCGATCTCGCCCTTGCGCAGCGGCAGCGTCGCTTTGGTGATCGGCTTGAACAGCGCGTGGTGATCGATCCACATCTGGATGCGGCGGCCGAGCTGATCGGTGTTGAGATTGCAGGTGATCGCGATCAGCGGCGAGCGGTCGAGCCAGGCGTTGCCGATGCCGGTCGCGAGGTTGGTCGCGCCTGGCCCGAGCGTCGCGATGCAAAGTCCTGGCGCGCCGGTCAGCCGTCCGGTGACGTCGGCCGCGAATCCGGCGGAGCCCTCATGCGCGGTGAGCACAAAGTCGATGCCGCCCTTGCGCATCGCTTCCATCAGCGGCAGCACGTTGCCGCTCGGAATGCCGAAGCCGCGCGCAATTCCGGCGGCCTTCAGCGTGGCGACGATCAGATCGGCATTATTCATGGAGAGGTTCTTCGTATTCGGGGCGCACCTTATGCCACACTTTTGAGCTGCCGAGAAAGTTGATACGGTCCGCGCGCCTCGGCCACCAAGGATGACATTCATGACCGCGAAATCGAATATGGCTCGGCGGAGGGTGGCCGAGCGCCCGCTGAACAAGGATTTCGTCGCCGATCTCGTCGTCGCCAACCGGACTTTGGCACGGCTCAACGTGCTTGACGCGTTCGGCCACGTCAGTGTGCGCGATCCGCGCGATCCTCACCGCTACCTGATCTCGCGTTCGATCGCGCCCGAGTCGGTCACGGCGGCCGATATCCTGGTGCTCGATCTCGACAGCCAGACCGTCGATCCCAAGGATGAAGGCAAGCTGCTTTATCGCGAGCGGTTCATCCACGGCGAAATCTATAAAGCGCGGCCGGACGTCATGCCGTCGTGCACAGCCACTCACCGACGGTTGTGCCGTTCACCGTAACGCGCGCGAAGCTTCGCCCGCTGCTGCACAACGCCGGATTTCTCGGCCTCGGGGCGCCGCTGTTCGAGATTCGCAAGCACGCCGGCCGTGGCACCGACCTCGATGATTCTGACGCCGAGCCTTGGCAAGGATTTGGCCAAAAAACTCGGCAAAGAGGCCGCGGTCGTACTGATGCGTGGCCACGGTGATTCTGTCGTCGGCCCTTCGCTGCCCAATGCCGTATTCCGCGCCTACTATACCGAGATCAACGCGCGCCAGCAGCTTCAGGCCATTGCCATCGGCGGCCCGATCAATTTCATGACCAAGGAAGAGGCTGTCACCAGCAATGACGCCATGCTGCGCGCCTCCGCGCGGCCGTGGGCGCTGTGGCGGGCCAAGACACTCTCGGAGCTGAGCCGGACGCCATGAAGCCGATTGCAACGCTGGTCGCCGCGCTTGCCGCGTTCATCCTGTGCGCCGGCGGCGCGGCGGCCGATCCGATCGCCGACTTCTATCGCGGCAAGACCATCCGCATGCTGATCGGCTACGGGCCAGGCGGCGGCTACGATCTTTACGCACGGCTGGTGGCGGAATTTTTGCCGCGGCATCTGCCGGGCAGTCCCGCGATCCTGCCTGAGAACATGCCGGGTGCCGGCAGTTTCGTCGCCGCCAAATACATGGCGCAAGTCGCGCCGCATGACGGCACGGTGCTCGGCAGCCTGGCGCAGACTTTGCCGTTGGATAGCGCGGTCGGCGGTCCCGCCAAGGTGAACGCCGCAAGTTTTCATTACATCGGCCGCCTGACCACGAACATCGATACGGGCGTGGCGTTGCCCGCATCCGGGATCAAATCGTTCCAGGACGTGCGGCAGAAGCCATACACCGTCGGCGCGTCCGGCGGCGGCTCGACCACGGTGCTCTATCCGGTGGCGCTGAACGCGTACGGCGGCGCCAAGTTCAAGATCGTGCGCGGCTACAAGGGCACGACCGATATTCTGCTCGCCATGGAGCGCGGCGAGGTCGACATCACCGGCGCTTACGGCTTGCCGGGAATGCTCGTCAGCCACCCGGGCTGGATCGACAAGGGTGAGGCGTCGATCATCTATCAGGCCGCGCTCAAGCGCCATCGGCTGTTGCCGAACGTGCCGACCTTGCCGGAGCTTGCCGTGACCGACGAGGGCAGGGTGATCCTGCGCGCCATCGCCTCGACCGCCGAGATCGGCCGCTCCATCATCACCGGGCCGGATGTGCCCACAGACCGACTTGCGGCGCTCCGCAGCGCATTTGCTGCGATGCTGCAAGACCCCGATTTCCTCGCTGCCTGCGAGCAACGCCACTTCATGATCGACCCGGGCTCCGGCGAGGCGATGGACGCGATCGTGCACGAGACATTTGCATTGTCGGCCGACATCCGCGCCAAGATCGGCGCGATGTTGAATGGCATGTAGTCTTTGGTCACACCGATGCGTGGGCGACGCCTGATTTGGCGGTCAGCGCGTCGCTGGCGGCTTCGTAAAAACTCGCGCCCTCCGGCAACACGATCGAGGCCGAGCGCACGGCGTGCGTTGCCGGATCGATACCGTCTGGTTCGCGGCCTTGCGCGACGGCGAGCGCCGCCTTGCGCAGACGCTGGCGCGCCATGATCACGCCGTTGTCGGTCGAGACCAGATTCTCCTTGCTGCGATCCTGGATCGGCCCGGTGCTTTCCTGGATCGCGGCGTCCTGCATGGCGATGCCTTTGACGCCGCAATAAGACTTGTGGTGCTTCTGCGCCGTGCGGTCGATCATGTAGTCGTTGTCTTTATTGACCACCGGACGGAACGAGCCGGGAATAAGATTGACGTGGATGCCGCCGCCGTTTCGCATGGTGTCCAGTTCGTGCGCGCTGAGCGGACGCGCCGGATGGTAGGTGAAGCACCACGACATGCAGTTCTCGTCGTCGATCGGCACGAAGGCGTGGCCGTTGAGCGCATTGTCGCCGTAAGGCGGGATCATGGTGTGGAACGGCATGATCCATTGCGTGATGCGCCAATAGAGATTGCCGGGTGTCGCCGGCCGCCGCACGCCGATCACCATGCCGCCTTTGCTCTCGATCACTTCGAAGCGGGCGTCGGTCTCGCGGGTGAATTCGGCGCCTTGGCCAACATGAAGCGGATCGCTGCGCAGATCGTGCCGATGCAGGAACGACACGTGCACGGAGTCGATGCCGCCTTCGAGCGCCTGTAAATAATTGCATTCCTGCGTGCGCTTGGAAACGAAGCGCTGCGAAGCCGCAACGGTGGCCCATTCAAAATTCGGCAGCGGCGGCTCGAGCGCCGGCGGTCCCATATAGATCCAGATCACGTCGCCGCGTTCGGCGCACGCATACGACGTGAGCTTGATCTTCTTGCAGAAGCCGCTCTCGGCCGGCTCGGACGGCACTTCGACGCAGGCGCCGGTGACGTCGTATTTCCAGCCATGATAAGGGCAGCGCAGCCCGTTCTCTTCGTTGCGGCCGAACCACAGCGAGACGCCGCGGTGGGCGCAGAATTCGTCCATCACGCCGACGCGGCCTTGCGTATCGCGAAACGCGATAAGCCGCTCGCCGAGGAGTTTCACCCGCACCGGCGGACAATCGGGCTCGGGGATTTCCGAAGACAGCAGGGCAGGAATCCAATAGCGCCGAAACAGGTCGCCCATCGGCGTGCCGGGTCCGGTCTGCGTCAGGTAATCGTTTTGCGCTGGGGTGGTCATGCCGGTCCTCCTGCTATCGCGACGATGGCTGCGCCGGATACGGCCCTAGCACTTTGAGTGCTGCCTCGACGAACGAGCCATCGTAGACGTCTTCAACTGTGATCTTATCGTCTTTGACCAAGCCTTGCTGGCGAAAAAACGCGAGATCGTTCTTCAAAGTTTTGAGATTGACGCGTCCGTCGGGATCGGCGGAACTCGGCACGATGCGGCCGTACATCGCCGGATCCTTGATCTTGGTGTAGCGCGTCAAGATAGCGATGACCTCGGAGGCGTTCGGCCCGGCGAGATGACCGTCCTTCAGAGCCGCCATGTAATAGCGGACGCCGCGAATGTAGGCGCGCATGAAGCGCTCGGCGACGTCGCGGCGTTTGTCGATGAAATTTGCGGAGAAGAATACGACGGCATTCTGTTGGCCGGGGTCGAAAACGTCGTCGCCCGCAATGCGCGTGGCAAGCCCCGCTTCGCGGATCAGCGTCGTGGTCGGCTCGGTCGAGATCGAAGCGTCGATCCCTTTGTTGCGATAAGCGGCGAGCTGCTCGGGAAAACCCATATAGACGACGTCGGCGTCGCCGAATGTCAGGCCGCCTTTCTTGAGCGCCTCATTCAGCGCTGAGGCCGAGCCGGAGCCGGGTGCGGCGACCGCGGCCTTCATGCCCTTGAGGTCGGCGAATGTTTTGTAACGCCCGCTGTCCACCAAATCCTTGCGCACGAGCAACGACGAATAGCCGTAGCCCGGCCGCATCGAACCTTCGTCGGCGACAATTTTCACGTTCAAGCCGCGCGTCGCCGCGTTGTAGAGACCGGCCGATACGGTGCCGCCGCCGACGTCAAGCTCACCGGTGCCGAGCGGCGCCACCATGCCGGCGGCCGACTTGAACGGCGTCATGTCCAGCGTGATGCCTTCGTCGCGGAAGTAGCCTTTCTCTTCGCCGATATAGTAGGCGGAATCGCTCATCGTTTGGGCAATACCGAGATGCACGACCTCCGGCGCGGTCGTGGCCGCAAGCGATTCTGACGCGACAACGGACAAAGCCGCGAGAAGAAAAACCGCCAGCATACGCGGCGTCCGATGCACCGAGCGGATCATGCGCGAGACATATCAGCTTAACGTCTTTCTCAGCAACGTCTCCGCATTGCCGCAGAACAACTTGCGACGGTCGGCCGCGGATATGTCGAGCGTCTTGAGCGCGTCGATCGCCGGCTTGATCGGGCCGAGCGGCGTGTCGGTCGCGAACACGACTTTGTCGGGACCGAAAAACTCCAGTCCGCAGCGCAGCGCATGGACGCCGCCGCCGAACATCGCGGTGTCGGCATAGAAGTCATGCAGATAATCGAGGTGCGGCCGTTTGAGCGAGGGGAGAATTTTGGAATAGTCCTCGTCCAGTGTGCGGGCGCCGAGCACGTCGAGGCCCGGGCCGATGCGGCCATCATAATATGGAATCATGCCGCCGAGGTGGTGGGTGATGATTTTCAGATTGGGATAGCGGTCGAACAGACCGCAGAACGCCAACCGAACCATGGCGACCGAAGTGTCATAGGGCCAGCCGAAACACCACCACATCTCGAACCGGGATTTCTGCTCGGCCGGATAGTCCGGCATCGCGGCGGTGCGGGCGGGATGCAGCCAGATCGGCCGGTCGAGTTGCGCCATCAAGGCGAAGATCGGCTCGAACGCCGGCTCGTCGAGCGGCCGGCCGGCGAGCGGTGAAAAAATCTGGATGCCGGCCGCGCCGAGCTGATTGATGGCGCGCTTGGCCTCTTCGACCGAACCCATCACATCGGTGAGCGAGAGGGCGGCCACGAATCCGGCGAAGCGATCGGGGTGCTTGGCGCAAAGCTCGGCCATGGCATCGTTGGCGACGCGCGCCAAAGCGAGGCCCTGACCCGGCGCGGCGAAATCCTCGATCGGCGGATTGGGCAGCGAGATGACCTGCCTGTAGTCGCCGAATTCATCCATCTCGCGGAAGCGTGCATCAAGGTCGTAAATCTTGCGCACACCGCGCAACCGCGCGGCGATGTTGCCGAGCTTCGGCGCCGCCTTGCTCATCTCCTGATGGAAACGATCCGGATAGATGTGGCAGTACAAGTCGATGAGCGTGTCGTCAGCCATTAAGATATCCTCGCGTTTCAGAGCATTGCGGTCAGTGCGCGCACGCGCAGCATGGATTGCCGGATCGAATCCGGCAATGACGAACTGGAGGACCGCGACTCAACCCCACCGCAATCCGCTCCTCGCGACGGATCCGCGTTCCACACTCGTCACCGCCGCGCTTGACCCGGTGGTCCATGCTGAAGGCCAGCGTGCAAAACTGCTCCGGCGCATTACAAGATCTGGATGAGCGGCTGATCTGCATGGATTGCCGGGTCAAGCCCGGCAATGACGACACGAAAAATCGTTCTCGCGACGCATGCGCGCCCGAGTTATGCCACGCCATTCCCAAGAACCCGTAGCCTGGGTTGAGCGGAGCGAAACCCAGGAACGATCGCGCAACCGTAACGGCCGCTCCCGGGTTTCGCTCCGCTCAACCCGGGCTACTGAGTAAGAAAGAAGGAAGCGGAACGCCGACAGACGCGGACTCAACCGCCGCGCCCCAGCGGGGGTGCGGCGCGCGCTCAGCGGAGCGCGCTCGCCTGTCGGCGTTCCACCACGGCACTTGCGGCAGCGAACGAACGCCACCGCTCAGCTCCAGTCACGCACTTCCTGGGGCGGTACTAGGGAGGAGCGGGCGTTACCCGCTCCCGGCCGCCATCCAGTGCAGCGAGGTCACCCTCGCAGACCAGTCATTATGCTGGCCGGGCGTATGACCCGAAGCCGCCCGGGAGCGGAGGTGACGAGCCGCCGCCCGCGGGAACCGTTCTTGCCCCCTCCAGCCGGAGTCACCGACTGGCGTCCTTTACGGGGACAAGATTCGCCGAATGTATCTTAAAAAAGGACCAGTGTCAAGCCCGTTGCAATAAAAGCGACGCAATGTAGGGCGGATTAGCGTAGCGTAATCCGCCGTTCGTCGCGACGGCGTGCAAAATATCAATAGACTATGCGCATGCCGAACTATCGCCGCGCATTCGTTCCGGGCGGATGTTGGTTCTTCACGGTCAATCTGCTGGAGCGCCGTCGAACGTTGCTCATTGATCGCGTGGACACGCTACGAAGCGCCTTTGAGGAAACACGCAAGAGCAATCCATTCGACATCGCGGCGATCGTCGTGCTGCCGGACCACCTGCATGCGGTGTGGACCTTGCCACCGGATGATGCGGATTTTTCAACTCGCTGGAGACTGATCAAAACGCGTTTCGCCAAGACGCTGCCGGAGCAGGAGCGGCGCTCCGCCGTCCGCAGAGCCCGCAACGAACGCGGTATCTGGCAGCGCCGCTTCTGGGAGCATCTGATACGGGATGACGCCGATTATGCGCGCCACGTGGAATATTGTTATATCAACCCGATCAAACACGGTCTCGTCCGGCGCGTGCAGGACTGGCCGCATTCGTCGTTTCACCGCGACGTGCGGCGCGGTTTATTTCCGCTCGATTGGGCAGGAGAAGTTGAACCGACAGGTGAGTTCGGCGAACGAAAATAGGATTATCCGGTGAAGCGGTTTAAGCACTAAGAATGGCGGATTACGCCTACGGCTAATCCGCCCTACACGCTGAAACGGCGACGATTGTCGGGATAACGCAGCCCGTCGCAGCCCGTAGGGCGGGTTAGGCGAAGCCGTAACCCGCCGTTTCGGCCTGAAGCGTGCGGTCTCCCCCCCTGTCGCGGGGGCGGAAAGATTTACGTCATCACCCGCACCGGCTTGCCGTCGAGGAAGCCGCGGATGTCTTCGACCACGCCGGCGAAGTAGGAGCGGTAGTTTTGCTCGGCGACGTAGCCGAGATGCGGCGTGATCACCACGGTGTCGAGCTTGCGCAGCGGGTGGTCGAGCGGCAGCGGCTCGATGTCGAACACGTCGAGGCCGGCGCCGGCGATCTTTTTGTCGCGCAACGCCGCCAGCATCGCGGCTTCGTCGACGATCGGGCCGCGCGAGGTGTTGATGAGATACGCGCTCGGCTTCATCAGGCCGAACTCGTGAGCGCCGACGATGCCGCGCGTCCTTTGCGACAGGACGGTGTGGATGGTGATGAAGTCGGACTGCCGGAACAGATCGTCCTTGCTGACGTAGCCGACGCCGGCTTCCTGGCATTTTTCCGGTGTCAGATTTCGACTCCAGGCGATGACTTTCATGCCGAACGCTTTGGCGATGTTGGCGGTGCGGACGCCGAGCTTGCCGAGGCCGAGGACGCCGAGCGTCATGCCGTCGAGATCGGGGCCGATGGTGGACTGCCAGGTGGCGCCGGAATGCAGCCGGGCGTTCTCGTAGCCGATGTGGCGCGTCAGCTCGAGCATCAGCCCGATGGCGATCCCCGACGTCGGGCTGCCGAACGAGGGCGTGCCGCACACCACGACGCCGCGCGCCTTCGCAGCCTCGGTGTCGATCGAGGCATTGCGCAACCCGGTCGAGATCAGGAGCTTGAGCTTCGGCAGCGCCTCGATCACCTGGCGCGGAAAGCCGGTGCGCTCGCGCATGGCGACAATGATCTCAAAATCCTTCAGCGCCGCAATGACCTTGTCGGGGCCGTCGAGATGGTCGTTGAAAACCTTGATATCGACGTCGCCTTTGACCTTCGACCAGTCGGCGACCTTGAGCACCACATTCTGATAGTCGTCGAGAACTGCGCAGCGAACCGCCATGATTTTTTCCACCCGTGTACGCGTTGCGGTCTTGTCCGCTCGCCGAGACGGCGCGAGGGCGGACTTCGTCCGTTTCGCAGGTGGTTCTAGAGCATGATGAATGCGAAAAGAAGCGATCCGTCAGCCGCATGCGCCGGCGCGGGGGCGCGATCTCGAAGGGCCGCAGCTACAACAATTGGCTCAGGCGCGACGCCCGGCCATCTCGTGCAGCGCCGGCACGGCTGATGTGTCGTTGGGCGATGTCTTGGTGACAGTGTTGCCGTGCTTGGCGTGCCATTTTGGGCCAGGCCCGCGCATATAGTGCAGATCCGGACGATAAGAGCTGCACGCCTCGCCATAGGTCCGCTGGAGGTCACGAACGGTCTTCGAAAGATTACGCCACATGATACGCTCCCCTTGACCGGTCCCGCTAAGGCCCTTCCTGGTCTTTCCCCCTGTTCGCGCCGCTTGTTCGTCTGCTCAAGAAGCTCTGAGGTTCAAACGAGCGGTTCAAACGCGCGTTTGAAGAAATCATGAGCGTGAAAACATTAAAATCTGTTTCGAATTGGCCGCTTATGCGACGCAATTGTGATCAGGCTTTATAAATCGCTACCGCGCTTTCCGGTGCGGGACCGCGCCTTCCGATTGCGGCGCCCGGCTGGTCCTTGCCGTCGGCGCGCGGCCTCGCTACATCAGCGCTAGTTTTCCCCGAAATCAGCGCCCTTTGTGGTCACGCCCTGCGTCGGCCGAACGGTGCAACCCAGAGGGTAGGGCGCTTGCCCCGAAGCCACCATGGCCCGTCAATTCGTTTACCATATGCAAGACTTGTCAAAGACTTACCCACCCAGCCGGAAGGTCTTGGAGAACGTCAACCTGCAGTTCTACCCGGACGCCAAGATCGGTGTGCTCGGCGTCAACGGCTCCGGCAAATCGACGCTGCTGCGCATCATGGCCGGGCTCGACAAGGAGTTCACCGGCGAAGCCTGGGCGGCGCCCGGCGCCCGCGTCGGCTACCTGCCCCAGGAGCCGCAGCTCGACCCGGAAAAATCGGTCCGCGACAACGTCATGGAGGGCGTCGCGCCGCAGAAGGCGATTCTCGACCGCTACAATGAGCTGGCGATGAATTATTCCGACGAGACCGCCGATGAGATGACCAAGCTCCAGGACGAGATCGAGGCCAAGGGGCTTTGGGATCTCGATTCCAAGGTCGATCAGGCGATGGACGCTTTGCGCTGCCCGCCGGACGGGGCCGAGGTGGCGAAGCTGTCCGGCGGCGAGCGGCGGCGCGTCGCGCTGTGCCGTCTGCTGCTGGAGCAGCCCGAGCTGTTGCTGCTCGACGAGCCCACCAACCATCTCGATGCCGAGTCGGTGTCGTGGCTCGAGGGTCATCTGCGCACCTATCCGGGCGCCATCCTCATCGTCACCCACGACCGCTATTTTCTCGACAACGTAACGAGCTGGATTCTCGAGCTCGACCGCGGCCACGGCATTCCCTACGAGGGCAACTATTCATCGTGGCTGGGGCAAAAGCAGAAACGGCTGGCGCAAGAAGGTCGCGAGGAGGAGGCGCGCCAACGCACCCTCGCGCGCGAGCAGGAGTGGATTTCCGCTTCGCCGCGCGCCCGGCAGGCGAAATCCAAGGCGCGCTACGAGCGCTACGAGGAACTGGTGCGGCAGGCCGGCGAGAAGCAGACGCAGACCGCGCAGATCGTCATTCCGGTCGCCGAGCGGCTCGGGCAGAACGTCATCGATTTCAGTGGTCTGAAAAAGGGATTTGGCGACAATTTGCTGATCGACGATCTGACGTTCAAGCTGCCCCCGGGCGGCATCGTCGGCATCATCGGGCCGAATGGCGCCGGCAAGACCACGCTGTTCCGCATGATCACGGATCAGGAAAAACCCGACAGCGGCACGATCAAGATCGGCGAGTCGGTGCATATCGGCTACGTCGACCAATCGCGCGATTCGCTCGACAGCAAGAAAAACGTGTGGGAGGAAATTTCCGGCGGTCTCGACCAACTCATGCTGGGCAAGCGCGAGGTGAATTCGCGCGGTTATTGCTCGGCCTTCAACTTCAAGGGCGCCGATCAGCAGAAGAAAGTCGGCGCGCTCTCCGGCGGGGAGCGCAACCGCGTGCATCTCGCCAAGATGCTGAAATCGGGCGCCAACGTGCTGCTGCTCGACGAGCCGACCAATGATCTCGACGTCGACACGCTGCGCGCGCTCGAAGAAGCGCTGGAGGATTTCGCCGGCTGCGCCGTTATCATCAGCCATGATCGCTGGTTCCTCGACCGCATCGCCACGCACATCCTGGCGTTCGAAGGCGACAGCCAGGTCGAGTGGTTCGAGGGTAATTTCCAGGACTATGAGAAAGACAAAATGCGCCGGCTCGGGACCGACTCCATCATCCCGGAGCGGATCAAATACAAAAAGTTTTCGAGGTAAATTCGCCCGGGAACAACCAATAAAGCCTGCGCGGCGGCCCGGGATTTTGCTCGGCTCCGCCGGGGCTCGGTGCGCCTACTGCAAGCCCGGCAGGCTTTATTTCCTCAGATTGTTGCTTATATCCCGATTGCGAACCGCCAAAGAATCGGTCTTGGATTGAGCAGCGGCGCAAAACGGTTAATTCCTGCGAATTTTCGCTGCAAAGGAGCCGACATTGGCCACAAAAGCGAGTGAAGCCCGCTCGACTGAAGCGAAGGCCCGGGCGGAAGCAAGTTTTAAGAAGGAAGAACGCGCCAAAGACGGTGCAAAAGCCATGATGGAATATCAGGCCAACAGCCGCGTTGTTCGCGAAAAAATGGCCCGCCTCAAGGCGCTCCGTTTGGCCAAGGAGGCGGCCGAAAAAGAGCCTGAGCCTGCCGCCAAACCGGCGAAGGGTAAAGCAAATCTGCGACGGGTGAACACCGAGTGAGCCGCGGCCGACGCCGTCATTGGGGACGGGGTTTGCAAGAAGTGCCTTGAAACGAACATATCTTTAGCCCATATTGAGGGCGCGGCCTGTTTAGGCTCGCTGCGAGCCGCGTGTACGGACTCCGTCAACGCCTTCTGTCTTCGAACGGCTTCTGGCTCGCTCTTCATCTGTTCACTGACAACCCAGAACGCGCGGGGGTGTCTCGTTTCACCCGCAACGCAGGCCCGGCGCATCGCGCAGCGGCCGCGTCAACGCGCATAAATAGAAAGCCTAATCGTTGACCCAATTTCTCGACTTTAAACTGAACGACGCCATCACGCGTGCTCTCGCCGAGGAAAAATACCTCACGCCGACCCCGATCCAAGCGCAGACCATTCCGACTGTCATGTCGGGCCGCGACGTGATCGGAATCGCGCAGACCGGAACAGGCAAGACCGCGGCCTTCGCGCTGCCGATCCTGCATCGTCTGGCCGCCAACCCGCGGCCGACGGAGCGCAAAAGCTGCCGTGTGCTCGTGCTCAGCCCGACGCGTGAACTGTCCGGCCAAATCCTCGACAGCTTCCGCGCCTATGGCCGCCACCTGCGCATCAAGGGCGCGTTGGTGATCGGAGGCGTCCCGATGGGCGGGCAGGTCCGCGCGCTGCTCAATGGCGTCGATGTCCTGGTCGCCACGCCCGGCCGGCTGCTCGATCTCGTCAAAGGCAATGCGCTTCGCCTCGGCGATGTCGAATGCCTCGTGCTCGACGAGGCCGACCGCATGCTCGACATGGGCTTTATCCACGATATTCGCAAAATCGTCGCCAAGCTGCCGGCGCAACGGCAGACGTTGATGTTTTCCGCGACGATGCCGCGCGCCATCACCGAGCTTGCCGCGCAAATGCTGCGCGACCCGATCAAGGTGGCGGTCACGCCGGAAGCTTCGACGGTCGAAAGAGTCGAGCAGCGCGTCATTCGTGTCGATCGTGCCGCGAAATCCGCGGTTCTCATCGACGTGTTGCGGGCCGAGGCCATCGATCGCGCCCTGGTCTTCACCCGGACCAAGCACGGCGCCGACAAGGTCGTGCGCAGCCTGGTCCGCGCCGGCATCGCTGCCGAAGCGATCCACGGCAACAAATCGCAAGGCCAGCGCGAGCGCGTGCTCGCGGCCTTTCGCAAAGGCGAAGTGCGCACGCTGGTCGCCACCGACATTGCCGCGCGCGGTATCGACGTCGACGGCATCAGCCACGTGGTGAACTTCGACGTGCCGAACGTGCCGGAGACTTACGTCCATCGCATCGGCCGCACGGCGCGTGCCGGCGCCGACGGGGTCGCGATTTCGCTGTGCGACGGCGAGGAGGCGGCCTTCGTGCGCGATATCGAGAAGGTCATCCGCATGTCCATTCCGACAAGCGATCGGCGCACCCATCAGGGGCAGCAGTCCGAGGCCGTGAACCCGAGAAAGCCGACCGCACACGCCTCGCCCCGCGCGCCCGCCAAGCAGAGGCGCCGCGGTGGGAACGGTGGAGCGCGCAAGCAACGCCATCACGATCAGCCCCGTCACGAGCAGCCGCGTCACAAGCAGCCGCGCAACGATCCGCAAAAGGAGGCCGCCGGCGGTATTTCGTCGGTTGCATTCATGCATCGTCATGCGCCATCCTCGCGCGATGGCGCGCCAAACGCGCCGCGTTGGACGGGTCAGTCAGAAGGATCGTAACGTGCCGAAGGAAGAACTCCTGCAATTCGAGGGTCTCGTCACCGAGATTTTGCCTGACGCGCGCTTTCGCGTTGAACTCGATAACGGACATGTGCTCGTCGCCTACACCGCCGGCCGGATGAAAAAGAACCGCATCAAGACCCTGGCGGGGGATCGGGTGACGGTCGAAGTATCACCCTATGATCTCGAGAAGGGACGATTGATCTTCCGCCACAAAGACGAACGGGCGAGCTCGGTTAACCGTCCAGTGCAACGTAACCAATTTCGCCGCAGGTGACAGCATTGCCCGACAACCTCTCCAGTACCGACAGCAGCATCGCGGCAAGCCGCGCCGCAGCGATACGTATTTTCATTTTCAAATCCGACAAAAGTGTCGACCTCCGCGCATTTGCGGACGATCTGGCCGGCACCCGGTTGCCGCGGCAGTTCAGTCCCTGGCATGCGATCGGCGCCATCGCACCGGACCAGGATCCGCCGTACAAATTTTCACGTGCGGCAATCGAGGCGGCAATTAGCGGCCAAGGTTTTCAGCTATGGCGCTTGAGCAAGAAAATGGCGGACAAAATCTGATAAGCGTGAGCTTTGGCGAATCGCGCGCGCCATAATGGCAGAAGGAAGTGCTGCGATGACAGAAGGCATCCATAAGTTCAGGGTGGGACAAACCGTCGATCTCATTCCATCGACTTTTCGATCCGCAGCAAGTGGCGCATACGAAATCGTCAGCCTGCGGCCGGCCGAGAACGGAAATACGCAATATCGAATCAAGAGCAAGAGCGAAGCCCACGAGCGCGTGGTTTCGGAAAGCGATCTTGTGCTTTCGACAAGCTTGAAATTCGATTGAGGACGGCGCGGCGAGCAAGTCGATAATGTTCAAGATCCTTGAACGCAAAAGCGCAGCCACGGCCGCGGCGAGCGAAGTTGGCCACGGCTACTCCACGCGCGAGGAAGCAGTGGCTGCGATCAAGAAGCATCTAAAAACCTTCAACGTATCCGGCCACAATTCGGAGGGGAATTATTGGTGGGCGCGGGATCTCGAAGGCTTGCGAGAATGCTGGATTTCCGCCGTGGAATGAAGAGGTGCCGTCAGGCTCGATTTTCCAAACCCGAGCCGGGTTTTTCGATGCCAATAGGAAATTATCCAAGCGGCCGCGACAAAAGCATAGACGCGATCCCGCAAGGCTCCTGTGAGCGCGCCGTGATGGATTTCTGACAGCGCCCGGGGTCTAATCCGGCGCGTTCATATCGCGCCAGGATTGCGTTTGTCGAAAATGCCCAGATGTTTTTGCGCTTCAATGGGCATGTCGGGAACAAAAATCGCTCGGCCCATGAATGTCACCCAGGGCTTCTCCGCGATCGGCTGAAGGTGTGCAAAGTTCCAGAATTGGCGCTCTTTCATCTCGATCTCGGTGACGGCGTTTTCGAGCACCCAGGTTCGCAGCATGCTGAGGCGGCTCCGTTCGGGATCGTCGAACATCGCGGTCGGCAGGACTTTCCTCATGGCATGCACCCTTTGCGGCCGAAATCGCGGGTCCGGAGTGGCCGATGGCCGCCTGTCCGCCGTCGGCTGACCAGGCGGAGATCGAGGACCTATAATGCGGCAAGGCGGGGCTCGACCAAGTGGGGTCTGCCGCGCGCTCGTTATCGCACGCCATTCGTAACCATTCTGTTAGGACGGAGGCTCGTCACCTTGGATAACCGCGCAATCGCAGCCGTTTCCGGCTTTCCCCGAGACGGAGAAACGCCAGGAGAACGAGCTTGTCACAGTCAGTTTTCGGGAAGCGTTTAGCCCAAAGCGGCGAATTGCGCGGCGGCGCTACGACTTTCCGCCAGGGGCGCCCTTGCCGACAGGCCGGTTTGAAGCAAACGGCGAGGCCGCCGGCGCCTCCTTCTTCTTGTTCTTGTCCGCTTTCGGCTTCTTCTTCTCGCGATTGCTGCGCATCTGACCCTTTGCCACCTTGTCCTCGCTTCTGCCGTGTGTGAACTCTATCGCGGTCGTCCGTCTGAAGTCGCAAGCGCGGCCGCAATCAGTTGCTGTTTCCGCGAACACCGGCACCGCGACGAACCAATGGATATTTGGCGCTGTCATACAAACGGCGGATTCCCTCGCTGTCGTATCGCTGCTCGTCGACTTCCAGAAAGGCGCCGCCAAGGAGATCCGGCGAAAGGTCTTCCATCGCGAAACGGATCGCGTCGGCCGCTTGCGCAAACCGCTTGTAGCCAAGCGGCTGGCGCCGCGGAATACGTTTTCGCGTCGGGAACAGTTCAGCCGCGGCATTGTAATTAAACTCGGCCATGGATCGGGCCCTCACTATCGTCAAAACAAGGAAAGAATCTCACCAGAATGAGCATTATTCTCCACGACGCAAATATATGCTCGAACGGGTATTATACCAGTCTCGCGGCGAGAAATATCGCGAAATCAAGGTACCGCTTGGCTGTGTCCTATGGAGGCCCCTTACGTCGGGTTCATGGGATCAAGGCTTGTAGTCCCAATGAATGCCTGCTCACCTCGGCAACTCTGCCCGGGGCGCCGCTAAAGTGAAACCTCCTGCCCCAAGGTTCGGACGTGGTTGGTGGCTGTCGAAATACGGCGCCGGCTCCGCGATCGAGACGCCGCCCTCGGCGCCCTGGATGAAAGACCCGTGATGCCCGACAATGATGTTGACGTGCTGAATTCGCATCGCCCTCGTGAACGAGAGAACAAACCGGAGTTCGGCGGCGACGGTGTCGAGATCGACGCTCGCGGATTAATGCAGGGCCTGGCACGCTACCGCGAACCAAATCATGGGCGCAGCGCCGTCGAGATCCTGATCACGATCGTGCCGCTTGTTCTCTTGTGGCTATTGATGTGGTGTGCGCTCGACGTCGGTTATGGACTTTATTTGTTGCTGGCCGTTCCCGCCGCGGGCTTTCTGGTGCGTCTCTTCATGATCCAGCACGATTGCGGCCATGGCGCATTCTTCCGCCACCGGCAGGCCAATGATTGGGTCGGCCGCGCCATCGGCGTTCTGACAATGACGCCATACGACTTCTGGCGGCGAACCCACGCCGTCCACCATGCGACGTCAGGCAATCTCGGCCGACGCGGTATCGGAGATGTCGATACCCTGACGGTCGCCGAATATCTGTCGCTGTCGCGCATGGGACGCCTTCGATATCGCCTTTACCGGCACCCGCTGGTGATGTTCGGCCTCGGGCCGGCCTACATTTTCTTATTGCGCCAACGCCTGCCGATCGGATTGATGCGGGGCGGTTGGCGGCCTTGGCTGAGCACCATGGCGACGAACCTCGCCATTGTGCTGCTCTCGGCCATCACAATTTGGGCCGTGGGTTTTGGCCCGTTCCTGCTCATACACTTGCCGATCATGCTCATCGGGGCGTCGCTCGGCGTTTGGCTGTTCTACGTACAGCATCAGTTTGAAGATACATTTTGGGCTGACGATCGGGCATGGAATGTTCACGAAGCCGCCCTTCACGGCAGCTCCTATTACGACCTTCCGATTATTCTGCGGTGGTTCACCGCAAACATCGGCATTCATCACGTGCACCACCTCTGCAGCCGAATTCCATTTTATCGGCTGCCGCTCGCGCTGCGCCATCACCCTGATCTGGCGAAAGTCGGTCGTCTCACGCTGTGGCAGAGTCTGTCATGCGTGCGTCTGGTGCTTTGGGACGAAGCGGCGCGGCGGCTTATTGGCTTTCGCGAACTGCGGTTCCATTTGCGCGGCGTGCCGGCGCCGTCTCTGGCTGGGGACTGAGATCGCCTCGATCGACGCGTGGCAGCTCGTCAGAGCGGCGGGGCGGCCATCGCCAACATTCCGCGGCACGCCAGGGCTTGCTTCAATTGCTCGATCGCATGGTCGGCCGTTGCGGAACTATTGGCCTTCTCGATGTGCCGAAGCAGCGCCTTCAACGCAGGATCCTTGTCTCTGATCACCCATCTGCGCGCAAACACCCTGGCCTCATGGAGGCTCGTTATCCTGACGGTCAGCGTTGCTCCCGGGAACCCGGCATCGAAATAGCTATGCGGCGCGACAGACATTTTTGACCACTCAGGATTTTTTCGACAAGTCAGGATTTTCAGTCGCTACGTTGCAGGACGGGAGGATGAGTTCAATCATCGCGGCGAAAACGATCCCCGCTATTCTCTGGATCATCCCGGTTCTTTCGGTTCGCCTCGACGCAGCCGGTTCCCAACCCGTCACATTGGGCAGAGCGTTGCGACATTCATTTGAATTAGCCGTGCGGCAGATCAATTAGCCGTATGGGCGATGGCATTGCTTCGCCCGATCTCCGATCAGGGCTTTGCCAACAATCCGTTCAGCACCAGATCGAGGTGTGCGTTGAAATACGTCTTGATGTCGAGCGGTTGACGGTCGTCGAACATCATCATCCAGAGATCGACCAGTGCGATCGGGGCGATGACGACTTGCGGCGAGTTGATGATCGGCGAATTCCGGATTTCGCCGCGGTCAATGCCCCGCTGAATCGTTTGCCTGAGCATGTCGAGGCAGGGGCGCAGGATTTCCTCGTGATAGCGATCGGCCAGCGCCGGGAAACGCGGCGCCTCGGCGATTAGCATCCGCAGCACCTCGCGCCGGCGCTTGTCCTCCACGATATGCTGGTAGATGAAGCTGAATTGCGCGCGTAGGAGGTCGGCCGTCGAACCTTCGTGAGTTTCGAACATGCCGTGCACGGTGTCGAAGGCCGTGCTCGTCAACTCGCGCACCATCGAGATGAAGAGTTGCTCTTTGTTCTCGAAGTAGACGTAGATCGTGCCCTTGGTGACTCCGGCTCGCTCTGCGATCCGGTCCAGCGTCGTCAGGGCATAACCGTTGCGCGAAAATTCGCTGAATGCGGCTTCGAGAATTTCCTGCGGGCGCTCCGCCTTACGTCGGCGCCGCGTCTCCGGCCGCGTTTCGAGCACGTCGGTCATTGGCGTAGCTAAACTCCGAAAGCGCCCAAAGTCAAGTTATTGACTAACCGGATAGTAAATAACTAGTCTGCCCCACTGAGGGGTGAGAACGTGTTTGGGTCCAGCCAGTTCCAGGGTTGCCGACGCCGGGCGGGCACGCAAAGCGCAATCGCTTTGCGTTTTTTCGGCTGTTCCGCGCCGAAGGCTGCCTTGGCGGCGCTGTGCCTCTTCGGGTTAACGGCCTGCGCCGTCGGCCCCGACTTCAAGCCGCCGCCGGCGCCGCCTGTCAGCGGTTATACCCCGGAGGCGTCACCGGCAACGACCGCTTCTATCGATGTCGCCGGCGGCGCAGCGCAAAAGTTCGACATGGGGCGCGACATTCCGGGCGAATGGTGGAGGGTATTTCATTCGAAGGAACTCGACGGGCTGATTGCCGAAGCGATGCAGGCCAATCCGAACCTTCAGGCTGCGCAGGCGGCGTTGTGGCAGGCCAAGGAAAACCTCTACGCCCAGGCCGGCAAGCTTCTGCCCTCGGTCGACGCGAATGCCTCGGCCACCCGCCAGCAATTTTCGCCCGCCACCTTCGGCGCGGCCGGCTCGCCGTCCATCTTTAATCTGTACCAAGCCACCGTGAACGTCGCCTATACGCCCGATGTCTTCGGCGGCATCCGCCGGCAGACCGAGGCGACCGAGGCGCTTGCCGATTATCAGCGCTTCGAGCTCGAGGCGACTTATCTGACGTTGACATCGAACGTGGTGACCGCGGTCGTACAGGAAGCGTCGCTGCGCGCCCAAATCCAGGCCACACAAGACATCATCAAGGCCGAGACCGATCAGCTCGGCGTTGTGCGCAATCAATTCGACGTCGGCGGAGCCGCGCGCACCGATGTGCTGACGCAGCAATCGGAGGTGGCGACGGAGCAGGCGACCTTGCCGCCGCTGCAAAAGCAGTTGGAGCAGCAGCGGCATATCATCCAAGCGTTGATTGGCCGCTTTCCGAGCGAGGCGAGGCGGGATCATGTGACGCTGCTGTCGCTGCGGCTTCCGACGCATCTCCCGCTTTCGCTGCCCTCGCAACTCGTCGAGCAGCGTCCCGATGTTCGCGCCGCGGAAGCGCAACTGCATCAAGCCAGCGCCCTGATCGGGGTCGCCATCGCCAACAGGTTGCCGCAATTCAATCTCACCGGGGATTACGGCAGCGCCGCACTGACGACAGCGTCGCTGTTCACGCCCACCACCATTATCTACAGCATCGCGGCAAGCGGCACCCAGCCGATCTTCCACGGGTTCACGTTGCTGCATCAGGAACGCGCCGCCAAAGCGGCTTACGACATGGCAGATGCGCAATATCGCAATACGGTGCTCGTTGCATTCCAGAACGTCGCCGACGCGCTGCGTGCGCTGCAGCTCGACGCCGCCACTCTGAAAGCGCAGCAGGAGGCGGTGCATGCGGCATTCGCGACGTTAGATTTGTCGCGCAGCCAGTATAAATTGGGCGCCATCACTTACGTGATCCTGCTCAACGCACAACGCAGCTACCAGCAGGCCCGCCTTGCTTTGGTTCAGGCGCAGGCGGCGCGCTACGCCGACACGGCTGCGCTGTTTCAGGCGCTGGGCGGCGGCTGGTGGAACCGCGCCGATGTGGTACCGAACCCGTACAGCCCAGAGGCCAATGTCATCGAAACCACCACCGACAAAGTCGTCGGTACGCCGGCGCGTCGGGAGATCAATCAATGATCAAACGCATGGTGATCATGCTCGTGGCGGTCGCCATCGTGCTCGGCGGGATCTACGGATTCCAGCTGTTCAAGGCCGCCATGATCAAAAAATTCATGAGCACAATGGCTTCGCCGCCGCAGACGGTGTCCGCCACCAAGGCCACCTATGGCGAATGGCAGCCGAAGATCGAAGCCGTCGGCAGTCTGCGCGCCGTCAAGGGATCCGACCTGTCGCTGGAGGTATCCGGCGTCGTCGATTCGATCTCGTTCAATTCCGGCGACGATGTCGCACAAGGCGCGCTGCTCCTGAAATTGCGTTCGGAAGATGATGTCGCCAAGCTCGAATCGCTGCAAGCCACGGCGCAGCTCAACGAGCTCACCAACCAACGCGACCTTAAGCAGTTCAAGATCCAGGCCGTCAGTCAGGCCACATTGGATACGGACGCAGCTAACCTGAAGAACGCCAAAGCGCAGGTCGCCCAGCAACAGGCCATCCTCGACAAGAAAACGCTCCGGGCGCCTTTCGCCGGTCATCTGGGCATTCGCGCCGTCGATCTCGGGCAATACCTGGGCGCCGGCACAGCCATCGTGACGCTTCAGGCGCTCGATCCTATTTTTCTCGATTTCTTCGTGCCGCAGCAGTCGGTCGATCAAATTCGCATCGGTCAGGCTGTCACGGTGATGATCGACGCATTTCAGAATCAAACATTTCCCGGCGAGATATCCGCGATCAATCCGAAGGTCGACACCAACAGCCGCAACGTCCAGATCCGCGCAACGTTGAAGAACGCCGACCACAGATTGCTGCCCGGCATGTATGCGACGGTGGATATCGCGACAGGGGCGCCGCAAAACTATATCACCTTGCCGCAGACGGCGATCACGTACAGCCCCTACGGCGACAACGTTTATATCGTCGATACCAAGGGCAGCGACGGCAAGAGCGGCGACGCGAACGACAAGCCGCAGATGATCGCGCGCCAAACATTCGTGACCACCGGCGCGACCCGTGGCGATCAGGTGGCCGTGCTCAAAGGCGTCCATGAAGGCGATACGGTCGTGACCACCGGCCAGATCAAGCTGCACAATGGTTCGATCGTCCTGATCGACAATTCGATCACGCCGACGGCGGATGCCGCTCCAGTCCCGGCTGATCGATAACAGGACAGCGGCGATGCATTTCACCGACATCTTCATTCGCCGGCCGGTGCTCGCCTCGGTCGTCAGTTTGCTGATCCTGGTGCTCGGTCTGCGCGCCTTCACGGCGCTGCCGATCTTGCAATATCCGCGGACCGAAAACGCGATCGTGACCGTGACCACGATCTACTACGGTGCCGATCCTGATGTGGTGGCGGGCTTTATCACGACGCCGCTGGAAAACGCCATCGCCCAGGCCAATGGCATCGATTACATGAGCTCCGTGAGCCAGAGCGGCGTGAGCACGATCTCGGTCTATCTGCGACTCAACTACGATGCCGATAAGGCGCTCACCGAGATCAATACCAAGATCAGTTCGGTGCTCAATCAGCTCCCGACCGGCACGCTGCAGCCGACCCTGGTCGTCAAGGTCGGCCAGACCATCGACGCGATGTATATCGGCTTCAAAAGCGACACGCTGGCGGCGAACCAGATCACCGACTACCTTACGCGCGTCGTGCAGCCGAAGCTTCAGGCCGTGACCGGCGTGCAGACCGCTGAACTGCTCGGCCAAAAAGTCTTTGCGTTGCGCGCCTGGCTCGATCCCGAAAAGCTCGCGGCGTTCGGGCTGACCGCCACCGACGTCAGCCAGGCGCTTGCCGCCAACGATTACATCTCCGGCATCGGCAATACCAAAGGTCAGATGGTGCAGGTCAATTTGACCGCTTCGACCAGCCTGCATTCGGCGCAAGAATTCCGCAATCTCGTGATCAAGCAGAGCGGCGGCGCCGTCGTGCGTCTCAAGGACGTCGCCAACGTCACGCTCGGCTCCGAGGATTACGAATCCGAGGTCGGTTTCGACGGCAAGCAGGCGGTCTATATCGGCATCCAGGTCGCGCCTACGGCCAACCTGCTCGACGTGATCCAAGGCGTGCACAAGGTTTTCCCGGATATCCAGGCGCTGCTGCCGAACGGGCTGACCGGGGAAATCATTTACGATTCCACGGAATTCGTTCACTCCGCGATCAACGAAGTCATCCGCAGCCTTGCCGAGGCGCTGGCGATCGTGACTGTCGTGGTCTTCTTGTTTCTCGGCTCGGTGAGGTCGGCGGTCATTCCAACCGTCGCCATTCCGCTATCGCTGATCGGTACGTTTATCGTCCTCCTGGCGCTCGGCTATTCCATCAATTTGCTCACGTTGCTGGCGCTTGTGCTCGCCATCGGTCTCGTCGTCGATGACGCCATCATCGTGGTCGAGAACGTCAACCGCCATCTCGAGGAAGGGATGGCGCCGATCCCGGCGGCGGTCGCGGCCGCGCGCGAGCTGGTGGCCCCATTATCGCGATGACCGTGGTGCTGGCGGCGGTCTATGTGCCGATCGGCTTTCAGAGCGGTCTCACCGGCGCGCTGTTTGCCGAATTTGCTTTCGCGCTGGTCGGCGCCGTCACCGTATCGGGTGTTGTCGCGCTCACGCTCTCGCCGATGCTGTGTTCGCGACTGCTCAAAGCGCCAAATCATGAGCGGCGCGGCTGGGAAGCCCGGCTGACCGCTTTCATCGATCGGCGATTTACGGCACTGCGCGGCGGCTACGAACGACGGCTGCGGGGCAGCTTGAACTATCTGCCGGTCACCATCGTGTTCGCCCTGATCGTGCTGTCGAGCATCTACTTTCTGTTCTCCAGCGCCAAGACCGAGCTCGCGCCGCTGGAGGATCAGGGCATCATCATCACGCAGTCGATTGCGGCGCCGAACGCGACGTTGCAGCAGCGGCAGCTTTATTCGCGGCAGGTTTATCAGATTTTTGCCAAGCACTCGGAAACCGAGCACGTCTTCCAGCTTGATGTGCCCGGTAGCTCGATCGCCGGCATGGTATTCAAGCCGTGGGACCAGCGGACCAAGACCACCAACGAGCTGCAGCCGGTGTTGCAGCAGGAACTGGGCAAGGTCGCGGGCGTGCGGATCGCTGCGTTTCAACCGCCGCCGCTGCCGGGCAGTATCGGATTGCCGGTCCAGTTCGTCATCGTCACGACCGATCCGTTCGAGCGCTTGAACCAGATTGCGCAACAGTTTCTGCAGCAGTCGCTTCAAAGCGGCATGTTCATCTTTCTCGACTCCGATCTCAAGATCGACAATCCGCAATCCAATATAACCATCGATCGCGATAAGACCGCGCAGCTCGGCTTGAAGATGAGCGATGTGGGTAGCGCGCTCGCTTCGATGCTCGGCGGCGGCTACGTCAATTATTTCTCGATCAGCGGCCGGTCCTACAAGGTCATCCCGCAGGTTCAGCAGCGCTTCCGGTTGAATCCGCAGCAGTTGCTCAATTATTACATCCGGACCGCCGATGGCACGCTCGTCCCGCTGTCGACGATCGCTTCGGTCTCGACGTCGACGGTGCCGGAATCCCTCAATCATTTTCAGCAGCTCAACAGCGCGACCATTCAGGGCGTGGCCATGCCGGGCGTTGCACAAGGTGACGCCCTGAAATTCCTGCAGGACCTGGCGGCGCGCACCCTGCCCGAAGGCTATTCGGTTGATTATGGCGGCTTGAGCCGCCAATACGTGCAGGAGACCAGTGGGTTCGTGACCACCTTCGGCTTCGCCCTGATCATCATTTTCCTGGCGCTGGCCGCGTTGTTCGAAAGCTTTCGCGACCCGATTATCATCCTGGTGTCGGTGCCGATGTCTATTGCCGGAGCGCTGATTTTCGTCAGTCTCGGCTTCGGCGGCATGTCACTCAACATCTACACCGAAGTCGGCCTCGTCACCCTGATGGGCCTGATCAGCAAGCACGGCATTCTGATCGTTCAGTTTGCCAACCATCTGCAGACCGAGGGCCGTGCGAAGCGCGAGGCGATCGAGGAGGCGGCCGGCATACGGCTGCGTCCGATTCTGATGACGACGGCCGCCATGGTGCTCGGCGTGGTTCCTCTGGTTACGGCGACCGGCGCCGGCGCGGTGTCGCGCTTCCAGATGGGCGTTGTCCTCGCTGCCGGCCTCTCGATCGGCACGCTGTTCACGCTCTTTGTCGTGCCTGCGGTCTATATCGTCTTCGCGGCGGATCATCATTCCGCCGCCGGTGCTGCCGTCGAGCCCGCGACTGTTGAGCCGCCGGCGCCGGCCACCGCGTAGCCTGACTTGCCGCGGTGGCGCGTTATTTTCCGGGCGGCGGCGGTGTCGGCACGTATTTGTCCGCCGGAATAACCTGATAGACGAACGACGTCGGTTTTTGGGTCGGTCCAAATGGACCAGGCACCTTGTTCACGACCGGCGGCAAGGTTTTCAGATAAGCGGCAATCGCCAATGCGTCCGACTTTGTGAGGTTCTTGAACGATTGTACCGGCATGGGCGGAGCGAGTATGCGCCCATCGGGCGTATGCCCCGTCGTGATCGCTGTTGCGATTTGCGCCTTGGTCCAACGACCCAACCCGGTGTCCTTGTCGGGAGTGAGATTAGACCCGTAGAAAACACCAAGACCAGGGACTTCAAACCCGACATCCGAGCCGCCGAGATACCTCGCCATATCGGGTTTGCCGAGAAAGGTTCCGGGCGTATGACAATCGGAGCACGAGATGATGGAGACAATGTACTTGCCGCGCTGAACTTGTTGGTCTGCCGCATTGGCGCTGCCGAGCGAGACGCCAGTCAGCAAAATCGACGCGATGGTCAAAGCGGACGAGCGCACAGAGTTGGTCATATGGATTTCCCCATTGCCGGTCATTGACCGTGACAGCGTTTCCCCGAAATCACATGAGTGCTCAGAGTTTTGAGTCTAGCTGAGCGGACCGTAAAATCAACTTGATATTGTTTGACACTTTGCCGGTTCGCAGTGCTAATGATCCGCGTTTTCGTATCAATCAAAAATCCAGAAAAGAAGCGTCGATGGAAGATTGGAGCGCCCGACAATATCTGAAGTTCGAGGATGACCGCACGCGTCCGCCGCGCGATCTTTTGGCGCAAGTGCCGCTGCTGCAGCCGCGCCGCGTCGTCGATCTCGGCTGTGGGCCGGGCAATTCAACCGAATTGCTCGTAGAGCGCTATCCCGACGCTACGGTAAGCGGGCTTGATTCGTCTGCCGATATGTTACGCAAAGCGCGGGAGCGCCTCCCGCACTGCACGTTCCTCACTGGCGATATCGCGACCTGGACGCCGGACGCCGGAACCGATCTCCTGTTCGCCAACGCGGTGATGCAGTGGTTGCCCGACCACACCACGATCCTGCGCCGGCTGCTCGAAGCTTTGCCGTCGGGCGGCGTGCTTGCGGTGCAGATGCCGGACAATACCCGAGAGCCGGCGCTGATGTTTCAGCGCGAAGTCGGGCAGAGCGGTCCGTGGGCGAACGATCCCGAGGTCAAGGCCGCTGCGCGCGACGATTTGCCGACGCCGGAGGCTTACTACGATCTGCTAAAGCCCGTTTGCTCGCGCATCGACATCTGGCACAGCATCTACAATCACGTGATGGCGACGCCGCAAGCCGTTGTCGAGTGGTTCAAAGGGTCCTCGCTGCAGCCGTTCCTGTCGCCGTTGGACGCCGCCGCAAGGGAGAGTTTTCTCGCCGCCTACACGGAAAAAATCGTCGGCGCTTACAGGCCGCGCTTCGACGGCAAGGTGCTGTTGCGATTTCCCCGGCTTTTCATCGTAGCGGTGCGCTGACCGGTCAAGCGGCCCTCGCGCCGCTATTTTGAGGGTAACGATGGCGCATCCGTCAGCAATTTTGTGATCATGCTCCAGGCCGCATTCTTGACCACCACCAAAGGCGGATTGCTGAGCACGACGGTCGATACAACCCGCTGATCGCAGCCGTCCACCAGGACGGAAATCTTGACCTCACCATCGGTGTAATAAGTGTCGCGTGCGCCATTGCGGCCGTTGATCGTCGGACCAATTCCGGTCACCTCGTAAATCTTCTCGGTGACTTTTGCACCGCTGAGATCAGCGGTGAGCAGATCCCGGTCGGCGTCGATATCGGGTGCGATATGATGGGTGATCCGCGCATCGTTGTGGCTCAAGCCGACGCCGCGGTCGAACGTTACCGCCCCCAGCCAAACGGCGCGCCCTTCTTGTCCGTGATCGAGTACCTTCCATAACCGGACGTGATGGCGGCGATCGGCGCTGATGCCGACCGGCTTTTCAAACGCCAGGTCTTGGCGTTTGCCTTGGAAATAGAGATGACTGACCGGCGCGTCGCGATACGGGCGGTCGAGCAGGACGCTGCCGGCGATCTCGATGCTCGATCGCAACGTGATGGGATCGGCGGGGTACCAGCCCGCGGCATTCATGGCGCACAGCACATCGTTTTGCGACCCGACCAGGCCGACATTGATCGGATCACCCGGGATTTTATCCCCGGTGCGCGTGATCATAGAAATGCCTTCGAGCGCCTTTTGATGCTCATAGTGCCGCCACGCCAACGGCAGCACGATATAAGCCAGGAAACCGTAAAGCCCGACCGCGGCGGCGGCACCGGCGAACGCCAGTCCCCATTTCAAATGGATCATCTGAAGCTGCATCGAGAATTCGCCACCCGGATCGTCGAACGCGGGAATCCATTGGACTGGAATCACCGAAAATCAAGCCGGCAGAGTAACGCATTTTGCGCCGACGCGATGGTATGGTGGCAGGCAAGACTAGCCGGGTCGGTCAGAAAAGACCCATTGGTATCCGGTCGGCAGTGCGCGGGTTATTCATGCTTGGGGTTCACGGGCTGGGTCTGGCTTTTGATATATGTCACTATCAAGGAGCCGGTTTCTCGGATGTGACGCTCCATCTCGCGTGCTACAGCATCGGCATCCTTTTTGCGGCACAGCGATAGTATTTTTCGATGGTCTTGCTGAGAGTGAGGCTTATATCCGAGGTCTTGCCATGCGAGCCGCCAATATCGGGCGAGGTTGGCGCGCACCGACTCGATCGACTTCATAAAAAATGGTCGATTAGCGCATCGGTGAATGACGGCGTGGAATGCATTATTGAGTTCTCAAGATGCCAGCGATGTCTGTCTCGCGATCGAGACGGTCTAAAATATCTTTAGCCTCGGTAAAATCCTGGCTTTTCATCAGCGGCACGGCCCATCTGGCCATTTGTCCTTCCAAAACACCACGATACTCGGTCAATTCCCAAGCTACGTCAGGGGACAATTCCGATACGACGACACCGCGATTCTTGACGAAGACAGCCAACCCTTCAGCAACAAGCTCTTTGAGCGCTTCGCGCACCGGGATGTGACTTACGCCGAACTCGGCGGCAATGTGATCTTGGCGTAGCGGCATTCCGGCTTTGATGTCGCCGTAGGTGATCGCCTCACGTAAAGCATCGGCAATCAATGCCGGTGTTGCAGGCGCCGGTACGGAAGCTGCTGTGTTCGCGATCAACGCCACTGGTTCCTCTTCGTCCCGTTGACAATTATATATCATATATGCTTGTGTCAGGCAATCATATATGATCTGGGCCGCTCAGGGCCCGATAAACAGCGGAAACCAACGTGGCCGAAGGGCAGACAACGGATCTTCAGCATGTCCAGCTCGCGAAGGAGAGAGCTGCCGCTCTGCAGCCCAAGCTCCTCTCATTCGACGTTTTTGGCACGCTTATCAGTGTACGAAGCAGCTCCTACGATGTCTTTTGTTCCATTCTTAGAGACAGCGGGCGGTCTGATGTCGATGTTCAGGCCTTCTGGGAATACTGGGAGAAAAGAAATATTACCCACTACTGGGAGCCGTATCGCAGCTACAAGGACATTTGTGAATTGTCTTTGGCTGAGGCATTCGCGCGTTTTGGGATTATAGGCCAGACGAAACTGATCCAGCGCTACTTCGACGCTTTCAGCACGTTTGAATTGTATCCGGACGTTTCACCAGCGCTTGACGCTTTGGGTCAACGTCACCGATTGGCCATCGTCTCGAATATCGATGACGACCTCCTCGCCGCGACGCCGCTTCATCGCGAGTTTGACCTGGTATGCACAGCCGAGCGAGCGAGAGGCTACAAGCCAGACGGCACTTTGTTTCGCTATCTTATCGAGCATTCTGGCGTCGGACTCGACGAAATTCTTCACGCTGGCCAATCACAACTCACCGACATGGTAGGCGGAAAACCTCTGGGCCTTAGGGTTGCCTGGATAAATCGGCGCGGCATCGAGCTTCACCCGTCAGTCCCAAGACCGGATTTCATTTTTGGCGACATTGCCTCGCTTATCCCGTTGATCGACGGGAACTCAACTGACAACGCGTGACCAAGTCAGCAGGAGACGGCACATGACTCGATCTTTTCCTAACATCGTCGGCGGTACGGCGCTCCTGTTGGCGGCCACAATTCCTGGTCTTGCGCAAGCGGCAGATAATGCACTCGCTCACATCCGCGCGTCGAAGACCGTCACTATAGGGTTCCGCGAGACCGCTGCTCCTTTCTCCTTTTTAAATCAGCAACAACAGGCGGCGGGTTACTCAATCGATGTATGTAAGGAAATCGTGGATGCGGTAGGTAAAGCCACTGGCGTTCCGAGCCTGCAGGTGAAATTCGTCCCCGTCACGCCGCAGAGCCGTATTCCTTTGATTGCAAACGGAACCGTCGATATTGAATGCGGCACAACAGTCAACTCGCTGGCGCGGCAGCAGCAGGTCGATTTCACTTATGCGGTTGCACTGAGCGAAGGGCGAATGCTCGTCCTCAAAAGCAGCGACATCCGTGGCATTATGGACCTTCAAGGGAAGGTCGTGGCTATCGCCTCCGGTACGACAGCCGACCGTTATGTCCCTGAAGCTCTTAAAGAGCATAAGATTGATGCCCGCATTCTTCAGGTCCGCGATAACGACGAGGGTTTCCTGGCTGTTTCAACGAAGCGCGCGGATGCTTTCATCAACGACGCAGTGCTGCTTGGCGGGGTGCTGCGAAATTCTCAGGATAAGGACAAATTCCAAATTACAGGTGATCCATTCTCGTTCGAGCAGGTCGCCTTCATGGTCGCGAAAAACAATTCAGGCCTGCTGACCGTTGCAAACCAGACGATCGCTCGCATGCTTGCAAGCGGTCGATTGCAGGCGCTCTACGACCACTGGGTTGCCCCTTATGGGGCGCCGCGCGAGGGTATCGCGGAAGCGCTTTTCAAGATCGAGGCTGTTGAAGAGTAGAGACGGACAGCTGGGAGTTAGGACGGATCGCAATGGGGCCGGCGAGGATCATGTCCTATCATTGGGATTGGAACATTCTTTTTCGCGCGCCGTATGATTTTTGGCTTCTGGCTGGCCTGTGGTCGACAATTACGCTCTCGCTTCTAGGTTGGGTCCTGGCGTTAGCAGTTGGCACTGTCGTTGGCGTTGCTCGCAGTAGTGGTCATCCCATCGCCAAGGGCACTGCTGGAGTTTACGTCTCGATTTTTCGGAACATTCCGCTGCTCCTGCAGATGTTCGTGTGGTTCTTCGTGGTGCCAGAGATTGTTCCAGAGCCGATCGGGACCTGGCTCAAACGCGGCCTTCCAAATCCTGAATTTTGGACCGCAGTGATTGCCCTTGGATTTTATACCTCCGGACGACTGGCCGAAATTTTCCGGTCTGGGATCGACGCCGTTCCGCAAGGTCAGCGCAGAGCCGCCCTTGCCGTCGGAATGAGTTGGCCGCAGATGATGCGATATGTCGTTCTGCCTCAGGCCTTGAGGATCGTGCTGCCGCCGTTAACGTCCGAATTCCTGTCGATCGTCAAGAACTCCTCGATCGCCATGACGATTGGTGTGCTCGAGATTACTGCGCAAAGTCGGCGTATCGAAGACGCCACCTTTCAAGGATTTGAAGCGTTCAGTGCGGCAACTGTCTTTTATATCGCGGTTGCCGCGTCCTTGATGGCGGGTGTTCCGTGCTTCGAAGGTGCATTTCCATTCCAACGATGGAATGAAACAATGCTTGATCTAACTGTCCTTGGAGCCAACGCAGGGTTTCTTGCCGACGGTTTGGCGCTGAGCCTCAGCCTCACTGCAGCGGCGTCCTAGGAGGACTGGTTACCGGCACTATCCTGGTGTTGATCCGGTTGCTCGGGGGCTCCAGCATCAACCGAATTGTCGATGGCTATGTATTCCTATTCCGGGCCATCCCGCTGGTTCTGGTTATTTTCTGGTTCTATTTCATGGTGCCCTTGATGCTGGGTAGGCCCGTCGGCGCCTATGTGTCGGTGGTCGTCGCATTTATCCTGTTCGAAGGTGCTTACTACAGTGAGATCATTCGTGCCGGTATTCGCAGCATTCAGCCAGGCCAGATGGATGCGGCGGTTGCGACGGGGATGACCCGAGTTCAGGCGCTCCGTTACATCATTTTTCCACAAGCGTTCCGGGTCATGGTACCGGTGTTTCTCACCCAGGCCATCGTCTTGTTTCAGGATACATCGCTGGTGTTCGTCGTATCTTTGCACGATTTCCTTACGGCGACGAGCATCGTCGCTAACAACTCCGACAGGTTGCTGGAATGCTATGGAGCCGCATGTGTGGTCTACTACGTAATTTGTTTGACTGCGTCCCTGCTGGCAAACAATCTGTATCGGAGGCTCGCCCTTGATTGAAATTCGAAACCTCGTGAAGTGCTTTGGCGCCCTACGGGTGTTGAACGACGTGAGCTTGACGGTTCAGCAAGGCGAAGTCCTGGTTGTGTGCGGCCCGTCAGGCTCGGGGAAATCCACGTTGATCAAATGCATCAATGGCCTCGAGGCCTTCGAGAACGGGGACGTTCTCGTCGAAGGTATATCTGTGACAGATAAAAGCCAGCGTTCCTTGACGGAGTTGCGCAAGCGGGTCGGCATGGTGTTCCAACACTTCGAGCTTTATCCGCATCTGACCGTCGCTGAAAATATCTGTCTCGCCCAACGTGTCGTGCTGCATCGTGGGCGAGCTGAGGCGATGAAACGAACACGCTCCCTGCTGGAGCGAGTTGGGCTCGACAGCAAAGAAGATGCCTACCCCAACAAGCTATCCGGAGGCCAACAGCAGCGCGTGGCGATTGCCCGGGCGCTTGCTCTCGACCCGGTCATAATGCTGTTCGACGAGCCGACCTCCGCTCTCGATCCCGAGATGATCAATGAAGTGCTCGATGTTATGACCACGTTGGCGCACAGCGACGGAATGACAATGGTGGTCGTAACGCACGAAATGGGTTTTGCTCGACGCGCCGCAGATACAATCGTGTTCATGGATGAAGGCTGCATTGCGGAGCACAGCGCGTCGGAGACGTTCTTCACTGCGCCGCGGTCAGAGCGTGCGCGAGGGTTCCTATCCAAAATTCTGGTGCATTGAAGGGGAACGCTCGTGGATTTGTGGACAATTCCTACTCCGGCGCTGGTACTCGACCTCGACAAACTGCGCGCGAATTTGTTGAGGATGCGGCAGCACGCGACAGCACTTGGCGTCCGGCTTCGGCCCCACCTCAAGACCGCCAAAGCGGCTGAGATAGCGCGCTTGGCTACGGCTGACACGTTCGGAGGCATTGCCGTCTCGACATTCGCCGAGGCCGCTTACTTCTTATCAGCGGGTTTCACAGATATCCTTTACGCGGTCGGCATCGTCCCCAGTAAGGCTGACCGGATGCTTGATCTTCAAAGGCGCGGCGCCAGTTTGAGCATTATTCTGGATTGCGTAGAAGTGGTCGAGACGCTCGACCGCCGCTTGTCCGATCTCGTCCCTAATGACGGACCGACATTCGACGTTCTTGTCGAGATCGACAGCGACGGGCACCGGAACGGCGTCAGGGCCGATGGCGAGATGTTACTTGCGATCGGCACCGCCCTGGGAACATCGCGGCATCTTCGGCTCGTGGGCGTCATGAGCCATGCGGGAAAGTCCTACAAGCTTCGCTCCCCCTCTGCGATAGCCGATCTCGCCGAGCGAGAACGCGCTGCGGTTGTCCTGGCCGCCGAGCGATTGCGGGCACAGGGTCTCGATTGTCCAATCATCAGTGTCGGATCCACACCGACGGCGACATTTGTACGGGATTTGGCGGGTGTCACCGAGTTACGGGTGGGCGTGTATATGTTTGGCGATCTCTATCAGATTGGTTTGGGTTGCTGCGGTCTCGATGATTTGGCGGTCTCAGTCTTGGCCACGGTGATCCACCACAAGCCGGAGCTCAATCGGTTGTTGATCGACGCTGGTGCATTGGCTTTATCAAAGGATCGCGGCACGGCCACACAGGCGGTTGATTTCAAATATGGGCTAATAGCGGACATTTTTGGCCGACCCACAACCGGACCTGAGCGCCGTCTTGTCGATGACGTTAATCAGGAGCATGGTTTAATTACATCATCGATCGGTCCGACCGATTTCGAGCGGTACCCTATCGATAGCCGCGTCCGAACTCTTTCCTAATCACGTATGCATGACGGCCGCCGCGCACGGACGATATTTTGTGACAGACGGCGACGCAAAAATTATCGATGTCTGGGAGCGTTGCCATGGGTGGTGAAATAAGGCGAATCAAATCTGTTCTGAGTGACAAAGCACCGGCGCCGGCTGGCCATTACAGCCAAGCCGTGATCGCCAACGGCTTTGTATTCGTATCGGGGCAGCTGCCGATTGTTCCGGGAGGAGCCAACGAAATTCCGTCCGGTATCGATGCGCAGACAAGGCAGGCGCTTAAAAACGTTGCTGCAATTTTGGTAGCCGCAGGCTCAAATCTCAAGAAGCTGGTTTCAGTAACGATATACGTGACCGATATTCGTGATTGGCCAGCCGTCAATCGCGTCTATGCAGAGCTATTGGAGGATCATCGGCCGGCACGGGCCGTAGCGGTGTCACCGCAACTGCATTTTGGATCGCTCATCGAGGTTCAAGCGATTGCACTGACCTAACTAAAAGTGGCAATAGATCGAACATCGGGAAAAGTCAGTACTGATTCACGTTTTCGCATTTCGCGTCATTTTGCTGGTGCCTTGCAGCAATCGACTTCGGTCGAGCGGGTATTTGACCGGATTTTACACGGCCCTCATGTTTTTACTGACCACGGCGCGCGCGATCCCAGCGATACCGGAACTTGTTGGCTTAGCAGGGCTAACGGGGCGCATACGCTCACCGGTGGCGGCGGCATACCGCAAACCTCCAGCAAGTGATTGGGGGCACCGGCGAATGCCAGTCCCTATTTTCGCCACCCGGATCGTCGAACGAGGGAACCCATTGGACTCGAATCACCAAAATCGAGCCCGCAGCGTAGCGCGTCTTTAAGTCGGCGCGATGGTATGGTCCAACCCATAATTCGTATCCTTGCTCTGGCATTTGCGGTGTCTCTGGCGGTCGCTTGCGTGCTCGGTGCGCGCCCGGCGGCGGCCGATGCCGCCTGGCAGGCGTGGCTGCAAGGGCTTTGGCCGCAGGCCCAAGCGCTCGGCGTCTCGCGCGCGACCTTCGATTTGGCGACGCGCAGCCTCGAACCTGATCTGACGTTGCCGGATCTTGTCGTGCCCGGAAGGCCGGAACGGCCCAGTGCGGGACAGCCGGAATTCGTGCAGACGCCGGCCGACTATCTCAAGGAGCCCGTCCTCGATCGCCTCGCCGCGCAGGGCCGCAAACTGTTCGAACAATATCGCGTGCCGCTTGCCGGCATCGAGCGTCAGTTTGGTGTCGACCCCACCGTCGTGCTGGCGATCTTCGGACGCGAGACCGATTACGGCCGATCGCAGGACCATTACAACGCGATCCGCGTGCTGGCCACGCAAGCCTATTTCGGCAAGCGCAAGGACAAGTTCCAGAACGAATTTCTGCTGGCGCTGAAAATTTTGCAGGAAGGGCAGATCAAGCTCGCCGATATGCACAGCTCCTGGGCCGGCGCCATGGGCCTCACGCAATTGCTGCCATCCGAATATTTCAAATACGCTGTCGATTTTGACGGCGACGGCCGCCGCGACATCTGGAACTCCGTGCCGGACGCGCTGGCCTCGGCCGCCAAGCAGTTGGTCGACAAAGGCTGGCAGCGCGGGCTGCGCTGGGCCTACGAGGTGCATCCGCCCGGCACTGTCGATTGCACGATCGGCATTCCGGAATACACGCTGCCGATCGGCGAATGGCTCAAGCACGGCTATGTGCCGGCCTACGGCCGCAGTATTTCGCCGGCGGAACGCGCGCAGAGCGCGTCGCTGCTGCAAGTGGCGGGCCTATACGGTCCGTCTTTCCTCGCCACCAAGAATTACTTCGTCATCAAGGAATACAACATTTCCGATCTCTATGTGCTTTTCGTCGGTCATCTCAGCGATCTCATCCGCGATCCGCGGCCGTTCGAGACGCCGTGGAGCAAAGTTCTGCAATTGCCCACCCGCGATCTCGACCGCATGCAGGAGATTTTGACCGAACGCGGCTTTTATCATGAAAAGATCGATGGCAAGGCCGGGATGAAGACGCGCGCGGCGCTCGGCGCTTATCAGAAGCGCAACAATCTTAAGGTCGACTGCTGGCCCACCGCGGCAGTGCTTGCCCATATGGAAGCGACGGGCAGGAATTGAATTCCTCCCGCATTGACAGCCTAATCCGCGACTCCCAAACTCCTTCCCCCAAAAAGGAGAGGCATCATGGAAACGTTGCCGAGGTTTGGCATCTCTCGAGCTAATATGATGAAGCGCGTCGCCCGTTTCAAAGATCTCCAGGGTTCCGATGGCGGTCTTCCCGACAGCAAGGCGCCGCACTGCGAACGAATGCTCTACAACGTGATCGGCTTTCAACCACCTCAAGATTTCTGGCGGCGCCGTGACTTCGCCGGTCGGAGACGATGCGTCGCGCCTTGCTGCTATTCCGATTTCGGAAGGTTTCAATCTTGGCTATTGCCGGGCCAAGCCAGGCAAGGGCCCCATGATGCACAATCACGACACCAACGAAACCTTCATTCCGATGACCGGCGTGTGGCGTTGCAGTTGGGAGAACGAGAAGGGCCAGGTCGAAATCGGTCGATCTCGGTCCCTACGACGTCATATCTTTTCCACCTGGCGCGATCCGGCGCTTTGAAAACGTCAAGGCGGCCGAGTCGGCGAGGATGCGATCTTGATGTTCGTCATCGGCGGCGACGGCCCGAAGGCCGAATTCACCGACGTGGCGATGAAGGAGCTTGAGGATGCCGGCCATTGGCCGCGCCAGTGAGGTTCCCCGTCCGCCGAGCAGAGATCAATCCTCGCCCAGCACTGCCATCGGCAAACTGTCCCTGTCCTGTTTGATCTCGACGACCGGCGTGCTCGAGAGCCGCGCTCGGCGACTATCAGAAATGCAACGGCCTCAGGGTCGATTGCTGGCCCACGGCTGCCGTTCTTGCCCACACGGAAGCGGTGGGCAAGAATTAAGCGCGCTCTCGCATTGACAGCACGGCGAGCCACTCTCAAAATCCATCAGATAAAAACGCGGTCTACGCGTCGATGGTGGGGAGGACGGCATGAGCGAAAATTCGAAAATTCAGAATTTGCCGCGCGGGCAGAATTTGCCGCGCGGTCTGGTGCAATTGAGCATCGCGCTGGCCATCGTTCTGCTGCTGTTTGCCGGTGCCGCCGCGCAGGCTGCCGACGCGATCAAAATCGGCTTCAGCGCCTCGCTGACCGGCGGACTGGCGTCGTCCGGCAAGGCCAATCTGCTCGCCCAGCAGATCTGGGCCGAAAAGGTCAATTCCCAAGGCGGACTGCTGGGCCGGCAGGTGCAACTCGTGTTCTATGACGATCAGTCCAGTGCGTCGACGGTGCCCGGCATCTACGCCAAGCTGCTCGACGTCGATAAAGTCGACCTGCTGATGGGCGCGGCCACCAACCTGATCGTCGCGGCCATGCCGGAGATCATGCAGCATCAGAAACTGGTGATGGTGCTAGTTGCGCTCGGCAGCAACGACGAATTTCACTATCCGCGCTATTTCCAAACCGCGGCTTGGGGCCCGGACGCCAAAGGTGTCATGGGCCATGCGTTCTTCGAAGTCGCCAAGACCATCACGCCGCGGCCGAAAACTGTGGCCATCGTCGGCGCCGATGCGGAATTTTCCAACAACGTGATGATCGGTGCGCGCACGTTCGCGAAACAGGACGGCTTCACTATCGTCTACGACCGCACCTATCCTCCCTCGACCGTCGATTATTCGCCGATCGTGCGCGCGATCCAGGCGACCAATCCCGATCTTGTCTTTGTCGCGTCATATCCTCTCAACTCGGTCGGCATGGTGCGTGCGGCCACCGAGCTTGGACTGAAGACGCAATTGTTCGGCGGCGCCATGGTCGGCATGCAATATGCCACGTTCATGCAACAGCTTGGCGAAAAGCTCGATCGCGTCGTGAATTATCATCTGTACGTGCCCAGCCCGACGATGAAATTCCCGGGTATCGAGGAGTTTCTGAAAACCTATCAGGCGCGCGCCCCGCAGGTCGGAACCGACCCGCTCGGGTTCTATCAGCCGCCATTCGCTTACGCCGCCATGCAAGTGCTCGAGCAGGCGGTCAAGGCGACCAACAGTCTCGATGACGGCAAGCTCGCCGACTACATTCACAAGAGTGCGTTCAACACCATCGTGGGCGAAATCCGCTTTGACGAAAAGGGCGAATGGGCGAAGCCGCGGCTTTTGATGATTCAATTTCAGAACGTCGAGGGCGGCAATCTCGATCAATATCGCGGCAGCGGCAAAGAGGTCATCCTCTATCCGCCGGAATACAAGGACGGCGAGTTGCAGCACCCGTTCGCAAAGTGACCGCGCCATGATCGGGGAGCCGTAAAGGCCAATGCAGATCAAGGCTGCCGTCGTCAACGAAAAGTCGGCTCCGTTCGTTATCGACACCGTGGAGCTTTGTGCGCCCCGCTCCGACGAACTGATCGTCCGCGTCGTGGCAAGCGGCATGTGCCAGACCGACTTGCACGGCCGCGACGGCTATTACGCGACCTCCTATCCGGGTGTCTTCGGCCATGAAGGCGCCGGCGTCGTCCATGCGGTCGGCAGCGCCGTACAGGGCTTCGCCCCCGGCGATCACGTCGTCATGTCCTATCCGTGGTGCGGTGTCTGCGCCAACTGCCGCCAGCACCGTCACAGTTATTGCGTGCATGCCTTCGATCTCAAGATGAAAGGCACGCGGGCCGACGGCTCGACACTGCTGTCCAAGAATGGTGCGCCCGTCTATAGCGCGTTCTTTCAACAATCGTCATTCGGCACCTTTGCGCTGACGCAAGAGCGCTATGCCGTGAAGGTGCGTAAGGACGCGCCGCTGGAACTGCTGGGCCCGCTCGCCTGCAGCGGCCAGACCGGCTCAGGTGCCGTGTTCAATGTCATGAAGCCGAAGCCGGGCGATAGCTTTGCCGTGTTCGGTGTCGGGGCCGTGGGCTTGTCGGCGCTGATGGCGGCGAAAATCGCCGGTTGCGATCCGATCATCGCCGTCGACATCCACGATCGGCGCCTCGCGCTCGCCCGCGAGCTCGGCGCCACGCACGCGATCAACCACGGCGGTTGCGCCGATGTGCCCGGCGCGATCCGCAAGATCACCGGCTTGGGCGTCCGCTATTCGCTGGAGACGTCGGCATTACCGGCGGTGTTCCGGGAAGCGATCGAGGCGCTGATGCCGGGCGGGACTTGCGTGCTGCTCGGCAGCGCTCGTCATGGCACCGAGGTCTCCTTCGATATGAAATTCCTGCAGGAGGGCCGTGTCGTTCGCGGTGTCGTTCAAGGCGACAGCGATCCCCGGGAATTCATTCCGCGGCTGGTCGATCTGATGATGGAAAACAAGTTTCCGATCGAGAAGATGATCAAGTTCTACGATTTTGCCGACATCAACCTGGCGGCGGCGGAATCTTCGGCGGGGCTTGCCATCAAGCCGGTGCTGCGTATGCCGCAGACCTGATCGATCAATCCTCGCCCGGCACGGCCATCGGCAGGCTGTCGTTGTCCTCGCCCGAATAGCCGAGCGGACGCCAAAACGATTTGGACTTGATCGACCCGGTTACGCCGGGCTCGCCATGTTGCGCCGCATAGTGCGCGCGTGCGCGCTCGGCCACGGCCTCGCCCGATAGGGCGCTCGGCTCGCAGATGTGGTGGCCGTTGCGGTGCCGCATCAGGTCGACGTGAATATGATTGTAATGATAAACGTTGGCGCCCGGCGCGAGCACGGTGGTGAAGTCCTGGCACGCGGCCGCCTGGACGTCGTGCAGGAAACCCTGCTCCTCCGGCGATCCATGCCAACCGTACTGCACGCTGACCTTGTGGCCATCGGCGAGGTCGAACTCGGCGACGTCGAGCGCATTGCCGAAGGCGTGCTCGGAAATATGCGCATTGGGATTGCCGTTCATGCCGCGGCAGGAATAGGCGGAGATTTGTTTGATCTCGACGACCGGCTGGCGAAACCAGCGCAGCGCCGCGGGTTGGACCGCGCCGCTGATCCATTGGTCGAGCACGGAGACAATAGGGCAGGCGAGTGTTGCTGGCGGCTTCACTTCGACCGGCCCGGCGGATGCCGTCACCATGGGCGCCGCCGGCGGACCGAGTGGCACCGGCTCGCGGCCGTACGGCGCGGGTTGCTCGGCGCCGAGTTGCGCCGGTTGTGAAGGTGACGGATAGCCAGGCGTCGCTGGTCGGCTTGCCGACGCTGGACCTGGAGCGCCGTAGTAAGGATTGGGCGGGCCGCCCGGCAGGTCGACGTCTTCATCCTCGGGTTCCGGGAGTCCCGGCGGATTGATTGAAAGTGGCGTGCTTGCTCGCGATGGAACGGGTTGGGGTGAGCTGTATTGCGGCTGGCTATACGGCGCTGGGCCGGATGACGGCGCGCCATATGGCGATGAGGAGCTTTGTTGCAGCGGGGGCAGAGTACTGGATTGGACGCCCGGCCATTGCTGCGGCATGGACGCATTGGGGATCGCGCTTGGCGGCCGCATCGGCTCGTCGGTGTAACCGAGCGGGCCGCTTTCGCCGAGTGCCGATACGCGGAGCGGGTAGGCCATGCCGCACATGCCCGGCCCGTTGATGGACGAGATGCGTACGCGGCCGGCAACTCTTTCACGGCGCCGGAATTGAGACAGGCAACCTCCGCATCGCGCCGCCACGGCTCCCGCTCGGCCAGCATGTAGTGGCTGCAGCCGGTGACCGCGATCAGCACGACAAGAGCGACGGAGCTGACGAGATACCTACGAACCCCACGCGTCATGAGCGCAGAATGCGAGGAATCCGGTTAAGGACTGCTCAATGATCCGTCATATAACGCGCGAAGCACTCTATTAACCATACGGCGGCGGCTTCGTCGTAAACGGAGCCTCTTGATCCGGCGCCGCCTTTCGGGCCACATCGAACGTGCCTTGCCGTTCTTGAGGCGCACGACGGCGGGTATCGCCGCCCTGATTGAGAATCCTGATGCTTTCGGCGCTCCATCTCGCCCGCCGGATTGAGGCCGGCGAACTCACCCCGCTTACGGTCATCGCGCTTTGCGCCGAGGCGATCGCCGCGCGCGAGGAACAGATCGGCGCATTCGTTGTGCTCGACCTCGACGCCGCGCGCCGCGCGGCGGACGATCCTCGCCTCGCGTCAGCGCCGCTGCGCGGTCTTCCAGTCGCCTTCAAGGATATCTTCGATACCGCCGATCTGCCGACCCAGTATGGCTCGTCGATCTATTCCAATTACCGCCCCCGCGCGGACGCCACCGCGGTCGCAATGACGCGACGTGCCGGGGGGATCGTGCTCGGCAAAACGGTGACGACCGAGTTCGCGTCGTCGGTGCCGCGCGGAACCCGCAACCCGCACAATCTTGCGCACACGCCGGGTGGCTCGTCGTCAGGCTCCGTTGCCGGCGTCGCCGCCGGGATGATGCCGCTCGCGTTCGGCAGCCAGACGGCCGGCTCCGTCATCCGGCCGGCCGCCTTCTGCGGGGTTGCCGGTTTCAAGCCGTCCTTCCGGCTCATTCCAACCGTGGGCATGAAAGCTTTCTCGTGGCATCTCGACACGGCGGGGCTGTTCGCCGCCAGCGTTGCCGATGTCGCCTTCGCGGCGGCAGCCGTCACCGGCCGCGACCTTCGCGTCGATGGCGCGGCGTCCGCCGCACCGCGCATCGCACTGGTGCGCACGCATCTATGGGATGAGGCGAGCGTGCCGATGCAACGAGCGCTCGAGACTGCGGCGCGGATTGCCGAAGGGGCCGGTGCAAAGCTTTCAGACGTGACGCTGCCGCCGATCGTGGAGCAGGCTTACGCCGCGCAAGTGCTTATTCAGGACTATGAAGCCTATCGGGCGCTTGCCTTCGAATATGATCGGCATCGCAACGAAATCGGCGAAAGCTTGCGCCAGCAGCTCGAAGGCGGTGCGTCGATCTCGACCGAGGATTACGACGCCGCGCGCCGCGCCACCACCCGCGCCCGCCAAGCACTCGCGGACATCATGGCCGAACATGACGTCATCCTCACGCCGTCAGCGCCCGGCGCGGCGCCGCGCGGACTCGCCTCGACCGGCAATCCGGCCTTCAATCGGCTGTGGACGTTGATGGGAACGCCGTGCGTCAACGTGCCGGGCTTTAATGACGAAGGCCTGCCGCTCGGCCTTCAAATCGTCGGCCGATTTGGCCGCGACCGCACGGCGCTCGAAGCAGCATTATTCTTGGAACAGGCTATCGCCCGGAAAAGCCCGCGCAACTGACGCCGGCGCAGCGGCCCCGTTATGCTTCGCGGGTGTCAAACAGCAGCAGTTCGGCACCACCTGTCGCGAATGTCGGTACATCCGCTGCCGCGGCTTGCCCCTCGGGGCTGGCGAAAGCCTTCTGGATCGCGGCCATATCGTCGAAGTGCAGGATCGCGACCAAATGAATGTTTGATGGACCGGCCGGCGACGCAACGCGGCCCTGGCTGTACTCGAATTTTTTCACGCCCGGAATCTTCTTCGCAAGCGGAACGTGCTTTTCAAGATAATGCTTGTCGAAGGCGGCGACGTCATGCGGGGTTTTGTAGAGGACGACGACCTGAGCCATTGCGTTACTCTCCTGTCACGAATTGCCCAGCCCTGCCGCTTGGTATCACGGGTGGTCGCAATCCGCCACTACTCCGCCGCGCTGCGCGCCGCTGCCAGCGGATCGTAATTCAGGATCGGCGCCAGCCATTTTTCCATTTCGGCGAAGCCGAGACCTTTGCGTCGGGCGTAATCTTCGACCTGGTCGCGCTCGATCTTGCCGACGCCGAAGTAATGACTTTCAGGATGGCTGTAATAGAGTCCGCACACCGATGCGCCGGGCCACATCGCGAAGCTCTCGGTCAGCGTCACACCGATTTCGCGCTCGCCGTCGAGCAGCTTGAACAGCGTCGCCTTCTCGGTGTGGTCGGGCTGCGCCGGATAGCCGGGCGCCGGACGGATGCCGCGATACTTTTCGGCGATCATATCGCGGCTGCCGAGGGTCTCGTCGGGCGCATAGGCCCAGAATTCCTTGCGGACGCGCTGGTGCATGCGTTCGGCCAGCGCTTCGGCCAGGCGATCGGCGAGTGCCTTGGCCATGATCGCCGAATAGTCGTCGTTGGCACGCTTGAAACGATCGACCACGGCTTCCTCGCCGATCCCGGCCGTCACTGCGAACGCGCCGATATAGTCGTGGAGCCCGCTCTCGCGCGGCGCGACGAAGTCGGCGAGCGCGACATTGGCGCGCCCCTCGCGGCGGATTAACTGCTGGCGCAATGTGTAGAGGGTCGCGATCGGCTGGCCGCGCGCCTCGTCGGCGAAAACCAGAATATCGTCGCCGGCGCTGTTCGCGGGCCAGAAGCCGATCACGGCGTTGGCGCGGAACCAGCGCTCTGCGGTCATTTGCTGCAGCATCTGCTGTGCGTCGGCGAACAGACTGCGCGCCGCTTCGCCGACCGTCTGATCATCGAGGATCGCCGGATACTTTCCGTTGAGCTCCCAGGCCGCAAAGAACGGCGACCAGTCGATATAGGCGACGAGTTCGGCGATCGGAATATTGTCGAGCTTTCGTGTGCCGAGAAAGCGCGGCGCGGGCGGCGTGTAGTTGCCGGACCAATTGAGCCTCAACGCGTTGGCGCGCGCGTCGGCGAGCGGCAGCCGCTGCTTGGTCTCCTGACCGCGCGCGTGCGCGGTTGCGATACGGGCATACTCGGCGCGGACCTCGTTGATGTACGGCTCGCGCGCTTCGCGCGACAACAGCGCGGAGACGACGCCGACGGCGCGGCTCGCGTCATTGACATAAACCGTTTGCCCGCGTTGGTAGTTAGGATGGATTTTGACCGCGGTGTGGACGCGGCTCGTGGTCGCTCCGCCGATGAGCAGCGGGACGTCGAATTCCTGTCGTTCCATCTCGGCGGCAACGTGGCACATCTCGTCGAGCGAAGGCGTGATGAGGCCGGAGAGCCCGATAATGTCGGCTTGCTCCTCAATGGCGGCCTGTAGAATTTTCTCGGCCGGGACCATCACGCCGAGATCGACGACGTGGTAGTTGTTGCACTGGAGCACGACGCCGACGATGTTTTTGCCGATATCGTGCACGTCGCCTTTGACGGTGGCGAGGACGATCTTGCCGTTCGATGAGGAATGATTTCGTCCATCCTTCTCCTGTTCCATGAACGGCATCAGATGGGCGACGGCTTGTTTCATCACGCGAGCCGACTTGACCACCTGGGGCAGGAACATCCGGCCCGAGCCGAACAGGTCGCCGACAACATTCATGCCATCCATCAGCGGTCCTTCGATCACGGCGAGCGGGCGTGGCGCTTTAAGCCGCGCCTCCTCGACGTCGATCGCGATGTAGTCGGTCATGCCCTGGACCAGCGCATGCGCGAGCCGCTTCTCCACCGGCCATTCGCGCCAGGCGAGATCGGCTTCCTTCTTTTCCTTGCCGTGGCCGCGATGGTGCGAGGCCAGCGTGAGCAGCCGTTCGGAGGCGTCGGCGCGGCGGTTGAGCACGACGTCCTCGGAGGCATCGCGCAATTCGGGATCGAGGTTGTCGTAAACCTCGATCTGACCGGCGTTCACGATACCCATATCCATGCCGGCCGCGATGGCATGATAGAGAAACACCGCGTGCATCGCCTCGCGCACCGGTTCGTTGCCGCGGAACGAGAACGAAAGGTTGGAGACGCCGCCCGAGACATGGACGTGCGGCAGATTCTGTCTGATCCAGCGCGCGGCCTCGATATAATCGACGCCATAGCCGTTGTGTTCGTCCATCCCGGTCGCGATGGCAAAGATGTTCGGGTCGAAAATGATGTCCTGCGGCGGAAAGCCGACGCGGTTCACCAGGACGTCGTAGGCGCGCGCGCAGATCGATTTTTTCCGCTCCAGCGTATCCGCTTGGCCGGTTTCGTCGAACGCCATGACGACGACCGCCGCACCGTAGCGCCGCACGATCCGTGCATGGGCGATAAAGGCGTCCTCGCCTTCCTTGAGCGAAATCGAATTCACCACCGGCTTGCCCTGAACGCATTTGAGGCCGGCCTCGATCACGGAGAATTTCGACGAGTTCGATCATCACCGGCACCCGCGCGATGTCGGGCTCCGATGCGACCAGATTGAGAAATGTGGTCATGGCCTTCTCGGAATCGAGCAGGCCTTCGTCCATGTTGACGTCGATGATTTGCGCGCCGTTCTCGACCTGGTCGCGCGCAACCGCGAGCGCGGCCGCGTAATCGTTGTTGGTGATCAGCTTGCGGAATCGCGCCGAGCCGGTGACATTGGTGCGCTCACCCACGTTCACGAACGGAATTTCGGGCGTCAGCGTGAACGCCTCGAGACCGGCAAGCCGCAGCTGCGGCGCAATAGCGGGCACCGCGCGCGGCGCCTTGCCGGCGACCGCCCGGGCAATGGCGCGGATGTGGTCCGGCGTGGTGCCGCAGCAGCCGCCGACGATATTGACGAGGCCGGCCGCGGCAAATTCGCCGATCTGCGCCGCCATCATCTCCGGGCCTTCGTCGTAGTGGCCGAACTCGTTGGGCAGGCCGGCATTGGGATAGGCGCACACCAGGGTATCGGCGACGCGCCCTAGCGCGGCGATGTGGGCACGCATCTGCTTGGCGCCGAGCGCGCAATTGAATCCGATCGACAGCGGCGCGACGTGCGCCATCGAATTCCAGAACGCTTCTGGCGTCTGGCCGGACAGCAATCGGCCGGAGCGATCGGTGATGGTGCCGGAGATCATGACCGGCACGCCGACGCCGCGCACCTCCAGCTCTTCGGCGATGGCGTAAATGGCGGCCTTGGCGTTGAGCGTGTCGAAGATGGTCTCGATCAGGAGAATATCGGCGCCGCCATCGAGCAGTCCGCGTACCTGTTCGGCATAGGCGATGCGCAATTCGTCAAAGGTGATCGAGCGGAAGCTCGGGTTCAGAACGTCGGGCGAGATCGATGCGGTGCGATTGGTCGGCCCGATTGCGCCGGCGACGAAGCGTTCGCGGCCGTCTTCGTCTTGCGCGATTTGCGCAGCGGCGCGGGCCAGCCGTGCGCCTTCAAGGTTCAGCTCGTAGGCGATCTCCGCCATGCCGTAATCGGCCTGTGCGATCCGTGTCGACGAGAACGTATTGGTCGAGACGATGTCGGCCCCGGCCCGGAAATAGGCGAGATGGATCAAGCGAACCGCGTCCGGTCGGCTGAGATTGAGCAGATCGTTGTTGCCGCGGACCTCGCGGTTCCAGGCGTCGAAGCGGGCGCCGCGATAGCCTTGCTCGTCCAGACCCAGAGCCTGGATCATCGTGCCCATACCGCCGTCGAGCACGAGAACGCGCGCCGCCGCGGCGCGCCGCAGGTTCGCTTCGGTATTGGAATTGAATGAGGGTTGCTTGGCTGTTTTGGGACTGGCTTTCATCGCCCGCCCCCCCTCACCCCGACCCTCTCCCCAACGGGGAGAGGGAGACGGCCCGGCCGCAGTCCGAGCAGGTGGCAGATGGCGTAGACAAGATCGGCGCGGTTCATGGTGTAGAAATGAAAGTCGGTGACACCGTGATCGACGAGGTCGAGCACCTGTTCGGCGGCGACGGCGGCGGCGATGAGCTTGCGCGTTGCAGGATCGTCTTCGAGACCTTCGAAGCGCTCGGCGAGCCAGTCCGGAACCGAAGCGCCGGTGCGCGCCGCGAAATTTCTGGTTTGTTTGAAATTCTGCACCGGCAGAATCCCGGGTACGATCGGGACATCGATACCGCTTGCGCGCACCCGGTCGAGGTAACGGAAATACAGGCTGTTCTCGAAGAAAAATTGGGTAATGGCGCGCGTCGCGCCGGCGTCGACCTTGGCCTTGAGCATGTCGATGTCGGCTGCGACCGACGGACTATCCGGATGCTTCTCCGGGTATGCGGAAACCGACACTTCGATATCGGCAACGCGCCTGATGCCGGCGACGAGGTCGGCGGCGTTGCGGTAGCCGCCGGGATGGGGCGTGTAGCGCTCGCCGGCGCCGCCCGGTGGATCGCCGCGCAGCGCCACGATATGGCGCACGCCCGCCTGCGCATAGCCGGTGATCACTTCATCGATATCGGCGCGTTCCGCGGCGACGCAGGTGAGATGCGCCGCCGGCGTCAGCATGGTCTCGGCGAGGATGCGTTTGACCGTTGCATGCGTGCGCTCGCGTGTCGAACCGCCGGCCCCGTAGGTGACCGAGACAAAATTCGGCTGCAGCGGCGCTAGGCGCCCGATCGCTTCCCACAGCGCTTGCTCCATCTCGGCGGTCTTGGGCGGGAAGAACTCGAACGAGACGCCGATGCGCCGCGGCGCGCCGGCTTGCAGGAAGCGGCTGGCGCGGACGGCGCTCATCACGCCACCTCCCGCGTTGCCGGTGCTGCCAGGATGATCCGCGGATCGCGTGCGAGCCAGAGCGAGACCGCGATCTTGCCCTCCGGCCCGGGCGGGAAGGTTTGCTGGCGCATGACGTCGAGGCCTGCGGCTTCGAGCCATTGCGTCACTGTCTCGGCCGCAAAGCCGAGTCGCAGATGAGCATGCTCCTCGCGCAAAAACTCGAGATCGTGCGGTGCGAAATCAACGACCAATAAGCGGCCGCCCGGCCGCAGCACGCGTGCCGCCTCGCGCAGTGCCCGCGCACTGTCGTCGAGGAAGTGCAGAACTTGGTGAATGATGACGACGTCGAAAGAGTCTCGCGGCAGTGCCGGATCGTAAATGTCGCCTTGGCGCACGCTGCAGTGCCCGAGTCCGGCACGGTCGAGCCGGGCGCGGGCCAGCGCCAGCATGTCGAGCGAGAGATCAAGACCGATGCCGCGCTGGATATCGCCGGCGAAGAGTTCGAGCATGCGGCCGGTCCCGGTGCCGAGATCGAGCAAGGAGCGGATCGGCTTGTCGGCGAGCGCGGCACGGATCGCGTCTTCGACCGCGGCGTCGGCGACATGGAGCTTGCGGATGCGGTCCCATTCGACGGCGTGGCGGCGAAAGTAATTTTGTGCGGCGCCGGCGCGTGCGGCGCGGACGGCGGCGAGGCGCTCGCGGTCGCGTGCGACGGTCGGATCGTTGGGATCGAGCCGGGCGATCAGGGCGCGCGCGATGTCGGCGACACTGCCGCGCTCGCCCAGGCGGAAGAAAGCCCAAGACCCCTCGCGGAAGCGCTCGACCAGGCCGGCCTGGACCAGCAGCCGCAAATGACGGGACAGCCGCGGCTGCGACTGGCGCAAAATCTCGGTTAGGTCGGAGACGGTCAGCTCGGCCTCGGCAATGAGCATGAGGATGCGAAGCCGCGTGGTTTCCCCCGCAGCCTTGAGGGTGCCGGTGAGCGCCGAAAGCGGGAGGTGCTCGGTTTCCATGGCTTTAAACCTCAGAACAGATATAAAGATATCTTTATGCGATTAATCGTGTCGACGCAAGGCCGTGTTGGGAAATATCCCACTGTATTGGGCGCCGTCCCTTGGGCGGCAAAATGTCGGTCTTGGCGTCGGGGGCCTGTGCGTGCAACCTGGGTGTCATGACGGGTTCCGCGAAGAACGACACGTCGACCAACGATCCATCAGGCGAGAGTTCCGACGGCTTGCGGGACGGCGAGGTCGCCGTTCCGTTGCCGCAGCGGTTCGACGCCTCGCTCTACTTTATCGGCCGACTTCGTACGCCATGGATGCGGCGCGCGGATTGCCCGAAGAACGGGCGAGAATCGGACGCGGTATGCACCGTTGAACTTGATCCGCGCTGGATCGAGGGTCTCAAAGGGATTGACGGCGTCAGCCATCTCCTCCTGCTTTATTGGATGGACAAGGCGCGGCGTGATCTGGTGTTGCAGGCGCCGCGTCATTATCGCGAGCAGCGCGGTACATTCGCCTTGCGCTCGCCGGTCCGGCCAAATCCGATCGCGGCTTCGGTCGTGCGATTGGTGAGCGTCGAGGGCAGCACGCTCAAAGTCGTCGGCCTCGACTGCATGGACCGGACGCCGTTGCTCGATATCAAGCCTTACTTCGCTTCGACCGACGCCGTCGGCGAAGCCGTGGTCGGATGGCACGCCGCGCGAAAGCGCTGAGTTGCTTCTTTGCTCTATGCTTGGGACGTTCGCACGCGACTTATCCGCCGAAGCCTATACCGCATATGAAGAGGCTGCGGTGGGCAAACTGAAACGTAAGTCGCGATATTTTGACGGCCGCGTCGAGGCGGGCGTCATCATGCCTCAGGAGGTGCTGCCAGCTGCCTGAAAGAAGTGGCCGGCCTCCTCGAAGAGAGATTCGGTGCGGCCATAGCGCCTATGCTACTGGTCATGATCGTCCTTTGGCGGAATTAGCGGCCGCAACATGGCAATGAGGCTTGGCAACGTGTGCCTCGCCACGCGCCACACGATGTCAAGTCTCACGTCGCCATAGTCGTGAATGAGCCGATGGCGCAGCCCGGTCATTGCTTCCACGGGATTTCAGGATGCGCAGCGCAAAATGCAGTCGAGACTTTTCCCGCGGCCTCGCCCATGACTTCAAACTTGCGGATGACAGCGCTCTGATGCAGGTCGCTGGTGAGAAACGCGCTTTCATCGAGTCCCGCGATGAAGGACAGCGCATCCTCTGCGGCAAGCGTGATGTCGAGCAAAAGCGCCGCGTCGCGCCAGCTCTCGTCGGAACCGTCAGGCGGCATAGACAGGCTCCGCGCCCGTCAGGATGTGTTTTTTACGGATATAGTTGCGGCTGGTCTCGATCGCCTTGCGATCGATAAGATCGACGCGCCTCGCCAGCAGGGCTTGCAGCGCCTCTTTGAAATCGACGAAGCGCGCGAAATCGTCCTCCTCTGCCTCGAACTCGACCAGAAAATCGACATCGCTCCGCGCCGGGTCGAAGTCCGACCGGCGCGCGGCGGAGCCGAATACTTCTAGCCTTCGCACACGGAAGCGGCCGCACAGCTGCCGCAACTCCTCGCGATGCAAGGCAACGTCGGCGATCATCGGTTGCTCCAGACCAAGCTCAGCTATGGTACGACGCAAATGGAAGCTAGGTATAGTGTCGTCGGATCCTCTTCGTGCCCCGTTTGCGCGGGCATCGATGTCTTAATTGCCAGGTAGCCCAAAGACGTGGATAGCCGGAACAAGTCCAGCCATCAAACTGGAACGGCCGACTGCTGCCGATTGCTCATCGCAAGAGCGCCTCAACTTGCTTCTCGGCTGCCTATACGCGCAGTTCGCGTCGGCATAACTCGGGCGCGCAGGTGTCGCGAGAACGCTGTTTCCTGCGTCATTGTCGAGATCACCATGGCATCAAAACAATGCCGGTACCGAACCAACCGGTATCATGCCCAAATACATCGCGCCGTCGGAGAACCGCAGCGGCAGGACGATCGCCGGCTTCTTGTCGATCTCGGTCGGCTGGCCCATCTTCTTGAGATTGTCGATCAAGCTGGCGTTGGTGCTGTCGCGGACGACGCCGCTCAAACCCGGCACCAGGCGATCGAGGGCACCGAGGCCCTGCGCCGATGTCCCGCCCGAGCCGGTCAAGCGGCTGATGCCTTGGCCGATCAACTGGTCGATGCCCAACAGCGGGACGATCTTATCGATGCCCACAATGGCGACCCGGACTAGGCCATCGAGCTTGCCGTGCTCGTTGACGGTGAGCGTACCGGTACCGACGATGATGGCGTCGGGCCGCTCCAGGCGCAGCGATTTGATTTCGACGCCGCCGCCCGCCGCTTGCATCTCACGGAACCGCGCGGCCCACGGTTTCGGCGCAAGATCCTTGAAACCACGGAGCACGGCGTCGATCTCGCCTTGAAGCGGCTCGGCCAGCAACGGGTGCAGCGATGGTGCGGTGGCCGCAGTGAAGAGACCGGACGCTTCGATCACCGGATTGTCGCGGTCCGATCCTGCGATGATGCGGCCGAGGAGCTCCACATGGTCGGCAGCAAACACCATGTCGTTGTTTGCGCCGACGACATGGTCAAGACGCGGATGCTCGATCTTGAAAGAAACACGATCTGGGTTGGGCGGCAGACCCTGAACGCTGATGCGGGCGCGCGACCAATTGGCGGCGAAGCTTGGCGTCTGGTTCAACTCCGCCACGGTGAGCGGGCCGGTAATGTCGCCGATCAACCGGGTGGGATGGTAAACCTCCGAAACGAAGACAGTGTCCTTCGCTTTGACGGCAAATGGCGGCTGATTGCTGTTGATGGTGGCGGCCGCGTCGCCGCAGCGCACTTCGATGCGGAATGGAAATCCGGTGATCGTCTGCGAGCCGCAGGAATAGCTGCGACCGGCCGCGGCCTCCCGCTGGACCCATCCGCTCAGAGTGCGATCGGCGACCGCGGCGGCGTAGTACCAAAGCCAGCTCCACCCGACGACGGCAAGCGCGATAACGGTGGCGAGCGCCAGCAGCACCGGCCACAGCCGCCGGCGCCGCACGCGAGGCGGCGGGCGATGACCCGGGCGTGGGCGCTCGGGCCGCATCATGCTAAGGGGGGATTGGCCAGACATTGCTCTTTTTCGCCCGCCGAGTGCGGCGTTTCAAAGACGGCCGTCGCCGCCATTGTGCCGCCTCGGTCATCCTGTTAGGCGAGCGGAAGTCAGGCCGGGAGTTCAACGAGGGCGATGGACGCAAGCGGCGAGCACGGGCGGGGCGACCTCTGGGTGTTCGGCTACGGCTCATTGATGTGGCGCCCCGGCTTCGACGTGCTCGAACGCTGGCCGGCGCGGCTTATCGGTCTGCATCGGTCGCTCTGCGTCTATTCATTCGTGCATCGCGGCACGCCTGAGCGACCGGGCCTGGTGCTGGGGCTCGATCGTGGCGGCATGTGCCGCGGCATCGCCTTTCGTGTCGCCGCCGCCAAGCGCGCCGAAACCATCGCCTACTTGCGTGCGCGCGAACAGGTCACCGCGGTTTATCGCGAAACGGTCCGACGGATCGAACTCGAAGATGACGAGCGGCGGCAGGTGAGGGCGCTTTGCTACATCGTCGACCGCGGTCACGTCCAATATGCCGGGCGGCTCACGCTGGCCGAAAGCCTTCATTATGTGCGGCAAGGCCACGGCCAATCGGGTCCCAATCGCGACTACGTTCTGGAAACGGTGCGGGCGCTCGAGGCGCTGGGTTATCGCGAGACCGAATTGCATCTCCTCGCCGACCGTCTGAGGGGCGTTCACGAGGTCGAGCGTGCGGCCCCGGCGTCATGATCGTCGGATGCGTTCGGCACATCGAGCGCGGCAAGTTCCCTGCGTCCTTCGGCGACCAGGCGCGCGGTCGCCGCCTCGATGTCGTTTTGCAGGCGCGTGAAGAATGTCTTCTTGTCGAGCGCGGCCGGAATCGGATCGAGGATTTCAACCAGAATGGTGCCCGGAAAACGGCGCAGGGACCGGCGCGGCCAGAACAGTCCGGAATTGAGCGCCATCGGCACGCAAGCGACGCCGATCTTGCTGTACAGCAGCGCGACCCCCGGCTTGTAGCTCGGCTCGGCTCCAGGCGGCCGTCGCGTGCCCTCGGGAAAGATGACGAGTTGGCGCGCCCGTTCGAGCTCTTTGCGCGCCCGCGTTGTCATGCGCGACAGTGTTGCCAATTTGGCGCTGCGGTCGACCGGGATCATGCGCGCTTTCCACGTGTACCAGCCGAAACCCGGAATCCACATGAGTTCGCGCTTAAGGACGTAGATCGGATCCTCGATGACGGCAAACAGCGCGAATGTCTCCCACAGCGATTGGTGTTTGCAGGCCAGGATGCACGCTTCTTTTGGAATATTTTCGAGGCCACGCCATTCGACTTTGGTGCCGCAGACGATGCGCAGCAGCCAGAGGCTCGACCGCGCATAGGAGCGGATGAAGGTGCGCAGGACCGGATAAGGCAGCACCAATGCCGGCAACGCGACGATCATGTGAATGATCAAATTCACATAGAACAGCGCATTGAAGATCAGCGAACGAAGCACAAGAGCGAATTGAGACACGGGGACCTGTTGTGCGGGCGCGCCAGCGCTCTATGACGAGTGCGCGGCGGAAACTAAGTCACTTGTAGCCGCCATGGTATCGAACCGCATGCGCACCTTGGCGAAAAGGTATTTGAGATATTCCGACAGCACCAACTTCGTGGTTGTGCCATTCGACCACCATGGCTCGATGCGCAGCCGATCGGAGACGACCGGAAATGGAATAAGAGTGGCCTCCGGAAGTTGGTGCGACAACTCGGCGAGCGCGCGTGGCATGTGATAGGCGGATGTCACGACGATGAGTGAGTGGAAGCCATGCTGCACAGCCCAGCGACGTGCTTGCACCGCATTGCCGAGAGTATTGAGGGCGGAATAGTCGAGATCGACGCAGCAGTTCAGGAGGCGGTCGTAGTTGACCTGATGGGCGATGTCGTTGGTCGTGGTGCCGGGATTGACGCCGGTGATGAGCAGCCGCTTGCCGCGGCCGGAGGCGAGCAGTTCGAGCGCATCGGCGACGCGCGAGGCGCCCCCGGTCAGCACGACGATCCCATCGGCGCCATGATCGAGGTTGATTTCCCGCTCCGGCAAGAGCCAGACGAAAATTGCGAAGCCGACCAAGAGGAAGAGCGCACCAAGACAGGCCAGCTTGATGGCAATCGACCTGATGCGTCGCGTCCTGACGGCACTCTTAAGGCTGAGCATCGCCGCGCGCGTCCCTCGCGCTAAAATTCACTGCCCCGACCGGCATTCCGGCCGCTCCGCCCGAAATCATAGCTGTAATCCGGGCGGTATAGTGATGATGATTCGGCCCTTCAATCGATATTCTCCAGAGTTCGGTTCACCGTGTGGCGCGACACAAACGCGGTCACCAAGGCCATCAGCACGATCTGGGCCAGGATCGCCACATAACCCGAAGCTCCAACCGAGAAATTGCCGAACAGCGCGGCGGCCTCATCGCCTCCCGGCGTTCCCGCGAGCCACGTTCGGGCGGCCTCGGCGAAGCCGAACAGGATAATGGCCGCGCCGCCGCCGATCGCCCCGCCTTTGAAGCCGAGAACAAGGAAATGACGTTGGAACTGGCGGGCGACAAAACCGTCGGTTGCCCCCACATAGTGCAACACTTCAACGATTGGCCGGTTGGTCGCCATGGCGCCACGGGTTGCGAAAGTGACCGAAAGCACGGTCACGGCAAGGACGAGAGCAAGGACCGCGATACCTCCAGCAACCGCCGTTCCCGCCATGGCACGCATGCGATCGATCCAATGGCGATGATCGTCGAGACTGGAGCTGGGGACTTGCGCGGCGAGGGTTTTACGCAAGGCGGCAAAATCCGGCATCGAGCCGGACAACAGCTTGACGACGATCATGCGTGGGATCGGCAAATCTTGCAGCGCAAGACCTTTTCCGAGCCATGGTTCGACCAATTGAGCCGATTCTTCCCTGGTGAAAACCCGCACTTCGGCAACGCCTTGTGCGGCGCGCGCGATAGTGGCCGCGTTGCGCACATCCGTCTCGAGGTCGCGACCAGCGACAGGCCGGACCTGTATGGTGACCTCGCGGCCGACTTCCGATTGCCAATCGGTAGCGGCGCTCACCACCATCATGACCGCGCCCGTCGTCAGTGCGGCAAGGAAGGTCATGATCGCGACGACAGCGGCAAGCGAGCGTCCGGCAATCGAGCCCTTCGGAACGATCGTCGCCGCCATCTTTGGTGCCGGCGCGCGGCGAGAGCGCTCATCGCGCGCGTCCCATGGCTCGGCCATGGTCTCGCTGGGGTCAATCGTAGACATGCAGTCGTCCCTCGTGAAGGACCAGACGGCGTGCGTCGTATTCGTCCATCAGGGCAATGTCGTGGGTGGCGATGACGACCGAGGTTCCCGACTTGTTAAGTTCGATGAAAAGGCGCAGCAGCCGTTGGCCGAGATTGGGGTCGACGTTGCCGGTCGGCTCGTCGGCAAGCAGAAGCTGCGGCCGTGCGATCACGGCGCGGGCAATGGCGGCGCGTTGTTTCTCACCCCCCGATAAAATCGGCGGCAAGGCCCCCATGCGGTCGCCAAGACCGACCCATCGTAACAGCTCGACAACCTCGTCCCGATAGTCCGCTTCATTCTTGCCGAGCACGCGCAACGGCATGGCGACATTCTCGTACGTGGTCATATGGTCGAGCAGCCGGAAGTCCTGGAACACGATGCCGATCCGGCGGCGCAGCGTCGCACGACCGTCTTTGCTCAGGGTTGCGGTGTCCTGATCGAACATGGTGATCAGGCCGCGGGTCGGCCGCAGCGACAGGAACAGCATGCGCAACAGGGAGGTCTTTCCGGCGCCGGACGGCCCGGTCAGGAACTGGAACGAGTGCCCATCGATGCGAAAGGTGAGGTCGCGCAAGACCTCCGGGCCCAGCCCATAGCGCAAGCCGACATTCTCGAATCGGATCACGCCGTCCTCCGAAAAAGCCTCCCGCCGCGCGGGGCCTGCACCCAAAGGCTGGTCACCGCCTGATTCGCCCTACCTCTATACTTACCATCTCGATGACGGGAAGGGCTCGCCGGCCCGGCTTGGTTTCCCATCCGTTAACGGATGGCCTGTTACGGTAGCCGAAATCGACCCCACGGCTGATTTGCCATGCTGATCGTCTGCCCAACCTGCGCCACATCTTATGATGTCGAGCTGGCAAGCCTGCAACCCAAAGGACGCCAGGTGCGCTGTGTCCGCTGCCGCACGATCTGGCATGCGGCAGCCAGCCGCGCCGAGGAACTGACGGCCGCGGCGGATGCCCTCGCGCCAGCGTATGAGGCCGGGGCGCCCGGTTCGCATCTCTCCACCGGAGTTTCGGCCGAAGAGCCAGATGCCGCATGGGCCGATCAGACCGCGGACGAAGGCGCAGCCGAGGCACGCGGCAGCCTGAACATAGTTCAATCGGCGGATGGAAACGCCTTTCCCGAGGCCGGAGCGGCCGAGCCGATCGCCGTGGATGCCCCGTCGGTTGCCCCCGGCGATTTCGGCGACGGCCAGCACCCGATCGAGATAGACGCCGACGATGGCGCCGAAAGGCTCCAGGACGTCGAAACCGTTGCCGCGCAGCGGAGTCGCCGTGGCGCACGCCGGACCCAATGGCGTTGGCCGCTGTCGCGGCTGCAATCCGGCATCCTGGCCCTTGTCTTGCTCGATGCCATTATCATCGGCTGGCGTGCAAACATCGTGCGCGTTGTGCCGCAGACCGCCTCCTTCTTTTCCTCGTTGGGCATCCCCGTCAATCTCCGTAGCCTCGACTTGGCGAACATCGCCACGGCCACCGAACAGCAGAACGGTGTGCCGATCCTGGTGGTCGAAGGCAATATCGTCAACGACGCCCGTAAGATTGTCGACGTACCGCGGCTTAGGTTCGCGGTCCGCAACGCCGCGAGGCAAGAAATCTATTCATGGACTGCCGTTCCGTCGCGCACGACGCTGCCGCCGGGAGAGTCCGTTGCGTTCCATAGTCGGCTGGCTTCGCCGCCGCCCGACAGCCGCGACGTGCTGGTCCGCTTCGTCAACCGCCGCGACATCATCGCGGGAGATCACTGACGGATAACGCCCATGGCTCGCATTCTCATTGCCGAAGATGAAGAAGCGCTGTGCGCGATGTGCGCCCGGGCATTGTCGAGCGATGGTCACGAGGTCAAGACGGCAGCTAACGGCAGCGATGCGCTCGACGTGCTTACGCGCGAAGACGGACGCTTCGATCTTCTTTTGACCGATATCCGCATGCCCATCATGGACGGCATTGCGCTCGCGCTTGCCGCCGCCCGCGACTTTCCCGATCTCACCATCCTGCTGATGACGGGCTATGCCGACCAGCGCGAACGCGCCTTTGGCCTTGAAGCCCTCATTCACGACGTGATCGCCAAGCCTTTCACGCTCGCAACTCTGCGTGGCGTGGTGAAAGAGGCGCTTGGGGCGAAGGTGCTCAGGTGAGACCGGCTAAAATCCCTCGCCGACGACCAGGAGTGCGGGTCAATCGTCGTCGGAAGCCGCGTAGGGCCGCGGTATTGGATCGGCGCGCGGCTCGGAACTCAGATGCTGGAAATCCGGAGCGGGCGAGTCCAGGTTGAACTGGATCATGCCGCGGCGGATGGCGCGGCGCTCGGCAAAGAGATTATACAACGTTTCTGCGTCCCCACTGCGGACCGCGCGCGTCAGGGTCGCGAGATCTTCGTTGAAGCGGCCGAGGACTTCCAGCACGGCGGTCTTGTTGTTGAGAAAGATGTCGCGCCACATCGTGGGATCGGATGCGGCAATACGCGTGAAATCGCGAAATCCACCGGCGGAATATTTGAGAATTTCGGATTCCGTGACATGGCGCAGTTCGAACGCCGTACCGACGATATTGTAGGCGATCAAATGCGGAACGTGGCTGGTGACAGCAAGCACGAGGTCGTGATGTTCCGGCGACATGATTTCGACGCTGGCGCCGAATGCCTTCCAGAACTGCGACAGGCGCTCGATCGCGGCTAGGTCCGCGTCCTTGGCCGGTGTGAGAATGCACCACCTGTTGATGAAGAGCTCAGCGAAGCCCGCGTCCGGTCCGGAGTTTTCAGTGCCGGCGACGGGATGACCCGGAATGAAATGGACTCCCGGCGGAATGTGGGGCGCCATAGCCTGCACCACCGCCGTCTTCACCGAACCGACGTCGGACACGATCGCGCCCGGCTTGAGGTGCGGCCCGATTTCCTTCGCAACTGCGCCAATTGCGCCGATCGGTACGCAGACGATCACAAGATCGGCGTCTGCCACCGCTGCGGCGCTTGTCGCGACAACGTGGTCCGCCAGTTCCAGCTCCTGGATGCGTTGTCGCGTCGGTTCGGACCGCGACGTTGCCACGATCGTTCGCACGATGCCGAGCGCTCGCGCGGCGCGCGCGATCGAGCCGCCGATAAGGCCAACACCGATCAGCGCCAGGCGATCGAAGAGAGGCGCTTGCGGAAGATGCCGCTCGTTTGCCATCACCGCTGTCCCAAAAATTCCTTGAGCGCGGCGATGACGAGACGATTGGCTTCCTCCGTGCCGACACTCATGCGCAGCGCGTTCGGCAGCTTGTAGGCGCCGACCTGACGCAGGATCAGACCGCGCGCCGTCAGGAATGCGTCTGCCTCCTGGGCGGTATGTCCTTTGGTCTCGGGAAAGTGGATCAGCAAGAAATTGGCAACGCTCGGCGTCACCTTCAGGCCGAGTCCTTCAATCTCTTGCGCCAGCCAGGCGAGCCATTGGGTGTTGTGTTCGCGCGAACGCTCCTGGTGTTCCAAATCCTTGATCGCCGCTATGCCCGCAGCGATCGCCGGGGCATTGACGTTGAACGGCCCGCGAATGCGGTTGAGGGCGTCGACCACATGAGCGGGGCCGAACAGCCAGCCGAGCCGTAATGCCGCGAGCCCATGGATTTTCGAGAACGTGCGGCACATGACAACGTTCTCGGAGGTGGCGACAAGCTCGATGCCGGATTCATAGTCGTTGCGCCTGACGTATTCGGCATAGGCCGCGTCGAGCACCAGCAGCACATGCGACGGCAGTCCACGGTGCAATCGCTTCACCTCGTCGAAGGAAAGGCAGGTGCCGGTCGGATTGTTGGGATTGGCGAGGAAGACGATTTTCGTCTTCTTCGTCACCGCTGCGAGGATCGCGTCGACATTGGCGGTGTAATCGGTCTCCATCGCGACCACGGGTTTGGCGCCGGCGCCGAGCGTTGCAATCGGATAGACCAGAAAACCGTGCGTGGTGTGGATCGCCTCGTCGCCGTCGGCCAGATAGGCGCGTGCCAGCAGGTTCAATAAGTCGTCGGAGCCGGCGCCGCACACGATGCGGTCGGGATCGAGTCCGAACGCATGTCCGATCGCTTCGCGCAGCTCGCTCGCCGAGCCATCCGGATAATCCTCAAGATGCGCGCCGACGGATTGATAGGCCGCGATCGCTTTCGGGCTCGGCCCGAGCGGCGTCTCGTTTGACGATAGCTTGAATATCTTGGCCACGCCCGGCGCGCTGCTCTTGCCGGGCACATAGGCCGCGATATCGAGCACGCCAGGCCGGGGCTGGGGACGCATGGCGGAATTCATTGCAACCTTCATTTCGCTTTCTCAAAACCTTTCCCGCTTGCGGGAGAGGTAGGGAGGGGGCCTGTTGTCACAACGCTTGCGCAGGCGCGGACACTGCCTCAGGCATCGCTCCGTTTGGTTTCCCCCAAACCGGGAGGAGGAAATCACGGCACCCTATAGCGGGTCGCGTGACTGCCGACGAGGGCTACCGAGCGGATCGAAGCCCCGATCCCGACCAGGGCGTCCGAGACGGCGCCGATGCCGCCGCGCGCGACAGAGACCAGAAGGGCGGCGCCGTCGAAGGCGCTATCGGGCACCGCGATCACGTCGGCGAGCCCGGCGACGGTGTTCACCGAAGCCGCACTCCAGCCGGAAACACGCATGCTCCAAACCTCGGTCTCGGTCACCATAGCGTCCGCCGCAACCCGGGAGACCACGAAAACCGGCATGCCGGCCGGATGATCGAGCGCGCTCGACAAACGGCAGGCGCGCGATGATTTTCGGCGCGGCGTCGAATTCAAGCGCCGCCCACCACGGGCCGGCGCCGGCCATGGCGAAGGCGGGAACGAGGCCGAGATCGCCCTTTGACGCCGAGACTGCGGCGACCACGCTCGACGCCCCCATATGCGGCTCGAACGGTACGGTGAAGCCAAAATGAAAGCGCGCGGAATCGCGCATCAACGCGTCGCCGGCCGAGAGGTCGGCGTGCACCGCAAATGGCGCCTGCACATAGGTGAAGGTCGAGATGATGACGCGCCAAATGCTTTCGGCGGTATCGAGCGGCAAGTTGCCGTGATGGCGTTCCACCAGCCGGCGCATCATGTCGGCCTCGCGCGCCGGCCGGAACGCGGAACCCGATTCCTGGGTCTTCTTTGACAGCGATCAGGCGATCGATGATCTCGCCGCGCTCGATCAGCAGAGCATGCATCGTCTCGTCGATGCGATCGATGTCGCTCCGCAAATCGGCGAGCGACAGGTTCGTTTTGGCGTGGCGGTTTCGGCATCGTTTGCCTCCGGCAATCGGCCGATTGATAGGTGCCGTTAAGGCCGAAATCAAAGAAAACGTTGACTCCGACCGGAAGGGGCCTATTTACGCCGCTTTGACCGCCCCGCTGCGGTGAGCCACGCCGGGTCGCGCCACTCCGGGAACATTATGATGGCCGAGGCCAGCGCCACGCTCGATCTCGCCGACCGCACGCGCGAAGCGGACCAGCCGCATTCGCCGGTCGTGCAGTTTGCGTCAAATCAACCGTTGCGGCTCGACGCCGGCGTCGACTTCAGCCCGCTGCAGATTGCCTATCAGACCTATGGCGCGCTCAATGCCGAGCGCAGCAATGCCGTCCTCGTCTGCCACGCGCTGACCGGCGATCAGCACGTGCTCAACACGCATCCGGTGACCGGCAAGCCGGGCTGGTGGGAGACCATGGTCGGTCCCGGCCGGCCGATCGACACCGAGCGCTATTTCGTCATCTGTTCCAATGTAGTCGGCGGCTGCATGGGCACGTCCGGCCCGGCCTCGACCAATCCCGCGACCGGCATGCCTTGGGGCCTCGATTTTCCGGTCATCACCGTGCGCGACATGGTGCGCGCGCAGGCGATGCTGCTCGATCATCTCGGTATCGACTCGCTGTTTGCGGTCGCCGGCGGCTCCATGGGCGGCATGCAGGCGCTGCAATGGGCGGCGAGCTATCCGGAGCGCGTGTTTGCTTCGCTGCCGATCGCGGCGGCGACGCGGCATTCGGCGCAAAACATCGCATTCCACGAAGTCGGCCGCCAGGCGGTGATGGCCGATCCGGAATGGCGCGGCGGCCGCTATTTTGCCGAAGGCACCAATCCGCGCCGCGGCCTCGCCGTCGCGCGCATGGGCGCGCATATCACCTATCTCTCGGACGCCGCACTGCACCGCAAATTCGGCCGCCGCTTTCAGGACCGCGACAATCCGACATTTTCCTTCGATGCCGATTTTCAGGTCGAGTCCTATCTGCGTCACCAGGGCATCACGTTCGTCGAGCGTTTCGACGCCAATTCCTATCTCTATCTCACCCGCGCCATGGATTATTTCGATCTTGCCGGCGACTATGACGGCGTGGTGGCGAACGGGTTTCGCAACACGCCGACGCGGTTCTGCGTTATCTCGTTCACCAGCGACTGGTTGTTCCCAACGTCGGAATCGCGCGCCATCGTACACGCACTCAATGCGGCGGGCGCGCGCGTCTCGTTCGCCGAGATCACGACCGACAAGGGCCATGATGCATTTCTGCTCGACGAGCCGGAATTGTTCGCGATCGTTCGCGGTTTCCTCGAAGGCGCGGCGAAAGCGCGCGGCTTGAGCGCGACGTGATGATGCTGTCCCGCCTCAACCACGATCTCACAATGGCGGAAGCTGCGCGCGGGCCGGGCGGCTCGCGCGTCGACTTGCTCGTCGTCGCCAACATGGTGGAGCGCGGCGCGCGCGTGCTCGACGTCGGCTGCGGCGACGGCGAGTTGTTGCGGCTCCTGGAGACCCGCGGCGTCGATGGCCGCGGCATCGAACTGTCGCGCGAGGGCGTGAACGAATGCGTCGCCAAGGGCCTTGCCGTGGTTCAGGGCGACGCCGATACCGATCTCGCCAATTATCCCGACGATGCCTTCGACTTCGTCATCCTGTCGCAGACGCTGCAGGCGACGCGCCAGCCGCGCGTCGTGCTCGAGCACATGCTGCGCATCGGCCGCCACGCCATCGTGTCGTTTCCCAATTTCGGCCACTGGAAAATTCGCGGTCAGGTCTTCTTCGGCGGCCACATGCCGCACACCGACAACTTGCCCTATGCGTGGTACGAGACGCCCAACATCCATTTTTGCAGCATCAAGGATTTCCGCCAGCTCTGTCATGCCGTCGGCGCCAAGATGGACGAAGCGGTGGCGCTCAATGCCTGGGGCCGGCAAATGCGGCTCAAGATGCCGTGGTGGTTCTGGAATATGTTCGGCGAGCAGGCGGTGTTTTCGTTGAGCCGGCAACCCTGACGGCGGGCTGTGACGTAATTTCCTTCAATCGCCCTGACCGGGTTGCGGCGAGAAATATTTCTCGAGCTTGCCTTCGAGGCCGTCGAATTCCTTGGCGTCGGCGGGGGGCTCCCGCTTGACGGTGATGTTGGGCCACACCGCAGCGTATTCGGCATTCAGCTTGAGCCAGCTTTCAAGGCCCGATTGCGTATCGGGTACGATGGCGGAGGCTGGACATTCCGGTTCGCATACGCCGCAATCGATGCATTCGCCGGGATGGATGACGAGCATATTGTCGCCTTCGTAGAAGCAGTCCACCGGACAGACGTCTACGCAATCCATGTATTTACAGCGGATGCAGTTGTCGGTGACAACAAAAGTCATGGTGCGGCGTTTGGTGCGCTCATCGGCCATGGCCGGTCCGGCCGGTAGAACACGGCGAGCTTGAGGCTTTCGGCAATCCGGTGCGCCTTGGCGCAGAATGCTTCGGCAATCGTGTCGTCGAACAGTTCGCCGCAGGTTTCTTCGAACAAGGCAAGCCAGCGATCGAACAATTGCAGCGCGATGCCTTCGACCCGCTGATGCTTTACGACTGGATTACCCTTGTAGCGTCCGCTTGTGAGCATGACGGAGGACCAGAAGTCGCGCATCGTGGCGAGATGCGGACCCCAGTCGCCAGGAATGGCGCGCTCGAAGATCGGCCCGAGCTCCCGGTCGGCGCGGATCTTCGTATAAAACTCGTCGACCAAGCGCCCGATGGCCTCTTCGTTGATTTGATCCATTCTCATCATGCTCTCCGTTACACCGCGATCGCGACGGTGACGATGCCCGCCAGCGTCCACACCAGGGAGTTGACGAGCATGCGAACGAGTTCGCGATTGTCCGCGTGGCCAAGACCCAGCGCGTCACAGGCAAGATCGCCCGGCAGCAGGAACAACCGCCCCAAAACATTACCGATCAATGCGAACCGGGCCATGGCACCTCCTGTGGGAAAAGAAGTATTGTGCATACATCTTAATCCGCCTCTTGCCATAAAGCAATATATAAAATACATCTTTTTTATGCCGCGGAGAGATTCATGCGCTTGACCGTCTATACCGACTACGCCTTGCGGCTCCTGATGTATCTTGCCCTCAAGGACGAGGGGCTGGCGACGATCTCTGAAATTGCCACGAGCTACGGCATCTCGCGCAACCATCTTATGAAGGTCGCCTACGAATTGGGCGCGGCCGGCTATGATCGAGACGGTGCGCGGGCGGCGCGGCGGCTTGCGGCTGGCAAAGCCAAGCAAAGCGATCCGCCTGGGTGACGTCGTGCGCAGGACGGAGCCCGATATGGCGCTTGTGACTTGCTTCGAGCCGATCGCGGCGCCTTGCGCCATCAAGCGCTGCTGCGTGCTGCGCAACGCATTGGAACGCGCCGGCGCGGCATTTACCGAGGTTTTAGACGGTTATTCGCTGGCCGACCTTGTCGAACCGCAGAGCCGGTTGAGAACCATGCTTTCCATTGCTCCGGCCACCATTGCGAGCGGTCGTGTCCACGCCTCGTGAAGCGGCCGATGCTGGACCGGGCGGCCGTGACGCGAATGCAATCCCGCGGATGCTTGTGGCGGATGCTATTTTGAACGCAGCCGGGGACGCGATCGTGGTCTGCGACCACAACGGCGTCATTTGCTTCTGGAATCCCGGAGCCACGCGCATCTTCGGCTTCGAAGCCGCAGAGGCTCTGGGCCGATCGCTCGACATTATCATTCCCGAGAGGTTGCAGGCGCGGCATTGGGAAGGCTTCCGTAACATGATGAGCAGCGGTCAAAGCCGCTATCCTGAGGGGCATCTCCTGGCAGCGCCGGGCCGCCGGAAAGACGGCGCGCAGGTGTCGATAGAATTCACTGTGGTCGCGCGCAAAGGCAGCGACGGCTCGGTCGCGCATATCGTCGCCCTCATGCGCGATGTCACTGTGCGTTTCGAAGAGATCAAGGCATTGCGCAAGCGGCTTCGCGAGGCCACGTCGGGCGAAGAGTAGTGCCTCACGCGCCGGCGCACTTTCAGCGCTGGCGCTGGCGCTATTTATATTTTATGAGAGCGCGCCGCCGGCGCTACGTTTCCGCCCCATTATGGCGGTTGGTGCGGGCCCGTAGCTCAATGGTCAGAGCTAGCGGCTCATAACCGCTTGGTTGGAGGTTCGAGTCCTCCCGGGCCCACCATGAAAAAATTAGCTTTTTTGCCGTTTGCTCCCGGCCGTTTGTGGCTGGACCAATGGAACAACCAATGAAACGTTCTGCGGATGTTTCGTCGTAATCGCCTGAGCAGCGGCCCGCATGTAGTCGGGATGATGATGGCCGTAAGTTCGCTCAATCATGTCGGCGGACATGCCGAGATAGCCTGCCGCCTGCCAGATCGGCACGCCGCGCTGCATAAGCCACGTTGCCGCGGTGTGTCGCAGCGTGTGCGGCGTGACCTTGCCCCACAGGCCGGCTAGTTTGACCGCATGCGCGAACCCGGTCTTGACCGATTTGACCGGGGCGCCGTGCCATTCCACGAAATGCGACGTCACGACACCTCGACGAACCCAACGCCGCATGTGTGCCAATAAACGTGGAGGTATGGGTGCTGGCGTCTGCCGCTTGTTGGTGGCGCGACGTCCGATTGCCAGCCGGTAAAAGATACCATGGTCGAGGTCGACGAAAGAATAACCAAGATCACGGTACGGCGACGCTGAAGCGATCGCACCGGCCCGCGTTCCAGTATAGAGGCCGATGAGAATGAACCGTGCGAGGTGGCGCAGCGGTCGCTTGTCGGTCTGAGCCAGCTGACCCTTACCGCGGCCGCGATGAAGCGTCTGGGTCTCGCGGTAACGCCAGCAGACCCAGATCAGCCGTGCCGCCTCTGCACGCGTCAGCCATCGATCGCGTGGTGGTCCCTTGGGGGGCAGGCTGACGCGGACGGCGCCGTAGTGAAGGTTCTCTTTGGCATGGTGATTGATTGCGGCGCGCAAAGTTTCAAGATCGGCACGTGCGCCGCCAGTCTTTCCGCGGCCCTTCACATAGGTCCGGCACTCGGCAGTCGTGACCTGCGAAAGCATCTTACCGCCCCAAAATTCGTTGAGTCGGCCAATGCAGCGCTCAAGCTTCAACTGATCGACCATCCGCGATCCACAATCGTCGAGGTAGATCGCCAACACGTCGGCGAGATCGATGCGATCAATGTCGCGGGCGTGTCGGGTTGGCGAATATTTTTCGGCGATATACGCCGCTAACCGCGTTTCCGCCTCGCGAGCCTGGTCCTCAAGGCAGCCTGTGGCGATATGACGGCTCCCATCGACGATGATCCAGACGGCGTTGGCAACGACTTTACCGCCTCTGCGGCGGGGTGATCGCAGCCACAATCTAGCGCCTTTGCGGTGACGCGGCATAACTCCCTCATTTGTTCGATCGCCGCCAGCGTAGTATAGTCTCTTCCCGCAATTCGTTCGACAGATAACCGGCCTCGCGCGCACTCTCGCCGGAGACCAGATGCCGTCATCGAGCCGTCCGGAAACGCCAGTGCTGCTGCGACGGCGAGCCGCAGCGGGGTGTCGGGACGGATCGCATCAAGCGCTGGCAGGGATTGGCGCATGGCCTTCCAAAGCAAAGCGGTGGCGATAGCCAATGCATCATGGTCTGGGCGGCTGACGGAGACGGCCCCAACCGCGGTGGCTCCAACCCCGGGCAATCCTCCACTGAGCGTTGACTTCAGACAGTGGAGGAATATGCACTGACTGGAAAGTGCGGAAAAAGTGCCGAAAATAACCGCGCAGCATGACGGCTGTGGGCGAAGATATCAGCGCGGCTATTCGCACGGCGTCGTTGTGTCGGAAATTCGTACGGTGTCTGTGCCGCTTTCATTGTCGTCCAATAGGGCAGCGATGATGGCGATGAGCATTGTTACGTTGGAGTCGCGCATGATCGAGCCGCGGCGATCGACCTTCATCTCAACCTGCTTCAGCATGAAGTCAGGTTGCTGTCGGCGCCATCGGCCGTTGCGGCAACCGGCAGGGGCTGAAGCGTCGAGGCTTGTCGGAGCGATCTCATCGCCTACTATGTGGCGTTCATATCATCCGCGGAGACGTCGTTATGGAAGCGCTGCCGAAAGGGAGCAAATTTTATAGCAAAACCCTTTGGGAAATTAGGCTGCATATTGCGAGCGATCCGGCGCCGCCTTATGGCGGCAATCGCAATACACATGCTTTGGCCATTGTAGGCCGACCGAGTGTTTGGAGCTCGCGTTGCGGAACCCATACTTGGCCCGCGATCATGTGTGACCGCAGTAGATAAGGCTGGACATATGATCGCAATCGATCCGATCAAATCACGAGTTCAGCATCTTGCAGGGATGGGGCGTCCACATATGGTGCTGATCGGCGCGACCCCCGAAGGCAAGAAGGAATTTGTCGGCTCCAGACTGGAGTCGCGAGAGCCACAGAGCTGGCGTGAGCTCCTCATCGACATCAAGCAGCGTGGGCTCGAGATCGCCGGACCTCGCGGTCGGCGACGGTGCGCTCGGCTTCTGGAAGGCGATAGAGGAGGTCTTTCCGAGCACCAGGCACCAGCGCTGCTGGGTTCACAAGACCGCAAACGTGCTGAATAAGGTCGCCCTCTCGGTCCAGGTCAACATGAAGGCAGACCTTCGTGAGATTTACGGCGCGCCGACCCGCGCGGCGGCCGAGACAGCGATCAACGTGTTCGCCGAAAAATACGGCGCCAAGTACGACAAGGCGGTTGTTTGCCTGACGAAGGATCGGGAAGCTTTGCTCGCCTTCTTCGACTTCCCTGCCGAGCACTGGGACCATCTGCGCACGTCAAATCCGATCGAGAGCGTGTTCGCGACGGTGCGTCATCGAACCGTGCGGACAAAGGGCGCGTTATCGGCGAAGACCGCCAAGCTCATGGTGTTCAAACTCGTCAACGCTGCCGCGAAAACATGGCGGCGATAGAACGGCGAAAACCAGTTGCCAAAGGTCGTCCGAGGCGTCAAATTCAAAAACGGAATCGAGGTCATTGAAATGCCGGCTCACCACGCCGCCTGATCAGCCTCGTCACCCAAAGTCCCGCATAGCTCATATCGCGGACGGTCCAGGCCGTTGGGGACATCGTTGTTGCTAAGCCACTCCTTGGAGGATTACACCACCAATACGTTCGGATTTGATCTCCGGTGCGTTACGTGCCGCCCCCCATGAAAGACGTGCCGACAACCGATGCGATGTGGCTTTCGTTCCTCTACTTGCGCATACGCTTTAGCCAAGTGCCTTCTTGACGCGCTCTGGCGTGAACGGCGAATGCCGCAGCCATGCCCGGTCAGGCTTGCGATCGCGTTGCTGACGCGGGTGCGCCAAGCGGTGCTGCCATCTGCCCCACACCGGTCGGAGGATTATCGTTTGGATGACCTCGACGTGGATCAGTGGGAACATCGTTCATTCGCGGCACCTGATAGTCGTAGAAGTTGGACTGCTCGACAGCTGCCGTCCTTGATCGTGATGCGCTCGCTCAAGGCAACGCCGAGGCCATAGACGATGCTGCTCTCGGTCTGCGCGACGATATTGTCCGGCTGCACAGCGCAAGCCGCAATCGATCGTGCACCAGAATTCATGCACGCTAAGTTTGCCGCGTGCGCGATCGAGCGACACTTCGGCGACGCCGGCGAGCTGCGTGCCGGCAATAATTGATATAGGCAATGCCGAGCGCCCGCCCTCGCGCCTGGCGGTGCCCCAGTCCGCCATCTCCGCCGCGCGTTCAGCAACTTGTGCCGCGCGGGTTCTTGGTCAAAGACTGAGGCGGAACTGCAATGGATCGACACCGCGCCTCAGCGCGATTTCGTCCATGAAGGTCTCGGTCGCAAATTTATTGGCGAGAAAGCCGATGCCGCGGAGCGGCGCGGTGCGCACGCCGGTATCCTCATAAAGCTGCTCGACCAACTCGATGGGCACGTCGTATCCGGCAAGTCGGCGCCGGCCATCAGGATGCCGTCCTCGTCTTGTTAACAATTCGTAGCGCACAGGATCGAAAACCGGCGTAACGCGGTCGCCGACATGGCGATGGTGCCAGCCGTGACGGCTGCCGGAGCGTCGAGGCCCGCGCGCAGTAGTGCGCCGAGAGCGGCCGAAATCGGCCGTTGTGTACGTCATCCTCGCGGGTCCACATCACCTTCACGGGCTTTCCGACCTCTTTCGCAAGCAGCACGGCATCGACCGTGAACTCCGAATCGCGCGGGCCACGCCGGCCAAATCCGCCTCCCATCAGCATCCAGTTGACCTTGACCTTGTCGCGCGAGATGCCGAGCGCCTTGGCCGATGCCTCCGACGCAGTGGTGGGGCTTTGCGTGCCCGTCCAGACCTCGGCCGCATCGCCCGACGGCGACACCGATGCGACGGCGTTCAGCGGCTCCATCTGCGCGTGATAGGCGTAATCGCACAGATACAAGGCATCCATGGTGCTGGGCACTTCGCGAGTTCGCCACGGCAAATCGCCCACCTTGAACCAGTCGGCGCCCTGCTTGGTCAGGTCGCGGGCGATAGCCGCGAACGCCTCGATGCCCCTTGTCGCTGTCAAAGCCCCAGGCTTTGCCGGTCTTTGCTCCAGGATGCGACTGTCCTCGATGATCCGGCGCGCGGAGAATGCAGCCCACGGCGTCTCGGCAATCACACCGATGCCGTAGGGCAATTTTACTGTCTTGACGACGCCCGCAATGGCGCGCGCCTTGGCCTCGTCGAACTTTTCCGGCGCCGAGCCCTCGACCGGCGCCCGCACGACTGCGCCGTAGAGCATTCCTGGAAGCTGCACGTCGATCGAGTATTGCGCGCTGCCGTTGACCTTGGTCGGCAGTTCGACCCGCATGACGTCTTGGCCGATCAGGCGGAAGTCGCTCGGTTTCTTGAGCTGCTCGCGTTTGATCTCCGGTGCCTTGTCTGGAATTTCCGCAAACGCGGCAATCTCGCCATAGCCAAGACGGCGCCCGGATTTGGCATGCACGACCACGCTGGGCTCCGTCGTCAACTCTTCGACGGGCACGCCGAGCTTCGCGGCCGCGTTGTCCAGTAGCACGCGCCGGGCCTGGGCGCCGAAGGTGCGTAGCGGCATGAAGTAGGCACGCACCGCGTTGCTGCCGGCGGTATAGATCATCTTGAAGTAGGCCGGGTTGCCGTAGATCTGATCGATCACCGGCGCCGACACGATGCGAACCTTGGACCAGTCGGCGTCCAATTCCTCGGCCAGCACCAGTGGCAGCGAGGTCATCGACCCCTGCCCCATCTCGGTCGCTGCCGACATGATCGTGATGGTGCCGTCCGGGGCGATCGACACCCAGGGACTCATTGCCTTGCCGGTGATTTCGGGCGCCGCAGCCTGCGCGCGGCCGCCCGTTGCAACCGCGAAACTCAACCCGCGGCGCCTATCATCACCTGGCGGCGGGAGAATTCTGCATTCGACTTGCTGTGCAAAGCGTTTCATGCTCAGGCCTCCCGAGCCGCGCGCTGGATGGCGCGCACGATGCGGGGGTAGGTGCCGCAGCGCACAGATGTTGGTGCTCATGTGCTCCACGATCTGTTCGCGCGGACGGCTTGGGATTGTTCTTGAGCAGATCGGCGGCGCTCATGATTTGCCCCGACTGGCAGTACCCACATTGCGGCACCCGTTCGGTGAGCCACGCCTTCTGCAATCGGATGGGACGAATCCGCCGACAGGCCCTCGATGGTGGTGACACTGCGTCCGGCAATTTCCGACACCTGCGTCTGGCACGAGAACGCCCGCTTGCCGTCGATATGGACCATGCACGCGCCGCAAAGCCCGGTGCCGCATCCAAACTTCGTTCCGGTGAGCTTCAGCGCTTCGCGGATCACCCAGAGGAGCGGCGTATCACGGGGCGCGTTTGATTTAAACGAGTGGCCGTTAACGGCAAAAGTAGTTGGCATCTTCTCCTCCGCTTCTATTTTCGCGTACGAAAGTGGCAAGGCCATCTATGCGATCAAATAATTTCTGAAGCTATTATCCGCATTTAGAGTTGCGATCCAATTTGGAAGGCGCCCAGGGAAGATACAGTATCGCTGCCATATATCCACATCTACTGTCTTGTGGCACGAGCGATGATGTCTAAGGCTAAGTCTCTACCGCGGTCGCCGTGTTCCAAGCGGCGACTACAGAGGAAGTACGACCACACGTATAATACAGCGAGTTCTAGGCTAAGGCCGGTGACGGCAATGCGGCCGAAGAGCATCGCGTGGCGGAGCGGACCGATGAGGGCTTCGCGCTGCGGCGCCAACTGGGTCGGCGCCGCAATCAGTTGCCGATCAATCCAATCGACCAAATCGTCATCGGCAACGTCCCGGATGAAAGGAACAAACTGTACGCCATCTGGTTCAGGCGGCCGTTGCGCAGGCCCCTCCCCTTCCCCCCCCCTCCCCCCTCCCCCCCCCCTCCCCCTCCCTCCCCCCCCCTCCCCTCCCCCTCCCCCCTCTCTCTTCCTCTCCCTCTCCCCCTCCCCCTCCCCCCTCCCTCCCCCTCCCCCCCCCTCCTCCACCCACTTCCCTTCCTCCCCCTTTCCTCCCCTCCCTCTCTCCTTCTCTCCCTGCTGTCTCCCCTCCCTTATCCTCCCTCCCTCCCTTTCCCTCCCCCTCCTCCTTCGCCAACGGCGCGCCCTGTGCTACGCCCACGCTCGAAACGAGGGCCGCTCAATGCGTGACTTTTTCTACCCAGCCGTGATTGCAGCCGCATTCGCGAGCGCGGCTTATTGCGTCGTCGATGTAGTCACCATGGTCATTTACTTTTAGGCCCCTGGAATTGGAATTCCACAAGGACTAAGCTGGTAGAGACGAGGCCATTCGTCGGTTTCGTCCCCAACTTGGCCCGGGACGCGCACAACGCCGTCCGGGGCTTTTTCTTATTTCGTCCAACGTCAATCACTGCTTGGCTGTCCTATCGTCACTGACGCAGAAGGTGCTTCAATGACCAGCGCTAACTTGTAGCCGTAGGCCACGCCGATCAACCACGAAGTGCAATGGCTAAAGCCAGCTTCATCTGTTTGGTATCGCCTGATCGCCGCGCAAATCCCGCGACTACTCGGACCTCGAGCAGCCGCCGCTTCCGGCTGGCGCGTTCGGGAGGTGCCGAGGGATCGGAAAGCCTGTCGATCTCGCGGGAGGCGAGGGCGGAGCCGAGGGTGCGTTGGCTGAGCGCATGCGCATAGAAATCGTGCCCGTGAGACCCTTGTGGATGAGACGGCGGATAGCCTCGGGCCGAGAAAAGGGCGTGTCTTGTTGCTCAACCCAGGCATCCAGCGTGGCGAGCTGCTGAGGTTGGATGCGCACGCCAACCAAAGTGCCCCTGCCAGTGCTGATCGGCCGGCCGCGCTTTTTCGTGTTAGCACTAATTGACGTTCGCATCATATGCTGTTAACACAAAATAGTCGGGCCGCCAAGGCGCGGAAACGCCAAGTCGGCCCTAACCCAAGCCAAGAGGTGAAATCATGGCCAAGGCTAACCGCAACTATATCACACCCCCACTATCCGAACTGTTCCAAGATCCAGTGCTGCGCAGTGCCTTCCGCCGCGCCGAGCGCGACCTTGGCGACGACTATGCCGCCCTGGTCGAAGAAGACCATCCCCGGACGCTCGACCGCGGTGCCGCCGAGCTGCTGACGGGCTCCGGTGCGCGTCGCGTGCCTATCCTGGTAAGCGACCGCGGGTTATCGAGATGCGGAGAGGGCGGCTTCGGCCGCCCTTTATTTATTCGTGCGCCGGAACCGAATGCTGCATTTCGGAGTTATTCCACACGCATAGGCTTTCCCAACTTTGGGCCCCGCTCAGACCAGCGGGGCTTTTTCTTCCGCTGCGTTCCTCATCTGCGAAAACCATAGGCGCGGTCGGATCAGTGCGCCAGTTATGAGGTTGGTCGCCAGCCGGATTTGAACGATGCATCGCATGGGAACTTCGGAGGTTGATCCTGCGTTCAAAAGGAATGATGCAGAGAGATTTTGTTAGCGCACGCGGGACGCCGAACAAGGACCGTTATGGCTCAGAACTCCCACATGCCCGAAGTGCGGGCGCACAATGATATTTCGCCGCGTTGATGGCGACGGCAACCATGTATTTCAGTGTGAGGCCTGCAAGCTCGTCTATTTGACGGAAGACCATGTGCCGGTGGCGGGGAAGGTCGTCTAGTGCGCTGCGCACCTTACGCCGCTGCCGCGTCTTTAATTTTCCCCTCCAGTTCACCGCGCTTGTGGTGTTCGATGAGCTGCGACAGCGAATAGGCGTCCAGCTCTTGAAGCACTTCCGTCAACGTTTGATCGTCGGAAAATCCTCGCGCAAATCCAGCGCCGTAGATCTTCCGAAGAGTGCTGACGCGGGTGTTGCCGTGCTTCTTGCCGATCTCGCCGTTCTTGTCGCGGTGGCGCTCGTCTAGGCCGGGTTGGCTCATGGGTTCTTCCTGTTTTATGCCCCAGCGATGCTGTCTCAGAACCGCGCCGGACGCAACGCGGCCAGGGCCCCACGCTGCAAGCGAATGGGATCGCGTTCGCCTTTCGCTGCAAGGTGGATGATGCGCTTGGCGATAACCTCGCGAACGACTTCAGGGTCGCCACGGTCATGCAGCTCGGCTATTGCCTCGTCATAGACCGACCCGAGTAGGGCGATCGTCTCGGGGTCAAACGAATTGTCGGGCTGAATGAACCGAATGATTTGGGCCATGGGGTGCTCCTCTTCTCGCTGCCGGAGAAATGTAGGAGCCGCGGAATGTCTTTCAAGATTTGCCGCGCCCGCCTTGGCAGCTTCGCGAAACTGCTACTCGTTCAGACGTGCCGCTTGCGCCCTTTTCTATCGTAGAGATGATGGGCGCTGCTGGCGTGAATTTCCGACCAGTGCCCGAGCACCGAGGGCACGGGATCGGCGGCTTAATCGGCGTTCCCCACTTGGCATCGCGCATTATTGGCAGGGAGCCGGTGCCGAAACAGGTTTTGCAGGTCTCAGGCGTATGCGTGTCCATTTTCGTCTCCATTGATTCGCATGCACTTGGCCGCGATCGAACGGATCGCGATGCCGAATTCAAGGCGGATTATCTGCATCGGGCGTTTTCTGTAGTCCGGTGCCGTCCATTGCGGATCGCTCGCCCAGGCGACACGGGCGCGTAGCGCCAGCGGCATGCCGTTCACGATTGTCGTATCGTCGAACCGGGCGCCGAATTCGCTCCGGGTATCGGCTTCCTGAGCGTCTCCACGCCCCATGGCAAAGGTATATTAAATGGTTGGACAATGCTGACGCAGCGACGGCTATCGAACACTGCCGGCCCGCAGCGGACAACGCCGGCGGAGGCGCGCGTCGGGTTGTCCGTCGTCGCTTACGCCGAGAAGTCAGTCCCATGGCAATGGCTGCCGATGTTGAGCCGGTGGAGTCGCCAGGGTGAGTTCGGCGACTGGTGGACGTACTAAGGTTGTAGCTGCTGGTCGCGAACGACGCGGCGACCGTGCCGCCAGCGCGGCGGTCCCCGGACAGTGGCAAAGCTCGACGTCGTCGGATTGAGATAGGATTTGACAGGTCGAGCCGGGCATTGAGCGCGAGATTGCCGGCGATCATCATCGACGAGCCGCCGAAGAACTTCGCGCTCGAATTCGCGGGGATCGAGGAACTCCGCGCTCGCATCCGCGGGGGCCGAACTGCACCTCACCGCTAATGGCGCGACGTGCTGGAGAACTCCGCACTCGCCTCCGCCGGCATCGTCCACTGCTGCGCCTCTTCATGCGGGTTGCCTGAAAAGGGAGCCTCTCCGCTGCGGGCCGGGAGCTCGGCATTCCGCAATCGACCGCCTCCCGCACCATCGCCGCGCTGGAGCGCCGGATCGGTACGACCCTCTTGGTGCGCAATACGCGCGCGGTGAAATTAACCGACGCCGGTGCTGACTTTCTCGCGCGTGTCGAACCGCTTCTGGCGGAGCTCGAAGAGGCGGAACAGGCGGCGCGGGGCACGGGCGAGCTCCGCGGCGGGCTGCGCGTCAGTCTCGGCTCGAGCCTTGCCGTGCGCGAGGTCATTCCGCGCTTGCCGGTTTTCCTTGATCGGCATCCGGCTTTGCACGTCGAGTTGCTGCTTATCGATCACCGGCAAGATTTGGTGACCGAAGGCATCGATGTCGCGCTGCGGTTCGGACCGCTGATGGATTCCAGCGCAACGGTGCGCCACATCCGCGCGTGGCCGCGCGTGCTTGCCGCCTCTCCCGCTTATCTGAACAAAAGAGGTCGGCCGCAGACGCCGGCCGACCTCTCCGCCCATACCATCATCCTGGGTCCTGTCAGCACCTCCGTGCGGATTGCCGGCAATGAAGGGGCGATCGCGGCCGCCGGCCTGAGTTGCTCGCGAGGCTCCATGCCGCGTCCTGGTTCACTGAATTCGGACGCGCCGAGCGACGGCTCGTCGTCGGGGTCGCCGTCACCCTCCTTCTCATCGTCGCTGCCCTCGTCTTCCGGCTCTCGGTCTTCCGCAAGTGCATCGAGCGCGTCCAGCGTATCGATCATGGATTGGATCGCTTGCTCGATTCGCAGACGCATGGCGGCGTCAATCTTCCGAAGGCGCCGCTTGGCCTTGGGGCGCTCCGTGGTGATGGTGTCCGACATTGGTGCTACTTCCCTACCAAAGTCGGCACGCGACGGGCACCGGAGCCCGTCAGAAGCTCGGCGGCGCCACCGTCGAGCGTACGGGGATGATCCTGCTCGGCGAAAGCGGGGAAGTCGTCACCCTGCTCGCGCTCGGCGCGTTCAAACGCCGAGCGGACCATGGGATCGGTGAACAGTTCGGATAGCGGGGTGTGGTATAGTTGCGATTAGCCTGGGCCACGATTTCACCTCTTGGCTTGGGTTAGGGCCGGAGCTAAGGCTGCTACCTTGCTCCGGCCTGCACGTTCTGATATCAAAACTGGATGGCGAAAGCAAGTTCTGATATCAAAAAGATTGGGCGCCCAAAAGTCGGGGATGCTGGCGTGTTCGTCCGCCTTCCGCTGAAACTACTTGACGCCTGGATCAAACGACAGATTGACAGTCCTTCCCGTCCCGAGGCCATCCGCCGCCTAATCGAGCGCGCTCTCGCCGCCGAGCCTGCCCCGCCACGCCCCCGCAACCAGGGCACCCCCGCGGCTATCGAGTTCGCCTCCCGTGAGATCGACAAGCTCGGCGACGAATCCGCGACAAGCGAAGAGCGCGCCAGCCGAAAGCGGCGGCTGCTACATGGGCCGAAGGAGTTTCGTGGGATGCGCGGCGATCAGCCGAAGACGAAGGGTTGATTTGCAGAGCCGGAAGTGCCTCCCGGAGAGCCGCCCACGCGCGACGTCGCCAGCATGCATCACATTAGCGTGGGTGGCCGACCCGCCGTACGAAACCCGTACTAAGGAATCCATGAAGTTCACCGTCCGACCTAAAAATAGCACTACGAGTGGGGGATTCGCTGTCACCGCCATTGACGCCCGCGAGGCTCTCAACCATGTGCGCGATATGATTGCTCGCGGGCTGACTACGTGTACATCGTGGACGGCGCGGTGGACCGCTATGACCTTGTGGACCTGGAGCGGCTGACGGCCGAAACAGAGGCCGACACCGCATAGGGGGCGAGCCTTCGAACCGATGAAAAGAAATAGGAGTATTGATGGCTGATCTCCGCAAAGAATTTGCCGACAGTTCGAATGGCGATCGATGGCTTTTAAGCCGGGACGAAAACACCGGCATCCCCTATGTCGTCCACGTCGCCAATCAATCTTCAGGTGGCGCGATTACACGCATCGAGCTTGCGAGGTTCTTGAACCTCAAACCTAACGCGCCTGAGCACCAAGCTCTTCTTCTGTTGATCGGCACCTTGCTCGACGACTAATTTCTGTCACCAAGGACTGACGACCCATTACCCATTACCACGACTGGAACGCAAAGCGACCGCCGCATCGGAGCTCGCATGGACGTAACCGTTACGCCAACTCCCGCCGAGAAAGCATGGACGTTGACCGACCTGCTCGGACGCGACATGGGTTGCGTCGAGAAAACGGAGTTCAATACCTTCATGATCAGACCAGCCGGTCACGCTATCGAGACCCTGGCCGGTTTGGTGTCGCAGTCATACGCCTCTCTCGACGCGGCATTGGCGGCTATAGAAGAACATACCCGAAGCGCTTGTCGCCGCGCGCCCTAGGCAGTGCCCACCGTCACCTACCACGTCGTGATTGCTTTCACCCGCGACCCTGACGGCGTGCTGATCGCCGAGCAAGCGATCGAGGCACCCACGCACACGCTGCAATTCGGCGCGCCGAGAGCATTGCCAGGGCCAAAGGCGGTGCCGTAGCATTCTTCCGAACGGGCGATCCGGCAATCGGCGAGTTCACTGACGCCGTTGTGCTCGGCAAGTTCGGCGACGTGCCGGACGATCTGTCGGAGTTCTGAACCCACCCATGGGCGATCAGCGAGCGACACGCCAACCACACGCGAGCTTCTGGAATAACGCGCGGTCGAGACCGCGCGTGACACGCGGTGTTCGCATCCGGCAGCTCTCTGGCCAAGGAACATACGATCGTGCGATCAACGGTCGGAGCGATCCGCAATGGACCGCAACGGACCACAGAAAACGCCAACGCAGATAATCGCCTCGAATAATTGACCGTATTTAATTAGATCGATTGGCGTCGGCTAGTCCCGCCATGCGAGAGGCAAAGACCTGTTGTGATCTTAGGATGGGTAGGACATCCCTATTCCTATAGATTTGCCAGCTGTAGCTCTCGCTCCGCAGTGTGCCGCTATTCTTGATCTCGACGCGATAAGTAGAGTTCTCGTCGTTCATGACTGACTCCCAACTCGGACAGCGAAAGAAATGTCTCTCAGAGCAAGAAAAAAGCCCGGAGGAAATCCGGGCCTTCCTGATCCGCTTGGGTGGGATTAGTAGTCCATGCCGCCCATGCCCCCGCCGGGCATGGCTGGGGCTCCGCTGTCCTTCTTTGGCCTTTCAGCAATCATCGCTTCCGTGGTGATGAGCAGCCCGGCGATCGATGCTGCATTCTGAAGAGCCGCCCGAACGACCTTGGTCGGGTCGATGATGCCCTTTGAAACGAGATTGACGTACTCGCCGCTCTGTGCGTCGAAGCCATAAGCGTACTGATCCTTCTCAAGGATCTTGCCGACGATTACGGAACCGTCTTCGCCGGCGTTGGTCGCGATCTGACGCGCCGGAGCAGACAGCGCCTTGCGGACGATCTCGACACCGGTCTTCTGGTCGTCGTTCTGCGTCCGCACCTTCTTGAGCACTTCGCTAGCACGCAGAAGAGCAACGCCGCCGCCGGGAAGAATGCCTTCCTCGACTGCCGCACGGGTCGCGTGCATAGCATCGTCCACGCGGTCCTTGCGTTCCTTGACTTCGATCTCGGTCGCGCCGCCGACGCGGATCACCGCGACACCGCCCGCAAGTTTAGCGAGACGCTCCTGCAGCTTCTCACCGTCGTAATCCGAGGTGGTCTCCTCGATCTGCGCCTTGATCTGGCCAATGCGAGCTTCGATGTCGGATTTTTTGCCGGCGCCACCGACAATCGTGGTGTTTTCCTTCTCGATCGTCACCTTCTTGGCGCGGCCGAGCATGCTCACCGTAACCTTGTCGAGTTTGATGCCGAGATCTTCGCTGATCGCCTGAGCGCCTGTGAGAACCGCGATATCTTCGAGCATGGCCTTGCGGCGATCACCGAAACCTGGCGCTTTCACCGCCGCAACCTTGAGGCCACCGCGCAGCTTGTTGACGACGAGCGTGGCCAAAGCCTCGCCCTCAATATCCTCGGCGATAATGAGGAGAGGCTTGGAGGTCTGCATGACTGCTTCAAGCAGCGGCAACAATTCCTGCAGGCCTGAAAGCTTCTTATCGTAGATCAGGAGATAGGGGTCCTCCATCTCCACCCGCATCTTTTCGCCGTTGGTGATGAAGTACGGCGAGACGTAGCCGCGATCGAATTGCATGCCTTCGACGACTTCGAGTTCGGTCTCCAAGGATTTCGCTTCTTCAACTGTGATCACGCCCTCGTTGCCGACTTTCTTCATCGCATCGGCAAGGAACTTGCCAATTTCCGCATCGCCATTGGCGGAAATCGTGCCGACCTGGGCGATTTCTTCGTTCGAGGTGACCTTCTTCGAATTCTTCTTCAGGTCCTCGACCACCGTTTCGACCGCAAGATCGATGCCGCGCTTGAGATCCATCGGATTCATGCCGGCGGCTACGGATTTGGCGCCTTCCCGTACGATCGCGTGTGCAAGAACCGTCGCGGTCGTCGTGCCGTCACCCGCGTAGTCGGATGACTTCGAGGCGACTTCGCGCACCATCTGCGCACCCATATTTTCGAACTTGTCTTCGAGCTCGATCTCCTTGGCGACGGTCACACCGTCTTTAGTGATGCGGGGCGCGCCGTACGACTTGTCGAGCACGACGTTGCGGCCCTTGGGGCCGAGCGTTACGCGCACCGCGTTGGCCAGAATGTCAACACCGCGCAACATTCGGTCGCGCGCATCTACTGAGAATTTAACGTCCTTGGCGGCCATTCGATGACTCCAATCTTAGTTTATTAGGGGCGAGCCGCGTCAGCGGCGATAAGCGTCAGGCGGCTTTCTTTTTGGCCGGCGATTGGGCAGCGCCGTCGAGCACACCCATGATGTCGCTCTCCTTCATGATCAAGTAATCGATGCTGTCGAGTTTGACCTCGGTTCCCGACCACTTGCCGAACAGCACGCGGTCGCCAACCTTCAGGTCGACGGGAATCAACTTGCCACTCTCGTCGCGGCCGCCCGGACCGACGGCGATGATCTCGCCCTGCGACGGCTTCTCCTGGGCGGTGTCCGGGATAATGATGCCGCCGGCCGACTTCGCGTCCGGATCAAGACGCTCGACAACAACGCGATCGTGTAGTGGGCGGAATTTCATGCGTTCCTCCTGAAACCTATTAATTTTGCGGATGATGAGACGAGGCTCACGCGCCTGAAAGCCGCCTCCGTCTTCTTTAATTGGCGTACTTTTGGCACTCTTCAAGTACGACTGCTAGTCTTTCGCCGTTTTGGCGCCAGAAACCGCGCTAATGCGCTGAAGTTAGAACCTAATTTTATTTTGATAAGAAATAAGGAAATCATGGGCGCTCTCGTTGTGAACCAGCTTTTACAAGGAGGCGCCAGGTCAAATGCCATTCGCCGGCGACGACTTTGCGCTAACCTCGGCGGCTGCACATCACCACCATCGTTTTGACGCGGCCTTTCGCTTTTATCGGGACCGACAAGCGAATTGTTGTAGGTTGAGCGAAGGGTTTGCATCCAAGAGCGTAATGACAGCCACTATTGACAGTGCTCTCGCTTATGAGGCCGAAATTGTCGGTCTCCGCGAATTATTGACACAAGCCGGACTGGATGCGGCGCGCCTGCTGGCACAGGCCGGAATCGACGCTGCTGAAAGCGAAGCCGCCAGGCAGCTGCAGCGCCTGTTACTGGAAGAATTGCATCATCGCGTCAAAAACACGCTTGCCACTGTTATTGCCATAACGTCGCAGAGCTTGCGAAGCGCTGACACTCTCGAGCAAGGGCGAGTTGCGGTTGAAAGTCGATTGTTTGCTTTGGGCCGAGCCCACGATCTCCTGCTTCAGGCAAACTGGGCCAGGGCGGGATTGCACGACGTCATTCGCGCCGCTATTCAACCGTTTGACGACCTTAAGTTCTCGAGGTTTTCCGTTCAGGATATTGCTCTCGAAATCGATGCTTCTGCGGTGCTGCCGCTCACCATGTCGCTCAATGAACTTTGCACAAATGCGGTTAAATACGGCGCGTTATCGGTCCCAACGGGTCGAATTATCATCGCGCTGTCGGCAGATCAAAATGCAGATTCTTTCAAGCTTTCTTGGACGGAAACGGGCGGCCCGATTGTGCAGGAGCCCAAGCGGCACAGCTTCGGCACGCGTCTCATCAACAGGCTGGCCAACCAACTTCGCGGTAAAGTTCGTCTCAGATATGAGCCACGAGGGTTCGCGTACGGATTCGATGCCCCGCTATCTGCTCTCCGCAAAATCAACACCTAACCCGGCGCCGATAACGGTAGATTGTCGTTTGTCGCACCTTGATATAATGGTCAAATGAAACCAGCCTCGCGTTGTCTGTTAGGGCGCGGCGTCTTTTTCCAGCGCACCCCGAAGATCGAGCGGATCGATCGTCACCATCTCGACGGACGATGCCCCGTGCGTCGCCGGCACAAAGATCATGGTCGAAACGCGCCGGTAAACCGGAAAAGAAATTCCCTCAATCAGCTCTTCATCGATTACGACCCGATAGTCTCCCGCCGGAAGCATGCGATCGACGCCCCTCAACAGGAAGGGCTTGCTGAATACGACGGTCTCATTGAGCGAACGTACGATCATACGACTGGATCCACAGCTCTTCGCGGGAGGGGATAGCGCGAGCTTGCGTACAAGCGGCGAATTTCTGCGCCCTGGTATCTTGATTCATCCACCTGGAGACAAGCGCCGACAAAGAACTGCGGCGGCAGGTCCTCGATGGCAAAACGGAGCGCTTTTGCGGCAGACGGAAAGCGCCTGTAGTGAAGCGGCTGACGCCGCCCCGTTCTGCTTCTCGCCGAAAACAGCTCTGCGCTGGTGCTGTAATCGAACGCTTCAATAGTGCCGGTGTCGGTTGAGGTCATTCTGCGCACGCCTCCGAGAATTCTCGTGATAAGGCCAAAATCTGATTCTTGGCCGCTTGCTCTCTATCGTCGTCCGACCTTCGGTCCGGCGGGCCTTCGATACCTACTGTCACACGACCGGATAGCTCTCCGCGTTTAGAAGCGAATGCGAATCTGTACGAGCCAGGGCCGTCTTCGACGAGCGCGATTTGCGTTGCCATGACGAGTTCCTTTCGATTGCCGCAGAGAGCTTCGCTTTTCAGAGCGACCTGAAAACGAAAACCCGCCATTTGGCGGGGTTCTCTCGAATTCAGCTCTTGTTCACGGCTTGGCCGGGCTTCGGACCGGGCTGTTGCGTCTGCTGCTGCCCTGGAGTCTTGCCCGGGTTGTTGACCCTGTTGCTGGTCCGGGTTGCTAGGCTGGCCGCTGCGGCTGGCTCTTGTTGTCCTGATTCCATGTTAATCTCCAAAATTTCTGAATATGATTTGAATTCGTCATTCAGACTACTCCATTCATCTGTGGTCCAATTGGGCAAAAAACTAGCTCCATACGACTAATATATATTTGCCAATCAAACTTTTGGTGCAGTTGCACCATCGTGTCCGCTCTGGACCATTCACGTCACAATCGACCCGCCCGGCGATGTCGGTTCTAGCCGCCACATAGCCCTTCACTGTGTGATGGCTGCAGCCCAGCAGCCGCGCGATCCGCTTAACACCCCACCCGCACGCCTTCAAACGCAACATCTCCGCCACGTCATCCGGCGTCTTCATCACCTGCCCCCGTGGATCATTCCACGATGGGTTTTCAGTGATTCGTTCCTCGTTCATGCGTTCTCTCCTCGGTTAGCCAAGGAGGGGGCAATTCCTCATGACGCCGAGGGGGCAATTTTCCATGGCGCGCGACACGGTTCATCCCCGCGTGTGCGGGAACGCGGCTTCGCAATCCCGTCGACGCATCATTGGATCGGTTCATCCCCGCGTGTGCGGGGAACGCTGTGGATTAGCCACCGGGCCGAAAATGTCCTGCGGTTCATCCCCGCGTGTGCGGGGAACGCGAATGCAGTCTCTTATGAACCGCGTCTGTGACCGGTTCATCCCCGCGTGTGCGGGGAACGCTCTCCTCTTCTCCTGACGAGGATGGCTGGAACGGTGCATCCCCGCGTGTGCGGGGAACGCGTGACATCATCAAACATTTGCGCGGCCGGAATCGGTTCATCCCCGCGTGTGCGGGGAACGCCTCCGTCAGGTTGCTCATCGGGGGTGCTCTATCGGTTCATCCCCGCGTGTGCGGGGACGATCGCCGACGTCATGCAAAGCAACGGCGTCATCATGGTCGTCGACAAGGTGCTGATGCCGAACTAAGCATTTCGATATTCAATCAATGACCGGGCGGGCGCCTTAGCAAAGAGGCCCACCCGGTTTTTTTGTGCTTACCGAATTGCCCCTTGACCGAACCTCCTGCACGGTCGGCGGCCCCAAGACGTATCGGCCATTTCAATCCTTCGATTTGCGCGCGCCTGCAGTTGAATGCCGCGCCCGACTTCAAGCTTTCCCGTTACACGCGTCATTCTCTAGCTTGGCGGTCCTACTCTTGCGAGAGACCGCAAGCTCGATCCAATTCGTGGAGCACCTGATGCCGGATGATCCGGCCTTGACCTCAATCAAATGGCGTTGCTGGAGCGCTTCGGCGAGGATTTGCGATCGATCCGTAGTTACCGACAAAATCGGCAAGTCGCTTTCGAATGGCCCAGGGCGACGAGTATCCGCGTACACGGTGCCGGCGAACGAAGCGGTGCCGGTGACGTTGGCGAACGTCGAGATGGTCGGATTGCCACGTCAGCGGAAAAGGTAATTAAAAAAAGGTCCGTTGCCGTCCATTGCGGCGTCACCGTTCGCCAAGGTGGTTTGCCTCCGGCTACATGCCGCCGATGCCGATCGACAAGGCTTTCATCCATTCGATCTTTGGTTGCGATATCAGTGGTGAGCCAGACTACACTCCCAGGCGGACGACCGGCCGAACCTAGTCAGGCGAGCTTCCGGCCGTCATGCCGGCGTTATACCCAGAGCAATGCCATTCAAATCGTTGCCGCGCGAACACACGACACAAAAATCTTTCGTGACTACCGATAATTAGGGCCTGTCAGGTTGCGTCGGAGGGTTCACGCTCTGTAAATTTCGCCAACGACGGGTCGGTTCTCGGGGGCCGACGGGAGTTCTAGGGGACCCCACGCTGATAGGCCATCGGGGTCGGAATAGCAAAATGTTTGGCGAGTTCCATGCTTAGCAAACGAAGCCATCTCGCGCCTGGTTACTTTGCGCTTTTGCTCAGCACATCGGTGCTTATTACCTCTCTTGTTGGGTCGAGCTGCATTGCGCTGGCCCAAACGCCCGGTGTCGGCGGCGCGTCAGGCGGCGGGTCGGCTGGCGGCAGCACGGCTGGAGCCGCCGGTACAAACAACGTTTCTTCGGGGGGCGGCGGTGGCGCCGGCGGTGCGGCGGGCGGCGGTAGCGGCGGGCAAGGTGGCTACGGCGATTTAATGTCAAATGCCTCAGGCGGCACTTCTGCGGGCGCGGCCGGCAGCAATGGTTCCAATGGAACCATTGGCAAGTCGGCGGGCGGCGGTGGAGGAGGCGCCGGGGGGACCACCAGTGCCAACGGCGGCAATGCCGGCGCTGGTGGCAACGGTGGGCTCGGCTTCGCCGAAGGCTCTGGCCCTATCAGCACCGGCATACCAGCTTATGGCGGAGGTGGCGGGGGCGGCGGAGCGGGCGGCGACGGTCTCGGCGGCACTGGCGGTACGGGTGGTAATGGCGGCAATGGCGGTGCCGGGTATACCCAACCAAGCGGATCAATAACGGTTGACGATTTCGTTTCTTTTATCGGCGGCAACGGGGGCGGTGGCGGAGCCGGCGGCACAGCAATTGGTGCTGGAGGTAATGGTGGCAATGGCGGGGCTGGCGGCACGAGCCTGGTGGCAGGCACTGGCCTCAGCATCAATAACGCCGGCGTTACTCGGGGTGGCAACGGCGGGGCGGCCGGTGCTGGCGGCACTGGAACTCCAGCCGGTGCAGCGGGCGATGTCGGTGTCGGGGGCGTCGGGCTCATCGGCTCAGGTTTGACCGTCACCAATACCGGCACGATCGCGGGCGGTCTCGCCGGCGACGGCGTGACGCGCGCCAACGCCATAGAGTTCACCGGCGGAAGCAATACGCTGACCCTATCCGGGTCATGGAGCATGACCGGCGGCATCGCTCTAGATACGTCCACGACCTCGGTGACTTTCAATCAATCGACCGCGCAGACTGTAGCTAATCTGATCAATGGCAGCGGTTCGGTGATCCAGAACGGTAACGGCACACTGACGCTTTCCGGCGCCAACACCTACACCGGCATCACGACCATCGACAACAGCACGCTGTCGCTGGCACATGCTACATTGGGCGTGATCGACGCGGCGAGCACGAGTTTCATCGACATGAACGGCGGCGCGTTGCAGTTCGCGGTGAGCGGAACGTTCGGCAATGAAATCGATCTCACAGCGAGGATGGCCACGATCAGCGCGACGACAGGGACGGCCGCCACGCTGACCGGAGCGTTCACGGCGGGGCCCTCCAATGCGGACGTGGTATTCGGCTCGGCGACCGATAACGGGACCATCGTCTTCGCCGCGAGCAGCCTGCCCGGCGACCCGCTCGCCACGCTCGAAGTCGCCGGCGGCACATTGCAGGCCAGTTCCGGCAACGCCTTGCTGGGTTTCCTGACGCATTTTGCCGGCACCACCCGGATCGACGCTGGCGCGGTGCTCGATTTCAACGGTAATTCCGGCTCCGGTGCCACCATCGGCAACCTGCAAGGCGCTGGCGTCCTTACCAACAGTGCCGGCGCGCTGACAATCATCAATTCCGGAAATTTTGCCGGCAACATCAGCGGCGGGGGCGCGGTCACCAAGACGACGACCGGTACGCTGATATTGTCGGGCACCAATTCCTACACCGGCGCAACTACCATCAGCGGCGGCACGCTGGAGGTGGACGGTTCACTCACGGGCACCAGTAGCGTGATGGTGAACGCGGGTGGCACGCTCACTGGCACCGGTACTATCGATCCTCTCGCTGTGAGCTTCGCCAGCTCGACTTTCACGCCCGGAACGGCGAGCGTGCCCGGCACGTTCATCACGATCGCCGGCAATCTCATGTTGGCGCCGGGCTCGACCTATGCGATCTCGCTCAATCCGGCCACTTCGACCTACGCCACCGTGACCGGTACGGCGTCGCTGAGGTGGTACCGTCGCGGCGTCATTCGCGTCCGGCAACTATGTGTCGAAGCAATACACAATCCTCACCGCAGCGGGCGGCTTGGGCGGCACCACGTTCGCCGGCGTGACTAACGTCGGCCTGCCGTCTGGTGCGAGCGACAGCCTGAGTTACGATGCCGACGATGCTTATCTGAACCTCGTCGCCGGCTTCACCAACTACACCGGTCTCAACATCAACCAACAAAACGTCGCCAACGCGCTGACCAATTATTTCAACAGCAATGGCGGCGTTCCGGCGGCGTTCTTCGGCCTGAGCCCCGGCGGCCTGACGCAAATCGACGGCGAGGCGGCGACCGGCGCTGCCGACGGCGCGTTCAAGATGATGGATCAGTTTTTGAACCTGATGCTCGATCCGTTCGTCGATGGCCGGAGCGGCACCGGCTGGCCGGTGGCGGCGGCGGAGCGGCGATGGGCTTTGCGCCGGGTCAACAGGCGAGCTTCCCGCCTGACGTCGCGCTCGGCTATGCGGGCGTGCTCAAGGCGCCGCCAAGGCCGCAATCGTTCGAGCAGCGCTGGAGCGCTTGGGGCGGCGGCTTCGGCGGCTCGAACAAGACGGACGGCAATGCCGCTGTCGGCTCGAATACCGTCACCGCGCGGGACTACGGCTTCGCGGCCGGCATGGATTATCACTTCATCGCCCGACACGGTGGCGGGCTTCGCGCTCGCCGGCGGCGGCACCAACTGGGGCTTGGCCGCAGGGCTCGGCGGCGGCCGCAGCGACGCGTTCCAGGCCGGCGTTTATGGCGCGACCCGCTCCGGACCGGCCTATGTGGCCGCAGCGCTGGCCTTCGCCAATCACTGGATGACGACCAACCGCATCGCGCTCGGCGATCAGCTCGACGCGCGCTTCAACGCGCAGAGCTACGCGCGGCCGCATCGAGGCCGGCTATCGCTACGCCGCGCTGCCGACCATCGGCGTGACGCCTTACGCGGCGTTGCAGGCGCAGAGCTTCCACACGCCGAACTACAGCGAGACCGATCTGACCGGCGGTGGCTTCGCGCTCGGCTACAACGCCATGACGGCGACCGATACGCGCAGCGAACTCGGCGCGCGGTTCGACGATATGACGATCATCGAACGGCATGCCGCTGGCGCTGCGCGCGCGTGCTCGCCTGGGCGCACGACTGGGTCACCAATCCGGCGCTCGACGCGGTGTTCCAGTCGCTGCCGGGCGCGAGCTTCATCGTCAACGGCGCGACGCCGCCGAAGAACTCCGCGCTCGCCTCGGCCGGCGCCGAACTGCACATCACCGCCAACTGGTCGGCTCGCCGCCAAATTCGACGGCGAGTTCGCCGCCGGCTCGCAGACCTACGCCGGCACGGGAACGCTGCGCTATACGTGGTGACATGTTTCTTCCCCTCGCCGGAGGAGGAAGATTAATCAGCCCTGATAGATCGGTGAGGGCTGCGTGAAGAAGCTCGACGGCGTCGGCGAAGGCGTCGATCACCTTTTCGTCAGCGGTACCCGGATGATTGCGGTCGAAGATCGAATGGATGACAGCCTTGTCGATCGGCATCGGCGGCATGCAGCCGGAGGCAAACCACCTGGCGAACGGTGACGATCCGCAATGGACGGCACGGACCTTTTTTAATTACCTTTCCGCTGGCGTGGCAATCCGACGTTCGCCAATGTCACCGGCACCGCTTCGTTCGCGAACGGTGACGATCCGCAACGGACGGCAATGGACTACAGAAAACGCCAGATGCAGATAATCCGCCTTGAATTAATTTACGGTATTGTAATTAACCGCTTCACTTATGAGGAACGTCCCGGCCCGATCCCCGCATGCTCCATTCTGCGCACTCGCACAATTCACGGCGCAGAAAAAGCACTCCCGGTAGATCAAAGAGGCAGCGAAGGCCTGATTGGGCAGCGCCGCATGACAAAATGCGTCGTTCAAATCCGGCTGGCCATCGATCCGAAAACCGGCGTGCTCGATCCGACGCGCCTTTCATGGTGTTTGCCGACGACGAACGCAGCGGCCTCTACTACGACGAACCGGCCGTGATCGCTCAGTTCTTCTCGGGAGTGGCTCACGCCCAGTTTGAAGCCAAATGGCTCGATGGTGAGTGGAAATTGGAAAGCGGACGGTCGATGCGTAGCTACCCTTTCCCTAATCGTCTCGATCTGGCTCCGAATCCAAATTTGAAGCATCGGGCCGGCCGGACGGTCGATGCGTAGCGACCCTTCCCTAATCGCCTCCATCTGGCTCCGAAACCAAATTTTAGGCACCGGGCCGGCCTTCTGCGCCTACCTTTTGGGGAGCGAGCCTTTGCCACTCTTCGGCCATTTCGATCAAAAATGCCTTCAGGTGAGGATCATACATCTTACGCGCCTGTTGAAGGCATCGCGCAGCATATCGTTGGTAGGTTTTTGTGGTCGCCGGCCCCTTGCCGGCCCTTGTATGTTGGCCGAGCTATATTTTTTGCCGCTTTGTGGGTTTGACAGGCGACTCCTCGTGCGCGTGCGCTTCCTTAGCTAATCGAAGGCTAGGCGCGATTTTTTTACGAACACTTTTTGCTCGGACTTCGTAATCCGCCGTGAGGTTGTCGTTTCTCCTGCGCGGCCTTTTCCAATCGCGATTGCGAGCGCGCGTCCTTTGGATTAGCGCTCATCGTCGCTTCCTCTAGTTCATAGCGTTACATTCATTATATATTTTGTCGCTATACAAGACGCGGGCAACGACATTGGCTCGCGCGGATTATCGAGAAGATTTCTCTAACTTCTCCGCGGCGTCGAGGTGTTTCTGCAGCGTCGGCAAGGTCTGTTGCGCAAACTGCGCGGCCGGATCGTCCTTTTTCCGGCTCTCTCTTTTGAACTCCGCGATGTCCTTTTTGTGATCGGCAACCATCTCTTTAGCGAATGAACGATCGAACGCGGCACCGGAGAGTTTCGAGATTTTATTGTACATGGCCTTTTGTGTGGCGCTGGGCTCAGTCGGCGGCGTCATTCCCATCTGGTCGACGACCTTCTTCGCGTCTTCATTTGAAGCCGTATGATCCGTTACGAGCATCTGGCCGTAGGATTTCACGTCGTCGCTTTGGCCCTTCTGCTGGGCGAGCTGACCCATTTGGATTTCGGCCAAGTTTCCCTGCATCGCCTCCTGCATAAATTTTTGATCGGCTTTATCGGCGGCCGACGCTGTGATTACTGAGCTGAGGAGCACGAGAAGAACTATGGATGCATGTTTCTGCACGGTTTTCTCCGCAATCATGGGGGCCCTGTTACTCACACGTGTTCGAACAAACCAAAGCCGAAGATGTTCCGTGGAACTTTGGATAATGCCT